>CAVSVZ010000055.1:0-23295 GCA_963731495.1 uncultured Alphaproteobacteria bacterium
GAGAGTGCGAAGATCACCGAGCAGGCGCACGCCAAGGCTTGTGTCACTGCTGTCTCTGGCTTCGGCCACAAGCGCCACAGCAGCCTCACGGGCGCGCTCGGGCCACTCTCCGCCCGCCAGGTCGGCGATCGCGAGCAGCGCCTCCCAGACGTCGGCGGCACGGTCCTCGATGCCTGCGGGCATCTCGGGCCAGCGGCTGCCTGCGAGGTGCGCGACGCTCTGCGCCCACTCGAGCAGCCGCGCGCCGTAGCGCCTCGGCGTCCGGGCCGTTGACCTCAGCCGCCACGGCTCCACCTGCTCACCTGGGGCCCGGCGTCGCATCCGCACGACGATGGATCGGGTCATGATCGTGTCCGGCAGGTCGTCGAGCCCGGCGAGCGCGACCGCGCAATAGGCGGGCAACTCCTCGGTTTCCACGATCTGGCCGCGCACGACGCACCGGCCGGCCGTGGCGCCCTCGATGCCCGGCATTGAGCATCCCGCGGATGTCCTCGTTGTCCTTGGCCTTGGGGCCGAAGACCGTATCGATCTCGTCAAAGAGGATCGTCGGCGGGCCGGCTTCGTCGGAGACCTTGCGGAACAGGTACGCCGGGGTGGTGTTGACCGCGTGCACGGGCCGAGGCACCAGGGGCTCGGTGACCTCGAGCGCGCGGGACTTGCCCGATCCCGGCTCGGGGCTCAGGAACGCGATGCGGGGTGCTACTCCCACGCATCCATGAGCCAGGTGTGCGCAATCCAGAGCGCGTGGGCGACCCGGTCGGGCTCGTCGGGGTAGACGACGAACCGGGCGCAGACGTCGTCGAGCAGCTGGGCGCCATCGACATGCGCGCGGCGTGTCCGCCTCATAACCGCCGTCTCCGACGCCGTAGCGCTCGGGCGACGCCGACATCGGCGACACGGGCAGCTGCTTGACGCTGGCTCTCGAAGTCCAGCTCCAGGGCGCGCAGGATCTCGACATGGGGCCCCGTCGCAAACAATCCAGGCCATCTCAATGCCGCCGGGGTCAGTCACGGCCAACAATAACCACAGACTTGCCGCCGTGAACAGGGCATGGCCCACGCCAGCCGCCACGGTCGTCCGGCCTGAGGCAGGGCCAGGCGGCAACGATCGCGGCCACTGTAGGAAGCTTGTGGCGCACGGGTGTTCTATGTATGTTCACCATGCGATTTGCTCTCGTTCGAACGGCCGGCCCCAATCACGGGCCGGCCGTTGCGCGTTCAGGTGCCTAAGATCAGCGCATCGCCCGATGGCGACAGATGTGCGTTGCCGGACGAGATCAGCTCAGCACGAACCCGCGCGAAGGTGCTGTGTGACAAACCCATGTCGAGCAACCGCTCGGCGAGGTAAATCGGCTCGAGCGAGATCGTTCCGGCCAGCTCCAGCTCGCCGAGCACAATTAGGGCGTCGTCGGACAAGCCGTTCATGGCCGGGTCCGGCGCATGGTGCCAGGCCGATCAGGTTCAGCATGCAGCTGGTCGAGCCACTCGGGCCGCGTCTCCAGCCGACCGGCCACCGTTTGACCGGCACCAGCCCGAGCGCGATCAGATGGCGCACCCGGCGCACGCTCGATGCGCCGTCGTTTCCGTATAGATGGCGGGCGATTGCCGCGACGCCGCACAGAACGCGCGGAGCGGCTTGAGGGTCTGCATTTACAGCTCCATCTAAGGGAATGCCGACGCCATCCGGCGTGGGCTAACTATCTGGAGCATAGGCAACAAATGGCGCCGCTCGCAAGCATAAAATGCCATCTATTGACATATGGATCACATGCAACTAGATGTTACGCGATGTCATTTGGAGAGGGACATGGCGACCATCAGGAAGCGCAGTTGGCAGACCGCAGGCGGCGAACGTCGCGAGCGCTGGCAGGTCGATTTCCGGGACCAGTCCGGCAAGAGGGTGCACCAGCAGTTCACCAGCAAAAAGGCAGCAGATGCTTTCCTGGTCAGTGCGCGCGGCAGGTCCGGCCGGCACGTTCACGGCCGATAGCGTCAGCATCACGCTCGCCAAGGCCGCCGAGCTATGGCTGGAGCGCTGCGAGCGCGACAACCTTGAGGCGGCGACGCTCAAGCAGTACCGATCGCATGTGACGCACCACCTCGACCCGATGCTCGGGGCTGTAAAGTTGTCGCGGTTGACCACGCCGATGGTCGAGCAGCTGGTCGACGATTTGCTGGTCGGTGGCCGGTCACGTGCACTGGTCAAGAAGATCGTCGCCAGCCTCAAGGCGATCTTGAAGGAAGCGCAGCGGCGCGGCCTGGTCGCGCAGAACGTGGCCGCCAGTGTCACCGTGCGATTCCCGACGCGGCACAAGAAGGCAATCGAGATCCAGACGCGTGCCGAGATCCGCCAGTTGATCGAAGGCGCGCGGGCCGATGGCGCCCGCTCCTGGTGACCGCTGTGTTCACCGGGTTGCGGTCGAGCGAGCTACGCGGTCTCGCCTGGGATCACGTCGACTTCAAGGCCAAGGTGATCCGGGTGCGCCAGCGCGCCGACGCCGATGGCCAAATCGGCTCGCTCAAGAGCGCCAGCGCACGGCGTGACATCCCGATGACGCCGATGGTGGCGACCGTGCTCAAGGAGTGGAAGCTGGCTTGCCCAAACGGCCCGCTCGGGATTGTGTTCCCGAACGGCGTCGGCAACGTCAAGTCGCACGCCAACATCGTGCAGCGGGGCATCGGCACCGGGCTGCACCGCTACCGCCATTGGTTCGCCTCATGGCTGATCGATCAAGGCTTCGGGCCGAAGCGGGTGCAGTCGCTCATGGGCCATTCCACCATCCAGATGACGTTCGACACCTACGGCCATCTGTTCCCACAGGATGACGACGCCGAACGCTTCGCAGCGGGTGAGCTAGCCCTGGTCGGCTGAGAACTTGCAACACGGATGCAACATGATGCCGGGAAAGCCGCAGAAATCCTGGCAAAACCCATGGCATCCTGATCCATGGGTCGGGGGTTCAAATCCCTCCTCCGCTACCAACCACTCGATAGCAATAGTGCCGCCATTCCGGCCCTGGAGCCTTCATGACCTGTCCTGTCGTTGACGATCTGCGCGCCTCAGTGGATTGTGCTGCCCGCTCGTAAGAGCTGGAGGTTGAGCATGAGCCAGGTTCAATACGATCAGATTGTGTCCGACCCCGAGATTATGATGGGCAAGCCCACCATCAAGGGGACGCGGATCACGGTCGAGCTGATCTTGGAAGAGCTTGGAGAGGGACTGTCGGTCGACGAGGTGCTGGCGGCGCATCCCCACCTGAACAGGGAGCAGGTGTTGGCGGCACCGCGGTTCGGCGGACTGCCCTCCGGCTACCACCTGCCAAGCGATCTAAGCATCACGACCCGCGAAAGCGCTCGATCCGCTGCTCCAGGCGGCGCAGCAGCGCCTCGTGGCCGCCGGTGATCAGCAGCACCAGGATGATGCCGCCATACACGCCTGGGCTGTTCAAAAGGGTGCGGTAGCGGGTGATCAGAAAACCGAGGCCTTCCACGGCGCCCAGCATCTCGGCCACGATCACGCCGACGATCACCAGAGCGCCGCCCAGGCGCAGCGCGGCGACCAGGGTCGGCAGGCTGGCCGGGATCTGGATGTAGAGGATCTGCTGCCAGCGGCGGGCGCCATAGGCGCGTCCGGTCTCCACCAGCTGCGGGTTGAGGGCGGCGACGCCGGCGACGGTGGTCAAGAGCGTCGGCACGAAGGCGAAGATCGAGGCGAAGCCGATCTTCGAGCCGACGCCGATGCCGAACCAGACCATCATCACCGGATACAGCACCACCAGCGGCACGGCATAGGCCGAGCGCAGCACCGGCAGCGCCATGCGCCGGGCGCGTGCCGAGGACGCGATCAGCATGCCCAGGGTCACACCGCCGCCGCAGGCGATGCCGTAGGCGGCGAGGATCTCCAAGAGCGTGGTCGGCAGCTGGCTGAGATACTCCTGCCAGTTCCTGGCGAGCGCGCCCAGCGCCTCGGACAGCGGCGGCACGAACAGCTTCGGGATGATGCCGGTCCGCGGCAGCACCTCCCAGCAGGTCAGGATGACGAGCAGGAGCGCCGCCTGGCCCAGCCGGATCTGGCGGTCGGTGCGCAGCATCAGCGCTCGGCGTCCCGGATGTGCGCCCAGATGCGGTCCTTCAGGCTGCCGAACTTTTCCGTCGACATCATCGCGAAGGTGCGCGGCCGCGGCAGGTCGACCGTGACGTCGTCCACGATCCGGCCCGGCCTTGCGCTGAACACGATGATGCGATCGGCCAGGTAGACCGCCTCGGACAGGTTGTGGGTGACGAACAGCACGGTCTTGCCGGTGTCCGACCAGATCCGCAGCACCTCGTCGCCGAGCACCATGCGGGTCTGCTCGTCCAGCGCCGCGAACGGCTCGTCGAGCAGCAGCACGCCAGGGTCCTGCACGAGACCCCGGCCGATCGACACGCGCTGCTTCATGCCGCCCGAGAGCTGGTGCGGCAGGCGCTGCTCGAAGCCGCTCAGGCCCGTCAGCGCCAGCATCTTCGAGGCGGCCGCCAGCCGGTCGCGCTTGGGCACGCCGCGCAGCTTCAGCGGGAAGGCGACATTTTCGACCGCCGACAGCCATGGCAGCAGGTTGGCCTCCTGAAAGATCATGCCGATCTTCTGCGGCATCGGACGCTCGATCGGCTCGCCGTCGCACAGCAAGTGCCGGCGGTCGGCAGGCGCAGGCCCGGCAACCAGCGACAGCAGGGTCGACTTGCCGCAGCCACTCGGCCCGACCAGGGCGATGAACTGGCCGGGCGGCACCTCCAGATCGATGCTCTCCAGCGCTACGGTGACCTGATCCTCGGCCACGAAGCGCTGCGTCACGCCGTGCACCGAGACCGCCGATCGCGTCATGTCGGGTTCTGCCTCCAGGCGCCGAGCCGGACCTCGGCCAGCCGCAGCAGCTCATTCACCGCGATCGCGAGCACCGCGACGATCACCAGCGCGGCATACAGCTGCGGCATCTGCAGGCTCTCGCCCCAGCCGGCGATGCGGTAGCCGATGCCGTCGCGCGCACCGTAGATCTCGGCCAGCAGCACGGCCGTGATGTTGAAGATCATGCCGAGCCTTGCGGACTCCATCAGGATCGGCGCCATCGCCGGCAGATAGATCTCGCGGACCACCTGCCACCGGTTGGCGCCGTAAGCCCGGGCCACGGTGATCAGCTCGCGCGGCACCGACTCTACCGCCGCGATGCCGCCCAGGATCAGCACGAACAGGGTGGTGAACACGCCGAACGCCACTTTCTGCTCGAAGCCGACCCCGAAGATCAGGATGAACACCGGCAGAAAGATCGATTTCGGCACGCCGAACAGGAAATTGACCAGCGGCCGGAACACCGCGCCCACGCCCGGCATCTCGGCCAGGCTGAAGCCGATGAAGAAGCCGACCGGCACCGACAGCAGGAACGCCACCGCAATCTCCTGGACGGTCACGCCCAGGCTCTTGAGCACGGCCCCCCGGCCGAGCAGCTCGACCAGCATGGGCGCGATGGTGCTCGGCGCCGGCGCGATCCGTGCGTCGATCGCGCCGAGCGCCACCATCGCTTCCCAGAGGCCGAAGAGCCCGACGACGCCGGCCGCGATCAGCAGCGGCTCGAAGTTTTCGTAGCGACACGGGCTTACGGCATAGTCGGCTGGATATCGACGTTGTGGAAGACGTCTTCGGCCGGCGCCAGCGCCTCGGCGCCGCTGGCCTTCGCCATGTCGAGCGCGACCTGGACCGACTCGAGGGTCATCTGGCCGTCGCGCGACAGCCGGCTGAAGGTCTTGTCGTACTCCATGGTGGCGATCTCGACCGGCAGCTCGTTGTTGGTGGCGATCAGATTGATCGCGTAGTCGCGGTTCTCGAGCATGAACTGCAGCGAGCCGTAGATCGCGTTCAGCGTGCGGCGGACGAAATCCGGACGCTCCTCCAGGGTCGAGTCCTTGACCGCCCAGCCGCCCGTCAGGTTGGGCGGCATCGCCGTGGCGAAGTCGATCAGCGGCCGCACCGAGCCACTCTCGACCTCCTGATAGCTGAGCGGCGGATAGATCACCGCCGCATCGAGGTTGTCGTTCAGGAGGTTCGGCACGAGGCCGCCACCGCCGACCGCGGCCCGGTTGAAGGTGACGCCGGACTGGGTCTGCGCCCAAAGTGCCAGCGCGTCGGTGCCGGAGCCGGCCGAGGTGATGCCGACGTTCTTGCCGTCGAGCTCCTTGGGATCCATGATCGGCGAATTCGCCTTGACGCCGAGAATCCAGCCCGACCACTCGTCGGCGCCATTGCCGACCAGCTTGGTCTCGACGCCGCGCGTGCGCGCAATCGCCACCAGCGCCGCAGCGACGTTGCCGATGTCGGCGCTGTCGGCCGCGACCGCCTCGAAGGTCTCGGCGCCGCCACGGTAGATGGTCATCTCGGCCTCGAGCCCTTCCTTCTCGAAGATGCCATTCTCGATCCCCGCCGTGATCAGGATGGTCGGCCAATAGGTCTTGGTCGGCACGCCGATGCGCACGAGATCGGCAGCCTGCGCCGCGATCGTGGTGGTCAGCAATGCACCGGCGGCGAAAGCCGCCAGACGCAAGGGCTTGCGCAGGGTCATGGTCGTCTCCTTCCCGTTGGTCTGGTGATTATGATGGGCAGCTCACGCCTCCCTGTGCGCTAAGCTAGGCCTGGGCTGTCTGCACCTCCTCGGCAGCGACGTAGGGATGCATCGGCCGGACCTCGCGGCCGACACGCAGCGGTACGCAGTCGGGCGGGAAGTCCTGGCGAAAGCGGCCGCCTGCCGCGCGCACCATGGCGATGAAGCGGTCGAGCTGGCTCATCGCGCCGCCCGGCAGGTCGTGGATCACGACCAGCGCCCAGGGCAGCGGCCGCATCAGCTCCAGCGCCCGCTCCGGCCAGGTCTGTGCATCCTCGAAGTCGCGCGGGATGACGTTCCACAGCACGCAGGAATAGCGGGCGGCCTCGAGATAGCGCAGCGCCGCCGGGCTCAGCAGGTGCCGCCCGATGATGCCGCCGCGACCGAACGGCCGGAACAGCTTGTCGGGATGGCTGAGATTGCCGATCAGGGTCTGGGTCCGGCCGATTTCTGCCTCCGGCACGGCCGCGCCCGGCAACTCGCCGAGCGGCGTCTGGTGATGATAGGTGTGGTTGCCGATCCAGTGGCCCTCGCGTGCGGCGCGCGCGGCCAGCGCGCGACGCCGTGGCTCGGCGATCTTGTGGCCGAGCACGAAGAAGGTGGTCCGGATCTGTGCGTGCGCCAGCGTATCGAGCACTGCCGGCGTCACCCCGGGCTCCGGGCCGTTGTCGAAGGTCAGGGTCACGTCGAACATCAGCCCGCCCCGGTCTTGCAGGGGGTAGGCGCGATCAAAGCTGGTTCGGGGGCGGCGGCGTGCGACATGGCTGGATGGTAGCCGAGCGAGCGGCCGACGAAAATCATGTTTCGACGGCGGAATTGATAAAACTGTCGACAGATGGCATCATCGTGCCCGATCAGAGGCGCTGATCGCTCGATCGCTTGTGCGCGCATGGGTGCGTTTGCCGCAACATGGGAGAGGAGATCCGGGATGGTCACCAACAGGCTCGCGACGCTGCCGCTGCTGCCGACGACGGTCGTCGGCAGCTATCCCCAGCCTGGCTGGCTGGTGGATCACGAGGCGCTGATGAAGGCCGGGGTTCCCCGGGTGCGCGCCGGGGGGATCTGGCGACTGGCCGGCGACGACCTGGCCGAGGGGCAGCGCGATGGCGCCGTCCTGGCGTTGCACGACATGGAGCGTGCCGGTGTCGACATCGTCGGCGACGGCGAGGCGGGCCGCGAGAGCTATTCGAACCAGTTCGCGACCGCGCTGGATGGCATCGACCTGGTGAAGCCCGGCAATACCATCGGTCGGACCGGTGAGAACACGCCGGTGCCGCGCGTGGTGGGCCCGGTGCGACGCGTGCGCCCTGTCGTGGTCGACACCGTGACGTTCCTGCGCGGCCAGACCGACCGGCCGATCAAGGTCACGCTGCCGGGCCCGTTCACCATGACCCAGCAGGCGCAGAACGAGCACTATGCCGACGACGCCGATCTGGCGATGGACTATGCCGCGGCGGTCAACGAGGAGCTGATGGACGGTGTTCGCCGCCGGCGCTGATGTGGTGCAGCTCGACGAGCCCTGGATGCAGGCGAGGCCGGACATCGCCCGAAGGTACGCGGTCGCGGCGATCAACCGGGCGCTGCAGGGTGCGCCGGGCATGACGGCGGTCCATCTGTGCTTCGGCTATGCCGCGATGGTCAAGGACAAGCCGTCGGGCTACTCGTTCCTGCCGGAGCTCGAGGCGACCAGCGCCGACGTGATCTCGATCGAGGCGGCCCAGCCAGGCCTCGATCCGGACGGGCTGGCGGCACTGCCGAGCAAGAAGGTCATGGTCGGCGTGATCGACCTCAACGATCCGGAGCCGGAGACGCCGGAGCTGGTGGCGCAGCGGCTGCGCGCCGCGCTGAAGGTGCTGCCGGCCGACCGGATTGTGGTCGCGCCCGACTGCGGCATGAAATATCTGAGCCGCACGGTCGCGTTCGCCAAGCTCAAGGCGATGGTGGAAGGCGCTCGCACCGTGCGCGCCGAGGTCACAGGGACCAGCCAGAGCTGATGGCGCCGCCGCTTTCCCGGCGAGGCGGATTCTGTCTCGTCACCCCCCAAATGGGAGGTTAGCCGATCAGTTTTCTACGCTAGGCCTTTCGCCGACGGTTAGAGCCCCTTGGGGACAAAATCGGTTTTCACGGAGGATTGCACGAATGAAGCTTTCGTCATGGGCCTGCATTGTCGGAGCGTCGAGCTTGATCACCGCTGGCGCCAGCGCCGCGCTCGCAGCCGCCGACCTGGATATCGACACCTATCACGGCAAGTTCATCGACGCCTTCAACGGCCGGCAATGGCAGGACGTCCAGGCGCTGATGACTCCGGACATCGTGTTCCATCGCGGCAATGCGACCGAGGTCTATGCCGGAGCGGATGCGGTGGTCGGCCGCTTCGAGGAGACCATCGGCGCGCCGGACCAGTGGAACGTCAAGTTCGTTCGCCTGGATTCCAACGGCCAGCTCTCCGGCAACAATGGCGGCGTGGTCGAGCGCGGAGATTTCGCGATCACGGCCGGCGCCGACGACAGCGGCTGCTACGCCGGCTCCTACATGATGACCTGGATGCCGCAAGACGACGACAGCTGGCAGCTGCAACTGCTCTCCTGGCAGGATCTCGAGGCCGATATCGCGAACTGCAAGTAGCGCGGGGCGAAACGTAGCGCCGTCACAACCTGGTTCTATCTCCGTCGCCTCGGGGAGGCCTCGCCTCCCCTTTTTTTCTTTCTGTCTCAGGGCCGACGGCCTGCAATTCAGGGAGGGCCGCCCTAGCAGATCGAACGGGTAGCCCCCTGATACGGGCAGCTTGACCATCACGCGGCGTCTTTCGATCCTGTTTGCTTCGATCACGGGCCCGCCGACTGACCAAGGTGAGATCGAAGGGCGGCATTCAGACGGATGGCAGAAGCGGATGATCCGGACCGCGCAGCATGGCGCCATGGGGACAGCTCAAGTCTGGCGCTCGTCGGGCAGATTGACGCCGAGCGCCGGCCAGAGACGGGCGACTCGCATTGCCCTGATCTACAGCGCCATCGCCATCTCGGTATCGATGGCGCTGTTCGTCGCATCGTACCTTCGGTTTGCGTCGAGCGGCGTATGGCTGATCGGGGAGTTCGAGGAGGCTCCCGGTGGTCATGTCTATGCCACCCATACCGGTGTGGGCCTCGTCATGCTTGCGGCATTGTTCTCGCAGCTCGGCATGGGGGTGATCATCCGCTCCGGCCGGGCGCGCTTCCTGGCCAGCTACCACCGCTGGCTCGGGCGCGCTTTCGTGGTCTGTTTCATCCTGTTTGCTGCTCAAGGCACATACATTTCGTTTCGGGCCGGCATCTGGGGCCAGAATCTCCATACGACGTATGGCTTCGTCACCATTCTGATCGTCGCCGTCGGCTGTGGATATGCTCTGGTCGACGCGGCGTTGAAAGCGAGAGAGGGCGATATCGCAGGCCACATCGATCGAATTGTGTTGTTCTCCGTCATGCTGTCGCCGGCGGGCTTCGTTCGATTTTTTGCAAAGGGGTCCGAACTGGCCGGTTATTTCAATGTCGAATATTTCTGGCATGGCCGGCACGTCCTGACCGTCTACATGGTGGATTGGGGATGTCTAGGGTCGGCGGTGGCTGTGTTCGTCCTTGCTTGCGCCTATGTCTGGCAGACCGGTAGCTGGGCAAGGAACAAGTCGATGGTCATCTTGTCGTCGTTGTTTCTGTTGGCAGCGCCCTTGGTGATCCTGTCGTCATATGTCGATCCGCTCAAGCTCACCGAACGTGACAACATGATCAAGACACAGGTAAGATTCGGTGAACCTGCAGGGCCGGACTACGCGCGATAGCTTGCGATCGACCGTTCTCATCGTTCAGGAACAACGTCTCTCGTAGAGCGCCAGCGCGTCGCAGGTCGGCTCGCCGGGCAGGGTGCAGGTGCCCTGCTCGGGGCTCATTGCCGTAGCGTCGTCGCGACCAGTTCTATCTCCGTTGCTCAAGGTGGGGAGGCATGGACTCATCCCTCGTCTTTTCTGTTGATTTGTCTGCGGTTTTCTCCCGTTGATATGTCTGGGGCTGGCTCGTCTGATCGCCCTGGTTTTGAGGGAGGATACATTCGATGGACGAATATGTGGTGGTGGAGTTCGAGGACGACGGCCGTCAGGTCCTGGTCGCTGGTCGCATCGCGGGCGTGACCAACGAGAGGTTTCGCGTTCCTCCCGGGCGACACACCTTCTCGCTCGCCGGTGAGCAGGACTATGAGCCCGGCTCGCAGACGGTGTGGGTCGAGCATACCAGCCACGATCAACCCTGCAGGATCGTGTTCGTGAAGCGCGCGGGCGCCGGCGAGCCGGTGGTCGCAAGCGCGTCGGAGGACACCTGAATGTCCGGCGTCCGGTTGCTCGTCCCTGTCGCGCTCGCGGGATTGTTGGCCGGGTGCGCAACGTTCCCGACCAACCACCAGCGCGAGCCCGGCATGGAGCAGGTGGGCTACCGCTACGACGTGGTCGACGCGATGACCGACCCGCAGCGGAACGATCCCAGGACCTTGGTCGTGCTCGCCTTCTCCGGCGGCGGCACTCGCGCGGCGGCGATGGCATTCGGCGTGCTCGAGCAGTTGCGAGCGACCTGCATCACGTTGCCGGGGCGCGCGCGCAGCCGGCTGCTGGACGAGATCGACGTCATCTCGTCGAACTCGGGCGGCAGCTACACGGCCGCCTATTACGGGCTGTTCCGCGAGCGGAGCTTCGATCCGGAGCAACGCGGTCCCACCACCGACTGCGAGGCTGGCGAGACCGCCAATCCCGGTGTGGATGCCGCCGCGCCGCCGTTCACCGAAGCCTTTCTCGACCAGGAGATCGAGGGCCGGTTCCTGCAGGCGCTGCTCAATCCGTACAACGCGGCCCGGGTCGCCTCGATCTACTACAACCGCACGGATCTCGCGGCCGAAGTCCTGAGCGAGACGGTGTTCGCGAGCGACGGCGAGCCCGATACGTTCGGGCAGATGGTGCCGCTCGGCAAGCCGTTCGTCATCCTCAATTCCCAGGACGACGCCCGCGGCAACCGCTTCCAGTTCACCCAGGAGTATTTCGACTTCATCTGCTCGGACATCTCCACCTTCCCCGTGGGGCGGGCCGTCATGGCGTCTTCGGCGGTGCACGGCGCATTTCGTGCGGTGCGCCTGATCAACTACCCGAGCGACAACTGCATGGAGCCGCAGTGGGTCACCGACGCGCTGGCCGCGGAGGATCATCCGCGCTCGCTCGAGCTCAACCCGAAGCGCTATCAGGACGGCCGGATGGTGCGCATCTACCGTGTCAAGGAGTGCTGGACGGAGCCGCCCGACGGTTGTGAAGCGAAAGCCAGCGAGACGCACTATCTGCGCCTCAATGATGGCGGCACCGTCGACAACCTCGGCATTCGCTCCCTGGTCGATGGCCTCGAGAGCTCTGACCGTGACCTGGATCTGCTTGGCGCAATCCAGGGCAAGCAGGTCGACCGGATTCTGCTGATCAGCGTGAACGCCGCCGGCGAACCCGAAAACGACCTGGAACGGCGCAAGACGGATGTCGGGCTGTTCACGCTGATCGACAGCGCGGTCAACGCATCGATCGACACGACGACCGGCGACTTGCAGGACCTCATCAAGACGCTTCTCCAGCGGCGGCGGCAGGATGACGGCGCTCCGCCGTGGTACGATCCGGTCCTGATCAGCTTCGAGCACATGCCCGATCGCGTGCAGGCGCGCTGCCTCAAGAACGTGCCGACGCGCTTGCAGCTCAGTCGCGGCGAGGTCGATGCGGTCCGCCAGGCGGGCGCCGAGCTGCTCAGGCAGTCGAGCGCCTTCCAGGAGTTTCTGGATGCGTACGCCGGCGTAGCCGAACCACTGCCGGACCTGCTCGGCGGGGAGGACTATTGTC
Source organism: uncultured Alphaproteobacteria bacterium (assembly GCA_963731495.1). Classification (GTDB taxonomy): domain Bacteria; phylum Pseudomonadota; class Alphaproteobacteria; order Geminicoccales; family Geminicoccaceae; genus DASUGG01. Next base: position 12,507 of record CAVSVZ010000055.1, read on the forward strand.
AGGCAACCGGGTGGAAAGCCAGCTGAGCAGTCACGAGCAGCGTCCCTCGTAGAGCGCCAGCGCATCACAGGTCGGCTCGCGGGGCAGGTGCGGTGCCGTGCTCGGGGCTGCCACCGCGACTCCCCTGCCGGCAAGGGCACGTTACAGGCTGACCGCGGACATGTCGGAGGTCGCGGTGCCTTTGCGGCCCTCAAATCCTGGAGGTCATCCTATCAGTTTTGCCAGGTTGACGATCGGCACATCATGGCGAAAGCTCAAGGCATACCAAAATGGATGCGGTCGAAAGCGGTAAGGAACATGTCAGAAGTTACGTACCGGCTGCAATGCGCCTTAGGCAAGCGACTGCTGCACTACCTGTTCTCCAAAATCGAAAACGGTGGGCTGACTCTGATCTACTCGAGGACAGGCGAGAAAAGGTACTACGGTGACGACTCCTCACCGACGCAGGGCGAGATCGTCATCCACGACCAGCATGTCCCGTGGGAGATCATCACGCTCTCCGAGCTCGGTCTTGGTATGGCGTACGTCAATGGCAAGTGGCAGTCGCCTTCTCCCTATCACCTGTTACTCGTGCTGCTTCTCAACGAACATCGATTTCGAAGTGTGGCCATGAAGGGCTATCGCTTCGACCTGGGAGCTTTCAGCACGGCGAGAAAGATCGCCCGTACGACGAAGAATACCAACCTGATCCAGCATTGCCGCGAGCAGATCGGGCTTACCTACGACATCGGCAACGATTTCTACCGATGGATGCTCGGGCCGACCATGACCTACAGCTGTGCGGTCTGGCCGCATCCGGATGCGAGCCTCGACGAGGGGCAGCGGTACAAATTCGACCTCATCATCGAGAAGCTCGGTGTCGAACGCCGCCATCGGGTGCTCGATATCGGCTGCGGATGGGGCACGCTGTGCCATCGCATCCACGAAAAGGCCGGTGCACGGGTCAGGGGCATCGCGCTGAGCCGAAATCAGATCGAGGGCTGCCGGGAGCGCCTTCCCGATCTCGACTTCGAGTACCTCGACTATCGCGAGGAGCGCGGTCGCTACGACCGTATCGTGTCGGTCGGCATGTTGGAGCACGTCGGGCTTCGCAACATCCCAATCTATCTCGATGCGCTGTCCGATCTGCTGGAGCCTGGGGGACGTGCGCTGATTCACTATCTCGGCCCCCATGACAACATCTTCATCAACGAGCGCCACGAGACGCATCCCTCCTGGGGATCGGTGCTCATGCCGAGCGCGCAGAGTCCTACCCAGGCCGAATTCGTGCGTGCTGCCATGGGTTGTGGCCGGCTCCGCATTCTCCATTCGGAGACCTTTGCGATCCACTACGCCAGGACCGGCAATTGCTGGAACGAGAATCTCGCGCGTCATAAGGAAGAGATCCTCAAGAAGTATCCGATGAAGGTGTACAAGTCGCATGAGTATGCATGGTACCTCGGCAGCGCCGCTATGGAGACCGGTTATAGCCTGGTTCAGTTTGTGCTCGAGAAGCAGCCTTACGGCGCGAGCTACCGGGATTCGGTGGTCGATGTGGTGAAAAGCCGCGCTCGAGCATGGCGGCCCGACCACCAGACGTCGGACAAGCTCGGGCGCAGCCGCACGCGGCAGAAGGTTCCTGCTCCTGTCTGAGCGTAGGCTTGGCACTCACGCCCGAGGCCAGCCAAACGCGCACAGTCCACATCTATCGTCGTCGCGTGATCGGAAGACAGCGCCCCTCGTACAGTGCAAGCGCGTCGCAGGTCGGCTCGCCGGGCAGGGTGCAGGTGCCCTGTTCGGGCATTGTTGCCGTCTGCTCGTGGGTGACGACGTAGTCGCCGCCGCGGATCGCGCAGTAGCGGGCCTGCGGCGTGATGTAGCCCGTGATCTTGAGGCCACCGACCGGACAGTCGCCGCGCAGCAGCGCCCATTCCTCGCACTGGCGGTTGTCCTCGAACAGGCAGACGCCGTACTGGCCGCCATCACCCGCCGTCTCGATCCGCAACTGGCCGCCCTTGGCGATGCAGTTCTCCGACGCCGGATTGGCAAGGCTGGCCTGCGAGGTATCGGGCGAAGCGGCAGAGCTGCAGTCTGCGACGACCAGCAGAGCGCCGGCCCACACTGCGAGGCGAGCTGCGGTCATCAGCCCTCCCGGAGCGCGGCAAAGCCCTGCTGGAAGGCGTTGCGCATCGCGACAATGTCGGTCGCGTAGCCGAGCACGCGATAGCCGCGCGCCATCTGGGCGCGCACGAACGCCGGATTGGCATCCAGGGTCCCCGCCGTCTTGCCGGACGCCGCGCACGCCTTCGCCAGCCGCTCGGCCGCTGCCAGAAACCGCGGATTGTCGAACTGGGCGGTGATGCCCATGTCGTTGGTGAGGTCGTAGTGGCCGAGCCAGCCGACATCGAGGCCGGGCACCGCCATGATCTCCTCGCAGTGCTCGATCGCCTGGACGGTCTCGATCAGGGCGATCAGCACGATCTGATCGTTGGCATTGCGCATGGTCGTGCCGGGATCGGTCGCGCCATAGTCGTCATGGGCCATGGTGAAGGCGCAGCCGCGCTCGCCGTCCGGCCGGTAACGCGCCCAGCGCACCAGGTCCTGCGCCTGCTCCACGGTCTCCAGCATCGGCACCATGATGCCCCGTGCGCCGGCGTCGAGCACCGTCGCGACCGCCGCATAGCTCTTCTCCGGCACCCGCACCCAGACCGCGATGTCGAGGCCGCGGGCATAGGCGATCTGCTGCTTGATCGTGTCGATGCCGGCGCCGCTGTGCTCCATGTCGAGCACCACCCACTCGCAGCCTGCAGCGCGCAGGACCGGGATCAGGCCGGGCGTGAAGAACTCGAACACCATGGTGCCATAGGCGCGCTCGCCGGCGGCAAGGCGCTTGCGCAAGGAGGCTTGGCTCATTTTCTAGCAGCTCCGATTCCCTGAGGCGCATGCAGCGGGCGTGATCGCTCCGCTGATGGACGGCAACAGGTAGCGCGCAGACGCGGTGCTTGCAAACCATCGCGAGGTCGGTCGCGGCCTGCTTCCCATCGGTCCGGCCTGCCGATATCATGCGGGCAAAGGTGCCGGCAGCCGGACGACCGGCAAAAAAGCCGGTCGAGACAAGCCGGGGGATATGGACAACGCATCGCTGACCGTCGATCGGGTCGAGGTCGCCTACGGCCCCGTCAAGGTTTTGAACGGTGTGTCGCTCGAGGTCGGCGCGGGCGAGTTCGTGGCGCTGCTCGGCTCGTCGGGCTGCGGCAAGACCACCCTGCTGCGCGCCATCGCGGGCTTCGTCACGGTCCAGGCCGGATCGATCCGGGTGGCCGATCGCGACATCACACGGCTGTCACCGGAACGTCGCGATATGGCGATGGTGTTTCAGTCCTATGCCCTCTGGCCGCACATGACGATGGCGCAAACATCTGGCCTACGGCCTCGGCTGCGGCGTGTGCCGCGTGCTGCGCGCGCGCGCCGCGTGCAGGAGATCGTGGCCCTGCTCGGCCTCGAGGGGCTCGGCCGATCGGCCGGTGACCCAGCTGTCGGGCGGACAGCGCCAGCGGGTGGCACTCGGCCGCGCGCTCGCGATCGACCCGCGCATTCTGCTGCTCGACGAGCCGCTCTCCAATCTCGACGCCCGGATCCGGGCGACCATGCGCCACGAGATCCGGGCGATCCAGCAACAGGTCGGGATCACCGCGATCCACGTCACCCACGATCGCGAGGAGGCCATGGTGATGGCGGATCGGATCGTCGATCATGAGCGCTGGCGGGATCGTCCAGGCGGACCGCCCGAAGAGGTCTACAACCGCCCGGCCAACCCTTTCGTCGCCGCCTTCATGGGCGCCGACAACGTGATCGGGGTCGAGGCGCGGGGCAGGGCGGCGCCGTGCAGCTCGCGGCCGGCCCGCACTGATGCCGTGCGACTGCCCTACGGGCGGCATCCGGCGCGAGGATGGCATCCATGTCGCCGGTGCCGTGAACGGCGCCGCGGTCGCCCACTTCCGCAGCGAGGCGGCGAGTTCATCGCCGGCGATCCCAGCGCCAGCGCCGGCGATCGTGCACGCCTCGTGCTGCGCGGCCGGATCGAGCAGAGCTCCTATCCAGGAGGATTTTACCGCTACGCCGTGGATGTCGGCGATCAGCGGTTCATGGTCGACCACGCCGAGCGGCTGCCGATCGGAGAGCCGGTCGGTATCTGCTTGCCGGCAGCAGCCCTGCATCTCTTCCACGCCATGGCTGAGGCCGGAACCTGGTGCCGGTCAGGCGCCGAACCGAGCAAGGGAGTGAACCTGATGAGAACGACCTATCGCCTTGCCGTGGTCGGCTGGTCTCGCTTCGCTGCTGGCCTACCCGATCGGCGCGCCTGCGCGTGCCGAGACGATGCTGAATGTCGCGACCGCCGGCTCCGAGAACATGGTGGACTACGTCAACGACTATCTCGGCGCCGAAGTTCGAGGAGGACCAACCCGGACGTGAGGTCCGCGTGGTCGGCACCGGGCCCGGGCGATGCCGGCTCGCAGAAGATCTACGAGAAGCTGGCAGCGCAGAAGGCCGCGCGGCGCCGAGCAGGTCGACGTCGACGTTGCGGTGGTGCACCAGAAGATGGCCGGCCAGATGGTCGAGGAAGGTCTGCTCGGCGCCTATCGCGGCGACATCGACACCGGCAAGCTGGTCAGCCGCGACACCGCCAAGAACGCGCTCGGCACCGATGTCGACGGCTATGTCATGCCGATGTTCCACAGCCAGACGGCGATCGCCTACAACCCGCTGCTGGTCAGCGACCCGCCCAAGTCCTATGCCGAGCTGGTCGACTGGGTGAAGGGCATCCCGGCCAGTTCGGCTACAACGGCATAAAGGACGGCATGTAGCGGCGTCAGCTTCGTGGTCGGCTGGATCTACGCCAGCAGCGACAACGCCGAGCAGCTGATGAAGGGCCCCTACGATCCCTCGATCGAGGCGGGCTGGGCCGACGCGCTGGCACAGCTCAAGGATTTCAACCAGTCCATCACCTTCACGCCGAGCAACGCCGGCACGCTCGACATGCTCAATCGCGGCGAGATCGCGATGGGCCCGGTCTGGGTCGACATGTTCTACACCTGGCAGGCCGACGGCCGGCTGGCGCCCGACATCAAGCTTAAGCTGATCGCGCCCGGCATGCCCGGTCAGCCGATGTACTACGTGATGCCGGACAAGGCGGCGCAGCCCGAGCTCGCGCGAGGAGTTCATCGCGCTCGCGACCAGCCCCGAGGTCCAGGCCGAGGGCATCGTGAAAAACTTCAACTGGTATCCCGGCATCGACGCCCAGTACATCCAGGACGCGATCGATCAGGCGACCTGGAACAAGCTGTTCGCCGACGTCACGCCCGAGGATCTGGCAACAAGGGCAAGTCGTTCCCGATCGGGCCCTATTTCGACGACATCCTCGAGGCCTACGAGAAGAGCGTCGAGAACTGAGCTTCCGCAGGAGGCAGGGCAGGGCGAGATCGTCGCCCTGCCCATCCTTGTCGGCGACCTCGGTTTAGCGCGTGGCCGCTCGGGCTGAGCACCCTGGCGCATGGCCCGAGACGTTTCGGGCTTTTTTGAAGCTCGGGCTGACCTCGTTCGGCGGGCCGGTCGCGCATCTCGGCTATTTCCGCGACGAGTTCGTCACACGGCGCCGCTGGCTGGGCGACGAGGCCTATGCCGACCTGGTCGCGCTCTGCCAGTTCCTGCCGGGACCGGCGAGCAGCCAGGTCGGCATCGCGATCGGGCTGATGCGCGCCGGACTGCCCGGTGCGCTCGCCGCCTGGCTCGGCTTCACGCTGCCCTCGGCCGCCGCGATGGTCGCTGTTCGCCTACGGCGTCGACGCCTTCGGCAGACGCGATGGGCGCGGGCTGGCTGCAGGGCCTCAAGGTCGTTGCGGTGGCGGTGGTCGCCCACGCGGTCTGGGGCATGGCGCGCAACCTTGAGCCCCGACCGGCCGCGGGCGACGCTGACGGTGGTCGCCGCGGGCATCGTGCTGGTCTGGCCGACCGCTGTTGGCCAGATCGGCGCGATCGTTGCTCGGCGCGGTGATCGGCTGCGCTGGTGTTCGGCGGCGCCGTGGCCGCCCGGACGGCGCGCACCTCCCGGTGCCGGTCAGCCGTCGCGGCGCGCTGCTCGCGCTCGCGCTGTTCTTCGTGCTTCTGCTCGGCCTGCCGATCGCTCGCCGGCACGACGGACGCGCATGGCCCTCGCGCTTGTTCGACAGCTTCTATCGCGCCGGCTCGCTGGTGTTCGGCGGCGGCCACGTGGTGCTGCCGCTGCTCCAGGCCGGGGTGGTCGAGCCCGGCTGGGTGACGCGCGACGCTTCGTCGCCGGCTACGGCGCGGCGCAGGCGGTGCCCGGGCCGCTGTTCACTTTCTCGGCCTATCTCGGCGCCGTCATGGATCCGGCAGCCCGACGGGCTCGCCGGCGCGTCTTCTGTGCCTGGTCGCGATCTTTCTGCCGTCCTTCCTGCTGGTGATCGGCGTGCTTCCCTTCTGGGACTGCCTGCGCCGACGGCCGCAGGCCCAGGCCGCGCTGCGCGGCGTCAACGCCGCCGTCGTCGGGCTGCTGCTGGCGGCCCTCTACAACCCGGTATGGACCAGCGGCATCCGCACGCCCGCCGACTTCGCGCTCGCCGCCGCAGCCCTGCTGCTGCTGGCGTTCTGGCGGCTACCGCCGTGGCTGGTGGTGATCGTGGCGGCCGTGGCCGGGGCTGGTCTTGTGGCCGCAGGCTACTAGGCGCGGCCAACAGAGGCCATTGAGGGCAACTGCCGGTGCCGGTCCGATCTCTTGACAGCGCCTCGTCGATCACCGTTGCTGCGCAAAGAAACGCGGGGAGCGAGATCATGCGAGGAGCCGTCCTTTACGAGCCGAACACGGCGCTGGTGATCGAGGAGTTCGAGCTGCCCGAGATGGGGCCCGGGCACGTCCTGGTCAGGCTGGTCGCCAGTGGCGTCTGCCACTCCGACTGGCACATCATCAAGGGCGAGTGGCCGCACATCCCGATCCCCGCGATCCTCGGTCACGAGGGGGCCGGCATCGTCGAGGCCGTGGGGCCCGAGGTGCGCGGCATCGAGGTCGGCGACCACGTCGTGCTGTCCTGGAAGCGCAATTGCGGCCAGTGCGAGATGTGCCAGCGTGGCTATCCCAATCTGTGCGACGACGTGCCCGACGAGCGCACGCTGCCGAGGTTTAAGAGCCGCGATGAGACGATGAGGAAACTGCTCGGCCTTGGCACATTCAGCACGGCGACGATCGTGCCGCAGGATGTGGTCATCCCGATCGACAAGGAGATTCCGTTCCGGCAAGCAGCTCTGATCGGTTGCGGCGTGATGACGGGGGTCGGTGCGGTGCTCAATACCGCGGGCGTCGAGGCCGGCAGGTCGGTGGCCGTGTTCGGCTGCGGCGGCGTCGGCCTCAACTGCATCCAGGGCGCGGCACTGGCCGGCGCCGAGCCGATCATCGCCGTCGATCTACGGGCCAACAAGCTGGAGATGGCCAGACTGTTCGGCGCCACGCATACGGTCAACGCAGCCGAGGTCGAGCCGGTCGCCGCGATCCAGGAGCTTACCGACGGTGTGGGCGCGCACTACGCGTTTGAGGCCATCGGGCTCAGCGGCGAGCCGTTTCGCCAGGCGATCGAATGTACGCGCAAGCGTGGCGTGACCGTCTTTGTCGGCCACGCGCCGCACAAGACTCCGGTCGACTTCGATGCGCGCATGCTGATGCCGGAAAAAATGGTCATCGGCTCGATGTACGGCACCTGTCGCCCCCGCATTGACGTGCCCCGCCTGCTTGTCCTCTATCAGGCCGGTAAGCTGAAGCTGGACGAGCTGGTCACGCGGACCTATCCGCTCGAGCAGGTCAACGACGCCTTCACCGCGCTTGCCGAGGGCCAGGTGGCGCGGAGCGTGTTGACCATCTGATGAGCAAGAGGGCTGTGGCATAGGAGCCACGCCCGGAGGATTGCTGGTCACGGCACGGTGTTCAAACAGCAACATTCGCGCTATTCGGATCCTCTTCGGTTCTACCTAGGGCTCCTCGAGGCGTAGCAGGGCCGCAACATGGGGGATGTGGGATGAGCGTTGCCTCGGCGGACGCGCTGAGCCCGGCTCCTGAACCAGGCCGCGGAGCAGAAGGTGCCGCGGCCGTGAGCGCCATGATCGTGGCACGAGGTTTCGGCTTCGGCAGCTCAGGCCGGTAGCCGTGCGGCTTGCCGCATCGGCCTGCGCTGGCGCGCTCGGCGCCTCGATTCGCAAGGCGTGCGAGGCGACCCGATCCCCCGGGATGCGCTTGGTCTCGTGGGCCGCACTGGTCCTTGGTAGCTTGGGCCTGTCCGGGCCTGCCGGCGCCAACGGCTTCTCGCTACCGGTCCAGGACGCCCTGCAGGTCGGTCGCGCCAATGCCGGCACGGTGGCGGCGGCATCGGATGCCAGCACGACCTTTCACAATCCGGCGGGCATGACCGAGCTTTCCGGCGAGCAGATGCTGGCGGGCGTGACGGTGGTGTACGCCGGCTACAACGTCTCCAACCGGGACAGCACGGCCACCACGCCGGGCACGGGTGCCACCTCGTCGCTCATCCTGGGCAAGAACGGACATCCGCGCACGGTCGAGTTCGTGCCCAGCCTGTTCTATGCCCGGCCGGCCAATCTGGAGCGCAACCTCTGGTTCGGGCTCGCGCTGACCTCGCCATGGGGCTTGGGCGTCGACTACAATGACGACTGGTTCGGCCGCTACGACTCGATCGAGACCCGGTTGCGGACCATCAATCTATCCCCGGTGGTGGCCTATCGGATCACGAGATGGCTCTCGGCCGGCGGCGGGCTCAACATCGAGTATGCCGACGCCAAGCTCACCGGCGCCCTGCCGAACACCCTGGCGCCCGGCGGTCCGAGCGCGGCGACCGATGGCATGTCCAAGGTCACCGGTGACAGCATCGCCGTCGGCTTCAATGTCGGCGTGCTGATCAAGCCCTTGCCACACACCCGCATCGGCCTGCACTACCGCTCGGCGATGAGCCACGACCTTTCCGGCAAGCTGAAGGTCAGCGGTCTCACCGGCGCGCTCGAGGGTGGCAACGGCAGGTCCGACGCCAAGCTGAAGCTCAAGGAGCCGGACGTGGCCTCCATCGGCATCGTGCACGAAGTGCTGCCGGGCACCACCCTGTTCACCGAGGCGCAGTGGTTCAACTGGAGCCGCTTCAAGGAGCTGCGGGTGCGGTTCTCCGACGACCGGCCCGACAGCGTGCGCCCGCAGGACTGGAAGGATACCTGGTCCTTCTACGGCGGCATCGAGCAGCGGCTGTTCGAGCACTGGACCCTGCGCGGCGGCGCCGGCTACGAGCCGACGCCCACGGTCAACGCGTTCCGCAACACCTCGCTGCCCGATGGCGACCGGATCCGCGTCGGCGTCGGCGCCAGCTACGACTGGTCGGACAAGCTGCGGATCGATTTCGGCTATGCGCACGTGTTTTCCGACCGCGAGAACATCGATCTGAACCGCACCTTCTTCGAGGGCTCGCCTGCCGAGGGCAGCGTCAACACCCGCGCCCGCGCCAACCTGTTCATCAACGACTTCGCCCTGAGGGTGCGCTACCGCTTCTGACATGGCGGCGTGTCGGGTCATCCGCGCGCGCTGATCATCGAGTCGGTGGGAACGCCGGATTCGGCTTGGTGAATGGCGGTAGGCCGTCTTAGGATGGTGACGTGATGGCAGACGAGCCCAATAGCCTGATGGTCGAGATCCTGAGACGCCTCCAGGCCGACATGGCCGAGCTCAAGGAGGGTCAGCGCGCGGCCAATGTGCATCTCGTCGCGATCGAGAACCACATGGCGGGATTTCACCTGAGAGGATCGAGCGCCGCCTGGAGCTGAGCGAGGCCCCAACCCCTAGCGGTGCAGATGACGCGGATTTCGAGAGCCGCGCTAGAGGGCCGCTCCGGCATAGGCAAGAAGCGGGCGCAGAGCGGAGCAGATGCAGGAATCACGACTGGTCTCCTTCGCCCTGGTCACCCCGGCGCTGCTGATTTTGCTGGCCCTGTTCGTCTACCCGCTGGGCTTCTCGCTGGTGACCGCATTCGTCGACGACAACGGCGCCTGGACGGTCGGCAATTTCTCCAAGGCGTTCGAGTTCTATTCGCGCGACATCGTCTTCACCGTGGTGATCGTCGGGCTGTCGACCTTGCTGATCGGGGTCTGCTCGATCGCGATCGGCGGCTATCTTACCCTGGGCGAGCACCCGCGCACGGTGGCGGTGCTGCGCTGGTTGTATCGCTGGCCGTTGTTCATCCCGTTCATCGTCGCCGGCCAGCTGATGCGCACCTTCCTGGCCAAGAACGGCATGATGAACAACACGCTGACAGGCCTCGGCCTGCTCGAGCCGATCGACGCGCAGAGCTTCTTGGACTGGCGGGGCATCGTCGTCACCTTCGTCTGGAAGCAGACGCCGTTCGTGGCACTGCTGGTGTCGGGCGCCATGGCCTCGCTCGACCGGTCCAACGATCGAGGCCGCGCGAAATCTCGGCGCGGGGCGCGCGGCGCGTGCTTTTGGAGATCGTGGTGCCGCAGGTCCGCCAGACCCTGGCGGTCGGCCTGATCCTGTCCTTCGTGATCATGATGTCGGTGCTCTCGGTGCCGCTCATGATCAACGCCCAGACCCCGACCATGCTGACCGCCGAGTACATGTCCTTCCGGATCAACGCCTATGGCGACTACGGCGTCGCCAATGCGCTCGGCTTCATCTCCTACCTGATGACCGGCCTGGTCGCCTGGATTTATCTGCGCCAGGCCGTGCGCGAGGGCAGGC
>CAVSVZ010000056.1:0-66060 GCA_963731495.1 uncultured Alphaproteobacteria bacterium
GCTGACCTCGCCATGGGGCTTGGGCGTCGACTACAATGACGACTGGTTCGGCCGCTACGACTCGATCGAGACCCGGTTGCGGACCATCAATCTATCCCCGGTGGTGGCCTATCGGATCACGAGATGGCTCTCGGCCGGCGGCGGGCTCAACATCGAGTATGCCGACGCCAAGCTCACCGGCGCCCTGCCGAACACCCTGGCGCCCGGCGGTCCGAGCGCGGCGACCGATGGCATGTCCAAGGTCACCGGTGACAGCATCGCCGTCGGCTTCAATGTCGGCGTGCTGATCAAGCCCTTGCCACACACCCGCATCGGCCTGCACTACCGCTCGGCGATGAGCCACGACCTTTCCGGCAAGCTGAAGGTCAGCGGTCTCACCGGCGCGCTCGAGGGTGGCAACGGCAGGTCCGACGCCAAGCTGAAGCTCAAGGAGCCGGACGTGGCCTCGATCGGCATCGTGCACGAGGTGCTGCCGGGCACCACCCTGTTCACCGAGGCGCAATGGTTCAACTGGAGCCGCTTCAAGGAGCTGCGGGTGCGGTTCTCCGACGGCCAGCCCGACAGCGTGCGCCAGCAGGACTGGAAGGATACCTGGTCGTTCTATGGCGGCATCGAGCAGAAGCTGTTCGAGCACTGGACCCTGCGTGGCGGCGCCGGCTACGAGCCGACGCCCACCGTCAACGCGTTCCGCAACACCTCGCTGCCCGATGGTGACCGGATCCGCGTCGGCGTCGGCGCCAGCTACGACTGGTCGGACAAGCTGCGGATTGATTTCGGCTATGCCCACGTGTTTTCCGAGCGCGAGAATATCGATCTGAACCGCACCTTCTTCGAAGGCTCGCCTGCCGAGGGCAGCGTCGCCACCCGCGCCCGCGCCAACCTGTTCATCAACGACTTTGCGCTGAGGGTGCGCTACCGGTTCTGATCCTGGCGGCGTGTCGGGTCACCCCGGCGCGCTGACCATCGGCCGGCGGGAACGCCGGATTCGGCTTGGTGAAGGTGGTACGGGCCGTCTTAGGATGGTGACGTGATGGCAGACGAGCCCAATAGCCTGATGGTCGAGATCCTGAGGCGCCTCCAGGCCGACATGGCCGAGCTCAAGGAGGGTCAGCGCGCGGCCAATGTGCATCTCGTCGCGATCGAGAACCACATGGCGGGATTTCACCTGAGAGGATCGAGCGCCGCCTGGAGCTGAGCGAGGCCCCAACCCCTAGCGGTGCAGATGACGCGGATTTCGAGAGCCGCGCTAGAGGGCCGCTCCGGCATAGGCAAGAAGCGGGCGCAGAGCGGAGCAGATGCAGGAATCACGACTGGTCTCCTTCGCCCTGGTCACCCCGGCGCTGCTGATCTTGCTGGCCCTGTTCGTCTACCCGCTGGGCTTCTCGCTGGTGACCGCGTTCGTCGACGAGAACGGCGCCTGGACGGTCGGCAATTTCTCCAAGGCGTTCGAGTTCTATTCGCGCGACATCGTCTTCACGGTGGTGATCGTCGGCGCTGTCGACCTTGCTGATCGGGGTCTGCTCGATCGCGATCGGCGGCTATCTGACCCTCGGCGAGCACCCGCGCACGGTCGCGGTGCTGCGCTGGCTGTACCGCTGGCCGTTGTTCATCCCGTTCATCGTCGCCGGCCAGCTGATGCGCACCTTCCTGGCCAAGAACGGCATGATGAACAACACGCTGACAGGCCTCGGCCTGCTCGAGCCGATCGACGCGCAGAGCTTCTTGGACTGGCGCGGCATCGTCGTCACCTTCGTCTGGAAGCAGACGCCGTTCGTGGCACTGCTGGTGTCGGGCGCCATGGCCTCGCTCGACCGGTCGACCATCGAGGCCGCGCGAAATCTCGGCGCGGGCCGCGCGCGCGTGCTGCTCGAGATCGTGGTGCCGCAGGTCCGCCAGACCCTGGCGGTCGGGCTGATCCTGTCGTTCGTGATCATGATGTCGGTGCTCTCGGTGCCGCTCATGATCAACGCCCAGACCCCGACCATGCTGACCGCCGACATGTCCTTCCGGATCAACGCCTATGGCGACTACGGCGTCGCCAACGCGCTCGGCTTCATCTCCTACCTGATGACCGGCCTGGTCGCCTGGATCTATCTGCGCCAGGGCGTGCGCGAGGGCCGGCCGTGAGCGCCACGTCATGAGGTTGGCGGCGCTGCTGCGCTGGCTGGTCACGGGTGTGCTGCTCGGCCTGCTCGCCTTTGCGATCTTCGGGCCCTTGCTCAACCTCGTGCTCTGGGCCTTCGCCGAGAAGTGGTATTTTCCCTACAAGCTGCCGCTCGAATATGGCTTCTCGTTCTGGCAGCGGGTTTTTAGGCCGCAAGGCCACGCGACCGAGTCCCTCGGCACCAGCATCGCGATCGCGCTGTTCACCGTCGCAACCTGCCTCGCGGTCGCGATCCCCGCCGGCTATGCGCTGGCGCGCCGCGCGCTGCCGCTGCGCGCGCTGATCCTGCTGGCGTTTCTCCTGCCCCAGGCGTTCCCGAGCCTGGCCGTGTACATCAACGTCGCTCGCATCTTCTACAGCTTCGGGCTGAACGGCACGATCGCCGGGGTGGTGCTGGTGCACACCATGCACGGCCTGGTGTTCGCGGTCTGGATCGCGACCGCCGCGTTTGCCGCGGTCGACCCTGAGCTCGAAGATGCCGCCCGCAGCATGGGGGCCGGCCCGCTCTACGCCTTCCTCACCGTGACCCTGCCACTGGCCGCGCCCGGCATCATGGCGAGCGCGATCTTCGTGTTTCTCGAGAGCCTGGACGAGTTCACCGGCACCTATTTCGTCGGCGTGCCGGAAGTGACCACGCTGCCCTTGCTGCTGTTCACCGCGAGCATGGAGGGCAACTACCAGATCGCCTCGATCACCGCCCTGGTCCTGCTGGTGCCCTCGGTCGGCTTCATGCTGGTGATCGAGCGCTTCCTGAAGGCCGACGTGCTCGCCAAGGTCGGGAGTTAGCGACCTCAAACGGGCTACACGGATCCTGCTCCCTCGACGCCCAGATCGGTGAGACCACGGATTGCCGCCGGCTGGGAATTGGGGTACGCCAGCATGCCGCTCTCGGTCAGGACCTGGTTCGTCCGGACTGTCACGTTCGCTTCGACGAATGTCGGCTTCGCCGACCCTCATCAAGGATGAGAGCCGCGTATCTTTTCGGCGTCAAAGAAGCTTGGCTTCCCATCAGCAAGAGGGATCAAGGAGATGCCTACGGTCACCACCAAGGACGGCGTCGAGATTTTTTACAAGGACTGGGGCAGCGGTCAGCCCATCGTGTTCAGCCACGGCTGGCCCCTCTCGGCCGATGACTGGGACGCACAGATGCTGTTCTTCCTCGGCAAGGGCTTCCGTGTGATCGCCCATGACCGGCGCGGCCATGGCCGCTCCAGCCAGACCGACAGCGGCCACGACCTGGACCACTATGCCGACGATCTCGCGGCAGTGACCGCGCACCTGGATCTGAACAATGCGGTGCATGTAGGCCACTCCACGGGCGGCGGCGAAGTGGTGCGATACCTGGCGCGTCACGGCGAGCGCGGGGTGGCGAAAGCGGCGATCATCTCCGCCGTGCCGCCGCTGATGGTCAAGACGGCGGCCAATCCGGGCGGGCTGCCCAAGGAGGTCTTCGACGGGCTTCAGGCGCAGCTGGCCGCCAGCCGTACCCAATTCTACTACGACCTGCCCGCCGGACCATTCTATGGCTACAACCGGCCCGGCGCGGAAGCCTCACAGGCAGTGATCTGGAACTGGTGGCGCCAAGGCATGATGGGCGGCGCCAAGGCGCACTATGACGGCATCGTCGCCTTCTCGCAGACCGACTTCACCGAAGACCTGAAGAAGATCACGGTGCCGGTATTGGTGATGCACAGCGAGGACGACCAGATCGTGCCTTATGCCGATGCCGGACCGCTGTCGGCCAAGCTTCTGAAGAACGGCAGCCTGAAGACCTATCAAGGCTTTCCGCACGGCATGATCACGACCCAGGCCGACACCATCAACGCCGACCTGCTGGCCTTTATCGAAGGCTAGCAAATGGCAGGGTGACGGAACGTCAGTTAGGGCACCCTGGCCGACGCACCACTAGGCGCAGTCGACCTGCGAACGGCGTGGCACGACGAGCCTGGCCATCAGGGTCTGCACGACCTCGCCCCGCTGATTGCGCGTGTCGCTGCGCACTGTCACCATGCCCCGGTCCGGCCGCGACCGCGATGGCCTGATCTCCACGATCTCGCTCCCCACCCGCAGGATGTCGCCGGGACGCGTGGGCTGCGGCCAGCCGATCTCGCCGCCGGCGCCGACGATGCCGCCGGCCAGCGGCAGTCCGCCCTCGACCAGCAGCCGCATCGTGATCGCCGCCGTGTGCCATCCGCTCGCCGCGAGGCCGCCGAACAGGCTGCCACGCGCGGCCCGATCGTCGAGATGGAACGGCTGCGGGTCGAACTGCGCCGCGAACGCCCTGATCTGATCCTCGTCGACCGCGTGGCTGGCACTGGTGAAGCGTTGCCCGACCCGCAGGTCATCCAGGTAGAGACGTGGCTCCGCGTGATCTGCGCCCGTGTTCGCCATGCCCGCTCGCTCCGGTGTCCGAAAAGAGGATCACAATGTTACTTGTATCATGATAGTGAATGCGATTTATGGACTTTCATGATGAAAGCAAGTGGGATCTGAGCGGCGATGCAGCGCAAGAGCTTCGGCGACATGCCATGCCCCATCGCCCGCAGCCTCGAGCGGGTCGGCGAGTGGTGGAGCATCCTGATCCTGCGCGACGCGTTTCACGGCCTGACCCGCTTCGACCAGTTTCAGAAGAGCCTCGGGATCGCGCCCAACATCCTGACCCGGCGCCTCAATGCGTCTGGTCGAGGCGGGCCTGCTCGAGCGGCGCCGCTACAGCGAGCGGCCGCCGCGCGACGAGTACGTCCTGACCGGGCGGGGCCGGGACTTCCGGCCGGTGCTCTGGGCTCTGCTCACCTGGGGCAACAAGCACTTCGCCCCCGACGGCAAGAGCGTCGTGATCGTCGACAGCGCGACCGGCCAGGAGGCAGACCCCGTGCTGGTCGACCGGGCGAGCGGTCGGGTGCTGGTCGAGCCCGCGTTTCGGGCAGCCGCCGGGCCGGCGGCCCGCGAGAGCACGCGCCGGCGCTACGCAACCACCGGCGCGGCGATCGCATCGACCACCGAGGAACCCCGGCCGGTGCCTCGAAAGCGCCGGGCAAAGAGGCAGGAGAGCGTCTCCTGAGCGGAATCGTGCTCGAACGCGAAGGGGTTCTTCCGGCGCGCGTGCGCTGGGATCTGCGGCGCGCTCTGAAACAGCTGGCGCTCGCGGGCGCGGTGCCGCTCGTGATCCTGACGACGGCCTTGCACGGCCATCACTGGTGGACGGTCGGGCGCTTCATCGAGAGCACCGACGATGCCTATCCGCCGACGCGGGTGGGGATTCGCAGGCGGGCTATGCCGCGGCCTTGGAGCTGCTGCGCTCGCTCGCCTGGCGCGAAGCGCAGCCCAGACCTTTGCCGACGCCTTTCTCGCGATCATGGTGCCTGGCGATCGCCACGGTCATGGTGCCGCTGATGCGCAAGGTGATGCCGCCCACAGCACCTCCGGCGGATGCGCACTGACGATCAGCCTGGCGCGCGACAGCCGCCGCCTGGCCACCGCCTTGCGTTCGCGATCGGGACCGAAGCATCGAGAGCGGCAAGAGGGCCGGAATCGGGCGCTGCGCTTGCGGCCGGGACTCTTGACCTTGGCGCGATGAGCGGTCATCTACAGCATGCTCGGCAATGTCGTCGGGCCCAAGCTGGAGGCTTGATGGCCAAAGAAGATCTGATGGAGTTTGGCGGCATGGTGACCGAAGTGTTGCCCAATGCCATGTTTCGCGTGAAGCTCGAGAACGAGCACGAAGTTCTCGCGCATACTTCGGGTCGGATGCGCAAGAACCGGATCCGGGTGCTGACCGGTGATCGGGTCACGGTCGAGATGACGCCCTATGACCTGTCGCGCGGCCGGATCACCTATCGCTTCAAATAGCGGGTGGCGATCAACCCGCCTCTGATTCTCGCTTCCTCTTCGCCCCGTCGGCTTGCGCTGCTCCGTCAAGCGGGTATCGAGCCGGCGCGCCTCGAAGCGCCGCAGATCGACGAGGCGCCAGCACCACGCGAGCAACCCCGGGCCCACGCGCTGCGCCTGGCGCATGCCAAGAACGCCGCCGTGGTGGCGCGGCTCGACCAGCCCGGCTTCGTGGTCGCGGCCGACACGGTGGTCGCCTGCGGCCGGCGCATCCTGCCCAAGACCACCGAGGCCGCCGACGCCGAGCGCTGCCTTCGCCTGCTGACCGGCCGCCGACACCGGGTCTATACCGGCGTCGTGGTGAGCGGCCCGCGGGGTCACGCGGCGCGCGTGGCGATGACCGTGGTGCACTTCAAGCGCCTGCATGCCGACGACCTCGCCTGGTATCTGGCCAGCGAAGAATGGCGCGGCAAGGCCGGCGGCTACGCCATCCAGGGGCGTGCCGAGGCGTTCGTGACCGCGATCAACGGCAGCTATTCCAACGTGGTCGGCCTGCCGCTCGCCGTGACCCTGGATCTGCTGCGCGGCCTCGGCTGGCAGCTGCCGGCGTGAGCCGCATCCTGGTCGTCGACCAGACGGGGCGAGGCGTCCGGGTCGGCCTGCTGGACGACGACCGCCTGATCGAGGTCGACATCGCCGCGCAATCCGACCAGGTCGGCGCGATCTGTCTCGGCCGGGTGCGCACGATCGCCAAGAATCTCGATGGCGCGTTCGTCGATTGCGGCCTCGGCGAGGATGCGTTTCTGGGCGCCCGCGACGCCCGCGCCCTGTCCGGCGCTCGCCGCGGCACGCCGATCGCCGAGCAGGTCACCGAAGGCCAGGCGTTGCTGGCCCAGGTCAGGCGCGAGGCGCAGGGGGACAAAGGCCCGAGGGTCGGCACCGACATCGCGCTGCCGGGCATCTGCCTGGTGCACCGGCCGAGGATCGGCCGGGCCGAGCTGTCGCCCGAGCTTGCCAGGTCCGGGGACGCCAAGTCCCAGCAGGCACGGGCCGCAGCCTTGTTGCCGGCCGGCGGCTTCGTCCTGCGGCCACCGGCGGTGCAGGTCGGCGACCAGGAGCTGCTCGACCAGGCAGAGCGCCTGCGCGCGACCTGGGCCACGCTCCAGGCCCGGGCGGACGCGGCGAGACCGCCTACCATCGTCGCGCCGCCGCCGGAGCCGTTGCAGCGGGTCCTGCTCGAGCATCTCAATCCGAATTTGGAGCGGATCGTCTTTGCCGACCGCACCTTGCTGATCGGCGCGCGCCGCTGGCTCGAGCAGCACCTGCCACCGACGCTCGCATCACTCGCCGAACGGCTGGAGTATCTGCCGGATGCCTTCGAGGCCACGCGCGCCGCGGAGCAACTCGAGGAGGCGCTGGGTCGCGAGGTCGGGCTGGCGGGCGGCGGCTCCCTGATCATCGAGCCGACCGCGGCACTGACCGCGATCGACGTCAATGGTGCCGGCCGGCCGCTCGAGACCAATCTCGAGGCCGCGCGCGAGATCGCCCGCCAGTTGCGCCTGCGCCGGATCGGCGGCATCGTGGTGATCGACTTCGTCGATCTCGAGCACAAACGCGACCGCGCGCGCCTGGGCACAGCGCTGCGCGAGGCGTTCGCGGGCGACCCGGCGGCGGTCCAGCTCTACCCGATGTCGGCGCTCGGCCTGGTCGAGCTCAGCCGCCAGCGCACTGGTGCGAGCCTGGCGCAGCGACTCGGCCTCGCCGCTTCGATCGAGGAGTTTTCGGATGACTGAGGATCGGTCCCAAGACCCGAGCAAGGAAGTCGCCAGGACGCCACGCTGCCCGCTCTGCGGTAAGCCGCGGGTGCAGCGCTACCGGCCGTTCTGCTCGGCACGCTGCCGTGACGTCGATCTCGGCCTCTGGTTCAACGATGCTTATGCGGTGCCGGCGGTCGAGCCCGGCTACGACGAGGATCAGGAAGAAGAGTAGGGAGCGTCTAGAAGGCGCCCGGGCGGTCGCGACCGAGGAACGGCGTGCGCCCGCCTGCCTTGACGGGCGGATCGTCGGGCTCGTGCGGGCTCACCAGGATGTCCGACCACTCGATCGGCAGGCCCATGTGCTGGAACAGGCCGAACGAGGCCTGGCGATGTCTCGGCAGATCCGACGGCACCTGGGAATCCTGCTCTTCGCAAAGCCAGGTCGCGGGCTCGCTACGATCGGCCGGCCAGATGCGAAAGCGCACGCGGTTGACGCCTTCGGCAAAGGCGATCTGGTGCCGCACCCGATACAGCCTGCCGCGCTCGATCTGCACGCTGGCAGGCGGGTGGGTCGCGATCGCCCACTCCTGTGGCTGGGCCGAATGGTCGCCCCAGGCGATGAAGCTTCTGGCCTCGCCGCGCGGGCTGAGCGCTGCCATGCCGGCGCTCGACCAGCCGACCTTGATGCCGCGCGGCGGCCGGCCCTGCTCGATGCCGGCAAAGAAATCGGCAAGCCCCAGCCACTTGGCGCCGCCCAGGTCGAGGAAGCGCACCGCATAGGTGGCCTCCTGGCTGGCGTGCGGTGAGCCCAGGACCAGGAACGCGTCGGGTGCCACCGGCGCCCGCGAGCGGATCAGGTTCTGCTTGCGATCCAGATCGAACGCGCCGTTCACGATCTGGCCGACCTGCTGGATGTCGTCGAAGCGGGTCAGGTCCCTCAGGTCCAACGGCAAGGGCAGGGGCGCCGGGTCCCATTCGAAGGTCAGGTCCGTCCCGCTGATCCGGCCCTCGGCATCCTCGACCTCGATCGACAACCGGTTCTGTCCGGACTGCAGCGCCGGCGCCGTGGTCGGGATCTCGATGCAGAACTCGCCGAGATCGCGGCAGCGCAGCTCGGCGGGCGACGTCTTGTAGCCGTTCACCCAGTCGATGCCGTCGTCCGGGATCGCTTCCACATAGAAGCCGGTCGCCGGGCCCTGGTTGAGGCGGTAGTGCGCCCGGCGCGCCGGCGGCTGCAGGTCGTCGACCTGGCCGCGGATCGTGATATCAGGGTAGCGGCAGCGGAACTGCTGATGCGCGCCGCAGGTCAGCCGGACCGGCACCGTCTCGGCCCCTGGGCCTCAGCCGGTGAACGCCTGGATCCCGGTCTGCGCCCGGCCGAGCACCAGGGCGTGGATGTCGTGGGTGCCCTCATAGGTGTTGACCGCCTCGAGGTTCATGACGTGGCGGATCACGTGGTACTCGTCGGCGACGCCGTTGCCGCCATGCATGTCACGGGCGGTGCGCGCGATCTCGAGCGCCTTGCCGCAGTTGTTGCGCTTGACCAGCGAGACCAGCTCCGGGCGCCGCCTTGCCCTGATCGATCAGGCGGCCGAGCCGGAGCGCCGCCTGCAGGCCGAGCGCGATCTCGGTCTGCATGTCGGCGAGCTTCTTCTGGATCAGCTGGTTGGCGGCGAGCGGCCGGCCGAACTGCTTGCGATCGAGCACATATTGGCGCGCGGCGTGCCAGCAGAACTCGGCCGCCCCCATGGCGCCCCAGCGAGATGCCGAAGCGCGCCCGGTTGAGACAGCTGAACGGCCCCTTGAGGCCGCTCACGTCCGGCAGCACCTGGTCCTCGGCGCACCAGCACCTCGTCCATCAGGATCTGGCCGGTCGGCGAGGCGCGCAGCGCAGAATTTTCCCTCGATCTTGGGCGTGCTCAGCCCTTCCGCGCCGCTCTCGAACAGGAAGCCGCGGATGGTGCCCTCGTCGTCCTTGGCCCAGACCAGGAACAGGTCCGCGATCGGCGCATTGGTGATCCAGGTCTTGGCGCCGCTCAGCCGCTAGCCGCCCGATCGATCTTGCGCGCGCCTTGTGGTCATCGAGCCCGGATCGGAGCCGTGATCGGGCTCGGTCAGGCCGAAACAGCCGACGATCTCGCCCTTCGCCAGCCGCGGCAGATAGGCCTCGCGCTGCGCCTCGCTGCCGAAGTCGTGGATCGGCGCCATGACCAGGGACGACTGCACGCTCAGCATCGAGCGGTAGGCGGAATCGACCCGCTCGATCTCTCGCGCGATCAGGCCATAGCTGGTGTAGCTCGCCCCGGCGCAGCCATAGCCGTCGATGGTCGCGCCGAGCAGGCCGAGTTCGCCCATCTCGGTGATGATGCCGCGGTCGATCACCTCGTTGCGATTGGCCTCGAGGATGCGCGGCATCAGGCGCTCTTGCGCAAAGTCGCGCGCGCTGTCGCGGACCAGGCGCTCCTCCTCGTTCAGCTGCTCCTCGAACAGGAATGGATCGTCCCAGGCAAAGGTGGGCCTGGCGGCGGTCGGCGCGGGGTTGTGGACGGCCCGGAGCGACATCGGCGATCTCCTGCTGCGCGCGAGGCTGAGTGCTCTGGAGCAGACGGATGGTTCATACGTCTGCTCGCAGAGAGCACTGAGATTCCAAAAAGATCGTGCGGCGCAAGCCGGCAATCAGAGAACTCTTCTGATTGCCTCGCTGCACGAGAGCGGAGCTTAGAGCGAGTTGGCGATCGCGACCAGATGACGAAGCCGTCGCTCGTTCATGGCGCGGACACGGACCACGTAGTGCTGACCGTCGCGCTCGACCAGGCGGATCAGCAGATGCTGGTGGAACGGTCCGAGCTGCCATTCGCAGGTCAGCTCGAAATCCTGCCACGGCGTGCCGCCGGGCACCGCCGTAGGCTCGGTGCAGCTCTGCAGCGGCCACTCGGCGAGGCTGGTCATCATGCCCAGCCAGGTCTCGAGCGACGCCGTGATCCGCTCGTCGGTCAACGGGCTGTCGTCGCTTTCGGCGAGCGCCTGCACGGCGTCCTCAAGACCGGTGAGGTCGATCCGCAGCTGATCGCGCAACCATATCTCGGGATCTTCGATCGGCTCGTCGAGGGGCTCGACGCTGAGCTCGCTGAGCGCGGCGAAAGGGCTTTCTTCAGGGTGAATCACCAGCCGCCAGTCATCTGCGGCCCCGCGATACACCGTGCAGCGCAGCTGGTAGCCCTCCGGGACGAACAGAAGGGCGCACGGATCGTCCGGTACTGCCGCGGTGGCCGTCGCAGCGGCAGGGGCCCCGCCACTCGCCAGCAGGCCCGCCGTCAGCGCGGCCGCAAAAAACCCGTGCCAAGTCTTCATGGCGCCATCCTACTGCCTGTGGGCGAGCGACGACAACATCGCTGCCTGCCCTCCAGCCGCTGATGTAGTGCCTATCCGACCACAGCACAGGGTCGGGGGTTCGCTCAGGCGCTGGCCGGCCGCTTTTGCGACCACAGCACGTCGGTCACCGTGATCACGCGACGAAGGCGCCTGGCGAGCTGGTCGGCCAGGCCCAGGGGCAGCTCGCTGACCTGGATGTCGATCACCAGCTGGTCGTCGTCGTTGTCCAGGCAAGCGCTGTGACAGCGCGTCGGCACCAGCCCGTGCAGGCTGAACACCTCGAAGATGCGGGGCAGGGCTGATGGGTCGGCGCTGGAGAAGACGGAGAAACAGTCAACCCGCTGCGGGGCGACCGGTCGCTGAACCAAGGTAGACATGACGGCAATCCACTTTGCGGATGGCAAGACGAGCAATCAGGGCCCGACCTCGAATCGAGGCCGGGTCGCTAATTCGCGCCTGCCGCCGGCAAAAGTGGATCTTCATCATGATGGGATTCTATAGCGATCTTGCCGGGCTGCTTCAAGTCGCGAGCGCCGCGCGGTTCAGCCTTCCCCCGCTGCTTCGGAGTCACCGGTCAGCGGCACGAAGGCGACCGAGAACAGCCGCCGCTCCTGGACCCGGCGATTCGCATCTTTCTCGACCAGCACCAGATCCTGGCTGATCGGGTCGGGGCCGAGCGGGATCACTAGGCGGCCGCCGGGCTTGAGCTGATCGACCAGGGCCTGCGGAATCTCGCGCGCCGCCGCCGTGACGATGATGCCATCGAACGGTGCTCGCTCCGGCCAGCCGGCAGCGCCATCGCCACAGCGGAAGGCGATGTTGTCGTAGCCGAGCTCGCCCAGGACATTTCTGGCATGCTCGGCGAGCGGCTCGATCACTTCGATCGTGCTCACCTGTGAGGCCAGTTCGGCCAGCACCGCGGCCTGATAGCCGGAGCCGGTGCCGACCTCGAGGATGTGGTCATCCGGCTCGATGTGCAGCAGCTGGGTCATGGTCGCCACGATCAGCGGCTGCGAGATGGTCTGCTGGTGGCCGATCGGCAAGGGCCGGTTGGCGTAGGCCGCCGTCGTGTCGTCGGTCGGTACGAAACGCTCGCGCGGCACCTCCAGCATGGCCGCGCGCACCCGCGCGTCCAGCGTCCGGCCTCCGTTGCCGATACCGTAGGTGCGAACGTCGCGCTCGATCGCCTCGATCAGTCGGGCGCGGGCCTCGACAAAGGATTGCTCGGATCCTGACGGTTCGCCGGCCATGATCAGACCGCGAGGGCCGCTCCCAGCAGGTGCGCCAGGTGATCGATGCCGATCTGCGAGACCCGGTAGCGCCGCTGATGCCGGAACACCCTCTTGGCGACCACGTTCTGCCTGACCGACTGCGAAGGATTGCCGATCCTGACGCCCTGCTCGGTCAGCAGCGTGTTGGCCTCGCCGGTGCTGAACGCCTTGTCGGGCGCGCGCGCCTGGGCGACGTAGCCGGCCAGCAGCATGCGATCGACATCGGACGCCGAGCGGGGCAGGTGATGCAGCAGCTCGCCAAGGCTGGTGTCGTCGAGCGACAGCGCAGGCGCACTCGGCGGGCGTGCCTCAGCGGGCGGCCGTTTGTCCGGTCTTGCGGGATGTCCCAGGCGATCGAGCAGCGCATCGAACCGCTCGGCATAGGTCCGCACGAACGCCTCGCTGCCTTCGACCTCGAACTCGGACTGGGCCAGATTGACGCGCAGCCGCGCCCGTTCGCTCACCGTATCCCCCGTCGGTTGGCACAACCGCTTGAAGTGTCGCGCAATCTAGCGTTCGCGCGGGAGCCGGCGCAAGCCGGCATCGGGGCGCGCGGCGCTCGAGGTCAGCCGGAATCGACCACCAGACGCGCCAGCGCCGTCCGAAAGGCGGGCGGGATCGGCGCCGGCCGCTCATCGGCCCGGTTGACGAACACGTGGACGAAGTAGCCGTCGGCCGCGGTTTCCTGATCGTCGTCGCGAAACAGGCCGATCTCGTAGCGCACGCTGGTCCGGCCGAGCCTGGCCACGCGCAGGCCCGCGGTGATCCGATCCGGAAAGCGCGTGGCACGTCGGAACCGGCACCCGCTCTCGACGCAAAAGCCGATCACCTCGCTGCGCCACGGGTCGAGCCCTCCCTCGCGCATCAGGAAATGCGCGATCGCGGTGTCGAAGTAGCTGTAATAGTGGACATTGTTGACGTGGCCGTAGACGTCGTTGTCCATCCAGCGGGTCGGGATCTCGTAGAAGGCCGGGTAGTCGGCGCGGGTCGCCGGATGCTCGGCGATCATGCCGCAGCGAACCGGCGCTCGATCGCCGTGAACAAAGCGCGCAGCGCGCTCGCCTCGCCGCCCTTGGGGCGGCCCGGGCGATCCTTCTGGTTCCAGGCATAGAGGTCGAAATGGGCCCAGGCCCTGGTCTGCTCGACGAACGCGGCCAGGAACAGCGCTGCCGTGATCGAGCCCGCCATGCCGCCGGTTGCCGCATTGTTGAGATCGGCGATCGGGCTGTCGATCAGCTCGCGATAGGGCTGGTGCAGGGGCATGCGCCAAAGGGGATCGAACGCTGCCGCACCTGCCGCCAGCAGGTCCGCCGGCCAGCTGATCGTCCGGCGTGAACATCGCCGGCAGGTCGGGACCGAGCGCGACGCGGGCAGCGCCGGTCAAGGTCGCGCAGTCGATCAGCAGATCCGGCTGCTCGCGATCGGCCTCGGCCAGCAGGTCGCACAGCACGACCCGGCCCTCGGCATCGGTGTTGCCGATCTCGACGGTCAGGCCCTTGCGGGTGCGCAGCACGTCGCCCGGACGGAAGGCGTTGCCGGCGACGCTGTTCTCGACCGCGCCGACCAGCAGCCGCAGCCGCACCGGCAGGTTCGCGGCCATGATCGCCTGGGCGAGACCCAGGGTGATCGCAGCGCCGCCCATGTCCTTCTTCATCAGCAGCATGCCGGCTGCGGTCTTGAGATCGAGCCCGCCGGTATCGAAGCACACGCCCTTGCCGACCAGGGTCACGCGCGGCGCGCTCGGATCGCCCCAGGTCAGGTCGATCGCGCGCGGCGCCCGAGCGCTGGCCTGGCCGACCGCGCAGGATCGCCGGATAGTGGCTCGCCAGATCGTCGCCGACGGTCGCCTGGCAGGTTGCGCCAAAGCGCGTCGCCACGCCCTGGATCGCGTCCGCCAGCTCGGCCGGGCCGAGATCGGCGGCCGGTGTGTTGATCAGATCGCGCGCCAGGTAGATCGCCTCGGCCAGGGTCGCGGCGCCGGCCGCCTCGTTCTGCCCGATCGCAAGGCGTCGCGGCTTATCCTCGCGCTTGCGGTAGCGATCGAACCGATAGCTGGCGAGCGCCCAGCCGAGCGCTGCCGGGCTCGGATCGAAGTCGGGCTCCGAGGGCTCGAGGCGCCAGTCGCCGGCCGGCAGCCGGCGCATGCGCCGCCGCGACGTCCCACGGCTCCGTGGGCTCGCTGAGCACCACCAGCGCAGCCGCCGGCGCGCCGTCGGGGCCTGGCAGCAGCGCGCAGGCGCCGGGCTTG
This sequence comes from uncultured Alphaproteobacteria bacterium, assembly GCA_963731495.1. Taxonomy (GTDB): domain Bacteria; phylum Pseudomonadota; class Alphaproteobacteria; order Geminicoccales; family Geminicoccaceae; genus DASUGG01. Next base: position 14,641 of record CAVSVZ010000056.1, read on the forward strand.
GCCTCGAACCCGCTGCCTTCGAGCCAGGCTTTGACCGGCTCGTCCTGGCCGGCGAGCCACGCCGGATAGCGGCTCTTGGGCACGGTCCAGAGTGGACGCGCCTCGGTGTCGGCGGCGGTGAAGCATGGCAGCATGCGAGTCTCTTCGCGCTATCGGGCCGGCTATGCAAGCGCCGGGCCAGGAAAGGTCAGGAAGCGATCCGTTCGCGGGCGGCCGCCAGCTTCTGGCGGACCTGCTCCGCCTCGGCGCGCCGCGCGCGCTGCTCGTCGACCACCTCGGCCGGCGCACGCTCCAGGAATTTCGGATTGGCGAGCTTCTGATCGAACCGCTCGAGCTCGGCGATCGCCTTGGCCAGCTCCCTGTCGAGCCGGCGGCGCTCCTCGTCCAGGTCGATCACGCCAGCGAGCGGGAGGGCAAAGGTCGCCTCGTCGACGATCACCTGGAGCGCGCCCTGCGGCGGCGCGCCGTCGGTCGTGCCGAGATCGCTGAGCCGCGTCAGGCGCAGCAGCGCTTCGCGGTGCCGCTGCAGCCGCTCGGCGGTGGCCGGCGCGGCGTCGTGCACCTGGAGACGCAGCTTGGTGGCCGGCGGCACGCCCAACTCGCTGCGTGCGACGCGCACGGCACCGATCGCACGGATCAGCCAGTCGACCTCGGCCTCGGCCTCGGCGTCGACCAGCTTCTGGCCGAGGTCGGGCCAGGATGCGGCGATCAGCATGCCGCCCGGCGCGCCGTAGCGGCGCTGCCACAGCTCCTCGGTGATGAACGGCGCCATCGGGTGGAGCAGGTGCAGCAGCTTGGCCAGGATCCAGGCGGCGCAGGCCCGGGTCTCGTTCCTGGCAGCCTCGTCGCCGCCGGTAAGCAGCGGCTTGGCGAGCTCGACATACCAGTCGCAGAACTCGTCCCAGGTAAAGTGATAGAGCGCGCTTGCCGCATCGTTGAAGCGGTAGCCCGCGAGGCAGGCGCGGGTGCGCTCTGCCGCCTGGGCCAGCTTGCCGAGCGCCCAGCGATTGACGATCTGGCGGCACGACCCGGGATCGAAGGCTGGGTCGAGATCGCACTCCTGCAGCTCGCAAAAGCGCGCCGCGTTCCACAGCTTGGTGCCGAAATTGCGGTACCCCTGCACGCGGCTCTCGGCAAACCGGATGTCCTGGCCCTGGGCGGTGCTGGCAAGGATCGTGAAGCGCAGGGCGTCGGCGCCGTACTGGTCGATCAGCTCGAGCGGGTCGATCACGTTGCCCTTGCTCTTGCTCATCTTCTGGCCGTGCTCGTCGCGCACGAGGCCGTGAATGCAGACGTCGTGGAACGGCACATCGTCCATGAAGCGCAGGCCCATCATCATCATCCGCGCCACCCAGAAGAAGATGATGTCGAAGCCGGTGACCAGCACCGTGGTCGGATAGAAGCGCTCGAGATAGGGCGTGCGCTCGGGCCAGCCGAGCGTCGAGAACGGCCACAGCGCCGAGGAGAACCAGGTGTCGAGCACATCCTCGTCGCGGGTCAGCGCGACCGCCCCGCCATAGTGCTCTGCGGCCTCCGCCGCCGCTTCATCTTCGTCCATGGCGACGAACACCGTGCCGTCCGGGCCATACCAGGCGGGGATTTGATGGCCCCACCACAGCTGGCGCGAGATACACCAGGGCTGGATGTTGCGCATCCACTCGAAATAGAGGTTCTGCCACTGCTCGGGCACGAAGCGCGTGCGGCCCTGCTCGACCGCCTCGATCGCGGGCTTGGCCAGGGTCTTGGCGTCGGCATACCACTGATCGCTCAGGATCGGCTCGACCGGCGTCTCCGAGCGCTGGCTGTACGGCACCGTGTGGCGGATCGGCTCGATCTTCTCGATCAGACCGTGCGCCTCGAGGTCGCGCAGCACGGCCTCGCGGGCAACGAACCGGTCGAGCCCGCGATAGGCATCCGGCACCTGGTCGTTGAGCCGGCCTTCCTGGTCCATGATGTTGATCATCTCGAGATCGTGCCGGCGGCCGACCTCGAAGTCGTTGAAGTCGTGGCCCGGCGTGATCTTGACCGCGCCCGTGCCCTTCTCGGGATCGGAATAGCTGTCGGCGACGATCAGGAGCCGCCGGCCGACCAGCGGCAGCAAGGCATGCCTGCCGATCAGGTCCTGGTAGCGCTCATCGCCGGGATGGACCGCGACCGCGGTGTCGCCCAGCATGGTCTCGGGCCGCGTGGTCGCGACCACGATGTGGCGGCCCGGCATGTCCCCGATCGGATAGCGGATGTACCACAGATGGCCGTCGACCTCGGTCGGCTCGACCTCGAGGTCCGAGACCGCGGTGTGCAGCACGCAGTCCCAGTTGACCAGCCGCTTGTCCTTGTAGATCAGGCCGTCGCGATATAGCTCGACGAACACTTTGCGGACCGCGGCCGACAGGCCCTCGTCCATGGTGAAGCGATCGCGCGACCAGTCGGCCGATGCGCCCAGGCGGTGCAGCTGCTGGCTGATGATGCCGCCGGATTGCGCCTTCCACGTCCAGACCAGCTCGACGAACGCCTCGCGGCCGACCTCGCGGCGGCTCTTGGGCGCCAGCTGGCGCTCGACCACCATCTGGGTCGCGATGCCGGCATGATCGCTGCCGGGCTGCCACAGCACCGCGCGGCCCTGCATCCGATGGAACCGAGCCAGCGTGTCCTGCAGGGTGAAATTGACCGCATGGCCCATATGCAGACCGCCCGTGACGTTGGGCGGCGGCATCATGATGCAGTAAGGTTGCGCGGACGGGTCGCTGCTCGGCGCGTAGTGGCCGGCCTGCTCCCATGCCTGATCGTGCGTGGCCTCGACCTCGGCGGGTCGAAAGGTTTTGTCCAGCATCGCCGAACCACCCCAGGGACTTCTTGGAACGTAGCGGGAAGTCGAGGGCTATAGGGGAATTCACCCGGACGGGCAAGCCGGCGGGCAGTCTCCGCCGCCAGAGGCGACACTCACGGGCCGCCGGGGGTCGACCTTGGGCCCCGCGCGATGTCTTTCGCGTGACGATGGGCGCTGACCAGAGACTCAGATCAGCCGAGAAGATCCATCGCGGGGGCCGGCTGCAGAAGGCGTCTGCTGGTGGCGCCCATAGGGGAGATCCCGTGTGGCGCGACGCTAATCGTCCTCGGCGCGCCGGACGATCTTCTGGATCTCCTTCTGCACGATCCGCTCGACCAGCGGCGACAAATTCTGGTCCAGCCAGTCGCGCAGCATCGGCCGCATCATATCCTCGACGAACTGCTCGACCGTGCGGCCGGAATCGTCGGCGATCGCCACTTCCGGCGGCGTGCGCTGCACGGCCTGCGAGAGCTTGGCAAAGGCACCCGTGGCCGCGCCGGCGGCGCGATCCGATACCAACGAGTCGATGCCGTTATTGTTCTGCGGGGTGGTCTGCTGAGGCTCCATACCGTCGTCCCGAATGTCCATCGGTGATTGAGCGGGGTGATCGTCGGCCGGCTTGCTGGCGGCGGACGGGTCGGCTGCGGCTGCGTCGTGCGGAGGTTCGGCTCCGTCGTTCGGCGTGTTCTCCTGGTAGTCCTCCGGTTCGGGCCGGGCAACCTCGTCCAAATCAGGCTTGCTCGCCTTGCCCAGACCGAAACGCGGACTGGCGGCCTCCTCCTGCTGTTCGATCGAGCGCGCTTGCGCGATGGCGCGGTCGAGGTCGACCACCTCGGCGTCTTCACGCACCACCTCGGTCAGCTCCAGCACGTCCTCATCGTCGGTGTCGGCATCCTCGGCGGCTGGATCGGGCAGGTCGTCCTCGTGCTCGGCGGCGTCGGCCTGCTCGGGAACAGCTTCCTCGCTGTCTTCGGTTCCTTCATCGGCGATGATCCGCCGGATCGAGGAGAGGATCTCCTCCATCGACGGTTCCTGCTGCTCATTAGGTTGGGTCGTCACGTCACATCACCTCTTCTGCTCGAGACCCGCGCCATGCCCATCGCGGCATCACGACCGCGGCGACCGGTCGTGCCCGACCGTCGCGGCTAGTGCTCTGGAGCAGACGGATGGTTCATACGTCTGCTCGCAGAGAGCACTGAAATTCCAATGAGATAGTGCAGCGCAAGCCGGCAATCAGAGGACTCTTCTGATGGCCTCGCTGCACTAGCGATCGTCCTCCGGCGAACTCACCGACGCCGACCCAGCGATTGCGCGTGGCATCGTAGTAGGCCTCGGCGTTGTACGGCTCCACCGGCAGGCCAACGCCGCCCGGCGTCAGCTGGCCGACCGCCGCCTTGACACGATAGCTGGCGACGATCTGGTCGCGCCGGGCCTGCACCAGGTTGACCTGGGACTGGAACAGGTCGCTCTCCTGATCGAGCACGTCGAGGGTCGTGCGCTGGCCGACCAGGGCCTCCTGCCTCGAACCCTCGACGGCGATCTCGTTCGCACGCACCTGGGCGCCGATCAATTCGATCCGCGACGTGGCCGTAAGCAGAGCCTCCCACGCCGTGGTCACCTCGTCACGCACCGCGCGCCGCGTGTCCTCGACGTCGTCGCGGCGCTGACGCACGGTCTGCTTGGTCTGACGTATCCGGGCATACTCGCCCCCGCCTTGATAGAGCGGCACGCTCAGATTGGCGCCGATCGAAGCATCGCGGGACCAATCCAGCGTAAACGAAGGATCGCGCGCGTAGGCTAATTCTCCCCTAACGCTGAGCCGGGGCAGGAGCGCCGATTCCGCGACGTCGACATCGGCCCGTGCGGCCGCCAGGTTGTATTGCGCGGCAGCGATGTTCGGGTTCAGGTCCTCACCCAGCTGCTGGGCCTCTTCCAGGCTTTGCGGCAGCAGGCTGAGCGGTGGCGGTACGACCAACCCGACGGGCTCCTGGTTGATCACCCGGCGGTAGGACGCCACGGCCGCGGCGACCGACCCTTGCGCCTCGACCCGGTCGGCGATCGCGCCCGACAGGCGTGCGTCGGACTGCGCGACGTCGGTGCGCGTCACCTCGCCGACGTCGAACCGATCCTGCGTGGCCTGCAACTGCCGCCGCAGGCGGTCCTCGTTCTGACTGGCGAAATCGAGCACTGCCCTGGCCGCCAGCAGGTCGGTATAGACCGTCACCGCCTGCAGCAGGACGTCCTGCTCGACCACCAGCAGGCGCGCCCGCTCGACCCGCACCAGGCGCTCGGCGCGCCGGGTGTTGGCGACGGTCTCGCCGCCGCTGTAGATCTCCTGGTCGAGCGCCAGCGTCGACTGGAGGGTGGTGAAGGTATCGCCTTGGTTGCCCGGCCGGTCGGCGTCGTTGTAGATCGTGGCGCCTTCGGCCTGCAGGGTCGGCCGCCAGCCGCTCAGGGCCTGCGGCACCAGCTCGTCGGTCGCCCGTACCGCGGCACGCTGGGCTTCAAGCTGAGGGTTGGTCAGATAGGCGGAAACCAGCGCCTGCTCCAGGCTCTGCGCGCCCGCGCCGCTGGCGATGCCCGCTACGCCGATGGCGGCGAACGCCGTTACGACGATTGCCTGCTTCATGGCTGTCCTATACACGGTTTCTCGCGGCCTGCGATAGTTTCTTGCCCATGGTTGACACTTTCGGTTTCCTCCTGACGGTGGCCGACGCCGGCGCCCGCCAACGCCTGGACGCGGCTAGAACATGAACTCGGGTTCTCTGGGAACGCCGGGCAGGCGTGGGATCTGTGCATCGAACAGCGTGCGCTGACCGATCACGCCGTGCACGCGGGTGAACAGAACGCCTCGACCGACCCGCTCGCCCTCGACGACCGCGACCAGCCGGCCGCCTTCTCCGATCTGATTCAGCAGCGCCAGCGGTACGCTATCGACCGAGCCGGTCAGGAGAATGACGTCGAAGGGAGCCTGGCTCGGATGGCCTGCGGTGGGATCGCTGCCGGTGATCGCGACCACATTGTCGGCGCCGAACTCGTCGAGCAGGGGCTCGACCTTGGCCGCCGACGCCTCGTCCGGCACCAGCAGAATGACGGTGGCCGCCAGTCTGGCCAGCACGGCCGCCGCATAGCCGGTTGCGCAACCCAGCACCAGCACCACATCCTGGGCGCCGACGCGCGCGCTCTGGATCAGACGCGCCAGCGCCAGCGGCTCGATCAGAAACTGGCCGTCCGGAAACCGCAGATCCTCGTCGGCGTAGGCGACGCCGGCGAGCGCCTTGGGGACGAAACGCTCGCGCGGCACATGGAGCATCGCATCGAGCAGCGGTCGATCGTCGATCCGGTTCGGACGCAGCTGATTCTCGACCATGTTCAGCCGCGCCCGAGCGCTGTCCATCGACTCTGGCATCCGTTGCCCTCACAGCTGTTGGCCGCGCATCCGTGGGCCGCGTCGCGTGAAGGCGGCTGGCGGCCGGAATTCACAGTGGCGCGGACTATAGCGGCGAGGGAGCCGCCCGACAATCGGTGTCCGGCCAATTCCGGCCGATTCCGCGGCTCCAGCCGCCGCCGTTGACCGCGTGCGCCGGTCCCGATAGAAGGATCGCGCCGGCGCGGCAGGGCCGCCTGCCAACTCGCGTCTCCCGGCCGGGTAGCAAAATGGTAATGCAGGGGACTGCAAATCCTCGATCGGCGGTTCGATTCCGCCCCCGGCCTCCACGATCCGCAACCGGTCGCCACATGCTTGCGAGCGCCGGGCGTGCAGGTCAGACTTGTGAGGCTGCGCCGCGGTCTGCTATAGAGCGCCACGACTTGCTGCAAGCGGTGAGGTCACCAGCGTCCATGAGCGGTGGTGAGAGGATCCCCGGTAGCTCAGTTGGTAGAGCAAGCGGCTGTTAACCGCTGGGTCGCTGGTTCGAGTCCGGCCCGGGGAGCCACCTTTTCTCTGTCGCCGGAGGCAAGAGGAGCCGATCGAACCTGGCAGCTTCCGGCTCGGCCGACGCCTAGCCCGCCGAACGCGGATCGTCGATTCGGCCACCGCCGAGTGCACAAGAACGAGCATCCCGCTAAGAATGTCGAACACAGGCGATGGGCACCCTTCAGACGCTGCTTGAGGAACAACTAGCCGAATTCCCGCGGCTCATTGCAACCGAGATCGTCAGGGACAGGCTCGCCGAAGTCGGCAAGGCAGGCAATGACGAACTCCTGAAACAGGTCGTTGAACAGCTGCTTGGCAGTTGTGACCTGGACCGTGATGAAGAGGACTCGGAACCGCGGCAATCTGATATCGCTGAATCTGCTGATGGGGATGCCGAACAGCTCGTCCTCACCTTCACCGAAGAGGATGTGAACCGAATTGGCGATATCGCTGACCGGTTTTTGAACGAGCTGCCGACCCTCACCACCCGACTTGCAGAAGCAGAAGCGACCAAAATGCTTCGCCGCTATCGGCGCGATTGGCGTGCGTATCGGCCCTACGAACTCGACCAGTTGGTCACCTTTCGCCGCAATCTCGAGGCGCGCTGGGGCTGCGGCTTCGATGCTCTTCGCATGCTGCTCGAACTCTGCCGCGATATTGGAACCGAATTCCACCAGCGCGCCCACCGTTCGCGCTCTAAGCGCAAACATCACTTGAATTGTGCGCTTAGTTGTCTCCATGTGCGCGCCTGCCAGATAGCGGCTGAGATCCTGACGCTGATCGAGAATGGCTTTGCCGATGGAGCGATGGCACGGTGGCGGACGCTGCACGAAGTCTCGGTGGTGGCCAATGTTCTGGCCGATGGCGGCGATGCGCTCGCCGAGCGCTACCTCATGCATGAGGCGGTCGAGGCTAAGCGCGCGATGGACGAATATGCGCGCTGTCACGAGATGCTTGGCCATGCACCGCTTGCCGAGCGCACGATCGATGGAGTTGAGCGCGAATTCCGGACCGTGATCGCTCGATTTGGGGTAAGTTTCCGCGAGCCGTTTGGCTGGGCGGCCGACTATCTCAGCAATCCAAACCCAAAATTTTATCACCTGGAGGCAGCCGCCGGCAAGGTGATGATGCGCTCGTACTACAAGATGGCGAGCTACAATGTGCATGCGAGCCCTAAAGGCATCGCGCATCGGCTTGGCTCAATCTACGGAGCATTCGGGGGCACTGCTGGTGCGACCAATGTGGGCTTTGTCGAACCCGGCCAGCACATGTTGTTGACCCTCCTTCAGATCACGGTTCTGCTTCTGCCCAAGCGATGGGACCTGGATACGATCTCCAGGTGGGTCGCGATCATGCGGCTGCGCGATGAGGTTCCAGGCCTGCTCGCCGCCGCCGAGTGCAAGATCAAGCGCGAGGAGTTCGGCAAAGCGGCGGGATGGACCGCGCGACGCTGGAGCGAGACGCAATCGCACCGCTGCGTCCGGTCGTGCCCGTGCGAGGACCGGCTAAGCGAAGTCTTAGATCGCCACCGGCTGCTTCTTTCGGCTTGTGAAGTTCCACGAGACGCTGCACCGAGCGACGCTCCAGACCGATTGGCAAAGGTTTGGCGAGCGTATCCTTGAGCCTTTCGCGCGGTGCCATCAAGCCATCACATGCCATCTTGATAGCCAGCCTCTAAGCGCTTATCATACTCCTCGGATGGAGGCTCCCATGGCCGAACCCCAGCTTTCCGTTCGTAGCGCCAAAGCGCGTGATCTCGCCCGTCGCCTCGCCCGCCGCGAAAGGCGGTCGATTGCCGACATCGTCGAGCGTGCGCTGGAAGCTTACGAAGTCCGTGAGGCGGGCCGCGAGCCGGCGGCCTCGTTCTATGCGCGGCTGTCGACGTCGTACGGGACCGACATCGATCTCGAAGCCGTCATCCACGATGCTCGGCGCGTCAATGCGGGCCCGGACCTTTGATCTTCCTCGACACCAACGTACTTTCCGAGTCCCTGCGCAAAGCGCCCGACCCGACTGTGATCGCGTGGCTCGTCCAGCATGATGCCGAACTAGCCCTGCCGACGGTGACGATCGCGGAAATCGCCTTCGGGATTCGGAAGATCCTACCGGACCAGCGCGCAACCCGCCTGGAGCAGGGCCTCTCCGATTGGCGGCACCGCTTTGCCGACAGGATCTTCGGACTGACCGAGCAAGCCGCGCTGGCCTATGGCGACATCATGGCCGCTGCCTCCAGGCAGGGACTCGGGATGTCGGCACCCGATGGCATGATCGCCGCCATTGTCCGGGTCAATGACGGTCGCTTGGCTACACGCAATCTGGCGGATTTCCAAACGACCGGGCTTGAGCTCATTTCCCCTTGGAACTTCTAGCCGACGTTCGCAGGACGATCCGTGACGCCGCTCAGCGCTCAGATCACGCCTTCGACGTCGGTCTTCGAGAAATCGTCGCCGATATGGAGCAGGCGGCAGCCATGTTCCTTGGCCACCTCATAGGCGAAGCAGTCCCCGAAATTCAGAGCGGCCGGATGCGCACCTCGGCGCCATTGCTCATAGGCTTGGGCGATCCGGTGTGCCGAGGCGGCGTTGACGGTCACGACCTCGAAGCCGAGCCGTTCGATCAGGCTCGCCACCTCCTCGCCGACATTCCGCCGCCCGGCGACGATCAGCGCCTCCGCCACGTTGCCCGCCGAGATCAGAAGGGTGCCCTCGGCTTCCAGTGCGGCGATGCAAGCATCCGCTTCAGGCTCGTCGAGAACGATGGCCATGATCGCCGAGGTGTCGACAGCGATCATGCGGGCAATCCGTCATCGCCATACAGGAAGTCCTGGCTGCGCGCCGCGTTCGGCCCAGGCTTTGCCTTCGCGGCACCGGAGGTCCGCACCGCCTCGAGGAGCGTCCTGCGGGATGGCCTGTCAGGCACCGCCTTGACCGGAACCAGGCGCACGGCCGCATGGCCGTGGCGGGTCAGGATGACCTCGTCACCAGCCTCGGCGCGCCGAACCAGTTCGGTCAGTTGTCCTTTTGCTTGGGTCACCGATACCTGCACGCCGGCTTCTCCAGCGACCATCACTACGGTATCGATGGCAGGGCGCAGGCGGCTGTCCATGTGTGACGATGCCCCCGCTCCCGACCGATCAGGCGGTCAGAAAATCGAAGTCGCAGCCCTGGTCGGCGGGCAGCACGTGGTCGTGATACAGCTTGGCATAGCCGCGGCGCGGCGCGGGCTCCGGCTGTCGCTCGGCCGCCCGCCTCGCAAGCTCCTGGGCCTCGACCAGTAGATCGAGCCGCCGGTCCGCGACCGAGAGCCGGATCCGGTCGCCGCTCTTCACCAGGCCGAGCGGCCCGCCGACCGCCGCTTCCGGCGTGACGTGCAGCACGATCGTGCCGAACGCGGTGCCGCTCATCCTGGCATCCGAGATCCGGATCATGTCCTTGACGCCCTGGCGGGCCAGCTTGCCCGGGATCGGCAGGTAGCCCGCCTCCGGCATGCCGCTGGCGCTCTTCGGCCCGGCGTTCTGCAGCACCAGCACGTCGTCCGGGCTGACGTCGAGATCGGGATCGTCGATCCGCGCCGACAGCTCCTCGAGGCTGCCGAACACCACCGCCCGACCCTCGTGCTCGAACAGTTTTCTGTCGGCCGCGGAGCGCTTGAGGATCGCGCCACCTGGCGCCAGGGAGCCGAACAAGGCGACCAGCCCGCCCTGCGGCTGGCCTGGCTCGGCAAGCGGCCGGATCACGCTGCGATCGACCCAGGAGGCCTCGCCCTCGAGCCGCTGGGCGAGCGTCTCGCCGGTCACGATCGGCGCGTCCAGCTCCAACAGCGGCTTCAGCTCGCGCAGCACCGCGCCGAGCCCGCCGGCCGCAAAAAAATCCTCCATGTAGTGCGGGCCGGTCGGCTTCAGATCGACCAGCACGGGCGTCTCGTCGCTCACGGCGTTGACCTCGCCGAGTGCCAGCGGCAGGCCCACCCGGCCGGCGATCGCCGCCAGATGCAGGATGCCGTTGGTCGAGCCGCCGATCGCCAGCAGGACGCGCAGCGCATTGCGGATCGACGCCTGGGTCACCACCGCGCCCGGTCGCGGGCCGCCTCGTGCTAGGGTCACGGCGTGGCCGCCGCTCGCCTCGCCGGCGCGCAGCCGGTCGGCGTGCACCGCCGGGATCGCCGCCGTACCGGGCAGGGTCATGCCCAGGGCCTCGGCGATGCAGGCCATGGTGCTGGCGGTGCCCATCACCGGGCAGGTGCCGGCGGTGGTCGCAAGCCTGGACTCGATCTGCTCGATCTCGGCGCGCTCGATCCGGCCGGCGCGGTACTGCGCCCAATAACGCCGGCAGTCGGTGCAGGCGCCCAGGCGCTCCTCGCGATAGCGGCTGGTCATCATCGGGCCTGCGACCACCAGGATCGCCGGCCGGTCGGCGGCGAGCGCGCCCATCAGCAGCGCCGGCACCGTCTTGTCGCAGCCGCCGACCAGCACCACCGCATCCATCGGCTGGGCGCGGATCATCTCCTCGACGTCCATGCTCATCAGGTTGCGGAACATCAGGCTGGTCGGGTTCACGAACGGCTCGCCGAGCGAGATGGTCGGGAAGGTGAGCGGCAGGCCGCCGGCCGCCAGCACGCCGCGCTCGACCGCCGCGATCAGCTCGGGCAGATGCCGGTGGCAGTTGTTGAAGCCGCTCGCGGTATTCGTGATGCCCACCACCGGCCGCGCCAGCATGGCGTCGCTGTAACCCATCGAGCGGGCGAACGAGCGCCGCAGATAGAGCGCGAAATCGGGGTCGCCATAGTGGGTCAGGCCCCGGGCGAGCCCGGTATTTTGCGATGTCGGCATGGCTCGTTGTGCTCTCGTGGCATCGGGGCGGCATCGTCCGCCGGGGCCTTCTGCCTAGCACGCAGCCAGGATCGTCGCCAGCTGTCAGCGGCACGGAGCCGGATCGCGCGATCGACCATCCTGGCCCGTCAACTCAACGCCCACCGCCCGAGGAGGCGGTCGAACTCGGCCTTGACCACCGCGTAACACTCGCAAGCGGCGGCCGCGAGGCGGTCGCGATCGACGATCGTAATGTGCCCGCGATGGTAGCGGATCAGACCGGACTCCTGAAGATGATGGGCCACCGCCGTCACGCCCTCGCGCCACCCGCCACCAGGCCTTGACAGGTGAGGAGCGGTCGCGCTTCGTGCTCGAGACCTCCTATCACGCGGCATATGTGATGGGGTTCTTGTGTGCGGTCGCCTTAAGAGACGGCTGCCCCCCCTGCTGCAGTGCCACCCGCCCGCCGCTCACGGGGAGCAGGTGCGGCTTTGCTGCGTCTGGTTGACACTGGGTGTTCGACGTCATGTTGGAGGGAGCCGGTTGGTGCGCTGGCCCCCCGTCAGCAGGATTTACTTGCCCCACTACTTCTCACCATACTCCTTCGTCGGGCCAGGACACAGGGAAATTTGAGACGAGTCCGAGAGGCACTTGAGGTTGCGCTCGCGTACGATCTCGTCGACGGGCCCGCACCGCGCCAGGCCGCCGCGCTTCTTCGCCGTAGCCAGGCGCTTGGATGGTGACTGTCAATGCGTGCCGGCTGGTCGCGTCGTGGAATTTTGCCAGGTTGCCGAAGATTTATCGCTTGAGCCGCTCCAGATACTGCTTGCGGAACTTGGCGACCTTGGGCGCGATCACGATCTGGCAGTAGCGCTGGCGCGGGTTCTGCTCGAAGTAGTCCTGGTGATAGTCCTCGCCCGGCCAGAACTTTTCGAGCGGCACGACCTCGGTCACGATCGGCGCCGACCAGACGTCCTTTTGCGCCGCGATCGAGCGCTCGGCGTCCGCCTTCTGCTCCGGGCTCCCGTACAGGATGATCGAGCGATATTGCGGGCCGATGTCGGCGCCTTGCTGGTTCGGCGTGGTCGGGTCGTGGATCGTGAAGAACACGTCCAAAAGGTCCCGGTAGGAGACCGTGCTCGGGTCGTAGGTGATCTGCACGACCTCGGCGTGACCGGTCCGCCCGCCACAGACCTGCTCGTAGGTCGGGTTCGCGACCTGCCCGCCGGCATAGCCGGAGACCACGCGCTCGACGCCCTTCAGGTCCTTGTAGACCGCCTCCAGGCACCAGAAGCAGCCGCCGCCCAGCGTGGCGGTCTCGTGACCATCCTGAGCCATGGCACCCCCCATGTTTGGCTGTCGCGCCCGCCACAGGCGTGCGACGCGATCCGTCCGACCCGGGCGCAACCGTTTCGCCGGGGCGACATCGAAGCTATGGTGCCGCACCGAACGAGCGCAAGGGAGAATCACTTCCCATCATGGCCACGCTTGCCCGGACCTGGCAGCGGTTCACCCACAACGATCAGCTCCTTCTGTTTCTCCTGGCGGTGGTGGTCGGGGCGGCCGGTGGCTATGGCGCATTGGCGTTCCGCCTGGTGGCCGGCGGCGTCCAAGACCTGTTTTTCGGCGACAGCAGTCAGTACCTCGCCAGGGTCACCCGGGAGCTGGCCTGGGGGCACGTCGTCCTGGCGCCGGCGCTCGGTGGCCTGCTGATCGGGGTGTTCATCCGCTACGTTCTGCCGGGAAAACTGCCCCAGGGCGTGCCCCAGGTGATGGAGGCCGCCGTGCTGAAGAACGGCCGCATGTCGCTGCGCGAGGGCATTGCCGCCGCGTTCGTCAGCGCGGCCTCCATCGGCTGCGGCGCCTCGGTCGGCCGCGAGGGCCCGATCGTGCATCTGGGCGCCAGCCTGGCGAGCTACGTGGCCAGGCTGTTGCATCTGTCGCCCTCGCTTGCCAAGACGCTGCTCGGCTGCGGCGTCGCCGCGGCGATCGCGAGCGCCTTCAACGCGCCGATCGCTGGCGTGATCTTCGCGCTTGAGGTGGTGGTCGGCCACTATGGGCTCGGCGCGTTCTCGCCGGTGGTGATCAGCTCCGTGATCGGCACCGTGATCACCCGCATCCATATCGGCCCGGACCCGGCGTTCATCCTGCCGCCGCAGCACGTGGTGTCGTTTCTCGAGATCCCTGCCTTCATTCTTCTGGGGCTGGTCAGCGCCGTCGCCTCGGTCGCCCTGATGCGTGCGATCGCGTTGGTTCAGGCAAGCCACGATCGCCTCGGCGTGCCGCTCTGGCTGCGGCCGATGCTCGCAGGCGGCTTGCTTGGCGTCACGGCGCTGTGGCTGCCGGAGGTGCTGGGGGTTGGCTACGAGGCGACCGATCGCGTGCTCGGCAGCCAGTACGACCTGCAGTTCGTCCTGATCCTGGCGGTCGCCAAGGCCGCTGGCACCGCGATCTGCCTCGGCAGCAGCTTCGGCGGCGGCATCTTCAGCCCGAGCCTCGTGCTGGGCGCCATGGTCGGCTGCAGCGTTCGGCATCGTCGCGGATGCTCTGTTGCCAGAGCTCGGCTCGAACACCAGCGTCTACGCCATCCTCGGCATGGGTGCGGTCGCCGCCTGCACGCTGGGCGCGCCGATCTCGACCGTGATCATGGTGTTCGAGCTGACCACCGACTACGGCGTCGCGTTTGCCGTGATGGTGTGCGTTGCGGTCGCGTCGGTGGTCTGCCGGCAAGTGCACTGGCACTCGTTCTTCACCTGGCAGCTGGCGCAGCGTGGTATCGACCTGCAGGCGCGCCGCGACCACAGCCTGCTGCGCGCCAGGCGCCTGGTCGAGGTTCTGCGCCGGGAGGTCGTGACCGTCGGCCTGGACGCCGATCTCGAGCAGCTCAAGGCCGCGTTCCGCGAGCGCCATCTGCCGATCTTCGTGGTCGACGAACAGCAGCGGCTGTATGGCTCGATCGCCTTCGAGGACCTGGCTGATGCCGCCTTCGAGCCCGAGCGCACCGAGCCGGTGGCCGCGCGCGATCTGGTGCACCGCACGCCGGTCGCCCTGGTGCCGCAGGACAATCTCGAGACCGCGCTACGACTGTGCGAGGCCAACCGCGAGGAGCACATGCCGGTGGTCAACAACGGCACCGATCGCAAGGTGATCGGCGAGGTGCGCTATAACGACCTGGTGCTCGCCTACAACAAGGCCTTGCTCGAGGCCCGTGCCGCCGAGCGCGGCGAGAGCTAGCATGACTGCCGGGCGAACACGATGACCGAGGAGGGATCATGGCCAAAGCTTTTCGTAGCGCGGTGATCGACGGGCCGATCGAGGCGGTGTGGCAAACGATCCGGCCCTTCGACGCGCTGCCCGCGTGGCAACCGCTCTGTCCCGACACCCACATCGAGGGCGGCCAGAGCCCCGTGATGGTCGGCAGCATTCGTAACATCAAGCAGACCGACGGCGGCCACTTTCGCGAGCGACTGCTCTCGATTTCCGACATCGAGCACAGCCAGACGTACATGCTGCTGGACCCACCTCTTTCGGTCACCAGCATGGTGACCACCTTGCGCCTCTATCCGATCACCGATGGTGACCGCACCTATCTCTCCTGGTCCTCCGAGGTCGTGGTCGGCAAGCAGGACGAGGCGAGCTTCATCAAGCTGCTGCACAATTCGTTCATGATCGGCATCAACAACCTCAAGACGATGTTCGATACCGGTGACGGCGCCGCAGCCGGAACCAAGGGCTCGGGCAGCGGCTGATGGCGGATCGGCTGCGGGGCAAGGTCGCGATCGTGACCGGTGCGGCGAGCGCTGGACCGGGCTGGGGCAATGGCAAGGCGAGCGCCGTGCTGTTCGCGCGCGAAGGCGCCAAGGTGCTGTGCATCGATCGCGCCGGCAAGGCGCAGGCGACGGTCGACCTGATCGGGAGCGAGGGTGGCGAGGCCGAGGCCTTTGACGCGGACGTGACCGTCGCCGATCAGGTGAAAGCCATGGTCGAGCACTGCGTCGGGCGGTTCGGGCGGATCGACATCCTGCACAACAATGTCGGCATCGACCATGTCGGGGGACCGGTCGAGACCAGCGAGGAGAGCTGGGAGCACGTGATGCGGACCAACATCACGTCGCAGTTTCTGACCTGCAAGCACGTCCTCCCGATCATGGCAAAGCAGCGGGCTGGCGCGATCGTCAACATGAGCTCGATCGCCGGTATCCGCTGGGTAGGTGCCTCTTCGATCTCCTATGCATCGAGCAAGGCGGCGATCATCCAGTTCACCCAGACCGTGGCACTGGAGTTCGCGCGCAAGGGTATTCGCGCCAATGCGATCGTGCTCGGCGTCGTCAGGACGCCGGCACTGGAGAGCTGGATCAACCAGGTCGCCAAAGACGACCCGCAGAAGATGTGGCGCTATCTTGACGAGAAGTCGCCCTGCGGCAGGATCGGCGATGCCTGGGATGCCGCGCACGCCGCGCTGTTTCTCGCCTCGGACGAGGCCCGATACATCAACGGCAGCGCGATCGTCGTCGACGGCGGCCTGAGCGCGACCATGAACATCTGAGCGACGCCGTCGTTCCGGCTCCCATGTGCGCACCGAGCCGGTGACCGCACGCGATCTGGTGCACCACATGCCGGTCGCCCTGGTGCCGCAGGACAATCTCGAGACCGCGCTGCGGCTGTGCGAGGCCAACCGCGAGGAGCACATGCCGGTGGTCGACAACGGCACCGATCGCAAGGTGATCGGCGAGGTGCGCTATAACGATCTGGTGCCCGCCTACCACCGCGCTCTGCTCGCGGCGCGCGGCCAGAGCTGAGTCTTCTTGGCGATCCAACCGAATTATCGGCGCTTTCCGGTACGCTGTTTGGCCCCTTCATCGGGTTGGCCAGATTTCGCCGCTTGTTTACCTCGCTGGGGACAAGGAGGTCGCATCAATCCGTTGAGCACGCTCCTTGGGCAGCGCGGCAAACTCTTATGGCCGAAGGCATCGAGCAAAGGACGGCTGAGAACATCAGGACGATTCCGTTCGACGGCGACCTGATCGTCGTCAAGGATGATTCCGAGATCATCGCCCTCAACGAGGCGGCCCGTCTGATTTGGGAAACCATCGCCAGGGGCCGGGCGCCTTCCGATGCGGCCCGCGCACTTGTCGAGCGGTACGGTCTGTCGCCGGAGCGCGCCCGATCGGATGCCGATGCGACGGTTGCAGCGTTTCGGGCGCGGGGAATCACCGCTTGCGGGTCGGTCAGGCTCTTCCTCCCGCCATCGATCCGCGCACCTGGAGGACCGACCGCAAAGGCGCTGCCCGCGGCCGGTGTCGAGGCGGTTCATATCTACGCCCTGTGCGGCGAGCCCGTTTGTTTTCGTTTCCAAGATCGCGATGTGGAGGCCCTGGTCCATCCTCTGCTGTCGGCCTTCGAGGTCGGCGCTGAGCCCACAAACGAGGTTGTGGATCTGTATCGAGACGGTACCGACCACATCATTGCCGTTGATGGTGCCGAGATCGGCCGATGCGATTCGGCTGAAGAGGCCCTTGGCGTGATCTTGGAGCACGTTCTCGAGGTCAGCTATCCCGACGCCCATTGGATCGCCACCTTCCATGCCGGCGCGGTTGCCGACGACCATGGAGCGATCGTGCTGCCCGGTAGGAGCGGCAGCGGTAAGAGCACGCTGACGGCGGCATTGGTCCATGCCGGACTGCGCTACCTAAGCGACGACGTCGCGCCCTTGGACGGTCGCACCATGCAGGTCATGCCCCTGCCGCTCGCGACCTCCCTGAAGCGCGCCAGCTGGCCGGTGCTCGCCCGGTGGTTTCCGGATCTCGAAGATCTGCCGGCTTATGGCGACGGCCCACGTCAGCGGCGCTATCTCGACCTTTCGGTCCATGGTGGCGGCAGGCGGTGCTCGGGTGTGCCGGTCCGCGCGCTGGTATTCCCTGAACATCGATCCAACGCTACGACGCGCATGGCGCCAATCAGACCCCGCCAAGCGCTCGGCCGCCTCCTGCAGGCGGGCGGCTGGCTGTCTCTCGACCCCCAGGATCTGTCGACCTTGCCGAATTGGCTGCTGGTCACGCCCGGCTACGAGCTCGTCTACAACTCCACTGAGGAAGCTAAGAAGGCGGTGTGCGACTTGTATGTGAATTGAAAGTTGCAGACCAACTCGTCCGGCACGGTGAAATAGAGCGGCCAACTGCTGGGGCGGGGCTACCTGGGATTGATTATGCCACAAAGATATTTGATCCAACAAGATACAGAAAAGTTTATAATTTACATCACCTAATTTCCATCTTGTCGATCAGATCTAAATTACTTGAAGTAAAGTAACGTGATCGTGCATGTAACTGTACGACGCTAGCAACCCAAGGATGAGGGCTGAAACATGTCTGAAGAGCGCAAGGTGAGTGAAGACGCCAACGAGGTTGGCCAGGAAACGCGGCGCGATGCGTTGATGAAGATGGGCAAACATGCCGCCTACACCGCGCCCGTGTTGTTGGCTTTGACCCTTCCAGGGAAGGCCAATGCCGGGGGCCGGCACCACCACCGGGTCCACACATCCCACGAGACGCATCACCACCGCAGATAGGCACCGCCCCACCCGGTCGTCAGCGATCGCGTACTCCAAGGTCCTTGTCGCTCGCTGTGGGGTTCATCCGCGCAAGGCCCCTCTCGACGCGAAGCGATGACGGGACGGGCGCAACTTCGAAGCGCCAACGTCCCTTCGATCGTGCAGTGCTGGAGGGGCCGGCGTGAGCCGGCATGGAATTCTCCGCCAAGACCAATACGCTGCCCTCACTTGAGCTTCTCGGCCAGGTGCTGAACCCTGACGGGCGTGCGCAAAGTGGTCCTGTGCTCGCCGGGGACGGAACCATCGAGTGGCCGTTGGTCGTCGCTCTGGCAAGCGACCATCTGGTAACGCCGGCGCTGCACCCCAGAACTCGACCCGGCTGGTTTGGCGGCGCATCTCAACTCCGGCCTGCGGCAGTATTTCCAAACGATCGCCGAGCTCAATCGCGACCGGAACCTTCGCATTCGCTCCCAACTGGTAGAGCTCGTCGATCTTTTGAACCGGGCTGGCATCAGGCCGATCTTTCTCAAAGGCACGGCTCATCTTCTGCTCGGCCTGTATCGTGAGGTCGCGGATCGCGTGATCGGTGACATTGACCTCCTGATTGCGAAGGAGGACTTCGACGAGGCCATTCGCGTTCTGACCAAGGCGGGATATCGATCGCTCGCGGGGCACAGCGATCACGCTCATCACCACCACTATCCTGCGCTGGGCAGGGACGGCAGAGACGTCTCCGTCGAGGTCCACAAGGACGCAACGAAGCGCATCTATGGCAGAGCCCTCCCGACGTCGCCGCTGATCCAGGCCGCAAGAACGATTCACATCGACGACAAGCAGGCGGCGATCCCCTGTCCTGAGGACCTGCTGGTCCACAACATTGTGCACAGCCAAATGGTCGACCGCGGCTTCTGGTCCGCCGAGTTCTCGCTGCGGGAGGCCTATGATCTCGTCCTGCTGGCGCACCGCTTCCGTGAGGACCTCGATTGGACGCGCCTTGCCGCCCGCCTGACGACGGACATCGGCAGCAACAGAGCTGGCTTTTATGTGCGCCGTGCTCACCTGCTGTTCGGACAACGTCCGCCGCCGATCGGCTGGCCGCTCGGTGCGCGGCTCGCGGACCGGCGCTGGATCATGCATGCCAACGGAAGGATGGCGCGGCTACGGCCGGCTACGCGGCTTCTCGCTTATGGAGCGCAGGGTCTGCAGCAATTCATGGAAAGCTCCGCCGAGCGGCGATGGTCGTTGCGTCGCCTGGCTGCGGCCGAGTGGTACGTTGAACGCTGGCGGGCGTTTGCCGACCGAGGCTGGCGCGAGGCGGGTCGGTCCGACTAGCGGCGTGAGCTCGGGGTGGCCTCGAGGCCTGCCGGCACGCTCCCGCGCGCCGGCGGTTCAGTGTCGGCGGGACGTGCTCTAGATCTGCAGGCGCGAGACGATCGTGTCGTCGATGTCGGCCGGATGGGACAGGATCGCTGAGATCGCCGCGCGCACGCCTGCGACCACGGTCTCGACCGACATGCTGGGGGCGCCTAGGTTCTCTTCGAGCGCCGCAACCTCGGGCAGAAATGGCAGATGGATCCAGCCGGCGCGGATCGGCAGGCTGTTCACCGCGATGTGGTGCAGGATGCCATACATCAGATGGTTGCAGCAGAAGGTGCCGGCGACATCGGAGATGTCGCTCGGGATGCCGGCGGCGCGCATCGCCTTGACCATCACGCGGATCGGCAGCGTGCTGTAATACGCGGTCGGGCCATCGGACGCTGTCAGCGCGCCCCGCATCGAGCGTCCCTGGTTGTCGGGAAGCTGGTAACGAGCATTGTCGTTCAGGTTCTGTGCGATCCGCTCGACCGTCAGCAGCGCCCGTCCACCATATTCGCCCATCATCACGACGGTCTCGGGTCGGATCTCCTCGATCGCCGCGCGCGCCACCTCGATGCATTCGAAGAAGCTGTTCGAGACGATCCGTGCGACCAGCTTCGCGCCATCGATCTTTGCGCCGTCCAGCCGCTTGGCCGCCAACTCGGCCGGATTGACCGGCGTATGGCCGAACGCCTCGAAGCCGGTGATCAGGATCGTGCTCATGTGGCGCGCTCCCGCTGGGAGGGTGAGGGCATGAGGTGGTCGCCGACCGCTGCGACCAGGGCGGCGCGACCGCGGGCCTGGGTATAGCGGCCACATCACCCATTTGCCACAGGGCAGACGGCATGCATGCTCGGCGGAGCATGAAGGAGCGTCTTGATGAGCGGTTCAGCGCCACGGGTCGAGCACCACTTCGTCCATCGGATCGGCTGGCTGCGCGCGGCGGTGCTGGGCGCCAACGACGGCATCGTCTCGACCGCCAGCCTGATCGTCGGGGTCGCGGCCGCCTCGCCGGACAAGAGCAGCGTGCTGATCGCGGGCGCCGCCGGGACTGGTCGCGGGCGCGATGTCGATGGCGGCGGGCGAGTATGTCTCGGTCAGCTCGCAATCCGACACCGAGCGGGCGGATCTCGAGACTGAGCGGCAGGCGCTCGAGCGAGGCGCCCGAGGTCGAGCTCGAAGAGCTGGCCGAGATCTACGTCGAGCGCGGCGTCGAGATCGGCCTCGCCCGGCAGGTCGCGGCCCAGCTGATGGCGCATGACAGCCTCGGCGCCCATGCCCGCGACGAGCTCGGCATCTCCGAGACTGTCAGTACCCGGCCGGTCCAGGCGGCGCTGACCTCCGCGGCGACCTTCTCGGTCGGGGCTGCTCTGCCGCTGGCAGCCGTGGCCATTGCGCCGATCGCCCAGGCGATCCCCGTGGTCTCGATCGCGACCCTGGTCAGTCTCGGCCTGCTCGGCGCAATCGCGGCCCGGGCCGGCGGCGCGGACATGGTCAAGGGCGCGCTGCGGGTGGTGCTCTGGGGCGCATTGGCGATGGCGCTGACCGCAGGCGTCGGGTCGCTGGTCGGAACGGTAGTTTGAGACGCTGATCGACCGGCTGCTCCACCCCGACCCTGCCGAGCAAACGAGGGCTCGAGGCTTGTTGCTTTGCCGGCTCTTGAGGTACGCAGCCTGCGGGCTTGGATGAGGAGGCAGCAGGCGACCTGGTTCGCCCGGCGGACGCGCAAAGCCGCGGAGACTGACCGGTGCGTGGCCGCAAAGAGACCCTGACCGACATTTCCGACGACCCGCTCGACAAGATCATGACCAGCTTCGCATCGGAAGGCGCCACGTCACCTTTCTGCGGACTGCCGGTCAACTCCGGCGTGCACGCACGATCGGCTCAACGTCCTGGATGAGGATCTCCACGCGCCGGTTCTGCTGGCGGCCGGCGGCATTGTCGTTCGGCGCCTCCGGCCGGGTCTCGCCGTAACCGATCGCCTGCATGCGTAGCGGCGAGACGCCGTCCGCGATCAGGAACGTGCGCACCGACTGCGCTCTCAGCTGCGACAGCTGAAGGTTGTAGTCAGGGCTTCCAGTATTGTCGGTATGACCCTCGATCTGGACCGTGCTGTTCGGATGTTGCCGCAGGTAGTCGGCAAGCTGCCGGAGCTCGGACTGCGCGCCGGGCAGGAGATTGACGCCATTCGTCTCGAACAGGACGTCCTCCAGGGTCACCACCACGCCCCGATCCGTCCGCTCGGCGCGCAGCCTCTCCAGCTCCTGCGCGATCTGCTCGTCGGCGGTCGCGAGCTGGTGCTGGCTGTGCTCCTCGAGCGCGTGGAACTGCGCGATCGCCGCCTCTTGCTCGGCCAGATACGCCAGATGATCGACTTCGTCCTCGTCGGCGCCTTCGTCTTCGGCCGCCTGCGCCCGGGTAAGGGCCTGCTCGGCCTCGCGCAGCGACGCCGGCGCATAAGCCTGGACCAGCTGGTCGTCGCGCGCCGTCTGCACCGAGGCCTCGGCGCGTGCCACCTGCGGGTCATGTCCGCTCGCGCAGCCGGCGAGCGCCAGGGCAAGGGTGCCCGCGATCGCGGGCACGGATGCTGCGGAGAGCCGTCTCTCGGTGTCGCTCATGCTGGTCTCCCTATGGCTGCACCAGAGGCTGCGGCGGCGCCAGAGGCTGCTGCTGGACCGCGGGCGGCGACGTTGTCGCGGTACCTTCCGAGCGCAGATCGTCGATGCCGGCTTGCACCTGGTCAGCGTTCTGCCGTGCAACGTCGGCGCGCGACTTGGCCTCAGCGAGCCGGGCATCGACCAGCGCTTGCTCGGCCAGCCGGCGCGCCTGGTTGTTTTCGTCCGCCTGCAGCGCCGCCTCTGCGCGCATGAGCTTGTCGCGCGCCCGATCGAGATCGGCCGGCGCGTGCTGAGCGGCATCCGCCTGCTCCGCGGCGGTCACCGCCGTCTGGGCCGCCGAGATTTCGCCGACCGGCGCCGGCGTGCTACTGCAGGCGACAAGACCGCTCAAGGCGAACGCTACCAGCCCCGCTTTGGCCGGCGCACCAGAGAATCCTCGGGTAATGGGCATGTTCTTCAACCACCGAGTGTTGCAGCTTTCGCAACGGCGTCCGTCGCGATTGGTTCCATGGCGCACCCCGGCCCGGCGCGGCACCGGGGCGAAATGCCCGTGCGCTCCTATGCTTTCGCAATTCGGTCCGCCGGCAGCGTGACAGTCGCGCCCGGCCCGCTTATCTTCATCCCGCAAGCGCGACACGGGGTTCCATGACCAGCCAACGCGACGTGGCATCGGCCGACAGCAGGCTGCCGGAGGCGGCGCCCCCCGCACCCTATCTCGAGGGGCTCAATCCCGAGCAGCAGGCCGCCGTGCTGGCGGACGATGGCCCCCTGCTGGTGCTCGCCGGCGCCGGCACCGGCAAGACCCGGGTGCTGACCACCCGGCTGGCCCATCTGTTGCTGACCGGGCGGGCACGGCCCTACCAGGTGCTGGCCGTGACCTTCACCAACAAGGCGGCGCGCGAGATGGTCGAGCGGGTCGGCCTGCTGCTCGGCGGCAGCGTCGAGGGCCTGTGGCTTGGCACCTTCCACGCGCTCGGCGCCCGCCTGCTGCGCCGTCACGCCGAGCTGGTCGGGCTCAAGGCCAATTTCACGATCCTCGATACCGACGATCAGCTGCGCCTGATCAAGCAGGTGATCGAGGCGGCCGATCTCGATCCGCGCCGCTGGACGCCGCGCGCCCTGCTCGCCATCGTCGAGCGGCTGAAGGATCGCGGCATCGCCCCGGACCGTGTGCCGGACAGCGAGATCGACGATTTTGCGCTCGGCCGCACGCGCGAGCTGTACGCCGCTTATCAGGAGCGCCTGAAGGTCCTGAACGCCTGCGACTTCGGCGATCTGCTGCTGCACTGCCTGAGCCTGTTCGCCTCCCAGCCCGACATCCTGGCCGACTATCAGCAGCGCTTTCGGGCGATCCTGGTCGACGAGTATCAGGACACCAACGTCGCCCAGTATCTGTGGCTGCGTGCGCTGGCGCAGGCGCATCGCAACATCACCTGCGTCGGCGACGACGACCAGTCGATCTACAGCTGGCGCGGCGCCGAGGTCGGCAACATCCTGCGCTTCGAGCAGGATTTTCCGGGCGCGTGCGTGGTCCGGCTGGAGCGCAACTACCGCTCGACCGGCCATATCCTGGGCGCCGCCTCCGGCCTGATCGCGCACAACCGCTCGCGCCACGGCAAGACCCTGTGGACCGAGGACGAGGCGGGCGAGCGGGTGCGCATCGCGTCCTTATGGGACGATCAGGAGGAGGCGCGCTTCGTCGGCGAGGAGATCGAGGCCTACCAGCGCCAGGGCGTGTCGCTCAACGACATGGCGGTGCTGGTGCGCGCCGGCTTTCAGACCCGCGCGTTCGAGGAGCGCTTCATCAATCTCGGCCTGCCGTACCGGGTGATCGGCGGCCCGCGCTTCTATGAGCGCGCCGAGATCCGCGACGCTATCGCCTATCTGCGGATCGTCGCCCAGCCGGACGACGATCTGGCGCTCGAACGGGTCATCAACCGGCCCAAGCGCGGCCTCGGCGAGGCGACCCTGCAGGTCCTGCGCCGCACCGCACGCGACAGCGCCTCCAGCTTGAGCGTCAGCGCGCGCGCCCTTTGCACGACCGACGAGCTGCGTCCCAAGGTGCGCACCACGATCACCCGCCTGCTCGACGATGTCGAGCGCTGGCGCGAGCAGAGCACGCGCGTCACGCCGCGTGAGCTGGCCGAGACCGTGCTCGAGGAATCCGGCTATGTCCAGATGTGGCAGGAGGACCGCTCGGTCGAGGCGCCCGGCCGGCTCGAGAACCTGAAGGAGCTGGTCCAGGCGCTCGACGAGTTCGACACCCTGCACGGCTTTTTGGAGCATGTCGGACTGGTCATGGAGAATGCCTCCGATCCTGCCGGCGAGATGGTCACGATCATGACCCTGCACAGCGCCAAGGGCCTGGAGTTCGGCCATCTGTTCCTGCCCGGCTGGGAGGAGGGCCTGTTTCCGAACCAGCGCGCGCTCGAGGAGGGCGGCGCCAAGGCGCTCGAGGAGGAGCGGCGTCTCGCCTATGTCGGCATCACCCGAGCCAAGCGCGCGCTGACCATCTGCTACGCCGCCAACCGGCGCATCTACAACCAGTGGGCGGCGAGCGTGCCGGCCCGCTTCGTCGAGGAGCTGCCGGCCGAGCACACCGAGTTCCTGCAGCGCCAGAGCGTGCCCGAGCCCGCGATGAGCGGCTGGTTCGACGACCTGCGCGCTGGCGGCCGCGGTCCCGGCTTCCACCGCATGCGCGCCGCCGGCAAGGCCACCGTGATCGACGGCCAGGCCCGCGTGCTGACGACAGAGCTGCCCAAGAGCAAGCACACGCTCGCGGTCGGCCAGCGCATCTTCCACGAGAAATTCGGCTATGGCGAAGTGCGCCGGGTCGAGGGCAACAAGCTCGAGATCGCGTTCGACAAGGCCGGCACCAAGAAGGTCATCGACAGCTTCGTCGCACCCGCCTGAACCTCCCGCCGAGGGAATCCACACCACGCCCATGGTTGAGATCCCGCTCTGGCAAAGCCGTTTCCTGGTGCCGGCCGAGGCGGTCGAGGCCTTCCTGGACACGCTCGACGACGAGCTCAGCGTCTCGGCATTCGAGGACGCCAGGCGCCCCGACCTTTGGACGATCACCGTAATCCATCGCGGCGAGCCCGACCGCGAGGCGCTGCTCGCCCGCCTGGCACCGGTCGCGGAGCCCTTGCAGATCGCGCTCGATCTCGACGTGAGCGCCATCCCGTCGACCGACTGGCTGTACCGGACCGCCCAAAATTTTCCGCCGCAACGGATCGGCCGGTTCTGGATTCATGGCAGCCACGTCAACGAGCCGCCGCCCGACGGGGCCGTCCCGATCCGTCTCGATGCCGGCCAGGCGTTCGGCTCGGGCGAGCATGACAGCACGCGCGGCTGCCTTCTGGCCCTGGACCGTTTGGCCTCGCGCCGGCGCCTGAAGCGCGTGCTCGATCTCGGCTGTGGTGCCGGCATCCTGGCGATCGCGGCGGCCAAATGCGGTGCCGCGCGCGTGCTCGCCGCCGACAACGATCCGATCGCGGTCGAGGTCGCGCAGGGCAACGTCGCTCAGAACGGAGTCGGCGCTCGCGTCCGCTGCATGCTGAGCGACGGCTACGACAGCGCGATCCTGCGCAGGGCAGGGCCGTTCGACCTGATCCTCGCCAACATCCTGGCGGAGCCTTTGCGCTGGATGGCGCGCCAGACGGCGCGCAACCTGGCACCGAGCGGCGTCACGGTGCTATCCGGCCTGCTCGACCGCCAGGCCGACGCCGTCGTCGCCGCGCACCGCGCCTGGGGTCTGCGCCTGCGCGAGACAATCGGCAACGGCCCCTGGGTCACGCTGGTGTTGGGCCACAGGCGCGGCTGATAGCCTCAGGCCAGCGCGTCGAGCAACGCTTTGGCGTCTTTCAGATCAGCGGTATCGAAGCCCTCGGTGAACCAGCCATAGATCGGTGCAAGCAGCTCCCGCGCGTCGACGCGCTTGCCCTGATGGCGCCACAGCCTGGCAAGGCTGGTCGCGGCACGCAGCTCCAAGGATTTTGACTGTTGAGCCCGGGCGGTATCGAGAGCTTGGTACAGCCGCGAGGCTGCTTCCGCGTGGTCACCGGTTTCGGCGAGAACCATGCCTCTGATCCGTGACAGTTCCGCCAGATAGTGGCTTTCGCCGGTGGCCGCCGAAGTTTTGACGGCGTCGTCAAGCGCGGAGAAGGCCTCTTCGTACTCACCAGCCCGGGCATGAGCGGCCGCAATGAAACAGAGCCACTGCGTGTCCATCACACGGGCACCGACCGCGTTCCAGCGGGCGAGGCCGCTCCGAAGCTGTTTAACTGCCTCTACCTGCTGACCTAGTCCGCTGAGGGCCGAACCCCGGCCCAATGTTCCAAAGCTGAGCACCAGCGGCAGGCGATGCTCGCGTGCGATTGCCATGGCCGCCTCGGCGCGGCTTCGCCCCACGACGAAATCCCCGCGCCAGACATGAAGGATCGCAGCGTAGCCCAAGCTGACCGCCACGCTGAACGGATGCGACGCGCGTTGGTCTAAATGGACGCCGCCTTCCATGGTCTCGACGGCCCGTTCGGGAAAGCCGAGAAGCCAGAGCGCCCATGAAGCGTACATCCGGCACCATACACCAGGCAGCTCGCCGTGAAGTAGGGCCTGAGCACGCTCGGCCGTGCCGTCCACGGCGACGCCTCGATCTAGCGATTCGGACGCCTCGGCAAGCCGGCCGAGAAGCAGAAGCGTTGGCCCCAGTGCGCGGCCGGCGAGAGTGTCGTGGGCCGTCGCACCTTGCTCGCCTGCAAGCGAGACCAGCCGTTCGGCAAGATCAAGAGCCTGCTGGAGTTCTCCCCGCGCGAAGTAGCAGCTCCATAGTCCCCGCAACACCGAGAGCAGTTCGGCCGATCGGCCGAGTTCGTCGCAAAGCGCCAGGGCACGGCTGTAGGTCCGCCGGACTTCTTCAGAAGGATATCCTTTGGTGGCGATCAGAGGGACACCAATCGCGACAAGAAGGGCAAGTTCCTCTTCCGCGCGGCCCGGGACATTGGGCACAGCTTCGATCAGCTCGAGGCCTTTGCTCAGGTGGGCGATCGCTTCGAGGTGGGCGGATCGGCTGCTCGCTCGCTTGCCGGCCTTCTGCCAGTATCGAATGGCTTGCTGGTTGAGCCCTGCGTGTGTGAAGTGTTGGGCCAGCACTTCGGGTCGGGTCTCGCCAACATTTGGGAGCCGCTCCTCCAGCGCCTCCCCAATTCGGGCATGCAACTGCTGGCGCTTTGCCTTGAGGACCGATTGGTACGCCGCTTCTTGAACCAACGCATGCTTGAAGGTGTAAGTGACATCGGGTGGCACACCACGGCGAAATACAAGCTCGGACTGCACCAGCTGTCCGAGCGCATTGCTCAGCAGATGCGCCGGCATGGGCGCCACCCTGGTGAGCAGGTCATGCGAAAACTCGCGGCCGATCACCGCGGCGATCTGGGCCACGTCTTTGGCGGAAGCGAGGCGATCCAACCGGGCCATGAGAGAATCGTGCAGTGTCGACGGGAGCGCGTGCGGTCCAGTGAGCTCAAGATGGCCGCCGGAATCGACAAGCAGATTCGATTCCAATACCGCCTTGGTCAGTTCCTCGACGAACAGCGGCACACCGTCGGTGCGCAGGACGATCTGATCGACGACCTCGACTGGCAGGGCTTGACCACTGGAGACGCGTTCCACCATGGCGGCGCCCTGGCGCCGCCCCAGGCGATTGAGGGGCAAGGAGGTGACGTGGGGCCGGCCCGACCAGCGCGGGCCGAATTCGGGCCGGCAGGTGAGCACGACAAGCGTCGGCAGCGCGCGCACCTGCTCGATCAGAAGATCCAGCATCTCCAGTGTGGTCGGGTCGATCCAATGCACGTCCTCATACAGTTCGAGCACCGGACGGTCGCGGGCCAGTTCGGCCAGCTGCTCGACCAGGATTTCCAGCGTGCGCTGCTTCTGGCGCTCCGGGCTCAGGTCCAGGGGCGTATAGCGATCGCTCTCGGGCAGCCCGAGCAGTGCTCCGATCAGCGGCACCGCCTCGTCCAACTGGTCGGCGGCCTTACCGAGCAGAGCCTCCAGCTTGTCCAACCTGGCGTCCGCCCTGTCCTCGGGCGTGAAACCGGCTGCCCGCTCCAGCTGTGCAATGACCGGGTAAAGCGCACTGTTGGTGTGATATGGCGAGCAGAAATGGCTGAGCGCAAAATGCGGTTCGCCGCTCAGCTCCTGGCGCAGCGCGCGGATGAGGCGCGATTTGCCGATGCCGGGCTCGCCGGAGATCAAGACCACCTGGCCGTCGCCCTCCTTCGCCCAGGCCCAGCGCTCCATCAGGATCGCGAGCTCGTGCTCACGTCCGATCAGCGGCGTGAGACGCTGTCCGCGCAGGGCCTCGAACCGGCCCTCGGCGCTGCCCTCGCCGACCACGCGAAAGGCGCCCAGCGGCTCGGCGAAACCCTTGAGCCGGGTAGGGCCGAGATCAGCGAGTTCGAACAGGCCGCCCAACAGGCGCCGTGTGCCCGCGGCTACCACCACGGTGCCCGGCTCGGCAAGCGTCTGTAGCCGCGCCGCCAGGTTCGGCGTGTCGCCGACCACCGGCTGCTCCTGGCTGCCTTCGCCGAACAGCTCGCCGACCACGACCTGGCCGGTCGCGATGCCGACCCGGGCGGCGAGGGGGGCGCCATTCCCGGTCAACTTAGCGACCGCAGCGGTCATCTCGAGCCCGGTGCGCACCGCCCGCTCGGCGTCGTCCTCGTGCGCCTGCGGATAGCCGAACAGGGCGAGCACCCCATCGCCCATGTAGTTGGCGATGTATCCATCCCAGCGCTTGACGATGTCGGCGCAGCATTGCTGGTACGCCCTGATCACCTCGCGCATGTCTTCGGGATCGAGCCTGGCGGACAGCTCGGTGGAGCCAACCAGATCGCAGAACAGGACCGTCAGCTGCCGGCGTTCGGCGCCGACCCGGGCCTGCGGCATATGGTCAGCGGCTGGCGTCGGCTTGTCCCCGGTCAACCGGGCGCCGCAGTCACCGCAGAACCTGTTGGTCGCCGGATTCTCGCCGCCGCAGCTCGGACAGCTGCGCGGCAGGGGGCTTCCGCACTCCCCGCAAAAGCTCTTGCCCTCTGGATTCTGGGCAGCACAGCTCGGGCAATCCATCCGAGCCCCTCAATCATGGGAACACGACGATCGATCAGAACCCAACTTAGCAGAGCGTAACCGACGACATAAGCGGCGATCGTAGCCCCGATTTCTCGGCCTGGTCGGCAGAGGTTGCGCCTGCCGGCGCCTTCGCGCATGGTGGAACAGTCGACGAAGCAAACCACATTCATCGGGGACATTGATCATGAAGCGATTGGCATGTTCACTCGCGCTTCTCCTCGTCAGCAACGGACCTGCACTCGCCGAGAGCGCCGCGGAGGGAATCGAGGCGGGCAACGACGCCTTCGATGCCGCCTTCAATGGTGGCGATGGCGCGGCGGTTGCAGCGCTCCACGGTGACGACGCCGCAATCTTCCCGCCCGAAGCGCCGCGGATGGACGGCAGGGAGGCGATCGCCGCCTTCTGGCAGGGTGCGATCGACGCCGGCCTGAGCGATCTGGATCTCCAGACGGTCGAGGTGGTCGAGTCCGGCGATCAGGCTGTCGAGGTCGGCGCCGTGACCTTGAACGTGCCGGGCTCCGACGGCGCGACGGTGACCGCGGTCGGCAAGTATGTCGTGGTCTGGCAGCGTGGCGACGACGGTGCCTGGCGGCTGCACCGCGATATCTGGAACCTCGACCCGCCGGCGGAGTAGGTCCGTTCCGCTGACACGGGCTGGTTCCGTGATAGCGAGAAGCGCGCTAGCCTGGCCGGATGCTCGAGATCTACGTCGACGCCGACGGCTGCCCGGTCAAGGACGAGATCTACCGGGTTGCCGATCGCTACGGCCTGCGCGTCTGGGTGGTCGCCAATGCCTGGCTGAGGGTGCCTGACAGCCCCCTGGTGATCCGGGTCGCGGTGAGCGAGGGGCTGGATCGCGCCGACGACTGGATCGCCGAGCGGATCGGCCAGGGCGACATCGCGGTGACCGCCGACGTGCCGCTCGCCGATCGCTGCGTCAAGCGCGGTGCGCGGGTGATCGCGCCGAACGGCAAGCCGTTCACCGAGGATTCCATGGGCGACGTGCTGGCGACCCGCAACCTGATGACGGCGCTGCGCGAGGCGGGCGAGATCCGGGGCGGCGGCCGGCCGTTCACCAGGCAGGACCGCTCGCGCTTCCTGGGCGCGCTCGATGCCGCGATTCAGGCGATCCGCCGATCTCGGCGGTGAGCTTGGCGGTTGCGATCGGGACGCCCGGGCGCGGCTGATCAGACCGGCCCGGGCGTCCTGGCGGCAAGAACGGTCGCATCGGCACCGGGCTGCTGCAGGCGCCGGATCAGCGCCACCGCGCAGTCCAGCTTGCCGCTCAGCTCGCAGGCCAGCGCGCGCTGCGCCAAGGTCCTGCTCGGCCTGCGGTCGCCGCATCCAGGGACCGGCCGGCCCGGCTTGACGAAATCGCTCATCCGCCTTCCTCCGTGACGCAATCGGTGCACCAGGTGACGGGCCACAGGCCCGCCTCCCAGAGGCTGCAACCCGCCACCCTTGGCACTCACGGCCTTTACCTAGGGCGCGTTGATTGCACACAGCTTGTCGGGAGATGAAGCTTTCGTCATACGGGAATAATCGTGTGTGCCGCCGCTGACGTCGATCGTGGCTTGGATCTCGCCCTCGCTACGAGCGCCTGAGATCAACAGAGCTGTGGGTCGAGCCCACAAAAAAGGACGGGCCCGCGGGCCCGTCCTGCAAAGACCGGTTTGGCCAGCGCGATCAGGATGCCGCCGCGCGGGCCTCCTCGAGCCACTGGTCGAACTGGTCGCGGTTGTCGGCGATCCACTCGTCGGCGTGACGCGCCAGATCCTCCTCGGAATCCTCACCCTGGAACATCTTGGCGTTCTCCGCGAAGATATCGTCGAGTGGGATCTCGATCACCTCGAACAGCCTTGCGGCTGCCGGATTCTCCTCGAGGAACGTGCTGTTGACCACCGGCCGGATGTCGTTGGCCGGCCAGCCCATCTCGCAGGGATTTTCGACGCAGCCCGTGACGTCCTTGACCACCGTCTGGTCCTCGAACTGCTTTTGCGACTCGGGCAGATCCGGGCGCGGCACCTCGATCCAGACCACGTCCTCACCTGGCTTGAGCTCGCCGACCGTCCAGTTCGGCGTCCAGGTGTAGAACAGGATCGGCTCGCCCTGCTGATAGCGCGCCACCGCGTCGGCCATCGAGGCCGAGTAGGACGCCTTGATGGTGTTGATCGAGTCGCGCAGATCGTAGGCGTCCATCTGGTGCTCGATCACCAGCTCGCAGCCCCAGCCGGGCGGGCAGGCGACCATGTCGGCCTTGCCGTCGCCATTGGCGTCGAAGGCCTTGGCGACGTCGTCCTTCTTGAAGTCTTCGAGGTTGGTGATGCCGAACTCGTCGGCCGATTTCTTGTCGACCAGGTAGCCCTGCAGGGCACCGCCCTTGGCGACGTAACCCACCAGCTCTGCGCCCTTGCTGTAGTCGTCCTCGTACTCGTTGTGCAACGGGAACCAGCCGTTGACCCAGAAGTCGACGTCACCCTGGGCGACCGCCTGGTAGAACACCGGGTTGTCGAGGGTCTTCGGCGGCTCGACGGTATAGCCCAGCTCCTCGAGCGCCTTGGCGTAGATCTCCTCCTGGAACCAGCCGGTGTCCCATGTCGCGCGTGCCGCGTCACGGTCTTGCCTTCGCCGGGCTCGGCCGCCTGCGCGGCGCCCAGCGGCAGCATCAGGCCGCAGAGCGCGGCCGAAAGCAGCAATAGTCTCTTGGTTCCTGGCATGGATGCCTCCTTTTCAAGGTTTGCTGGTTGGGGGTGGGTGGTCCGGGCTCCGGGCGCGGGCCAGCCGCGGCACCGAAGCAGGGGTGATCAGGGGGTCTGGCGTGGCGCCGGTTCCGTCGGCGCCTGCGCCGATGGGGCACGCGTCAGGCCCAGACGGCCGAGTAGCGTCTGGCGACGCTGCGCAGCTTCAAGTCGGGCCTCGGTATCGCCCATGGCCTGGGTGATCCGGTCGAGCATGATCGCGAGCAGGACGATGCCGATGCCGCCGAGCGCGGCGAGGCCGACATCCAGCCGGCCGATCCCTCGGAACACGATCAGGCCGAGCCCCTCGGCGCCGATCAGCGCCGCGATCACCACCATCGACAGCGACAGCATCAGCGTCTGGTTCAGCCCGGCCATGATGGTCCGCATGGCCAGCGGTATCTGGATCTCGAACAGGACCTGACGCGGTGTCGCGCCGAACGCGAAGCCGGCCTCGACCAGCTCGCCGCGCACCTGGCGAATGCCGAGATTGGTCAGGCGGATGATCGGCGGCAGCGCGAAGATGATGGTCGCGATGATGCCCGGCACCATGCCAACGCCGAACAGCATCACCACCGGTACGAGATACACGAAGGCGGGCGTGGTCTGCATGATGTCGAGGACCGGCCGGATGCCGGCCGCGAAGCGGTCGCTGCGCGCGGCCAGGATGCCGAACGGAATGCCGACGATCGCGCAGAACACCACTGCGGTCAGCACCATGGCGAGCGTGGTCATGGTCTCGCGCCAGATGCCCAGCAGGTCCAGGAAAGCGAGCGAGACCACGGTGAACAGCGCCACGCCACGGCCCGCAATCCACCAGGCGACCAACCCCGCCAGGATCAGGAACAGAAGGAAGGGGATCCCGAGCAGAAGGCCGTCGAGCCCGCTCAGCACCTGGTCGACCGGCCACTGAATGGCGCGGAAGGCGGGCCGGAAGTTGGGTACCAGCCAGTCCTTGACCGCCACCTCGATCCAGTCGTCGAGCGGCAGCGTGTAGAGGTCTGACAGATCAGCCATGGGAAGCTTCCACGGAGGCAGGCTCGCGCGCGCGCTCGGACGCGGCGCCTGTGGTCTTTGAAGCACCGCCGTTCTCGCGGGCGAGCTCGACGAATACGTCGCGCGGATCGAGGACGCCGATCAGCCGATCTTGCCGGAGCACGGCGATCGGCAGCCCCTGCGCACAGGCGTCGAACAGCTCGCACAGCTTGGCGTCGGCGTCGGCGCGCGGGAAGTCACGGCGCATCGCCGCACCCGGGATCGTGGCCGGAGCCGTCGGGTCGAGGTCGCGCGCGAGCAACAGGCCGACCGGACGATGGTCGCGATCGGTCACGAACAGGGCGCCGTCGCCGGAAGGGCTCGGCCCGGGCTTGTCGCTGCCCGACAGCACCGCTTCGCTGATGGTTTCGGCCGGGCGCATGATGCGCTGCGCGCTGATTACCCGGCTGCGATCGACGTCCTGGGTGAACGAGGCGACGTAAGGATCGGCGGGCGCGGCGACAATCTCCTCCGGGCTGCCGACCTGGACAAACCGGCCGTCCTTCATGATCGCGATCTGATCGCCGATGGTGAGCGCCTCGTGCAGGTCGTGGGTGATGAAGATGATCGTCATGTGCAGGCGCCGCTGCAGCTGGATCAGCTCTTGCTGCATGTCGCGCCGGATCAAGGGATCGAGCGCGGAAAACGGCTCGTCCATGAGCAGCACTTGAGGATCGACCGCGAGCGCTCGCGCAAGCCCGACGCGCTGTTGCATCCCGCCGGAGAGCGTGCTCGGCGCCACATCGGCCCAGGCGCGTAGGCCGACCATGTCGAGCGCACCCAGCGCCCGCTCGCGCCGCTCATCGGGATCAGCCCCCCGGAGCTTGAGCCCGAACTCGACGTTCTCGCAGACCGACTTGTGCGGAAACAAAGCGAAGTGCTGGAACACCATCGCAAGCTCGCGCAGCCTGAGTTGGCGCAGCTGCTCCCGCCCGAGCGCCGCCACATCCTGGTCGTCGATCGAAAGCTCGCCGGCGCTCGGCTCGATCAGGCGATTGATGCAGCGGACCAAGGTCGACTTGCCCGACCCCGACAAGCCCATGACGACGAAGATCTCGCCCTGATCGACGTCAAACGACACGTCGGCCACGGCCACCACGCTGCCGGTCTGCTCGAAGATCGCATCCTTGTCGAGACCGAGCGCGAGCTGTTCCAGCGCCAACTCGGGCGCTGCGCCGAAGATCTTGGATAGATGTCGCGCGCGAATCTTGCGCGTTCCTGCCGTCATCCGCCTCCACCGGAGTGTTTTGCGGCACGGAGCTGCCGAACACGAGGATCAGAAGCGCTCCGGTTCGTTGCGGCTATACACGTCACGACGATATCGAAAATTTCAACCCCTTGAGACCGAGCCTGCCGAATCCAAAGCAGGAAATCTGCCGATGGAACAGAAGATTGTCGCCATCTCGAGCGACACCTTGCCGTCCCGTCTAGTTGCGGTGAGCGGGCGGGGCCGCCGTCGCCGCGCAGCTCGGGTCCAGCGGCTGAGAGCCTATGCGGGCCACCTAACCGAAATAGGCGCCGCCATTGACGTCGATCGTAGCACCCGTGATCCAGCCGCTCATGGCCTCCGACGCCAGGAACAGATAGCTGCCGACCAGATCCTCCGGCACACCGCCGCGGCCCATGGGGATGCGCGCCGCCATCGCCTGGCGCTGCTCGGCCGAGGTGGTGCGCTTCTGCAGGGGCGTCATCACGAAGCCCGGCGCCACGGCGTTGACCCGGATGTTGTCGGGCGCGTGGTCGCGGGCCAGGTAGCGGGTCAGGCCCTGGGCGAACGCCTTGGAGGAGCCGTAGATCGCGCTGCCGGGGCCGCCGACCTGGCGCGCCGCCAGCGAGGTGGTGTTGATGATCACGCCGCCGCCCTGCTGCTTGAACTGGCGCACGGCGAGCTGGCAGATGGTCACCACCGAGCGGGCGTTCAGCGCCATGACGTGGTCGATGAAGCCGTCATCGGCCTGGTCGAACGGCTTGCGCTCGACCACGTCGCCGGCATTGTTGACCAGCACGTCCAGGCGGCCGAACGCGGCGAGCGTCTCGTCGATGATCCGCTGCACGTCCGCCTTGCGGGTGACGTCGCCCTGGACCGCGATCGCCTGGCCGCCGGCCGCGCGCACCGCGTCGGCGACCGCTTCCGCTTCGGCCCTGCTGCGATGGTAGTGCACCGCGACCTTGGCGCCGCAGCGTCCGAACCCTTTGGCGACGGCTGCACCGATGCCGGTCGAGGCACCGGTCACCAGCACCGCCTTACCGCGCAGATCCTCCAGCATGCTTCCTCCTCCATATTGATGCGCGTGTTGACGCGTCTGTGCCGACCGTGCGTCGACCTCTGTGCCAGCTCGCGGGCATGATGGCAAACCGTGTCGGCGGCAAGCCGGTGCCCGGCCGGATCATGGTACTAAGAAGGGATTTTATGCTTGTTGAATTCAACCAAAAATTGATCAACCATCCGGCCGATCGCTCATGAAGGAGAGCTCGTGACATGGCAACCGAGATTAAGAGCTATCATATCCTGTTTTATGGCGGGCCGGATGGCTATCAGACCAACCGGGCGCAGATCCAACTCTCCGACGCCTCCGGCAAGGCCGCGGCCTGGCTGCGGTTCAACGATCCGGGAATGACCTTCGAGAACGACTACCAGCACCAGGGCATCATCCGGATGCACCTGCCCTCCTCGATGTTCGAGAACGTGCTGGATGTGCTCCGCAACGAGAAGCCGATCTACATCTACTTCGCCCAGAACCGCGGCTTCCTGTCGACCTCCAAGGAGCCGATCGGCGAAGCCGAGATGTAAGGCCGACGGGAGCCGCTGCCGCTGCGGCGGCTCCCGGCACGCCTTGCCCTTGGGCTCCCCAGCTACAAGGCGTGCCGGCGCAGGCCGCGCTTCTCGAAATATTGCTGATGATAGGGCTCGGCCCGCCAGAACGCCTCGAGCGGCTCGATCCGGGTCCTGATCTGCCGCCGGTAGCGTCCCGACTCCTCGAGCCTGGCCTTGGACGCCGCCGCGGCCGCCGCCTGCTCCTGATCGTGCGTGAAGATGACCGAGCGGTACTGGCTGCCGATGTCCGGGCCCTGCCGATTGTGCTGAGTTGGATCGTGGCACCCCCAGAACACGTCCAGCAGGGCATCATAGCTGACGCGCGCCGGATCGTACGCGACCTGGACCACCTCGGCATGCCCGGTGCGCCCCGAGCAGACCAGCTCGTAGGTCGGCCTCGCCAGATGGCCACCGGCATAGCCGACCGCGGTCGAAGTCACGCCCGGGACCTGCCGGAACGCCGCCTCGACGCCCCAAAAGCAACCCGCACCGAAGGTCGCGCTCGCCATCCCGGTCCTCCCCGTGCCGCATGCAGTAAGTGTCCTGTCGCCGGTGATCTGGCGGAGCGGCGCGGCCTGATCAACGCCTCGGCGCGTGCTCGCGACGCCTGTAGTTGTTCTTAACTATACAAATAGCAGTTTCCGGTTGATCCAAGACATGTAGTTGAAAATTTGTTAAAAATTTGAGATAATCTTCGTCGATCTCAAGCCAACAGCAAATGGGTGTCTGGAGATGACCATGAGATTTCCCTTGGCCATCGCTGCCTGTCTCGGTCTGGTCCTGAGCACGATGAGCGTGCCCGGCCAGGCCTATGCCCAGGACCAGAACGAGTTCAGGCGGCGGCCGTCTTCTGGTGTTCAATGCCGACAACGCCGCCGCCACGTCGAACGGCGCGCCGCGCATTCTGCGCGGTTCCGCAATCGCGCCACGCGGCGCAGCGACGCCGTCGCAGGAGAACGCGGTGCTCGGGCCGGGTCGCTGGCAGACGGTCGCCGGCAGGCGGCTATGGTTGTTCGACCGCGAGACCGGCAAGCTTGCCAGCTGCCGCAACCGCGCGACCGCCAATGTCGGCCAGCGTGTGATTCAGTGCACCTTCGGCAGGTTCAGCCGCTTCCGGCGCACCTTCGGCAACAATTTTAACCAGTAAGGCGATTTGAGCCTGCTGAGGCACGACATGATGACGCGTCCGGGACCTCGACGGTCCCCGGACGTGCGTTGTCGCTACAGCCATCACACGGTCGGCCGCCAGGGCCCCTCGACGACGTAGGCCTCGTCCTCGCCGGGCCAGGGCGGCATGGCGACCCCGACCGCTGCGAGCGGCTCATCGCCATCGGCGCGAAACTGAAAGTGGGTCCCGACCGGGATGGTCAGCGACAGGCCGGCCCGCATCTCGACGATCTCCTCAAGATTCCCGTGCCTGCGCCACATCCGGCCGTGGCCGGACACCACATACCAGATCTCCTCGATCGTGCGATGCGCCACCGCTTTGGCGATGGCTCCCGGTGGCAGCGCAAAGTGCGCCATGCTGCCGCGCCCGGTCTGGCATAGAATCCTGACCTGCGAGCCATCCGGCGCCATCACGTCCGGCGCCTCGCTGATCTGTCGGGTGGTGAAGCTCATCCGGCCGCCTCCGGCTTCGGTCCTTGCTGTTGCGCGGACGCCAGAGCCTCGTCCAACTTGCCAACCGCGGAACGGGTACTTTCCGCGCCAGCCAGCCACTCCCGGTGCTCGAGGGAGAGTTGCTCCTGCACCGCGGCGACATACTCCTCGAGCGTATCCTGCGAGCCCGCCAGCACCCCGTTGCGCACCTCATCGAGCCGGCCTCGAAGAATCTCGAGCGCGGACAGCGTTCGGCCATAACGCTCTGCGTTGCGTCGATCCTGGTTGACGGCCTCACGGGTCGCGGCAAACGCCGCTAGCGCGGTTCCGACCACACCGACGGCAGCGAGTGCGCCCCATGGCGCGTCAAAGGAGGCCACCACGCCGGCCGATCCGGATGCGACCGCAGCCAGCGCCGCGGCAAAGCCGCCCATGGTGAGCGTCCTGTCCGCCGACTGCCGATGCTTTCGTCGACGCTCTCTGTAATAGGTGATCTGCATGTCGAGCAGATAGCGCCTGAAGTACTCGAGCTTGAGAAGTCCGAGGGGCGGATCGAAAGCCTGGTCCTTGGCGTTCTTTGCCAAGGTCGCGAAATAGGCCAGGCGCGCGGTTTCGGCATGCGCCCGTTCCGTCATCCACTCATCGAGCAGCTGGCCCTCACGCACCCGAAACAACCACATCGAGGCGAGCGCTCCGATGATCAGGGCGCCGAAGCCGAGAGCGAGCAACAGCGCGCGCGCGAGCGGCGGGTCCAGCCTATGCTCGAAGATGCTTGCCACCATGATCAGGGCGCCAAGCGCACCGGTCAGGAAGACGGCGCTATTGGCACGGGTCATTGCATCCTTGAAGCGCTTCTGCGCGATGCCCGCTTCGCCGTCGTGGCGCTTGTACTGCTGCGCCAAGGTCTCGATCTTGGTGGTGCGCAGGAGAGATGCCAATGCCGGCGCCTTGCTCGCCAGCGCCTCGGCGTGACCATCTGGATCCAGGACATAGTCGTCGTCCTGGTTCTGGCCGATCACCTCGACGGCACGCTCGACGGCTTCATCCTTGCTCACGGCAGGACCCTCTCGCGGTGACCAGCGCGACAGTAGCGGATGCGATGCGCACGGCAAGGGCGGTGCCGCAGAGTACAGGTTCGGTGTGGGCGCAGGGCAGGGGGCTCAACCACCTCCAGACGGCCCCAGCTTGCGGCGTGGTCGATGCGCACCGCCACGACGGGCAGTCCCTCGATGCGCATGGCGCCGAGCTGCGGATAGCGCGCGCGCAGGGCGGCCTGGGCGCGATCGTGCTCGGGGCCCGAAACCAGGATCTCCGCCGGCCCCTGCACCATCACCCAGCCGAGCCGGCTCCAGTCCTCGTCATAGCGGTCGACCACCAGGGCCGCGACCGGATTGGCGCGCAGATTGGCCAGGCGCTTCAGGCCTGTGGGCTTTTTCTTCGGCTTCTCGTCGATCGTGAAGTATACCGTGTTCTGGATCAGCGCGTAGCAGATCGGCACGACATGCGGGCGCCCGGCCGCGTCCGTGGTCGCCAGGCGCGCCACGCGATGCGCCGCCAAAAAAGCTCGCTGCTGATCCGTGAGCATGGCTCGCCACCGCTACCGACCGAGGGGGGAAATAGCAACATGGACGTCGGCTTGACCATTCCCACGCGCGGCCCGCTCGCCACGCGAACAGGCATCGAGGCGATGACGCGCCGGGCCGAGCAGCTCGGCTTTGCCCATCTGTCGCTCTCGGACCATGTGGTCGTGCCGCGCAAGATCGGTTCGCGCTACCCCTACTCGGAATCGGGCGAGTGGGCCGGCGCCGCCTCGGGCGACTGCTTCGAGCAGTTCACGCAGCTCGCCTTCATGGCCGGGATCACGCAAAAGCCGCGCCTGATCACGGCGGTCGCCGTGATCCCCTATCGCGGTGCGGTGCACACCGCCAAGATCGCCGCGACCATCGACGTGCTCTCCGAGGGCCGGATGGTGGTCGGCATCGGCGCCGGCTGGCTGCGCGAGGAGTTCGAGGCGCTGGGCGCGCCGCCGTTCGAGCAGCGCGGCCGCGTGACCGACGAGTATCTCGCAGGCCTTCAAGAGCCTGTGGACCGAGGATGCGCCCAGCTTTGCCGGCCAGCACGTGCAGTTCGACCAGATCAGCTTTCTGCCCAAGCCCGTGCAGAAGCCGCATCCGCCCATCTGGGTCGGCGGCGAGAG
This sequence comes from uncultured Alphaproteobacteria bacterium, assembly GCA_963731495.1. GTDB lineage: Bacteria > Pseudomonadota > Alphaproteobacteria > Geminicoccales > Geminicoccaceae > DASUGG01. Next base: position 54,230 of record CAVSVZ010000056.1, read on the forward strand.
CCCGGCGGCGCTGCGGCGCACCGCGCGCTATGGCGATGTCTGGTTCCCGATCGGCAACAATCCGCGCCATCCGCTCGACACGGTGGCGCGCTTCCAGGAGGGGTTGCAGCGTCTGCATCAGACCGCCGAGCAGCACGGTCGCGACCCGAAGAACATCGGGCTCGCCTTCTATGCGGGCTGGTTCGACGAGGCCAGGACCGCGACCTTGGCCAGCGGCGAGCGGCACATCATGACCGGCACGGCCGCCCAGGTGGCCTCGGATATCGACGGCCTCGCCGCGGCAGGCGTGACCGACCTCGTGCTCAACTTCCAGCGCGACACCATCGAGCAGTCGCTGGCCAGCATGCAGCATTTCTGCGACGAGATCCGGCCGCTGCTCGGCTCGTAGGGATACTTGAACCGCACGCGAGGCAGGTCATGACGAAGCCCATGCTGATTCCGACCAGCACGCACTGGGGCAACTTCCACATCGAGACCAAAGATGGCCGGATTGCGGCCGTGCATCCGCCCGAGCACGACACCCGCCCCTCGCCGATCGGGCAGTCGCTGCTCGCCGCGCAGGATGCCGGCTGCCGGATTCCGCGACCCTCGATCCGCAAGGGCTATCTGAAGCGGCCGGGCCGGAGCGATGGCACCAAGCGCGGCGTCGAGCCGTTTGTCGCCGTGCCCTGGGACGAGGCGCTGGACATCGCGGCCGAGGCGCTCGGGCGGGTGGTCGCCGAGCACGGCAACCAGGCGATCTTCGGCGGCTCCTATGGCTGGGCGAGCGCCGGCCGCTTCCACCACGCGCAGAGCCAGCTGCACCGCTTCCTCAATCAGCTCGGCGGCTATACCCGGTCCGTCCAGTCCTATTCCACCGGCACGGCCCAGATCATCATCCCCCATGTGCTCGGTGTCGCGGCCCTGGAGTTGATGAACGAGGCGCCGACCATCGAGGACGTGCTGGCGCACACCCGCCTGGTGGTGAGCTTCGGCGGCATCTCGATGAAGAACACGCAGATCAATCAGGGCGGCATCGGCGACCATTCCGCGCACGACCAGCTGCAGCGCTGGCGCGAGGCCGGCGTCGAGGTGGTCTGCATCAGTCCGGTGCAGGACGACGTCGCCGATTTTCTCGAGGCCGACTGGTGGCCGATCCGCCCCAATGCCGATGTCGCGCTGATGCTGGGCCTGGCGCACACGCTGCACAGCGAGGACCTGCACGACCAAGATTTTCTGCGCTCCCATTGCGTCGGCTACGAGCGCTTCGTGCCCTATCTGCTGGGCGAGAGCGACGGCGTGCCGAAGGATGCCGACTGGGCAGCTGCGATCTGCGACATCGAGGCGGATAGGATCCGCGCGCTTGCCCGGAAGATGGCGAGCGAGCCCTGCCTGTTGTCGATCAGCTGGTCGCTGCAGCGGACCGAGAACGGCGATCAGCCCTACTGGATGATCGCGGTGCTCGGCGCCATGCTCGGCAATCTCGGCCTGCCCGGCCAGGGGGTCGGCTACGGCTATGGCTGCATCCACAATTTCGGCTTCGGCGGCCGCCAGGGCCTGCCGTTCAAGGTCGGCGCGCTGCCCCAGGGCGACAATCCGGTCGCGACCTACATCCCCGTCGCCCGCATCGCCGACATGCTGCTGAACCCGGGCGGTACCGTGCCGTTCAACGGCCAGACCCCGACCTATCCCGACATCCGCCTGGTCTTTTGGGCGGGCGGCAACCCGTTCCACCACCATCAGGACCTGAACCGGCTCAGGCAGGCCTGGGCCAGGCCCGAGACCATCATCGTCAACGACCCGTTCTGGAGCGCGACCGCGCGCCACGCGGACATCGTGTTCCCCTCGACCACGGCGCTCGAGCGCGAGGATTTTTCCTGGGGCACCTCCGAGCTCTCCGCCGCCCCGATGCACCGGGCGCTCGAGCCGTTCGCGCAGGCGCGCGACGACTTCGCGATCTTCACGGGCCTTGCCGAACGGCTCGGCTTCGCCGAGACTTTTTCCGAAGGCCGCACGCCCCGGGAATGGATCGAGCATCTTTGGAAAGTGACCGTCCAGCGGGCCGCCGAGGCCGACATCGACCTGCCCGATTTTCGGACCTTCTGGGACGGCGGCGTGCTCAAGCTCGATCCCGACAAGGTGCCGGCGCGCACCTTCACCCTCGAGCGGTTCCGGGCGGACCCCGGCGGTTCGCCCCTGCAGACGCCATCCGGCAAGGTCGAGATCTTTTCGGAGCAGATCGCGTCCTTCGATCTGCCCGACTGCAAGGGCCACCCCATGTGGTTCGACAAGCAGGAATTCTTAGGCAGCACCCGCTCGGCCCGCTTTCCGCTGGCGCTCAACTCCAACCAACCGGTCACCCGCCTGCACAGCCAGTACGACTTCGGCAAGACCAGCCGCGATGCCAAGATCGAGGGCCGCGAGGCGATCCGCATCCACCCACGCGATGCCGAAGCGAGGGGCATCGCCGATGGCGACATCGTGCGCGTGTTCAACGACCGCGGCGCGACCCTAGCCGGAGCGGTGGTGACGGACCGGATCCGGCCGGGCGTGGTCGTGCTGCCGACCGGCGCCTGGTACGACCCGCAAGATCCGGCCGAGCCCGACAGCCTGGACGTGCACGGCAATCCGAACGTGCTGACCCGCGACGTCGGCACCTCCACCCTCGCCCAGGGCACCAGCGCCCACAGCTGCCTGGTCGAGGTCGAGCGCTACGAGGGACCTCGGCCCGCTCTGAAAGTGTTTTCCCCGCCGCCGATGGTGACGGCCGATCGGTCGTGAGCGGGGCGTCAGAGCACCATCGATCGACGGCCTCCGCGCGCTCGGCGCGACGGACCTTGGGCTTAATTTCCAACAGGCAGCCCCAACCTAAATTCTCCATCTCCAAGTCGCGGCCGCTCCTTGACTTGCCAGGGAGGGCGGCGTTCCCCCGATACCTTTCCGAAACAGATGAAAACGCCTGATCGACGACCACTGTCGGCATATCCTACGCCGCAAGCGTGGCTCAGCCAGTTTGAACTTGCCGATCAAGCGTCGGCAGCTGCGCTGCTCGACGCCATGCTCCTCCTCAACGAGGAGCAGGTAAGCGCATCTCTTCGCTCCCAACTCTACAGGCTCGCCGACGATCGCCACGAGAAGCGACGGAGGATCGCTCTCTACGCAGAGCGGGAATTTGGCGGGACGCCTCCCTTCGAAGTACGCCGGGTCCCAGACGTCGGCGGCCGAATCCGACAACGCGCTGTAGGGCGTAAGGGCCCTGCGCCTGTAAAGCCCGTCAGGGGTAGCGGCCGCGTCGGCAGCGAAGGCTTCGTTGCCTTCGTGATTTCGCAGGCGAAGGAGACACGGCCTGACGCTCTAATGAATCACCCCGGCCCTGACCTGATCCGGGGAAAGTCCAAACCGGCCGGCAGCATCGGCGTGGTGACCGACTTCATCGGCACCGGATCGCGCGTCCGCGCAATGCTGGACGCGTTCTGGGCCGTGCCGAGCGTCCGATCATGGGTCTCGCGCGGACGGATCGACTTTAAGGTGATCGCAGCAGCGGCGACGTCTGCCGGAGCAGCGAATGTGCGGCGCCACCGGGTCCAACCGAAGGTTCTCTTCCAGCATGTGGCGCCAACGATCGCGAGCCATCCGGATTGGCAGCGGAGCGGCGAGTGGTTGAAGCTGATTGAACAGTACGGTCCTGACGTCGGCCGTGGCGCGAGTCGCTACGGCTTTGGGGGTAGCGCCTCGCTTGTCGCCTTTAACTACCGTCTCCCGAATAATACGCCGGCTCTCGTGCACAAAAGCGTCTCGGGCTGGCGAGCGCTATACGATGGTGCCGCACCTGACGACCTGAGACCGGCATTCGGGCTCCGGGCACCTCAGGAAATGATCAGCAGGGCCGCCGACAACACCGGGGTCGATATCTCGACCGACTTGACCACAGAGGACGCCGCGCTCGTTCTCATACTTAGCCTGCTTCGGGGGAGCTGGCGTCTCGGGATGGAGGTCGCACTCGCCGAACGCACAGGTCTACCAGTTCCCGACATCCTGGATACTCTAGCCAAAGCCCTCAAGGCGAGCTTGGTTACGCGTTCGGGCCGCCTAACGGACGAGGGTCAGAAAATGTTGGCGGCGGGTCGCCGCTCCGAACGGGAGCGACCGCAGATTGCCACAAACCCAGAGCCATACTATCCGTTAGAGTTGAGGACTCCGCGGGGCTCATCTAGCACCCGCCGCCCTTCGGGGCGGCCGTGATGGCAGGTACGAACCTGCTGTCGTGGGCGGCGGGGCTTCCGGTCGCCGCTGACAGAGCTTCCGAATGCAGGTCCACGCTGCTTCCTCCCTCATCCCCTACGGGAACCTTCTCGAGGGGCTCACTTCGAGCGATGAAGCAGCGCCCCCCCGGGGCTGGACTTAAGTCGATGAACCACCCGTGGAGTTCTCAGCATTTCCGGGAGGGCGCGCGAGCCGCCGGCCGCCCCATAGCATGATAGCGGCAGCCGAGAGTGCTGCGATCGCCATCAAGCGGGTCCATCCTGACCTTCCAGTCGTTCTCACCTTGCATCACCTGGCGCATGTCGCCGGCGTGCCCGCTGACAGGCTGCAGCAGGTCGCCTTTCGCAAGGAGGATGCCTATCGCGCCTTCAGGGTAAGAAGCGAGGCACGCCGAACACCAGCCCCGGCTCCGCCACGGCGTTACCGAACCATCTGCGTCCCGGCCCCCTTCTTGATGCGCGCGCAGCGCTGGATTGCGCAACATGTCCTCAACCCAGTCGAGCCACACCCTTCGAGCTTCGCCTACGCGCCAAAGCGCGGCTTAGTATGCGCCGCCAAACGGCATCTTGAACCGCGCCGGGTTTGCCGGAGGCTCCAGCTCTTGAGAGGATGGAGCGATGACGGGGCAGACGAGGTATTCGCCGGAGGTGCGGGCGCGGTTCATCTAGTGCTCTGGAGCAGACAGATGATTCAGATGTCTGCTCGCAGAGAGCACTAGATTCCAATGAGATCGTGCAGCGCGGGCCGGCAATCAGATGAACTCTCCGATTGCCTCGCTGCACTAGGCGCAAAGTGGTTGCTGAAGATGGACGTCCGGCACTTCTTCAATCCATCTCGGAGCGGCAGGTATACTGGGTGTTCCGCTCCCTTGGGTACGGCGCGCTCTTGTCGTTCCAGATGGCAAGGATCTGCACTAGGCTGCCCGACCACAGCCGAATGGCCTCCACGCGGCTGAAAGGTCGGGGTGACGTGGGACTGCCCTATCGGCGACATCATCAAGGACATCTGCCGCAGGGTGCTCCTACAAGTTCCCATGCTGGCGAACCTCGCGATGCGGTCGCTGGATCGGCGGTTGACCGCGATCGCGCAGGACCACGGCTGGACATACACCCGGTACGCGGACGATCTCGCCTTCTCCCGGCGTGATGGATCGTCCCGCGGGGCTGCCATGCGCCTCGCCAAGATTGTGGAGCACGAGCTTCAGATCACGGGCTCACCCACCATCGACAGAAGACCGTCGTCACGCCGCCCGGAGCTCGGAAGGTGCTCCTGGGTGTCTTGGTCGACACCGATCGTCCCCGTCTCACGCGAGCATTCAGAAATAACGTAGACACGCATCTCTTCGCGCTCACGAGCGACAAGATCGGTCCTGGCGCACAACGACGCAAGCGCTGCTTCGCCTCCAATATCGGAATGGGAGACACATCGAGGGTCTGATCGCCTTCGCGCATCAGGTCGACCCCTCTTATGCTGCGACCCTATACCAGCGGCTCAAGGCTGTGGATTGGTCCTGTTCGCGGCGGCCAACTCGAGCTCCCGAACTCATTGAGAGTCAAGCCATCCTTGGCCATGCTCGGAACGTCCCGAGAGCGGACGCCTCAAACGCCAATTTTATGGGTCACGAGCGGCGGCTCCATATGTGTGGCGGCCGCGGCGCATCGCGCCGGAATGCGAGCGACCACACGCTCGTGTCCAGAGGCTCAATCGCGCTTGCGCTCCGCCTTGTAGTCGAACGCCGGATCCACTCGAGCTTGCCCATCAGCTCGAGCAAGCGCTTCTGCTCTCTGCGCGCGATAAATTCCTGCAGCGCCTTGGTGACGGCGGCCTTCTTCGTGCGCTCGCCGCTGACTTGCACGGCGCGATCGATCAGCTCGGGATCAACGGACAGATTGGTCGCCATGTTTGAACCTCCACACATCAATCTGCACATATCGGCAACGCCGTGCGATCGTTTTTCAGGATCCTCGAGCCACGGAAAAGATTCCCGACCCGTTTTCCTGGTCGAGGAGCGCCATCGCGGGTGGAACGCAAGAGCCGCCCTTGAGCCCCGTTTTCGAACGCCGGATCGAGCCCGAATTTCGCCCGTGCCAGGATCAGTTCGGACGCCCCGTCAGGGGGTAAAGCTCTCGCGCATAGGCGTTTGATCTTATTCCTATCGCAGTGTAGAATTCGGGCGCCTTTGGCAAGCGCCCGCAGCCGTGGACCGATCATGGAAAAAATGCGAAACGAACCCAATCACGTGCAGGAAAAACAACAGGTTAGCGATTCGATGGTGCGAAGTTCCGGCATCGACCCGGATGGTTTAGCGTCAGTCCAGCGTCTCGCGGTAGCGGTGCAGCGCGACCGCGCTCGTGGCCGGGCTGATGGCGCCGCAGGGCGTGTTGCAGGCCGTGCTGGCGCGGAGAACCGTCGCCGCTGCCTGGCGCCTGGAGCGGCCCGAGCGCTTCGCCGCCGAAACGGGATTGGGGCCCGTCGGGGGACTGGTTGGGAAAGAACCGCAACCCCTTTCCGTCCGCCGACGCCCCAACCCGGCGGCCAAGGAAGCGGACGTGTTCGCGCAGAACATCTGGGCACCACCAGCTTCGGGCTGGCCATAATCCGTGACTGCAACAACCCCACGGGCGTTCGACACTCGAGGCTCTTCCTGACGAGGCGGCGGCGCGGCCCGTCCGCGCGGTGCGTGACGCCGTGCTGGAGCCTGCCCCGCAGTCGCGCGGTCCCGATTCGGCCTCGCAGCCGTCAACCGAACGGCCGATAGAACCGAGACCCCGCGTAAATCCAGCCAAATCGCGAGCCGAGGCAGGCTCGGCCATGGCCTCGCCGGCGCCAGGGCCAGTTGGGGCGAGGGGCCTCAACCCCTTTCCGGCCACCGCGACCCAACCGGCGGCATCACGAGCCCCAATCCCTTTCGGGCCCTGGCACCTGCTCCTCCGGCACCCGTCGCAGCGAGCGCGCCGGCCCCGGACACCGTGGCCGATCTCGCGCCGACTGCCCGCACCGCTGCGCCAGACGATCGAGCCGTTACCTCACCCAAATCACCAATCGAACCCAAAAGCCACACAAACCTTGGCGAATTCGCGCTCCTTACGGTCCGGCCGCAGCCACCGATCGACCAGGCGATGCGCCTCGCCTGCGGTGGCGTCGCGGGCACGGATTTCTACGGTCCCATGGGCCAGGCCAATACAGGGTTAGCGGACCATGGTTAAGACTTGGTGAACGCTGCCGGCCCTGGCCGTGAGCGAAGCCCCGGATGCGGCCGCTCAACGACGCATCGGCGCCTGCCGGGCCGCCGATCGAACCCGAAAGCCGCACGAACCCTTGCCGAACTGCCAGCCCCGACGCGCTCTGAGCGGCCGCTCGCCCGGCGTCATCAGCCGGTGCCCGTGCCAGCGCGATACCCGGCCCGAGGGCGACGCCCCCGAGCGCTGCAAGCAACCTTCCGCCGCGGCCCCGGGGCGCCAGCCGGGGCAGCGATGCGTATCCGGGTGCCACGAGCGCTTGTCGTCACCCGCCGTCACGATATGGTTCGGCCTGTGGCCGGCGGAGCCGGCAGAATGTCTGGCACGACCGGGGACAAGGAAATGCGACAGATCAAGGGCCTGCGGTGCCGTTTGCATGGCCGCGGCGCGCTCGTGGTGCTGGCGGGCATCATGGTCGCGGCCGCTCCGGCCGGGGCCGCCGATCGCCACGTCGGCTACTACTACCCGCCGCCCCAGACGATCGAGACCTATGAGGCCCGGGCCGAGACGCTCGAGGATTCCGACCGGACGCGGCGGATCGGCTTCGTCGTCGAGCTGACCCAGCAGATGCTGGCCAACCCCTACGCGCCCCAGTTCGTGGTGTTTGCCAAGGGCGACGAAGCGGAAAAACTACTGATCGTGGCGCTCCAGGACGGTGTGCTCGACACCCTCTATCGCGCCCGCGCTCTGCTCGCCATGCTGACCTCGGTGTCGCGTGCCACGCCCCTGTTCCAGGACTACGGCGTGGCCGAGTACTTCACTTTCTTCGATCTTCTGAAGATCCTCGGCTTTACCCAGCTGACCATCAGCGACGGCGATACCTTCGCCCACCAGGTGCTGATCGAGTAGCGCAATTCTCGGTTGCCAGGGCCGGCGAGGCGCCCGGCGGCCGCTCAGCGTGGCGCGGGCGGCGGCGGCAGGGGCAGGGGCGCTCGAGGGGAAGGCGCTACGGCGGGGAGCTCGCGCTGTTGGCCCGCGAGCGTGACGCCGAGCCGCTCGGCCCGCCGGTGCGCGGCATCCAGCTGGTCCTTGAGCGTGGCGAGATCGGCCGCGGCGTCGGTTGCCGCAGTCGCACCGGATCCGGCCCCCTTGACGACCTCCAGATCGGCGCTGATCGCGGCGATGGTCGCCTGTGCGCCCGCCAGATCCTGCTGCAGCCGGTGAACCTCGCTGGTGCTCGGCGGGGCCGCGATGGCAACCGGTAGCGGCCGCACCTCGTCGGATCCGTCCGGGCGCTTCTGCGGCGCCGCCGGACCCGGCTGGGTCTGGATGTCCGCCAGCGAGGCCTGCGTCTGGTTCCGGCTCTGCAGATCGCGCAAGGCCTGCTGTGCCTGCGCGGCGGAGCGGCGCAGGGCCTCGGCCTCGCGATGGACCCGGTCGAGCTCGGCACGCAGGCCGGTGACCTCGGCGAGCAAGACCTGCGGGTCCGCCGATGCTGCGGCCGACGGCGCCTTGCCCGAATCGCGCGTCTCCCCGAGCTCCGCGGCGAGCTTGCGGCGCTCGTCGGTGATGGTGCCAAGCGCCGCTTCCAGCTCCGCCACCTTCGCGCCCGCCTCGCTGCTTGCTGTCAGCGCCGCCGCGCGTTCGGCCTGGGCCTGATCGAGTGCCGAGGTCAGCCGCTCGATCTCGGCCTTCGCGGCCTCGCTTTGCCCTCGGAGTGCGGCCAGCTCGCGGGCCGTCTGGTCCGCCTGCGCCGACCTGGCCGTGAGCTCCTCGAGCGCGCGTTGCTGGGCGGTCAGCTGGGCCCGCTCGTGGATCGCCTGATAGGCGGCGATCACGAGCAACGCCATGATCGCAACAAAGCCGGCTGCGACGCCCATTTGCAGAGATCGCGACAGGACCACGTAGCGGCTCGCGTGACCGCTGCGCACATGGACCTGTCGCTCGGTGAACAGGTTCCAACGTGAGCGCCGTCCGGCGGCATCATCGCCCATGACGTACTCCACCATCGCCTGCCCGAGGACAGAAGGATCTTCCGGCGTCGATCAGCGGTGCCCGTTGGCTCGACTAGGGATTGTTTTTGCACGGATTGCAATCGCTTTCGCGCCGCGTCGGATGGCCGAGCAGTGCCAGGGCCTGGCACGCCGCCCGCTTGCCGCTGCGATGGGCGCCTGCGGCCGTGGCCGCCCAGCCATCGGCGGCGCAGGCCTCGCCTGCGAACAGCAGGCGGTCTGCCACCGGTCTCGCCAGCACGGTGCGCATCGCAGCACCGCCGGGCCGTGCGACCGCATAGCTGCCCAGCGCGAACGGATCGATTCCCCACCTGGTCTGGCGCACGCCACGCAGGCGGGTCTTCAGCTTGTGGCCGAAGATCTCCAGCAGCGGATCGAGCACGAACGTGCCGGCCGCCGCCTCGCCGGCCTGCTCGAGCTCACGCGCCAGGTCGCCGCCGACAAAGGCCAGCACCAGGTCCTGCCCGCATGGCCGCATCAGATAGAGCGCGGCACGCTGATCGGTGGTCTGACGATGCAGATAGAAGGTGTCGCCCCGGCCAAAGGGATCGCCCTCGAAGCACAGGGCGATCTTGGCCAGGAGGCCCATCGGCAGCGCCTCGATCGCCCGCTGCTTGTCCAGCGGCAAGGCAGGCTCGAAGCGCACCCACTCGGCTGCCAGTACGCCAACCGGCAGGGTGACGATCGCGAGACGACCGCGCAGACGGCCCGCTGTCGTTTCGACGACGACGCCGGGCCCCCGATAGTCGATCTGCTGCACGGCGGTGTCGAGCTTGACCGGAAGGCCGCGGCCATAGGCGGCCACCAGCTTGCCATAGCCGATGCCGACCAGGCGATCGCGACCACTGACCGAATTGGCGAACTCAGCGGCATCGGCGACATCGTTCTCGGCGCCCAGCAGCCAGGGACCGAGCGCCACCTGCGCCTGCGCTGCCCAAGGACCTGTGCTTTGCACTGCCTCCGCAATGCTGACCGCACGACCCCCTTGCGCCGCCGCGATCACCTGATCGAGCGCCTGCGCGCGCGCTGCCATGAGGTCCGCAAGCTCGGCTTCGCTCGCCGGACGGGTCCCGACGAGCAGCAGCCGCCGCCTGGGGTCGATCTCGGTCGCGACCCGAAGGCGCCTGGCGATCGTGGTCCAGGGGTTGATGTGCTCGGCGTGGATGAACGAGGCGCCGTGATCGAAGGGCAGGCCGTGACAGTCGGGCTCGGTCCAGATCCGGCCGCCGATCCGGCCTCTGGCTTCGATGGTGGCGATCCGGCAGCCGGCGGCCAGCAGCCTGCGGCTCGCCGCAAGGCCGGCGGCGCCTGCCCCGACCACGATCACGTCGACATCGTTCATGGGCGTGCGTTCCTGGATCGCCGTGCCGCGAGCAAGCCGCTAGAACTGCACCATGTCGAGGTCACCGTCAAAGCTGCCGCTGATCGATCTCGAGGCCCAGCGCCGCCGCCTGGCCGGCCGGATCGAGGCGGCGATCGGGCGCGTGCTCGAGCACGGCCAGTTCATCATGGGCCCGGAGGTCGGCGCCTTGGAGCAGGCGCTCGCCGAGGAGGTCGGGGTTCGCCACGCCATCACATGCGCAAGCGGCACCGACGCACTGTTGCTCGTGCTGCTGGCACGCGGGGTCGGCCGGGGCGATGCCGTGTTCGTGCCCGCGTTCACCTTCGCCGCTACGGCCGAGGCCGTGGCGCTGAGCGGGGCCACGCCCGTCCTGGTCGATGTGGCAACCGACTTTACCCTGGATCCGACCAGCTTGTCCGCGGCGATCGAGGCGATCGCGCGTGGCGGCGCGCTGCGGCCTCGGGCCGTGGTGTCGGTCGATCTGTTCGGTCAGCCGGCCCGCTACGACGAGCTGTGGTCGATCGCGCGAGAAAACGGGCTGTTCGTCCTGCAGGATGCGGCGCAGAGCTTCGGGGCGCGCTGGCGAGGACAGCCGGTCGGGCGTCAGGGCGACGCCTCGGCGATCAGCTTCTACCCGTCCAAACCGCTTGGCGCCTATGGCGATGGCGGTGCCGTGCTGACCGACGACGGTGACCTGGCCGAGCGCGTGCGCTCGCTCGCTCGGCACGGTGTCGGGCGCGCCTCGGGCCTGCATGAGCGGATCGGGGTGAACAGCCGTCTGGACACCGTTCAGGCCGCTATTCTCCTGGCCAAGCTGCCGGAGCTCGAGGAGGAGCGGGCGGCCCGCACCGCCATCGCGCAGTGCTATGCTGACGGCCTTCGGGGCGTGGTCCATGTGCCGTGCGCGAGGAGAGATGTCGAGTCGGCCTGGTCCTGCTACACGATCCTGGCAGAGCGGCGCGATGCGCTGGCGACCGGCCTCGCGGCGCGCGGCATCGCGAGCGCGGTCTACTACGCAAAGCCGCTCCACCAGCAGCCTGCTTATGCGGCCTATCC
>CAVSVZ010000057.1:0-31993 GCA_963731495.1 uncultured Alphaproteobacteria bacterium
CGCACGCTGAGCGGATGGCCATGCACCAGCACCCGGGCATTGTCAGACCAATCCGCTCTGGTAGTCTTCTCGCGCCCCGGCTGTTGCCTTTGTGAACGCACGGCCTGCTCGGTAAATCCGAAGCAAACCGTTGTCGAGAGCCTGAGACCCAGGAAGGTAGAGGACATGAAACGCTGGCGCAGCCCCATTGCTCTGACAATGCCCGTGCATGAGCGCTCCCGGTGAAGGTCTTCATTGCCGGCTTCGACACCGAGACCAACACATTTGCCCCGCTGCCGACCGGGCGCCGCGGGTTCGAAGAAGGCTTCCTTGCCCATGGCGACGCCACAAGCCAGCCGGAAAACTATTGCTCGGCCCAGCTCTTCGTTTGGCGGCGTCGCGCGGAGGAGCGCGGATGGCAGGTTGCCGAAGGGCTTTGCACCTATGCCGAGCCCGGTGGCACCATCGTGCGCACCGTCTACGAGGAATTGCGGAACGAGCTGCTGGCCGATCTCGAGGCCGCAATGCCTGTGGACATCGTTCTGCTTGCCCTTCACGGCGCCATGGCGGCCCACGGCTATGACGACTGCGAGGGTGACATTCTCGCGCGGGTGCGCAAGATCGTCGGACCTGACGTGATCGTCGGCGCCGAGCTCGACCTCCATTGCCATCTCACCGACACGATGCTGGACCAGGCGAGCATCCTCGTGATCTACAAGGAATACCCGCATGTGGACATTCCCGATCGTGCCGAAGAGCTGTTTGCGCTAGCCGCCGACGCCGCCGAGGGGCGTGCCAGGCCGGTGATGGCGATGCACGACTGCCGGATGATCGGCACCTTCCGCACGACGCAGGAGCCGCTGCGCAGCTACGTCGACCGCATGGCAGCACTCGAGGGCAAGAACGATATCCTGTCGGTGTCGCTCGGCCATGGCTTCATCTGGGGCGACGTGGCCGATGTTGGAGCGAAGACGCTTGTCGTGGCCGACGGGGACCGGGCAAAGGCGCAGGACGTCGCTCGCGTGCTCGGTCAGGAGTTCTTCGCCATGCGGCACGATCTCCTGACCAGCTATCTGACGATCGACGAGGCGCTGGACGAGGCGCTCGCGATCGAGGGCGGACCGGTTGTCGTCGCCGATGTTGCCGACAATGCGGGCGGCGGGGCACCCGGCGACTTCGACCTTCTTCCTGAAACGGATGATCGAGCGAGGCGTCACCGATGCGGCAAGCGGCTACTACTGGGACCCCATGGCGGTGACCTTCTGCCGCGACGCCGGCGTCGGCGCGACCTTCACCCTGCGGCTGGGCGGCAAATGCGGCGAAAGCTCCGGCGATCCGGTCGATCTGACCGTGACCGTGAAGGGACTCGCCGACAACCCGACCCAACGCTTCGGTGCCGCGCCCGATCCGATGGGGCCGACGGCATGGGTCGAGGCCCATGGGCTCAACCTCGTCATCACTTCGCTCAGGACCCAGGTTTTTCACCCGGAGGGCTTCACCAAGCTCGGGCTCGACCTTCAGCGCTGCAAGATCGTCGTGGTGAAATCGACCCAGCATTTCCACGCCGGCTTCTTTCCGATCGCCAGGGCCATTCTCTATGCCGGGGGGCCGGGCGCACTCCATCCCGACTATGCCAAGGTGCCCTACACCAAGCTCAGCCGCCCCTACTGGCCGCGGGTCGAGAACCCCTTCGACGGCTGACCGCCAGCATCCCCTTGCCGGATCACCTCGGCGCGATGGCAGCGCACCTGGATGGCCCCGTTTTGGACCAAGGCGCCGGCAAGCGGCCGCAGAGCCTGCGGCTGTTCGCATCCCGGCGGCTGCAAAGCCGCACCGGTCGCGGTAGAAGCAGCCTTCCGGCAGTACCGTATTGCTCGGAAGCTCACCCGCCCTGGGCGCGTCGATCGCAAGGACGCCCGCCAGTCTCGGGACCGCGGCGAGGAGCGTGCGTGTGTAAGGATGGCTGGGCCTGTCGAGAATGTCGCCTGCGCTGCCGAGTTCGACGATCTGGCCCAGATACATGACAGCGATGCGGTGGGAAATGTGGCGCACGACCTGAATGTTGTGCGAAATGAACAGGTATGTCAGTCGGAGGTCCCGCTGCAGGTCCATGAGCAGGTTGAGGATCTGCGCCTGCACGGACACATCGAGCGCCGAGGTCGGCTCATCGAGGACGACGAGCTCCGGATTGAGGGCCAGTGCGCGGGCAATCGCGATGCGCTGGCGCTGTCCGCCTGAAAATTCATGCGGGTAGCGATCGAGCTGCTCGCGCCGCAAGCCCACCTGCTCGGCAAGCTCCCTCGCGCGCTCTTTGAGCCGTCCCTTGTGATGCTCACCGGCGACATAGAGGGGCTCGGAGATCAGCCGCCATACAGCCATGCGGGGATCGAGCGAAGATTGCGGGTCCTGGAACACGACCTGGAATTTTCGGCGCGTCCTGCGCAGCGTGTCGGCGTCGGCGGTTGCGAGGTCGACGCCCTCGAATACGACCCTGCCCGCCGTGGGCGGCTGAAGGGCCATGATGACCTGGGCCAGGGTCGATTTTCCGCACCCCTGATTCACCGACGATGCCCAGCGTTTCGCTCTTGCGGATATCGAGATCGACACCGCTCAGCGCATGGACGGTAGCGCGCGCCCGGCCGAACCAGTTGGTGCCGACCGGAAAATCGACGCTGACATCGCGCAGCGATAGCAGCGAAGGTGCGGCGTCGGGCTGAACGGCCGCCTCGACCTTCATCCCCTGCCTGTTGCGCGCGCGCGTCGGGCAGCTCGTCGAGGAACCAGCAGGCTGCGCGATGGCCGGTCCCTCGCTCTGCCAGACCGAGGAGGGGCGGCTGCTCGCGGCAGCGCTCTCTGCGCGTAGGGACAGCGGTTTTGGAACAGGCAGCCGGCCGGCGGGTCGACGAGGCTGGGCACGGTGCCGCGAATCGAGACGAGGTGGGATTGGGGCGCGGCGAACTCCGGCAGCGATCGGAGCAGCGCCCGCGTATAAGGGTGAAGCGGGTGCGAGAGGACCTCTGCCGTCGCTCCCTCCTCGGCGACCCGGCCGGCATACATGACGTAGACGCGGTCGCAGAGCTGGCCAACCACGGCAAGGTCGTGCGTGATGAACAGGACGGAAGCCCCACGCGCGCGGGCCCGCTCGCGCAGCAGGCTCAAGACTTGCGCCTGCACCGTCACGTCAAGCGCCGTGGTCGGCTCGTCGGCGATCAGAACATCCGGATTGCATGAAAAGGCCATCGCGATGAGCACGCGCTGGCGCATGCCGCCGGAGAGCTCGAATGGGTAGTTGCGCATGGCGCGGGCGGCGTCGGGGATCTGCATCTCCGTCAGCAGGGCCTCGGTGCGCCGACGGGCTTCCTTCTCGCTCACGTCCTCGTGGCGGCGTATGACCTGGATGATCTGACGGCCGATGCGAATGGTGGGATTGAGCGCGGTCATCGGCTCCTGAAAGATCATCGAAGCGGCATTGCCGCGGATGTCTTCGAGACTGCGTTCGGGCAGGCTCAGGATATCGCGGCCGAGCAGCGCCACCGAGCCGCCCGTGAAACGGACCGAGCCCTCCGGCAGCAGGCGGAGCAGCGCCAATGCCGTTACCGACTTTCCCGAACCCAATTCGCCTACGAGCCCTACAATCTCGCCGCGCCTCACCGTCAGCGTAACGCCCGACAGCGCCTGGACCGCGCCGTGATAGGTCGGAAACTCGAGATGAAGGTCGCGGATCTGCGCGATGGCGTCGCGATCGGCGGCCATCAGCGCGCCCTCATCCTGGGATCGAAGATGTCGCGCAGACCGTCGCCCAGAAGGTTGAAGCCGATCGCGGTGACGAGAATCGCAAGGCCTGGAAAGGTCGGATACCACCACTGGTCGAGCAGGAAATCGCGGCCGGTCGCCACCATGGCGCCCCACTCGGCCGTCGGCTGCTGGGCACCGAGGCCGATGAAGCTGAGCGCCGATGCCGTGAGGATCGCCAGGCCGATATCGAGCGTGGCCTGGATGATGATCGGCGCCATGGCATTGGGCATGACATGACGCAGCACGATGTGCCAGCGCGAGGCGCCGAAGGTGACGGCCGCCTTCACATAGGGTCTCTCGCGCAACGACAGGGCCTGGCCGCGGGCGAGACGGACATAGAAGGGAATCCGCACCACGGCGATCGCCAGCATGGCGTTGATCAGATCGGGGCCGAGGGCGGCCGCGAGCGCCATCGCCATCACGAACGACGGGAAGGACAAAAGAACGTCCATGAGCCGCATGATGACCGTATCGATGCGGCCGCCCGCCAACCCGGAAAAGGCCCCGAGCACCGTCCCGATCGACATCGAGATGCCGACGATGGCGAAGCCGACGCTGACCGACGTGCGCGCTCCCCAGATCACCCTCGACAAGATGTCCCGGCCGACCTCGTCGGTGCCGAAGGGATGATCAAGGCTCGGCGCGGCAAGGCGATGCAGAAGATCGAGCGCGTTGGGGTCATAGGGCGCGAGCACCGGCGCAAAGGCCATCGTGGCGAGCACGACGGCGATGATGGCGATTCCGGCCAGCGTCAGCGGACTGTGGCGGATCTGGTACCAGACATAGCCCAGGTCGGCCCCGGCCGCGTAGGGCTTCGGCGTCAGAGCAGCCTCTGCCGGCCCGATCTCGTCGGCGGCGGTTTTCTCGGCCATCAGTTGCACGCCGCGGATTTGCGGATCGAGGAACATGTAGGTGAGGTCGACCAGGAGATTGAGCAGGACGTAGGCGGTCGACGCGACCACGGTGAACCCCATGATGGCCGGAAAGTCGAGCGCCGTGATCGACTGGACCACGTAGTTGCCCATGCCCGGCCAGGCATAAACCGTCTCGGTGAGGACGGCGCCGTAGAGCAGATCGCCGAACGCCAGTCCGATCATGGTCACCGAAGGGATCAGGGCGTTGCGCAGGGCATGGCCGAACAGGACCTGGCGGCGCGACAGCCCGCTGGCGCGGGCGGTGCGGACATAGTCTTCCTGCAGCACTTCGAGCATGGCCGAGCGGATCTGGCGGGTGACGATGCCGAGATGCACGAAACCCAGGGTCAGCGCCGGCAGGATGAGATACTGCAGGGCGCTCCACAGGGCGGGCCAGTTGAAGGTGAGAAGCGCATCGAGGGTATAGAGCCCGGTCAGGGTCTCGGGCGGCGCGATGCTGCCGCCGATGCGGCCGGAGCCCGGCAGCCAGCCGAGCTTGCCGTAGAAGACCAGGATGAGCAGCAGGCCCAGCCAGAACGCAGGCGTCGAGATTCCGGTGACCGAGAGGGTGCGGGTGATCTGATCGAGCCAGCGGTCCTTGTAGACGGCGGAGAGAACGCCGAGCGGGATGCCGGCGACGATGGCAAAGCCCAGGGCCGCGAGGACCAGTTCGATGGTCGCCGGAAAGAATCGCAGCAGATCGTCGATGACCGGGCGCTGGGTCCTGATCGAGATGCCAAAATCGCCATGGGCGATGTCGCGGACATAGATCAGATACTGCGCCCACAGCGGCCGGTTGAGGCCGAGCTGTTCGCGAATATGCTCGACGATGCTGTCGGAGGCGCGTTCGCCGGCAATCATCCGCGCCGGGTCGCCGGGGATCATGTGGGAGATGACGAAGGTCACCACCGAGACCCCGAAGACCACGAACACGAGCAGCATCAACCGCCGTCGGACAATGCCGGCAAAGGACATGGGCTAGCCCTCGTTCCCCGCAAGAAAAAGGCCGCCCTTCCGTCAACGGGAAAAGGGCGGCCTGTCCGGCGGAATGCGCACCAGATCGGGGATCACATGGCTTTCGACATGGTCGCCAGGTTCCAGATCTGGAGCAGCATGGGATTGTAGACGTAGCCCTTGACGTCGGAGCGCTGCGCGAACTGGTAATTGCGCTGGAACAGCAGGACGTAGGGCGCCTCCTCGACCACGATCTTCTGGGCCTCGCCGTAGAGCTTTTCGCGCTCCGCCTGGCTCGGTGGCCACGGCGGCCTTGCGGATGAGATCGTCCACCTTCTCGTTGGTGTAGAAGGCGCGATCGCCCGGCAGGCCATGGCGCGAGGAATTGAACCAGAAGTTCATGAACATCGACGGGTCGGCATAGTCCGGCGTCCAGTTGCCGACCGCGATGTCGAAATCGCCCGTGTTCAGATGCTCGCGCATGGTCGGATAGGCCAGCTGCTGCAGCTCGACCTCGATCCCGACCTCGGCAAGCTCCTGCTGCAGGACCAGCCCGATCGGCTCCCAGGTGGGATCGGTCTTGGCATACAGAAAGCCGAGCTTGACATCGCTGACGCCGGCCTCCTCGAGCAGGGCCTTGGCCTTCGCCGGATCGTAGGAGTACTGCATGACGTTGTCGTCATGGCCCCACATGCCGATCGGGATCGGCCCGCGCATCTGCACGGCCTGACCGAGCATGATGCCGTCGATGATGCCCTGGTAGTCGACGGCGTAGGAGATCGCCTGGCGCACCTTCACCTGGTCGAGCGGCTTCCTCGTGTTGTTCAGATAGAGATAGGTGACGTAGAAGCTCGGCTCGTCGACGATGGTGACGCCTTCCTTGCCCCGCATCGCCTCGATCTGGTCGACCGGCAGATCCTCGGCGATGTCGAGGTCGCCCTTTTCGAGTTGCAGGCGCCGGACCGAAGCCTCTTTGACGATCTTGATGATCACCTTGTTGAAAAAGAGCTCGTTCTGGCTCCAATGGGGGTTGGGGGTCATGACGATCTGCTGGCCCTTCTCCCAGCTCTCGACCTGATAGGCGCCCGAGCCCATGGAATGGTCGGAGAGATAGGCCTGGCCCATGTCGCCGTCCGCCTCATGTTCCATCACCTTCGGATCGACGATCGAACCGCCATCGCTCGCCAGCGTCGAAAGGAAAGGCGCAAATGCCTCCTTCAGGTTGAACTTCACCGTCTTGGGATCGACCACTTCGATGCTGTCGACCTGCGAGAACGACTCGTTCGGGCCCTTGTTGATCTTGATCAGCCGGTCGAAGCTGAATTTCACGGCAGCGGCATCGACCGGAGCGCCGCTCGCGAACGTGTGGCCGTCGGCGATGGTGAAGGTCCACACCTTGCCGTCGTCGCTGGTCGTCCACGCCGAGGCGATGTCGCCTTCCACCTCGGTCGAGCCCTTGCCGTCCTCAACCTTGAATTTCACCAGCCGCTCGTAAGCCGGATAGGTCGCCGTCCAGCTCTGGTTGGTCACCGTGACCGCCGGGTCGAGGTTGTCCGGATCACCGGACTTGCCGATGACCAGCGTATCCGGCTCCGTCGCCATGGCCGATTGATGAGGCGCGCCCAACATGACAAGCGCGCACGCGCCAAGGAGCGCAGAAACCAACCTTGATCCTGTTCGTTTTGACATCGTCTCAGCCCCTCCCTGTGTTATCGCCCTCATGGGCTGAACTACAGCCCAAGCATTTGGTCAGACACGCCCGCAGCAGCGATGGCGGCATTGTTATGGCAATTGGTCCGTATAAGCCTTGCCGTCCCCTGCCTTCTTGGGTTCGGGCACCAAACGACGGATTGCCTGGCATCAGCCAAGCATGGCGCGACCCACGAGGGCAATAACCGACGGACGAAGACTACCAGACCGGTGTAGTATGACAATGTCCCGCCGGCAAGGAAGGTGTGGATCGAGGACGTCTGTTGGCCGCTGCGACCAATCCGCGTCGCCGTGCGCCATCCCCGGAAACAGAGAGCATTGGCAGGCTCAGATACCGCCGTGCACGGCGGTGATCGCGTCCCTGGTGACCGAGATGATCCGGTCCGCCTGCGCTCTGCTCAGCACGAGCGGCGGTGCATAGCCCAGAATGTCGCCGTGCGGCATGGCCCGGCCGATCACGCCGCGCTCCAGGCAGGCGGCAGCGACCGCAGCGCCCATCTTGCCCTGGGGCTCGAAGGGTGCCTTGGTGGCCTTGTCCTGGACGAACTCCACGGCTGCCAGCATGCCGACGCCGCGCACCTCGCCGACCAGCGGGTGATCGCCGACGGCGTCCCGCAGGCCCTCGACCAGATAGGGGCCGACCTCGCGCACGTTGCCCAGCAGGTCCTCGCGCTCGATGATGTCGAGA
The DNA here is from genome assembly GCA_963731495.1 of uncultured Alphaproteobacteria bacterium. GTDB lineage: Bacteria > Pseudomonadota > Alphaproteobacteria > Geminicoccales > Geminicoccaceae > DASUGG01. The sequence goes on from CAVSVZ010000057.1 coordinate 8,041, forward strand.
TTGGCCAGGGCCGCGGCGACGCAGGTCGGATGCGCCGAGTAGGTCCAGCCGTGCCCGATCGCCCCGAACTGGTCCGAGCCCTGCTCCAAGACCTGCCACACCTTGTCGCCGACGATCACGCCCGATAGCGGCAGATAGGCGCTGGTCAGGCCCTTGGCGACCGTCATCAGGTCGGGCTGCATGCCATAGTAGTCCGAGCCGAACCAGGTGCCGAGCCGGCCGAAGCCGGTGACCACCTCGTCCGCGATCAGCAGCACGTCGTGCCTGCGCAGGACCTTTTGGATCTCGGCCCAGTACCCCTCGGGCGCCGGGATCAGGCCCGCCGGTGCCCATGGCCGGCTCGCCGATGAAGGCGGCGACGGTATCCGGCGCCCTCGGCCAGGATCAGCCGCTCGAGCTCGGCAGCACAGCGCTTCGAGAAATCGCTCTCGCGCTCGCCTTCCTCGGCATATTTCCAGTAGTGCGGGCACATGGTGTGCCGGACCTGCTCAAAGGGCAGGTCGAACGCCTTGTGAAACAGCGGCAGGCCGGTGAGGCTGCCGGTCATCAGGCCGGAGCCGTGGTAGCCGCGCTCACGCGAGATGATCTTTTTCTTCTCGGGCCTCCCGAGCACGTTGTTGTAGTACCAGACCAGCTTGACCTGGGTCTCGTTGGCATCCGATCCGGACATGCCGTAGTAGACCCGGCACATGCCGGCGGGCGCCTTCTCGATGATCCGCCGCGACAGCTCGATCGCCGGCTCCGAGCTGTGGCCGACATAGGCGTGGTAGTAGGCGAGTTCCTGCATCTGACGGTAGACGGCATCCGCGATCTCGCGGCGGCCATAGCCGACATTGACGCAATACAGCCCGGCGAACGCATCGAGGCTCTCGCGGCCGTCGCGGTCGGTGACGGTGACACCCTTGCCATCACGCATGATCCGGCATGGCGTGGTGCCGTGCGCGTGGCCCTTGAGGTTGCTCGAGGGGTGGAACATGTAGGCGCGATCTTGCGCCTCGAGGTCCTCGATATTGGGCTTGAGGGCGGTGTTGGTGGTCATGGCGGGATCCTCCAGGTCAGGCGGCTTCGGCGATGGCAATGCAGACGTATTTCAGCTCGGTGAACTCTTCGAGACCGTGGCGCGAACCCTCGCGACCGAGGCCGGACTGCTTGACCCCGCCGAACGGGATCGACGCACCGGTCATCTTGACGCAGTTGACCGCGACCATGCCGTATTCGAGCGCATCGGTGACCCGGGCGACCCGGTTGAGGTCGTTGCTCCAGACATAGGCGGCGAGGCCATAGATCGTATCGTTGGCGCGCGCGACCACGTCTGCCTCGTCCTCGAAGCGGAACACGGCGGCGACCGGCCCGAAGGTCTCTTCGCGCGCGATCAGCATGGCATCGTCCGCATCGGCGATCACGGTCGGTTCGAAGAAGTTGCGACCCAGGGGATGGCGCCTGCCGCCGGCGAGCACGCGGCCACCCCTGGCGATCGCGTCCTCCACGTGGGCCGCACACTTGTCCACCGCGCGCTGGTGCATCAGCGGGCCGATCTCGACCCCCTCTTCCAGCCCGTTGCCCACCCGCAGCTCCTGGACATAGGCGGCGAAGCGCTGGACGAAGCGCTCGTAGATGTTGGCGTGCACGTAGATCCGGTTGGCGGCGAGGCAGTCCTGGCCGCTGGTCTGGAACTTGGCCGCGACGGCACCGGCGACCGCATCCTCGAGGTCGACCTCGGGGAACACGATCATGGGCGCGTGGCCGCCGAGCTCCATCGCCATGCGCTTGATCGTCTGCGCCCCGCCCTGGATCAGCTTGCGGCCGACCTCGGTCGAGCCGGTGAAGCTGAGCGCGCGTACGGTGGGGCTCTTTTGCAGCGCGCCGACGATCGGCAGGCTGGGACCGGTGACGACCGAGAACACGCCCGCGGGAATGCCGGCGCGCTCGGCCAACTCCGCCAGCGCCAGCGCCGAATAAGGCGTCTCGCTGGCCGGCCGGACGACCATCGGGCAACCGGCGGCGAGCGCTGCGGCGGCCTTGCGGGTGATCATGGCCGAAGGAAAGTTCCAGGGCGTGATCGCGGCGACCACGCCGATCGGCTCGCGCCGCACGCTCATCTGTCGGTTCGGCAGATGCGGCGTGATGCCCTCGACATTGACCCGCCTGGCCTCTTCGGCGAACCACTCGATGAAGCTCGCGGCGTAGGCGATCTCGCCTTCCGACTCGGCCAGCGGCTTGCCCTGCTCGAGGGTCATGATCAACGCGAGGTCGTCCTTGGCCGCGATCATCAGCTCGTACCATCGGCGCAGGATGGCGCCGCGTTGCTGGGGCAGGAGCTTGCGCCAGGCCGGAAAAGCCGCGGCGGCGGCCATGATGGCGGCTTCGGTCTCGGCGCCGCCGAGCGCAGGCACGACGCCCAATTGCTCGCCGGTGGCGGGATTGGTCACGGCAACGACGCTGCCGTCCAGGGCCGCGGTCCACTTGCCGCCGACATAGGCCTGCTCGCGGAACAGGCGCGGGTCGTTCAGCCGGGAGAGCTCGTTGCGAGCGGTCAATTGAGCCAGCATGGGATCCTCCGATCAGGCAGCTTGGGCGAGAAAGGTCTCGGCCGGGGTAAAGTCCAGGGCCAGGTCCCGGGCGACCGCCTCGAAGGTCACCCGGCCCTGGCACACGTTCAGGCCATGGCGGAGATGCACGTCGTCGGCGAGCGCCTTGCGCCAGCCCTTGTCGGCAAGGGCAATGACATATGGGAGGGTCGCGTTGTTGAGCGCGAAGGTCGAGGTGCGCGCCACGCCACCCGGCATGTTGGCGACGCAATAGTGCACGACGCCGTGCTCCACGAAGGTCGGCGTGGCATGGGTGGTCGGCCGCGTGGTCGCACAACAGCCGCCCTGGTCGACCGCGACGTCGACGATGACCGAGCCCGGCCGCATCGCCTGGACCAGCTCGCGGCTGATCAGCTTGGGCGCGGCCGCACCCGGGATCAGCACCGTGCCGATCACCAGATCGGCCAGCACGACATGGCGCTCGATCGCATCCTTGGTCGAGAACACGGTGCGTACCCGGCCGGCGTAGTGCGCATCGAGCGCCTTCAGCTTGGCGAGGTCGCGATCGATCACCGTGACGTCGGCGCCGAGACCCACGGCCATCGCGAGCGCGTGGCTGCCGGCGACGCCGGCGCCGAGGATCACGACCTTGGCCGGCTCGACGCCCGGCACGCCGCCGAGCAGGATGCCGGAGCCGCCGGCGGCGTGCTCGAGGCAGCGCGCACCGGCCTGGACCGCCATGCGGCCGGCGACCTCCGACATCGGCGCCAGCAGCGGCAGCCGGCCGGCCGCATCGGTGATGGTCTCATACGCGATCGCGACGCAGCCGGACTGCTGCAGGCCCCGGGTCTGCACGGGGTCGGCGGCGAGGTGCAGATAGGTGAACAGCACCTGGTCCGGGCGCAGCATGGCGCACTCGGCCGGCTGCGGCTCCTTGACCTTGACGATCATCTCGGCGCTCGCGAACACCGCGGCGGCATCGGGCAGGATCGCGGCACCGGCAGCGACATACTGCTCGTCGGTCAGGCCGGCGCCCAGGCCCGCACCGGTCTCGACCACGACCTCGTGGCCGCGCGCGCTCAGCTCGCGCACGCAGGCCGGCACCAGGCCGACCCGGTTCTCGTTCGCCTTGATCTCCTGGGGGACACCGATGCGCATCGCCGCCTCCTGCAAGCTCGCCCGCTCGGGCATGTCTCGATGGCGCTAAGATGGCGCGCGAGGCGGCAGAGGATGCGGCCAAAGATCCGGCGCCGGCAGACCATGCGGTCTGAATTGTTGCGGCGCGGTAGAGGATTCTTCCGCGGACGCCGCTCAGCGCGCGGCGAAACGGCTGAACAGCGCGACCGGCGGCTGAAAGCTCGCCTTGACCACGCGGGTCACGATGTAGGTGAAGTAGCGGTCGATGCCGATCTCGGCCTGCAGCAGGCGGTCGATCAGGCGCTGATAGCTGTCGATGTCGGGCGCGGTGACCTTGAGCAGATAGTCGATGCCGCCGCCGGTGCCGTAGCACTCCACGACCTCGTCGACCTTGCGGATCGCGGTCTCGAACCGCTGGAAGTCCTCATAGCGGTGCTGCTTGAGCACGATCTCGACCAGGATCGTCGCGACCGCGCCGAGCTTGTCGAGGTCGATCTCGGCGTGGTAGCCGCGGATCAGCCCCGACTGTCTCCAGGCGCTTGAGGCGCTCCCAGCACGGTGTCGGCGAGAGATGGACCGCTTCGGCCAGCGCCGCCTTGGTGATCCGGCCTTCGGCCTGCAGCGTGGCCAGGATCTTCAGATCGATCGCATCGAGCCTGGTCATCGGCACCGATCACAGAGCGAGGGCCGGACGCGCGCGACGTCCGGCCCCTGGCCCAAGGTGAAGGAGAAGGCTCAGTTGGCGCCCAGCTCCTTCTCGGCCGCCTCGATCTCGGCCTGCAGCGCGCTCAGCACGTCCTGGCCCTCGTCGCCGACCATCTCGACATAGGTGTCGCGGACCTGCTGGGCCCGGTCCCGGAACGCCTGCCGCTCCTCGGCGGTCAGCTCGATCATCTTCATGTCGGGCTTGGCTGCCTTGATCTTCTCGAGGCGCTCCTGGTTGTACTCTCCTGGACCTCGAAGATGTAGTCGGCAAGCTCGGCGATCGTCTCGTCCAGCGACCTGCCGGTGCTCGTCGGACAGGTCGGCCTGGTACCAGTCGGAGTTGGTCACCACCGTGGTGGTGAACTGCTGCTGGCCCGCCCAGATCATGTAGTCGCTGACCTCATAGAACTTCATCTCCTCGATCGCGAAGATCGGGTTGACCTGACCATCGATCTGCTTGAGCTGCAGGCCGCCATAGACCTCGCCATAGGGCATCGGGGTCGGGCTTGCGCCGAACGCCTCATAGGCGGCGACCAGCATCGGCGAGACCATGGTGCGCATCTTGAAGTTGCCGAAGTCCTCGGGCGAGCGGATCTCCTTGTTGGTGGTCCAGACCATCTCGCCCTCGGGATACATGGTCAGCAGCTGCAGGCCCTTGTCGTTGAAGTCGTTCTGCAGCTCGTCATAGATCACGGCGCTCTCGGTCAGGACCTTCTTGTTGACGTCATTGTTGTTCGACAGGAGGTAGGGAATCGAGAACACCTGGATCTCGGGCACCATCGTGCCGAGATGGCCGGGCGAGGCGTTGGCGAACTGGATCGCGCCCTGGGTCACCAGCTCGGTCAGGTCGGCCGAGGTGCCGAGCGCGCCGTAGGGATAGATCGTGACGGTGACGTCGCCGCCGGTCTTCTCCTCGATCAGGCGCTTGAACTCCTGGGCATAGGCGTCCTGGACGCTGCCCTCGATCTCCTCGATCGCGAACTTCCATTCCTCGGCCATGGCGGCCTGGCTCATCAAGGTCGCCATGACGGCGCCCGCAACCAGCCCCGAGATCCTCAACGGCAATGAACGATGCATGCCGGCCCTCCCGTTTGGTTGCCTCGCCAACAGCCGTACGAGGCCGGGCATGACCACCCGCCGGCCGACGGGAGACACAAGCGTGAAATCTGAGACGATGGGCACAGCCTAGATTGCAGATTGCACTAGTTCAAGCCTATAATTGCTCCATGACAAGCTGGACACCGGACACCGACCGGCTCGAAGGGCCGGTCTACCTGGCGATCGCCGAGCAGATCGCCCAGGCGATCCGGCGTGGCGAGCTGACCGCCGGGGCACGCCTGCCGACCCAGCGCGAGCTCGCGCTGCGCCTCGGGCTCAGCACCCAGACCGTCAGCCAGGCCTACGCGGAGGCCGAGCGCCGCGGCCTGGTGATCGGCCAGATCGGTCGCGGCACCTTCGTCCGCTTCGGCCTGGACGAGCCAGAAGCCAGCTTCATCATGGACCGGCGCAGCGAGCGCCTGATCGACCTGTCGATCAACCGGCCGGTCTACGACCAGATCCACACCGACCGCGTCCGCTCGACCCTGGTCGACCTCGGTGAGCGCGGCGATGTCTCGTCGATGCTGGTGTGCCGGCCGATCGCCGGGCTCGACCCGCACCGCCAGACTGGTGCCGTCTGGCTGCGGCGGCGCGGCGTCGAGATCTCGCCCGAGCAGCTGGTGATCTGCAATGGCGCCGCCCACGCGCTCACCGTGGCACTCGCGACCCTGGTCCGGCCGGACCAGGTGGTGGCGACCGAGGCGATCGTCGACCACGGCATGATCGGGCTCGCCGGCGTGCTGCATTTTCGGCTGCGTGGCTTGCCGATCGACGATCAGGGCATCCTGCCCGACGCCCTTGAGGCCGCCTGCGCTGGCGGCGAGATCCATGCGCTCTGCGTCACGCCGTGCCTGAGCAATCCGACGGTATCGCTGATGGGTGCCGAGCGCCGCCAGCAGATTGCCGCGATCGCGCGCCGATATGGGATTCGCGTCGTCGAGAACGATGTTTACGGCTATCTGATCGCCGACGCCCCGCCGCCGCTCTGGCACTACCTGCCGGAGCAGACCTACTATATCACCAGCTTCACCAAGATCACCGTGTCCGGACTGAGGGTCGGGTATCTGGCCGCGCCGCCGCGCATGATCCCGGCGCTCCGGCGCAGCCTGCGGGCGACGTCCTGGATGGCGACGCCGCTGTTGGCCGAGCTGGCCACCCGCTGGATTCTGGACGGCACCGCCGAGGAGCTGTTGCTGTGGCAACGCGAGCAGCTCGCCGTACGGCACGCGATCCTGGATCAGGTACTCGGCGACTTCGCCTATGCCAGCCATCCGAACGCGCCTGCACGCCTGGCTGCCTCTGCCGCCGGCCTGGCGCGGCGAGGCCTTCGTGTCCGAGGCTCGCGTCAAGAACGTCGCGGTCACGCCGGCCGAGCCGTTCGTGGTCGATCGCAGCGCCGGTCCCGCGCGCGATCCGGATCAGCTCGGCGCGCCGCGGAGCCTGGACGAGCTGCGCGAGGGCCTGATCGTGCTGGCCGACCTGCTGCGCCACGAGCCCGAGCCGTTCTACATGCCGATCTGAGCCACTAGACCATTGTAGCATATCAATTTTCGAACTTGACATGCTACAATATTGCTGAGAAAGATTGGGACCCGCGCGATGCCCCAGCCCTGGAGGAGGGCGAGGGTGGGTTTCCCGGCGGATGGCCTTGCACGGTCGTTCTGCGTTGTCGCTTACTCCTGCCCGATGCCAGTGCCGCCACACCGGTGCGCGCTTGCTGCCCAGCCATCTGAGGGGCGTCCGGCCATGCGTATTCTTGCCTTGATCGACAACGGCATTGCCCGATTCGAGGCGTTCGTCCTGGCCTTCGGCGTGCTGATGATGGCGGCCAACTCGATCGCCAACGTGGTCGGCCGCTTCGTGTTCTCGCAGAGCATCTACTTCACCGAGGAGCTCAACCAGTTCCTGATCGTGCTGGTGACCTTCGTCGGCCTCGGCTATCGCCGCGCGCAAGGGTCGGCACATCCGCATGTCGGCGGTCTACGACCAGCTCAGCGATCGCCAGCGCAAGGCCATGATGATCTTCATTGCCGCGCGTGACTGCCGCCGTGATGTTCGTTCTGGCCTATTACTCCTACGTCTATGTCGCCCGGGTCGACCAACTCGGGCAAAGTCACGCCGTCGCTGCAGGTGCCGCTCTATCTGACCTATTTCTGGGTTCCTTTGGGCTTCGTCATCACCGGCATCCAATACGTCATGACGGTGGTCAAGAACCTGCAGAAGCGATGACATCTACATCTCCTACGAGCAGATCGATACCTACGAAGAGGGCGAAGGCATGGAGTCGCCGGGCGAGCTGGCGACCGAGACTGCGGCGACGGACCGATTGACAGGGCGGGGACCCGAAGCGAGGAAGACGCTGCCATGACCACCGCCATGATCTCCTGATGGTCGTGCTGCTGCTGCTCGGCTTCCCGATGATGATCCCGCTGATCGGCGCGACGATGCTGGGGTTCTTCGTGTTCTTCGCGGGCATGAAGCCGGAGATCATGATCCAGCAGATCATCGGCGGGGTGAAGCCGTCGGCGCTGATCGCGGTGCCGATGTTCATCCTCGCCGCCGACATCATCACGCGCGGCCATTCGGCCGACCGCCTGCTCGACCTGGTGATGCGCTTCGTGGGCCACCTCAAGGGCGGGCTCGCGGTGACCACGGCGACCGCATGCACCCTGTTCGGCGCCGTCTCCGGCTCGACCCAGGCGACCGTGGTCGCGATCGGCGGCCCGCTGCGGCCGAAGATGCTGGAAGCCGGCTACAAGGACTCCTTCGTGATGGCGCTCGCGATCAACGCCAGCGACATCGCCTTCCTGATCCCGCCTTCGATCGGCTTCATCATCTACGGCGTGGTCTCGGGCACCTCGATCGCCGAGCTGTTCATCGCCGGCATCGGGCCCGGCATCCTGATCCTGCTGATGTTCGCGGCCTATTCCGTGGTCTACGCCGCCCGCAACGACATCCCGACCACGCCCAAGGCCAGCTGGGCCGAGCGCCTGACCTCGGCCCGGCGCGCGATCTGGCCGCTCGGTTTCCCGGTGATCATCATCGGCGGCATCTATGGCGGCATCTTCAGCCCGACCGAGGCCGCCTCGGTCTCGGTGCTCTATGCGCTGATCCTCGAGGTCGTGATCTTCCGCTCGCTCAAGGTCTCGCAGATCCCCTCGATCGCGCGCTCGACCGGCCTGATCACGGCGGTGGTGTTCATCCTGGTCGGCGTCGGCGCCGCGTTCTCCTGGACCATCTCGTTCGCGCAGATCCCGCAGGCGATCCTGGGCTCGCTCGGTCTCGACCAGGCCGGGCCGATCATGGTGCTGGTCGCGATCTCGGTTGCCTTCTTCATCGGCTGCATGTTCGTCGACCCGATCGTGGTGATCCTGATCCTGGTGCCGATCTTCGCCCCGATCGTCGACCAGAGCGGCCTGGATCCGGTGCTGGTCGGCGTGATCGTCACCCTGCAGGCGGCGATCGGCTCGGCAACGCCGCCGTTCGGCTGCGACATCTTCACCGCCGTCGCGATCTTCAAGCGACCCTATCTCGACGTGATCCGCGGCACGCCGCCCTTCATCGTGATGCTGGTCGGCGCCTCGGCGCTCCTGATCTTCTTCCCGCAGATCGCCCTGTTCCTGCGCGATCTGGCGTTCCGGTGAGCGAGGCAGCCATGTTTCAGACCATCCTGGTCGCGACCGACGGCTCCGATCACGCCAACAAGGCGCTCGAGATTGCCTGCGACCTGGCGGAGAAGTATGGCGCGGGCGTGATCGTGCTGTCGGTCTATCGCCATCACTCACTCATTGGCAGCACCCACTCGATGGTGGGCGGGGCGATCGAGCTCGAGCCGCCCGACGTCACGCTCGGCAAGCTCGCGCGCGAAACCGTCGACCAGGCGGTCACCTACCTCCAAAAGCGAGGAATCCGGCAGGTCGAAGGGCTGGCGCGGCGCGGGCCGCCCGCCCGCACCATCGTCCAGGTCGCCAAAGAGCGCGGCGCCAATGCGATCGTGATGGGCAGCCGCGGTCTCGGCGACGCCGAGGGCCTCCTGCTCGGCAGCGTCTCCCACAAGGTCAGCAGCCTCGCGGAGTGCACGTGCATCACCGTCAAATAGCCGTCGCCAGCCTCGCCCTTGTGACCCTCGCCCTGGCGGGCGCGCCCGGCCATGCCCAGAGCACGCTCGAGCGGATCAAGAGCAGCGGTAAGGTCACGGTGGCGATCGCCGACGAGGCCCCCTATGGCTACCGCGATCAGGATCGGGTGACCGGCGAGGCACCGGAGATCGCGCGGGTGATCCTCGATCGCATCCGGCCAGGTATCGAGATCGACTGGGTCTCGGCCGATTTCGGCCAGCTGATCCCGGGCTTGCAGGACGGCAGCTTCGACATCGCCGCTGCCGGCATGTTCATCACGCCCGAGCGCTGCGCGGCGGTAGCGTTCTCCAACCCCACCTACGTCGTCGGTGAGGCGTTTGCGGTGCAGGCCGGCAATCCGAAGGCCTTGACCGATTACCCGTCGGTCTCGAACAGCACTGATGCCAGGGTCGGGCTGATCGCCGGCACGGTCGAGTACAATTATGCGCTCGTCGCGGGGATTCCTGCCGACCGAGCGCCGTTATATCGGAGCTTCGCGAAGGCGTTGGAGGCGCTGAAAGCCGGCGAGGTCGATGCGATCGGCCTGACCTCGCTGTCGGCCCAGAGCATGGCCGAGGGCGACCCGGAGCTCGCCGCGACACCGCAGTTCTTCCCGACCCTGGATGGCGAGGAGATCAAGGGCTACGGCGGTTTCGCCTTCCGCCGGGACGATCAGGACCTGAAGGCGGCGTTCGACGGGGAGCTGTCGGCATTCATCGGCTCGGACGCGCATTGGGCATTGGTCGAGCCATTCGGCTTTGGCCCCGACATGGCGCCGGACCAGAGCGCGGAACAGCTGTGCCAGAGCTAGGTGCATCAACCGTCACTCCGCCCCCGCAGGTGGTGCCGCTCGACGGCTCCGCTGGAGCCGGTCGGCGCGAGGGGCCGGATCGGGCTCGTGGCCCTGGCGACCGATGTCAACAGCGAGGCCGACCTGCGCCGCATGGCGCCACGCGGGGTCGAGATCTTCACCAACCGGATCGAGAACGCCAATCCGGTGACGATCGACAATCTGCGGGCGATGGCCGGCGACATCACCCGCGCCGCACGGCGGCATCCTGCCCGGCAATCGGCTCGACGTGATGGTCTACGGCTGCACGTCGGGCACCGTGGCGATCGGCGACGACGGAGATCACGCGGCTGATCCGCGCTAGCGCGGCCCGGACGTGCCCTGCACCAACCCGATCGCGCGCGACGCTCGCGGCGTTCAAGCTCTTGGGCGCGCGCCGGATCTCGGTGCTGACACCCTACACGGCGCCCGTCAACCAGGCGATCGCGGCCCATCTCGCAGCCCAGGGCCTGGAGATTCTCAACATCGCCGGCTTCGACCTCGACCAGGACGACGCCATGACCGCCGTGCCGCCGGCAGCGATCATGGCGGCAGGTGCGGAGGTCTGCGACGCCATCGGCCGATCTCCTCTTCATCTCCTGCACCGCGCTGCGGGTCGCCGAGCGTGATCGAGCCGCTCGAGCGCGCCTCGGCAAGCCCGTGGTGGCGAGCAACCAGGCGATGCTCTGGCATGCGCTCCGGCTGATCGGGAACCGGGATCGGATCGCGGGTTTCGGCCGACTGCTGGCCCTGCCGTTGGCCCGGGCGGGTGGTCGGCTGATGGCCGCGACGGTGACGTTGCAGGACATCTACCGGGCCCGTCAGGCGATTGCAGGCCAGATCCGGCGCACGCCGCTGGTAGGGTCGGAGGCACTCTCGCGTGCCGCCGGGGCGCCGGTCCATCTCAAGCTCGAGCACCTGCAGATCACGGGCAGCTTCAAGCTGCGTGGCGCCACCAACGCGGTGCTGCGCTGGCACGCCGAGCAGCGGCGCGGGGCGTCGTGGGGGTGTCGACCGGCAATCACGGCCGCGGCCTGGCCTATGCCGCCCGCCGGGCCGGGGTCCGCTGCGTCATCTGCATGTCGCGCCTGGTGCCGCGCAACAAGGTCCTGGGCATCGAGGCCCTGGGCGCCGAGGTCCGCATCGTCGGCGCCTCGCAGGACGAGGCCCAGCGCGAGGTCGACAGCCTGGTCGCGGACGAGGGCATGACCATGCTGCCGCCGTTCGACCATGCGGATGTGATCGCGGGCCAGGGTACGCTCGGGATCGAGCTGATCGAGGATCTGCCCGAGCTCGAGACGGTGATCGTGCCGCTCTCCGGCGGAGGGCTGATCGCGGGCGTCGCGCGGGCGATCAAGTCCGCCAATCCGCGCGCGCGGGTCGATCGGCGTCTCCATGACCGAGGGTGCGGCGATGTACCAGAGCCAGAAGGCGGGCCGCCCGGTCGAGGTCGAGGAGATCGCCTCGCTCGCCGACTCGCTGGGCGGCGGCATCGGCCTCGACAACCGCTACACCTTCGCCATGGTGCGCGAGCTGGTCGACGACCTCCTGCTCGTGAGCGAGGAGCAGATCGCGGGCGCGATCCGCCACGCCTACTGGCAGGAGCAGCAGGTCATCGAGGGCAGCGGTGCGGTCGGCATTGCCGCGCTGCTGGCGGGCCTGGTGCCGCAGCCGGGCGTGACCGCCGTGGTGCTGAGCGGCGCCAACATCGACATGGCGCAGCACGCGCGGCTGATCCGGGAGCAGCCCGGATGGCTGAGATCACGATGCTGACCGAGCGCGAGCTCGCCGCGCTGCGTGACCCTCGATCACGACGCGATCGCCTGCATCGAGGCGTGCTTTCGCACGCTCGCGACCGAGGCGGTGGTGATGCCGCCGATCCTTCGCCTCGACATCCCCGAGCATCACGGCGAGGTCGACGTCAAGACCGCCTATCTGCCGGGCGTGCCGAGCTTCGCGATCAAGATCAGCCCGGGCTTCTTCGACAACCCGAAGCAGGGCCTGCCGAGCGTCAACGGCCTGATGCTGCTGTTCAGCGCGACCACAGGCCTGGTCGAGGCGGTCCTGCTCGACAACGGCTATCTGACCAATGTGCGCACGGCCGCGGCCGGTGCGGTCGCGGCGAAATGGCTTGCGCGGCGCAGATGCGCGCGTCGCCGGCGTGCTCGGTGCCGGAGTCCAGGCCAGGCTTCAGCTCGAGGCGCTCAGCTTGGTACGGGACATCGAGCGCGCGCTGGTCTGGGCGCGCGATGGCGGCCCGGGCACAGGCGTTCGCCAAGACTGCCGGCGCTGAGCTGGGCCTGCCGATCGCGGTCGCGGCCGCGCCCGAGGACGTGGTCCGGCAGAGCGAGATCGTGGTCACCACCACGCCCAGCACGGAGCCGCTGATCGAGGCCGACTGGCTGCAGCCGGGCCAGCACATCACCGCCATGGGCTCCGATGCCGAGCACAAGAACGAGCTGGCCCCCGGCGTGGTCGCTGGTGCCGATCGCTATGTCTGCGATCGCCAGAGCCAGTGCGCGGTGCTGGGCGAGCTGCACCATGCGATCCGCGCCGGCGCGGTGCCGGCGGAGGCCCGCTTTGCCGAGCTCGGCCAGGTGATCGCCGGCACTGGCAGCCGGGCCGCACCGCCGATCGGCAGATCACCGTCTGCGATCTCACCGGCACCGGTGCCCAGGACACCGCGATCGCCACCCTGGCCGCCCGGCCGCGCCCGCGCGCAGGGCGCCGGCACGCCTTTCCAGACATGAGGTACCCTCGATGAGCGCCCCGACTGCCGTTCGAGCCCGCCGAATACGATGCCCGGATCGCCAAGACGCGGCGCGCGATGGCAGCGCGCGGCATCGAGCTGCTTGATCCTCTCCGACCCCTCGAACATGGCCTGGCTCACCGGCTACGACGGCTGGTCGTTCTACGTCCACCAATGCGTGCTGCTGGCGCAGGACGGCGACGCCGGTGTGGTTCGGCCGCGGCCAGGACGCCAACGGCGCGAGCGCACCACCTTCCTGGGCGACGCCGACATCCGCGGCTACCCGGACCACTACGTCCAGTCGACCGAGCGCCACCCGATGGACTACCTGTCCGACGCGGTGATCGCGGCGCGCGGCTGGGACCGCCTCGCGATCGGCGTCGAGATGGACAACTACTATTTCAGCGCCGCCTGCTTCGCCTCGCTGCAGCGCCACCTGCCGAACGCCCGCCTGGTCGACGCCACCGGCCTGGTCAACTGGCAGCGCGCCGTCAAGTCGGAGCGGGAGATCACCTACATTGGGCGAGCCGCCGCGCATCGTCGAGGCGATGCACGCGCGCATCCTCGAGCTGGTCGAGCCCGGGCTGCCGAAGAACCGCCTGATCGCCGAGATCTTTCATACCGGCATCACCGGCGCCGACGGCTATGGCGGCGACTACGCGGCGATCGTGCCGCTGGCGCCGTCGGGCGCCGATGCCTCGGCGCGCGCACCTGACCTGGGACGAGCGCCCCTTCAAGCGCGGCGAGGGCACCTTCTTCGAGATTGCCGGGTGCTACCGGCGCTATCACTGCCCGCTGTCGCGCACCGTCTACCTGGGCACGCCGCCGCAGAAATTCCTCGACACCGAGAAGGCGGTGCTCGAGGGCATCGATGCCGCCCTGGATGCGGCCGCGGCCCGGCAAGACCTGCGAGGGCGTCGAGGCGGCCTGGCGCAAGGTGATCGCGCGCTACGGCATCGAGAAGGAGAGCCGCTGCGGCTACTCGATCGGCCTCAGCTATCCGCCGGACTGGGGCGAGCGCACCATGAGCCTGCGCCCGGGCGACCGTACCGTGCTCGAGGAGGGCATGTGCTTTCATTTGATCCCGGCGATCTGGCGCGACGACTGGGGGCTCGAGATCACGGAAAGCTTTCGCGTCACCGCCGGCGGCGCCGAGCCGTTTTGCCGCTATCCGCGGCAGTTGTTCGCAAAAGACTGATGGCGATGCTGCGCCCGATCGCCGATCCGGCCCTCGGTCGACTACAACCGGGAGGGGGTCCAGCACGGCTTTCTGCGCCTGCCCTATTCGCGCGACGATTTCCGCCTGGGGTGCGGTGATGATCCCGATCTGCGTGATCAAGAACGGGGAAGGGCCCACGGCGCTGTTGACCGGCGCCAATCACGGCGACGAGTACGAGGGGCCGATCGCGCTCCTGAAGCTCGCCTATGATCTCAAGCCCGAGCAGGTGAGCGGCCGGGTGATCATCGTCCCGGCGATGAACTATCCGGCCTTTCGGGCCGGCCGGCGCACCTCGCCGATCGATGCCGGCAACATGAACCGGATCTTTCCCGGCCGTCCGGACGGCACGGTCACCGAGAAGATCGCCGACTACTTTCAGCGCTTCCTGCTGCCGCTCGCCGACATCGTGCTGGACTTCCATTCCGGCGGCCGCACCCTCGATTTCTGCCGTTCGCCGCCGCCCACGAGCTTCCCGACCTGGAGCAGGAATCGCGCTGCATCGCCGCGATGGAGGCGTTCAACGCGCCTTACACGATGAAGCTGCTCGAGATCGATTCGGTCGGCATGTACGACACCGCGGCCGAGCAGCTCGGCAAGACCTTCGTCTCGACCGAACTCGGCGGCGGCGGCTCGGCGACCGCGCAGGAGCGTGCGGATCGCCGATCGCGGCCTGCGCAATGTCCTGGTCCACGCCGGCATCCTCGCCGGCGAGGTCGACGATGCAGCCGACCGTGCGGCTCGCCATGCCCGGCGACGACTGCTTCGTGATCTCGAGCCAGCGAAGGCGTGGTCGAGATCTGCCGGGATCTCGGCGAGGAGGTCGAGGCGGGTCAGATCGTGGCCAGGATCTTTCCGCCCGACCGCACCGGCGTCGCAGCCGAGGTCTATCGCGCCAGGATGAGCGGGCTGCTCGTCGCGCGCCATTTCCCGGGCCTGATCAAGACCGGCGACTGCCTGGCGGTCGATCGCCGTGCGCGAGGATTCGTAGGCCGCGTGCTGGCGCATCGAAGCTGCGTTGGCTCCCTGGGCAGGTTCCTCGATCAGATCCGCCGTAGAACCGACGTTTGTGGTCGGGCGAGATCTTGCCATCGGCGAGGTCACGGGCGATGGCGGCCGGATCGCGGTGTGCCGGGTCGCCGTGGCCGCCGCCGCCGGGCTGCTCGTGGCGGATGACGTCGCCGGCATGGATGGTCATGGTGACCTTGGCCGGCAGCTCCCGGGCCTCGCTCGCCGGGTTGAGCATGTTGCGCGAGCAGCGCGCGGGCTGGCCGCCGGCTAGGCCGAAAGGCGCGAAGCGGTGCCGGTCGGCGCGGAGCTGCAAGACCGCCTCGTCGGGCCAGCAGCCGGTATTGCCGCACCAGGCCGAGCCCGCCGCGGAACGGCCGGCACCGCAGCTGTCGGGCGGAAGCCGAAGGTCCTCGACCAGCACGGGTGAGCGCGCTTCCAGCACCTCGACCGGCGTGTTGGACATGTTCTGCGAGGGGTTGGTCACGCCCTCGATGCCGTCCTTGTCCGGCCGGCCGCCCCAGGCGCCGTTGATCATGTCGACCACGACGAACGGCGCGCGGCTGCTCGTCGTAGCCGCCGATGCAGACCACCGTGTTGCCGCCTTCGCCGGCGGCCGGCATGCGCTCGGGCACGATCTGGGCGAGCGCGCCGAACATGGCGTCGACCACCCGGTAGCCGGTAAGCGCGCGTGCCGCGACCGGGGCCGGGCGCGTGCGGGTTGAGGATCGATCCCTTGGGTGCCTTCACCTCGATGCAGCGAAAGACGCCGGCATTGTTGGGCACATCGCGGCCCAGCGCGCAGCGGACCGAGAGATAGGTCGCGGACTTGGTGAACGACATGGTGCTGTTGATGGCGCCCTTGACCTGCGGCGAGCTGCCGGCGAAGTCGACCAGGAGGCTGTCTTCGCGCACCGTGATCGCGACCCGGATCGGGATCGGGCGTGTCGTCGAAGCCGTCGTCGTCGATGTGGTCCTCGAAGCGGAACGTGCCCTTGGGCCAGGCCGCGATCGCGCTGCGGGTCAGCCGCTCGGCGTAGTCGATCAGCTCGCGGACATAGGTGCGCACGGTCTCGGTGCCGTAGCGGCGACCAGCCGTTGCAGCGCCCGCTCGCCGATCCGGCATGCGGCGTGCTGGGCCTCGATGTCGCCCAGCACCAGCTTGGGCAGCCGCACATTGCGCTCGATGATGTCGAACAGGGTCTCGTTGCGGCACGCCGCGCCGATAGAGCTTCAGCGGCGGGATGCGCAGGCCTTCCTGAAAGATCTCGGTCGAATCGCTGGCATTCGAGCCGGGCACGCGGCCGCCCATGTCGCATTGATGCGCGATGACGACGGCAAAGCCCAGCAGCGTCGCGTCCTCGAAGATCGGCTTGAACATGAAGACGTCCGGCAGGTGCATGCCGCCGGCGTAAGGGTCGTTCAGGATGACCACGTCGCCCGGCGCCAGGTCGTCGCCGAAACGCGCCAGCACCTCGGCCATGGCGTCGGGCACGGCGCCCAGATGCAGCGCCACCGTCTTGGCCTGGGCGATGATCTGGCCCTCGGCGTCGCAGAGGGTCGCCGAGTAGTCGAGCACGTCGCGGACGATCGGCGAGCGGGCGGTGCGCATCACGGTATAGGCCATCTCGTCGGCGATCGTGTCGAGGGCGCTCTTGATCACCGCGAAGGTGATCGGATCGGCGCAGGCCCGTCGGTCATGCCGGCTCCAGGATGAGATTGTGCCGGCCGCGTCGGCGCCGCCGCGCCAGCCCGGGCGGGACGACAATGGTGGTATCGTAGGACTCGATGATCAGCGGGCCGGCAAGCGGCTGCGCCAGCGTCGGGCGGTCGACGACCGGCCGTGGACGCAGGCCGCGCATCCGAAGCGCGATCGGCCGCTCGCCGGCGGCGCGGCGGCGAGCGCCGCGTCGCGGGTCGGGGGTCGCAGCAGCTTGCCGCGCCGGCCGCGGCGCGCGGGCTCGCAGATTGACCACCTCGAGCGGCTCGTCGGACGCGTAGCCGTAGAGCCGCTGGTAGTCGGCGCGGAAGCGCCGCGCAGCGTCAGCGAGGCCGGCCTTAGCGGCGTCGAGCGGCCAGGATCAGCTCGCTGTCCTGGCCCTCGAAGCGGAGGTCGATCTCGGGCAGCGACGATCGCCGCATCGCCGAAAGCCCTCGGCGGCTAGGCGCTCGCGTGGCTTCCGCTCCGAGCGCTTCGAGGCGCGCCTGCAGCCTCGAGCCGCGATCGCTCGAGCGGGCCCGTGAAGGCGGTGACGAAGGGCGCTCGACATCGCCGGCCAGCATGCCGACGGCGGTGAACACGCCGGCAAGGGCGGGACCATCACGCGGCGGATCGCCGAGCCTGCGGCGAGATCGCAGGCATGCACGGGGCCGCTGCCGCCGAAGGCGACCAGGCGTGAAGTCGCGCGGATCGACGCCGCGCTCGACGGTCACCGCCCGGATGGCGCGGGCCATGTTGGCGTTGGCGATGCCGCGGATGCCCATGCGCCGCCGCTTCGACCGTAAGGCCGAGCGGTTCGGCGACGTCGCTGCGCGATGGCGGCACGGGCCAGTCCGGTCGAAGCGCAGGCGCGCCGCCGGCGAGCCGGTCGGGTTCAGAAAGCCCAGCACGACGTTGGCGTCGGTCACGGTGGCATCGTCGCCGCCCTGGCCATAGCAGGCCGGGCCGGGCTCGGCGCCGGCCGAGCGGGGGCCGACATGGAGCAGCCCGCCCTCGTCGACATGGGCGATCGAGCCGGCGCCGGCGCCGACCTCGGCGATGTCGATGGCCGGCACCTTCATGAGGTAGCCGCCGGCCTTGATGAAGCGGCTCGGGGTCGAGATGCCGTCGCGGAACTCGTACTCCTGGGTGCGGCACGAACGCGCCATCCTCGATCAGCGCCGCCTTGGCGGTGGTGCCGCCCATGTCGAAGACGATGGCGTTGGGCCGCGATGCGCCCGCGCCGAGCCGGGCGGCACCGACCACGCCGGCGGCCGGCCCCGAGCCGATGAAGAACACCGGCTGCTCGGCGCGCGGTCTCGAACCCGGGGCGCCGCCGTTGGAGGTCACGACCAGGAGCGGCGCATCGATGCCGAGGCGCCCGCAACCCGGCCACCAGGTCCGCAGATAGCGCCGCATGACCGGCAGGACGTAGGCGTTGACCACGGTCGTGCTGGTGCGCTCGTACTCCTTGACCTGCGGCAGGATGTCGACCGAGGCGCTGAGCGCCAACGCCGGATGGCGCTGCGGATCAGCTCGGCCGCGCGCGCTCGTGGGCCGGGTTGCGGTAGCTGTTGATGAAGCAGATGGCGACCGCCTCGATGCCTTCGGCGCGAGCCGATCGGCCGCGCCAGCACGCTCCGCCTCGTCTAGCGGCTCGAGCACCGTGCCATCGGCCACGATCCGCTCGTTGACCTCGAGCCGGTGGCGGCGCGGCACCAGGGGCTCGGGCTTGTCCCAGATGAGGTCGTACAGCTCGGGCGTGCGCACCCGGCCGATCTCGAGCACGTCGCGAAAGCCACGGGTGGTGATCAGCCCGGTTCGCGCGCCGGCCCGCTGCAGGAATGTGTTCGAGCCCACGGTGGTGCCGTGCAGGACTTCGCCAACGCGCCCGGGCTCCCGCCGGCATCGGCCAGGATCGCGGCGATGCCGTCGATCACGGCGGGCTCGGGCTCGCGTGGTGGTCGACGAGACCTTGTGCCGAACAGGCGCCGTCGGCGCGGCCAGCACGATGTCGGTGAATGTGCCGCCGATATCGACCGCGATGCCGGTGGGCGCTCAAGAATGATCCTCGGCATGAAGCCGTGGTATAGGGTGGCCTGTGCGGAGGGTAGCATGGCGGACGAAGAACGGCGCTGGTGACCGGCGCACGCCGCGGGATCGGGCGCGCGATCGCGCTGGCCCTGGCCGAAGCGGGCTTCGATATGGTGGTCAACGACATCCAGGCCGACAAAGCCGGCGCGAGGTGGTCGCCGCGATCGAGGCCCTGGGCCGTCGCGCGCTGCTGGTGCCTGCGGATATCGCCGATCTGTCGACGCACGACGGGGTGCTGCGAGCGCGATCGAAGGCTTCGGCCGGATCGACTGCCTGGTCAACAATGCCGGCGTGTCGGTGCTCGAACGCGGCGACCTGCTGGAGCGTCGCTCGAAAGCTAGGACCGCTGCCTGAACGTCAATCTGCGCGGGCCGTTCTTTCTCACCCAGAAGGTGGCCCGGCACATGTTGCAGCCCCGGATCTGCCCGGCCGCTCGATCGTGACCATCACCTCGATCAGCGCCGAGGTGATCTCGATCAGCCGCGGCGAATACTGCATCGCCAAGGCCGGGTTGTCGATGCTCAGCCGGCTGTTCGCGTGCGCCTGGCGCCGCACGGGATCGGCGTATTCGAGGTCCGGCCCGGGATCATCCGTACCGACATGACGGCGGTCTCGGCCGAGCGGCTGGACGCGATGATCGCGGCCGGCATCTCGCCGATCCCGCGCTGGGGCGAGCCCGCGGACGTGGGCAAGGCGGTAGCGACGGTGGCCACCGGCGGCCTGCCGTTCAGCGCCGGCCAGGTGATCTATGTCGACGGCGGCCTGATCCTGCCGCGCCTTTGAGGCGGTCATCGCGCTAGCCCTCGTAGCCCGCCAGGCGGGGCAGGAACAGCACCAGGTCGGGCCACAGGCTCATCACCAGCAGCGCCAGGAACAGAGCGCCCAGGAACGGCCAGATCTCCTTCAGGATCGCCTGGAGCTTGATGCCGGTGACGCCGCTGATCAGGAACAGCATCTCGCCATAGGGCGGGGTGATCAGGCCGATCATCATGTTGACGACGATGACCACGCCGAAATGGACCGTGTCGATGCCGAGCGCCCTAACCGAGGGGATCACGATCGGCACGATCACCAGCAGCATCAACAGCGTGTCGAGAAAGCAGCCCAGGAGCAGGAACAGGACGTTGATCACCAGCAGGAAAGGGGCCGGCAGGCCGCTGTCCGCGATCCAGACGCCGAACGCCTTCGGGATCTGCTCGCGGCGACGACGTAGTTGAAGAACAGGGCGCCGATGATGGTGATGGCGACGATCGCGGTGGACTTGGCGCGAGCGGACCAGGATTTCGAGGAGTTCGCGAAGACCAGCGCGCGGTAGAAGCCCGGCGGCCAGCAGCAGCGCATAGGCGGCGGCGACGGCGGCCGCCTCGGTCGGCGTGACGGCGCCCGAGTAGATGCCGCCCAGGAGGATCACCGGCAGCATCAGGGCCGGGAGCGCCTCGCGGACGGTGCCGACGATCTCGCTGCGCGGGATCGGCGCCTCGGTCGGGAAGTTGCGCCGCGTCGCGATGATGTGGATCAGGACCATCAGCGCCGCTGCCATGATCAGGCCGGGGATGCACGCCGCCGATGAACAGATAGCCGATCGAGGTGTCGGCCACGACGGCGTAGAGGACCATCGGGATCGAGGGCGGGATGATCGGGCCGATGGTGGCCGAGGCCGCGGTGACCGCCCCGGCGAAGCCCGGCGTGTAGCGGCTCATCCTTGCAGCATGAGGCTGATCATCAGCTTGCCCGGCCCTGCCGCATCGGCGAGCGCGCTGCCGCTCATGCCGGAGAAGATGACGCTGAGCACACGTTGACGTGGGCGAGGCCGCCGCGGAGCCGGCCGACCAGGAGCGTCGGTGAAGCGGAGCAGGCGGTCGCTGATCGCGCCGGTAGTTCATGATCTCGGCGGCGAAGATGAACATCGGCACGGCGAGCAGGACGAAGCTCTTGAACAGGCCGTTCAGGCCCTGCGTCGCGACCAGGCCCATATCGCCGCCGGGACCAGAGGTAGAGAAAGCCGGTGGCGATCATGGCATGGCCGATCGGCACGCCGATGCGGCACCCGCGAAGAAGGCGACGAACATCAGGACGGCGGCGAAGCTCATGCCCTAGAGCTCGCTTCGTAGTCGGCGCCGCATCAGCCGCCAGAGGCGGACGAGCGCCGAGCAGCACGCGTCACGACGAGGAAGAAGACGAAGCACGGAGAACACGAGGTCGAACGGGATATGCGGAGATCGAGCGTCTTCATCCGGCCCATGAAGACCACGTAGTCGACCGTGCCCGGCAGGCCGAGCGAGGAAGAGCACGACGAGGAAGGCCGTGCAGAGCGACGGCGAGCACGCCGCGGACCGCGGCGGGACATGCCTGGTAGAGCGAGGTCGAAGGCGATGTGCTCGCGCTCCCGGACGATGGCGGCTGCGGCGAAGCAGACGCCCCAGAGATAAGCCAGGGAGCACAGCTCCGCGCCCAGATCACCGGATCGTTCAGCACGTAGCGGGTGAAGATCTGCATCATGAAGGCGGCGAACAGGAGCGCGAACAGGCCGGCGCTGACCATCTCGGCAGCCCCGGTGAGGATGCACCGATCCGGCGATGCGCGTCACCGCTCAGCGGCTCAGGCGCGTTGATCTCGCTCGACCATGCCGTCCGGCCAGTTGGCCGAGAAGTCGGAGCTCAGATAGGCATCGAGGACGTGGTTGCGGAAAGCATCGAGATCGGGCGTGGTGACGGTCATGCCCTGGCTCGCCAGAAAGTCACTGCGCCCGCCCTCGGTAGCGCTGATGCCATCGTTGTTGAACGCGATCGCAGCGTCGGCCGCGGCCTGGACCTGGCCGCTTCTCCTCGTCGGACAGGCTGTCCCAGAAGGGCTTGGCGAACGCGAAGAAGATGGTCGAGACGAGATGGCCGGTGAGCACGAGCTGCTCGGTCACCTCGTAGAACTTGGCCGAGATCACGTCGGCGAGCGGCTGCTCGACCGCATCGACGGTGCCGGTCTTGAGCGCCAGATAGACCTCGTCGAAGGCGATCGGCGTCGGGATTGCCACCAAGCGCCCCGCCGAGGAACGCCAGCTCTCCGAGCCCGGCACGCGCAGCTTCATGCCGGCGAGATCGGCCGGCGTGTCTGACCTCCTTGGGCTCGCGCAGCACGAGGTGGCGCTGGCCATGATACTGCGTGCCGAGCGGCTGCACGCCCATGTCGTCGGCGATCTTGGCGAACACCTCGTCGCCGACTGTCGCCGGAGAAGATGCTGCTCGAGATGATCGCGATCGTGGATCAGGTAGCCGGCGGTGAAGATCGAGTACTCGGGGATCTGCTCGGCCACGTCCTGTGGCGAGATCAGGCCAACCTCGAGATTGCCGCGCTGCATCGCCGGGATCTCCATGCCCTGGCCGAACAGCGTGGCATTGAAGTGGAGCTCGACGTCGAACGGCGCCCGGGGCTTCTGCTTCGAGCGGCTCCTTGAAGACGACCAGCGATTTGGAGAGCGTCTCCTCCGGTGCTGCCCGGCGTGCTGATGCGGATCAGCTTGGCCTGGGCGCTGGCGCCGCGGATGAACGCCGGCATGGCGATAGCTGCCGTCGTCGTGGCGAGCATCGCCCTGCGGCTGATCCGCATCAGGCTGGACGACCGGGTGTTCATGGCGCTTCTCCCTGCTGTTGTTGGTCGGGGCGGCGCCTGGAGCGCGTTTCACGCCCATGCGCCGCTGAATGATCCGTCTGCGCGGCGCTGCGGTCAAGCGATGTTGACAATCGAGCCCGCCGACTTTGTTGGCGGCGCACCACGGGGAGATTGCGGCATCATGCCTACCGAGCGGCACGACCTGATCTGCGCGATGGCGACGCCCCTGCGCGCCGACTTGACCTGTGATGCTGCGCTGCTGCTGGCGCATGGCCGCGACCTGCTGGCTCGCGGCTGCGATGGCCTGGCGGTGCTCGGCACCACGGGCGAGGGCCCGTGTTTCGACGTGGCACAACGTTGCGCGCTGCTGGAATCCTTGCTGAGGCGGGGATCCCGCCTGCGCACCTGATCGTGGGCGCCGGCGCCGTCAGCCTTGCCGACGTCGTGGCGCTCACCCGCCATGCCGGTGCATCGGGTGTGGCCCGGGTCCTGCTGATGCCGCCGTTCTTCCTGCGCGATGCGGCCACCGAGGAAGGCGTGTTTCGCTTCTATGCAACGGTGATCGGGCGCGCCGCTCCTGGCCTGCGCCTGATGCTCTACGACTTTCCGGCGATCAGTGGCGTCAGGCTGTCGGTGGCCCTGGTCGGCCGGCTGCACGCGGCGTTCGGCGACATCATCGAGGGCATCAAGGACAGCGGCGGCGACTGGCAGCAGCCGCGGGCTATCTCGAGGCGTGTCCGCAGCTCGCCGTGTACACCGGCACCGAGGTGCATGCGCGGCGCGCGACGGCGCTGGGTGGAGCGGGCACGATCTGCGGCCTCGCCAATGTGGTTCCCGAAGCGATGCGCAGCTTCCTCGATGCGGAGAGCGAGCAGGAGGCCGAACGCTGGCACGCGCTGATCGCGGCCGTCGACGATGCGCTTTGCGTCCGGCCATTCCTGCCAGCCTGCAAGGCTGCGATCGCGCTGGCTCGCAGCACCTCGGACTGGCTGCGGATGATGCCACCCCTGACCGGCCTCGATGAGCGCGGCCAGGGCGAGCTGGCGCGCGCGTTCGCCAGCATCGCCGAGCGGCACCGGTTGCCGATCGCCTGATCATCGGCTCAAGGCCGCAGCAGCGGCTCGAGCCAGGCCGACCAGCCCAGCAGGCGATAATCGTCGTTGCGCGCA
>CAVSVZ010000058.1:0-38402 GCA_963731495.1 uncultured Alphaproteobacteria bacterium
GGGTCGCCTCGTCGATGCCGCTGTCGCCCTCGACCAGACGCGCCACGATCGGCCGCAGCTCTTCCTGCGAGCCGATCAGCCGGCCGAGCAGCGCCTGCTCGGTCGCGATCTGGTCGCCCAGCGCGCTCAGCCGCTCGGTCAGCCGCGATCAGCCCGGAGTGGATCGAGCCCTGGTTCTCCTCCGAGCGCGCGACCGCACGCTGCAGGCCCTCCAGGTTCTCCGCGGTCTGCTCGAGCAGCGCCTGAACATAGGCCGGAACGCCGGCGTCACCCGCCGCGTGCAGCGGCTCCGCGCCGCCCAGCCGGGTGAGGCTCGACAGCCACTCCTCCATCTCGTTGTAAAAGCTGTTCTGCGCCTGGTTCGCCTGCAGATCGAGAAAGCCCAAGATCAGCGAGCCGGCAAGACCGAACAGGGACGAGCTGAATGCCGTGCCCATGCCCTCCATCGGCGCCGCCAGGCCAGCCTTGAGATTATCGAAAAGCGTGACCAGATCGCCCTCGCCGACCGACAGGCCGGAAATCACCGAGCCGACCGAGCTGATCGTCTCGAGCAGGCCCCAGAAGGTGCCGAGCAGACCGAGAAAGATCAGAAGGCCGATCTGATAGCGGGAAATGTCGCGTGATTCGTCCAGCCGGGCGCTGATGCTGTCCAGCAGATAGCGCACTGACATGGCCGGAAGGCGCACACGACCGCGTCGCTCCTGGTCGCCGAGAACGCTCGCTATTGGCGCCAGCAGCCGTGGCGCCGCCTGCAGCGAGAAGCCCGGCTGCTGGGTGCGAAATGCTTCGATCCAGCGAATCTCCGGCTTGAGCCCGAACACCCGGCGGAAGATGTAGACGATGCCGACCAGCAGGACGCCCAGGATCAACCCGTTCAGCAGCGGATTGTACAAGAAAACCCGGAAGATGACGTCGTACGCTCCCGCGACCGCAAGCGCCGCCAGCACCAGAAACAGGATCATGCGATTGATGAAGCGCTGCGGAGTGGTCATCGCGTGGCTTTCCGGATGGGGCGCGATCGCCTGGCCAACAAGATCGGCAAATCCGAGCGGCTCACCTCAAGTGCGGGATATGCGCCGACCCTGCCTGGGGCCCGAGGGTTAGTAGCCGTTCACCTGTTTCTAAAGAGTAACCAATAAGCTATTGCGAGGACACATAGGCAAGTTCGGCGATCACGACAAGCCGGTTTGCTGCGCGAGCGGCGCCACTACTGCCGGACGAGCATCACGCTGCCCGTAGCAGCTCGACCAGCTGCGGATAGATCCCCTGATTGCCCGCCACCAGCGTACCGGCACTCAAGAGATCGCCGTCCTCCAGCCGGCCGACCATGCCGCCGGCCTCGCGGATCAGCACGATGCCGGCTGCCATGTCCCAGGGCTTCAGGCCGTATTCCCAAAAGCCGTCGAGCCGGCCGGCCGCGACATAGGCGAGGTCGAGCGACGCGGTGCCGAGCCGGCGAATGCCGGCGACTTCGGCCGAGACCCGGTCGAGTTGTTGGGCATAGCCCTGCTCGCGGCCGTGCCAGTCGAGCACCGGGATGCCGGTACCGACCAGGCTGTTGACGAGCCCGCTGCGGCGCGACACTCGCAGGCGCCGGTCGTTGAGATAGCTGCCGGCACCCTTCTCGGCGCAGAACAGCTCGTCCTTGATCGGATCGTAGACCACACCAGCGACCAGCTCGCCATGGCGCTCGAGCGCCAGCGAGATCGCGAAATGAGGCAGGCCGTGGAGGAAGTTGGTGGTGCCATCGAGCGGATCGATGATCCAGCGCTGATCGTCCTTGCCCTCGCGCGCGCCGGATTCCTCCATGAGGAAGCCGAAGCCCGGCCGGGCCCGGCTCAGCTCCTGATGCAGGATCTGCTCGGCGCGATGGTCGGCGGCGCTGACATAGTCGCCCGGACCCTTGATCGAGACCTGCAGGTTCTCGACCTCGCCGAAATCGCGCACCAGGTGGCGCGCCGCCTTGTGGGCGGCCTGGACCATGACGTTGATGTTGGCCGAGCGAATCGGCATGAGGCACTCTCGTTGTTGCTGATGCGTAGGTGTGAGGACGATGCGCGCTTCAAGCTTTGGCGCGCTCGACATAGCTGGCCTCGGCGATGTTGACCACCACCTTGGTGCCGGCCTCGATGTGCGGCGGCACCATGATCCGCACGCCGTTGCTGAGCACCGCGGGCTTGTAGGAGGCGGCGGCGGTCTGGCCTTTGACCACCGGGTCGGCCTCGACCACCTCGAGCACCGTGGTGTCGGGCAGGCGGGCCATCAGCGAGCGGCCCTCGTAGCTTTGCACCATGATCGCCATGCCTTCCTGCAGGAACGGCAGGCGATCGCCGAGCAGCGCCTTGTCGATCGCGACCTGCTCGAAGGTCTCCTGATCCATCAGGTGCAGCTGCGGGTCTTCCTCGTACAGGAACTGGTACTCCTTCTCGTCGAGGCGCACGCGCTCGACGGTCTCGACCGCACGGAAGCGCTCGTTCAGCTTGGTGCCGTCGACCAGGTCCTTGAGCTCGACCTGCTGGTAGGCGGGACCCTTGCCCGGCTTGACATGCTCGGTCTTGACCACGCCCCACAGCCGGTCCTTGTGCTCGAGCACGTTGCCCGGGCGAATGTCGTTGGCGCTGATCTTCATGACATCGACTCCGCGGATCGCCGATTTCGCGGATCGGCCCTCAGGCCGCCGCGATCGCCTCTCGAATGCTGCGCATGCCGGCCGCAGCGCCGTCCGGGTGCTGCCACACCTCGTCGCTCACCCCGATGAAGTCGGCGCCGGCGCGCGCCGTCGACCTGCAGCTGGGGCCATCGAACGCGCCCAGGGCCAGGCAAGGCAGCACGAACAGCTCATGCCACCAGGCGATCAGCTCGAGCAGCGGTGGTTGCGGCCTGCGGCCGACCTCGCCGAACGCGATATAGTCGGCGCCGTCGTCACCCGCAAGCATCGCCGCGTGGCGCGAATGGCCGCAGGACGCGCCCAGGATGCGATCCGGGCCGAGCCGCGCGCGCGCCTCGCGCACCCCGGCCGGGTCGCTGAGGTGGACGCCGTCGGCACCGCAAAAAAGCGCCAGATCGACCTCGTCCTGCAGCAACAATGCGACCCGACCGGCGCAAATCTGCTGCAGATCATGCGCCGGAGCGCCCGATAAATGCGTCGGGCGAAGCAAAGCCGCCACGGCGCTCCCCGCCGAGACCGCCGCCTCGAGTTGTGGTCCGAACTGCGCCGGATCGATCTCGAGCGGGCTGATCAGGTAGGGCTGGCAGCCCGCGTCGGCGCCTTCGCCATTGGCCTCCGGGGGCTCGATCACGCCTCGTTCAGATAGATCTTGATCACCTCGTCGAGCAGCGCCAGCGCCTCGGTCTTGGGCCGCTTGAAGCTGTTGCGGCCGATGATCGAGCCCGAAGCGCCGCCGTCGCGGATCTGGCGGATCTCCGCGAGAAATCCTGCGGTATCGGTCGCCTCGCCACCCGAGAACAGCACGACCCGCTTGCCGGCGAACGCGCACTGCATGACGTGGCGGACGCGCGCCGCCAGGGTCGAGCGGTCGATGTCCTCGGACTCGTAGACCGGCTTGGCGGCATCCAGGTCGATCACGTCGGTCGGCGGCTTGACCTTGATGATGTTGGCGCCCATCAGCGCCGCCATGTGCGCCGAATAGGCGACGATGTCCAAAGCGGTCTCGCCCGCCTTGGAGACCTTGCCGCCGCGCGGATAGGACCAGACCACGGCGATCAGGCCGTACGACTTGGCCTCGCGGATGATCTCGCGCAGCTCCTCCATCATGTCGTAGCACTTGTCGGAGCCCGGATAGATCGTGAAGCCGACCCCGGCGCAACCCAGATGCAGCGCATCGTTCACCGAGGCGGTCACCGCCTGATCCTGCGGGCCGTCGCTCAGGCTGTTGGCGCTGTTCATCTTGAGGATCGTCGGCAGCTGGCCGGCATAGGTGTCGGCGCCCGCCTCGAGCAGGCCCAAGGGCGCCGCATAGCCGTTCAGCCCGGCGTCGATCGCCAGCTGGTAGAGATAGAGCGGATCGTAGGCCGGCGGGTTGGACGCGAAGCTTCTCGCGGGTCCATGCTCGTAGCCCTGGTCGACCGGCAGGATCACCAGATGGCCGGTGCCGGCCAGGCGGCCGTGCATCAGGAACCGGGCGAGGCTGCCTTTGACGCCCGGGCTCTCGCCCTCGTACCAGGACAGGATCTCTTTTACCTTCGGCGTGAGCTGCATATGGGTTCTCCCGTTTCGCTGCCGGCACCCCTGGGCTCGATCCTATACCAGATCGCCGTCGAGCAGCCAGTCGCGGCACCGGGACCGCGCATCGTCATCCGGTGACAGGCAGA
Organism: uncultured Alphaproteobacteria bacterium; assembly: GCA_963731495.1. GTDB lineage: Bacteria > Pseudomonadota > Alphaproteobacteria > Geminicoccales > Geminicoccaceae > DASUGG01. The sequence goes on from CAVSVZ010000058.1 coordinate 4,333, forward strand.
GCATGTGCGCCGTGCGTCTCGTGGCGGTACCAGGCGCCGACCTCTGCTGCCATCTCCGCCAGCCGCTGAGATACCGCCGCCGGGCCGGAGAACGCAAGCCGTCGACAGCCGGTGCGCAGGGCCGCCATCACCAACCCGGCATCGTCGCCGCAGTCGATGACGATCTCGTGGCCGAGCGCATCGCCCAGCGCCTTCAGATAGCCGACCCCGGCATAGGCCGCAGCATCCGGCGCGCTGCGCAGCCAGATGTCCCGGCCCAGCTCCTCCGCCACGGCCAGCGCCGCCTCGGCCTGGACCCGGTCGTGCACCACCACCTGCGGTGGCTCGCTCATGACGCAGCGCGCCACGAACGTCGGGCAGCCTTCGAGGTCAAGCCAAAAAAGCGAGGAATCCTGCGGCCTTTGGGTTCATTTGGTTTTTTGGGCCGCGGATCAGGCGACGGGGCAGCGTGCGACGATTCGATCCGGTCGGCCCATTGGAGACCCTAGCACAACACGGCGATTCTTGCCATCTCGATCGGATCGGCCCTCGTATCTGGTGGACCACTTCCGGTGGCGGCGCCAGCGAGCCGCGGCTCGCTTTGGAGCGATGGCAGCGGCTACCACGTCCTGGACAGCGATGGCTACGTCGATGGCCGGATTCTCTCGGCCAGCAGCTCGAGAACTGCCACACCCACACCGGCACCCGGCGCGATCGTCGCCAGCTGCTCCATCCTTACTCGGCAATAGAAGCTGGCGGCGGGGCTGAAGGGCATGCTGGACAAGCACGCGGGCGCTGAGCAGCGCTCACGCGCCGCACCGGGGCTGGGCCTGTCTGCAGGACCGCCCGACAGCAGAGTATCCAGCCGCTTCGTGCTGTCCTGGACACAAAGGCTGAGAGGGCGTTAACCGCCGTTAATCTTAGGGCTTTATGAAGCTGCGCCGTGCGAAGGTGGGAATCCGTATGCCCACCTGCCGACCGGAAAGCACGCTCGCGAGGCGCTGGCGGGGGAACGGCCACAGACGCCGACGGGACGACACTGTTGAGGCTGTTCCAGATGCCCCCAGATGGCCCTGGCGTTCGGCGACGGCTCGCTGGCATTGGTCGAACGGGCAGCGAGCGCAGCCGCTGATCGAGGATCGAGCGGCCCGACGCGGGCCCTTCTCGTCGGTGAGGTCCCCAGGATCTCCCGCTGCGTACGCCCCCATACTGCAAACGTCGCCCGGCACCTCGGGAAAGTCTTGCTTGCCGAGGGAGATGCTGCACTTGTCTGAAGACGCTGGCTCGGGCGGCAGCCCGCCGCCGGCGCGGAAACAACGAAGGGGAGCCTCGCCATGCTGATCGAGCATCTGGGCAAGCGCCCGGTCATCGATCCGAGCGCGCGGATCGCGCCGACCGCGGTCATCTGTGGCGACGTGACGGTCGGCCCGGAAACCTCGGTCGGGTTCGGCGCCGTGCTGACCGCGGAGAGCGGACCGATCGTCGTCGGCCGCGCCTGCGTCATCATGGAGAACGCCGTCGTGCGTGGCAGCAAACGGCATCCCACGACCATCGGTGACCACGTGCTGGTGGGCCCCTACGCCTATCTTTCCGGATGCACCGTGCACGACTGCGCGTTTCTCGCCACCGGCGCACGCGTGTTCAACGGCGCCACCATCGGCGCACGGGCCGAGGTCCGGATCAACGGGACCGTGCATCTCCTGACGCAGTTGCCCGAGGACGCGACGGTGCCGATCGGCTGGGTGGCGGTCGGCGCCCCGGCCCGGATCCTGCCGCCCCAGGCGCATGACGAAATCTGGGAGGCTCAGGAGCCGCTCGACTTTCCGAAGGAGGTTTTTGGGGTCGATCGGCCGCCACCTGGCGAGACGCGGATGCCGGACATCATGGCGCGCTACTGCCGCGCCCTGGCCCGCCACCGCGACGATCGCGTGTTGTGAAGCGCGAGGTCGCTGCTCTTGCCCGGACGTCCTGAATCGCCGTCACAAGGCGACCACCCCGAAGCGTCAACCGTCTGTTAACCTTGACGTTTTATGAACTTGCGGTGTGGGAAGGTGGGAATCCGTGCGCCCGCTCACCAAAGAAGTAAGCCCGCAGGGCGTGCGGGTAGGCGGGGCCGGTCCTGCGATCCTGGGGCGTTAACCGCCCGTTAACCTTGATGCTCTATGAACCTGCGATGTGGCATTCGTAGGAAATCGGAGACCCGCCCGCCAGGTGCCCGCTGCAAGACACGCCCGATCCGATACCTGCGCGAGGGGGACGGTGATGGACAAAGAGTTGCGCCTGCGGGAACTCGCACTTATTCGCAAGAACACGCGATGGCCGGGCTACAAGTGCATCGGCGACTATCACGGCGGGATGTACGAGTGCGACTTCGTATCGCCGTACACGAGAAGCGCCTGCAACATCGATGCAGAGCTGATGATCGTGCTTCAAGACTGGTCCTCAGACGAGATCTTGAGCGGCCCTTATCTGCATAGGCGGCGCACGATTGGACATGATCCGGATCGGACCACGAACAAGCGGCTCAAACACCTCTTGCAGCAGCATTTCGGGCTTGAGCTGAAGGACGTGTATGCGACCAACGTGTTCCCGTTCGTCAAGCTCGGCGCGATCAGCGCCTCGATACCGATGCGCGATCTCGAACGCGCCGCGCGCGCGTTCTCGCTGCCGCAGATCGAGATCGTCGGCCCCCGGCTGGCGGTCTGCCTCGGTAAGGCGACGTTCGATGCCGTGGCGCTTGCCGCTGGTCGTCGCCGCACCGGGTCGCTGGCGGAGGCGATCGCGTCGCCATTCGAGATCGGCAGCACGCAGGTCCGGTGCCAGGCGCACACCGGGCCGCTCGGTACCCTGGCCCGAAATCGAACCGGAGCCGGTCAGGTCGCGAAGGACTGGGCCTGGATGGCGTCGTCGTATCGCCAGCGCGGCCGAGCAGAGACCGGCGCCCGCAGCTTCGACCGCGCGGCGTCAATCGCCGGTTAACCTTGACGCGATATGAAGGGCGCGCAATCTCTCGGAATGCGTGCGCCCCCGCCAAGAAAGCGCCCGCAGGGGGCAGGGGCGTATGGAGCGGAGCGATCACAATCACCGAGCGCAACCGACACCCTGCCCCTGGTGCTGCGTGACGGCCCGGCACGGATCAGCGAGGAGGAGAAATCCGGCGTCATCCTGGACTACGATGCCGATGATCGCCTGATCGCGATCGAGATCCTGGACGCCTCGACCCGGGTCGACGGCGTCGATACCGTCCAGCTCCAGGTCACCCCCAAGTCCGGCGTCAAGCACCCCGAGGCCGCCGAATAGTCCACAGCCACCACCTCACGGCCCGCTTGGTCGGCCGCCGCAGGGAAAAAGGTTCCTGACACCTTTTCCTCCTCGCCGCCGGGAAAAAGGTTCCTGACACCTTTTCCTCTCTCTGACACCTTTTCCTCTCTCAGCCACCACCTCACGGCCCGCTTGGTCAGCCGCCGCCGGGAAAAAGGTTCCTGACACCTTTTCCTCTCTGCACCTGACACCTTTTCCTCTCTGCACGCCGCCTGAACTTTAGGAGCCTACACGGCTCTACTTTCATTGCTGCGCACGATGCTCTGATAGGGTTCTGAGCATTGCTTCCGCGTCCTCTACAGGCGCCGGGCTGAAGAAGTGGCCCTCAAATCCGCGGGTCCTGAGAAGCCGATTCGCGGCTTCCAGCGCGATATCGGTTAAGTTGCGCAGTTCGTCCGGCGTCACCGCCGCCCTCCTGAACGCTTCGGCGTAGGACAGCATCGCAGAGCGGTGCGCGAATAGATTGCTTCGCAGGATGATGGCCTTCTTCGCGACGGGGGCGGCCTCATCGAGGAGCCTTCTCACCTCGGCCGCCTCCTCCGGAGAGATCAACTGTGGTGCCTCAAGCTCTTTCGCTAGCGCAGGCAGGTTGATGCTGTCATTACGCTTCTCGAAAAGCGCCGCGACATGGACGACGAATGCCACAAAATGGGCATGCGGATCGAAGCGAAAGAACTCCGAGTACTGACGCATCGTGTCGATGATTGCCGGACGCGTCTCGGCACCCTCGAGGTACCACCAGAGTTCATAGAAAACCCTCGCGCGCAACACGAGCTGGGCGGCTGTTTTCAGGCGTTCGTCGAACGGCAATGGTTTCGGCCGCGACATCATAATTCCGGCGATTCAGTCGTCGTACCGGGTCACATTCAGGAACACGAACCCGCGGTTTGCTGGTTCAATCTTCGGCGTTACCAGGGCGAGGGAACTGGATTGAGGGGCGGCTGGTCACACCTTGGGCCAAATTCCCTGTACAGATGGTGGGCTTGGAGCTTCCTTATTAAGGTGCGCCACTCCCGACCAGAACACCAGAGGATTTCCAAGCGCTCCTGTCCATTTTCCCATATTGATGGATTAGAGGGGGCGCCCGGGAGGGCATCCGGCATTGCCGCAACCATGCCTTGGCGCAGCTTTTCCTGCCAGATCGAGCGCTCCCGAAGGGTCTCGACGCCATGCGCGGTGTTGGCCCCGAGTACCAGCAATAGGACGCATGCCCAAACAGAGCGAGCCATCGTTCTCTCTCCTACCAGACAACCCTGAAGGCGGTCGAACTGATATCTTTTCTCCCCGAACGATTTCGATTAACGCTGGAGTGTTTCGCATTGTCTTACATTTCACGCTTCAGCGGTTAGGGTTCATGGCTCTAAAGCCTTCGGCGATTTGATCCGAACCAATCCGTTTCTGGTAGCTCCGCGGTGGACATGCCTCGAACTCTCCAAAGCTCTGCGATGGCATAGACCAGAACAAACAGCACCAGAGTATCCACAGCTATGGCGAGCGCCCCGCCTATGATGATCGCAGGGATGCTTCCGGCGGCGATGTGGCGCCGCCTTCTCTCATCCTCCCGGATGATGTCCAGTATCAAGCGTGCCTCGCCCTCAGAGCGGGCATTGACCAGCCGCTCAAGCCGGTAATCGATCACAGGGCTTGTAGGGTCCGTCTGCTGCATGAGCGGCTGGATGATCGCCAGCTGATCCGGATAGCGCTCTAGGAAGTAGCCCAGGTCGAATGTTGGGTCATCCTGGAAATTATTGTGCCACGCGATTGTATGAAGAACCCTCTGTGTCAACCCCGAGGCGGTCGTCCCTACACTTGCAACCAGGCACAGGAAAAGAAGGGCGAAGGCTTTCCGCTTTCCCATGGTGATTTCCTGCAGAGCCTTATGCCGATGGTTCCGGTGATCTTTCTGATCGACGGGTCAGATACGTTTTCTCGTTCAATTCTTCGGCCGTTGGACAATTTGCCGTTGAAGCTCGTTCACCATCGCCCTTATTGCACTCTGCCAATTCGCATTCGACATCATCTCAATGATTGCTGGGAAATCCTTCTTGCCGAGAGCAACGACAACGTGCGTGAAGCCGCCGCCCTTAGATGCAATCTCGAAGTCGATTAGGACGCTGTCGGATGAAGCCACGCTCACGTGCCTGGTCGCCAGTGACAGGCTGGCCGGATATACCGCGCCGCCACGATAAATCTCGGTATTGCCGAGAGCAGCCATTCGGATGCCGTCCGTTGCTTAAGAGGGCCTACCTTAACCAGGCGGAATGCTAGCACGCAAAACGTTCCTTTCCAAGGACATACATCAATCAGGAGTTGCGTGACCTCTGATGCGCCTTGCCGCCTGCTCAACGAGCCACGGCCTGGGTGGTGGCGCTTATCCAGGAGGAGTTCCGCTTTGGCGGCATCCACGATAAATCCTGACCTTCCGTTAACCAATCTTTCCTAATAAATCCTTGACAAGCCGTGAGCGCGCCGCCGACGGAAGCCTCTGGGCATAACAATTCGTGAAGCGGGCGGGCGCTAACGCTCCCTGAGGAAGGCGCTCTGGGAGAGATCCGGCCGCGGCTTAGGGACTAACCTCGCTCCAACACCGCCACCCCTGGGAGGGTCTTGCCCTCCAGCCACTCCAAGAAGGCGCCGCCGGCGGTGGAGACGTAGGAGAACTCGCCCAGGACGCTGGCATGGGCGAGCGCGGAGATGGTGTCGCCGCCGCCGGCGATGCTCATCATGCGGCCGGCCACCGTCAGCTCGCCGACATGCTGGGCGACCTCGTTGGTGCCGGCTATCGAACGGCGGGATCTCGAAGGCGCCGAGCGGGCCGTTCCAGAGCACCGTGCGCGTCCGGTCGAGCCGGTCGCAGAACAGCTCCTCGCTGACCGGGCCGATGTCCAGGATCATGGCGTCGTCCGGCACCTGCTCGATCGCGACCACGGTCGACGGGGCGCCCTGCCTGAACTCCTTGGCGATCCGTGCGTCGATCGGCAGCAGGATGTCGCAGCCCTGCGCGTCGGCGCGCAGCATGATGTCGCTCGCGGTCGCGACCATCTCGCGCTCGCACAGCGACTTGCCGACCGGCGTGCCCTGCGCCGCGAGAAACGTGTTGGCCATGCCGCCGCCCAGGATCAGGGCGTCGACCTTGTCGATCAGATTGCCCAAAAGCTCGAGCTTGGTCGACACCTTGGCGCCGCCGACGATCGCGACGACGGGGCGCTCGGGATGCTCCAGCGCCTTGGTCAGCGCCTCGATCTCCGCCTGCATCAGGCGGCCGGCGGCCGACGGCAGCCGTTCGGCCAGGCCGACGACCGAGGCATGGGCGCGATGGGCTGCCGAAAAGGCGTCGCCGACATAGATCTCGCCCAGGCTCGCCAGCTCGTCGGCGAAAGCCTGCGTCGTTCGCCTCCTCGCCCGGATGGAAGCGCAGGTTTTCCAGGAGCAGCACCTGGCCCGGTTGCAGCGCCGCGACCGCTTTTTGCGCCGGATCGCCGATGCAGTCCTCGGCAAAGGCGACCTCGACACCGCCGAGCGCATCGCCCAGCGGCTTGCACAGGGGCTTGAGCGACATCGCGCTCTGCGGCTTGCCCTTGGGCCGGCCGAAGTGGGACAGCGCGACCACCTTGGCGCCCTTGTCCAGCAGCTCGCGCAAGGTCGGCACGATGCGCTCGATGCGGGTGGCGTCGGTCACCTCGCCGTCCTGCATCGGCACGTTCAGGTCGATCCGGACCAGCACGGTCTTGCCGGCCGGATCGAGATCGTCGAGGGTGCGGACCGCCAGGGCATGGCGCGGCTCAGAGCTGGCCGAGCAGGGCGGCGACGTCGTTCATGCGGCAGGAGAAACCCCACTCGTTGTCGTACCAGGACGCGACCCGCGCGAGCTTGCCGCCGAGCACCTTGGTGGCGCCCAGGTCGACCGTCGAGCTGTGGCTGTCGTGGTTGAAGTCGATCGAGACCAGCGGCGCCTCGTGATAGCCGAGCACGCCTGCCATCGGCCCGTCGGCCGCGGCGCGGATCACGTCGTTGATCTCCTCGACCGAGGTTTCCCGCGCGGGCACGAAGCTGAGGTCGATGATCGAGACGTTCTGGGTCGGCACGCGGAACGACGTGCCGTCCAGCTTGCCCTTGAGATCCGGCAGCACCAGGCCGACCGCGCGCGCCGCACCGGTCGAGGTCGGGATCATCGAGCAGGTCGCCGCGCGCGCCCGGTGCAGGTCCTTGTGGAACACGTCCAACAGGTTCTGGTCGTTGGTGAAGGCGTGGATCGTGGTCATGTGACCGGTCTCGATGCCGATCGCATCGTTCAGCGCCTTGGCGACCGGGGCCAGGCAGTTGGTGGTGCAGGACGCGTTCGAGACCACCTGGTGGTCCTGGCGCAGGTCCTCGTGGTTGACCTTGTAGCAGACCGTGATGTCGGCGCCCTGCCGAGGGCGCCGAGACCAGCACCTTGCGCGCGCCGGCCATCGAGATGGCGGGCGGCGTCGTCGCGCTTGGTGAACACGCCGGTGCATTCGAGCACGACGTCGATCTGGAGATGCTGCCAGGGCAGGTTCTCGATGGTGCGCTCGGCCAGCACCTTGATCGGGCCGGTGCCGCAATCGAGCACGTCGCCCTCGAGCGTCACCTTGCCCGGAAAGCGGCCATGCACGGAATCGTAGCGCAGCAGATGGGCGTTGGTCGCCGGCGGCGCCAGATCGTTGATCGCGACCACGCTGACGTCGCTCCTGCCGTCCTCGACCAGCGCACGCAGCACGTTGCGGCCGATCCGGCCAAAGCCGTTGATTGCCATGCGAACGCTCACGACGAACCTCCCTGCGATTGCATCCGTACCTGGCCGCCCGCGCCTACGTGGCGAGGCGGCGTCTCGCCAGCTCGACCACGCGCTCGGGCGTGATGCCGAAATGCTCGTACAGCGCCGGCGCCGGCGCCGACGCGCCAAAGCCGGTCATGCCGACCACATTGCTCTCGTCGCCGACATAGCGCGCCCAGCCGAACGGCGATGCCGCCTCGATCGCGATCCGCACGCCCGAGCCGAGCACCTCGTCACGATAGCCGGCATCCTGCGCGTCGAACAGCTCGAAGCACGGCATCGAGACCACGGCGCAGCCGACGCCGAACGCCTGCAGGCGCTCGCGTGCCGTGCAGCGCGATGGCGACTTCGGTGCCGGTCGCGAGCAGGGTCAGCCGGCGCCGGCCGTCGGCCTCGGCCAGCACATAGGCGCCGCGCGCGCAACGGTTCTCACTTTCCGCGCCGCGCACCGTCGGCACGTTCTGGCGGCTGAGCGCGAGCAGCGAGGGGCCGTCCTCGCGCGCGATCGCCAGTGCCCAGCACTCCGCGGTCTCGATCGGATCGGCCGGCCGCATGACCCAGAGATTGGGCATCGCGCGCAGGCCCGGCAGCTGCTCGATCGACTGATGGGTCGGGCCGTCCTCGCCCAGCCCGATGGAATCGTGGGTCATCACGATACATCACCCGCTGGCCCATCAGGGCGGCCAGGCGGATCGCCGGCCGGCAATAGTCGGTGAAGATCAGGAAGGTGCCGCCATAGGGGATGATGCCGCGATGCAGCGCCATGCCGTTCATCGCCGCGGCCATGCCATGCTCGCGCACGCCGTAGTGGATGTAGCGTCCGCCCGGATGCTCCGGGGTCATCTCGGAGATCGCCTTGGTGTCGGTCAGGTTGGAGCCGGTCAGATCGGCCGAGCCGCCGACCATCTCCGGGATCGCAGCGGTGAACACCTCGAGCGCTTCCTGGCTGGCCTTGCGGGTCGCCCAGCTCGGCTTCTCCTCGGCCATCCTCTGCTTGTGCTCCTGCAGGACCCGGTCGAGCCCCTCGGGCAGCCGGCCGGCCTGCGCCCGCTCGAATTCTTCCCTGGCCGCCGGGTCCCTGGCCTCGAGCCGGGCCTGCCAGGCGGAGCGGTGCTCGGCGCCGCGCCGGCCGATCGCGCGCCAGCCCTCGAGGATCGCACTCGGGAGCTCGAACGGGGCATGCGGCCAGCCGAGCCGCTCGCGCGTCGCCGCGATCTCGTCCGGGCCGAGCGGCGAGCCGTGCGCGCTGGCGGTGCCGGCCTTGGTCGGCGCGCCATAGGCGATCACCGTGCGACAGGCGATCAGGGTCGGTCGATCGCTCGCCTGCGCGTCGGTCAACGCCTGCTCGATCTGCGCCGGGTCGTGGCCGTCGATCGCCGCGCTGTTCCAGCCATAGGCGGCGAAGCGTTTCAGCGTGTCGTCCGAGAAGGCGAGCTCGGTGGCGCCGTCGATGCTGATCTGGTTGTCGTCGTACAGCACGATCAGCCGGTCCAGCTTCTGATGCCCGGCGAACGAGCAGGCCTCGTGGCTGACGCCTTCCATCAGGTCGCCGTCGCTGGCGATCACATAGGTGCGGTGATCGACCAGGTCGGCGCCGAAGCGCGCGCGCAGCTGGCGCTCGGCGAGCGCCATGCCGACCGCGGTGGCCAGCCCCTGGCCGAGCGGCCCCGTGGTGGTCTCGATGCCCGCGGCATGGCCGTATTCCGGGTGGCCTGCGGTCTTGGAGCCGAGCTGCCGAAAGTTCTTGAGCTGCTCGAGCGTCATGTCCTCGTAGCCGGTGAGGTGGAGCAGCGCGTAGAGCAGCATCGAGCCGTGGCCGGCCGACAGCACGAAGCGATCGCGGTCCGGCCAGTCTGGGTCGGTCGGATCGAACTTCAGGAATTTGCCGAACAGCACGGTGGCGATGTCGGCCGTGCCCATGGGCATGCCCGGATGGCCGGAGTTGGCGGCCTGGACGGCGTCCATCGCCAGGGCGCGAATCGCATTGGCAAGATCGTTATGGGTCGGCACGATGAATGTCCCTGGCTCGAGGCGGGTGATGATGGTCTCGGTCGAGCGGTGGTCCGGCAGCGATGACGGCGTTTTCTGCGGCGGCGCGGGCCTACCCGGCCTGTCGGGCAACGCATGTAAAAGGCGCGGGTTCCCAGGACGCCGCACCCACACGGCGCCTCAGTTGACGTGCTCTGCGGCGTATGTCAAGGGTAACCGCAAGTCGGTATACTGGCGCTACTGACCCGTGGAAATCGGTGGAGCGGCATGGCAGATCTAGAGACGGCCGAGCGGCATTTGAGCGCGGCGCTGGAGCGCTTGCAGGCAGCACTCAACCGGCGCGCATCGGGCGGCCTGCCCGCCGTCGCAGTCGGCCGCGACCTGCCCGAGGACGTGGTCGCGCTGCAGGAGGAATGTCAGACCTTGCACGAAGTCGCAGATCATGTGGCGCAACGCCTCGACAGCTCGATCGACCAGCTCGATCGCCTGCTCGGAGAGTGATCGATGGCCACGGTCGACGTCACGGTCAACGGCCGGCACCACACCGTTCAGTGCGGCGACGGCGAGGAGATCCGGGTCCGCAGGCTGGCCTCTTACATCGACAAGCGCGTGGCGGACCTGGCCAAGGGCCAGATCCAGGGCGGCGACGCCCGCCTTTTGCTGATGGCGAGCCTGTTGATCGCGGACGAGCTGTCGGACGCGCTCGACGAGATCAAGCGCCTGCAGACGGTGGTGGATCAGCGAGTGCGCGAGGTCGAGCAGAACTCGGCGGCGGCGGTCGAGCGCGTCGCGCGGCAGGTCGATGCCATTGCAGCGCAGCTGGAGAAGGCCTAACTAAGCCACTGGCGGCTGCTGCCTGGTGCGTTAGGTCGTCGAGTTCCCTGGGGCCAATGGTTCTCTGAACGGGAGCTGTTCCTGCCGGGATCGTGGTCCCGGTATACGGCGCCCACCTGCGTAAGCAGGCCACAGAGACGGTAGCGACCGACGGCTCTGGTGGCACCGCCAGCTTCCCGCCCAACATCGCGCGAAGCCTGCTTCGCCGGCCCACGACATTCAGAGAAGCTCGATTGACGAGTCCCGATACCCTGGTCCGGCGCAAGGCATCCCTGCGAACCGAGGCGCTAAGCGGCGCGCGGCCATCACGGCGTCCGATGGCAGGCATGCCGCCGACCTGGTCGCGGCACGGCTAGAGCACGAGCTCGGGTTGCCCGGCGGCGCAACGGTCGCCGGCTACTGGCCGCTGGCCGGGGAGCTCGATCCCAGACCGGCCATGGCACGGCTGCGCGCCCGCGGCCATGCGCTGGCCCTGCCACGTCTCGACGGTCCCGACCAGCCGCTCCTGTTTCTCGCCTGGGACCAGGGCGACGTGCTGGTCGAGGGAACGTTCAAGCTGCTCGAGCCACATCCGTCGCGACCGGTGCGGCTGCCCGAGATCGTGCTGGCGCCGCTGCTGGCGTTCGATCGGCGCGGCGGCCGCCTGGGCTACGGCAAGGGCTATTACGACCGGACGCTCATGCATTTACGGTCGCAGGGCTGCGGCTCGCTCGTGTTCGGGCTGGCATTCGCCGCTCAGGAGGTTGAAGAAGTGCCGATCGGCCCCGCGGACGTCCCGCTCGATGGCGTGGTCACCGAGACCGCCGTTCTCCGCTTCGAAGCCGGCGCGCCCGGCTCATGAAGATCCTCTATTGCGGCGACGTCGTCGGCCGGGCGGGACGCCGCGTGCTGCTCGACAACTTGCCCGGCCTGCGCGCCGATCTCGGCCTCGACATCGTGATCGTCAATGGCGAGAACGCCGCGGGCGGCTTCGGCATCAGCCCCGAGATCTGCAAGGATTTTTATGCCGCCGGCGCCGATCTGATCACCACCGGCAATCACGTGTTCGACCAGCGCGACCTGGTCGGTCACATCGACCAGGACCCGCGCATCGTCCGTCCGCTCAACATGCTGCCCGGCACGCCCGGGCGCGGCAGCGCCGAGCTGCATCTCGCCGATGGCCGCAAGCTGCTGGTCGTGCAGGTCATGGGCCGGCTGTTCATGGGTGCCTACGAGGACCCGTTCGGCGCGCTCGACCACGCGCTCGCCCGCCATCCGCTCGGCGCCGCGGTCGATGCGATCGTGGTCGACGTCCATGCCGAGGCGACCAGCGAGAAGATGGCGCTCGGCCATCTGGCCGACGGCCGCGCATCGCTCGTGGTCGGCAGCCACACCCACGTGCCGACCGCCGACGAGCACATCCTGCCGGGCGGCACCGGCTACATCACCGATGTCGGCATGACCGGCGACTACGATTTGGTGATCGGCATGGCCAAGGAGGTGGCGCTGCAGCGCTTTCGCAGCCACGTGCCCGGGCCCCGCCTGACGCCGGCCATGGGCAAGGCGACCTTGTGCGCGGTCTACTCGAGACCGGCGCAGAACGGCCTCGCCCGGCGGATCGCGCCGCTCAGGATCGGCGGTGGGCTCGACCGGACAGCCCCAATGGCCTGATGGCGGCTGACGGCGCGGGCTCGTCTAGCGGGGTCCAGACCGGCGCCGGTTTCGGCCGGCTTCATGGTGCTGCTGGCCGCGATGACCGCCCTGGGGCCGCTGTCGCTGCAGATCTTCGTGCCGGCCCTGCCCGCGATTCAGGCTGACTTCGGGGTATCGTCCGGCATCGCCCAGCTGGCGCTCAGCCTGTCGATCCTGGCCAATGCGGTGGCGGCGCTGAGCTACGGCCCGCTGTCCGATCGGTTCGGGCGGCGGCCGGTGGTGATGGCCGGCCTGGTGATGTTCGTCGTCGGCAGCATCCTGTGCAGCACGGCGCCGACCATCGGCCTGCTGATCCTCGGTCGCATCGTGCAGGCGGCCGGCGGCGTCGCCGGCATGGTGATTGCGCGCGCGATCGTGCGCGATCTGTACGACCGCGATCGGGCGGCGAGCATGATCGCCTATCTGACCATGGCGATGGTCGTGGCGCCGACGCTGGCGCCGAGCATCGGCGCCCTGATCCTGGCGCTCGGCGGCTGGCGCGAGATCTTCGTCGCCGTTACGGCAATCGGCTGCCTGCTGGCGCTGGCGACCTGGCAGCGACTGCGCGAGACCCGTGCCCGCAGCTGGGGCAGCGCGGGCTGGAGCGGCTTGCTCTCCGGCGCCGGCAGGTTGCTGCGCTCGGGCGCCTTCGTCGGCTACGTCCTGCAGAGCGCCTTTGCGATCAGCGTGTTCTTCGCGTTCGTGGCCGGCGCGCCCTACTACATGATCGACATCCTGGGTCGCCCGGCGACCGAATACGGCCTCTGGTTCATCGTCGTCTCGGTGGCGTTCATGGCCGGCAATTTCGGCGCGGCACGGCTGACCCGGCGGATCGGCCTCGATCGCATGGTGCTGATCGGCAGCGCGCTCGTGCTGCTCGGGACCCTGCTCGCCGCCGGGCTGCTGATCCGCGGGCCGTGGACGCCGAGCGCGCTGTTCGGGCCGATGATGCTGGTGACCTTCGGCAACGGCCTTGCGATCCCCAACGCCCAGGCGGGCGCGGTCAGCGTCGACCCGGTGCTGGCTGGCACCGCGTCCGGCCTGTCCGGCTTCAGCCAGATGCTGGTGCGCGGCGCTGGTCAGCCAGGCGGTCGGCATGTTGCAGAACGGCACGCCCTGGCCGATGATCGGCTTCATGGTCGGCTGCGCCGCGCTCTCGCTCCTGGGCTTCGTGCTGCCGCGCGGCGTCGGACCTGATGCGCGGCGCAGGTCGCATGGCTAGGGGCCTACGTCGACGGCGGGGTCGGCCGCAGCGCCGGTCTCGCCGGCGTTCATGGTGCTGCTGGTCGCGATGACCGCGCTGGCGCCGCTCTCGATGCAGATCTTCGTGCCGGCCCTGCCGGCGATCCAGCGCGGCTTTGCGGTCTCGACCGGCGTGGCGCAGCTGGCGCTCAGCCTGTCGATCCTGGCCAATGCGCGTCGCGACCTTGAGCTACGGCCCGCTGTCGGACCGGTTCGGCCGGCGCCCGACGGTGCTGGCGGGCCTCGGCCTGTTCGTCGTGGGCAGCGTGATGTGCGCGCTGGCGCCGACCATCGGCCTGTTGATCGTGGGCCGAATCGTGCAGGCGGCCGGCGGCGCCGCCGGCATGGTGATGGCGCGTGCGATCGTGCGCGACCTGTACGAGCGCGACCAGGCCGCCGCGGTGATCGCCTATCTGACCATGGCGATGGTGGTGGCGCCGATGCTGGCGCCGAGCGTGGGCGCGGTCCTGATGGACCTGTCCGACTGGCGGGCGATCTTCGTCGCGCTGACCGTGGTCGGGATCATGCTGCTCTGGGGCGCTCGCCTGCGGCTGCTCCGAGACCCGGGCCGGCGGCGGCGGCTCGGGCTGGCGCACCCTGGTCGCGGGAGCCAGCCAGCTGCTGCGCTCGGCCGCGTTCCTCAGCTATGTCCTGCAGACCGCGTTCTCGATGAGCATGTTCTTCGCGTTCGTCTCGGGCGCGCCCTATTTCATGATCGACGTGCTCGAGCGGCCGGCGACCGAGTACGGGCTCTGCTTCATGGTGGTTTCGGCCGGCTACATGGTCGGCAATTTCACCGCCGCCCGGATCACCAGGCGGGTCGGCGCTCGATCGCATGATCCTGCTCGGCAGCGCGCTCGCCCTGTTCGCGACGGCGCTGACATCGGGGCTGCTGCTGACCCTGCCCTGGGCCCCGGCGCTGCTGTTCGCGCCGATGATGCTGACCAGCTTCGCCAACGGCCTTGCCATGCCCAACGGCCAGGCGGGCGCGATCAGCGTCGATCCGGCGCTGGCCGGCACGGCTTCGGGCGTCGCCGGCTTCATGCAGCTGCTGTGCGCGGCGATCGCCAGCCAGGCGGTCGGCATGCTGCAGAACGGCACGCCCTACCCGATGCTGGGCTTCGTGGTCGGCTGTGCGTGCTCTCGCTGCTCGGCTTCGTGCTGCCGCGCTGGTGGGCACGAAAGGCGCCCTAGTCGGGCAGGAAATCCGGATCGAGGGCCTGTTTCAGCGACCAGGGTGGCGCGTCTGGTAGCGAATCAGGATCGAGCCCCGTCTCGATCAGCGCCTGATGACGGCTGTCCCGGTAGCATTCCTCGAAATGCTCCCGGGCATAGGGGCGCAGGCTTGGGCTGGTCGCAAGATCTCTGCGTAGTCGGCGACGATGCTCAGCGATCGAGGAGAGCCAGCTGCGCGACCTTCGGCGCGGCTGAAACCGGTACTTCAGAAGGTGCTTGAGGACCACGACGAGATTGTTCTCGACCGCCTTTTTCGCGCCGATGCCCAAATCCTCGATCTCCTCGACGAGGTTGGCGATGTCGAGCTGCTCCAAACGGCGCTCCCTGAGCAGCCGCGCCTGCTCCTCGATCCACAAGCAAAAGTCGCGCTCGTAGAGCGGCCTGTCGACCTGGATGGCGTCCTTCGCGCGTGCCATTATCTACCTCTTACCGCAACAGGATAGCACCAAAGCGGTGCGACCTGCCACGGCGGCCGCAACGCTAATAGCCCAGGGTGAGCGCACCAGGGCGGCGGGGGTCGGAGCTGCCGAACAGGCCATCCCCGGTGATCATGATCGACTGGGTGCTGCCCATCGCGTCCTTGACCACGACCTGGTAGCCCATCTGCTCGAGCAGGCGGATGGTGTCAGGCGAGATGCCCTCCTCGATGCGCAGCTCGTCGGGCAGCCACTGGTGATGGATGCGCGGCGCATAGGTGGCCTCGGCGATGCTCATGCCGTGGTCGATCACGTTCATGATGACTTCCAGGGTCGTGGTGATGATGCGCGAGCCGCCAGGGCTGCCGGTGACCAGGAACGGCTTGCCGTCCTTGAGCACGATGGTCGGCGACATCGAGCTGAGTGGCCGCTTGCGCGGGCCGACCGCATTGGCATCGCCGCCGATCAGGCCATAGGCGTTGGGCACGCCGGGCTTGGCGGAAAAGTCGTCGAGCTCGTTGTTGAGCAGGATGCCGGTGCCGTCCGCGACCAGGCCGGTGCCGTAGTAGAAGTTCAGCGTATAGGTGTTGGCAACCGCATTGCCGTCTTTGTCGACCACCGAGAAATGGGTGGTATCGGGGCTCTCGTAGGGTGCCAGGTCGCCCGGCTTGATCTCGGCCGACGTGGCGACGTGGTCGGGATTGATCTTGGCTCGGATCGCCTTGGCGTAGGCCTTGGAGGTCAGCGCTTTGACTGGTACGTCGACGAAATCCGGATCGCCCAGATATTCGCTGCGATCGGCGTAGGCATATTTCATCGCTTCGGCCATCTCGTGGATGGTGGCGGCGCTGTTGAGGCCCAGCTCGCCGATCGGCACACCTTCCAGGATGTTCAGGATCTGCACGATGTGGACGCCGCCCGAGCTCGGCGGCGGCATCGAGACCACCTCGTAGCCGCGATAGTTGCCGCGCACCGGCTCGCGCAGGACGGCCTGATAGCTCGCAAAGTCCTCGATGGTCAGATTGCCGCCGGCGCGAGCGACCTCGGCCACGATCTGCTTGCCGATCGGACCGCCATAGAACGCCGCCGGGCCGTCCGAGGCGATCAGCTTCATAGCACGGGCGAGATCCGCCTGCACCAGGGTCTCGCCCGGCTCATAAGCGACGCCGCCGTCCTTGTAGAAGATCCTGGCCGAGGAGGGCCACTTCTGGAGTCGCTCGGCCGAGCTCTTCAGCGAGTCCGCGAGGTCCTGGCTCAGGGTGATGCCCTGCTCCGCCAGCGCGATTGCCGGCTGCAGTGCCTCGGCAAGGCCGATCGTGCCGAATTTCTCTAGCGCCAGCGCCATGCCGGCAACCGTGCCGGGCACGCCGACCGCGAGCCCGGAAAAGCGCGACTTTTCCGAGTCCGCCTCGCCATGCTCGTCCAAGTACATGTCGCGAAAGGCGGCTGCACCCGCCATCTCGCGATAGTCGATGGCGACCGTCTCGCCGCTGCTCGCATCATGGACCACCATGAACCCGCCGCCGCCGAGATTGCCGGCCTGAGGCAGCGTGACTGCCAGGACGAAGGCGATGGTGGCGGCCGCATCAACCGCGTTGCCGCCGTTTCGCAACACCTCCAGCCCCGCGCGCGTGGCGGTCGCCTCCTGGCTCGCGACCATGCCCTCTCGGCCGTACACCGGATGGACGCGATCGAGGTCGCTGGTGACCGCATACTGCTGCGCCACGGCGACGGACGACGCCGGCCCCAGGATTGCGAATGCGACCACAACGCGCGCAAGACTGGTGCGTATGCCTGCTCTGAAGCGCTTCATGTCGAGCCTGCCCCGGAGTAAGATCAGATCGAGCAACCCGCCGATAGTAGGCGATGTCGGGGCCGGGACAAGCGGCCCGTCGAATTGGGCCGGCGTCACCCCGACCGAGATCGCGCGTCCCTGGAGGGCCGATGGACCGATTGCCAAGACGCCATGCGCTTGCCGCCGTGACCTTCACGCTGGCAAGTGCGGGGATCGCATGGGCCGCACCCGGCCAAGCGCAGGTCCTGACGCTCGAGCAGAAGATCCCGCTCGGCGACGTTCGCGGTCGGATCGATCATCTCGCGATCGATCTCGCCCGCGAGCGGCTGTTCGTCGCCGAGCTCGGCAACGACAGCCTGGGTGTGGTCGATCTGGCCGCGGGCAAGGTCCTGCGCATGATCGGCGGCCTCGCCGAGCCGCAGGGTGTTGCCTACGATCCGGCGACGGATACGGTCTTCGTCGCCGACGCTGGCGATGGATCGGTTTACCGCTTTGCGGGCGCCGCGCTCACGCAGCTCGAGCCTATCCAGCTCGGTGCCGATGCCGATAACGTTCGCCTCGACCCGGAGGCGGGCGAGGTGGTCGTCGGCTACGGCAACGGCGCGCTCGCCCTGATCGAAACAGCGTCCGGCAAGGTCACGAGCGAGATCCGCCTTCCCGGTCACCCGGAATCCTTCGAGCTGGAGCACGGCGGAGGGCGCATTTTCGTGAACGTGCCGGACGTACATCGGATCGCGGTGGTGAACCGGTCGAAAGGCGAGGTCTCGAGCTGGGGCATTGCCGACGCCCGGGGCAACTTCCCGATGGCGCTCGACGAGGGGGCAAAGCGGCTCTTGAGTGTCTACCGCGAGCCGCCGCTGCTCGCCGTGTTCGACACGGCCTCCGGCACGCCGATAGCGCGCCTGCCCGCCTGCGGCGATACCGACGATGTGTTTCTCGATAGCACGCGGCAGTGGGTCTATCTGAGCTGCGGCGCCGGCTTCCTCGACGTGCTGGAACGGCGCGGTGATGCCTATGAGAGCCTTGCGCACGTGCCGACCGCGCCGGGTGCGCGCACCTCGCTGTTCGTCCCCGAGCGCGACCGGCTCTACGTCGCCGTCCGGGCCAGCACAGGCGAGGACGCCGCGATCTGGGTGTTTCGACCCGACCCACGCCCGTGACCGGAGCGCTCAGGCAGGCTCATGCGGGATTGATCTGATCGCCAAAGCGACTAGGTTTGGCGGCCCTCCCGACGTGTCGAGCGATTTATGCGATATCCAAGACTGAACCTGTTGGCGGGACAGGACCGGCGGCTGCGCGCCGGCCATCCCTGGGTGTTCTCCAACGAGCTGCAGATGGACGCGGCGGCCAAGGCGCTGCCGCCTGGCCAGATCGTGTGCCTGTTCACAGCCGATGGCCGGCCGCTGGCGCTCGCCCAGTTCAATCCGCACTCGCTGATCGCGGCGCGGGTGCTGACCCGCACCAAGGACGCGACGATCGATCAGAAATTCCTCGAGCGCCGCCTGACCCGCGCGCTGCGTCTGCGCGAAAAACTGTTCGACAAGCCGTATTACCGGCTGGTGCACGCCGAGGCCGACGGTCTGCCCGGCCTGGTGATCGACCGTTTCGGCGACCTCGTGGTCTGCCAGCTGAACAGCGCCGGCATGGCGCAGCTCGAGCAGCCGCTGCTGGATGCGCTGCAGAGCGCGCTGGCGCCGCGCGCGGTGGTGCTGCGCAACGACAGCCCGGTGCGCGAACTCGAGGGTCTCGAGCGCTCGAGGTGCGCGTCGCGCGGGGCGAGCTGGCGGGACCGGTCGAGCTGGTCGAGAACGAGCTCACGCTATCTGGCCGATCCGCTGGGCGGCCAGAAGACCGGCTGGTTCTACGACCAGCGCGACAACCGCGCGTTTGCGGCGCGCCTGGCGCGGCGGCGCGCGCGTGCTCGACCTTTACAGCTACAGCGGCGGCTTCGGCATCGCGGCGGCCGCGGCCGGCGCCAGGCAGGTGCTGGCGATCGACCGCTCCCAGGACGGGCTCGACCTCGCGCTGGCCAGCGCCGCGCGCAACGGCCTGTCCGAGCCGCTGAGCGTCGAGCGCCAGGAAGCCTTTGCCGCGCTCGATGGCCTGGCGGCGGACAAGCAGCGGTTCGACCTGGTGATCGCCGACCCGCCCGCCTTCGTGCGCAGCAAGCGCGACCTCAAGCCGGGCCTGCGCGGCTATCGCAAGCTGGCGCGCGCCTGCGGCGCCCTGGTGGCGGAATCGCGGCTTTCTGGTGATCGCCTGCTGCTCGCACCATGTCGCCGCCGATGCGTTCGCCGGCGAGGTCCATCGCGGCCTGCGCGATGCCGGCCGGGGCGCACGGCTGCTGCGCCATGCCGGGGCGGGACCGGACCACCCGGGCCATCCTGCCCTGCCGGAGTCCGGCTACTTAAAGTGCCTGTTCTGCGCGCTCGACTAACGGGTTGAAAAATCATAACTCATAGGTTGCTAAATAACGGGACTCTTAACTTTAACGCGTTAAGTATCGCTTTCAGGTTGTTTCAGATGTGAGAATTGCTGCATAGTGGTTTCTTTAGAAACGGTAAGAGCGCGGATCGCATGGTCTCGCTGGTCGGCAAATGGAAGGCGCGGGATGCTCGCGGCGGGCCCAAGAGGGCAGCCATCGAGGACGGCGTGGCGGCACCCGGCACCAGCCTGGCCCTGGCCTTCGAGCAGCTGTGCGCTCAGCTCAAGCGGCCCTTCTCGAGCGCCGAGATCAAGGCGGCAGCGCCCCCGACCGAGGCGGGGCTGACCTTGGGTGGCATCCTGCTCGCCGCCGAGCGGCTCGGCTTCACAGGCGCGCCAGGTCAAGCCGAGGCGGCGTGCGCTCGCCCAGATCCCCGCGCCGTTCCTGGTGATCGGCCGCCGGCCGGGCGAAGGCTGGCTGGTCCGGGCGCGGGTGCGCGATCATCTGGTGCTGGTCGATCCGGCGAGCCGCCGCGAATTGGTTACCAGCCTCGAGGCGGTGGCCGATCTGGCCGAGCGCCTGGTGCTCCTGAAACCATTGGCCGAGGCTGCGCCTCGCCGGCAGGAGTGGCGCGATCCGATCATGCGACGTCTGCGTCCGGTGCTGTGGGAACTCGGCATCGCCTCGGTCGTGATCAACGTCATGGCGCTGGCGACGCCGCTGTTCCTGATGACCGTCTACAACAAGGTGATCAACCACAACGCGCTGCAGACCCTCGACGTGCTGGCGCTCGGCATGATCACCCTGTTCGTGTTCGAGTGGGGCCTGCGCTGCCTGCGCGGCTACATCGCCAGCCACACCGGCGGCCGGCTCGACGCCGCGCTCGGCAGCGAGGTGGTCCATCACCTGATGCACCTGCCGCTGCGCGCGTTCGAGAAGGTGCCGACCGGGCAGATCCTCGAGCGCACGCGCCAGCTCGACAGCGTGCGTCAGTTCTTCACCAGCCAGATGCCGCTGCTGCTGGTCGACCTCGCCTTCGTCGGCGTGTTCGTCAGCGTGCTGCTCTACCTCGACTTCCGGCTGGGATTGATCGTGCTCGCCGCCATCCCGCTGTTCTGGCTGCTCTCGATGCTCGCCCGGCACCGGCAGCAGGCGCTGGTCGAGGCGGGCTTTCAGGCGGCAGCCGCCAAGGCATCCAGCCTCAGCGAGGCGGTCAGCCACGCGTTCACCGTCAAGGCGCTCGGCCTCGAGCCGGAGATGGAGCGCCGCTTCAAGGAGAAGCTCGCACAAGGCGCCTGGACCGGCTTTCGTGCCAGCAATCTCGGCGGTCTGGTCGCCAGCTCCGGCCAGGTGCTGCAACAGCTGACCGCGCTGCTGATCGTCTATGTCGGCGCGCGCGCGATCGTCGCGGGTGAGATGTCGATCGGCGCGCTGATCGCCTCGACCATCCTGTCGGCGCGGGTGCTGGCACCGATGCGCCAGGTGGTCGGCGCCTGGCAGCAGCTGCAGACCGTGCGCAGCGCGTTTGCGCGCCTCGACGAGATGATGAACGAGCCGATCGAGCTCAAGGACCAGCCGACGCCGGCCCTGACGGTGACCGGCCGAATCCGGTTCGAGGGCGTCGCCTATCGCTATGGTGACGAGGACGCGCTGGCGCTGGATGGCATCGATCTGGAGATCCAGCCCGGCCAGACGCTGGGCGTGATCGGCCCCCCCGGCTCCGGCAAGAGCACGCTCGCCAAGCTGATGCTCGGGCTCGATCATCCGGCGCGCGGCCGGGTGCTGATCGACGATCTGGACGTGCGCCTGTGGTCGCCCGCGGCACTGCGCCAGCAGATCGGCGTCGTGCCCCAGGAGGTCCAGCTGTTCGCGGGCTCGATCGCCGAGAACATCGGCCTGGGCGCCGCCGATCACGCGTTCGAGCGGATCGTGGCGGCCGCGAAGTTCGTCGGCGCGCACGACTTCATCCAGCGCCTGCCGAAGGGCTACGAGACCCGCCTCAGCGAGCGCGGCGGCGGCCTTTCGGCCGGCCAGCGCCAGCTGATCAGCATCGCCCGCGCCGTCATCCGCAATCCGCGCATCCTGGTGCTCGACGAGGCGACCAGCGCCCTCGACGCCGCCACCGAAGAGGCCCTGCTGGCCAATCTGCGCCGCGCCTCGCGCGGTCGCACGATCGTGATCGTGACCCACCGGCTGGGTGTGCTCGGGATCGCCGATCGGGTGCTCTGCCTGGCCGACGGCAAGATCGCCCAGGACGGCAAGGCCGGCGAGGTCGCGGCCTGGACGCAGGCCCGTCGGCCCGCCGGGCCAGGGCTGCGCGCCCATCTTGCGCCGGTGTGATCGGTTGCGTCGCCGGGTCGCGCGCAGTCATCGCTATGCCGACTTCCTGCCCGACGCAGAGGGCCTGGTCGAGCGCCGCCATTCGCCTGCGGCCGGCCTCCTGATCCTGGCGGTCGCCGGAATCTTCGGCGGCCTGGTGAGCTGGGCCGGCCTGACCGAGGTCGAGCAGGTGGTGCGCGCGCAAGGCCAGGTCGAGCCGGCCGGCCGGGTCAAGCTGGTCAATCATCCCAATGGCGGCCGGATTGCCGAGATCCACGTCGCCGAGGGCGATACCGTCGCGGCCGGCCAGCCTCTGGTGACCTTCGACAGCGAGCTGGCCCGGGCCGAGCTCGCCGAGCTGACCGGCCGCTGGCAGGTCAAGGCCGCCGAGGCGGCGCGCCTGCGTGCCGAGGCGACCGGCGCCGACGCCGCGTTCGAGCCGGAGCTGCTGCAGCAACGGCCAAACCTGGTGCGCCAGCAACAGCAGCTGCTCGAGACCCGCCGCGCCGCCCATGCCAGCCAGGCCGAGACGCTGATGCAGACGGCCGAGCGACGCAGCAACGAGATCGAATTCACTCGCCGCCGAGCTGAACCGCTATCGCAGCAGCCAGGGCCTGGTCGGCAAAGAGGTCAAGGCGGTTCGCACGCTGGCCGAGAAAGGACTTTATCCGCGCCTTCGCCTGGTCTCCCTCGAGCGTGAGCTGAGCGACGCGGTCGGCAACACCAAGAAGGCGGAGGCCCGTCTGGCCGCGGCCAAGGCGGCGCTGGCCGAGGCCGAGAGCCAGCGGCGAGGGCTGGAGCGCGAGTGGCTCTCGGGCGTGCTGTCCGAGCTGGCAGCCGCCCAGGCCGAGCGCGATCGCCTGGCGGAAGCGCGCAAGCGCGCGCAGGCGTTGTTGCGCAACATGGTCGTGCGCGCGCCGGTCGATGGCATCGTGCAGGAGCTGGCCGTGACCACGCCCGGCCAGTCGGTCGGCTCGAACCAGCCGATCATGAAGCTGGTGCCGACCGGCGGCGGCCTGGTGATCCAGGCGCGGGTCGACAATCAGGATGTCGGCTATGTCGAGGTCGGGCAGGCGGCGCGGGTCAAGGTGCGCGCTTTCGACTACCTGCGCTATGGCACCCTCGATGGCCGGGTCGAGCGGATCGCCGCCGATGCCACGGTCGACCGTGACAGCCGCACCTTTCCCTATCGGATCATCGTGCACACCGACGAAGCCGAGCTTGGCGGCGGCGATCACCGGTTCGCCGTGGTGCCCGGCATGCTGGTCGACGTCGACCTGCAGGTCGGCAAGCGCAGCATCCTCTCCTACCTCACCGACCGGATTTTGCGCGTGCGAGAGGACGCCTTCCGCGACGGATAGACGGCGCGCCACCTCAGTACCGGCTGCCCCCGCGCTGGCCGCCGCTCATCGCCGGCGACGCTCAGGCCGTCCTCGCCCTTGTCGATCGTGAAGACCCGCTGGGCGAAGCCGCGGCAGGCCCGGTTGATTCCGCAGCGCAGCGGCCGCAGCCGGTCGCAGTCCTGGCCGTCGCGCACCCAGTCGCGATAATAGTAGCTGAGCTCGATCACCATCTGGCTCTGATCGTCGGACAACACGCGCGAGCGCGCGACCCCTTGCAGGAGCGGCGCGGTGCAGCGACCGCCCTCTTCCGTCGCACGGGTCTCGTAATATTGCTGGACCTTGAGCAGCAGGCCGGGCTGGCCCGCCAGCTCCCATGCCGGGTTCTGGGTGGCGTCGGCGCATGTGGTCAGCCACAGGCTGCACAGCAGGACGGCCACGCCGCCGAGCGCGCCTCCGCCGCGCTCCGCCATCAGCTCGCAAGCCTCAGACGCAGCCCGGCGGGGTGCTGCGCGCCGGTCATGCTGATCACCTTCATCCCATCGGGCTCCCTCGCGATGGTGAACGTGCGATTGCCAAAGCCCCTGCAGGCGCCGCCCAGGTCGGTGGTCAGGTCACGGTAGAGATAACGCACCTGGACGACCAGGCGTTGCCCGTCGCTCTGCACCACCTTGCTGCTCATCACGCCGTCCAAAAGCGGCGCGCGGCAACGGCCGTTCTCCTCGGTCGCGCGCGAGTCGTAGTAGCGCTGGACGACGGGGTAGAGCCCGGGCACGCCGGCCAGGGTCCGGAACGAATCCGAGCTGCAGGCGGCAAGCGCCAGGATGATCATGGGGGCAAGCAGGTGGATTGGTCGCACGACTCAACGCTCGGGCAGGGTGAGGTGGAAGGCGGTGCCGTCGTCGCCGGTATGCGCGAGCTCGATGTCGCCACCGTGGGCGCGCATGATCTCGCGCGCGATCGGCAGGCCGAGCCCGGTGCCGCCGGGCCGGGTCGAGCCGGCGAACGCCTCGAACAGGTGGGCCTGCGCCGCGGGCGGCACGCCCTTGCCGGTGTCCGCGACCTCGATCACCGTCTGGTCGCGCTGGCGCCAGGCACCGATCGAGATCAGGCCGCCGCCGTCGACGAGCGCCTGATCCGCGTTGCGGGCCAGATTCAGGAGCACCCGAAACAGCTGATCGCGATCCGCGCTGACCGTCGCGTCGGCGCTGACCTCGTTGCGCCAGCGCACCGGCCCCTGCTCGGCGCCGAGTACGGTCTGACCGACCTCGTCGACCAACGGCCGCAAGGCGAACCTGGTCTTGCGCGGCTCGCCGGACTGGGTGCGGGCGAACCTCAAGGTCTCGCTGCACAGCTTGGCCGCCCGGTCCATCGCCTCGACCAGGCGCGGGGTCACCCGTCGGACATCGGGGTCCTGGCTCTGATCGAGCCGGTCCGACAGCAGCATCGCGCTGGCCAGAAGGTTGCGCAGGTCGTGGTTGATCTTGCCGACCGCGGCGCCCAGGGCAGCAAGACGGGTCTTTTGCGCCAGCGCCATGCGCAGGTCTTTCTGCATCCGGCCGAGCTCGTTCTGCACCAGCCCGATCTCGTCGCCGCGCTGCGAGGCCGGCAGGTCGACGCCCGCATCCTCCGGGCGATCGCGAAACGCGATCACGCTTTCCGTGATCCGGCGGAGCGGCCGGACGATCATCAGTTGCAGCGCCGCATAGACGAGAAACGCCGTGAGCAGCGAGATCACGACCGAGAGGTTCAGGATCCGCCAGGAATAGTCGACCATGGCGCGCCACATCGGCTGCTCGCGCAAGCTGACATCGACCAGCACCTCGGGGCGCTGGGGCGAGGCGGCGATCACGCGGATGGTCCGGTTGCCGCCGTGCCACAGCGTGCTGAAGGCGTCGCCGATCATGATGCTGGGCGAGGCGGCGCGCAGATCGAACACCTTCTCGACCGGTGGCAGCTTGCCCAGCATCAGCTCGGCCGAGGGCTCGCGCAAGGTTACGGAAAGCACGCCCGCGTGGCTCAGCAGCTCGTTCTCGAGCGCGCTGCTGATGCCGGCCGCGCCGGCCGCCTCGAGCGAAAGCGTGGCCAGGTGCGCCGCGGCGATCCGCTCGTCCAGATAGACCCGCCGGAAGCGTGCGATCGAGGGGACGTAGATCAGCACTTCGCTCAACAACACGGCCGCGATGGTCAGCACCAGAAGGCGCGCCGAGAGGGAGCGATGCAGGGACGGCAGGTGAAGCTGGCTCGCCATCGGGCCGTTATAGGGGGGAATCCGCCACTTGGCAGCAGCCGCGGCGGTGGCCGCGCGGGAGGCTCGTCAGCGCGTGGCGTCGTTCAGCCGCCAGTCGAAGCCATCGACCCCGATGTGATCGAACTGTTGCAGGCTCATCGCGAGGCGCGGCTCGGCATAGCCCATCAGGTGATGGATCACGGCGCTATCGGACCCACCGAAGTCGTCCTGATACCAGCGATACAGGCTCGACACGCCCCAGCTCGTCGCCCGAGCGAGATGCAGCGCGGATCGTTGACATAGGCCATCGCGGCCTTGCTCAACTGATAGTCGAGATGGTCACCATCATAGGGTTCGGGCTGCAGATTGGGGCAGCCGAGCGCAGCGCAGCTCAGCGCGTAGAGGACCCTGGGCATCCTGAAAGATCGGCCGCAGGATGCGATTGACGATGTCGTTGAGCGACACCGGCACGCCGTCGACCTCGACCAGCTTCTCGTCCCACGGTCCGCCGGACAGCGGCCGGCGCGAATCGTCGATGTCGCGGATGCTCGCGATCGGGTAGTGGTCGAGCACGAGGCGCACGACCAGCGCATTGTAGAGGTTGATCCAGTACGCCATCTGCTCCGAGCGGTTGTAGGTCCCGATCGGCAGCGCCGCGAGCTGCTTGATGTAGCCATCGAGCGCCTCCTGATCTTCCGCTGTCACCTCGCCATAGGCGACCCTGTGGACGCCGTCGCCGCCGATCCGCAGGTAGCGCATCAGGAAGTGCTCCCACGCTTGGTGGTCGATCGCCTTGACCGACTGCGGGTCGTACGCCTGCCAGATCTTCCAAGGTTCGGCTTTGGGCACCGCATGCGCCGGGCCGATCGTCAGCGCGACCACCAGGCACACCGTCGAAAGCACGAACTTCATCATCGGCCTCAATCCTACTCCGGGCCGCGAGCCGCATCACAGCGCCATCCTAGCGCGACCTGTCATGCTCACCGCCTCACCCTCGCTCACGAGGGCTCGACGGCTCGGGGGCGCTCGCCGGTCGAGGGCAGCCGCATCGATACCGGGCTCTGCTGTGGCCGGACCGCTCGGCGCCATCTTGCCCCTGCCGTCCAAGGTGCACCGTGCGGTTCGCGTTCGTCATCCTTGAATCGGGGCCCGCGCGGAACGCTCTTGTTGGTGCGATATGGGACGCCGGACGCGATTGCCAAATCACCGCCGATCACAAGCGGCATCGATCCCGATCGCGCTCGCCTGCTTTGCCCACAGTCGGTGCGCGCAGCGGTTTGACAGCCTCGCCTGCCCGGCCTATACAGCGCACCGGTTTGGCCTTGGGTGGTAAAGGGGTCCGGCGTGAAGCGCACCTATCAGCCGAGCAACATCGTTCGCAAGCGGCGCCACGGCTTTCGCGCGCGCATGGCGACCGTTGGCGGCCGCCGGGTGATCGCCCGCCGGCGCGCCAGGGGTCGCAAGCGGCTGTCCTGCTGAGCGGGCGGATGCCGTTCCGGCGTCAGCTTGGGTGACGAGCGCAAGTCGGAAGCTTCGGTCACGCGTCTGAAGCGGCGTCACGAGTTCCTCGCGGTCGCCGCCAGCGGACGCCGCTGGGTGACGCCTGCCTTTGTTCTCCAGGTCGGGCCTCGTGCGGCGACTGGGCGGGCCCCGGAGATCGGCCTGGGCTTTACGGCCAGCCGCAGAGTCGGCAACGCCGTCGCTCGCAACCGGGCGCGCCGCCGCCTTGTGGAGGCCGCCCGGAAGTTGCTGCCCGGCGCCGGAGAGCCGGGCTACAATTATGTCCTCGTTGCGCGGCCGGTGGTCCTGACATGCCCTTTCGATCGTCTGTTGAGCGAGCTGACCACTGCCTTTGCACGGGTCACGCGCCAGCCACGGCGGGCCAGGCGAGCCATGGCGGGCGATCAGGCCGCGGGCGGGATCTCGGAAGGTCGATCGCGGGGCGGGCGTTGATCTGGTTGCTCTCGCTGCCTATCTGGCTTTATCGCTACCTGATCTCGCCTTTCGTGGTGCCGCGCTGCCGCTACCTGCCGACCTGCTCCGAATACGCGCTCGAGGCGCTGGCGCGCCACGGGCCGCTTGCAGGCACCTGGTTGACCCTCCGGCGCATCGCGCGATGTCATCCCTGGGGCGGCTTCGGCTACGATCCGGTGCCCGAGCCGACGCGTCGGCCGCGGATCGATCGAACGGAAGTGTCGGCCTAGCGCCGGAGCCGCGGGTCAGCGCATCACGCGGATTGGAGGAGACGGGACTGTCATGCCCGAGCAGCGCAATCTGATCCTGGCGATCGTCCTGTCGGTCACGATCATCATCGCCTTCCAGTACTTTTACGAGCTGCCCCGCATGAAGGCGACCAAGCAGCAGGAGGCGGTTCGCACCGAGCAGGCGGCCGAGGGATCGAAAGAGACGCCGGCCACGGAGACCACCGCTCCGAGCCCGCCAGGCACCTCGCCGGCGACATCGGGCGCCGCGAGCACGCAGCAGGCGGTCCCGACCGAGATCATCGAAAGCGCCGGTCGGGTCGACATCGACAACGGCCGTGTGCGCGGCTCCATCGCGCTGACCGGCGGCCGGCTCGACAACCTGATCCTGTCCGACTACAAGCTGACCACCGCGCCCAACTCGCCGGATGTCACCCTGCTGAGCCCGCCCGGCACGACCGCCCCCTATTTCGTCGAGATGGGCTGGGTTTCCGTCGGCCAGTCGACGCCGGTACCCGGTCGCGAGGCGGTCTGGCAGACCGACAGCACCGACCTGCGGCCCGACCATCCGGTCACCATGACCTGGGACAATGGTGAGGGGCTGCGCTTCGAGCGCCGGATCGAGATCGACGATGCCTACATGTTCACGATCACACAGCGGGTCATGAACGACGGCACCGAGCCGGTCTCGCTCTATCCTTATGGCCTGGTCAGCCGCTGGGGCACACCCAAGACGCTCGGTTACTACATCCTGCACGAGGGCCCGATCGGCGTGCTCAACGACAAGCTCGAGGAGATCGACTACAAGGACCTGCGCGAGGACGGCAATGTCGAGCTGCCCAGCCGGGGTGGCTGGATGGGCTTCACCGACAAGTACTGGCTGACCGCGCTGGTGCCGGACCAGGCGGGCGAGCTCACCGCGACGTTTCGCGACAATGTGGTCGATGGCCAGAACCGCTATCAGGTCGACTATCTGCGCACGCCGGTCACCGTGCCGGCCGGCGGCTCGATCGAGGTCACCGATCGCCTGTTCGCCGGCGCCAAGGTGGTCGGCTTGCTCGATCAGTACAGCGATGAGTATGGCATCCCGCTGTTCGACCGTGCGGTCGATTTCGGCTGGTTCTATTTCCTGACCAAGCCGATCTTCCACGTGCTGCACTTCTTCTACAAGTGGATCGGCAATTACGGCATGGCGATTCTTCTGTTGACGCTCTGCGTCAAGCTGCTGTTCTTCCCCCTGGCCAACAAATCCTATCGGGCGATGAGCAAGATGAAGAAGCTCCAGCCCGAGATGATGCGCCTGCGCGAGCAATATGGCGACGACAAGGTGCGCATGAATCAGGAGTTGATGGCCCTCTACAAGAAGGAGAAGGCCAACCCGATGGCGGGATGCCTGCCGATCGTGGTGCAGATTCCGGTGTTCTTCTCCCTCTATAAGGTGCTGTTCGTGTCGATCGAGATGCGCCAGGCGCCGTTCTTCGGCTGGATCCACGACCTCTCGGCGCCCGATCCGACCTCGGTGTTCAATCTGTTCGGCCTGTTGCCCCTCACCCTGCCGGCCTTCCTGCACATCGGGATCTGGCCGCTCTTGATGGGGGCAACGATGTTCTTGCAGCAGAAGCTGAACCCGCAGCCGGCAGACCCGACGCAGGCCAAGGTGATGATGCTGCTGCCGGCCATGTTCATCTTCCTGTTCGCGACCTTCCCGGCCGGCCTGGTGATCTATTGGACATGGAACAATCTGCTCTCGATCGGCCAGCAATGGACGATCATGAAGCGGATGGGCGTGCCGGCCTGAGCGGTGTTCGCGGTGGCCGCAGCCGGGCCCGACGATCGGGAGGAGGCCGCGTGGCTCGAGGCGGGCCGCAAGCTGTTCGCCCAGGCCTGCGCGTTCGTCGCCGGCGTGGCCGATCTTGCCCGGCTGCCACCGATCGGCCTGCCCGAGGTCGCGTTCGCCGGGCGCTCCAATGTCGGCAAATCGAGCCTGATCAACGGGCTGACCGGGCGCCGGCAGCTCGCTCGCATCTCACAGACGCCGGGCCGCACCCAGCAGATCAACCTGTTCGACCTGGGCGGTCGGCTGATCCTGGTCGACCTGCCGGGCTATGGCTACGCCCAGGCGCCCAAGCCGACCGTCGAGGTCTGGCAGCGCACGGTGCGAGCCTATCTGCGTGGCCGCGCCAGCCTGCGCCGTGCCTGCGTCCTGGTCGACGCGCGTCACGGGCTGAAGGACAATGATCGGGCCTTCATGGCGATGCTGGCCGAGGCGGCGGTGGCCTTTCAGCTGGTGCTGACCAAGGCCGATCTGGTGCGCCCGTCCGAGCTCGCCGATCTGGTCGGCAGCCTGGAAAGCGACCTCGAGCGCCAGCTTGGCGCCCATCCCCATCTGATCGTGACCAGCGCGCAGACAGGCAAAGGCATCGATCGTCTGCGTGCCGAGCTGGCGGCACTGGCCGCACCAGGGGAGGCCCGAGCGTGACCGACCGCCGCCACCAGCAGGTCGCTGCGACCCTGATCGAAGCCCTGCCCTACATGCGCCGCTTTGCCGGCGCCACCTTCGTGGTCAAATACGGCGGCCATGCCATGGGCTCGGCCGAGCTGGCGCAAGACTTCGCGCGCGACGTGGTGCTGCTCAAGCAGGTCGGCATCAATCCCGTGGTGGTCCACGGCGGCGGTCCGCAGATCAAGGCGATGCTCGACCGGCTCAAGATCAAGAGCGACTTCGTCGAGGGCCTGCGCGTGACCGACGCCCAGACCGTCGAGATCGTCGAGATGGTTCTGGCGGGCAGCATCAACAAGCAGATCGTGACCGCGATCCACGCGGCCGGCGGCGAGGCAGTCGGGCTCTCGGGCAAGGATGGCCGCCTGATCGAGGCGACCAAGCTGATGCGCAGCCGGCGCGATCCCGACAGTCACATCGAGGAACTCCTGGACCTGGGCTTCGTCGGCCAGCCTTCGCTGATTCGCACCGATGTGCTGACCGCGCTCGAGGGCACCCAGATCGTGCCGGTGATCGCACCGATCGGCATGGGCGCGGACGGTCAGACTTACAACATCAACGCGGATACCGTGGCCGGCGCGATCGCGGGCGCGCTGAGCGCGCGCAAGCTGATCCTGCTGACCGATGTCGACGGCGTGCTGGACGCCGGGGGCCGGCTGATCTCGGAGCTCTCGGCGACCGGTGCCGCTGCGCTGCTCGAGAGCGGCACTGCGAGCGGCGGCATGATCCCCAAGCTCGAGACCTGCCTCGAGGCGCTACGCAGCGGCGTCGGCGCGGTCCACGTGCTCGATGGCCGGGTGCCGCACGTGCTGCTGCTGGAAACCTTCACCGAAGCCGGCGTCGGCACCAAGATCAATCCATAAAGCACGTTCGTCCGGCAACTGGCGGACGGGACCAGCCCTGCCAAGGCAACCGTGAGGCATCGGCCCCACAGCCGACCGTCCGCCGCTGGTCTCCCCCGTCGCCTCGTCCTATATCACGCGGTATCACCCGCCCGCTGATCGGAGACGACCATGGCGTTGCGACGTTCTGGCCTGACCGCGTTGCTGACCGTCCTGCTCGGCATCGCATCGGGTGCGGCTTCGCATGCGGCTGACGACGCCGAGGCGGCCCGCCACCAGATGGTCGATCTGGTCGAGCAAGAGGTGGCTCTGCTCGCGGGCCAGACGGGGATCGCGAACATCGATCCGCGCGTGCTGGATGCGATGCGCGAGGTGCCGCGCCATGCGTTCGTGCCCGAGTTCCTGCAAGCCTATGCCTATCGCCTGCAGCCGCTGCCGGTGACCGCCGATCAGAACCTGGCAGCACCTCTGCTGATCGCGCTGATGACCCACCTTGCCGAGGTGCATCCCGACGACGTCGTGTTCGAGACCGGCACCGGTGCCGGCTATCACGCTGCGGTGCTCTCCAAGCTGGCGGCCCGGGTGTACAGCGTCGAGGTGATCGCGCCGCTGGCCGATCGCGCTGCGCGACTGCTCAAGGAGCTCGACTACGACAATGTCGAGGTCCTGGCCGGCGATGGCTACTATGGCTGGTCGGCACATGCCCCCTATGACGCGATCGTGGTCAAGGAGGCGATCGACCACCTGCCGCAACCGCTGCTCAACCAGCTCAAGCGCGGCGGACGGATGGTGATCCCACTGGGTCCGGAGCGCGGCCCCCAGGAGCTGACCTTGGTGCGCAAGGACCAGGCCGGCAAGCTGCACGAGGAGCATATCATGCCGGTACGCTTCTCGCCGCTGCAGGGTGGCGAGCGCCTTTAGCTCCCCCTGCCGGTCAAGCGGGTGTGACCCTGAGCGACCATCGCGCTATTTCGCTGGCTGCCCTTCGCGCGCCGGGCGCAACGCGAAGCCAGCGCCGACGATGGTGGCCGGCGCGGAGCGCGAAGGTGGCGCGGGCCGGCCCGGCGGTACCTGAAACGGTGCTAGCGGATCGCTGCGACCGGGACGGGGACCGGGTCGGCCGTGCTCGCGACCTGCGTGTTGCGGGTCAGCTCGCCGCGCAGCCGATCGATTCGTGCCACCTCCTGCTGGAAGCGCTCGAGGTCGGCGCCGGCCAGCTTGGTGGCAGCCGGTTGCTTGACGCTCAATGGGTTGATCTGCGTACCGTTGCGCAGCACCTCGTAGTGCAGATGCGGCCCGGTCGCGCGCCCCGTGGCCCCGACATAGCCGATCACCTGGCCCTGGCGCACGCGCTGGCCGGGGCGGATGCCCTTGCCGAATTCGCGACAGGTGGCCGTAAGCCGTACTGTACTCGCCGCTGTGCCGGACCCGGATATAGTTGCCATAGCCGCCGTTGCGCCCGGCGGCGGCCACGCGACCGCTGCCGGCAGCATAGATCGGTGTGCCGGTCGGTGCCGCGAAGTCGACGCCCTTGTGCATGCGGCTGTAGCCGAGGATCGGATGCTTGCGCATGCCAAAGCGCGACGACAGCCGGGCACCGTCGACCGGGGTGCGCAGCAGGAACTTGCGTAGGCTCCTGCCGGTGCGATCGAAGTACTCGACCTCGCCAGCCTCCGGCTCGAAGCGATACGCGTCCAGGAGCTCGCCGGACAGGGACAGGCCGGCGTACAGGAGATCGCCGCCACGCACAGCCTCGCTCCGTTCCTCGAGCGAGACCTCCTCGAACAGGGCCTCAAAGCTGTCGCCGGCGCGAATGTCGCGCTGGAAATCGACGTCCCAGCTGAACAGGCGGATCATGTCGACCGTGATCCCGCGCGGCACGCCCGTGCGGTCGGCCGACAGGAACAGGCTGTCGTCGATGGTGCCGGCGCGCCGCACCAGCTCGCGGCGCTGGGGCCGCTCGACCTTGTCCGCCGAATAGCGGCCGTCGGGACCACGCGTGATCTCGAGCCGGTGATCGAAATCGACGTCGAGCGCGAGGCTCATCAGCTGGCGACCGGCGGCGCCATCGCGCGCGGCCGCGGCCGTGATCATCAGCTCCTGCCCGACCTTCAGCCGACGCGGGTCGTACACGCCGCGCAGCGACAGTGCCACCGCGTGGGCCTGCGCCGCGTCGATTTCGGCGCGATCGAGGATGTCGCTCAAGGTGTCGCCGCGCTGCACGGTGACCTGCTCCACCGCCCGGGGGTCGGCCTCGCGCAGCGAGGCGCCGGACAGGCGGGCTTCCTGGGTCCGCTCGGCATCGTTGCTCAGGCCATCGAGATGCAGCCTGCGGGTCGCGGTCGTCGCCAGCAGGAGGGCGCGCCTGGGCGGCGCCTGCAGGCGTTCGGTGACCGAGAGCTGGGCCGCCGGCCGCGGCGGCGCCGACCCGGCCTCGACCCGGGCATCCGGGCTCCAGGCGGCCCTGGCAGCGCGGATCACACCGGTCGGGCGCGCAGCGGCGATGATCGGGGCCGGCTCACCCTTGATGTCCGGCAGCCGTGGCGATGACGCGAGGGGGTCTTCCGGGACCATGGCGACGCGGGTCGCCGTCGAGCCTGCGCCGAACCCGACACCAAAGGCGATCGGCAGCGCCCAGATCAAAACGTGTCTCTTCCACGTACCGGTCACGATAGCCCACGCCCCCTCATTAAGACCGCCTTGGCGCGAACGCCCCTGGATCCGCTTTGCGCCGCGACGGTGGACGATCATCTGTCAAGAATGCTTTGTTAGCTAAAATATGTCAACAAACTCTTAGTGTTGAGTTCGGAAATTAACTCTATGTATTAGCGGTGAAGATTTCGCAAAAAAGCACTTGTGGGACCCCGGCCGGCTGACTATAACGCTCGTTCCTTCGGCGGCGGTTGCCGGCGAATGGCGCTGTTTGAGACGT
>CAVSVZ010000059.1:0-26795 GCA_963731495.1 uncultured Alphaproteobacteria bacterium
GACACCTGGCCGGCGGGCACCGAGCTGACCTTCCGCGTCGGGGATGCCCGCGGCCTCGACGAGGTCGCGGGGCTGCCGACGGGCGAGGCCGACGCCGCCTGGACCCTGTGCCAGGGCGCCTTCGGGACCCACCCGGCGACCGACCCGGCCGTGCTGGCCGGCGTCGCGTCGTGCGTGCGCCCCGGTGGCACCGTCGTGGTCACGGCCTTCCACGCGCTGTTCGCGGTCCGCCACCTCGTCGACGGGGACGCGTTCGACCCGGTGTGGCTGGTGCACCACCAGGTCAGCGAGGTCCGCGGCCCCGACGACGCCCGGGCCCGCTTCGACCTCTGGACCGCCGCCTACACCGTGCCGGGGCTGGTCCGTCTGGTCGAGGAGGCGGGGCTGGAGGTCCGCAGCGTGGCGGGCGCCGAGCCGGGGCGGTACGACGCGGGCGAGGTGGCCCTGGACGACCCGGAGCTGCTGCTGGTCGCCCGCGTTCGCTGATCGGCGGTCTCGTCGGCCAGGTCGACGAGCCGGCCGGCCCGCGCCGTGCCACGGCCGCGCGGGTGCCCGAGGGGCGTTCGCCGTCCGGCCACGGCAGCACGAAGGACACGGCCGCGCCGCCGAGCGCGCTGTCGTCGACCCAGATTCGGCCGCCGTGGCGGTGGACGATCGAGTGGCAGGTGGCCAGTCCGAGTCCGAGGCCCCGGGTGTCCCCCTGCCCGGTCCCCGCCGTGAAGACCTCCGTGCGCACGTGCTCGGGGATCCCGGGCCCGTCGTCGGCGACCGTGACCACGACGCCGTCCTCGGTGGACTCGGTGGTCACGGCGATCCGCCCCACGCGCGAGCCGCCGTGCGTCAGGGCGTTGGTGACCAGGTTCTGCAGCACGAGCGGCAGGAGCTGGGGGTCCGCCCACGCCAGGGCCGGGCCCCGGGGCAGGTCGACGTCGGACGGTGCCGAGCGTCTCGGCCGGCAGGGTCGCGACAACCTCCGCCGCGACCTCGCCGACGTCCACGAGCGCCACGGCCGGGGCGCGTCCCTCGGCGGAGGCGTGGTCGAGCAGCGCCCCGACCGATGGCCACGGAGCGCGTGGCGGCCCGCAGCGACTGCTGGACCAGGAACTCGCGGGTGTCGTCGTCCAGCTCGAGCTCCGGGACGCTGCAGGGTCTCCAGTGCCGTGACCACGGTCCCGAGCGGGCTGCGCAGGTCGTGGGCGAGGCGCCCCGCGAAGGCGGTCAGCTCCTCGTTGCTCGTGGCCAGCCGGGTGTTGGCGGCCCGCAGGTCGCGGGCGACCAGGGCCAGCCGGCGGGCCTGCCCGAGCGCCACGTCCCGGGTCTCGGCCCGGTCGGTGGCCAGGTGCGCGACCAGCAGGTGGGCGGTCGGCAGCGCGATCACGGCCGGCAGGAGGTCGACGAGCAGGTCCCGTCCGGTCCAGCCGACCCAGGCGGGCCACCGCAGGGTGATGGCCAGGACGCTGACGAGGACGTAGCCGGCGGTGACGGCCGCCGCGGGGCGCCGCCGCAGCCGGACGGACGCCTCGATCACCACGAGGACGCCGAGCAGCGGCAGGGTGTCGGCGACCACGGGGCCGCCGAGCACGGTCATCGCCAGCGCGAGGGCGACGTCGCTGCCGACCTCGACGGTGGTCCCGACGTCGGTCGCCACATCGGGGCCGGGGCGGTGGTCGTGCCGCAGGGACCAGGCGTTGGTGGCCAGCAGCCAGGCCGCCATGACGGCGACCGCCGGGCCGACGGCGATGCCGCGCACCGGCCAGGCGTCCTGCCAGATCGTGGCGCCCAGCAGCACGAGCATGCCGATGGTGACGATCCGGACCCACCGCAGGACCCGCGCGACGCCCGGTCCCCGGGCACGTGAGCCGACCCCAACGCCGGCGATCGTCGCCGTCGGGGTGGCCGTCGTGTCGGCCGGCTCTGCCACGTCCATCCTCACGTCGCACCCCCAGCATGCGCGGGCGCGCCCGGCAGGAAAAGGACCCCGGTCCTGCTCGGGCGAAGGACTGCCCGGAGGAGTCAGGCGGGACCCCGCGACCATGGCCCGACCGGGCCGTTGACACCCGGCCCGATGGCGTCAGAGGAGCCGAGGGCCCGGTCCGCCAGGCGCGCGAGCCCTCGGGGACCACGGCGTCCGGCGCCAGCGTCGCCAGCTCGCCGGGATCCCACCAGCGCACCTCGGCGATGTCGCGGACCTCGGCCGTCGTCCACCCGCTGGTGTCGACGTGGTCGTCCGGGAGCCGGACGGCGAACAGGTCCTCGACCTTCTCCAGGTCCGCGCCGCCGAGGCGGGTGCGGCGCACGTGGACCTCGCCGAGCGGCACGGCGTCCACGCCGATCGCGCCGACCTCCTCGGCGAGCTCCCGCCGTACCGCGTCCGCCGGCGGCTCGCCGAGCAGGCGTCCCCCGCCGGGGGCCTCCCACCAGGTCGCCCCGCTGCCGTCCACGTCGGTGACCCGGAACAGCAGCACCCGGTCGTCGGGGTCGAGCACCACGACCCGGACCCCGGCCGGGGCCGCGCCCCGTCGCGGGGCGTCGCGCGGCCCCGTAGCCAGGCCGGGGGGGACACGCGCGCCAGGGCGACGCGGTCGATGGCGTCGGCCGCGACCGGACCGGTCGCGCGGGCGTCGGTGGAGCGCGCCCGGTGGTCGCCGAGCAGGACGGCCTGGTCGGCGTCCCCGCCGAACCGCGCGTCCTCCTCGACGGTGACGGCGTCCGGCGACGCCCACCAGGTGCCGTCGACCAGCAGGTGCCCGTCACGCAGCTCGACC
This sequence comes from uncultured Alphaproteobacteria bacterium, assembly GCA_963731495.1. Taxonomy (GTDB): domain Bacteria; phylum Pseudomonadota; class Alphaproteobacteria; order Geminicoccales; family Geminicoccaceae; genus DASUGG01. The sequence continues at coordinate 2,766 of CAVSVZ010000059.1, forward strand.
TGGGCCCCGGGGCGGGCCGCCAGGCGCTTGGTCACCGTGCCGGCCGTCGACCTCGGCCACGACCACGTCGCCCGGCCGGGGCGTCACCCAGCCGGCGGGCACGGTCACCAGCAGGTCGCCGGGCCACAACGACGGCAGCATGGAGGGGCCCTCGACGCGCCGCAGGCTGCGGTTGGTCAGCCAGGCCGCGACCCAGGCCGGAGCACACCGAGCACGGCACGCAGGCCGCGACGGCGCGGGGTCGGGCGGGCGACGGGGAGGTGCATCGGGGGGGAAGCCTCACGATCGGCGGTGGACGGGCCGGTCCGTCCTGACTACAGTCGCGAACGAGACGCGAACGCCCCCAGAGAGGAGCATGACAGGATGCGCATGCGCAACTGGATCGATCAGCTCAACCCGTTCCGTCCGGTCGAGACGGTGTCGGCCCACTGCGACCTGATGTGCGGTGTCTACAACCCCGCTCAGGCCCGCATCGAGGCCGAGTCGGTGCACGAGATCGCCAAGAAGTACCAGGACTCGGACGACGAGACCTTCCGGATCCGGTGCATCCACATCAAGGAGCAGCGCGCGGACCCTGGCCAAGCACCACCTGTGGGTCCTGTGGACCGACTACTTCAAGCCGCCGCACCTCGAGGAGTACCCCGAGCTCCACGACCTGTTCTGGAGGGCCACCAAGGCCGCCGGTGACGCCAAAACAGCCGAGCGCCATCTTGGTGAGCGTCGATGGCTCGCGACCGCGCCGGCTCTGGTGCGCCCAGAGGGTCACGATGAACGGCGTGAACGCAAAGATCATGAAAGGATTGAATGCCTGGAACCAGGTGACCGGGATTTCCACCGTCCACCCAAAAGGCCGATGGAGCGATCGGTATGGGCGTCCGCCCACAACGCGATGGTGTTGCCCTGTTGCTCATAGGTCGCCCAGAACAGGATCACCGGCACACCAGCAATACGTGTTCTTCGCTGCTACCCTTGAGCATATTGTCTCTCGGCGTCTGAACGAGGGGAAGCCCCATGTCGGTCCAGGCCCTGCGCCGCGAAACCCCGGCGCCGGCGTTCGCCGAGCCGCATCGGTTCGCCCACTATCTGCGCACGATCGGTCGAGGCTCGACGCTGTCGCGGCCGCTCGACCAGGCCGAGGCCGAGCAGGCGATGACCATGATCCTCGACGGCGCGATCGAGCCCGTGCAGCTCGGCGGCTTCCTTCTGGTGCTGCGCTATCGCACCGAGACGCCGGCCGAGCTCGCCGGCTTCGTGCGCGCCGCGCGTGCCCGCATCGACCGGCCCGCAGGCCTGAGGGTCGACCTCGACTGGCCGTCCTATGCCGATCGCCACAAGCAGCTGCCCTATTTCGTGCTCGCCGCTCTGCTGCTCGCGAGGCAGGGCGTCCGCGTGCTGATGCACGGCATCGAGGGCGAGGGACCGGCCACCACGCCCAAGACGCTGGCGGCGCTCGGCATCAGGCCCGCCACCTCGCTCCTCGATGCGACGCACCAGCTCGACGCGTCCGGCTTCGCCTATCTGTCGCTTGGCACGCTCTGTCCGGCACTGGACGCGCTGTTCCACTGCGGCCGCTGCTCGGTCTGCGCTCGCCGGTCAATTCGGTCGCGCGCGAGCTGAACCCGTTGTCGGCACCCCATCAGATCCAGGGCGTGTTCCACCCGACCTATCTGCCGCTGCACCAGGAGGCGGCCCGGCTGCTCGACCAGCCGCATGCCGTGATCTTCAAGGGCGGCGGCGGTGAGGGCCAGCGCAATCCCGACAAGCCCTGCCGCGCGGTGACGGTCGATCAGGGCGAGGCGGGCGAGCAGGTCTGGCCGGCCTTGACCGAGCAGCCTTATCCCTGGCGCAACGAGCCGCTGGAGCCCGCGCGCCTGGCGGCGCTGTGGCGCGGCGAATGGAGCGAGCCCGGCCCGGTCGCCGCGGTGATCGGCACGACCGCCATGGCCCTGATGCTGCTGCGCCGCGCAGCCAGCCAAAGCGAGGCGCAGGACATGGCGAGCGCCTTTGGCAGCACCGCTCGAAAGCTTGGGCCTGATCAGGCCGCGAGCGGCGACAGAGCTCTTCGCACCTGCTCCAGCAGCAGATCGGTGACGCGCGGATCGCTGCCGACCGGCCCGGCATAGATCGCCGGATGATCGCCTGCGGCGAGCGCACGCGGAATATCCGACTCGCCGTGCTCGCCCCTATCGATGAACAGGCCGACCACGACACAGCGCGGTGATGCAAGGCCGGCCAGCGCCTCATCGATTCCCGGCGGCTCGTCGAGGAAGGCGACCGCAACCTCCCGGAACGTCATGGTCGCCGCGATTTGCGTTGCGTGACGCCGCGCGGTCAGCCCGGAATCCGGATGGCGCACCGTGCCGTGACCGACCACCAGGAGCGCTGTCTCCCGGGGCGCCCAGTCCTGTATCGCGCAGGCCCCTTGCGCCATGTCCGTCATCACCTCGGCAAGCCCCGGATGGGTGCCGATCGGCCGGCACACCGCAAGGCGGCCTCGATCATGCTGCCCCACCTTGCGCAGCATCATGCGCAAGGTGAAGCCTTCCGCCATCAGCAGCGGCGCCAGGCAGATGTTTGGGGCGCGTATGGCCGCGAGGGTCTCGGCGAGACCGGGCATGCCCCTGTAGGCGCACGCGTGGACCTCGGCGAACAGACCGCGCTCCTCAAGTCGTGTTGCATGCTCGATGGCGGCGCCGGGACGGCCCCGGATGCCGTGCGCGCACAGCACCAGCGCCGTGTCCGGCCAGGCCGGCTGCCAGGCCATCCTAGTGGCTGGTGCCTTCGGAGCGTTCGATCTTGTTGCCGACATTGTACTTGCCCGACGGCTTGACCATCGGGATCCGCTTGACCTCTTCCAGGGTGTTGGCGTCGTAGACGACGATCGCGCCGTCCATGTCCCAGATGCTGAGCAGGGCGTAGCGGCCGTCATGGGTGAACTCGACATGGGCCGCGGTCTTGCCCGGTGCCGGGCGCAGGGTCTTGACGATCTCGAGCGTCTGCTTGTCGATCACGTGGACCGCATCGCTGTCCGGGCCGAAGAACACGTCGACCCAGGCGTACCGGCTGTTCTCGTGGCTGCGCATGAAGAAGCCCGGTCCCAGCGTCTCGATCCGCTTGATGACGTGCCAGTCATCCATATCGATGACGCTGACTGCGGCTTCCTTGAGATGCGGCGTCGCCATGACCCGGTGGCCATCGTGCATCCAGCTGATCCCGGAGCCGAGATGCGGCAGGCCGGGCAACGGCAGCTCCGCGATCTCGCGGCGGACGTCCAGGTGCACGACCACCGCCTTGTCGCCGTCGCGCGCGGAGCCGACGAGGTAGCGATAGTCCGGACCGAAAAAGAAGTCGTCGAGCGGCTGGGAAAGCTCGATGCGCCGGATCGGAAAGCGCTCATGCGTGGCGAGCGCCTCGACCATGCCCTTCTCGTAGCTGTGCGCGAAGCCGGTGACCGGCGGCGCGTCCGGGTCATAGGAGACCTCCCAGACTTCCGGGATGTCTTTCAGCGCGACCACGAAGCTTTTCCGCGGCGCCGCCTGATAGACCGCGCTCACCCGCGAGCTTTGCTTGCCGTGCAGATCGCGTGCCTCGATCACCTCGAGCGGGCTGAGATCGCCCGCATCGAGCAGGACCAGGCTGTGCGGCAGATAATTGGCGACGGCCAGCACAGTGCCATCGTCCGAGATCGCCGCGTTGCGCGCGTTGATGCCGGCGCGCACCTCGGCGACCACCTCGAGCCCCCAGAGATCGTACTTGGTGATCCAGCCATCGCGCGAGGCGAAGTAGACGAAGCGTCCGTCCGGCGAGAATTTGGGGCCGCCATGCAGGGCAAAGCGGCTGGCAAAGCGCGTGATCGGCTCGAACCGGTCGCCGTCCAGGATGGTCACGTGATGATCGCCGCTCTCGACCACCACGAACAGGTTCAGTGGATCGGCATGGTATTGCGGGGCGTCGACCAGCGCCGAGGGCTCGACCCGCACCTCGCGCGAGGCCTCGATCTCGTCCCGGCCCCACTGCGGGTTCTCGGCGAGCGGCGCGAAGATCAGATCCACAAGACTTGCGATCTGGGCTTCGTCCAGCGCGTCGCCGAACGCAGGCATCTGGGTCTGCGCTCGGCCCTTCGCGATGACCTCGGCCGCGGCATCCACCTTCAGGCGCCCGAGGTTTTCCGGGATCAGTGCCGGCCCCGCGCCGCCCAGCCGCTCGGCCCCGTGACAGGATGCGCAATGCGTGCGGTAGAGCGCGCCGGCCTCTTCTGCCTGGGCGGCGAAACCCCAGCCCGCGATCAAAAGGCCGCTAAGAAGCCGCCACACGGCGCTGCTTCCGGTAGGGTGTCACGGCAAGACGAGGCCCCGGGGCGACGCCGATCTCCTGGTCGCTCAGATAGCAGGCGGGGTCCTCGGCGAACGCGTCGCCGCAAAGCTGCATGGCGCGCACGCGCGTGTTGCCGCCGCAGATGTCGAAATGCTCGCACGCGCCGCAGCGCCCGCCGATTTTTCTCGGGCTCGCCTTGAGCCCGGCCATGATCGGATCGGAGGTGTCCTGCCAGATCTCCGAGAACGGCCGGTTGCGCACATTGCCCAGGCTGTAGTGCCACCAGAAGGTGTCGGGGTGGACCTCGCCCAGATTGTCGATGTTGGCGACGTTGACGCCCGATGCGTTGCCGCCCCAAAGCCGGAGCTTGGCCTGGATGTGCGCAGCCATCTCGGGGAAACGCTCGCGCACCCAGAGCAGAAAGTAGACGCCGTCGGCGTCGTTGTTGCCGGTCACGAACTCCTTGTGGATGTCGCGCCGGACGTAGTCCCAGCAGCGCTCGAAGATCAGGTCCATCGCGCGCCGCGTGGTCGCGTGATAGGCGTCGTCCTCGCGGTAGCGGTTGCCGCGCCCGGCATAGACCAGGTGCGAGAGATAGAACTTGTCGATCCGCTCGCGCTCGACCAGGTCCAGCATCTCTGGAAGGGAATTGACGTTACGCTCGGTCATCGTGAAGCGCAGGCCGACCTTGATGCCGTGTCCCCGGCAAAGCCGCATGCCGCGCAACGCCGCCTCGAACCCGCCCGGCTGGCGGCGAAAGCGATCGTGCACCTCGCCGATGCCATCCAGGCTGATACCGACATAGTCGTAGCCGACCGCCGCGATCTTCTCGGCCACCGCCTCGTCGATCAGCGTGCCATTGCTTGACAGGCCGGTATAGAAACCCATCGCCTTGGTGCGCGCCGAGATCTCGAAGATGTCCTTGCGCAGGAGAGGCTCGCCGCCCGACAGGATCAGCACCGGCACGCCGAACGCTTTCAGGTCGTCCATGACCGCGAAGATTTCCGCGGTCGACAGCTCGCCCGGGAAGTCGACGTCGGCCGAGAGCGAATAGCAGTGGATGCAGTTCAGATTGCAGCGCCGCACCAGGTTCCAGATGACCACCGGACCGGGCGGTTTTCTCGCCCGCGGCGGCGTCGGCCGCACGATCTCCTTCATGAACTGGCTGAGACGGAACATGTGACCTCGCTCTGCGAGCCGCAGGCCGGTCTTCTTCAGGATGCGCGTGCTGTAGAGCACGTCGTAGGCGCACACGGCATCGCCGAGCAGCACCTTGATCCGCGCAACCTTGTCCTCGACCTCGTCCCGGCTCTTGCCGTGCACCATCGCGAACAGGTTGTAGGGCCAGGCGGCGGCCGTCGCGGCCGCCGGTAGCAGTGGCTGACGAAGGGCAGCGCGCCGACCTTGCGGCCGAGCGCGGCGACCTGCTCATCCGGCAGGTCCCAGACCGACATGCCGTTCGCCCGGTAGCCGAGCCGGTAGTGGTTGGGCACGGCGCCGATCCGGCGCACCATGCCGGCTGCCTGCATCCGCCTGAGGCGCTGCATCACCTCCTCGGCCGACAGCCCGACCTGCTCGGCGATCGCGTGATAGGGACGCAGGCAGAGCGGCAGGCCGGCCTGGGTCGCCTCGATGATCGCGCGGTCGGCCGCATCGATCGGCGCGCTCATGCCGACAGCCTCAATTCCAGGAAGAACTCCTCGAGCTTGGGCAGGTCGAGTACCTCGAGGCCGGTCGCCGCCTCGATTGCGCGCAAGGCCCCGCCGATCTGCTCGGGCCGCTCGGTCGCGACCACGAACCACATGTTGAGCGCGTGGCTGCGCTCGTAATTGTGCGCGACCTCCGGGAACGCGTTGACGATCTCGGCGACCTCGTCGAAGCGCTCGGCCGGCACCGCCATTGCCGCGAGGGTGACCGCACCACCCAGGCGCTCGGCGTCGTACATCGGCCCGAAGCGCGAAAGCAGACCTTCGTCCAGCAGCCGCTCGAGCCGCGCGATCACCTGGATCTCCTCGAGGCCGAGCCTGGCCGCCACCTCCCGATAGGGCCGCTCGGCGATCGGAAAACCGCCGTGGAGCGCGTTGATCAGCTTGCGATCGATCAGGTCCATCACGCCAGCTCCAGGCGCTTTGCCGCGTAGCGTGCGCCGCGCTGCTTGAAGCGGCGCCGGCTGAACAGCACCGCGCGCGGCAGGTCGGCAAGCCCCGTCGCTTCGCTCGCGCTCTCGATCTGGCCTTCGACCGAAACTCGATCGCGGCCGTGGATCATGCAGAACAGGTTGTAGGGCCAGTCCGGCAGGCGCCGCGGCCGGCGGTAGCACAAGGTGACGAACGGCAGCGCCGCGAGCTGTCGCCCGACCAGGCCTACCTGCGCATCGGGCACGTCCCAGACCACCATGGCATTGGCCCGGTAGCCCAGCTCGTGATGGCGCACGACGATGCCCATGCGCTTGATCACGCCGTCTCTGAGCAGACGCCGCAGCGCCTCGATCACCTGATCCTCGGCCAGACCAAGCTCGCTTCCGATCGCCGCGAACGGGCGCGGCGCCAGCGGCAGCCCGTCCTGGACCGCTGCGATCAGCCGGCGATCGAGCGCGCTCAGCTCCATTGCAGCGGGAACCCGAGATCGAGCCGGAAGGCTTCGAGCAGCGGCAGATCGAGCACCGCGAGGCCGGTGCGCGCACGGATCTCATCGAGCACGGCATCGAGCTGCGCACGATCGGCCGCCGTGAGCACGAACCAGAGATTCCAGCGGTGCTCACGCTGGTAGTTGTGGTTGACCTCGTCGTAGCCGCTGACCAGGCCTGCGATCTCCTCCAGGCGCTCGTCCGGTACCGCCATGGCGGCGAGCGTGCTGCAGCCGGCGCGATGCGGCGCCAGCACTGGGCCGACCCGGCTGACCACACCTTCCTCCACCAACCGGCGCAGCAGGTCGATCACCGTCGCCTCGTCGGTGCCGAGGCGCTCGGCGATCCCGGCAAAGGGTCGCGGCACCAGCGGCAGATCGCGCTGGAAACCGTCCAGCAAGGCGCGGCCCAAGCCATCGGCAAAATGCGGCTGCGCGGCCATCACAGCCCGATCCGATCGGCGCGGGCCGCCAGAAAGATGCCGCTCGGCTTGTCGGCCGGCAGGGTGGCCACGCGCTCCAAGGTGCGCGTGTCGTAGACCTCGACCCGGTCCTCGTCGCGCACCGACAGCCAGACCTGCTCGCCGCGCGGCGTGAACTCCAGGTGCAACACGGCCGGGCCCGGCCGCAGCGTGCGCACGATCTTGCGGCTCGGCACGTCGATCACCTGCACGACGTCGTTCAGAGGGTGCGCAAAATTCACCCAGACCTGCCGGCCGTCGGGCCGCGCCTCGGCGAACACCGGCTGGCCGTGCACGGCAATGCGGTCCACCTCCTGCCAGGTCCGCCGGTCGACCACCAGCAGCTCGTGACGGCCCACGGCAGGCAGGAACAGCACGTCGCCAGCGCTCGCCCAGCCCTCGAGATGCGGCATCTTGTAGACCGGCAGCGGCTCCTCGCCGTGGCCGTAGCCATCCAGGATGCGCTGCACGCCCTTGTCCAGGTCCCACAGATCCAGCAGCGCCACGCCGTCTTCGCCGAACAGCCCGGCCAGGTAGTAGCGGCCATCTGGCGTGATCAGGCCGTCATAAGGCTGGTCGCCGACCTCCCTAAACTTGCGGACCTGCGGGCTTGCCGGATCGCTCAGATCGGCGACCCAGATCTCGCCGGCATCGTACAGGCTGAACACGAAGCGCTGGTCCGGCGCGTCGACCAAGCCGACGACCTTGGAGCGTGCACCATCCGCGCCATAGGTCGCCGGGATGTCGGCGACCGGCGCCAGCGTATCGGCATCGAACACGCGAACGCCGCCCGGATCGTAGTTGGAGACAGCCACGAGGCGCCCGTCCTGGGAGATCGCGCCGCCGATCGCATTGCCGGCCTGGACGATCCGCTTGACCAGCTCACCGGTCAAAAGGTCGACCTTGCTGAGCCCGCCGTCGCGCCCGAACACATAGCCGTAGCGACCATCCCGGCTGTAGGTGATCGAGGCGTGCGACAGATCACCCAGCCCCTCGATCGTGCACAGGCTGGTATCGCCCGAGGTCTCGATCACCTGGACCCGGCCCGCCTCGCGCTCGACCACCAGGCCGAGATCGCCGGTGCCGCGCAGGCCGCCGAGCTGGCAGCCGAGTGCCGGACTGGCCAGGACGAGCAGGGCCGCGGCGATGATCCAGCTAGCCCTCATCCAGCCCCTCCTTCAGACGACGCACCAGCCAGGCCGCCTCGTCGCGGCTGATCTCGAAATCCCAGGGCGGCATCGGCGTGCCGGCGACCCCGTGCAGGATCACCTCGATCAGCGCGTCATCGTCCTTGCCGGCGATCGCCGCCGGCAGCAGCGGCGGCCCGAGCCCGCCCTTCAGGGTCATGCCATGGCAGGAGCCGCAGTCCTGGCGCAGGCGATAGAGCAGCTGGTCCTGGCGCCCCTGCGGCGGCTCGGCCTGCGCGCTCGCGCTCACCAGACCGACCACCAGCAGCGGCCACGAGCGTGCGCAGCTCAACCATAGCCGACCTGGCCTTCCGGCAAGGCGCCCTCGGCGAAGCGCCAGGACGGCAGCGCGTCGACCACCTTGCCGATCACGACCAACACCGGCGCCTCGAGCTCGTGCTCGGCGACCTGTACCGCCAGATCGGCCAGGTGCGAGCGGCACAGTCGCTGCTGCTCGGTGGTACCGCTGGCGATCGCGGCAGCCGGCGTGTCAGGGGGCAGCCCGGCCGCGATCAGGCGGCCGGCGATCTCGCCCAGATTGGCGAGGCCCATATAGACCACCAGCGTGGTGTCCGGGTCGGCCAGGCTCGCCCAGTTGAGGTCCAGTCCGGCGCCCGCCCGGCAGTGGCCGGTCAGGAACCGCACGCCGCTCGCGAGGCCACGATGGGTCAACGGAATGCCGGCGGCCGCGGCGCAGCCCGAGGCCGCGGTGATGCCCGGGATCACCTCGAACGGCACGTCGTGGCGCGCCAGATAAGCAGCTTCCTCGCTGCCGCGGCCGAAGATGAACGGATCGCCGCCTTTGAGCCGCACGACCACCCGGCCGGGCCGGGCGAGACGCACCAAGAGGTCGTTGATCTCGTCCTGGCTGAGATGATGCGCCTGGTTCGCCTTGCCGACATAGACCCGCATGGCGCCGGTCGGCACCAGGTCCATGATCCGCGCGCCGACCAGCCGGTCGAACACCACGGCATCGGCCCGCCCGAGAACGCGGGTGGCCTTGACCGTGAGCAGCTCCGGATCGCCCGGCCCGGCGCCGACCAGATAGACCCAGGGGTCCGCCCCGCGCATGGCGCTTCCTGCTTCCACCCGGCTCAGTAGATGTCGTTGCGCGTGTTGTAGACGTTGAACTTGCCGGTCGGCGTGACGATGTCCGGGCCCTTGATCACATGCTTGGGCTGCAGGGTCTTGTCGTCGACGATCACGATCGCCGAGGGCTGATCCTGCGCGTTCCAGACCGAGAACCAGACCTCGGTGCCTTCCTTGTTGAACTCGGGCTGGACCACGCGCCGCTGGCCCTCCTCAATGCCGGCCCACTCGCCGATCGGCAGTACCTCGTATTCGGACCCGTCCTCGTCTTCGTCCTCCTCGAGGTCGTCGATCTCGAACACCGCGACCGACGATGCGATTTCCGGCTCCGGATTGAGCGGCGTATCGACGTAGATGTGGTTGGAGTTCGGGTGGGTCTTGATGAACAGCGAGCCGCCGCCCTGGCCTTCGAGGGTCTGCACCACCTTCCAGGCGTAGTCCGGGTGCCCTTCCGGATCGGTGCCGATCAGGCTGATGGTCTCGCTGCCGAGATGGCTGGTCGCCCAGACCGGGCCGAACTCGGGATGCACGAAGTTGGCACCCCTGCCCGGATGCGGCGTCAGGCCCTCGCTCTCGATCAGCGCTACGAGCCGATCCTCCTTGGTGTCGATCACCGCGATCTTATGGCGCGCATTGGCGGCGACCAGGAAATAGCGCCCGGTCGAATCGAAGCCACCGTCGTGCAAGAAGCGCTCGGTGCCGATGTCGGTGACCGTCAGGTTGTCGAGGTCCTCGTAGTTCACCAGCAGGGTGTGCCCGGTCTCCTTGACGTTGACGATGAACTCCGGGCGGTAGTGCGAGGCGACGATCGAGGCGACCCGCGGCTCCGGGTGATACTCCTGCGTGTCGACGGTCATGCTGCGGGTCGAGACCACTCTCAGCGGCTCGAGCGTGGCGCCGTCCATCAGCACGTATTGCGGCGGCCAGTAGGCGCCGGCGACCGCATATTTGTCCTCCCAGCCTTTGTACTTCGAGGTCTCGACCGAGCGCGCCTCGAGCCCGATCTTGATCTCGGCCACGGTCTGCGGCGGGTCCATCCAGAGGTCGATCAGGTTGATCTTGGCGTCGCGCCCGATCGTGAACAGATAGCGGCCGGACGCCGAGACGCGCGAGATGTGCACGGCATAGCCGGCATCGATGATGTTGACGATCTCGTAGCTGTCGCCGTCGATCAGCGCGACCTTGCCGGCGTCGCGCAATGTCACCGAGAACAGATTGTCGATGTCCAGATCATTCTGCGGCGAGGTCGGCCGCTGGTCGACCGGGACGTGCACGACCCAGGTCTCCTTCATCTGCTCGAGGCCGAACTCCGGCGGCGTCGCGACGTCGTTCAGGAGATAGCGCGCCATCAGGTCGACCTGCGCTTCGGACAGATCGCCGGAAGTGCCCCAGTTCGGCATGCCGGCCGGGGAGCCATAGGTGATGAAGGCGTTCAGATAGTCGTAGCCGAGCTCGCGGGTCAGATCGGGCGTCAACGGCTTGCCTGTGGCACCCTTGCGGAGCACGCCGTGGCAGCCGGCACAGCGCTGGAAGTAGATCTGACTAGCCTGGTCGAACTCGGCCTGGGTCAGGCCCGGAATGCCGGGCTTCTCGCCGGGCGCCTCGACCGGCGCATCCTTCAGCACGTCCAGGCTCGGCTCGTAACGCTCGGCGGGCGTGGTCGCATGCTTCTTAATGTCTTCCGGCTTGGGCTGCTGCGCCAGGCCAGCGTGGCCCCAGGTCATCGTCGTGGCGATTGCCAGACCGAGCGCCGTGCGCGCGACCGATGTCCGCATGACCCATCTCCCCGTTTTTCCCGCTTTCTTGTTAGCGGCGCCGTGGCGCCACTGCCTTGACCGCCGTCAAGAGGGGAGCGGCAGGGAAGATATCGGCTTGCGGAAGACGGAACTGGTACCGCGTCGACCGTGAGCTCGGCCCGGGCGTTGAAGAGTTGCCCGGTCTTTGCGCGCTCTCCCCCGTTTAGCCTACCAGGTCCACTTCTTCAGAAAATCCTCGAACCCCTGACGGGCGCGCTCGCTCGCAAAGTCGGTGCAGACCGTGACCGGCCGGGCAGGCACTCCCAGCGCCGGGATGTTGCCGTCGATCCCGGTGGTCCCCCGGACCAGGGGGCCGGAATCATTGCGATCGAGGGTGACGACCAGCTCCGCCGGGACCTGCGACAGGGCACTGCCGTTGGCCGTGCCATGGTCGACGCACGGGTTGTCCGGCGCGTTGTAGGGCTGTTCGGTCGGGTTGCCGTCCGCATCGGTCGGGTAGTCCGGGCTCCACGCCGGGTAGGGACACTGTCGGACGTAGGCCAGGCCCGTCTGGCAGTCGAACAGCTCGGGCTGGATCGCCGCCACCAGGGCGTATTGGTCGAACGGGCCCTCGGGTGTGCCGAAGATCCCGCTCCAGTAGTCGTTGCGTGGCACCGCCGCCTCGAGCAGCCAGTGGAAACTGGCTTCGGACGCGGCCGTCGGCGGCTGCCGGCCGGGGTAGGTGGCGGCATCGAACGCGATCACGTCATCCGCCTGCGAGGTCTGGCCGGTGAGCTGGAAGGACATGAGACGGATCGGGACATGCGCGGCGGCACGCGCGCCGAGCAGTAGCGTGCCGCCCACCGGGTCCATGCGGAAGTTGAAATCGTTCACGATCTTGCCGTTGACCTCCAAAAACTCGCCCTCGACCCGCGAGACGATCGCGATGATCTCCCGGATCTTGCGCAGCACGCGCCGCGGCGCCGTGTTGAGCAGACAGGCGACATCGGTCAGCGGCCCGATCGCGAGCAGCGTGACCCGACCGGACGCCTCGCGGAGGTGCTCGCGCATCAACGCGACGCCCTGGTTGGCACAGGACGCGGCGAACGAGCCCGCGCGCCCCTCGACGGTGACGGTCCGCCCATCGAACCAGGTCGGTGTCGGGTGCAGGGTCTGGCTGGCAGGGCTGGTGGCGCCGGGCACGATCGGGATGTCCTCTCTGCCTTTCAGCACCCGGGTGATCTGGCGTGCCACCAACATCTCTGCGGGCAGGGTCGCATTGCCGTAGGTCGGGGCGATCGCCAGGACGTCGAGCAAGCCCGCGGCGTCGAGATTGAGCGCCATGGCCAGCGCCAGGCCGTCGTCCATGTCCTGCGGCGCGACGTCCGCATCGGTCGTGTAGCCGTGGTCGGCGTCGAAGTCGACCGGGCTCAGGCTCTTGCCGCCATGGTATCGATCAGCCCGATCGCCACGTCGGTCGAGAAGATAACCTGCGGCGTCCGGCCCCGGCCGGTTCGGTGTCGGTGGCCATCCGAGCCCTCCGCAGCCCATGCGGCTTCAAAGCAGGTGAGCCCGATCACGAGGACCGCGGCTAGACCGAGCAATCGACCCGTAGAACAACGCATCAGCTCATCCCCAATCAACTTCGGTGGCGCCTTTCCGCATAACCTACGGCAAGCATGCGACGTTTCGGCGAGGCAGGCAGGCTAGGGTGGACATGTTTCTGACACCCTATGGTACTGCTTTGCGGACGGTGCCCTCGAGGTTGCAGGTCGGCGCAAAGCCGGGCGCGCTTTCTGCGGATGCAGCCGGGCCCGAGCGGCATCGTCAGTACAGCGGATAGAGGTTCGGATCCTCCTTCTTGATTCGCCGGATCTTGTCGCGGAGGTGCTGGATGCGAGCTCAGCGGCGACAGCTCGCATCTCATCGCCGTGGATTGGGGTGAGTTAGATCACCATGCGACGCGTCAACGGCTGGCAGCCCCTCGAAAGCTCATCTACCGACCTTGACCTCGCCGCCTCGACGCGACAACCATGCTCTCAGAGCCACGTCGCCCAATTTCCACCACCTTCGCGACACGCCCTCATGGAAAGCGGGCAGGAGTTGCAAGCATGCATGGGTCAGAGGAGGAGGGGAGCAAATGCACAGGTTGGTTGGCGCAGTGACCGTTTCCTTGGCTGTCACGCTTGGCGGACTGGCGGCGGTTTCGGGTGCCGCGGCGAAAACCTTCGTCTATGTCTCGGCCGCGGTCGACGGAAAGGTCGATGCCTACGGCATGGACGAAGCAACCGGGGCACTGACACCGCTTGAACATGCGGAGGCCGGCAAGTCGGTCATGCCCATGGCGGTCAGCCCCGACAAAGCTCATCTCTATGCGGTGGTGCGCTCGCAGCCCTACAGGGTCCTGACCTACGCGATCGATGCGTCGAGCGGCGCGCTGACTGAAAAGGCTGTCGCCGCACTTCCCGACAGCATGCCCTATGTGTCGACCGAGAAGTCGGGACGGCTTCTGTTCTTCGCCTCCTACGGCGGCAACAAAATCGCTTCCCTGCCGGTCGGCGCGGACGGTCTCGTCAAGGACGGCGTCAAGCAGATGATCCTGACCGGCCGCAACGCCCATTCCATTGTCAGCGACCAGACAGGCAAGTACGTGTTCGTGACCAATCTCGGCTCCGACGCAGTGCTTCAGTTCGTGCTCAACTCCGAAACGGGCATGCTGGAGCCCAACGATCCGCCGATGGTGAAGACCAAAGCCGGTCAGGGGCCGCGCCATATCGTCGTTTCGCCCGACAACAAATCCCTCTACGTCGTCGCGGAACTGACGGGGGACGTCATCCATTACACCCTCGACCCCGCCAAGGGCACGCTGACGGAAAGGGACACGGCGTCGGCTGTTCCGCCCGGCGCCAATCTCGAGCCCGGAGTCGCCCCGCCGCCGCCGCCCGCCTTCAACGCGCCGCCGCGCCCGGCAGCGGCAGCCGCGCCGGCGGCCGCCCCCGCGCCGAAGGTCTGGGCCGCCGACATCGGCATGACGCCGAACGGCAAGTTCCTGTACGCGACCGAACGCACGACGAGCACGATCGCACTCTTCACGGTCGCGCCCGACAGTGGCGCGCTTACCTACGTCACAAGCGTTCCGACGGAAAAGCAGCCGCGCGGCATCCGGATCGATCCAACTGGCCGTTTCCTGATCGCCTCCGGCGAAAAGTCCGACAAGCTGTCGGTCTACGCGATCGACCAGGACAACGGTGCGCTCAGCGAGGTCGGCCGCTATCCGGTGGATGCGGGCGCAAACTGGATCGAGATCGTCAACCTACCCTGATCATGGGGTGACATTTTCCGAAAACGCCAATCCGGGAGAGGTGCCGCATTAGCGAGAAGAGGCTCAGGCCGCGCGCCTGAAAGGGCGTTGGCCGGTGACCCCTTGAGCTTGGTCAAGGACAGCTGCGGCCGGCTGCCTAAACTCGACAAATTGGTGAGGTCGCGAAAAAGGGGAAGCATTGCGCTGGTCGCGATGGCCGTGGGTGGTTCTGTGCAGCCTCATCGAGGTTGGACGTGCCTTGGCGGCCGGGCCGGCCAGCCCGGAGGCTTACCGCAGCGTCTTTCCTGCGGCGGAGACTTTCGGCCCGATCGAGGGTCAACCAGCGGCGGCACCCGCATATCAGGGTGGCAAACTGATCGGCTACGTCTTTCAGACGCGCGAGGTCGTGCAGTCGGTCGGCTACTCCGGCAAGCCCCTCGATGTCCTGGTCGGCATCGACCTCGATGGCCGGATCACCGGCGCCACGATCCTCGAGCAGCACGAGCCGATCCTGGTGATCGGGGTGTCGCCCGAGGATCTGGAGGCGTTCGTCGCGCAATACCGCGGCATGGACATCCGCGAGCCGGTCGAGGTGACGCGGGCCACGCCGGGCCCGGGCCAGGTCGATGCGGTGAGCGGGGCCACCATCTCCTCGACCGTGATCAACGATGTGATCATTCGGGCTGCACGCGATGTCGCCCGCGCCCGCGGCCTGTTCGGCCAGGCACGGATCGACCTCTCGACCTTTGAGCCGCTGGGCTGGGCTTCGCTGCTCGAGGACGGCTCGCTGGCGAAACTGCGCGTGAGCGCGGGCGAGGCCCAGGCTGCGCTCGCGAAACGGAACGCCCGGCTTTTTCCCGCGGGTGCCGAGCCCGAGCCGGACGCGACGCTGGCCGAGCTGTTCTTCGGGCTCGCAACGCCTGCCCGCATTGGCCGCAACCTTCTGGGCGAGCGGCCGTACAGCGAGGCGATGGGCGATCTTGCCGAGGGCGATCAGCTGATCTTCATCGGCGGGCGCGGCCTGTACTCGTTCAAGGGCACCGCGTGGCGGCGCGATGGCACGTTCGATCGCATCCAGCTGGTCCAGGACGATCGCACCTTCCCGCTGACCGCGCAACAGCACCGGCGGGTCGAGAGGCTTGCGATCGATGGCGCGCCCGAGCTGCGCGAGCTTGCGCTGTTCACCCTACCCAAGGACAGCGGCTTCCTGCCGGAAAAACCCTGGCGCCTGGAGCTGCTGGTCGAGGGGCGAGACGATGCCGGCGAACCTGCCTATGTGAGCTTTGCGGAGGCATACGCGCTGCCCGCACGTTACATTGTCGAGCCGGCCAAGCCGGTCGCGCAGCGGGCCGGGCCACTCTGGCAGCAGGTCTGGGTCGAGCGCACGGTCGACATCGCTATCTTGGGCGTGGCCCTGCTCGTGCTGACCGGCATCCTGGTGTTCCAGGACAGCATCGTCCGGCGCCGGCGGCTGTGGCGGTGGCTGCGGCTCGGCTTTCTGTCTTTTACCCTGTTCTGGCTTGGCTGGTATGCCGCCGCGCAGCTCTCGGTGATCAATGTCCTGACCTTTGCCGACGCGCTGCGCACGGGCTTTGTGTGGGACACCTTCCTGCTCGAGCCACTGATGTTCATCCTGTGGAGCTATGTCGCGGTCGCGCTGCTGTTCTGGGGGCGCGGCGTGTTCTGCGGCTGGCTGTGCCCGTTCGGCGCCCTGCAGGAGCTTTCCAACAAGGCGGCCAGGCGTCTGCGCCTGCCGCAGTACCGGCTGCCGTTCACGCTGCACGAGCGCATGTGGCCGGTCAAATACGTGGTCTTCCTCGGCCTGTTCGCGCTGTCGCTGGGCCCGATGACGCTTGCCGTGCGCCTGGCCGAGGTCGAGCCGTTCAAGACCGCAATCGTGCTGGATTTCGTGCGGACCTGGCCGTTCGTGGTCTATGCGCTCGGCCTGCTCGGCATCGGCCTGTTCGTCGAGCGGGCATTCTGCCGCTATCTCTGCCCGCTCGGCGCGGCCTTCGCGATCCCCGCCAAGATCCGCCAGTTCGAATGGCTGAAGCGCCATCACCAGTGTGCCCGGCCCTGCCAGATCTGCGCGGTCGAGTGCCCGGTGCAGGCGATCCATCCCGATGGCCGGATCAATCCGAACGAGTGCATCTACTGCCTGACCTGCCAGGTCAACTACTACGACGCCCGGGTCTGCCCGCCGATGATCGAGCGGCGCAAGCGGCGCGAGAAGCGCGCCGAGATGCTGGCCCGCGCACGGGAGGAGCCATGAAGCGGCGTCGCGCGCTGACCGTGATCGCGGCGGCCGCCGGCATGACATTGCTGCCGCGCGCCAGGGCAAGCGTGCCGGTGCACGCATGGCATGGCCAGGCGCTCGGCGCCAAGGCGAGCCTGCTGCTCGCCCACCCGGACCGCCGTGCAACCAGACGCGTGCTCGCGCGTTGCCTGGACGAGATCTGGCGGCTGGAGAAGATCTTCTCCTTGCATCTGCCGGGCTCGGAGCTGGCGATGCTCAACCGCGAGGGGCGCCTCGAGGCGGCCTCGACCGATTTACGCGTCGTGCTGTCCGAGAGCCGACGCATCGCCGCGTCGAGTGGCGGCGCTTTCGACGCGACGGTGCAGCCTTTGTGGCGCCTCTATCGCGCACATTTCGCACGAAATCCAGGCGATGACGCAGGTCCGGACGCCCGCGAGATCGAGGCAGCGCAGGGCCTGGTCGACTATCGCCGGCTGGAGATCGAGGGGGCCCGCGTGGCCTTCACCCGGCCCGGCATGGCCGCAACCCTGAACGGCATCGCCCAAGGCTACATCACCGATCGGGTAGCCGATCTCTTGCGGGATGCGGGCTTTTCCAGCGTGCTGGTGCAACTCGGCGAGACGTTTGCCGGCAATCCGCCCGCGGACGGCAGGCGGTGGCGGATCGGCATTCCCGACCCTCGCACGCCCGAGCGGCTGATCGAGGCCTTCGATGCCGAGAACAGCGCGATCGCGACCTCGAGCGGCTTGGCGACCCCTTTCGATCGCACCGGCCGTCACCATCACCTGCTCGATCCGACGACCGGCAGGAGCGCGAGCGCTTGGGCCGGCGTCACGGTGGTAGCTCCCCGCGCGATGCTGGCCGATGGTCTGGCCACAGCGCTTGCGATCCTGCCACCGGCAGCCGCGCCATCGCTGCTGCGCAGGACAGGAACCAGGGCCCTGCTGGTCGCAGCCGATGGTAGCCGTCAATGGCACGGCATCTGATCGGCATTCACCGCCGCCCGCAATCGAGAGGCTTGCGCTGGCCGCGCGTTCGTGCTGCCGTCACCTTCGAGGCCAACAGGCTCGACAGAGACCTAACTTCTGCCGCGAAGCGAATGGGCACGAGCAGCGCACAGCGCGTCGAACAGTGGGCCGGGCTGGAGCAGCTGGCGCGGCGTCTCGGACTCGATGATCGAGATGTGGTCGCCATCACGCGCGTGCCGCTGTTCGCCGGGCTCGGGACGAGCAGCCTGGCCGCCCTGCTGGCCGAGGCCAAGGTGCGAACCTTTGCCCGCAACGCCCTGCTGTTCGCCGAGGGTGACCCGGCGCAGCAGTTCTACATTGTGCTCGACGGCTGGGTGCAGCTCTACCGGCAGACGCCCGATGGCCGCGAGAGCGTGATCGCCTTGTTCGCGCGCGGCGAATTGTTCGCCGAAGCGGTCATGTTTCTCGGTGGCACCTTCCCGGTCAACGGTGCTGTGCTCGACGACTCCCGGCTGCTGGTGATCCCGGCTGAGCCCTTCCGCCGCGCGCTCGAACATGACAACGAGCTCTGCTTCAAGATGATGGCGTCGATGGCCGTGCATCTGCGCCGCCTGGTCGGACAGGTCGAGCAGCTGACGGTGCGCTCGTCGACCGAGCGGCTGGCGGAGTTCCTGCTCAAGCTGGCGGGTGATGGCGCCACGAGCGCGATCGTCCAGCTGCCCTATGACAAGGGCCTGATCGCGGCCAGGCTCGGCATGCAGCCCGAGACGCTCTCCCGGGCCCTCGCCAAGCTGCGGCCGCTGGGCGTCGAGAGCCAGGGCAGGCGGGTTGCGATCCGCGATTTCGACGCGCTTCGTCGCCACTGCGTGCGGGCAGACGCTTACCGTTGAGCGACCGCCGGCAGGGCCGGGCCGCTCGCAATCAGGACGCTATGGAACGCATCAGGCGAGGCCCTGGGAGGGAGCCGTCCGGCTTCGCAACCTGCGCCAGGGTCGCCACCAAGGCGTCCCGTTCGAACGGCTTGACGATGTATTCTGCTGCGCCGAGGCCAAGGCCGAGCTTGGCCTGATCGACCACGGTCAGGACCACCACAGGGATGTCGCGCGTCGCGGGATCGGTTTTCAGCTGGTGCAGCACCTGCCAGCCGTCCGTGTCCGGCATGACGATGTCGAGGATGATCACGGCGGGCCGCAGCGCGCGCGCCTTCTCGAGGCCCTGTCCCGCATCAGCCGCACCAACCACGTGATAGCCGGCGTCGGTCAGGTTCTCTTGCAGCAGGACGATGGTATTCGGACCGTCGTTGATCGCGAGTACCAGTCGGCAGATCGGGCGCGACTTGGTTCGACCATGCGCACCTGGTCGCTCTTGATCATCGGCTCGACCGTGCGCAGGCACTCGTCGACCAGCGGCTGCAGCTGGACTCGACCGACGCGACATCCATGCGCCGGGCCTCGATCTTGGCCAGATCGAGGACGTTGTTGATCAGCGACAGCAGGTGGTTGGCGCTAGCCAAAATCTTGCTGCTCGGGCGGCACGTCCCCGGCGCGCCGCATGACCAGCCTGGTGAAGCCGATGATCGCATTCATGGGCGTCCGCAGCTCGTGGCTCATATTGGCCAGGAACTCCGACTTGGCCTTGTTCACCTCTTCGGCTTCGTCCTTGGCGCCCACCAGCGCCTCCAAGGTCTGCTTGAGCTTGGCGCCCATGTCGTTGACGGTCTGAGGCTGGACCGCCCATAGCGATGGTCCTGCTGCGTCAGGTGGCGGGACCCGTCATGCAAGCGTTTGCCTGTCGGCGTCATCGACGGCTCAGTGGAGGAACACCTCGTCGCCTGTGCCGAGCGGCAGTGGCTCCGGGCGATCGCACGGGGTCTCGATCATGACGTGGTGCCCCTCGACCGACGAGCGCTCGAATGCGTCCAAGACCTCCAGCACGTGCAGCGCGAGATCGCCGTTCGCGCGATGCGGCCTGCCCTGCCGGATCGCGGCCGCCATGTCGAGCAGTCCGATGATCCGGTAGTCGGCGACCTCGGCGCCACTGCGCAGCGCGCGGTTCGGCATGCCGAACGGGTGCGCCGAGATGTCGAGCGGCTGCCAGTCGGCGTCCCGCTCCGCGATCAGCGGCTCGCCACCGAAAAAATTCGGATCGGGACCGAGCATGCTGCCCTCGCTGCCATAGATCTCGAACGGCAACCGCCGGTGCTTCCAGACGTCCCAGGATGCGCTGAGCGACACGTTGGCGCCGCTCGCGAACGACAGCACGCCGTTGACGGTGGTCGGCACCTCGACCTCGATCACCTGACCGCTGCGTGGCTCGCTGGTCACGGTGCGGGTCGGACTGCCGGTCGAGGCCTGGGCGGCGACCCGGGCCACAGGCCCCAGGAGGTTGACCAGCTGGGTCACATAGTAGGGTCCGACGTCGTGAATCGGCCCGCCACCGCGCTTGAAGAAGAACTCGGGGTTCGGGTGCCAGTGCTCCATGCCGTGCGACAGCACCGCCGCGGCGCCAGCGACCGGCCGACCGATCCGGCCGGCATCGATCGCCCGGCGGCAGGCCTGATGCGCGCCGCCGAGGAACGTGTCGGGTGCGCAGCCCACGCGCACGCTTCGGCCGGCCGCGGCGAGCATCAGCGCCTGGCCCTCGCTGAACCGCGCCGCCAGCGGCTTCTCCGAATAGACGTGCTTGTCGGCGGTGATGATCTGCCGGCTCACCTGGCCGTGCGCGAGCGGCACGGTCAGGTTGATCACGATCTCGATCTCCGGGTCGGCCAGCAACGTGTCGACCGGCACCGCCTCGATGCCGTATTCGCCGGCCTTGGCCTGCGCCGCCTCGGGCAGCAGATCGGCGCAGGCCTTGATGCGGATCAGGGCCGAGCGCGCAGCCCCCTTGAGATAGGCATCGCTGATGTTGCCGCAGCCGATCATGCCGATGGTGGTCGGTTCCATGGCGGGCTCAGTCCTCGATCTTGCGCAGGAAGGCGAAGCTCGTGCGCGCGCTTGCCGCAGGGTCCTTCGGCTTGTCGTGCTCGACCACCATCCACCGGGCGCCAGCCTCGCGACAGGCCCGCCACAACGCGCGCCAGTCCAGCACGCCCGAGCCGACATCCGCCCAGCCGTCCTCGTCCTGGTTCTGCCCGGCCGGTGCGATGTCCTTGACATGCGCCGAGGTGACCCGATCGCGATAGCGCTCGAGCCATTGTTCGGGATCGGCGCCGCCCCGCGCCAGCCAGGCCACGTCGACCTGCCAGGTCAGCGGACTGCCGCCCGCCGCCTCGAAGAGCAGCTCCAGCGCCGTCCTGCCACCCTCCTTGGGCTCGAGCTCCCAATGGTGGTTGTGATAGCCGAGCTCGATCCCCTGGGCGCGCAGCCGGTCGGCCATCGTGCCGAGCTCCTTGCCGAGCGCGCGCCAGCCCTCGGCGGCCATGGCGCGCCGGTCGGGCGGCACCGCGGGCATGAACAGCTGGTCGATGCCGATGGTCCGGCAGGCGTCGACCACGGCTTCCGGCCGCTCGCGCAGCGCCGCGAGGCCGACATGGCTGGACGACACCTTGAGGCCCCGCGCGTCCAGCTTGGCTTTCGTCGTCGGCCGGGTCATCGAGATGCGAGCCGATGCACTCCACATATCGGAACCCCGCCTCCGCCACCGCATCCAGGATGCGGTCCAGATCGTTCAGAGAGCGCAGGGTGTAGAGCTGGATCGACAGGACGTCCGGGACCGCCATCACCGTTCCTTCTTGGGTCAGATCAGAGCCGCTCGCCGTCGGGCGCGAACAGCGAGATGCGTTGCGGGTCGAGGCCAAGGCCGAGCCGGGTGCCGGTGGCGATCTGCTGATCGCCCGGCACGCGCACCTCGACCGACGTCTCGCCGTCGCCGCACCACAGGAGATTGTCGGCGCCCATCGGCTCCACGATATCGACCGTGAAGCCCGGCCAGTCGCCGGTCTCGGCCGGGGTCAGATGCTCCGGGCGGACGCCCAGGGTCGCCGGCGCGCCGGCCTCGGGCCGACGGTCGAAGGCATAGCCGTCGAGCGCCAGCCGGTGTTGCTTGGTGACGAAGGCGAGGCCATTGCCGTCCGGCTCGAGCCGGCCGTCGAGAAAATTCATGCGCGGCGAGCCGACGAAGCCGGCGACGAACAGGTTGGCCGGACGGCTGTAGATCTCGCCCGGCGTGCCGAGCTGCTGGATCCGCTGGTCCTTCATCACCGCGATCCGGTCGGCGAGCGTCAGCGCCTCGATCTGGTCGTGGGTGACATAGATCATGGTGGTCGAGCCGAGCCGCTGGTGCAGGCGCTTGATCTCGACCCTGAGCTCGCTTCTGAGCTGGGCGTCGAGGTTGGACAGCGGCTCGTCGAACAGGAACACGGCGGCATCACGCACCAGCGCCCGGCCGATTGCGACCCGCTGACGCTGGCCGCCGGACAGCTGGTCGGGCCGGCGGTCGAGCAGCGGCTCGATCTGCAGCAGGGCGGCCGCCTCGGCGACGCGCCGCTCGATCTCGGGCTTGGGGGTCCTGGCCATCTTGAGGCCGAACGACATGTTCTGGCGCACGCTCATGCGCGGGTACAGCGCATAGGACTGGAACACCATGGCGATGCCGCGGTCCTTGGGCTCTTCCCAGGTGACGTTGCGATCGCCGATCCAGATCTGGCCCTTGTCGACCTCGAGCAGGCCGGCGATCGCGTTCAGCAGGGTCGACTTGCCGCAGCCCGACGGGCCGAGCAGCACGATGAACTCGCCCTGCTCGACGTCGAGGTCGAGGCCGTCGAACACCCGCACGCTGCCGAAAGCGACCGAGACATCGCGCACCGAGACCGCGCCCACGGCACCTCAGCCCTTGACCGCGCCCGCGGCGATGCCGCGCACGAACCAGCGTCCGGACACGAAATAGACCACCAGCGGCACCAGCCCGGCCAGCATGGTCGCCGCCATGTCGACGTTGTAGGCGCGCTCGCCCTGGGTCGAGTTGACGATGTTGTTGAGCTGAACGGTCATCGGCAGGTTCTCGCGCCCGGCGAAGGTCAGGCCGAGGATGAAGTCGTTCCAGATCCCGGTGACCTGCAGGATGACGGCGACGATCAGCATCGGCGTCGACATCGGCAGCATCACGCGCCAGAAGATGGTCAGGAAGCCGCCGCCGTCGACCCGGGCCGCATTGAACAGCTCCTGCGGCAAGGACGAATAAAAATTGCGGAACAGCAGCGTCATGATCGGCATGCCGAAGATGATGTGGACGGTGACGATGCCGGCCAGCAAATCGTAGATGCCGATGGTCGAGAACAGCCGGACCAGCGGATAGAGGAACACCTGGTAGGGAATGAAGGCGCCGACCAGCAGGACGGCGAACAGGAGGTCGGCGCCGCGCACCCGCCAGAAGCAGAGCGCGTAGCCGTTGAGCGCGCCGATCAGGATCGACAGGATCACCGAGGGGATCAGGATCCGGATCGAGTTCCAAAAGCCGACGCTCAGGCCCTCGCACTGCAGGCCGGTGCACGCTTGCGACCAGGCGGCGATCCAGGGCTGGATCGTGAACGCGGTCGGCAGGGACAGGAGATTGCCGAGCCGGATCTCGTCCATGGTCTTGACCGACGTCAGCAGCATGATCCAGAGCGGCAGCAGGAAGAACAGCGCCGAGACGGTCAGGAAGGCGTAGACGCCGATCCGGCCCCACGTCACGTGGCGGGGGCGGCGACCGGTGGGCTCGATGACGGCGGCCATCACGCCCGCCGCCGGGCCGTCGGCCCGTATTGTGCGTACAGCCACGGCGCCAGCACGGCGATGACGGTGACCAGCATGACCGAAGCGCAGGCGGTGGCGAGGCCGACATTGTTCCGCTGGAACAGGTGGTCCATGACGAACTTGGCCGGCATCTCGGACGCGATGCCGGGACCGCCGCCGGTCATCGCGACCACGAGGTCGTAGACCTTGACCACCGCGACCGCGAGCAGGACGGTGGCGGTGACCAGCATCGGCCGCAGCAGGGGCAGCACGATCGAGAGGTAGACCCGCCAGGTCGGGATGCCGTCGACCCGGGTCGCCTTCCAGATGTCCTCGTCAACGCCGCGCAGGCCTGCCAGCAGGATCGCCATGACCAGC
>CAVSVZ010000060.1:0-6351 GCA_963731495.1 uncultured Alphaproteobacteria bacterium
GGGAACGGCTCGCGCCAGGCCGGCAGCTGCTCGAGCTGGCCATACCAGCGGCTGATCTCGGGGAACTCGTCGACCGGAATGCCCGCTTCCCGGGCGTGCGGCAGGAACGACGCGAGCGCGAAATCGGCGACCGTGAGCCCGTCACCGACCAGGTGCGCCCGGCCGTCCAGATGGCTGTTCAGGATGCCGGCGTACTGCCGCACGAAGCCCATGGCCTCGTCGATCGCCGCAAGGTCAGGCACGCCCAGGCCGAAGTGCGGCTTGACGACCCGCTGGAAGAACAAGGTGCCGGTGTGACGCGAGAAGTGCATGGCGTCCCAGCTCAGCCACCGGATGACGTCGATCTGGCGTCCATCCTTGGGCCACAGATCCGAGCCCGCCTGGTCGGCCAGGTAGCACATGATGGCCATCGATTCCCAAAGCCGCACCTCGCCGTCCTCGAGCGCCGGCACCTTGCCGTTCGGATTGATCGCCAGAAACGCCGGCGTCTTGTGCTCGCCCTTGGGCAGATCGACCCGGACAAACTCCACCGGCGCGTTCAGGTAGCGCGCGACCGCGCAGGTCTTGCGCGCGTTCGGTGTCTCGAAATAGTAGAGCTTCATCAGAACCTCCCCTGGGTGAGCGCGTGAGAGTGCCGTCCGGCAAAATATGTTCAAGAACATATTTTGCCTCGGCCCTATGCTCATCGGGAAGTGAGGGCTGATCGGGACGTGAGAGGACGCGCACCATGCCGTATGCACCCGAGCACAAGGAGCAGACCCGGGCACGCATCGTCGAGAGCGCCCGGCGCATGTTCAACCGTCACGGCTTCGAGGCGGTCTCGATCGATCAGATCATGGCGAGCGCCGGCCTGACCCGCGGCGGCTTCTATCACCACTTCGCCAACAAGGAGGAGCTGTACAGCGAGGCGATCGCCGGCTATGCGGGCTGCGGCTCGATGGATTTCGCCGCGCCGGCCGGGCGGGTCGTCCTGCAGCTGGTCAACGCCTATCTGTCGCGCCAGCACCTCGAGGACGTCGACCGGCATTGCCCGATGATCGCCCTGCCGTCGGATGCCGCGCGCGCCGGCCCCACGGTGCGACGCACCTATGAGACGCTGCTGAGAGGCATGGTCGGCCTGTTCGAGGCCGGGATCGAGCCGGCCGATCGCGACCCACGCCAGGCCGCGCTGGCGATGGCGACCTTATGTGTCGGCGGCATGGTGCTGGCCCGCACGCTGGAGGACGATGGCCTGGCCGAGGAGATCCGCGAGGCGGCGCACGCCCTGGCGCTCGAGGTGGCCGGCCTCGAGCTCGTCATGGCCGACGCTTGAAGCCTGATCACTCGAAGCCTGCCTTGCGCAAGCCGTCGGCGATGTGCTCCTGCTGCTCGGGATCGCGAAACAGCGCGGTGAACCCGTCGATCTCGAAGAACGGCGCCAGCCGCCGAACCTCCTCGGCCGCTTTTGCAGCATCCTCGCTGCGTCCCGCCTGCGCATAGGCCGCGGCCAGTGCAATTTGGGCGAAGCCGTACTCCGCTTGGGGAAAACGACCGAGCCCGCGCTCGAGGATGGCGATGGCGGCGTCGTAGCGACCCTGGAGGTAGTACGCGAGCCCGAGATTGCCGAACATCTCTGGCCGGCCGCGCGGATTGAACCGCAAGGCTGCTGTGACCGAGTTCGATCGCCTGCTCGACCTGGCCCGAGGAAAGCCTTGCCCAGCCCTGCCGGGCCCGGCTTTCCGCATCGCTCGGGTTGAGCGCAAGCGCCCGGTCGAGCTCGGTAAGCGCCAGGTCGTAACGTCGCTGGTAGGTGTAGACATTCGCCAGGAGCGCATGGGCCTCGGCGTCGGATGGATCGATCAACAGCGCCTTCTGCAGCAGGTCGTGCGCATCGGCCACGGCACGTTGCGGCCACTCCGTCCAGCCTTGCTCGGCCGCCTCGAGATAGGTGGCCGCAAGTCCTGTGCAAGCAGCGCCGTAGTCGGGATCGAGATCGATCGCGCGCTTGAACATCTCCCGCGCCTCAGCATTGCTCGACCGTTCGAGCCGCTCGATAAAGGCGCGACCGCGCAACAGGTAGTCATAGGCGTCAAGGTTGTCGGTCGGTGTGGTCAGGGCGCGGGCGCGTTCGACCTCGCCCAACTCCGCCGCGAGCATGCCGGCCACGCTGCGCGTGATCTGGTCCTGCACCACAAAGATGTCATCGATGTCCTGATCGTAGCGCTCCGACCACAAGAGCGTGCCCTGCTCAGTGTCGGTAAGCTGCACGTTGACACGCAGCCGCTGATCGGCGCGGTGCACGCTGCCCGTGACCAGGTAACGCACCCCAAGCTCACGCCTCAGCTGCTCCGGGCTCGCGGTGGTGTCCTGGTAGGGTGCGACCGCGCTCCACGATACCACGAGCAGATCGGCGAATCGGCCGAGGGCGCCAATGATGTCCTCGGTCACCCCGTCACTGAAGTAAGCCTGCTCGGGGTCACCGCTGCGGTTTTCGAAGGGAAGAACGGCGATCGCTGGCCGTTCGAGACCGCGCCTGGTACCAGGAATCTCATCGGCGGGGCTCGTCACCGCCGTCGACCCGAACTCCGCCGTCCATATCGGCGCCAGCCAGATACCGAGCACACCGACGGCGAGCAGGCCGACAAGCGCCAACAGTCCAGCCGCGTAAGGCCGCTTCAGCAGCCTGCGATGTAACTGTGGCGGTGTCCGCGTCTCATCGGTCAGCTCAACGCTATAGACCCGAACCGGCTCGGCGATGTTCTTGACGCGCTGCAAGCCACGATCGCGGTAACGCAGGTCGAGCTTGTTCTTGACTTGGTCGTAGACGCTGCCCGAGATCGCGATTCCGCCGGGGGTGGCGATCGCCTCCAGCCGCGCTGCGACGTTGACGCCGTCGCCGTAGATGTCGTCGCCGTCGATGATGACATCGCCGAGGTTGATGCCGATGCGGAATTCGAGCCGCTGGTGCGGCGGCAGATCAGCGTTGCGGTCATGCAGAGCCTGCTGGATCGCGGTCGCCGCATGGAGCGCCTCGACCACACTCGGAAAATCCGCGAGCACGCTGTCGCCGGCACTGCCGACCACGCGGCCGCCATGGCTCGCAATCGTCGCATCGGTGATCTGACGATAGCCTTTTAGGGTCTTGTGCGTGCCGACCTCGTCGACGCCCATGAGACGGCTGTAGCCGGTGACATCGGCGTGGAAGATGGCCGTGAGCTTGCGCTTGGCACCAACGGTTTCCACCGAACTCTCAGTCGTGTCGGGCGGGACGAACATCGCCTACGCCGCGCGCTACATGGTAGGCTGTCCTGGATTCTAGACGGTTTGCCGGTCACGCGCTATAGAAGGTGGCTACAAGCGGTTGATTGTCGGACAGTCGGAACGGGCTCGACCGTGACAGTTGTCACCGTCGGCTGGCTCTATTGAAGGGGATTTCCTCATGACCTGTCCGCTAGCGAGCCGAATGAGCGCGGTCCTCGTCCTCGCAATGACGGTTCTTTGGGCACCGCCGGGCTTTGCCGAGGAGCAGCACAGGATCAACAAGGGTGCCGACGATGTCGCGATCCTGGGCTACGACCCGGTCGCCTATTTCACCGAGGGGCGGCCGGTCAAAGGCAGCTCCGATTTCGAGCATGTCTGGCAAAACACCCGATGGCAGTTCTCCAAACCCGAACATCGCGACCTGTTCGCGGCGGACCCCGATCACTACGCACCTCGCTACGGTGGCTTCTGCTCAGGGGCTATGGCGCTCGGCTGGATCGCACCGATTGACCCCCAGGCCTGGGTGATTGTCGGAGATCGCCTCTACCTCAACTATTCGAAACAGGGCCGGGACGAGTTTGCCGAGGATCCCGAGCCGAAAATCGCCAAAGCGAACGAAAACTGGCAGGTGCTTGGCGAGCCGCAGTAGCGCCTTGAGCGGACGGCTGAGCGCGCCCGTGCGGGTCAGTGCGAGCGCGTGGTCAGGTTGAGGCCGACCGCGCCGACCAGGATCATCGCGATGAACAGGATGCGCGGCGGGCTTGCCGCCTCCTGGAACCAGAGGATGCCGATCAGCGCGATCAGCACGGTGCCGGCGCCCGACCAGATCGCGTAGGCGACGCCGACCGGAATCGTCTTCAGCGAGACCGCCAGCAAGGCGAAGCTGGTGCCGTACAGCGCCAGGCACAAGCCGAACCAGCCGAGCCGCGTCATGCCCTCGGACAGCTTCAGGCTGGTGGTGCCGACCACCTCGAAGGCGATCGCCGCGTAGAGCATCAGCCAGTTCATGGCGCCCCCCTCAACCATGCCGGCCCCGGCCGGCGAGATCCGGAAAGTAGACGCCGAGCGCGTCCCAGCCGACGAACAGGCCGATGATGGTGGCCGGCCAGACGAACCACCATTCCCCGGGCGATGCCAAAAGGTTGATCACGAGCAGGGCCGCCACGATGAAGCCTGCCCGAAACGCGCGCCGACGGAACCGGTAGAGCCGCTGGCCGTGTTCGGGCGCGAGGATCGGCCGCGGGCGCGCGCCCTTGAAGCGCCCCTGCCCGCCGCCGCGCGCGCCGCCGCCGTCGACCCGTACGGCAAACACCGGCACCGGCTCGGAGATGTTCTTGACCGGCTGGTCGCCCAGATAGTCGAAGCCGACGGTGAGCTTGTTGCGCACCTGGTCGTAGACCGAGCGCGAGATGCAGATGCCGCCGGGCTCCGCCAGGGCCTCGAGCCGGGCCGCGACGTTCACGCCCTCGCCGTACAGGTCGCCGCCGTCCAGCATCACGTCGCCGAGATTGATGCCGATCCGGAACGCCATGCGGCGCGCATCCGGCAGGGAACGGTTGCGTCCGGCCAGCTCCTGCTGGATCTCGATCGCGCACCGCACCGCCTCGACCACGCTTTGAAAGTCGGCCAGCAGGCCGTCGCCCGCTGTGCTGACGACGCGTCCGCGGTGGCGCGCGATCAGGCCATCGATCGCATCGCGATAGAGCCTGAGGGTGGCCAGCGTCGCCGCCTCGTCCTGCTCCATCAGGCGCGTGTAGCCGTAGACGTCGGCGCACAGGATGGTCGTGAGCTTGCGTTCGACCGAGTGCTCCATGTCCCCGTTCTTTCCGGGCGCATCCCCCGAGGGTGCCGCTCGAGGCGCGATCGCCAACCTTGCGACCGACGCCTGCCACCGATGCCGGCGTGGCTCCTGGTATCGCCGAGATCGTCCGCGCCGTACAGCCCGCGACCCGGTTCGGCGGTCCTTTACGGCTTTTCTGCCAAGGCCCGCTGACAACGGTTCGCCTGCGCTACAGTGACGCTCATCATGAGCCCGCACCACAAGCTCTGGTTCCATCGGCTTCTCAGGTTCGACCGGAAGCGCTGGCAGGCCTTTGTCCTGATCCTGGCGGTGATCTATGCCCTGGCGCTGTTCGGGGTCCGGCTATCCATCTTCGTACCGGTTCTGGGCACACCTCTGTTCTTTGCCGGTCTGGCGATCTGGCACATCCCTGGCATCCTGTTTGGCTGGACCGGCCTGTTCACCTTCCATGAGTTCGGCGCCGCGCCGACGGGCTGGGCGGGACATCTGGTCATGTTCGCTTTCTATGCCTGTCTCGCCGGCCTGGCGAGCTGGCCGTTCGGGCGGGCTCGAGAGCATCGATAGACGGTCCACGCGCCTGGGCCCATTCGCGTAGCGGCTTGCGTACCGGCGGGGGCGCGTGGCTGGATCTCAAGCTGCAGGCGCGCCGGCGATGCAATCGAAGCTGGCCAGCTCGCTCGAGCTGCCGCACCATAGGTTGCTCGACCGGCGCATCGACAACCGGCCCAGTTGGGCAATGGGGCGCGTCCGCTGGCACGGAGGGGCTATCGTGAACACATCCGATGACGGGCGTTCGATCGCCGATCTGGTGCTCTGGTGGCTCTGCCTGGTCGCAGCACCCCTGGTCCTGGTCGCGATCGAGCTGTATCACCCCGCAGGCTTCACGCAGATGCCCGGCATGTGGGCCTATCTCTCCGAGCCGCAACCGCACGAGGAGGCTCACCGCGCGCTCGCCTATGCCGGCCCGCAGTGGTGGTTCACCCTGCACATGATCCAGACGCCGATGGTCGGGCTGGTCGCGGTCGGCCTGTGGCGCATGGTTGCCGATATCGGAGCCGGCGACGGCCTGGCGGTCGTCGTCCTGGCCTGGCTGGCGCGGATCGCGACCTTCGTCATGCTGATCTACTTCACCGTGCTCGACGCCATCGGCGGGATCGGGCTCGGGCGCTCGATCCTGCAGGCTCAGGCTTTGGCCGCGAGCGGCGCGCTGTCCCAGGACCAGCTGGCCGGCGTCATCACCTTCCTCGACACCATGTGGGTCGATCGCTGGCTCGGCGGCGTCGGCTCCTAT
This sequence comes from uncultured Alphaproteobacteria bacterium, assembly GCA_963731495.1. Taxonomy (GTDB): domain Bacteria; phylum Pseudomonadota; class Alphaproteobacteria; order Geminicoccales; family Geminicoccaceae; genus DASUGG01. The sequence continues at coordinate 6,333 of CAVSVZ010000060.1, forward strand.
GTCAGCCTGACCGCATCCT
>CAVSVZ010000061.1:0-42814 GCA_963731495.1 uncultured Alphaproteobacteria bacterium
GCACCAAGCTAGACAAGGCCCTAGACCTCGCCGCGGCCGGGCTCGCCATCTTCCCGTGTGACCCGGACAGCAAGCAGCCAGTCATCGAAGGCGGGCGAGGGTTCCGTGACGCCACCACCGACCCGGCGCGGGTCCGGCAATGGGGGCGCTACCCCGACGCGGTGCCTGGTGTCTGGCCCTCGGCCTGCAACCCGCCCCTGGTCGTTTTGGATGTAGACGTGAAGAACGGGGCGCCCGGCCTGCTGACCTGGCCGAGCTGGAGATGGCGGGCCTCGGCCGCCGACCTACTCCTACCGGACCCCGAGCGGCGGGGTCATCTCTTACCGTTTGCCCACCGACGCGCCGCGGATCGGCAACCGCCAGCTCGCGCCGGGCTATCGACGTGCGCAGCACCTCGGGGTATGTGATTTTTTGGGGTATCGTGATCCCCGCCGCCCTCCTGCCACCGGGCCTGATCGAACGGCTCGGCCACGTCCGGGAGCATGGCAACGCCACCCTCGAGCGCGAGGCCAGCGACGCCGACCTGATGCCGCCGCCGAGGTCATCCCGAACGATGATATGCCTTGGGATGACTGGACGAAGTACGGGCTCGCGTTCTTCGCCGCGTCGGGTGGTGAAGCCGGCGGCTATGCGGCCTTCTCGCACCTGTCAGGGAAGAGCGCCAAGCACCATGAGCCGGCGTGCAAGGAGCGGTGGGACCACTGGCACAGCTCCCCGCCGGCGGCCATCGGCCTGGGCTCCCTCCAGGCGCAGGCCATCCGGCACGCAGGAGCCCACCTCGCCCGAGACCATCGCCCACATGGCCGAGTTGGCTGGCGTAAAGACGGCCGAGGTCGAGGCTCGCGGCGAGGTGGTCGACACCCCGGTGCCCGGCATCCCGGCGCCGTTCAAGGTCCTGACCTGCGGCGAGCTGATGCAGCGCCGCCGCTGAGCCCGATCATCAAGCGCATTCTGTACCAGCGGACGCTGACCATGCTGATCGGCCCTTACAGTCGGTTCAAGAGCTTCATCGCCCTGGACATGGCCTGCCACGTGGCGCTCGGCCAAGATTGGGCCGGGCACAGGACCAAAGCCGCCCAGGACGTGCTTTACATTGCCGCCGAGGGCGAAGAGGGAGCCTAACCGCCTCACCGCCTGGCAGCAAACCCATGGTGCCACGCCCGACCGGCTGCGGTTCGTCGCAGGGGGTGTCCATCTCGTAGAGGACGCCGAGCGGCTGGGGGCCACGTTCGATGCGCTCGCGGCCGGGGGCTTCCATCCGGCCGTGATATACGTCGACACGCTCGCCAGCGCGACCACGGGCGTCAACGAGAACACGTTTGAGATCGGCGTCCCGATCGAGGCTTGTCGACAGCTCGCCCGGGCGCGCGGCGCCGCCGTGGTCCTGGTCGACCACACCGGCAAGGACGAAAAGAAGGGCGCCCGCGGCTGGTCCGGTAAGGTGGCCGCTGCCGACGCGTCCTACCTGATCGACGGCAACCGCGAGGCCCTCATAGCCACCATGGCCGTCGACAAGCCGCTCAAGGATGGCCGGTGCCCCGAGCCGCTCGGTTTCAAGGGGCAGGAGATCGAGCTCGGCGAGGATGAGGATGGCGATCCGATCACCAGTCTCGTGTTCCGCCACGCACCAGGCGTTCAGGTAGAAGCCCGGCGCCGGACGGGGAAAGCCGACCCAATCACCACCGAACTGTACCGGAAGGCATTTTTTGGGGTGATAGGCGATTTCCGCAAACTCCCGCATGGTCGCCCAAGCGGCGGCCAATGCTATCCAGATGGCCGAGAATGATGACACCCCGGGCGCGCGGGCTGCGCTACAGGGCAAGATCAGGTCCTGGCTGAACAACATCGCCCGCGGCAAAACCAGTGTCCCGGATGTGCACGCATGTCTGTCCAATATGCCAGAGAGTGACGCCAAAGCGTGGCGCGCGGGCGGCACACCCGCACCTGGAGACAGCGAATGAACGCGCTCCTGGTCCAGCACCTCGACGGTGGCCGGCTTCGTGTGACCGGCACCCCGATGCTGGCCCGGCGCGGAACCCTGCACGCCGCCCGCGACCTCGAGCACGACGGCCGCCCGGGTCATCTGCTCGCCGACAGCACCGGCCAGGTGGTGGCATGGATCGCCGAAGCGGACTGGCGCCTGACGCCGCACCAGAGGCCCGGCAACCGCCCCTGGACGCTGCGCGAAGGCCCTCGCCGGAAAGGGGTGAGAGCATGACCGCGCTCGTATTCGCCGACGGTGCCCGGTTTGACGACGGCGCCGGCTTCTGGATGCCCGCGGCGCCCGCCATCATCACGCGGATATCCAGTCTGATCACCTTCTACGATCCGTGCAGCCGGAAGCCGAGTGGGTCGAGGGCCTGTCCGTCTCGATAGACGATGGGCTGGGCTCCGATCAGTCTGAAACACACGTGGGGCAACGGCTGCCTGCCGAGCGAAGCGTGCTCCGGTCCGCGTCAACGTCCGGTACATTCAGGTGGCGAAGCCCTGCGTCTTAGGGGGACGTGGGATGACCCTTGCCGCGAGCCCGGCTTCCTGCTGTATCGCGCCGGCAATCGCCTGTGGCCTGGGTCCCGGCCAAGGCGTGGCTCGAGGCCACAGGGCCATGACCAGCTGTCCCCCGGTGCCGGCCCGCCCCCGCGGCGGTGAGGCCAAACGCTTCTGCTCGACCGCCTGCCGGCAATCATACCACGCGGCCTGTCGGGGGGTCGGACGCGTGATGTTAGAGTGGGCCTGTAGCACCGTGCACGGTCCAAGAGCGCCCGGCGATGCCGCCGCCCTTGTCATACCCCGCGAAGCGGTCGCCCACCTGTTGCCGCCCGCCCTTCGGGGAGCGTGAGGCCGAGATCGGGGGGCCTTCACGATCTGTTCGCCCATCGCTGACACAGTGACCCGATGGCCAGAGCTTTCTTCGCCGTCATTGCCATCGGGTTCGCTCTGTCGCAGCCGGCGGCGGAGTATGAGCGGATCTCGCCCCACGACACGGCGCGGCTCACCATCACCCCGGAGGGCGGCGGCCGATACCACGTGACAGGGTTCGCGCTGTGGGGCGAGCACCGCCGGGAAACGCACCCGGTCCACACAGGGGAGCTGGACTTCACCGCGGAGTTGGTCGGCGACACCTTCGCACATTCTGAGCCTGTCTTCCCCGGGCGAACGCATAGCGTTGTTCTCCGGTTCGACGGCGACATGCTCCACGTGACCGAGGAAGGCTTTATCGGGGTGCATGGGTTCAACGTCACGTTCGAGGGCACGTATCGCCAGAGCGGCGAGTGAAAGCACCTGACCGCCCATCGTCGCCGCTCGGCCGTGGCCGCATGGCGGGATTAGGTATCGGGGACTAGGCTTCGGGCTTTGGGCGCGCTCGGTGTCTTGGCGCAGGTATTCCTCGCGCCGCTCCGCCAGCTCGGCCTCGCGCTTGCGCTGCCGCCATAGGCTCATGCGGATCATACTGCCGGCGAAGATCGACCAGGTGAGCGCGTACACCAGGAGGGGTGCGCCGTCGCGTAGCGGCCCCACAAGCGCCTGGGCCGTGTATACGAACGTGATGGCTACGAGCCGTGCGCCAAGGAGGCAGGCCACGGCCTGCAACAGGTCTTTCAAGGCGTCCTTCACCTCGAGCCTCCCATCCAGGCGCGATGCTGCCTCCAGAGCCAGACCTCCAGGGTTCCGTCACCGGCTATGCTCGCGGCCCGTGCTGTCAGGGCGATACCAGCCCTAGACCAGGCATCGGTTCCGCATCGCCGTCACCGCGGGTGGTGGAGCCCGACACACGCCAATATGTTTAGCACGGTGGCATTCAATTTCTACCTTAGCTTGGTAAGAGCGAAGGCGCCCGGCGCGCCAGGGTTGCCCGCCGCGCCCGGGATGCGTTACAACGCCCGGATGATTGCCCGCCTCGCCATTCTCGCGCTGGTGTTGCTCGCCGCGGCGCCGGCCGATGCCCGCCAGTGCGCACCCGGCAGCCTGACGGGCAAGGTCACGCACGTGCGCGACGGCGACACGATCGAGCTGGGCGCCACCGCGATCCGGTTTTGGGGGATCGCCGCGCCGGAACGCAGCGACCCGGGGGGCGCCGAGGCCACGGCCGCCATCAAGACGCTGGTGCTCGGCAAGGAGGTCCGCTGCGAGCTGACCGGGAAGGCCACATACGACCGGTGCGTTGGGGTCTGCTACCTTGACGGCCTGAACGTTGAGGCCGAGCTGGTGCGCATGGGCCTGGCGCGCGACTGCCCGCGGTACAGCGGCGGCCGCTACGAGGAGATCGAGGCGCAGGCCGTCGCGGGTGGCGCGACGATCGAACAGACCTACACGCTGCCGGGCTATTGCCGGCCGCGGTGATGCGCCTCGGTGCCGCCCTGTTGCTGCTGACGTTGGCCTTTGGGTTCCGCGCAGCTAAAGCATCGCCCTCCCGGCGGCAGCGGGTCTGCTGCGCGCGCTCGTAGAACAATGGGCCACCGTCTGCTAGCGTGAGGGCTGGCGAGCAGATGGCGCGTGAAGCATGAACGACCCGCACGTTGTCAGCCTGACGTACCGGATAGATATGGCGGACACAGTCGACTTCGATAGGGCTCCGCCAAAGACGGTCGACCAGGGCGCCTTCCGGGTCATGCTCGACGCCGGCGAGGCGAAGATCGAGATGGTGGATCACTTCGCATCGGTGGAGGAAGCCAAGCAGGTGGTCGCCCCGTTCCTGCGCGCCTGGGAACTCGAGATGGATCTCCGCGACGCCGGCGACGCTTCAGGTTCGCGTACCAGACGGCCGAAATCATCGACCGCAATCCACCCCCGCCCGGGCACACCGTCGTGACGCTCGATTGCGGGAACATCGTCATGTTGGGGTCGAGATGACGGCCCATGTCAGCCGGGGTGAGTGGCCTGATCCGCCCCAGGACCTGGCAGTTTCCCCTGATGCCGATGTGCTGTGGCACCGGTGGCGGCGATATAGGGAGCTGAAGCAGGAGGGGTTGCTGTCGGCGGCCTACTGGGCGCTCACAATGTTAGAAGCGGCCCCGGGCGCTATGGGCCCTGCGGGCCGCGACGCAGCTCGAGGCGACGCCAGAATGCGGCGGCATTCTTCAACATCGACCTGGACGTTCTAGACACCATCGGGGAGCTGACCACCACAAGGGGCGGTGATGACGAAAGCCGAAAGGCCGAGGGACGGGCAACGCCACTGTCACCAGCCGAAAGGCGATGGCTTGAGGCGGCCTTCCGGGCGCTCGTGCGCCGCGTCGCCGAACAGGCGCATCATGGCGGGCCGCCGCCTAGCCCGCTGACGATGGGCGACCTCCCGAAGCTCACACCCTGACGACGAACCCGACGAAGGTCGCTCCTGTGTTGCCATGTTGGCCCCGGCTGCAAGTCTAAGCCACCGCCCACTTGTCGACGGTCACATGCCTTGCGCTGCCGACTATTCAAGGACGCCGCGCCAGATGTTGTATGCGATGAAAGCGACAAACCAGATTATCATCGCGGTAAAGAATAGCCACGCAACGTGCCCTGGCATGTTCGGGAAGTTAGGATTTTTGCGCTTTTCTTCTTCTTCGCGTTCCTTGTTCCGACCTATGTAGCGGACGTGCCACAGTTCCTTCCAGAAGATAATATGGCCAAGACCAATAAGAAACACTACAAGTGAAGGAAGTAAGTAACGGCGCATATGTTCGGGCAATTCACCCACGAATAGTAGCATGGACAACATGACGAATGCTGTAAGGACAAACGGGAGAAGCCAGATGCCTCTTATGGAGGTGATTAGGAAGTTTAGAAACTCCATAGCGCTTCTTCTCAACCCGTGGTGCGCGGCGGAGGTTCGGGGTGGTCCCCCAGCACGCGAATGAAATAGCAGCACATGAAAGCGATAGGCGATGACGGCGGCACAGACAAGGGGTCGTGTGCTGGGGGCCGGCCCCGTGCCGCTTCACCCTTCGTTAACCATTCCCGCCCCAAGGTTGCGCCGGGATGCAAGCAACCAGCGGTGCGGGCGATGAGCGTAGCAGAATGGCTCCTCCACAACATTGCCGAGGGCGGCGACCTCGTAGGCCGTGATGAAGCCGGCCGCATGGTGATCAGCTGGCGATCGAGCCGCGGGACTTCGAGCAGCTGATGGCGTTCAGCGCGGTGGCCGTCGAGAGCGAGTGCGGCGGCGATGACGAGCCCTATGAGGTCGCGCCGGTGTCGCCGTGCTGGCTTCGGAAGCCGGGCGGGCGTTCACAGGGGCACCGCTCCTGCAATAGGCGTGCGGAGGCAGCGCGCCATGCGCGAGTATCTAATCCGCTCGGCCACCTCCCGGAGCTTCACAGCGCACGAGAGCGATCTGACGAAGTTAGTTAAGGATCTGTTAACCGTTCTCATATTAGTGCTGCCGAGTGTGGCGAAAAATCACAACGGCAGCAGACGACATGGACAAGCTATTGGCGGTGTTGGCTCGGAAGCTCGAGCGAGAGGATGAACCTAGCTTCGTGACAAGGCTGACGCTTCTGGTCTCTGGCCCTTTGCCTCCTCGTGGCCCTCTTGCTCTGATGGCCCGCGTTGATCAGCGAGGCTTGGTGCGGGAGGCGGTACTAGACCATGGTCTTAGAATTGATCGCTCTCGTTCCAATTTTCTCTTGAAAATCAATATGTAGGAGACTTGGCTGGGGGACCTGGATTCGAACCAGGACTGCTCGGTCCAGAGCCGAGAGTTCTACCGTTAAACTATCCCCCACGGGCTGGCTCTTGGGATAGGGAGCGGCCTGAGGGTTGTCAAGGTGAGGGCCGCGTATCGGCACCTCCGGTATCGCAAATCAGGGCGCGCGCATGGTCGAGGCAGGCCGCGCGGTTCGGCACAAAATCCTGGGCTACCCACCAGTCCTCGACCTTGGCCAGGATCTGGCCGACCGCGGGGCCGGCCGGCAGTCCGAGTGCTATCACGTCGTCGCCGGTGATCGGCAGCGACCGGGGCTGCCAGCGCACGCTCTCGCGCACCGCTTCGGCCAGGGTATCGCCGGCATCCTCGGCTCGGTCCTCAGCGGCGGCCAGGCGCACCAGGTCCATGTAGCGTTCTGAGCCGAGACGATGCAGGCAGCGGCGACGGCGCGCAGGCGTCGTGCGCAGCCGTGGCAGCGGGGCCTGGGTCAGCGCCAGCAGCCGGTCGGCATCACGGTTCGACAGGCGCCAGCGCCAAGCCACCTGGTCGGTCGCATCGGCGCCCTGGCCGCGCAGCAGGGCAGTCAGGCGCAAGAGCCAATCACTCTCCGGCACGAGCGCGAGCATGCGCTCGAGCCGGTCGAACCCCGGCGTCCCCGGCAAGACCTCGGCGAGCACGCCGGTCTCCTGCATCAGGCGCAGCGCCCACAGCGGATCCTTTGCCGCGAGTAGCTTGTTCATCTCGACCTGCACGCGCTCGCCTGAGAGATCGACGATCTCGGAAGCCGCCTGCGAGCATGCCCGGAGCGCCTCGGGGTCGGGCGGCGGCCGGCCGTAGTGCGCCAGGAACCGGAAGAAGCGCAGGATGCGCAAAAAATCCTCGGCGATCCGCTGGGCTGCCGGCCCGACAAAGCGCACCCGTCCTGCGGCGAGATCGCTCCGGCCGGAAAAATAGTCGAACAGGTGACCCTCGCCGTCACAGCTCATGGCGTTGATCGTGAAGTCGCGGCGCGCGGCATCAGCCTGAAAATCGTCGGTGAAGGCGACGGTGGCGTGGCGCCCGTCGGTCGCGACGTCGCGCCGCAAGGTGGTGATCTCGAAGCGCCGGCCCGCCGTCACCGCCGTCACCGTGCCGTGCGAGAGCCCGGTCGGGATCGCCTTGAAGCCCGCAGCCTCGAGCAGCGCGATCACCTGCCCGGGCGCCTCGGGCGTGGCCAGATCGAGATCGCGGCCGGCCTGGTCCAGGCCGAGCAGGCCGTCGCGCACGCAGCCGCCGACGAAGCGCGCGGGCCTGCCGTCCGCCATCAGCGCGCGCAGCAGCTTGCGACTGGCGGGTGCGGTGAGCCACGGCTGGCCGGCCAGGGGCCGCTCGTCGCCAGCCTGGTTTCGGGTCGCCACGGCTCAGCGCTCGACGGTGGTGCCCGGCACCACGCGGCCGTCCTCGATCCGGGCCGGGACGTACTGCTCGCCGGGCGGGCGCGCCGCTCAGCAGCCCCCAGGTGACCAGGCTCACCGCCATCAGCCCGACGCCTGCCGCGGCCAGGCCGAGCCACGGCGTGGGGTTGACATCGGGTCTTTGCGCCAGGCGGGCGTACAGCAGTAGGCCAGGAACGGCAGGACGAGGGGCAGCAGGTACTGCAGCAGGAAGCGCAGCATGTCAGGGCCTCAACAGGCCGGAGAGGTTGACCAGGATGCCGGCGGTGGCGCCCCAGATGAAGCGGTCCTGCCAGGGCAGCACGTAGTAGGTCCGGGTCAGCGGGCCGCGCCGGAAGCTCTGGCGCCGGTGGTTGCCCGGATCGATCACGAAGTCGAGTGGCAGCTCGAACACCTCGTCGACCTCGTACGGGTCCAAGCGCAGCTCGAACGGCGGCGTCAGCCAGCCGACCACCGGGTGGATCCGAAAGCCGGTGGCGGTGTCGTAGGCCGCCAGCTCGCCGAGGACCTCGACCCTGGCCGGATCCAGGCCGATCTCCTCCTGCGCCTCGCGCAAGGCGGTCGCCTCGATCGAAGGGTCGCGCTGCTCGACCCGGCCGCCGGGGAAGCTGATCTGGCCGGCGTGATCACGCAAATGTGCAGTCCGCTGGGTGAGCAGCACATGCGGCCCGTCCGACCGCTCGACCAGGCCGATCAGGACCGCCGCGCGCGTCCGCTCGAGGCCTCGCGCGGCACCGTGCCAGCCACCCTGATCGCCCCGCAGCCAGGTCGCGGCGCCGGTGCCCGAGAGCAGGCGCTCGGCGATCGCCTCGCGGGTCAGCGCGGCCCCGCCGCCCGACGGGGCGGGGTCGTGCCCGACGCCCGAGGGGGCGGGGTCGCGGCCGGCGCCCTCAGGGGGCGGGTTCGTGGAGCGCGAAGAAATGGCCCTCGCTCCAGACGCCGATGCAGGCTCGGCTGTCGACGAGACGTTCTTCGGCGAGGTCGACCAGCTCGTAGTAGACCGATCGCGTGACGCGCGCTTCGAGGCCATCTCGAACCTCGACATAGGGTGCGGGGCCGGATTCGGCAACGACGCCCGCCGGTCGGCGCAGGCGGATCGGATGCTGCAGTCCGATCGTCACCCACGCGTCGAGATTGGTGCGCAGGCGCAGTTGCTGCTGCCTGCCTTGTCCGCTCCGGCTGAGCTCGACCGCGACGAACGGCGCATCCTCGACCGCGATCCGGCCGCGCTCGACCGGCGTGATCAGCCAGTAGCTGCCGTCCGCCTCGCGCCGCAGCACCGTTGCGAACAGCTTGACCAGCTCGCTCCGGCGGATCGGCGAGCCGTGATAGTGCCACTCGCCGTCGCTCGCGATGCGCAAGCCCAGGTCGCGCTCGGCATCGTCTGACGGCAAAGTGTGCGGTGAAGATGCACGCGGGACTTGATCCGGTGGGGACTCCATAACCATACTCACTCCATGCCCGCCCCGGTCGATGTTTGCTGTCGACAGCCGGTCCAACGGTTCCGCCCCGATTTGCAGGGGACCGGACGGCCATGCCCCGCCCCCAAATGTGCGCTGCCGCAAAGTGAGCTGCCATGGTTGACAACGCGCCGATGACCGATTCCTCCGATTCGTCGGTGCTCGACGAGGTCGAAGCCACCATCGATCGGTTTGCCCGGGTCCGCTCGGAGATCGGCCGCGCGATCTTCGGACAGGAGCGCGTCGTCGAGGAAACGCTTACCACACTGCTGGCCGGCGGTCATGTGCTGCTGATCGGCGTGCCGGGCCTGGCCAAGACCCGGCTGGTCGAGACCCTGGGCGTGGTGCTGGGCCTGACCCAAAAGCGCGTGCAGTTCACGCCCGATCTGATGCCGGCGGACATCCTGGGCTCCGAGGTGCTCGAGGAGTCCGAGATCGGTCGGCGCAGCTTCCGGTTCATCCCCGGCCCGGTGTTCTGCCAGCTGCTGATGGCGGACGAGATCAACCGGGCCAGCCCGCGCACCCAGTCGGCGCTGCTGCAGGCGATGCAGGAGCGCCGGGTGACCGTCGCCGGCCACGATCACGAGCTGCCGGCGCCGTTTCACGTGCTGGCGACGCAGAACCCGATCGAGCAGGAGGGCACCTATCCCGCTGCCGGAGGCCCAGCTCGACCGCTTCCTGATGCAGGTCGACGTCGACTATCCGGACAGAGGCGGCCGAGCGGCGAATGCTGATCGCGACCACCGGTGGCGCTGCCGAGCCGGTCGCACCGGTGATGACTGCGGCCGAGCTGATGGCCGCCCAGGCCCTGGTCCGCCGGATGCCGGTCGGCGAGAGGGTGGTCGAGGCGATCCTGGCGCTGGTGCGCGCCGGCCGGCCGCGAGTCCAGCCCGATCGCCGAGCTCGCGGAGCAGATCTCGTGGGGGCCGGGGCCGCGCGCCAGCCAGGCGCTGATGCTGGCGGTGCGCGCGCGCGCGCTGCTTGAGGGCCGCCTGGCGCCGTCGGTCGACGACGTGATCGCGCTGGCGCCGCCGGTGCTGCGCCATCGCATGGCGCTGACCTTCGCCGCGCGCGCCGACGGCGTCGACCTCGATCAGGTCATCGAGCGATTGTGCGACGGTGATCCGCTGATGGCGCTCGCCCCCGAGGCGGCCGGCGCGAGGTCACCGGCCTTCGGCAGCGACGCCGAGCAGCTTGCCGACCGGCTGCCGCCGCTGCTGGTCGCGGCGGAGCGGGTCGCCGCGACCGTGGCCCAGGGCGTGCACGGGCGCCGCCGGGTCGGCCCGGGCGAGACCTTCTGGCAGTTCCGCCGCTATCAGCCGGGCGATCGCGCAGCGCGATCGACTGGCGCCAGTCGGCCAGGGCGACCGCAGCTGTTCGTGCGCGACCACGAGTGGGAGGCGGCGCGAGAGCGTCTGGCTGTGGGCCGACTGTCCGCCTCGATGGCCTATCGCTCGCGCTCCGCGTGGCCGACCAAGCAGCGACCGCGCGATGCTGCTGGTGCTGGCGCTGGCGTCGCTCCTGATGCGGGGCGGCGAGCAGGTCGCGCTGCTGGGCGAGGATCGACGCCCGCCGGCGGACGCGCCGGCATGGCCGGCTGTGCGAAGCGGCTGGTCGCGCGATCGGCCAGCCGGCTCAGCCTGCCGCCCGGCCAGCAGCTGCCGCGCCACGCCCGTCTGGTGCTGATCGGCGATTTCCTGGTGCCGCTCGAGGCGCTCGACGCGAGCGCCTGCGCGGCTTCGCCGGGCGCGGCGTCCGCGGCCATCTGCTGCAGATGCTCGATCCGGCCGAGGGGAGCCTGCCGTTCGCCGGCCGCGTCGCAGTTCGAGGGCCTCGAGGGCGAGGGCCGGGCGCTGATCGGCAATGCCGAGGCGTGCGCGAGCGCTACCGCCTGCGCCTCGAGGCGCACGGCCGGCCTGCGCGAGCTGTGCCGCTCGCGTCCTGGACGTTTGCCAGCCAGGCACCGACACCCGCCGGAGCCGGCCCTGCTCGCGCTCTACACCACTCTGTCGACCAAGGGTCAGGGCTAGGCGATGCTCGATCTGGGCTTGCTCGGCCTGACCAATCCCTGGCTGCTGGCCGCGCTGATCGGCCTGCCGGCGCTGTGGTGGCTGCTGCGGGTGATGCCGCCGGCGCCGCGGCGCCTGCGCTTCCCGGCCATCCGCCTGCTGCTCGGCCTGCAGCCGGAGGAGGAGACGCTCGGCGCGCACGCCGCCCTGGCTGATGGTGCTGCGCATGGTGCTCGCCGCGCTGCTGATCCTGGCGCTGGCCGGACCGGTGCTCAATCCCGAGCCGGAGCTGTCGCGGCGCGCGGCCCGCTGGTGCTGGTGGTCGACGACGGCTGGGCCGCGGCGCCGCACTGGGACCAGCGGCTGGCCGCGCTCGAGCGGTTCACCGCCCGCGCCCAGCGCCAGGAGCGCGAGGTGATCCTGCTCGGCACGGCAGCCGATCCGGCCGGATCGGCGCTGCGCGTCCTGAGTGCTGCCGACGCGCGCGCGCAGTGTCTCGGGCTGGCTGCCCAAGCCCTGGCCGGTCGACCGCGAGGCCGCCTTGGCCAGGCTCGAGGGCGAGACGCTCTCGGATGCTGAGATCATCTGGCTGAGCGACGGGATTGCCGGGACGCCCGAGGCGCGCGCGGCCGCCGTGCGTTTCGGCGACGGCCTGCATCGGCTCGGGCGCTACGCGTGTTTGCCGATCCGCGCCGAGCGCGCGCCGTTTTGCTGCTGCCGCCGGAGGTCGACCGAGGATGCGCTGGTCGCGGACCTGCGCCGGCCCGCGGCGGGGGCTGACCGCGACCTGATGGTGCGCGCGCTGGGACCGGGCGGCGAGGTTTTGGCGCGCAGCCTCCGCCGCGTTCGAGGAAGGCGGCCGCGAGGCCGAAGGCGCGGATCGAGCTGCCGCTGGAGCTGCGCAACCGGATCGCCCGGCTCGAGCTCGAGCCGCCGACGGCGGTCGGCGGCGTGGTCCTGCTCGACGAGCGCTGGCGCCGCCGGGCGGTCGGCCTGGTCGGCAAATCGGCGGCCCAGGCGCCGCCAGCCGCTGCTGTCCGAGCTGTACTATGTCGAGCGGGCGCTGGCGCCCTATCGCCGACCTGCGCCGCGGCAGCGTCGAGGATCTCTTGGCCGGCGAGATCTCGGCCGATCGTTCTGCCGGACGCGGCCGAGCTCGGCCCCGAAGGCGCGCGCCCAGCTTGCCGAGTGGATCGATGCCGGCGGCGTGCTGCTGCGGTTCGCCGGGCCGCGCCTTGCCAATGCCGATTTCGACGATCTGATGCCGGTGCCGCTGCGCCGGGGCGACCGCAAGCTCGGCGGCACGCTGTCTTGGGCCAGGCCGCTGGCGCTCACCAGCTTCGACGAGGCGGGCCCCCTGGCCGGGCTGCAGGTGCCCGAAGGCGATGTCGTCGTGCATCGCCAGGTGCTGGCCCAGCCGGGACCCGGCCTGAACGCCGCGAGCTGGGCGCGCCTGGCCGACGGCACGCCCCTGATCACGGGCGTGCAGCGCGGCGAGGGCTGGCTGGTCCTGGTGCACACCACCGCCAATACGACCTGGTCGAACCTGGCCTTGTCGGGCCTGTTCGTCGAGATCATGCACCGTGTCGCCGCGCTCGGGCATGGCGCCGGCGGCGCCGTCCAGGGCACGCTGGCGCCGATCGAGGTGCTGGATGCCGGGCGGGCATCTGGTGGCACCAGGCGCGGCGGTGCAGCCGCTGCCGGCGGCGGCGTTCGCCGAGGCGAAGGTCAGCGCCGAGCATCCGCCCGGGCTGTACGGTCGAATCGAGGCCGGCGAGGATGCCGCGAGGCAGGCGCTGAACCTTGCTTCCGCGGTGCCGGCGCTGACCGCGCTGACGCCCGCCGACTTTCCGGTGCCGGTGCGCGACTTCGCCGGATCGGCCGAGATCGACCTGATGCCCTGGATCCTGTTGCTGGCGATGCTGCTGGCGCTGGCCGATACGCTGATCGGACTGGTGCTGCGCGGGCTGCTGTTCGGCCGGCTGCGGGCGGTGCCGGTCGCGGGCGTGCTGCTGCTCCTGATCGCCCTGCCGGTCATGACCGTGCCGGCCCTGGCCGATGACGACGGCGATCATCGGCGCGACCTCGGAGACCCGTCTGGCCTACGTCGTGACCGGCATCGACGAGGTCGACGAGATCAGCCGGGCCGGGCTCGAAGGTCTGAGCCAGGTGCTGCGTCATCGCACGGCGGTCGAGGCCGGTGAGCCGCAGGGCGGTCAACCTGGCGCTCGACGATCTCAACCTCTATCCGCTGCTGTACTGGCCGATCCCCAAAACCATCCCGACCTGGCTGCCGGCGTCAGCGAGCGGATCGGCGCCTACCTGCGCAAGGGCGGCATGATCCTGTTCGACACCGGCGACGCCGGCGCGATGATCCCGGGCCAGCCCGGTCCGGGCCCGGGCGAGCGGCGGCTGCGCCAGCTGCTCGCCGGCCTCAACCTGCCGCCGCTGGTGCCGGTGCCGGAAGACCACATCCTGACCCGGTCGTTCTATCTGCTGCAGGATTTCCCCGGCCGCTGGGCCGGCGGCACCGCCTGGGTCGACCAGGCCGACGCCTCGTCAATGACGGCGTCTCCTCGGTGATCATCGGCGGCCACGACTGGGCCGGCGCCTGGGCGGTCGACGAGACGGCCGGAGCCTGCTGCCGGTGGTGCCCGGCGGCGAGCGGCAGCGCGAGATGGCCTGCCGCTTCGGCGTCAACCTCGTGATGTACGCGCTGACCGGCAACTACAAGGCCGACCAGGTCCACGTGCCGGCGATGCTCGAGCGGCTGGGCCAATGATCGGGCTGACCGATGACCGACGGCACGTCGCTGAGCTTCGCGCCCCTGCTGCCCTGGCCGCTGCTGGTGCTGCTCGCGGTCGCGATCGTGGCGGTGGTCGGCCTTCGGCCTGTGGCGGCGGGCGCGCGGCATGATCTGGCGCGGCGCGATGCTGGCGCTCGGCCTGCTGGCGCTGGCCAATCCCGGTGCTGATCCGCGAGCAGCGCCAGCCGCTGCGAGGACGTCGCGGTGCTGCTGGTCGACCGCTCGCCGTCGCAGGAGATCAGCGACGGCCGGAGCAGACGACCAGGCCGTGCGCGGAGCTCGCGCGGAATCGCTCGAGGGGCTCGCACGATCTCGAGGCTGATCGAGACCACGGTGCGGCGGCGACGGCGCCGGCGCGGCACCAAGCTGTTCGAGGAGCTCGGCGACACGCCTGGCCGAGATCGACCGGTCGCGCCTGGCGGGCGTGCTGATCGTGTCCGACGGCCAGGTTCACGACTGCCGCCGGACCTGGAGCGTCTGGGCATCGACGCGCCGGTGCACCTGCTGCTGACCGGCCACCGGGACGAGCAGCGACCGGCGGCTGCTGGTCGAGGAGGCGCCGAGCTACGGCATGGTCGGCGATCCGCAGGAGATCACGCTGCGGGTCGACGCATCTGCCGGCGGCGAGACCTCGGGCGAGCCGGTGACCGTCACGCTGCGCCAGAACGGCGAGGTGCGCCAGCAAGTGAGCGTCCAGCCGGGCACGCGGCGTGCCCTGCCGTTCGAGCTGAATCGCGCCGGCAAGTCGGTGCTCGAGATCGAGGCCGAGGCGATGCCGGGCGAGCTGACCACGCGCAACAACCGGCAGACGTTCTTCGTCAACGGCGTGCGCGATCGCCTGCGCGTGCTGCTGGTCTCGGGCCAGCCCTATCCGGGCCTGCGGGTGTGGCGCAACCTGCTCAAGGCCGATCCGGCGGTCGATCTGGTGCACTTCACGATCCTGCGCCCGCCCGAGAAGCAGGACGGCACGCCGATCCGCGAGCTGGCGCTGATCGCGTTTCCGTCGCGCGAGCTGTTCGAGGTCAAGCTCAGCGAGTTCGACCTGGTGATCTTCGACCGCTACTCGCGGCGCGGCCTGCTGCCTTTGGCCTATCTCGACAATGTCGCCCGCTATGTCGAGGAGGGCGGCGCGTTGCTGGAGGTCGCAGGCCCGGAGTTCGCGCATCCGCTCAGCCTGTATCGGACACCGCTCTCCCGGGTGCTGCCGGCGCGGCCATCGGGCGTGATCTACGAGCAGGGCTTCACGCCGACCCTGACCGATCTGGGCACGCGTCATCCGGTGACCGCCGATCTGCTGCAGCCCGAGCTGAATGGCGACGCAGCAAAGGAGGAGGCCCCGCCCTGGGGCCGCTGGTTCCGGCAGATCGACGTCGAGGTCAACGGCTCGCAGGTGCTGATGAGCGGCGCCGGCGAGCGGCCGCTGCTGGTGCTCGACCGGATCGGCGAAGGCCGGGTCGCGCAGCTGCTGTCCGACCAGCAGTGGCTCTGGGCGCGCGGCTTCGAGGGCGGCGGCCCGCAGGGTCTGCTGCTGCGCCGGCTGGTGCACTGGCTGATGCAGGAGCCGGAGCTCGAGGAGGAGGTGCTGCGCGCCGAGCCGCAGGGCGATGCGCTGGCGATCGAGCGGCGCACGCTCGGAGACCTGCCGGACAAGGTCACCGTGACCACGCCGTCCGGCCGGATCGAGCAGGTGCCGCTGGAGCCGGCGGGCGAGGGCATCGGCCAGGCTTTGGTCGATGCCGAGGAAGCCGGCCTCTATCGGATCAACGATGGCGAGCTTACCGCCTTTGCCGCGGCGCGTCCGATCGGCGCGCTGGAGCTGGCGGACATGCGCGCGACGCCCGACCGCCTGGCGCCGCTGGTCGAGGCGAGCGGCGGCGCGGTCGTCTGGCTCGCCGACCACGGCACGCCGGCGGTGCGCAAGGTCGCACGCGGCCGCGCCCTGTCCGGCCGCGACTGGATCGGCATCCATCGCACCGACCGTTACCTGGTGACCGGCGCGACCCAGCAGTCGCTGCTGCCGGCGCTGCTGGCCTTGCTCCTGCTGCTCGGCACCCTGGGCTTCGCCTGGTACCGCGAAGGTCGCTGACCGCCGTCAGGTCTTGCGATAGCGGGCGACGAAATCCTCGTCGATCGTGACGCCGAGCCCGGGGCGCTCGGGAATCTCGACATAGCCCTCGACCACCGAAAAATCCTCGAGGGCGAGCTCGTGCAGCATCGGATTGGCGCCGAGCGAGTATTCCAGGATGAAGCCGCTCGATGCCACGGCCGCGACGTGCAAGCCCGAGGCGAAGGTCAAAGCACCACCCCACAAATGCGGCGCGAAGCGCAGCTGGTGGGCGCTCGCCAGCGCCTCGATCCGCATCGCCTCGGTGATCCCGCCGGCGATCGACAGGTCGGGTTGCAGGATGTCGACGGCGCGCAGCTCGATCAGGTCGCGAAAATCGAACCGCGTGAACTCGGACTCGCCGCTCGCGATCGGAATGTCGGTCGACGCCCGGATCTCCGCCTGGCCACGCTTGTCGTCGGCGGTCACCGGCTCCTCCAGCCAGTCGAGGTCGCAATCCGCCACGGCGCGGCAAAAGCGCTTGGCCTCGGTCACCGTCCAGGTGCCGTGCGCGTCGCACATGATGCCGATCGAGGGATCCAGCCCCTCGCGCGCCGCCCTGACCCGGCGGATCGAGTGGTCGAGCGTGCCATCGCCAGCACCGACCCGCATCTTGACCGCCTTGAAGTCGCCGCGATCGACGAAGCGCCGCAGCTCGGCGACGATGCCGCCCTCCGGCGCCCAACCGCCTGAAGCATAGGCCGGCATGCGCGTGTGGCGACGACCACCCAGCAACTGCCAGACCGGTACCCCAAGCGATTTGCCGAGCAGGTCCCAAAGCGCCATGTCGATGCCGGCAAGCGCGCCGATGGTGAGGCCGCGCCGGCCGAGGATCGGGAAGGCGTGGCCGCGATCGATCGCGAAGTGGGCGCGCGAGCCGTTGTACATGACGTCCCACAGGCGCGAGATGTCGCGCGCGTCCTCGCCGATCAGCAAGGGCCCGAGCTCGCGCTCGATGCAGGTGACCAGGGCGGCATTGGTGCCGGCGCTGCCGACCGCGGCCTTGGCCTCGCCGAAACCGGTCAGGCCGCCTTCGGTCTCGATCCGCACCAGGGTCGAATCGAACGCCGCGATCCGGCCGAAGTCGGTGGTGTGCTGCCGCTCCTCCGGGATCGGCACATGCAGCCAGTCGGCGCTGACGCGGCGGATCTTCATGAAGCGTTCCGGATCTGTGGCCCGCTGCGCGCGGGGTGCAGCGGTCGCGCTTGCTACTTGGCGGCGATGGCTGCGCCGGTCGCCGCGCGCAGCTTGGGCATGACCTCTTTCGCCATTAGCTCCATCGAGCGCTTCCACAAGGCCTTGTCGTCCCAGTCGAGGCCGGTGAGCACGATCGTGCCGAACGGGCCGATCTGGTCGCGCACCTCGAGCACCTTCTCGGCGACGGTCGACGGGCTGCCGGCGATCACGATGTTGTCGATCGCCCAGTCGACCGTGAGCTGCTCGTCGGGGAACTCGGTCAGGCCCTTCATGATCTGGGAGAAGCCGGCCCTCTTCATCAGCGAGCTGAGATAGTGAAAGTAATAGCGCACGGCGCAGTCGGGCCTCGCGAGATAGGCCTTGGCCTCGGCATCGGTCTCGGTGACGATGATGGTGCGTCCGACGTGCCAGCGATCGCCGTCGGGCTCGACGCCGGCCTCGGCGCAGCCCTCGCAGAACCGCTGCCAGTGGGTGGCGACGCTCGCGGCCGGGATGAAGTTGGCGCTGATCGCCATCCAGCCGCGCCGCGCCGCCTCCTTGACGAAGAACGGGTAGGGGCTCATGCCGGCGACCGCGATCGGAGGATGCGGCTGCTGGTAGGGCTTGGGCATATGGCCGAGGCCGAGCTCGGGCCAGTGCCACTCGTCTTGCTGAATCTTCCAGAACTCACCGTCGATCTCGTAGGGCGGCTCACTGCTCCAGATCTTGAGGATGGTGTCGATCGACTCCAGGGTCATCTTGCCCCGGACCATGGCGTCGTTGAGCCCGAACAGCTCGAAGTCGGACGGCAGGCCGCCCGGTCCGATGCCCATCACGAAGCGGCCGTTCGACAGGTGGTCGAACATCGCGGCGAAGCCGGCGACCACCGCCGGATGCTGCTGCGGCAGATTGAGCACGCCGGTGCACAGCCGGATCTTCTTGGTCAGCGGGATCGCCTTGGCCAGGAACATCAGCGGCGAGGTGATGGGCTCGGTCATCGAGCTGAAATGCTCGCCGATCCAGACGTCGTCGAAACCCGTGGCGTCGGCGTGCAGGACAGCCTCGAAGTCTTCCTCCAGCATGTCGTGATAGTCACGCGTCGGCGGGTGCAACGGCATCATGAAGAGCCCAAGCCGCATGTCTTCATTCCTCCCTGATCACGACATTCCCCGGATGCCGTCTGCACAACGAGTTTGCTCCGCTTTGCCGCCGCAGGCAAGGCTGCGGCCGCGCCGATCGGATGGTCTGAGCGCCGCTGCCTAGCACCCGTAGTTGGAGCAGTCCTCGCCGGTCGGCGTGCCCGACTGGAACCGGTCATAAGCTCCCCAGTCGCCGGCCTCCCAGGAGTTTTGCGAACCGGTGCCGTAGTCGGGACCGCCCGAGCTGTCGTCGCTGCTCGACGAGCTGCTCGACGAGTCGCCGCCGTTGAAGCTCGACGAGCTCGAGCTGGACGAGCGCGGTCGCGCGAGCAGCCGGCGCAGGCCCGCGATCGCGGCTTGCCATTGCGCGTTGTACTCGGCGATGTAGCCCGACAGGTCGCCCTCGAGGCGGTTGCCCTCGACCGCGTCGATGATGATGCCGGTGCCGCCGCCGCTCACCGTCCAGGCAAGCACCGGATCGCTGCCCTGCGGCGTCCAGACCCGCAGCATGGCGCGCTCGAGCGGCGGCGGGACGCCATACTGGCGGGCGACCGCCCAGGCCTGCGGCAGGTCGAGAAAGCCGTTCGGGATCGCGATGCCGCCGCCGCGGCTGGCGCCGAAGAAGCTGGTGCCCTCGGTGTTGACGGTGATCCACAGGCCGAGCCCGGTCGAGGGCGAGAAGAAGTTGAGGCGGACCGAGGGCGGCTGCGGATTGGGGCTGTCGGGCCGCTCGTAGTCGATCATCGAGAGCAGCGCATCGGGCTGCCAGCGGGCGTCCTCCCGACTTGCCCGCAACCCCATGATAGCGCTGGCGCGCCAGGCCACCAAGCCGAGCCCCGGGTGGCCCCACGCGACGATTTGGATGCATTTTCATGTTTTCATTCCGATGTCAGCCCGAGACTCGACACAAAATGCGTTTTGGCGCATGGCTAGGAGCGGAGCAACGCGCGGCGGAGCCATGCAGGATTTCGGGGCGGCTTTCGGGCTTGCTTTCAACCTGATCGTATCGGCCGATCCCGATTTCCTCGAGATCGTCTGGCTCTCCCTGCGCGTCAGCATCAGCGCCGTCCTGATCGCCTGTGCGATCGGCCTGCCGCTCGGCGCCGCCCTCGCCGTGCTGCGCTTTCCAGGCCGGCAGGCCGCGCTGGTGCTGCTCAACGGCCTGATGGGCCTGCCGCCGGTGGTGGTCGGGCTCTTGATCTATCTGATGCTCTCGCGCGCCGGGCCGCTCGGCGTGCTCGACCTGCTGTACTCGCCGACCGCGATGATCATCGCGCAGACCGTGCTGGTCACGCCGATCGTGGCCGCGCTGACCCGCCAGGTGATCGAGGACCTGCACGCCGAGTATCAGGAGCAGCTGCGCTCGCTCGGTCTGGGCACCTGGTCGACCGTCGCCACGCTGCTATGGGATGCCCGCTACAGCCTCTTGACCGCGGCACTCGCCGGCTTCGGCCGGGCGATCGCCGAGGTCGGTGCTGTGATCATCGTCGGCGGCAACATCAACCACTTCACCCGGGTGATGACCACCGCGATCGCGCTCGAGACCGCCAAGGGCAACCTGGCGCTGGCGCTGGCGCTCGGCATGGTGCTGATCATGCTGGCCATGGCGGTGACCGGTGCGGTGATGGCCGTGCGAGCGACGGCGGTGCGGGCGGCCTATGCTTGAGCGCGCGCTGCTGTACGAGGCGGCGCCTGCCGAGGCCGACGCGCCGATCCTGCCGCTCGAAGCCCGAAGCCTGGTGTTCGGGGCGGGTGGCCGCCGCCTGATCGCCGGCATCGACCTCAAGCTGCGCCCGGGCATGCGCACCGTGCTGATGGGCCCGAACGGCTCCGGCAAGAGCCTGCTGCTGCGCCTGCTGCACGGCCTGCTTCGGCCCAGCGCCGGCGCGATCTCGTGGAACGGCCGGCCGGCCGACGATGTGATCCGACGCCGCCAGGCGATGGTGTTTCAGCGGCCGGTGCTGCTGCGCCGCTCTGCTTTGGGCAATCTCGAGCATGCGCTGCGTGCGCGCGGTCTGCCACGCCACGAGCGGCGGAGGCGCGCCGACGAGGCGCTGCAAGCGGCACAGCTCACCGCGATCGCGCACACCCCGGCGCGCCTGCTCTCGGGCGGCGAGCAGCAGCGCCTGGCGCTCGCCCGCGCGCTGTCGCTGGCACCCGAGGTGCTGTTCCTGGACGAGCCGACCGCCAATCTCGACCCGGCCTCGACGGTGGCGATCGAGCGCCTGATCCAGGGCGCCCACGAGCAGGGCACCAAGGTCGTGCTGGTGACCCACGATGCCGGCCAGGCGCGCCGGCTGGCCGACGAGATCGTGTTCCTGTGCGACGGTCGGCTCGAGGATCATGCACCGGCCGGCGACTTCTTCGATGCGCCGGGCTCGTCGCGCGCGCGCGCCTTTCTCGAGGGCAGAATCGTCATCTAATCAAAAGAAGGGAGCACCCATGTCCCGACCCCCGACGTTGCTCGTCGCCGCGGCATTCGCCGGCCTGGCGCTTGCGGTTCCGGCTCTTGCGGCGGACGACCACATCGTCGTCCAGTCGACCACCTCGACCGAGGCGTCCGGGCTGTTCGACCACCTCCTGCCCAAGTTCGAGGACCAGACCGGCATCGACGTCCGGGTGGTCGCCGTGGGCAGCGGCCAGGCGCTCAAGAACGCGCAGAACTGCGACGGCGACGTGCTGTTCGTGCACGCCAAGGCGGCCGAGCTCGAGTTCGTCGCCAACGGCTACGGCGAGGACCGCCAGGACGTCATGTACAACGACTTCGTGATCGTCGGTCCGAGCGATGATCCGGCCGGCCTCGGCGGCAGCAAGGACGCGGCGGCAGCGCTCCAGAAGATCGCCGACAGCAAGGGCGTATTCACCTCGCGCGGCGACAATTCCGGCACCCACAAGAAAGAGCTCAGCCTTTGGAAGGCGGCCGGCATCGACCCGAGCCAGGCCAGCGGCGACTGGTATCGCGAGACCGGCTCCGGCATGGGCGCCACCCTCAATACCGCCTCCTCGATGGGCGCATATGCGCTGACCGACCGCGGCACCTGGATCAGCTTCGAGAACAAGGGCGATCTGAAGATTCTGGTCGAAGGCGACGAGGCGCTGTTCAACCAATACGGCGTGATCCTGGTCAATCCCGAGCACTGCCCGAGCGTGAACGTCAAGGGCGGGCAGGCGTTCATCGACTGGGTCCTCAGCGACGACGGCCAGCAGGCGATCGCCGATTACAAGCTGAACGATCAGCAGCTGTTCTATCCGAACGCCCATCAGGGCCAGAGTTGACGGCAGCGGTTGGGCTGATCTGCCGTCGGCGTCGTGCGGGCCGTCGCCGGGGCGGCTCGCAGGCGTTTTTGCACCATCACAAGGATGTCGGACATGCGCCGGCTGTCTCTCGCCCTCGCACTTTTAGGGCTTGCCACCGGATCGGTGATGGCGGCTGATCTCGGTTTTTGCGCGGCGGTTGTCGCGTAGGTACGGGAGGGCTGGATGCGGCTGCTGACCTGCTTCCTTGTAACCCTGCTGCTGGCACGGCCGGCGGCCGCCGAGCGCACGGTGACGGATTCGGCCGGCCGCAAGGTCCAGGTGCCCGATCGGATCGAGCGGGTGTTCGCGGCCGGACCGCCGGCCTCGATCCTGCTCTATGTGCTGGCGCCCGACCGGATGATCGGCTGGCCGCGCGCGCCGCGCGCCGAGGAGCTGCCCTACATCGCGCCCGAATATCGCGATCTGCCCGAGACCGGCTGGCTGACCGGGCGCGGCGACACGGTCAACCTCGAGGTTCTGCTGAAGTCGAAGCCGGACCTGATCCTCGACTTCGGCTCGGTGCGCGATACCTACATCTCGCTCGCCGATCGGGTCCAGGCACAGACCGGCATCCCCTACATCCTGATCGACGGGAGGTTCGAGAACACCGCGGATGCCTTGCGCCTGCTGGGTGGCGTGCTCGGGGTCGAGCAGCGGGCGGAAAGCCTTGCCGCCTATGTCGAGAACGCCTTCGCGGACATCGACGCGATCCTGCAGCAGGTGCCGGAGGGCGACCGGCCGCGGGTCTATCTGGCGCGCGGCCCGGACGGGCTGGAGACCGGCCTGGCCGGCTCGATCAACACCGAGATCATCGAGCGGGTCGGTGCGATCAATGTCGCCAAGGATCCGACCGGAACCCGGCATGGCATCGTCAAGGTCCCGATCGAGCAGGTCGTGGTCTGGAATCCGGACACGATCGTGACCTGGGATCGCACCTTCTACAATGCCGTCTGGTCGGACACCTACTGGCAAGGGGTGGAGGCGCTCCAGTACGAGCAGGTCTATCTCAGCCCGACCGCGCCGTTCGGCTGGATCGACCGGCCACCCTCGCTGAACCGGATGATCGGTCTGCAGTGGCTGGCTGGCCTGTTCTACCCCCAGCAGACCCCGCGCGACCTGTCCGAAGTGACGCGCGATTTCTATAAGCTGTTTTATCATGTCGACCTCAACGACCAGGATCTCGACCGCCTCCTCGCCTCGGCCAAAGGCGGGGCGCCATAGCCGCGGGCGGCCCCGCGCCGTCACCGCACTCCTGGCGCTCGGGCTGCTTGGGCTGGCGCTCGGCGCGGCCCTGATCGGCCCCTATCCGATCAGCCTGGGTGACGCGGTAGGCGCGGTGGTCGCGCGCCTTTCCGGCCAGGTGCCCGCCGGCTCGACCCTGGATACCGTGCTGTTCTTCGTCCGCCTGCCGCGGGTAGGCGCAGCGATGCTGGTCGGCGGCGCGCTCGCAGCCGCCGGCACCGCCTATCAGGGCCTGTTCCGCAATCCCCTGGTCTCACCGGACATCCTGGGCGTCTCCGCCGGCGCCGGGCTCGGCGCGGTGCTCGGCATCTTCCTGTCGCTGCCCGTGCTCGGCATCCAGCTCCTGGCGTTCGTCGTCGGGCTCGCCACGGTCGGGCTGGTGTTGCTGATCGCGGCCTCGGTGCACGGCCGCGAGCCGGTCCTCGTGCTGGTGCTGGCCGGGGTCGTGGTCGGCGCGCTGGCGGGCTCCGCGGTCTCGCTCCTGAAGATCCTGGCCGACCCCTATGACCAGCTGCCGGCGATCACGTTCTGGCTGTTGGGCAGCCTGGCCGCGGTCAAGCTCGAGGACCTGGGGTCGACGCTGCCGGTCGCGGTGCTCGGGCTGGTCCCGCTGGTGCTGCTCCGCTGGCGGATCAACGTGCTCTCGCTCGGCGACGAGGAAGCGAAAGCGCTCGGCATCGAGGCCGGGCGGCTGCGCATGCTGGTGGTCGCGGCCGCGACCCTGATCACCGCCAGCGTGGTCTCGATCGCCGGCATCGTCGGCTGGGTCGGCCTGATCATGCCACATATGGCGCGCATGATCGTCGGCCCCAATTTCGATCGGCTGCTGCCCGCGGCGATGATCCTGGGCGCCGCCTACCTGCTGGTGGTCGACACCCTGGCGCGCAGCATCGCAGCCGTCGAGACGCCCCTTGGCATCCTCACCGCGTTCGTCGGCGCGCCGGTGTTCCTGTGGCTGCTGGCGCGCGGGAGGCATGGCTGGACATGAGGATTGAGGCGCGCAGCCTCGGGTTCGGCTATCCGGGCAAGCCGGTCGGCCGCGATGTCAGCTTTTCGCTCGGTGCCGGCCAGGTGCTCTGCCTGCTCGGCCCGAACGGCTCGGGCAAGACCACCCTGTTCAAGACCTTGCTCGGGCTGCTGCCGGCCCAGGAAGGCGAGGTCCTGATCGACGGCAAGCTGCTGCGCCGGCTCGATCGGGTCGAGATCGCGACCCGGATCGCTTATGTGCCGCAGGCGCACATCGCGCATTTTCCCTACACCGTGCTCGACATGGTGACGATGGGCCGGACCGCCCACCTCGGACCGTTCGCGCGGCCGGGCACACGGGATCACGACGCCGCGCTGGAGGCGCTCGAGACCCTGGGCATCGCCGATCTGGCCGATGCCGACTACACCAAGATCAGCGGCGGCCAGCGCCAGCTCGCACTGATCGCACGGGCGCTCGCCCAGGCCTCGCCGCTGATCGTCATGGACGAGCCCACCGCCAGCCTCGACTTCGGCAACCAGGCCCTGGTGCTGCGCGAGATCAAAGCTCTCGCGGCGCGCGGCTACGGCATCGTGCTGTCGACCCACGATCCCGACCACGCCTTCGCCTGCGCCAGCGCGGTAGCACTGCTGCACGGCGGCCGTCTGATCGCGACCGGTCCGCCGCGCGCGGTGCTGACCCCGGCCCGCCTCCAGGCCGTCTACGGGCTGCCGGTCGCGGTCGAGCGCCTGGCCGGCGGCCACACCGTGTGCGTGCCCGACCTCAGCGTGCCTTAGATGCTTTTCGCTTGCGCCTCGACCGGGGATTCGAGGTCGATGCGGGCAAAGGCTTCCGGCGGCGCCTCGGTCGCGGCCATCAGCTCGGCCATCAGGCCGGACAGGCGGCCCTCGACCTCGGGATCGTGGATCTGGCTCATCTGCTCCGGGTCGGTCTGCAGGTCGAACAGCACGGTCTCGCGGTCGAGCAGGCAGCCCGGACCATAGTTTCGGTACATCGGCGAGCGCTCGATCACCGGCACGCGCAGCAGCGGCACGCCCTTGGTGAACGGGAACGGCGGCGACAGCGTCGCCGTGCTCAGCTCCTCGGGCGTGAACAGCGAGGCGATATGGGTCGGCATGACCGTGTACTGGTAGACCTCCTGCGATGCCAGGTCGCCCGGATAGCGGAAATAGGTGTAGCGGCCGTCGGTGATGTTGACAGCACCACCGAAATAGCCGAACAGCGCCGCCTCGCGCGGCTTGGCATCCCGGCCAGAATCGGCAGGAGCGAGCGGCCCTGCACCTCGGCCGGCGGCGTCACGCCGAACAGATCGAGGAAGGTCGCCATCAGGTCGATGTTCTGGGTCAGCGCGCTGCGCCGCTCGCCACCCTTGCCGGCAAGATCGGGGTGCCAGACGAACA
The DNA here is from genome assembly GCA_963731495.1 of uncultured Alphaproteobacteria bacterium. Lineage (GTDB taxonomy): Bacteria > Pseudomonadota > Alphaproteobacteria > Geminicoccales > Geminicoccaceae > DASUGG01. The sequence continues at coordinate 25,680 of CAVSVZ010000061.1, forward strand.
GGGGGATGTGCGCGACCTCCTCGTACATGTTCATCCGGTTCTTGGCCCACCAGTCGTGCTCGCCGAGCAGGAAGCCGTGGTCGGTGGTGACCACCAGGGCGGTGTCGCGCCACAGGTCGCGCCGGTCGAACTCGTCGAGCAGGCGGCCGAGCTGGTAATCGCACAAGGCCAGCACGGCGCAGTAATTGGCGCGCAGCTCGGCGACCTCGTCCGGCTCCTCGTCGACCTTGGCGTAGGGCGGCCAGTCGAAGATCGGCCCGCGATAGTTGGTCGGGAACGCCTCGCGAAAGCGCTCCGGCGCGAAGAACGGCTCGTGCGGATCGAACGTCTCGATCTGCAGCAGCCAGTTGTCGGCCTTGTCGTTGAGATCGAAGAACTCCAGGGCCTTGGTGAAGCACTGGACCGAGGTAAAATCCTCCTCGTCCTTGATGAACTCGCGATTGATCAGGTGGTGGTAATGCTTGTTGCGGCGCTGCTCGCTGTACTGCTTGGCATGGTACATCTCGCGCAAGCGCTGCCGGGGCGGCTGGACCATCGCCTTCCAGGGATCGCGCTCCTGGCCGCGGATGAACTCGAAGGTGTCGTAGCGATTGTGGTAGGTGGCGCCGCCATCCTCCCAGTAGTGATAGTGGTCCGAGATCAGGTGGCTGTAGGTGCCGTGCTCGTGCAGGAGATCGGGAAAGGCATTGTCGAACGGCTCGATCGGCCCCCAGCTGCGATGCAGGAAGGTCAGGCGCCCGGTCAGCAGGTCGCGCCTTGCCGGCATGCAAGGCATGCTGCCGATATAGTGCCGGTCGAAGGTCACCGCGCGCTCGGCCAGGCGGTTGAAGGCGGGCGTGCGGATCGCGGTGCCGCCATAGGGCTCCAACGCTTTGCGATTGAGCGAATCGAACAGCGCGAACACCACCTTCATCTCGTTTCCCCTCCTGGCATCATTTGCGCGCGCCCGGCGGTCAGTCCGCGGACGGGTAAGCTGTTCTGGCTTGGTGGACTTCCTCGACCACCTGCGCGATCAGGTCCGCGACCAGCTGATCGTCTGCGGTGTAGCCGTAGAGTCCTGCGTGAGACGGGTCCGGCGGTTCTGGCTCGTGGTGGGCGGTGATGCTTCGCCCATCCGGCGACCATGCTCGCACATGGTCGATCACGGTCTGCAGATGGAGCACAGCCAGACGTCCATTGGTCGTGAGCTTCATGCCCTTGCTGGTCAGATGCTGACGGACGATAGCGAGCTGATCCGCTCGCGTCTGCGCCTCGGTACATTCAAGCCAGTTGGTCGAAAGAAAGGCCTCGACGGGCCTCAGCATAAAGGCGGCACCGATCGGACGGCCGTACTCATCGCACTTGGCCGCGCCGCATAGGCGGCACACATGGTCTGTTCCCGGAATCTCAGGTCCCGGCATCGGCCGCCCAACGGTGCACCTCGTAGGTCTCGATGGCCCTCAGGGCATTCGCGGAGCTTACGATTCCACTCACACGCTGGACGCGCCCGGGATCGCTGGAATCAGGAGCGAACACCACGAATCGGACCTGCCCATCGGGCACGAAGTCGGCAGCGAAATGCTCGTTCTGATCCGCCTGCCACTGGGCCCGAAACGTCGCAGAGGGCGTGACGGTGACCGTCGGGCACCGAAATTCAGGGAGGCCTTCCAGGAACAGCAGCATCTGTCGCAAGGACTCGGGCGAATCGTCTGCCCAAGTCTCCTCTTCTTCCTCAAACCCCCGCAGCAAGAAATCGAGGCGTCGCGCCAAGCGCTCGCGGTAGGGCAGACGCGAACCTTTGCGCAGGGCCTTGACCTGTCGACGGATCTGCTCCGTTGGCGTGTGCAAGACGTCCAGCACCATGCATCACCTCGATGACCGGCGAGCGGTTACGACCTATGCCAGCTCGTCAGCTTCCTACTGCAAGAGTAGCCCATGCCAGTCCTAGGGCAAAGCCACGGTGCAGCCAGCAATCATGCGGATCGAGAGCCGTCGGGGCTTTCGAGTCCCATCATTTCAGCGCACCGGCGGTCAGGCCGCGTACGATGTAGCGCTGGCCGACGATCAGCAGCAGCAAGGCCGGCACCGCCGAGAGCAGGGCGCCGGCCGCCATCTCGCCGAAGCGGATCTCGTACTCCTGGGCGAACTTGGCGATCGCCACCGGCACCGTCTGGGTCGCCCGGTTGGTCAGATTGAGCGCGATCGGGAACTCGTTCCAGCTGAACACGAACACGATGATCCCGGTCGCGATCACGCCCGGCAGGATCACCGGGAGCACTACGCGAAAGAACACGCCGGCCGGGCCGGCGCCGTCGACCTGCGCCGCCTCCTCCAGCTCCTGCGGCATCTCGCGCACGAACGCCGACATCAGGAACAGCCCGATCGGCAGGTTGTGGGTCACATGCGCCAGGATCAGGCCGAGATAGGTGTTGAGCAGGCCGACATACTGGAACATCACGAACCAGGCCGAGACGATCACGATGCCCGGGATCATGTGAAAGAACACCGCCCATAGGAACAGCGCCGGCGTGACCCAGCGCGGCCAGCGGAAGCGGTGCATGGTATACGCGGTCATCGAGGTGATCAGCAGGACGATCGCGGTGCTGGCGATGCCGATGATCATGCTGTTGGCGAAGTTCAGGGCGAAGTCGGAGCCGCGGCTGAAGAACAGCTCGTCGAAGTTGGACAGCACCGGCTCGAACACGATCTTGCCGACCAGCAGGTCGATCCGGCGCTTGAACGCCGCCGAGGCGACCCACAGGAACGGCAGCAGGATGAACAGCGCCGCCAGCGCCAGCGCCGCCCAGAACAGAAGCAGCTGGAGCCAGTACGCGGCGCCGCGGCGGCTCATGCCGTGCGCCCCCGCCGCCTGGTCGCGAGCGCGCCGATCAGCAGCAGCGCGATCACCATCAGGATGATGCTGATCGACATCGCCGAGCCGAAGCCTTCGCGGTCGTCGTCGAAGAACACCCGGAACACCGTGAAGCTCAGCACCTCGGTGGCGGTGCCGGGGCCGCCCTGGGTCAGAAGATACACCTCGTCGAACACCTTGAACGCCAGCAGCGTGCGGGTCACCAGCGTGACCAGGATCACCGGCCACATCAGCGGCAAGGTGACGTGGCGCAGCTCCTGCCAGGGACTGGCGCCGTCCAGCCTGGCGGCCTCGTAGACATCCTGCGGCAGGCTCTCCAGGCCCGCCAGCAGCAACAGGAAACAGAACGAGGTCCAGTGCCAGACATCGACCAGCACGACCGATGCGAGCGCCAGGTTGGCGTTGCCCAGCCAGTCCTGCGGCGGCAGGCCGAACAGCCCGACGAAGTCGTTGAACAGGCCGAAGTCGTAATTGTACATCAGCTTCCAGATCGCGCCGATCACGATCGCGGGGATCAGGATCGGCAGCAGGAAGACCGCCAGGAACAGGGTGCGGCCCTTGACCAGGCGGCTGACCAGCAGCGCCAGCGCGAAGCCGAGCAGCATCTCGGCCAGCACGGCGGCGATCACGAAGACGAAGGTGTTGCGCAGCGCCGCATCATAGAACGGGTTGCTGCCGAGCTCGGCGTAGTTGGCGAGGCCGCGCCAGGTCCAGGTCGCGGCACCGCCTTCCCAGCGCACCTCGTGCACGCTCATGACCACCATGAGCACGATCGGCACGACGGTGAAGATCAGCAGGAACAGGACGGTCGGCCCGACCGCGATCAGGCGCCAGCCGAGGTCGAGCCTGTGCATCGATCAGCCCCCGGACGGGTGAGCTCCGCCGGGGCGCCCCGCGACGGGACGCTCCCGGCCGAGCCGGCTCAGAGCTTGTCGAGCATGCCGGTCTGGTAGCCGGCGCGCTCCATGATCGTCGTGGATGTCGGCGGCCGCCTGGTTGAGCGCCTCCTCCGGGCTCAGCTCGCCGACCACCGCCTGGTTCCAGCGCAGCTCGGTGACCGCGACGACCTCGCCGACCTCGGGGATGTCGTACCAGATCTTGCCGTTCTTGAAGTTCTCGGCGAGCGGCGCCATCCAGCGATAGCGGGGCTCCTTGCTGAGATCGCTGGTCAGCACGTCGCTGCGCACCGGCACGCCGCCGCGCACCGCATATTCGCGCTGCGCGTCGAAGGTCTGGAACCACTTCAGGAACTCGATCGCCGCCTGCTTGCGCTCGTCGGGGATGTTGCGCGGGATCGTGCTGACGAAGTGGCCGATCGTGGTGTTGTGCGCGTGGTCGGTTGCGGTCGGGATGATGCCGACATTGAAATTGCCGGCGACCAGCGACTTGTCCGGATCGTCGAGCTGGTCCCAGGCGGCGATCACGGCGATGATGTGGGCCGCCTTGCCGGTCGCAAACTGCTGGATCATCTCGGCCTGGCCGATCGAGCCGGTCTGCGGGTGGCCGTGCTCGGCGGCGAGATCGAGGTAGAATTTGAGCGCCTCCAGCGCCTCCGGGCTGTTGATCGTCACCGTGTAGTCGCCGCCCGCGGGGTCCTTGAAGATGTCGCCGCCGAAGCTCCGAAGATAGGGGAAGAAATTGTAGCCCACGCCCTGGCGGGCGCCGCGCTGGGCGATGCAGATGACATCGTCGCTCTCGACCTGCTCGCACACGTCGACGAACGCGTCCCAGGTCTCGGGCACCTGGTCGATCCCGGCTTCCTCATAGAGATCGCTGCGGTAGTACAGCATCTGGATGTTGGGGTTGATCGGCACCCCCATCAGCTTGCCGGTCTCGCAGTCGAACGACTTCTTGTCGAAGTCCCAGCACACCGAATCGTCGAAGGTGCTGATGTTGGGATCGAGTTTGAAGTCGGGCGCCAGCTCGTCCATGGTGTGCACCAGGCCGCTGTCGTACATCTCCGGCATGATCCGGGCATTGGTGACGAACAGGTCGATCGTGCCCTCGGGTGCGCGCGCCGAGGCGCGCTGCTTCTCGATGCTGCCGAGGAACGGGTTGACGTCGAGGGTGACCTTGTTGCCGGTCTGCTCCTCGTAGTAGTCGATCAGCCCGGCAAAGCCCTTGAACCAGGGCGACTGGTTGATCACGATCGTGATCGGCGCGACGTCCTGGGCCCGGGCGGAACCGGCGCTCGCAACGACGGCGGCGCCCGAGACAGCCGGCGACCGTGGCGAGCGAAAGCCAGCCGATGCGGCCGACCAGGGCCGCACCTCGATCGTCGTTCGGCTGCACATGGTGAGCCTCCCTTCTTGTGCGATCTGCGGCGCGCCCCCCTGCCGGCGCGCCCTGCTGCGACCAAGCTACCGCCCACGCCTCGGTTTGCAAACCGCCGACTGCCGCGCAGGCCCTGTCGGCAAACGCCAGGAGCGTGCGATACCGGACGCGCGGCGCACCTCGAAAAGCAAGAAGGAGCCAGTCGCCCCGATGCCTGCCCCCGCCAATCTGCTGTTCCTGCTGTCCGACAACCACAACCGGGCGCTGGCCGGCTGCTATGGCCATCCCAAGGCGACGACGCCGAATCTCGATCGGATCGCGGCGCAAGGCGTGCGCTTTGCCAACGCCTATTCGGCGAGCCCCTTGTGCTGTCCGGCGCGCGCCGCGATCGCGACCGGGCGCTTCCCGCATCAGACCGGCTTCTTCGACAATGCGATCGTCTACGACGGCAGCGTGCCGAGCTGGATGCACCGGCTGCGTGCGCAGGGCCACCACGTCGCCTCGATCGGCAAGCTGCACTTCCGCTCGACCGACGACGACAACGGTTTCTCCGAAGAGCTGCTGCCGATGCACATCCTGGAGGCAAGGGCGGCGTCCACATGCTGCTGCGCGGCTTCGACGACGAGCAGGTCAATCCCGGCCAGTTCGAGCTGTACATGGAGCGCTCGGGCATCGGCACGGCGCCTTATCAGAGCTTCGACGTCAAGATCACGGAAGCGGCCGAGGCCTGGCTCGAGGAGCACGGTCGCGGCCAGCAAAAACCCTGGGGGCTGTTCGTCTCCTATCCGAGCCCGCACCCGCCGTTCCGGGTGCCCGAGCGGCTCTACAAGCTGCATCCCGAGGACGACGTGCCGCTGCCCAAGCATTTTCGGCCGGGCGAGCGCGCCGAGCATCCGGCGCTCGACCACTTGCGAAAAATCATGGCCACGGGCGAGATCACCGACGAGGCGCTGGTCCGCAAGATCGCCGCCGGCTATCTCGGGCTGATCGCCCATCTGGACGAGCAGATCGGCCGCGTGCTGGCCAAGCTCGAGGCGCTCGGCCTGATGGACACGACGCGCATCATCTACACCAGCGACCACGGCGATCTGGCCGGCGAGCACGGCCTGCTCGGCAAGTGCTGCATGTACGAGGGCTCGATCGGCGTGCCGCTCCTGATCAGCGGGCCGGACGTGCCGGCGGGCCGCGTCGCACACCAGATCGCGAGCCACGTCGATCTGTTCCCGACCATCGTCGCGGGCGCCGGCGCCGAACTCGCCGACGAGGACGCGGACCTTGCCCGGCATCTCACTGTGGCCGGCGACCCGGGGCCACGAGGCCGAGCGCATCGGCTTCGCCGAGTACCACGCGGTCGGCTCCAAGACCGGCGTGTTCATGCTGCGCGAGGGGCCGCTGAAGCTGGTCTACTACGTCGGCATGCCGCCGCAGCTGTTCGATCTGGAGGCGGACCCGGACGAGGCTCACGACCTGGTCAAGGAAGGCACCGGCCTGGATCTTGCCCGGGCGCTGGAGGCGAAGCTGCGCACGATCTGCGATCCCGAGGTCGGTCGATGCGCAGGCAAAGGATCGCAGCGCGCCTGGGCCGATCGCTGGGGCGGCCGCGAGGCGGTCGCCGCCGAGGGCTTTCTGGTGTTCACCCCGCCGCCGGGACATAAGGCCGAGATCGAGCGCTAGCGGGCGCCCCCTGCGTGCCTGCTCCAGAACCTTTGGGATTGGTACAACAGGTGAACCTTTGTTAACCTTATGGTAACTACTGGCGTGTAACCGTCCTGACGCGCTTAGGTGAAGCGCGGAGGGCGTCATGAGTCAGGCCGTCTTCGAAGCAAACATCGGCAGATCGAGAGTTCGAGGAGTCGGGAAATGTGGTGTAGCGGCGGCGAAGTCCGCATTCGTAAGATTGGAGCTGTGGCGTGAGATTAGAATTCTGCGTCTCGGTCCTCCTTACTGTGTGGGCGCTCTCTCAGGAAGGAAGCCTGGTGAAGTTTGTTGCCTATCACGTGGCTGAAGCTGCGGGGATCCGTCATGATGCCTTTGCGGTATATCGCCACAAGGTACAAGAGCTCATAGGACCCGACGGAAGATTGATAAGAGAGTTCGTCGAGCACGCCTCGGAGCGAGAGCGCTATTTGTATCTCAGGGATGCTGTGCGTACCGCTCGCATCCATCAGGTCAAGTTAATCGTTGGTGGCGTCAATCTTGAACATTTAACAAATGACTATTTTGATTATCGAGACAATATCTGCATTGTCAACGTTCCTTCAATAAATCGCCATGAAATTCAGCAGCTTCTGCGACAGGTACCTCCAAAAGAACAAAAATTGCACAAGAGATCTAATCATTCCAGAGCCACGAAGATTGGACTTGAGAAAGCGCGATTACAAGGTGTCGCACTCGGAAATCCGGGAGCTAGGCTCCTGCAACCCAAAGCTTCCCGTGCAGCAAGTACTACTGCAGAGGAATTTCGGGCGAAACTGAGGATCAGAATATTGGAGCATCACCTAGAGGGCTTAAGCTTGAGGGAGATTGCAGAGAAGCTGAATGATGGGAGAATCCCCAGCGCGCGGGGTCGTTCTTGGCATGCATCAAGCGTAAGAAGGACCTCAAGGAGGCAACGGGAAAGCCCGAAGTGAAACAGGAGCCGTCAGAACTCCAACGATAGGTGCCATGTTGGAGCGACCCAACATCCTTTGGTACTGCACCGACCAGCAGCGCTGGGACACGATTCACGCGCTCGGCAACCCGCATATCCGCACGCCGCGGCTCGATGCCTTATGCGCGAGGGCGGTGGCGTTCGAGCGGGCCTATGTGCAGAGCCCGATCTGCACGCCGTCGCGCGCCTCGATGCTGACCGGGCGCTACCCTGCGACCCATCACGTCCATCGCAACGGCAACGTCGCGTTCCCGCCCGGCGAGGTGCTGGTCACGAAGCTCTTGGCCGATGCCGGCTACGACTGCGGCCTGATCGGCAAGTTCCATCTGACCAAGGCCAAGGGCCACGAGAGCGGATCGACGACGGCTACGGCTTCTGGCAGTGGAGCCACCATCCGCTGCCCGATCTCGATCCCGAGCACCACGCCTATCACCAGTGGCTCGAGAGCAAGGGCGTCGACCCGAAGGAGCTGTTCTCGGCATCAAGGGCTTCTGCGGTGCTGGCGTGCCGGCCGGGCTGCATCAGACCACCTGGGTGACCGAGACGGCGATCCGCTTCGTCGAGGCCGAGCGCGACGGCCCCTGGCTACTCAGCCTGAACCCGTTCGATCCGCACCCGCCGTTCGATCCGCCGCCCGAATATTTGCAGCGCTACGATCCGGCGACGCTGCCACCGCCTCTGTTCCGGGACTCCGACCTCGAGCGGCAAAAGGCGTTCGCCAACATCGCCCAGCAGACCGTCGAGGCCATGGACCCCACCGGCCTGATGCCCGAGGCGGTCGCTGCGGACCAGGCGGATACCGCCTATCGGCCGCCCAACAGCTTCAACGGCCAGATGGTCAAGGCCGCCTACTACGCCATGATCGAGCTGATCGACCACGAGTTCGGCCGGCTGCTCGATGCGCTCGATGCGATGGGCGAGCTGGACAACACCCTGGTGCTGTTCCACAGCGACCATGGCGAGATGCTGGGCGACCACGGCCTGCTCTACAAGGGCTGCCGGTTCTTCGAGGGCCTGGTGCACGTGCCGATGATCTGGTCCTGGCCCGGACGGGTGCTGCAGGACCTGAGGAGCCCTGCGCTGGTCGAGCTCGTCGACATCGCGCCGACCCTGATGCAGGCGGCGGGGCTCGCCGTGCCGCCCTTCATGCAGGGCGCCTCGCTCTGGCCGCTGCTGACCGGCAAGGCCGACCCGGCGCACCACAAGAAGTACGTGGTCAGCGAGTTCAACGACGCGCTCGGCTCGGCCGCGATCTCGACGCCGAGCCACGGCAGCATGCTGTTCGACGGCCGCTTCAAGCACGTCGTCTACCATGGCACCGGCCTGGGTGAGCTGTTCGACCTCGAGACCGACCCGGGCGAGTTCGACAATCTGTGGGACGATCCGGCCCAGCACGAGCGCCGCTTCGCGCTGCTGGCGGAGCATCTCGACGCGATGATGGCGACCAGCGGCGCCGGCCCGGAGCGCGTCGCGATGTATTAGGCTCAGGATAGCTGATGTGGCCTTTCGTGGATGACCGAGATGCGGACGGAGCCGATCTTGCCTGGAGATCCGCTTCTGGCGTCGAACGGTGGAAGGCTGTCGAAGCGGGCTAAGCGCGCGATCCGAGCGCGTAATTCGTGGGAAGTAGTTGCTCTGTCACGTTCAGAACGGTCCACGATGCAGCCGACGCAGCCCATTCTGCCATCTCGGTCTTGCCTTGCACCTTGCCCCAATTCGAGAGTGCTGTCTGACGCGCGACTGCGTAGGCAGCGATCTGAGCCGCAGAGCATTCCGGCATTCCGTACCCTTCCGCGAGAACGAACAGGCGTCGGACCTGCTCATCGCCCGCGTAGTCGGGTTTGCCAAGGTCTAGCCAAGCAAAAGCGGAATAACCCAAGTCCCATAGGCGCAGGCCAGGCCGGATCGTGTCGAAATCGATGATCCCGTAGGGCAGGCCGTGACGGAAAACCGCGTTGGGTGGTCCCCAATCATTGTGGCAAATCACTTGGGCATTTTGTTTTCTGACGAGGGCAAATCCAGTCGTTGCGTCATGAAAGCGCCGCAAAAAGGACTCCGGCAGCCACAAGCTGGGCATCCGTGAAGTGGCCAAGGTCATCTGGAACCTCGCCGGGAAGGAAGCTGAGGATTGCCCGATCCTGCTCATCAATTCCGAGGAAGCGCGGCGTGCCCTCAAACCCCTGTCTCCCAAGATGGTAAAGCAAGTCGTGGACGTCCGACTGGTCCCTCGATAGTGGTCGGCGGACGGTGTCACCGACGCGCACGACGCCGGCAGTGATGCGTCCGCCAACCAATGGCGTTTCTCTCTCGCCCATAAAACGAGACTATCGGACTCCAGCAGCAGAAGAAACGGCTTGCCGGGGTGCGCTCTGCCGTCGTTCGTGCCGCAGCGAAGGTCCGAGAAGGGCTCAAAGCGGTCGCACACGTAGGTTGATCAATGGATCCTGAGCCTAGGACCGGTTCTCGCGCAAGGTAACATAAAGCGTTGCCGAGAAGATCACGGCGGCGCCGACGATGGTCCAGGCGTCGGGCAGCTGGCCGAACAGCAGATAGGCGATCGCCGCCGCGATCGGCAGGCGCGTGAAATCGAACGGCATGCAGAACGATGCATCGGCGTGGTGGAACGCGCGCGCCATGCAGAGATGCGCGATCGTGCCAAGCGAGCCGTGCGCCGCGCCCAGCGCCAGCATGGTGAGGCTCGGCCATTGCCAGTCGAGCAGTGCCAGGCCGAAGCTGAACGGCAACACGATCAGGAGGTTGAGCGCGACGATCTGCTCGGTGCTGTCGGTCCGCGTCAGCCGCTTGTTGCAGATGCCCATCGCCGCCCAGCCGGCAGCCGAGGCCACCACCGCGAGCAGCGCGAGCCCGGCCTGATCGAAGCTCGGCCGGATGATCAGCAACGCACCAGCGAAACCGATCGCAAGCGCGCCGGCGCGGCGCGGCCCGAGCCGCTCGCCCAAAAACAGCACCGCACCGAGCGCGCCGAACAAAGGGCCCGTGAACATCAGCGCGACGCCGTCGGCCAGCACGATATGCGGCAGCGCCCAGAACCAGGCGAGCATCGAGGTCAGGTTGAACGTGCTGCGCAGCACATGCAGGCCCGGCCGCGAGGTCCGCACGATCCCGGGCCCGGCCCGCACCAGCATCGGCAGCAGCAGGATCAGGCCGAAGCCGTTGCGCAGCAGCGCGATCATCATCGCGTTCAGCTCTTCGGCCATCAGCCGCGCGACGTTCGCGGTGATCGCATAGCAGAGCGCCATGCCGAGCATCAGCAAGGCCGCCGCGACGGGCGCCCGCAGGCGCAGCGCGCCGGCCGTCTCGAGCACGCCTCTCATGGTCGCGTCACCATCGCGTCCGGCAGAGCCGGTGTCCACACCTTGCCAAACCGGGTGCCGGCAGGCAGATTGCCCGCAATAGCAAGAAGATGGTGCCAGGGACACCGGTCATGACGTGAGTGCGCGGCCGAACATCCTGTTCATCACCGCCGACCAGCAGCGCGGCGACTGCTTCGGCGTCGAGGGGCGCAAGGTCAAGACGCCGCACCTCGACCTGATGGCGCGAGGGCGGCACCCGCTTTCCCGCCTGCATCACGCCGAACCTGGTCTGCCAGCCGGCGCGCGCGTCGATCCTGACCGGCCTGTTGCCGCGCACCCACGGCGTCGACGACAACGGCATCGATCTGCCGCCCGCGACCGGCGAGAAGGGGTTTGCCGGCCAGCTTTCGCGCGCGGGCTATCGGACCGGCTTGGTCGGCAAGGCGCATTTCGCGACCTCCCATACCTTCGAGGCGACCGGCTCGCCCGAGTGCCGGCAGAGCATGGAGCGCTACGGCGCGGACTGGTACGGGCCCTACATGGGCTTCGAATATGTCGAGCTGGTGGTCGAGGGCCACAACCAGTGGGTGCCCGAGCGGCCGCCGTCCGGCCAGCACTACGAGCGCTGGTACTACGGCGACGGCCAGGGCGACCTCAAGAACGAGCTGTTTCGCACCAATGCCGGGCCGGACACAAGGGCGCGCCCCAGACCTGGCACTCGGCTCTGCCGGTCGCCTGGCACAACTCGACCTGGGTCGGCGACCGGACGATCGCCTGGCTGAACGCCGCACCAGGACAAGCCGTTCGCGCTGTGGGCGTCCTTCCCCGACCCGCACCACCCGTTCGACTGCCCGGTGCCCTGGAGCCTGCTGCACGATCCGGACGAGGTCGACCTGCCGCGCGCACCGCACGCTCGATCTCGACCGGCGGCCCTGGTGGCACCGCGCCAGCCTGGAGGGCAAGCCGCAGATCCGCGAGGACCTGGCCAAGATCCGCGAGGAGTATTCGCGCATCCCGGTGCTGAGCGACGATCAGCTGCGCCAGTGATCGCCAACTACTACGGCATGATCGCGCTGATCGACCACAATGTCGGGCGGATCCTGACCGAGCTGAACCGGCTCGGCCTCGCCGAGAACACCATCGTCATCTACGCCACCGACCATGGCGACTGGCTGGGCGATCACGGCCTGATCCTCAAGGGGCCGATGCCCTACGAGGGCCTGCTGCGGGTCGGCTGCATCGTGCAGGGGCCGGGCGTCGGCCGGCCGGGTGGTCGAGGACCCGGTCTCGACGCTGGACGTGCCGGGCACGATCCTCGACTACGCCGGCGTGGAGCCCGAGCGGCCGATGCACAGCCGCAGCCTGCGGCCGCTGATCGAGGGCACCGGCGCTCGCGAGTTCGCCTACATGGAGTGGGACCTCAACGCCTCGCGCTGCGGCGTCGAGCTCAAGCTGCGCACCGTGCGCACCAGGACCCACAAGCTGACGCTCGAGCTGGTCTCGGGCGCCGGCGAGCTGTACGACCTGGAGAGCGACCCCGGCGAGATGACCAACCGCTTCGACGATCCGGCCCTGCACAACCTGCAGCGCGAGCTGACCGAGATGATCCGGAGCCGGCCGGACGACGCCGAGCCGCCGCTCCAACCGGTCGGCATGGCGTGAGGCCTGGAGAACGCCTGATCCGCGACGGAGGAGGCTGACGATGAAGCTCACTCGACGTCATACGCTGGCCAGCGGCGCCGGCCTGCTGGGCGGCTCGATGCTGCCGCGCCTGGCGCGCGGCGCCGACTATCCCGAGCGGCCGATCACGGTCGCGATGGTGGCGCCCGCGGGCGGCGCCACCGACCGCGGCACCCGGCCGGTGCTCGAGCTGATGAAGGGAGCGCTCGGCGCGCCCGCCATGGCGGTCCAGGACATGTCGGGCGCCGGCGGCATCCAGGCCCTCGACTACGTCATGGGCCAGCCGACCGACGGCTATACCTGGGGCGGCATGAACGACGTCATCGAGGCCTTTCCCTCGCTCGGCCGGATCGACTACGACTGGCGGGCGTTCGACTTCTGGATGTCGGGCGGCACGGCCTGCGGCATCGCCGTGCCGGCGACAGCCCGATCGAGACCTTCGAGCAGTTCGTGAACGAGGTCGGCGACAAGCCCGGCCAGTACTCGGTCTCCTCGACGCCGTCGGGCTCGCTGTGGTCGAACGTCGCGGTCTATCTGCGCGAGAAGGGCGGCCTCGACTTCAAGCTCGCGAACTACAAGGGCGGCGGGCCGTCGGTGCGCGCGGTGCTCGCCGGCGAGACCGATTTCGGCTGCATGGGCGTCACGCCGATGGTCAACTTCATCAAGGCCGGCCAGCTCCGCTGCCTGGTGGCGCCTGGACGCCCGAGGACTGGGAGACCGCCGGCATCGCGATCCCCTCGATCGCCAACTTCATCGACGACCCGCTGTGTCCAAGACTCTGCCCTGGACCAACATCCACGGCGTCGCGTCAAGAAGGGCGTGCCGGAGGAGATTCTCGCGCAGATCGACGACGCGTTCGCCGCGGCGCATGGCCGACCTCGAAGAAGAAGGTCTAGCGACGACAACGCCTTCTTCCCGTTCCAGGCGCCGCGACAGGAGGCCAACGATCTGATGGGCCAGCGCACCGCGCTGCAGGCCTACATCATCGAGGTCGTCCTCGGCACGGCCGAGAAGACCCGCGACGAGCTCGGCATCGCGAAGATCGAGGAATCGGCTGAGCAGCCCGAGGGCGGGCTGTCGCCGCGGCGGCCCGCCCGGTTCCCCGGCCTGGACATCGATGGACCAGCCAGCGCAGAGCCGCTCGCCGAGCGCCGCGCTCAAGAAGGCCGGCAGCGACTTCTTCGCGGGCCTGGTGATCTTCCTGATCAGCCTCTACGTGCTGATCGCATCGATACCGCATGCCGTTCTTCGGCGATGCCGGCGCGCTCGGCTCGCCCGGCCTGACGCCGGGGCTGATCGCGCTGTTCATGCTGATCCTGTCAGCGGCGCTGATGTGGCGCACGCCGCGCGTTCCGGCTGCCGTTCACGCTCGGGCTGCCCGACGAGCCTGCGCGCCGCGTGCTGACGGTCTTCGGGATGGTGGTCGTCTACGTCGCGCTGATGCCGCTGATCGGCTACGTGCCGGCGACCTTCCTGCTGCTGCTCGCCTTCCAGATGTTGTTCGCGCGCAAGCGTGATCTTCGCATTCTGCTGATCTGGGGCATCGGGCTCTCGCGCCGTGCTCACCGCGGTGCTCTGGTATGTGTTCGGCGGCGATCTTCCTGATCCCGTTGCCCTGACCGCCCCCTGACCACCGCCCTATGACGATCGGCCCATGACAACCGCTCGGAGGCCCGCGCGTGCTTAGCCAGTTCTGGAACGTGGTGAGCGATCCCTGGGCGCTGATCACCTGCCTTTGGGCGATCACGCTCGGCATCGTCATGGGCGCCTTGCCCGGGCTGACCGGGCCGATGGCGATGGCGCTGCTGCTCGGCGTCGCCTACACGATGACCAAGGAATACTCGATCGTCGCCATGATGCTGATCTACATGGGCGGCGTCTATGGCGGCAGCATGTCGGCGATCCTGCTCAACGTGCCGGGCGCGCCGGCCTCGGCGGCGACCGCGCTGGATGGCCATCCGCTCGCGCAAAGGGGCAAGGCCGGCCCCGCGATCGCGATGGTCACCGTCAGCTCGTTCTTCGGCTCGCTGATCGCCGTCGTCTTCATGGCGTTCCTCACGCCCTGGCTGGTCAAGGTCTCGCTGCTGTTCACCGCATGGGAGCTGCTGCTGCTGGTGATCCTCGGCATCCTGATGGCCGGCGGGCTGTCCGGCGACGATCCGATCAAGGGCTGGCTGTCGGGCGGCATCGGCCTGCTGATCGCCCAGGTCGGGCTCGACGACCTGCACATGCATCCGCGCTTCTCCTTCGGCTCGCACTATCTGGAGGCGGGCGTCGGGCTGGTCGCGGCGATCGTCGGTCTGTTCGGCCTCAGCCAGGTCATGGTCTCGATGCGCGATCCCGAGAGCAAGCTGGTCGCGATCACGCGCAAGGTCAGCCACATCGTGCCGCGCTGGGGCGAGATCTTCGGGCGATTGCGGGTGATCCTGCAGTCAGGCGTGATCGGCACCTTCATCGGCATCCTGCCGGGGCTCGGCGCCGACATGGGCGCCTGGGTCAGCTACGACATGGCCAAGCGGACCTCGCGCGAGCGCGAAAAATACGGCAAGGGCAGCTATCGAGGGCGTGGTCGCCGCCGAGACCGGCAACAACGCCGTGGTGCCCGGCTCGCTGATCCCGGTGATCGCGCTCGGCCTGCCCGGCAGCGGCGGTGCCGCGATCATCATGGCGGCCCTGTTCCTGCACGGCCTGCAGCCCGGCCCGACCTTCATGTTCGACAATATCGGCATGTTCGAATACATGGTCGTCGGCCTGTTGATCGGCTCGTTCATGATGCTGATCGTCGGGCTCGCTGCTGGCGCATGTGATCATCCACGTGCTGCTCGATCCCGCGCGAGAACATCATGGCGGTGGTGATCGCGCTGGCCGCGATCGGCGCCTATGCCTCCAAGCTGCAATATGGCGACGTCTGGATGATGGTGGTGTTCGGTGCGCTCGCCTACGTCCTGCGCCGGCTCGATTTTCCGCTGGCGCCCCTGGTGCTGGGTCTGGTGCTCGGGAGAATGTTCGACGAGTTCCTGCGCATCGCGCTGATCATCAGCGGCGGCAGCCTGGCGCCGCTCTGTCAGCGCCCGATCTGCTTGGTCCTGCTGTTCGTCCTCGTCGCGTTTCTTCCTGCTCAGCACGCCCGCGGCCCATCGCTTGCTGGCCCGCATGATCCGCGTCCCGGCGCGCGCCGGCCGCGCCGACGAATGACCCGCGCTCGGGTCTGAGCGCCGACTCCTCGTCCCAGACACCCCGGCCGCTGCACCGGTCCCCCCTGCGATGGCAGGATTGCTTCCGTGGCTTTATAATTAAGCGTAGACTTATTTAAGTGGGCGCTATACGATCTACACATGCTCGCATTGACCGCCCTTGCCGATCCGACCAGACGCCAGATCGTCGAAATGCTGGCGGACGGTGAGCGCACGGCTGGCGACATCACCCGGCAGTTCGACATCAGCGCGCCGGCGATCTCGCAGCATCTGAAGGTGCTGCGGCAGGCCAGGCTGGTCAGCGTGCGTGCCGATGCGCAGCGGCGGATCTACACGCTGGATGCCGCCGGGCTCGACGAGATCGACCATTGGCTGATCGGCATCCGGCGATTTTGGAGCCACCGGCTCGATGCCCTGGAGCGGGCGTTGGAGAACGATGAGGGAGACGCGCCATGAGCGACTACGGCACCATCACCGAAGCCGGCGCGATCCGGTTCGAGCGGCTCCTGCCGGGGCCGATCGAGCGGGTCTGGGCCTACCTCACCGAGTTGGACAAGCGCGGCACATGGCTGGCGACCGGCGCGGTCGAGCCCCGGGTCGGCGGCCAGGTCGATCTGCACTTCAAGCATGCCGACCTGTCGCCGCACCAGGAGCAGATCCCGGACAAGTACAAGCAGCTCGAGAACGGCGTCGGCTTCAGCGGCCGGGTCACCCGCTGCGAGCCGCCGCGCCTGCTGAGCCATACGTGGAACGAGGAGGCCGGCGGCAAGTCCGAGGTCACCTTCGAGCTGACGCCGCAGGGCGACAAGGTGCTGCTGGTGCTGACCCATCGCCGGCTCACCTCGGACATCATGCTGAGCGTCGCCGGCGGCTGGCACACCCATCTCGGCATCCTGGTCGATCACCTCAGCGGCAAAGTCCCCGAGCCGTTCTGGGGCACCCACACCCGGCTGGAGCGGGAATACGCGCAACGCCTCGCCGCCGCCGGGCAGAGCGGGGCGTAGGGAGCACACCATGCCAGCGAATCTCACGGGCGGCCGCAACATCGCAATGTAGCAGACTGATTAACCCAAGCGCATCGGTTGGGTTCTCCCCAGCCGCGCCGTTCGTTGGTTGCGTGCCGAGGCAACCTTGAGGCAGGAATGGTTAACGGATTGTGAAGAGCGGATTGG
>CAVSVZ010000062.1:0-57004 GCA_963731495.1 uncultured Alphaproteobacteria bacterium
CGGGCTCTCGGCCGTGCTCACCGCGGTGCTCTGGTATGTGTTCTCGGCGATCTTCCTGATCCCCTTGCCTGGACCGCCCCCGGACCACCGCCCTATGAAACGATCGGCCCATGACAACCGCTCGGAGGCCTGCGCGTGCTTAGCCAGTTCTGGAACGCGGCGAGCGATCCCTGGGCGCTGATCACCTGCCTTTGGGCGATCACGCTCGGCATCGTGATGGGCGCCCTGCCCGGGCTGACCGGGCCGATGGCGATGGCCCTGCTGCTGGGCGTGGTCTACACGATGACCAAGGAATACGCGATCGTCGCCGACGACGCCGATCTATATGGGCGGCGTCTATGGCGGCAGCATGTCGGCGATCCTGCTCAACGTGCCGGGCGCGCCGGCCTCGGCGGCGACCGCGCTGGATGGCCACCGCTCGCGCAAAAGGGGCGAGGCCGAACGGCCGCCATCGCCATGGTCACGGTCAGCTCGTTCTTCGGCTCGCTGATCGCCGTGGTCTTCATGGCGTCCTCCACGCCCTGGCTGGTCAAGGTCTCGCTGCTGTTCACCGCATGGGAGCTGCTGCTGCTGGGGGTGATCCTCGGCATCCTGATGGCCGGTGGGCTGTCCGGCGACGATCCGATCAAGGGCTGGCTGTTGGGCGGCATCGGCCTGCTGATCGCCCAGGTCGGGGTCTACGACCTGCACATGCATCCGCGCTTCTCCTATGGCTCGCACTATCTGGAGGCGGGCGTCGGCCTGGTCGCGGCGATTGTCGGTCTGTTCGGCCTCAGCCAGGTCATGGTCTCGATGCGCGATCCCGAGAGCAAGCTGGTCGCGATCACGCGCAAGGTCAGCCACATCGTGCCGCGCTGGGGCGAGATCGTCGGGCGATTGCGGGTGATCCTGCAGTCAGGCGATGCTCCGCACCTTCATCGGCATCCTGCCGGGGCTCGGCGCCGATATGGGCGCCTGGGCGAGCTACGACATGGCCAAGCGGACCTCGCGCGAGCGCGAAAAATACGGCAAGGGCAGCTATGAGGGCGTGGTCGCCGCCGAGACCGGCAACAACGCCGTGGTGCCCGGCTCGCTGATCCCGGTGATCGCGCTCGGCCTGCCCGGCAGCGGCGGTGCCGCGATCATCATGCAGGAATTGGTGCTGCATGGTCTGGGGCTCGGCCCCACCTTCATGTTCGACAATATCGGCATGTTCGAATACATGGTGGTCGGCCTGTTCATCGGCTCGTTTTTTTTGCTGGTGGTCGGGCTGCTGCTGGCGCATGTGATCATCCACGTGCTCCTCTAATCCCCGCGCGAGAACATCATGGCGGTGGTGATCGCGCTGGCCGCGATCGGCGCCTACGCCTCCAAGCTGCAATATGGCGACGTCTGGATGATGGTGGTGTTCGGTGCGCTCGCCTACGTCCTGCGCCGGCTCGATTTTCCGCTTGCACCCCTGGTGCTTGGTCTGGTGCTGGGCCGAATGTTCGACGAGTTCCTGCGCAACGCGCTGATCATCAGCGGCGGCAGCCTGGCGCCACTCTGGCAGCGGCCGATCTGCCTGGTCCTGCTGGTCGTCCTGGTGGCGTTTCTTCCTGCTCAGCACGCCCGCGGCCCATCGCTTCCTGGCCCGCATGATCCGCGTCCCGGCGCGCGCCGGCCGCGCCGACGAATGACCCGCGCTCGGGTCTGAGCGCCGACTCCTCGTCCCAGACACCCCGGCCGCTGCACCGGTCCCCCCTGCGATGGCAGGATTGCTTCCGTGGCTTTATAATTAAGCGTAGACTTATTCAAGTGGGCGCTATACGATCTACACATGCTCGCATTGACCGCCCTTGCCGATCCGACCAGACGCCAGATCGTCGAAATGCTGGCGGACGGTGAGCGCACGGCTGGCGACATCACCCGGCAGTTCGACATCAGCGCGCCGGCGATCTCGCAGCATCTGAAGGTGCTGCGGCAGGCCAGGCTGGTCAGCGTGCGCGCCGATGCGCAGCGGCGGATCTACACGCTGGATGCCCCGGGCTCGACGAGATCGACCATTGGCTGATCGGCATCCGGCGATTTTGGAGCCACCGGCTCGATGCCCTGGAGCGGGCGTTGGAGAACGATGAGGGAGACGCGCCATGAGCGACTACGGCACCATCACCGAAGCCGGCGCGATCCGGTTCGAGCGGCTCCTGCCGGGGCCGATCGAGCGGGTCTGGGCCTACCTCACCGAGTTGGACAAGCGCGGCACATGGCTGGCAACCGGCGCGGCCGACCCCGGGTCGGCGGCCAGGTCGATCTGCACTTCAAGCATGCCGACCTGTCGCCGCACCAGGAGCAGATCCCGGACAAGTACAAGCAGCTCGAGAACGGCGCCGCCTTCACCGGCCGGGTCACGCGCTGCCAGCCGCCGCGCCTGTTGAGCCACACCTGGAACGAGGAGGCCGGCGGCCAGTCCGAGGTCACCTTCGAGCTGACGCCGCAGGGGGAGAAGGCGCTGCTGGTGCTGACCCATCGCCGGCTCACCTCTGACATCATGCTGAGCGTCGCCGGCGGCTGGCACACCCATCTCGGCATCCTGGTCGATTACCTCAGCGGCAAAGTCCCCGAGCCGTTCTGGGGCACCCATGCCCGGCTGGAGCAGGAAGACGCGCAACGCCTCGCCGCCGCCGGTCGGGCGGGGTAGGAGAACCTCCATGCCATCTATCTTACGGACGGCCGCAACATCGCGATGTAGCAGACTGATCGACTTATACCATCGGCTGGCCTCTCTCCTTAAAGCGGCCCCCGTTGATTGGTTGCGTCCCAGCGCCACCATAGGACATAGATGGTCAACGGATTCGAAGGGCGGATTGGCGCTGGGCTGGGGAGCCGCTCAGATGGCAGCAGCAGACATGCAACAGCAGTTTGAGGCTCAGCTAGATATGCTGCTGCGCAAGAGTTTCGAAAGCTTCATGGCGCGTCGCAGTATGCGGACCTGTTTGACTGCCCGCTAGAGCAGGTAGTGGGCTTCCTAGCCCGTGCGCGAGCAGCGATTAAGGATCGCAGGGCAACCATCTGTCTATGTCAAGCAATGTGAGGAAATCATAGCTGCCCCAAATAGTGAAGGGACCAAAGCAAACCAGATAGCTGGTGTGCTGAGTGCCTTGCGATCTGATCTGGATGCCGGATACCTACAGTCCCATACGGAACTGGTCGACCGGAAAACTCTTCGCCGACTTCCTAGAGATGGCCCAGCATCTTCTTGACCAGGGTGGCTACAAGGACGCGGCTGCTGTGATCGCTGGCAGCTCACTTGAGGCGCACCTACGGCAGCTGTGTCAAAAGAGCGGCATCGATCCTGCCGACCGCAGCGGGTACGCACAAGAAGGCAGACCTGAAACGCCGAGCTTGCCAAGGCGGACGTCTATTCCAAGCTGGACCAAAAGAAACGTAACGGCGTGGCTAGACCTGAGGAACAAAGCCGCCCACGGTCACTATGATCAGTATGAGGCAGGTCAGGGACGCCGGCGAATCGACGCGCGGCGAGATTTCATTACCCGGCATCCGGCATGATTTCGGGAGAGCGGGCTTGATTTCGTCCAAACGGCTACTCGTCCGCCTCGCTTCGTGCCTGTGCGGTGCTTTTGCCTTGCTGGCAATAGCAGCGGCATTCTACTTTAAAGGAACCAGCTCGATTGAGGCATGGCTGGTTGTTCCTGCGGCTCTTGCCGTACTAACATCACTAGTTGCCGCTTGGTCCGCTCAGATTAACGTCGAAATTCAGGAAGATCAGCTTCGCCCCGATGTTATTTTGTATTTAGACGGCGAAGAAAGATATTCATTGTTGCAGATAAGGATGAAGAACATAGGACATAGTTCTGCATTCCGGATACGCGACCATTGGAAGAACGATATTGATGACTACCAGGGAAACATTATCCACTTTGCGGATGATGAAGATAGCGTAGCGGTCCTGCATCCCGGGCAAAGCCTTTCTAAGAAGGTTGACGTACCCGAATAAGTTCTTCGAACGATACAAGGGAGAAACCTACCACGGTCGCGTCGTCTTTGCCGATGCAGCTAGACGAAGCTACGAACGGAATTTGTCATAGACCCTAAATCGATGGCCGCAACGCTCTTATATGCTCAGGAAGCCGCTCGTACTCACTACGATCTACAGCAGATCCCCAAGAAGCTGGATGAGATCAAGCACGAAATGAAGCGGCTAGCATCGATGATCGGTAGGGAAAGCCAATAGGATCTAAGTTACAGTAGCTGCTGATGGCAGCCCGAGTTGTCCCTTAAACCGCTTAGGACAGCCAAGCCCCGCTTGCTGGTACTAGCGAGCCTCGGCGATGACGGCGACCGGTGGCTCACAGATTTGCGAGGCCGGGTAGTAGCCTAGGTCGGTGGACAGCCCGACCGGCGCGAGCCGCTGCTTGGGCCGCGTCGATGAATGACCGCGCCGCCTGCCGGGTCGCGGTCGCTTGGTGATCGGCTATTCGCCCAGCGCAGACAGGTAGAGCTCGAGCAGCTCCTCCTCCTCGCGCCGCTGCACCGGGTCCTTCTTGCGCAGGGCGACGATCTTGCGCAGCACCTTGGCATCGAAGCCCTCGCCCTTGGCCTCGGCATAGACCTCGCGGATGTCGTGCATCAGCTGGGCCTTCTCCTCCTCGAGGTGCTCGACCCGCTCGATGAAGGAGCGCAGCCGCTCGGCGGCGACGCCGCCGGTGTTGGCGGCCATGCGCGGGGCGCGTTCGGCAGTCGGCGCTTCGTCCATCGGGCTTCCTCCATCGGTCCAGGGCGGGCCGGCAGAACGCCACAGATCCCCCTCGCCTGGCAAGTGCCTTTGCCGGACTGCGACGGAGGGAAAGGCCTCTACCTGTGCCCCCCTCTTTGCGCCTCGTAGTAGGCGCGCAGCACCGCGTTGATCCGGGTCTGCCAGCCCCTGCCTTGTTCTCGGAACCATGCGAGCACGTCGGCATCGATGCGCAGGCCGACATGCTTCTTGCCGAGAACGGGCGGCTCGAGAATGGTTGCGGTGCGCCAGAACGCATCATCGAGGGGCTGGGCGTCAGGGTCCGACAAGGCGTTCGCCGTAATCTCCTGGTCGCTCATGGCATCGACGCGCGCCCAATCGGTCCGGCCGGCCGGCGCAGGTCCGTACGTACCGTCCGGACGCTCCGTCAGCACCTTGCCGTCTGAGCTCATCACCGCCCTTGTTCTACGTCTTGCGTCGCTCATCGTCCCTCCTCTCCCGGCTGTTCGCGCGACGGGCCGAAATGATCCTTACCGACGCACAGCGCTGGATATACGTGACATCAAGCATTCTCCCGTCCAAGGGGCAGGCGAGCCCTTACCGGCTGGTCCGAAGTTCGCTTCGGGTAGCTCGCAACCGATGCCCGGGCGATGGCCCACAGGCCCCAGATCACGACCGAAGCGAGTATCGGGCCGATGCCGAGACCTGGACGATCTGCTTGTGGCAAATTGCCGGGGCGAAGCCTTGTTTTTCGTGGCGAACCGGCGCAGGCTGGGCCTTCACAAAGCAGGCATCAGGGACATCGGGGGAGGTGGGACATGACTGGGCGAACGGGCATCCGAACCCTGATCGTGGCGGCGGCGCTTTCGGCTTTGACCACCAGCGCGTGGGCACAGGTGGAGATCACCTTCCGCTTCAACGACGCCGAGCAGAAGGAGCTGCGGGCGGCCCTGGACGTGTTCGAGCAGGAAAATCCGGACATCAAGGTCACCATGGAGCGCGTGGCCTGGGCCGATGCGCGCGAGCAGTTCCTGCGCGAGGCCGCGGTCGGCGAGGGGCCGGACATCGTGCACATCGCCCAGGTGTGGACCCGCAGTATGGGCGATGCCGGCGTGTTCATCCCGCTGAACGACCTGATCGAGAAGTACGGCATCGGCGCCGGCTGGGACGACTTCATCTCGACCGACCTCGCCAGCCAGGACGACGGCACCATCCACGCCATTCCCTGGACCATCGACACCTTCGCCATGGTCTACCGCAAGGACATCCTGGAGAAGGCGGGGATCACCGAGTTCCCCACCACCTGGGACGGCCTGCGCGAGGCCAGCGCGCAGATCAAGGAGAAGACCGGCGCCACCGGCTGGGCGTTCCCCGCAGGCAGTGCTGCCACCAATTCGATCTGGTTCTTCCTCAACTTCTACTGGTGGTCGCACGGCTGGAGCCTGGTCGACCGCGCCCCGGACGGCAAGTACGTCATGGGCATCACGCCGGAGCAGATGGCCGAAGGCTTCGCTTACTACAAGTCCTACTTCGACCAAGGCCTCAACCCCAACGCCATGCTGGCCGTCACCAACTGGGGCGCGCAGGAGCTGATCGAGGGCATGGTGCGCGGCGACATCGCGATCATCAGCACGCCAGAGTTCGTGCTCAACGAGATGGAGGCCGCCTGGGCGGCACGCTACCCCGACCAGCCGGACCCGTTCGCCTCCACCATCCATCCGAAGGAGTTGGTCGACCTTCGTGGGCGGGCGGCAGCTCGGCATCAACGCCAACACCGAGCACCCGGAGGAGGCCTATCGGGTGGTGCAGTATCTGATCAGCTGGCCGATCTTCGCCGACTACTATCCGCAGTGGCCGGCGCAGACGTCGCTGGTCAAGCGCATCGAGCGCGGTCCGGCGCACACCGGCTATCCGGAGCAGCTGCTCAAGGCGCGCAGCTGGGGCCCGTACTCGACCGGCCCGATCGACATTCCCACCATGTGGAACTGGGTGGGTCGCGGTGCAGGTGCCGTGTTCATCGGCGAGAAGACCCCGCTCGAGGCCTCGCAGGAGATCTACGACAACATCGCTGCGGGGCTCGCCGAGCAATAGCGCCGGCCATCGCCGTCCAACCCTGCCGCGGGGCTCGCTCCGCGTAAGCGGAACGTGCACGAAGCCCGCGCAGCGCTGCGGTAGGCACATCGGGAGTAGGTCGTGGTGAAGGGCGACAGGGCTTTCGTGGTCTTGATGCTGGTGCCGGCGTTCTTCTTCCTGGTGATGTTCTACCTGTATCCGACCGTCTTCAATCTGCAGAACAGCTTCACCGACCTGAACCTGTTCGGCCTGCGCAAGGGCGGCGAATGGGTCGGCATCGACAACTATCGTCGAGCTGTTCACCAGCGGCGAGTTCGGGCGCGTCCTGTACAACACGGTGATCTGGCTGACCTTGGTGGGCGTCGGCGTGCGCATCGTGCTCGGGCTCGCTGCTGGCGTTCCTGATCAACTCGGACACGCTGAAAAAATATCGGCTGACGGGCTGTTCCAGCTGATGCTGATGGTGCCCTGGGCGACGCCGCCGATCGTCGCGGTCGTGGTGTGGCGCTGGATGCTCGATCCGCAGGTCGGCGCGATCAACCGCGTCCTGGTCTGGCTCGGGCTGATCAGCGAGCCCATGGCCTTCCTCGCCAACATCCGACTGGGTGTGGCCGGCGCTGATCACGATCATCACCTGGAACACCCTGCCGCTGGTGACGCTGACCTTCCTGGCCAGCATGAAGTCGCTGCCCTCGGAGCTTCTGGAGGCGGCCGCGGTCGACGGCGCCACCAAGCTCCAGGCGGCGCGCTACGTGGTCATCCCGCACATGATGCCGGCGATCACCATCATGGTGCTGATGTCGACCTTCTGGACCTTCAACAACTTCGTTTACGTCTGGCTGACCACCGGCGCCGGGCCCGGCACCTACACCAACGTCATGGCCACCGAGGTCTACCTGAAGGCCTTCGTCGACGGCCGCATGGGCTACAGCTCGGCGCTCGGTATCGTCATGGCGGCGATCATGACCTTCTTCGGCATCATCTATCTGCGCTTGCTCGCCCAGCGGCGAGCTGCGCGAAGTGTTCTGAGCGGAGGGCTGCCATGTCGCCGCAAGCGTA
This sequence comes from uncultured Alphaproteobacteria bacterium, assembly GCA_963731495.1. Taxonomy (GTDB): domain Bacteria; phylum Pseudomonadota; class Alphaproteobacteria; order Geminicoccales; family Geminicoccaceae; genus DASUGG01. The sequence goes on from CAVSVZ010000062.1 coordinate 7,844, forward strand.
CGGCAACCGGCGCTGCCACGGATACGCAGCCGCCTGCGGCGCGGCAACCTTCTGATGCGAGCTTTTGATCCTGCTGGCGGCGCTGGCTCGTCGCCTGATCTTCCTGGTCTACCCACGCTCTGGGTGTTCATCGCCTCGTTCAAGACCCAGGAGACCCTGTTCAGCGGCGAGTTCGCCGAATACACCTTGGACAACTACATCGAGCTGCTGGACGCCGGCTTCGCGCGTCTTCATCTTCAACAGCCTGTTCATCTGCGTGGTCGCGGTCGTGATCTCGACCTTCGTCTCGGTGATCGCGGCCTACGTCTTCTCGCGCAAGCGCTTCCCCGGCAAGGGCATCGTGTTCGGCTCGGTGATGCTGGGCCAGACCTTTCCGTGGATCATCCTGGTCACGCCGCTGTTCATCCTGTTCGCGCGGCTTGGTCTGCTTGAACAGCTACAGCTGGCATGATCTTCTGCTACGTCGCGGTGACGCATCCCGTTCTCGGTCTATTTGCTGGTCGGCTACCTGGAATCGGTGCCGCGCCAGCCTCGACGAGGCGGCGATCATCGACGGCTGCTCGCGCGTTCCAGGTGATCTGGCGGATCGTGTTCCCGATCATGCTGCCGGGCATCGTGGCGACCGCGACCTACTCCTTCCTGCTGATGCTGGTCCGAGTATCTGTTCGCGCTCGCGTTTTTGACCAAGATGTCGCTCAAGACCATGCCGCTCGGCCTCTACGCCTTCTTCGGCGAGCACACGGCCGAATGGGGCCAGGTCATGGCCGCCTCGGCGCTCACCACCTTGCCGACCTTGTTCCTGTTCCTGCCGCTGCAGAGCCAGCTCGCCTCGGGCCTAGCCGCCGGCTCGGTCAAGCAGTGACAGATGCCAGGCGGGCGGAGCCGACGCGCCGCAGAGCGCCGACACGAAATCGTCGCTGGCGCGGACCACGCAGCCAAGGGAGACCGTCGTTGAAAGCCCAAGAATCTGCTGTTCATCTTCTCCGACGAGCACACCCGCGACATCACCGGCTGCTACGGCAACGAGCTCGTCAAGACGCCGAATCTCGACGCGCTCGCGGCGCGTGGCACGCGCTTTCCTCGGCCTACTGCAACTGCCCGATCTGCGTCCCTTCGCGCGCGAGCCTGGCGACCGGCCGCTACGTCCACGAGATCCGCTGCTGGGACAACGCCCACCCCTATGACGGCAGCACGCGGGGCTGGGGCCACAGCCTGATCCGACAGGGCCACGAGGTCACCGCGATCGGCAAGCTCCACTATCGCACGGTCGACGACCAGACCGGCTTCTCGGAGGAGATCAACACGCTGCACGTGGTCGACGGCATCGGCGATCTTCTCGGGATGATGCGCCGCGAGCTGCCGCTAGCGCGGCAACGTCAAGGCAGCTGGCCGCCGACGCCGGCCGCGGCGAATCGACCTACACCCGCTACGACCGCAGCATCGTCGAGGCCGACGCGTGGCTGGCTGGAAGCGCAAGGCCAAGCAGCCCACCGGACAAGCCGTGGCTGCTGTTCGTGGGCTTCGTCCTGCCGCATTTCCCGCTGGTCGCGCCGCCCGAGTTCTTCGACCTCTATCCGCTCGACCAGATGCCGATGCCGCGCTTCTACGGGCCCGGCGAGCGGCCGGACCATCCGGTGCTCAACGCGCTGCGCGGCTGCCATGAACTACGCCGACTATTTCGACGAGCGGGCCATCCGCACCGCGCTCGCCGCCTATTACGGCATGGTCTCGTTCCTCGACCACAACATCGGCCGGCTGCTGCAGGTGCTCGAGGACACCGGCCTCGCGCAGGACACCCGCGTGATCTACACCTCCGACCACGGCGACAACCTCGGCAACCGCGGCTTCTGGGGCAAGTCGGTGATGTACGAGGAGGCCGTGGCCGTGCCGATGATCATGGCCGGCGACGGCATCCCCCGGGGTCAGGTGGTCGCAGACGCCGGTCTCGCTGGTCGATCTGCACCCGACCTTCCTCGAGGCCCTGGGCGAAGCAGCCGGAGCCGGCGAGCCGCCCTGCCCGGCGCTCGCTGTTCGAGCTGGCGCGCCACGAGCAGACCGATCGGGTGGTTTCAGCGAATATCACGCGGTCGGCGCCACCGCCGGCATCTACATGGTGCGCAAGGGACGGTGGAAATACATCCACTACGTCGGCCACCGGCCGCAGCTGTTCGATCTCGAGGCCGACCCGCACGAGGCGCACGATCTCGGCGACCAGCGCCGAGCACGCCGCGGTGCGCGCCGAGCTCGAGGCGGAGCTGCGCAGGATCCGTCGATCCGGAGGCGGTCAACGCCCGCGCGTTCGCCGATCAGGAGCGCAAGATCGCCGAGCACGGCGGCCCCGAGGCGATCAAGCAGCGCGGCGACTTCGGCTACACCCCGGCGCCGGGCCAGACGCCAGTGTTCGGCTGAGGCTCAGCCCACGTCCTGGAGCGGTAGCACGCCGTCATACAGCGCGCGCACCGCGATCACGACCTCGAGATCCTCGAGGCGCACCTTGTCCTCGACCGCGAGGTCGCGCACCTTCCAGCCGTCCTCGCTGCGCCGCCAGTGCTCGACCCGCGGCTCGGTGCTCGACACCATCAGAATGTCGCGCACCGAAGGCATCGCGCGATAGTCGGGCAGCTTGCGCAGATAGTCGTTGGCAGCGGTCGAGGGCGAGAGCACCTCGATCACGACCAAAGGCGCGGCGATGAACGGGTCGTCCGGCGAGCCCGGCGTGCAGGTGACCACCAGATCGGCCTGATACCAGCTGTCGGCATCGTCGCCCGGCACGATGCCCGCTTCGGTGCCGACCTCGCAGGGCGGCTGCAAAGCGCTGCCGATGATCCGCGCCAGCCGCCCGGTCAGGATCACATGCGCCCGCGCGGGCGGCGTCATCGACACGATCTGGCCCTGGAACAGCTCGTGGCGGGTGTCGCTGCCGTCGTCGAACGCCAGGAATTCTTCGAGCGTCCAGAGATTGTGTGCCGGCATCACCGCTCCCACTTCTCCGAAGCATCCTACCACGTTCCGCGCTCGGACGCAGGGCGTCGTGCGAGTGAGCCCCGGCCCCGCCGCGACCGCGATCCTGTGCTTCCGCTACTCCTGGAACGATTTCTTTTTCGCTCTGATCCTGACCCGGACCGAGGCGATGACCGCCCCGTCGCGGTGGTCAACTTCATGAACGACGAGGGCTGGGAGTGGGGCAAGATCGCGGCCGGCGGCACCATGGTCATGCTACCCGCTGTTCTTCTCGATCCTGGTCCGCTAGTTCCTCGTCCACGGCCTGACCGCCGGTGCGCTCAAGGGCTGAGCGTCTCAGGCCTTAGCAGTGACTGAACAGCGCAAACTCGGTCCCGTGGCGCGCCTGCCAGACCAAAGCAAGAACCGAAATCTCCAGCGATTGAGGGTTGGACGAGGGGGCGCTGAGCAATCGCAAGGGTCGTCCACGGTAGTCTGGCTTGCCTCCGCAACGGTTGGATCGGGTCCAAGCGCGGCCTTGCTTAAGGGCCGCGACCATAGAGCATGGAGGGGTCGCGAAGCGAGGCGAGCGGAAGGAGGCGTGCTGATTTGAGCTATCGAGTCTGTCCGCGTCTCAAGCGGGCAAGGAAGGTGGTGAAGGCTGGCGGCCGGCACGACTGAGCCGACACCCTGCCCCTTCGCGCTGCGGCCGGCAGCCCGCGGCACCCGCCCGCCAAGATCGCTTCGGGAGGTTAGAAACTGAGCGATGTCTGAGGATCGGAGGGAGGCTCTGGCAGGTCCGCGATGCCTTGTACCTTGAGGCCCGCTTGCTCTCCATAGTTGCGACGTGCTTATCATTGGTGTATATCGTCGTCGGCACCTTCGACCTTCGCTATAGCCACAATCTGTCGATCGATCTTGCACTTTTGCCAGCTCGCATCGGTGTTCCCGCCCTTCTTGTCCCCGGCAGCGATCGCTTCGCGGATAGCAATCGCGGCCTCGATGGCGGCCCGTTGGTCGAAGCCCGCAATCCGGAAGCAGGATCGGCTGTTGAGATGTCCGAGCCATTCGGCCTGGGCAGGCCCAGCATAGACCAAAACCTCGCTGAGAGCCGGGGTCGGAATCACTACCTTCTGGTTGTCGTCCGAGAGTCGCTGGATCAGATATTCTACGCGCTCCCGAGCCTTGCGAATAGGATCGCCGGTGGCATGGTCCTTGGGCGGCTCTAAGCTTTCGTCGAGATAGAGCATAAGGATCGGCGCGTCGAATACGACCATCAGTGAATTCCGTTCCCCTCCTCCCTGAGCTGCCCAAGGTCGGCCATAGGATCGTCTCTCTTACGCCAGTCGCTGCCTGGAGCCTTGCGTAGGGCGCGCGCGGCCTCCGCCAAGTCGGAATGCTCCAGGACGTCGAATGAGCTGATGCGGAAATGCCTAAGAATCCAAGTGCCGTCGGCATCACGGAACCAACGCCCGAGACCGCGAAATCCGGACCGGCTCGAACATGTGCTTGCCAAGCTCGCGAGCGACGTCACGCGTTGTTTCGCAGCCCGTGTAGACCACATCCCCGTTCTGGAGCTGCACTGAAATCGTTTCGTCCCTGCCGCCTACGGACACGAGGATGCCGTCGAGGCTGCCTTCTTCGTTGAATGGGCCAAACGTTACCGGCGTAGGGCGATCTCGACCGGGAAATTTGATGATCTGCGCCGATTTCCCACCGACCACCTCTACGAGCAGGCCGTTCGTGTTGTCATCGGCTAGGCGATCGTCGATGGACCGATACGCCTTGATCGCTACTGCGTCGCCCGCGCCAACGCGAACGTCGTGCAAGCGCCGATCGACCTTCGGAACATCCTCGTGGTCCACTTGCACCTCGAGTGCCGTGCTTCCGTTCCTCAATCGAGCGAAGTGACGCTCTTCTTGGACCCGAATAGGTTCGCCAGATCGGACATATACTCTGCGAGCCTGTCCATCGGTATGGTTGCAGGCGTGTAAACTCCTATGACCAAGGTATAGGACTCTCACGCTTCATGGCGCGGCCTTCCCGCCTTTCTGCCTCACCGCCGTCTAGCATATGCGAAGCTAAGCGATGCTTAGTCAACGGCAGAGCATAGAATATTAATTGAACATAAAGGGATGGTTGTCCAGGTCGCCCGTAAACGAAGCTCCGATGGGCCGTGCTGCACAGCGAGAGTGAGGCCGTGTTGAAGCGGCTCGGGGCGGCACTGGTCGAGGAGTTGGGACCTTTTGCGGAGAGCGATCGTCCGGCCCCGCTGTCTCTGGCCACCCCAATCCTTGCCCGCGCGCCTCGCGGGGGGCCGCTTGCCGCCGGCAGGGATTCTCAGGGTCGCATGGACCTGACAAACAGAACCTTAACGGGGCAGGGTTAACGCATCCTTAATGTCGTCGCGTCATCGCGCCTAGGTTGAGGTCGGCGCCGACACCGCCCAGTCGTCGTGCGTCGTTACCAACGCCGGCGCGTTTGTTTGCACTGGACAGATCCATCGTAACGGAATATATTCATATGCATTCCGCGATCCGGTGGGACAGCCGCGCGCGTCATGCGAGCGGCTGCTTCCGTCCACTCACTCAGCCCCTCGTGCGCCGGGCGCTCGCCCGAAGTCTTCTCGATTCAAAGGAACATCCCATGGACATCTGCCCCAGCGGCGCGACTGGCGCGCCCATCCTCAATGCCGCGCGCGCCGAGGCCAGCCGCCGCAATGGTGCCAAATCGCGCGGGCCCAAGACCGCCGAAGGCAAGGCGCGCTCGTCGCAGAACGCGATCAGGCACGGCCTGCGCGCGAGACGATGGGTCTTGCTGGGCGGCGAGAGCGAGGCCGAGTTCAAGCGGCTCGAGGCGGCGCTGATCGAGGAATGGGCGCCCGAGGGGGTGACGCAGTCGCTGCTCGTCCAGCAGATCGCCGCCGCGGCCTGGCGGGTCGGTCGCGCCGAGCACTTGGCCGCCGGAACGGGATTGGGGGCTCCGTTCCCCAACCCGGCGGCCAAGGAGACCCAGATTATCACCACCAACACCATGGGAACAGGCAGCCGCAGCCTCGGGCTCGCCGTGATCCGCGATTGCAACAAGCGCCAGGGCTGGTTGGGGAAAGGGGCCCCAACCCCTTTCTAGCCCTGGCGCCGGGGCGCAACCAGACGAACCCGACGGCCGCAGGAAGCGTGGCGATTCGAGCGGTCGGGCCGATCGAGCGAGCCCGGGCAGCAAGGCCGGTCCGGCGCCTGCCTGGCTGGGGGCCACGCGGCCCGCCGCGACCGTGCCCTGCGCTCCGCCGTTCGAGGCCGCGCCATCCTTTGCGATCCGCACCGCCGCGCCCGGCCGCAGCGCATCGCTCCTGGCCGGCACCGCGCTGGTCCCGATCGGCCAGTGCGACGGGTTCTAGTGCTCTGGAGCAGAGATGTCTGCTCGCAGAGAGCACTAGATTCCAATGACATAGTGCAGCGCGTGACGGCAATCAGATGACTCTTCTGATTGCCTCGCTGCACTAGGGCCGGCCCTCGGCAAAGCATGGGACACGCGAGGGCGTCATGTCTGGACGGGATTGCGATGCCCGGTACCAGTGCTCTCTGCGAGCAGGCATCTAAATCATCTGTCTGCTTCCAGAGCACCAGGTGTGGACCGAGCGTCGCGGACTGGTGGCACGCCACCGATCACCATCATCGTCCGGGATCATGACCCGCGCGCGGGCTGTTTAGATCTAAAACGATTCTGATCTGCCGGCTAGCGCGATCTATTGTCAGAGCGTTGGCGGTGCGCTGGACTTGGTCTCGCGAAAACACTAGATATATTGCGGTTCGCACAACTCGTCTTGCCGAAGGCTCGGGCGAACAAGGGGAAACGCTCGGGAAGGCGCATGCGGACCAGCATCGCTTATGCGGATGTCCCATCCGGCCGCCGCCGCAGGCTGCTGCGGTGGATCGACGGCTGGAGCCTGGCCGCCCTGGCGCTGGCCCTGGTGGTCGCCCTGCCGGTGCTGGTGGTCGCGGCGAGCCTGACCCAGCCGGCCGGCGACATCTGGACCCATCTCGCCCAGACCGTGCTCGGCGACTACCTGGCCAACACGGTGCTGCTGGCGCTCGGCGTCGGCATCGGCGTCACCGTGGTCGGGGTCGGCACCGCCTGGCTGGTCACCATGTGCCACGTGCCCTCGCGCGGCATCCTGGAATGGGCGCTGCTGCTGCCGCTGGCCGTGCCCACCTACATCATCGCCTACACCTACACCGACCTTCTGCAATATGCCGGGCCGGTGCAGACCACGCTGCGCGAGCTCATGGGCTGGAGCCGCGACGACTACTGGTTCCCGCAGATCCGCTCGCTCGGCGGCGCGATCGTGGTCATGACCCTGGTGCTCTACCCCTATGTCTATCTGCTGGCGCGCGCCGCGTTTCTCGAGCAGTGCATGTGCATGATCGACGTCAGCCGGACGCTGGGGCGCGGCGCCTGGGGCAGCTTCTTCGACGTGGCGGTGCCGCTCGCCCGGCCGGCGATCGCCGGCGGCGTGGCGCTCGCGCTGATGGAGACCCTGGCCGACTTCGGCACGGTGCAGTTTTTTGCGGTCAATACCTTCACCACCGGCATCTATCGCACCTGGTTCGCGCTCGGCGAGCCGGTCGCCGCGGCGCAGCTGGCGGCCGTGCTGATGATGGTGATCTTCCTGGTCCTGGTGCTGGAGCGGCTGTCGCGTGGCCTGGCGCGCTACCAGCACACCGCCCAGTCGCGCCCGCGCCACTCGTACCGGTTGAACCGGGTGCGCGAGGTCGTGACCCTGCTCGCCTGCCTGGCGCCGATCGTACTCGGCTTTGTCGTGCCGGTCGCGGTGCTCGTGCGCATGACCATCGAGGGCGGCGATGCCCTGTTCGGGCCGATGTTCCTCGAGCTCGCAGCCAACAGCTTCTCGCTGGCCGCGGTCGCGGCGGCGCTGATCGCGATTCTGGCGCTGGTGGTCGCCTACGGCCTGCGGTTGCGGCCCAACCCGGTGATCCGCGCCTCGGCGCGCGTCGCCGGCATGGGCTATGCGATCCCTGGTGCTGTGATCGCGATCGGCGTGCTGATCCCGTTCGCCCGGCTCGACAACACGGTCGACGCCTTGATGCGCGATGCCTTCGGCATCTCGACCGGGCTGGTGCTGACCGGCACGATCGGCGGCCTGCTGTTCGCCTATCTGGTCCGCTTCCTGGCGCTGGCGCTGAACAGCGTCGAGGCGGGCTTGAGCAAGATCAACCGCAATCTCGACGATGCCGCCCGGGCGCTCGGCCGCGGGCCCGGCGGAACCCTTTTGCGGGTCCATGTGCCGCTGATGTGGGGCAGCCTGCTGACGGCGGTGATCCTGGTGTTCGTGGACGTGCTCAAGGAGCTGCCGGCGACCTTGATCCTGCGGCCGTTCAACTTCGAGACCCTGGCGATCCGGGTGTTCCGCTTCGCCTCGGACGAGCGGCTGGCGGAGGCGTCGACCGCGGCGCTGGCGATCGTGCTGGTCGGCCTGGTGCCGGTGATCCTGCTAAGCCGGGCGATCACCCGCGCCCGCCCACACACCGACTGGCCCCGCTCGAGATCGGCCCCGACGCCAGGCCCGACGCCGGATTCGGCGACCGACCGGGCCGCCTGACCGATCCGCTCACTCGCGCATCTGGGTGCCCTCGAGCTCGACCAGCACCGCCATCTCCTGGAACGCGTCACGCAGCTTCTCGCTGAGCACCAGGACCGTGGCACCTTCGACCTCGGCGATCGAGGGCGCGCGCAGCGCCCAGCCGAGCCCGATCAGATTGTTCATGATGCGGGCGTGCAGGGCCGGCTGGCGGGTCCGCGCCAGCTGCGCAAAGCTCAGCGCATACACCATCTCGATGCCCTCCAGATGGTTGCGCATGTCGTCGATCGAGGTCCCGGCGAGCGGTGATTCGCCACCGGCCGCCTTGGCGCCGCCAAGCTGGTCCGCCACCTTGGTCAGACCGTCGATCAGGCCCGGCGCACCGAGCTCGGTGGTCTCGAGCTGAAAGCGCAGCGCCACCGCGTCGCCGACCAGCTGCTTGGCCAGATCGCTGGCGGCTGCGAGATCGCCATCGACGAACAGGATCTGCTCGAGCGCATGGAAACCTGTGTCGGCGTCCGGCCATGCGTCGATCGCCGCGACCGCCTCCGGGAAATAGGGTAGCAGGAAGACCTCGCCCCGCCCCCAGCCGACCCGGGCCTCGATCCAGGCCCGCCTGGCGCCGCTCAGGTCACCAGCCTCGACGCGCTTGGCCAGCGCTTCGGCGCCGATCACCACGCGGTCCATCACGGTCGCCGCGTAAGGTCGAAGGGCGATGCCGCAGGGGTCGTCTGCCTGTGCCGGACCGAGCGATCCGAGCACAACAGCGGCCGCGGCGTACCACTTCAACCCCCGGGTCATCAAGCTTCGCCTTGCACACCGCCCTGGTGGTTAGCGCGATCGCGCCGGCAACGCAAGGAACCTTCGGACCAGGGGTTACTTCCAGCCGGCGCGATCCATCAGCTTGACCGCCTCGGCATTATTCTCGCCGTAGCTGGCCGCGTTGATCTGCTGGGTCTTGATCTCGCCCCAGTCGGCCAGGATCGGGTCCGTCTTGACCCCGTCGACCACGGGGAACTCGTAGTTGCCGAGCGTGAAGTATTCCTGCGCCTGCCCGGTGGTCAGGTATTCGAGAAAGGCGATCGCGTTGTCCTTGTGCGGCGCCGTCGCGACCACGCCCGCACCGCTGATGTTGGCATGGGTGCCGCGCCCGTCCTGGTCCGGGAACACGATGCCGACCGCCGCCGCGACCTCGCGATCCTCCGCCTTGCCGGACCTCATCAGGCGCACGAGGTAGTAGTGGTTGACCACCGCGACGTCACACTCACCGGCGGCGACCGCCTTGATCTGGTCGGTGTCGGCGCCCTGTGGCGGGCGCGCCAGGTTGGCGACCAGTCCCTTTGCCCATTGCTCGGTCGCCTCGACCCCCTGCACGGCGATCATCGCACCGACCAGCGACTGGTTGTAGACATTGGTCGACGAACGCATGCAGATCCTTCCCTGCCAGGCCGGATCGGCGAGGTCGGCATAGGAGGTAATCTCGGCCGGGTCGACCCGGTCCTTGGCGTAGACGATGACGCGCAGGCGCTTACTCAGCCCGTACCAATGCCCGTCCGGCTCGCGCAGGTTCTCGGGGACCCGCTCGTTCAGCACCGCGGACTCGATCGGCGCCAGGATGCCCGCCGCCTCGGCGCGGTACAGGCGGCCGGCATCGACCGTGATCAGCAGGTCGGCCGGGCTGTTGCGACCCTCCGCCTTGATCCGGGCGATCAGCTGGTCGGCATCGCCCTCGATCAGGTTGACCTCGACCCCGGTCGCGGCCGTGAAGTCGTCGTACAGCGCCTGATCGGTGTCGTAGTGCCGGGACGAGTAGACGTTGACCGCGTCGCCGGCCGCGCTGGCGGCCGCCGGGACGAGCACGGCGAGCGCCGCTGCGATGGCCGGAATTCGCTTGGTCATGTGGGCCTTCCCTTGCTGCTGCGGCGGGCCGAATGGCTGTAGGTTCGCCATGTCAGGAAGACATAGAAAGATCGCTCCAAAGATCAAGTCAAGACCAAGCGCGACATTGCCCGGAATTATTCCAAGTCGACAAAGAAACCAGCTGCGGGAGCTGGAATGATTCTAAGATCTCGATCGTATCGTTGCCGGGCGCGCCATGATCCAGATCAATCGGCGCGGTGGTGGCGTGGGCGCAAGCCCAGCATCAGGGCGGCGACCATCACCAGTACGGGTACGATCTCCAGCCGGCCCAGCCACATCAGCGCGATCAGGCCGAGCCCAAGCTCGATCAATCACGTCACGAGCCGGGCGCCGCTACCGCCGAATTCCAGTCCGGTATCGGCCGATCCTCGTAAGGCCTGTCCCAGGCCGCGCAGTTCGTGGCATCGATGACCTCGGCATCCAGGCTGACGACGTTCGGCACCGGATCACCGTCGAGGACGCGGACCGCTGCCTGAACGGCCATGGCCACCAGCGAGAGTGCGTCGTAGCTGACGGTGGCGAGGAGCCTGCCCTCCCTGATCGCCCTGATCGCGTCCGGCATCGCGTTCATGCCGGTGATGGTTGCGCTCCGACCGGCCTCCGCCATCGCCTCCAGTGCGCCAAGCGCCATGGCGTCATTCGCGCTGATGACGCCGCGCAGGCCGTTGTGCTTTGGGAGGATCTCGGCCATCGCCGTCTTGCCCTCGGCGAACTGGTAGTTGCCGACCGCCCGCGCCACGAGATCGATGCCCGGGTGCTCGCCGATCACGTCGAGAAAGGCGCGGGTGCGGGGCGCGGTGGTCGGCGATTGTGGCAGTCCTTCGAGGATGGCGACCTCTCCCTGACCTCCGATGTGATCGATCAGGTACCCGGCAATGTCCCTTGCCAGCGCGTAATTGTCCGACGTCATGAACGCGTGCGCTGGCACGCGCTCGGAGCTGGCGACGAAATAGATCAGCACGATCCCGGCTTCGCGTACCGCCGCGAGAGCCTCGTCGACGGCGGCCGGGTCAACCGGAGAGACCAGGATCGCATCCGGTTTCGTGGCGATGGCTGCATGGATCTGCGCTCGCTGCTCATCGATATCGTCGGATTTTTCCGGAGCGAAGCCCTGCAGGTCGCAGCCGAGGCGTTCGGCGAGGCGCCGCGCGCCGATCTGCGCGCCGACATAGGCCGGATTGGTCCTGTTCTTCGTGAGGCAGCAAAGCCGGTAACGTTTCGCCATCCCTTTCCCCTCGTGCCTGATCGCCACCCCCGCGCTCAGCGGCCGAGATAGAGCCGGCGAATGCGGGCATCGTTTTGGATCTCGGTGCCTGTGCCTTCGAACTTGTTCTGTCCGAGTTCCAGATACGTACGCGTAGTCGGAGATATCGAGCGCCTGCGAGGCATTCTGCTCCACCATCAGGATCGTCTGGCCTCGCTCGCGCAGCGCCTCGATCATCCGAAAGATCTCCTTGAACACGATCGGAGCGAGACCAAGCGTCGGCTCGTCGAGCAGCAGCAGCCTGGGACTGAGCAGCATGGCGCGGCCCATCTCCAGCATTTGCTGTTGGCCGCCGGAAAGATCCGCGGCGCGCTTGTCCCTGGCGTCGGCCAGCATCGGGAACATGTCGTAGACGCGCGCGACATCCGCCTCGAGGTCCGGACCGTTCTTGCGAATATAGGCACCCAGCCGCAGGTTCTGGTCGACGGTCATCAGAGCAAACACGTTGCGGCCCTGCGGCACGAAGGCAATGCCCGCGCGCAGCAGATCCGCGGGAGCAGCGTTGGTGATGTCCCGACCTTCGAACAGCACCTGGCCCTGGTTGACGCGGAGCAGGCCGAACAGCGCTTTGAACATGGTCGACTTGCCGGCACCGTTAGGCCCGATGATCGAGACCACCTGCCCGGCCTTCACCTTGAGGGACACGCCGCGCAGAATCTCGATCTTGCCGTAGCCGGCGTGAATGCTCGTCATGTCCAGGAACATCGGCCCTATCGTCCGAAATAGGCGTCGAGAACCAGAGGGTTGTGGGCGACCTCGTCAGGCATGCCTTCGGCGATCTGCTGGCCCTGGGAAAGCACGATGATCCGCTCGCAAAGCGACATCACCGCTTCCATGTTGTGCTCGATCACGACGAAGGTGTTGCCCTTCGCGTTCAGCTCCTTGATGTGGCCCAGCATGCTCTGGATCATCGTCGGGTTCACCCCGGCGAGCGGCTCGTCCAGCAGGATCACATCGGGCTTCGACATCAGGGCCATACCGAAATCGAGCAGCTTCTGCTGTCCGTAGGACAGGTTCGACGCGAGATTTTCGTGCAGGAAGTCGATGCCGAGATCGTCGAGCAACTCATGCGCCCGCGCCTTCACCGAGGCGGGCTCGCGCGTCAGCAGCCGGCCGAGCATCGTGCCTTCCCGCTCCTGGACGGCCATCAGCATATTCTCGAGCACCGTCATCTCGGGAAAGACCTGGATCAGCTGGAAGGTGCGCGCCAGACCGCGCTGGAAGATCCGATCCGCGGACATGCCCGTAATGTCCTCGCCGTTCAGGCGCACGCGCCCGCTCGTGGGAGGCAGCGTGCCCGAGATGCAGTTGAACAGCGTCGTCTTGCCCGAGCCGTTCGGCCCGATGATGCCGAGCAGCTCGCCCTGCCGCACCTCGATCGAGACCCTCTCGAGCGCGGGGAACTCGTAGAAATGCTTGGAGAGCGTCTCGACCTCGAGCAGCGCCATCATGCCTCCTATTTGGCCGCCGCCCGATCGGCGCTCGGGGCATCGCGCGGCATGGCGAGACGCCTGATCAGGAGGTCCCAGAGCCCGATCAGGCCTTTCGGCATGAACATCATCATGAGCATGATGGAGAGCGCGAAGATGATCAGGTAGAGGCCCTGCGAGGCACGCAGGATCTCGGGCAGGACCACCACCACCAGCGCGCCGATGATCGGCCCCTCGAAGCGGCCGAGGCCGCCGATCACCACGATCAGCAGGAACTGGATCGAGCGCTCGATGTAGAAGGCGGACGGGTCGATATAGCCCAGAAGCGGCGCGAACAGGGCACCCGCGACGCCCGCATAGCCAGCACCGATCGCAAACGCCATCAGCTTGTAGTTCCTGAGGCTGACGCCGAGCGCCTCGGCCCGCATCTCGTTCTCGCGGATGGACCTGAACGCCCGGCCCCAGCGCGAGTTCTTGATCCAGTAGGCGGAGGCGAGCGCGGGCATCGCCCACAGCAGCGTATAGACGTAGTAGGCGCGGTCCGACTCGAAGGACACGATGCCCCAGTCCGGCCGCTCGATGCCGGGGATCCCGAACGATCCGCCCGTGATGGTCTGAAAATTCCGCAGGCAGAGAAAGACGATGATCGTGAATCCGATCGTCACCATGGCCAGGTAGTGGTGCTTGACCCTGAGTGCCGGGAAGCCGATCAGAAGCCCGAAGGCGAACGAGATCGCGGCGCCGATCAAAAGGCAAAGCTCGAACGGCAGGCCGTGAGGCTGCAGGATCGCCACGGCATAGGCGCCGAAGGCCAGAAACGCAGCATGCGCGAGCGAGATCTGGCCGGCATAGCCCAAGGTCAGGTTGAGGCCGATGGCGCCGATGACGTAGACGAGCACGAGGCTGCCGACGAACAGCTTGTACTGCTCGAGGCCCAGCGGCAGGACCAGGAGGGCACACAGGACCAGAAGCGGCACGAAGCGCCGGACCAGCGATCCCTCGCGGGTCATGACCATTCCTCCTTCTTGCCCCAGATGCCCTCCGGCTTGAGCATCAGCACGAAGATCAGAATGATCAGGGCGTAGCCGTCGCGAAACTCGTTCGAGATGTAGGCCGCCGACAGGGTCTCGACGACGCCGACCAGCAGACCGCCCAGGAACGCGCCGCGGATCTGGTTGAAGCCACCGATGATCGCGGCATAGAACGCCTTCAGGCCGAGGCTGATGCCGATGTCGTATTTGACCAGGTAGATCGGCGCGATCAGGATCGCGGCGACCGATGCCAGCGCCGCATTCAGGATGAAGATCATGGTGACGAGGTGCTTGACGTCGATCCCCAGAATCGCGGCCAGCGGCCGGTTCTGCGCGATCGCCTGCATGCCCCAGCCGATCTTGGTCCGGGTGATGAACAGATGCACCGCGAAGATGAGCAGGCCTGCGGTGGCGAGGTTCAGCAACTCCTCCACCGGCAGCGACACCGATCCCAGCTGGATCGTGACCCTCGGAAACACCGGCGGGAAATAGAGCCCCAAGGGTGTCCAGAACACCTGCAGCGAGTAGCGGATGAACAGCGCGAGGCCGATCGTCGCGATGATCAGCGGCAAAAGGCCCTGCTCGAGCAGCCGCGTGATCAGCACCTTGCGGACCACCCAGCCCAAGAGGAAGCTCGAGACCGCGACGGTCGCGATGAAGGCGGGCACGAACGGCCATTCCAGGATCAGGTGGAAGAACACCATCACGAACGCAGGCAGGACGACGAACTCGCCCTGGGCGAAGTTGATGGTGTTGGAGGTCTGCCAGAGCAGGACGAAGCCCAGCGCGATCATCGCATAGATCGCGCCGATCGAGACGCCTGCGACCAGCAGCTGGACTAGGTCTGCCAAGCTGGAACGCCTGACCCAGTTGCTGCGCGCATCGCTCGCGCGGACGGCGTTGATCCCAACCGCGTCCGGCGTCCGGCCGCGCCACGCGCTGCGCGGCCGGATCCTTCCTTATCGACGTTCACAGACGTGCGGGATCAGCAATCGCGCTTCTTGTAAGGACCGCCGACGAAGCCCAGGACCTGGTCCATCTTGTGCTCGCCGTTCACGACCTCGACGATATAGCTCGCCCGGTCGGCGTCGCCGTTGTCGAAGACATAGGTGTCGGTCAGCAGGCCCGGCTCGTCCTCGACGGTGAACAGGTTGTCGTGCAGGCAGGCGATGACCTTCTCCTTGTCCCATTCGCCGACCCGTTCGACCGCGGCCTTGAGCATATAAGGACCGAGATAGCCCTTGAACCCGTTGTGGTCCGGCTTACGCCCGTACTCCTCCTCGAACTCGACGGCGAGGTTTTGCATGCTCTCCAGGGGAGAAAGAGCCGACATCGACAGATGGCATTTCGAGCCGTCGATGGCCGCGCCCCCGGCCGTCACGGTCGACGCCGAGCACAGATTGTCGCCGATGGTCTCGACATCCAGCCCCATTTTCCGGAGCTGGATCATGAAGCGGCCATTCTCCTCCTCGTGATTGTAGACCACGACATGGGTGATGCCCGCATTCTGGATTTCCACGAGCTCGGCCGTGAAATCGGCCTGCTGCACCTCGGTCGGGATCGAGAGCGTCAGCTCCTTGCCGTACTCCTTCAGATACTCGACGAACGCGTCATGCCCGCCCTGGCCGAACGCGTCATTGACATAGACCAGGGCGATCTTGTCGGCATCGAGATCGACGGCAACGTATTTCACGAGCTTCTTGAAGCCGAGCGCCTGGCTGAACGATGTCAGGAAAATGTTGTCGTTGCCCTGCGACACGACCTGGGTGGATTCGGAGCCGCTGATCTGCGGAATGCCCGCCTTGGCGGTGATCTCCTCGATTGACCACGGTGCTGGAGCTGTAGACCGTCCCGAAGACCGCGAAGGGATCGTCGTTGATCGCTCGCCGCATCACGGCAACCGAGGTCGCCGGGTCCGACTGGGTGTCGCCGACCGACGCGACCTCGATCTGCGAGCCGAGGATGCCGCCGGAGGCGTTGATGTCCTTGATCCCGAGCAGCACTCCGTCGCGGAACATCGTCCCCGACGAGGCGCCGCCGCCCGAAAGCTCGGCGACGATCGCTACCTTCTGGGCATCCTGCGCCGCCGCCGGCATCGCCAGCAGCGCCAATGCCATCGCCGATTTGGCAAGCAAGGTCCTGCGTGTCATCTGGTACCTCCCGTTGTCGACCTTCGTCGGCCTGTTGATCAGTCGGTCTGGTTTCGGGGCCCCACTCCTCAAAGCCCATCGAACTGCAGGATGTAGAGCCCCGCGTTCTTGTCGGTCAGGAACATCACCCCGTTGCGGTCCACGAACACGTCCGTGCTCTGAATGACCAGCGGCCGGCCCGGCCGCGGATCGACCAGCGCTGCGGGGTCGGGCGGCACGAAGTGGCCGACCTCGACCGGCCGGAACGGATCGGCGATGTCGAAGGCGCGCACGCCGGCATTGTGATAGGTCACGAAGATCAGTCTCGAGCTCTGCAACGAGCCTTTGCGGTTCTCGTGCAGATTGTGCGGGCCGAACGCGCCCGGCTTGGCGCAGTAGTCGACCTCGTCCGGCGTCGGCATGGTCGCGATGCTGACCGGATTGGTCTTGTCGCGCACATCGAAGATCCAGGCGTAGCGACGGCCGTCCGCACAGTTGGCCGTGTACGGCTCGTCGGCGACCACGACCAGATCGCGGTCGGGCAACGGCAGGCAGGAATGGGTGCCGCCGCCGAAGGGTGACGTCCAGTTGCGGTGCGCCAGCAGCTTCATGTCGGACGGATCCGACACGTCGAGAATCGTCATCCCGCCGTCGCGCCAGGCGCAATAGGCCGTGTCGTCGGCGACCAGGCCATGGTGCAGGGCATAGCGGCGCTCGGGATCCCAGTCGGGCACCTCGCCACCGGCCTGCCACATCCCCGGGATGTGCCACATGCCGACAATCTCGGCCTTGAGCGGGTCGGCAAGATCGATGGCCGCGAACACATGGTCGGTATAGCCGTCCAGGTGGACCGACGCATAGGCGTAGCGGTCACCGTCCCACCAGATCCGATGCGGGCCGAAGCCACCGGTCGGCATGAAGGCGATCTCGCTCGGTTCGGCCGGTTTCGACACGTCGAACATGCGGATCCCGGCTTTGAAGCGGATATCGGTGGCGGCAAGCTTCTCGGCGATCGAGCCGGAAAAGTAATCCTTCGGGTCCTGAAACTGCGCCATCGACCACACGCTCGGCCCGTTCAGCGCGAGCAGTAGATCCCCGTGGATCTGCAGATGCAGCGAGCGGGTGTTCGGCGCACAGCCGATGAAGTTGACCACGCGCGGCGCCTTGGGATCGGCCACGTTCAGGATCGTGATGCCCTCATGGAAGGAATGGCCGACGAAGGCATGGCCGCGGTGCACCATGACCTGGACGCCATCGCCCCGGCCATCCATCGGGGAGTGGCCCAAGAACCGAATATTTCTTGCGCTGACCGCTACGCTCGGATCCACGGTTGAGCCGTTCTCCCTTTCTTTTCCCTCGAACATAGCGGCTCGGAAGAGCCATCATCTCCGAGGTGGGCATGGTCAGAGCAATCGGTCTGCGCCAGCCATTCCGTCCCCACGTTCCTTGGCTCGGGCAACCTTTGGAGGCCACCACGGGCAAAGGAACACTACCAGATCGGCTCAGTCTGACAATGCCTGGGCGCTGGCCCCACAATCGGGCCGAAAGCTCCCCTTGAGGATCCGGCGAACGTAGGAGGCACCCCGCTCAGGACGCGCGCCTCCCGTAGCCACGGGTTCGGGCTCTCCGAGCTGAGGGTCCGGCAATCGTGGTCCGCGACCAACCCGGCAACGCCGCCGATGAAATTGACAAAGCGGCACGCTGGGCGTTTTGTTGAACACGTTTCCATCCAGATGGGGCGGCGACGGCGAGGCTCGAACACGAGGTCTGCCGGCAGCCGAAACACAAACCAGGGGGCTTGGGATGCGAACTCCGCAAAGACTTGCCATGGCGCTGCTCGGGGCAGCTGCCCTGCTGAGCGCTCAGCCGGCACAACAGCTATCGGCGCAAAGCGCGCTCAGCGAATCCGGCCTGATCGGTGAGCTCGAAGGCATCACCATCATCGAGGATCAGTCGCAGTGGCCGACGACCTTCCACGAGGCGCCGGAGCTTGCCGAGCTGGTCGAGCAGGGCAAGCTGCCGCCGGTCGAGGAGCGCCTGCCGAAGGACCTGATGGTGATCCAGCCGGTCCACGAGATCGGCAAATACGGCGGTGTCTGGCACCGCGGCTTCACCGGCCCCGGCGACAACGAGAACGGCAATCGCATTCAGGCCTCCGACCGGCCGATCCTGGTCGACGAGACCGGCACGATACCGCGCCCGTCGCTCGCCAAGGGCTGGCAGATGAGCGACGACGGCAAGACCTACACGCTCTATCTGCGCGAAGGCCTCAAGTGGTCGGACGGCGCGCCGATGACCGCCGACGACTTCGTCTTCTGGTACGAGGACATCTACGGCAACAAGGACGTCGTGCCGACCCCGATCCCGGACATGACCCCGGAAGGCAAGCCCGGGCGGATCGTCAAGGTCGACGACTACACCGTCAACTTCGAGTTCGACGTGCCCTACTACCTGTTCGAGGAGCTGATGATGGGCGACACCCTCATCGGCGGCGGCCAGGCGGTCCGGCAGTCGGACAAGCGCAGCTACGGCGGCTATGCGCCGGCCCACTACCTGAAGCAGTTCCTGCCGAAATACGCGGGCGGCGAGGACGCGGCCAACGCCGCGGCCAAAGCGGCCGGCTACGACAACTGGGTCGCCTATCTGCACTTCGCCAAGGACTGGACGCTCAATCCGGACGTGCCGGTGCTCGGGCCCTTCCGGACCGTGCAGCCGATCAACAACCCGACCTGGGTGATGGAGCGCAACCCCTACTACTGGGCGGTCGACACCGAGGGCAACCAGCTGCCCTATCTCGACGGCGTGACGATGACCCTGGCCGAGGACCTCGAGGTCCTGAACCTGCGTGCGATCGCCGGCGAGTACGACCTGCAGGAGCGCCACGTCGACCTCGGCAAGCTGCCGGTGATCCTCGAGAACCAGGAGAAGGGCGACTACAAGGTCCATCTCGACCTGGCCTTCAACGGCGCCGATGCGATCTATCAGTTCAACCAGACCTACGACGCCGATCCCGAGATCGCGAAGTGGCTGCAGAACGCCGACTTCCGGCGCGCGCTGTCGCTGGCGATCGATCGCGACCAGCTGAACGAGACCTTCTGGCTCGGCGTCGCGACACCCGGCTCGCCGGCGCCCGGCGAGAGCCTGCCCTACTTCCCGGGCGAGGGCTGGCGCGAGAAGTGGTCGACCTACGACCCCGAGCAGGCGAATGCGATGCTCGATGCGATCGGGCTCGACAAGAAGGACGCCGACGGCTTCCGGGTGCGCACGGACAACGGCGAACGGCTCCGCCTCGAGGTCCAGGCGGTGCAGGCCTTCCTGCCCTGGCCCAAGATCAGCGAGATGGTCGCCGACCAGTGGCGGCAAGTCGGTATCCAGGCGGATGTCAAGGACACCGAGCGCTCGCTCGCCTTCACCCGGACCTTCGCCAATGAGCACCAGATCATGGTCTGGAACAACGGCGGTACCGAGCTGCTCTACCTGTTCCCGCGGCACGCCATCCCGGTCGACCCGACCGAGGCGTTCATGGGACCGGAATACGCCAAGTGGTACGCGTCGAACGGCGCACAGGGCCGCAAGCCCGATGATCCGAACATGCTCAAGATCCTCGAGCTGTACCGGGGCGCCGCTGGTCAGAAGTCCGAGCAGCGGATCGAGACCGCCAAGGAGATCTGGAAGATCCTGATCGACCAGCAGTACGGCATCGGCACGGTCGGCCAGTCGCCGGCGCTGATGGGTGTGCGCCTGGTCAGCAACAAGCTCGGCAACATCCCCGATCGCAACTGCATCGCGCAGCATTGCCGGACACCTGGCGGTGCGCATCCCGAGATGTGGTACTACAAGGAGTGAGACGGGGACGTCCCCGGGCCGCGCAGGCCCGGGGACCCTGACCGATGATCAGCCTATATCGCCAGGCGCCTGCTGATCGCGATCGCCACCATCTGGGCGATCTCGGTGGTGGCCTATGCGATCATCCAGCTGCCGCCCGGCGACTTCGTCGACAGCTATATCGCCAGGCTGTCGTCCTCCGGCTCGGTGGTGAGCGCCCAGGAGGCCGAGGCGATGCGCGAGCAATATGGCCTCAACAAGCCGATCTGGGTGCAGTACTGGAAATGGATCAGCCGGGTCGTGCGCGGCGACTTCGGCGTGTCGCTGGAGTGGAACCGGCCGGTCACCGAGGTGATCGGCGACCGGTTGTGGCTCACCATCGTGATCTCGATCGCGGCGATCATCCTGACCTGGGGCATCGCCCTGCCGATCGGCATCTACTCGGCCGTGCGGCAATACTCGATCGCCGACTACATCTTCACCTTGGTCGGCTTCGTCGGCCTCGCCGTGCCGAATTTTCTGCTCGCGCTGATCATCATGTATCTCGGCTTCCGATACTTCGACATGAACGTCGGCGGCCTGTTCTCGGCGCAGTACGCGCTGGCGCCCTGGTCCTGGGGCCGGGTCTGGGACATGGTCCAGCACCTGCCGCTGCCGGCGCTGATCCTGGCGCTTGCGGGCACCGCCCAGCTGATCCGCATCATGCGCGCCAATCTTCTGGACGAGCTGCGCAGGCCTTACGTCACCACCGCGCGCGCCCGCGGCCTCCAGGAATGGAAGGTGATCGTCAAGTACCCGGTGCGCGCCGCGCTCAACCCGTTCGCCAGCACGATCGGCTATCTGCTGCCGTTCGTGGTGTCCGGCAGCATCGTCGTCTCGCTGGTTCTCTCGCTGCCGACGATCGGCCCCGTGCTGCTGCGCGCGCTGCTCGCGCAGGACATGTTCCTCGCGGGCGCGATCGTCCTGCTGCTCGGCGTGATGACCGTGATCGGCACCTTCCTGTCGGATCTGATGCTGATGTGGATCGACCCGCGCATCCGCGCCGGGATGCACGCGTGAGCACGGTCATCGAGACAGCGCCGCGGGCCGGCGGTGACCGCGGCGGAGGAGAAGGTCGCGGTCGCGACCCAGCTGCAGCTCACCTGGTGGCGCTTTCGCAAGCACAAGGTCGCCGTGGTCAGCGCCTTCATCGTGGCGTTTTTCTATCTCGTCGCGCTGCTCGCCAATTTCCTCGCCACCTCCAACCCGTACGCCACCGAGGCCGGCCGCAGCTACATCCCGCCCCAGCAGATCCACTGGTTCGACGACGGCAGCTTTCGCCCCTACGTCCATGCGCTCAAGGGCAAGCGCGACATGAAGACGTTCAAGATCGTCTATGTCACCGACCCCGAGGACAAACGCTACCTGACCCTGTTCGCGCATGGCTATCCCTACCAGTTCCTCGGCCTGTTCCCGACCGACCGGCACCTGATCGGCCTCGATCGCGGCACCGCCGAGGACGCGCTGTTCCTGCTCGGCACCGACCAGCTCGGGCCGCGATTTCTGGTCGCGGCTGATGCTCGCCACCCGCACCTCGCTGTTCATCGGTCTCGCCGGCGTCACGATCTCGCTGTTCCTGGGCGTGCTGCTCGGCGGCCTGTCCGGCCTCTATGGCGGCCTGGTGGATACCGCGATCCAGCGCCTGATCGAGATCCTGCGCTCGATCCCGACCATCCCCTTGTGGATGGGCCTCGCCGCCGCGCTGCCGTCGAGCTGGAGCGTGCTGCAGGTCTATCTCGCGATCACCGTGATCATCTCGCTGATCGGCTGGACCGAGCTTGCGCGCGTGGTGCGCGGCCGCTTCCTGTCGCTGCGCGAGGAGGATTTCGTCACCGCGGCGGAGCTCGCCGGCGCCTCGCGCATGCGGATCATCTTCCGCCACATGGTGCCGTCTTTCCTGTCCCACATCATCGCCGCGGTCAGCCTCGCTTTGCCGGCGATGATCATCAGCGAGACCACGCTGTCCTTCCTCGGCCTCGGCCTGCGGCCGCCCGCGATCAGCTGGGGCGTGCTGCTGCAGGACGCGCAGAACATTCAGGCGCTGGGCATCGCGCCCTGGCTGCTGATCGCGGCGGTCCCGGTGATCGTCGTGATCCTCGCCTTCAATTTTCTCGGCGACGGGCTGCGCGATGCGGCGGACCCCTATGGCTAGCAACGGTGCCGAGCCGATTCTCTCGGTGCGCGGTCTCAAGACCTGGTTCCGCCAGGACGAGGGCATCGTGCGCGCGGTCGATGGCGCATCGTTCGACCTCGAGCCCGGCCACACGCTCGGCATCGTCGGCGAGAGCGGCTGCGGCAAGAGCGTCACGGCGCGCTCGATCCTGCGCATCGTCGAGCGCCCGGGCCGGGTCGAGGCCGGCGAGATCCTGCTGCGCCGCGCCGACGGCAGGCTGGTCGACCTGGTCAAGCTCGACGGCCAGGGCCGCGAGATGCGCGCGATCCGCGGCGGCGAGATCGGCTACGTGTTCCAGGAGCCGATGAGCTCGCTGTCCGCCTTCCACACCATCGGCAACCAGCTGATCGAGGCGATCCGCCTGCACGCCGACCTGTCCAAACGCGCTGCGCGCGACCGCGCCGCCGAGCTGCTGCGCATGGTCGGCATCCCGCGCCCGGAGCAGCGGGTCGACAGCTACTCGTTCGAGCTCTCGGGCGGGCTGCGCCAGCGGGTCATGATCGCGCTCGCCCTCGCGGCCGAGCCGCGCATCCTGATCGCCGACGAGCCGACCACGGCGCTGGACGTCACCACGCAGGCGCAGATCCTCGATCTGATCCGCCGGCTGCAGGAAGAGCGAGACCTGGCCGTGATCCTGATCACCCACGACATGGGCGTGATCGCCGAGATGACCGATGACGTCGTGGTGATGTATCTCGGCCACGACGTCGAGCGCGGCCCGGTCGATGCGATCTTCCACGATCCCAAGCACCCCTACACGCGCTCGTTGCTGCGCTCGATCCCGAGCGTGCTGGCCGAGCCGCGCTCGCGCCTGCGCACGGTCGAGGGCTCGATCCCGCATCCCTACAACCGGCCACCGGGCTGTCCCTTCCACCCGCGTTGTCCGGACGCCATGGCGGGCGTGTGCGACCGCGGCATCCCGGCCGCCGTGGCGCTCGGTGCCCGGCGTGACGCGAGCTGCTTCCTCTGCGAGCACGAGCCGGTGACCGGTGCGACCGCGCCCGTGCCGTCGCTGCTGGAGCCGACCGAGTGACGGCCCGGCCGGGCAACGGCGCCGCGCCGGCCAAGGAGCGGGCGACCATCCTCGAGGTCGAGGGCCTGCGCAAATGGTTCCCGATCCGGCGCGGTCTGCTGCGCCGCGTGGTCGGCCACGTGCGCGCGGTCGACGACGTCAGCTTCGCCATCGCGCGCGGCGAGACCGTCTCGCTGGTCGGCGAGTCGCGGCTGCGGCAAGACCACCACCTCGCGCTGCATTCTGCGCGCGCTCGCGCCCGACCGAGGGCGCGATCCGCTTCCGCACCGAAGCTGGCCGCCAGGTCGACGTCGCGGCCCTGCCCAAGCCCGAGCTGAGACCGCTGCGCCGCCAGATGCAGATGATCTTCCAGGACCCGTTCAGCTCGCTCAATCCGCGCATGACGATCACCGAGATCATCGCCGAGCCGCTCCTGGTCAACGGCATGCGCGACCTCGAAGAGCGCCGGCGCCGAGTGCGCGAGCTGCTCGACCTGGTGCAGCTGCCGGCCGCCTACATGAACCGCTTCCCGCACGCGTTCTCCGGCGGCCAGCGCCAGCGGATCGGTATCGCCCGGGCGCTCGCGCTCAATCCCGCGCTGATCGTCGCCGACGAGCCTGTGTCGGCGCTGGACGTGTCGGTCCAGGCGCAGATCGTCAATCTGCTGCTCGACCTGCAGGACCGGCTCGGCCTGTCCTACCTGTTCGTCGCCCACGACCTGTCGGTGGTGAAGCATGTCAGCGACCGGGTCGCGGTGATGTATGTCGGCAAGATCGTCGAGCTGGCGCCGACCGCCGAGTTGTTTGCCCGGCCGCTGCATCCCTACACCGAAGCGCTGCTGTCTGCGGTGCCCGTGCCCGACCCGCGGCGGCGCTCGCGCCGGATCGTGCTGAGGGGCGAGGTCGCCGACCCGGCCAATCCGCCGTCCGGCTGCCACTTCCATCCCCGCTGCGCCTATGCGATCGATCGCTGCCGGCAGGAGGAGCCGGCCCTGCGCAAGCTTGCGGACGGCCAGCTGGCCCGCTGCCACCGCGCCGAGGAGCTGAGCCTGGCCGGCGTCGACGCGGGCCACGCCTCGCACGGGCCGGCACGCCGACCGGCACGCCGAACATCACCTATCGCCGGCCTGGACGATCACAGTCCGAGATAGGCGCGCTTGATGCGCGGGTCCGACAGCAGGGTGTCGTGTGGACCCTCCAGCGCCACGCGGCCGGTCTCCAGCACATAGCCGTGATCGCACGCCTCGAGCGCCTCGGCGACCCGCTGCTCGACCAGCAGAACGGTCAGCCCGTGCTCGCGATGGATCTGCTGGATGCGCTCGAAGATCGCATCGACGATCGTCGGCGCCAGTCCCATCGAGGGCTCGTCGAACATCAGCAGCTCGGGCGCCGAGGCGAGCCCGCGGCCGATCGCCAGCATCTGCTGCTCGCCGCCCGAAAGCGTGCCGGCGAGCTGGTCGCGGCGCTCGGCCAGGATCGGGAACAGCTCGAGAATCGTCGGCAGCAGCTCGGCCCAGCGCGCCGCGGCCCTGGCGCGTGTAGGCGCCCATCTCGAGGTTCTCCATGACCGTCATGGAGGCGAACACCTGGCGGCCCTCGGGCACGTGCGCGATGCCGAGCTGCGCCCGTTCGGCCGGCGCAATCGCGAGCAGGTCGCGGCCCTCGTAGAGGATCGCGCCCGCAGACCGGCGTGACGGTGCCCGAGATCGTCTTGAACAGCGTGGTCTTGCCGGCGCCGTTGGGTCCGACCACGGCGACGAACTGGCCGCGCTCGACCTCGAGCGAGACGGCGTCCAGCGCCTACAAGGCCGCCATAGGCGACGCTAAGCGACCGAATGCTGCAGCACGGTCGCATCCACTTCTTGCCGAGATAGGCCTCGATCACGCTCGGGTCGCGCGCACGACCGCGGCGGGCGGCCCGTCGGCGATCAGCCGGCCGTGGTCGAGCACGCTCGAACTGGTCGGCGAGCTTCACCATCGCGTGCATGGTGTGCTCGATGATGACGATCGTGACGCCGTCGCGGTTGAGCTGGCGGATGACGGCCAGCATCTCGTCGATCGCATCGCGCGCCGAGGCCGGCGAGCGTCTCGTCGAGCAGCAGCAGGCGCGGGCGCGGCGCCAGCGCGCGGGCGAGCTCCATCAGGCGCAGCTGCTTGGTGGTGAGCCCGCCGGCCGCGACATGACCGTGCTCGCCGGTGAGCCCGACGCGCGTCAAGCGCCGCGAGCGCCAGCTCGCTCGGCCTCGGCCTCGGTGGCCGCGCCGACAAAGGCGCCGACGACCACGTTCTCCAGCACGCGTCATGCGCGGGAAGGCGCGCACCACCTGAAAGGTGCGGCCGATGCCGCGCCGGCAGACCTCGTGCGGCTTCAGGCCCGACCAGCTCCGCGCCGGCGAAGCGGATGCTGCCGGCATTCGGCGCGAGGAAGCCGTTGATGACGTTGAACAGCGTGGTCTTGCCGGCGCCGTTCGGGCCGATGATGCCGTGGATCGTGCCCTCGGCGACTTGCAGGCTGACGTCGTCGACCGCATTGAGCCCGCCGAAGCTGCGCGTCACGCCCGACAGCTGCAGCAGCGGCGGTCCGCCGGATCGCCGGTGGCCGGCGCCGGATGGTCCATCGGCGAGGTCGCCGCCGGCCCGGCCATGGCCGCCACCGCGGGCGCCTCGACAGCAGCTGCCTGGCCCGGGCGCTGGCGCCGCATGACGAGATGGTCGCGGATCCGCCAGTAGATGCCATCGGGCGCCAGCAGGATGATCGACGATGATGGCGATGCCGTAGACCACGCCCTGGATGCCGGGGATGATGTGGCCGAGCTCGGCATTGAGCGTCTCGGCCAGCGGCACCAGGATCGGCCGCGCCGATCACCGGTCCCCAGAACACGCCGACGCCGCCGAACAGCGTGACGATCAGCGCCTGCGCCGAGACCAGCACGCCGAACATCGATCTGCGGCGTGACAACCAGCAGGACGACCGCGTAGAGGCCGCCGGCCGCGGCCGCCATCGCGGCGCTGACCATCGATCGCCAGCATCTTCCAGCGCCAGGGGGTCGATGCCCGCCGCCTCGGCCGCCGGCTCGTTCTGCTTGATCGCGAGCAGCGACATGCCGAAGCGCGCGCGCTCGACCCGCAGCGAGACCAGCATCGCGACGATCAGCAGCGCCAGGGCGAGCGCGATGTAGACGCGCTGGTCGTCGAACTGCGCGTAGAGCGGCCGGCGCCTCGCGCATCATCGGCAGCGGCACCTCCTGGTAGCCGAGCCACTCGAACACGTAGAGCATGGCCAGCGGGTAGGCGAGCATCGACAGCGCGAAGTAGTGGCCGCGCAGGCGAAAGGTCGGCAGGCCGATGATCACGCCGGCGATCACGCCGACGCCGACGCCGAGCGGAATGCCGATCCAGGGCGTGATCCCGAACTCGACGAAGGCGATGCGTCATGGTGTAGGCGCCGAGGCCGAAGAAGGCGGCATGGCCGAACGAGATCATGCCGCTATAGCCGCTCAGCATGTTCCAGCTCAGCCCCATCGTCGCCCACAGCAGGACCAGCGTCATGATCAGCTGGTAGTAGGAACTTGTGGACCACGAGGCCGAGCAGCACGACCGCGCCGGCGAAGGCGGCGATCGCGGCATACTGCCGGCCGTCGCGACGGCGCGGTGCGCCCATCAGGTCCGCTCCCAGACGCGGCCGAACATGCCGCGCGGCCGGAAGAAGATGATCAGCAGGAACACGACGAAGATCGCGGTGTTCTGCAGCTGGTAGGGCAGCACCAGGGTCGACATCTGCTGCACCACGCCGATCGTCAGGCCGCCCCAGAACGCGCCGAGGATGCTGCCCATGCCGCCGAGCACGACGCCGGCATACATCACGATGACGAAGTCGAAGCCGATGTAGGGCTGGAACGACTGCGAGGTCGCGATCAGGCCGCCGGCGACCGCGGTGATCCCGACGCCGAGCCCGAAGGCGATGCGATGCGCACGATCGACATCGATGCCGACATAGGCGGCCGCGATCGGATTGTCGGCGGCGGCCCGCAACGCCTTGCCGAGCCGCGAGCGACCGAGGAACAGGTACAGCGCGATCGCGCAGAGCGATCGCCAGGAAAAAGCCGATGGTGCGCGCCTGGTTGAAGAACACCAGGCTGATCTCCCAGGACTCGCGGGACAGCGGCGTGCTGCACCGAGCGCGGCAGCGAGCCGAACAGGATCAGGCCGCCGTTCGCCAGCACCAGCGCAATGCCGAGCGTGAGGACGATCTGCGAATAGTGGCCCTCGGCCTCGGCCGCGACGACACGCGCGCCGGTGACGTTGCGGATCAGGAAGCGGTGCACCAGCCAGCCGATCGCAAACACGATCGGCCCGGCCAGGATGGCGCCCGCGATCGGACCGACATAGGGGCCGAGAAAGGCCAGCACGCCGAAGCCGGTCACCAGGTAGTAGGCGGCGTACATGCCGAGCATCATGAAATCGCCCTGGGCGAAGTTCATCACCCGCATGACGCCGAAGATGATGCCGAGCCCGACGCACATCAGGCCGTAGATGCCGCCGACCGTGACGCCGGCGGCGAGCGCCTGGAAAATGTCGACCAGGAACCAGTTCACATCGTCCACGCGCCCGCCCCCTTCCGGACCGCGGTCACGCCGGCGCCGTCAGCCCGGCGGCGCACTGTCTCGGGCCGGCGCCGCATCAGGCCTCCTGATCGAACTCCGCGAACGCCTGGCGCGCGACACGAAAGGCTTCGACGCCGGCAGGCACCCCGGCGTAGATCGCGAGCTGCATGAACACCTCGCGGATCTCCTCCTTGCTGACGCCGTTGCGCAGCGCGCCCTTGACGTGGATGCCGAGCTCATGCGGCCGGTTCAGCGCGCCCAGCATCGCCAGGTTCAGCAGGCTGCGGGTCTTGCGGGGCAGCTCCTCCCGCCCCCACACGGCACCCCAGCAGTATTCGGTAACCAGCTCCTGGAATGGCTGGCTGAACTCGTCGGCGTTGCGCATCGCGTTCTCGACATGGCTCCGGCCGAGCACGCTGCTGCGGATCTCGAGCCCGATGTCGAAGGTCTTCTGGTCCATGGCAATCTCCTGGATGGTCGGCGCGACATGCGCAGTTGGCGGAATGCCGGACGTGCGTGCCGGCTTCGCGGCGCTGCGGCAGACGTGGTATGCGTGCGCGCTGCGCCGGCGCCGCGGCGCCAGGCCGAGATGCGTCGCAAAGGATGGAGGAGATGGACTATCCTGGAATGTCGTGGTTCACGCGCTATCGCGAGCTGGTCAACCAAGACCCTGAGCTCGCGGTGATCGGCGACTGGTTCAGCACGACCTTCACGCTTGGCCTTCGGCGACAGCCGCTACGCTTTGCAGGTGGCTGCCGGCAAGATCGTCGAGGTCACGCCTTCGCCGCGCCTCGACCTGCGCGCCAGCTTCGGCCTGCGCGCGCCGGTGGAGGTCTGGCGCAAGTTCCTCAGGCCCGATCCGCCGCCGCTCTATCACGATTTCTTCGCCATGCTGATGCGCGTGCCGGCGTTCGTCTTGGAGGGCGACAGCCTGGTCGCCATGCAGAACGCCCGCGCCTTGCACCGCATGATGAACCTGATGCGCGAGACGGGAGCGCCCGATGCCTGAGTACGAGCCGATCACGGGACGGTATCTGTCGGTCGAGATCGACGGCGTGCCCCACCGCATCTACGTCGAGGAAGCGGGTGAAGGCACGCCATTGCTATGTCTGCACACCGCCGGTGCCGACAGCCGCCAGTACCGCCACGTGCTGAACGATTCCGCGGTCACCGACCGCTTTCGCGTGATCGCCTTCGATCTGCCCTACCACGGCCGCTCGACCCCGCCGGACGGCTGGTGGCTCACCAGGTACCGGCTGACCACCAAGAGCTATCTGGCGATGATCCGGGCGGTCTGGCACGCGCTGGACCTCGAGCAGCCCGTGGTGATGGGCTGCTCGATGGGCGGCGCCATCGTGCTGGCGCTTGCCGCCAACTATCAGGACGAGCTGACCGGCGTCATCGGACTGGAGAGCTCGGCCTTCGCGCCCGGCCGCTACAACGACTTCCTGCACCATCCGGCGATCCACGGCGGCGAGCTGTGCGCGAGCTACACCTACGGGCTGAATGCGCCGTCGAGCCCGGAGACGGGCCGGCGCGAGAACTGGTGGTACTACAGCCAGTCGGGACCGGGCATCTACCAGGGCGACGTGTATTTCTACAGCTTCGACTGGGACGCGCGGGAGATCGTGAAGCAGATCGACAACAGCCGCTGCGCCGTCGCGCTGCTGACCGGCGAATACGACTATTCCTGCACGCCCGCGATGACCGAGGCGGTGGCCGCGGCGATCCCGGGTGCGCACTGCGCCATCATGGCCGGCCTTGGCCACTTCCCCATGGTGGAGAACTATGACGGGTTCCGCCGCTACCTTTTGCAGGCGATCGAGCACGTGATGCGCTGAGGGCGCCATCGAGCGTGCCGGGGTGATCGCCGGCGGCCGAGGCGCCGCGCGATGCGGCCGCCTCGAGCCGGGCATCGAGCCGGATGAGCGGGGCACTACTTCGGCCAGATCGGCTCAGCCACCGCCGCGCTCTCGGGATACACCGTCACCGGCACGCCGCCCTGCCATTGCACCACGACGACGTCGGCATCCTCACGCCTGCCCTTGTCGTCGAACTTGACGCGGCCACCCGGGAAGAACGCAGCCGGACCCTCGGTGGTGTCCATGGCGCGGATCGCCTCGGCGACCTTGCGGCGGTCGGCGACGCCGGCCGTTTCCAGCGCCTCCTTGAAGATCAGCATCGCCCCGGCCAGCGACATGGTCTCCTGCGTCGGCCACGGCTCGCCGGTCTTCTCGATGTAGGTCTGGCTGATCTCCTCCTGGCCCTTGATGCCCCAGTTGGCGACGATCGTCATGACCCCTTCGAGCAGATCGGGGCCGAGGCTCTCGAGCATGTCCGGCGCGGCGATGTGGGCGCCGTTGGAGATCACCGGGATGCGGCCCTCGCCGAGACCGAACTCGTACAGCTTGTCCAGGCACAGCTTGTCGTCGGAGATCGCCGTCGGCAGCAGCAGCAGCAGGTCGGGCTGCGCCGAGCGCACCTTCTGGATCAGCGGCGTGCAGTCCGCGAGCGGCGGCGTGAAGGTCTCGTCGACCACCAGCTCGAGGCCGAGCTCCTCGATGCCGCCCTCGCGCATCGGCTTGACGAAACTGACCGGTGCCGCGGTGTTGTCCATGATGATGCCGATCGTCTTCGGCCTCTCGCCGGTCGCCGTCTCGGCCAGCTTGACCAGCGCCGGCAAGGCCTTGGTCGCCTGCGTGCCGCCGGTCGGCGACGTCTGGAACACGTACTGGAAGCCGCGGTCCGTGATCGCGTCCGAATAGGACAGGGACAGAACCGGAAGCTCGGCGCGTTCGGTCACCTCGGTGACGCCGAGGGTGAAGCTCGACAGCCAGGACCCGGCAGCGCCGACCAGATCGGGCTCCTCCGCGACCATGCGCTGGGCCGCGTTCTTCGCCTTCTCGACGCTGTCGCCGGCATCGAAGGTGACCAGCGTCATCTTGGCCCCGCCAAGCGCCTCGATCCCACCGTTCTCGTTGATCTGATCAAGCGCAAGCTGGGCACCCTTGAGCATCAGGTCGCCCTGGCGCGCCCAGGGACCGGACAGCGGTGCGATCAGCCCGATCTTGACCTCCGACTGCGCAACCGCGGGGCCGCCCGCCATCAGCCCGAGCCCGACCGCCAGCGGCAGCCCTAGCAAGCGTATCGCAATCGTTCCCCAGCGCATGACTGTCTCCCTGTTATCGTTTCATGATCGCAGCCCGGTCGTCCGGCGGCGATCAGGGTAGCGCGACGGCACGCTCGGCCGCCGCTCCCGGGCCTAGCCGCGAATCGACGTGAAGCGCCCGAGCCCAATCAAGCCAAGGACCTGCCCCGCCACTGCAGCCGGTCTCCCATCGTCGCCGTCGCGGCACATGGTCGCCGCCGTCGGTTGGGTGATGAGCCCAGGCCCCTGTCGCCCGGACCGCGTCTCCGTTCTCGCCAGACAATATGATTGTCTGGCAATCTGTCAATCGCTATGTCATCAAGGCGCGGCCTTCGTCGAGCGGTCATTCTCCGCCGGTAGGCATGACCGCATCTCAGGTCGTGCGGGAGCTTGGGCAGGTCGGACGTGATGGAGGGAAGAGGAGCGATGGCCACAGGCGTGACGCGGGACTTGGCAGCGCACATCGTCGCCGGTCGCTTCGCCAGCATTCCCGACGATGTTCGTCATGAAGCGCACCGCGCGCTGTTGAACCTCGTCGGCTGCGCGATCGGCGGCTGTCGCGAGCCGGCAGTCGAGTTCGCGCTGCGCGCGCTCGGCCCCTATGCCGGACCGGCCACTGCCCGTGTGATCGGGCGGCCGGAGCGGCTCGACCCTCTTAACGCCGCGCTGATGAACGGCATCGCCGCCCATGTCCACGACTACGACGACACCACGCCGGACAACTATGTCCATCCGAGCGCGCCGGTGGCCTCGGCATTGTTTGCGCTTGCCAGCGCGCAGCCGGTCACCGGCGCCGACTTCCTCAACGCCTTCGTGCTTGGCTTCGAGGCGGTCTCGCGCGTGGGCAACGCAGTCTACCCGGCGCACTATGACGTCGGCTGGCACATCACGGGCACTGCTGGCGTGTTCGGCGCCACGGCCGCGGTCGGCAAGCTGCTCGACCTGCCGGTGCAGAACATGGTCTGGGCGCTCGGCCTTGCGGCTACCCAGGCCGCCGGGCTGCGCGAGATGTTCGGCGCCATGGGCAAGGCCTTTCATCCCGGCAGCGCGGCGCGCAACGGGTATGTCGCGGCGCTGCTGGCGCGCGAAGGCTTCACCGGCAGTGACAGCGGGATCGAGGGTCGCAGAGGCTTCGCGGCCGTGCAGGCCACCACGTATGACCTGGCGAAGGTGACCGAGGGCCTCGGCCGCGACTTCGAGCTGCGGGTCAACACCTACAAGCCCTATCCCTGCGGCATCGTGATCCATCCGACCATCGACGCCTGCAGCCAGATCGCACGCGAGCACGCGCCAGCACCCGACGCGATCGCCGCCGTGCGGCTGCGGGTCGCGCCGCTGGTGCTGGACCTGTGCGACAAGAGGGACATCGGCGTCGGGCTTGAAGGCAAGTTCTCGGTCTACCACGCCGCCGCGATCGGCCTGGTACGGGGCCGCGCGGGCCTGCGCGAGTTCACCGACGCCGCCGTCAACGACCCGAAGATCAAGGCGGTGCGCGAGCGGGTGACGGCGACGGCCGATGACCGCGTCGCCGAGGACGCCGTCATCGTCGAGGTCGAGCTCACCTCCGGCGCGCGGCTGCACAAGCAGGTCGACCATGCGATCGGCAACCTCGGCCGACCCATGACCGACAGCGAGCTCGAGGACAAGTTCCGGGACCAGGCGGGGCTGGTGCTGCCGGCCGATCAGGTCGAGGGTCTGATCGCGGCGTGCTGGCAGCTGCACCAGCTGGACGATGTGCGGCAGCTGATCGAGGCGGCGACGCCGCGCTCAGACACGTCGACCGCTGTCCCGCCCGACCGGCAGGGGACGGATCGAAGGTCATGAGCGGCCTGTCGATGCGGGTGGAGACCGTGGCGGCGCCCGTGCGCCGGCAGGTGGTCGACATCTTGCGGTCGGCGATCACCAGTGGCCACTTCGAGCCCGGCCGGCGGCTGATCGAGCGCGATTTGTGCGAGCTGACCGGCGTCAGCCGGGCTTCGATCCGCGAGGCGTTGCGGCAGCTCGAGTCCGAAGGCCTGATCGAGACCATCCCGAACCGCGGGCCCGTGGTCTCGCGCCTCACGCCCGAGGACGCGGCCAGCATCTATCAGATCCGCGGCGCGCTGGAGGCCCTGGCGGCCAAGCTGTTCGCGACGGTCGCGAGCGACCAGCAGGTGCGGGCCCTGGCGGCGGCGGTGGGCGTTCTGGAGAAAGCCTACAAGGCCCAGCGGCTCGATGCCATCGTCGCAGCGAAGCAGACCTTCTACGACATTCTGATCGGCGGCTCGGGCAACAGCATGCTCGCCTCGATCCTCAGCACGATGAACGCCCGCATCACCCTGCTGCGGCGTGTCTCCCTGTCGTCGCCCGAGCGTGCACCGGCCAGTATCCGCGAGATTCGCGCCGTGCTGCGCGCGATCAAGCGGCGCGATCCGGAGGCTGCCTATGCCGCGTCGCTGCACCACATCGAGCAGGCCGCCAAGGTGGCGCTGGCCTCCCTGTCGCGCTGAACGGCCCGCGGCCCAACCGGGCGCCGCGATTTCGCGGCCCGCTGGTGCTTGAGGCGGACGACCACGCACTCCCTGTTGGTGTGGAACGATGCAAGCCGGCGAGCTGCCCCGCCCGCAGGCATCCCCACGCCGCAACAGCGACGCTATCGATCGCGGCGCCCGGACCCGAGTATCGCCGAGAAATCCTCCTCCGAGAACTTCCGCCGCTGCTTTGGATCGTGGACGAAGGCGATGATGTCGGCGAGCTCCTGGCCGGTGAAGTCGATCTGCGCGCCGAGTTCCTGCTGCTGCATGAAGATCATGGCCTCGGCGCCCCGCCACATGCGGGCGACGAAGTCGAGCGCATCGACCTCGCCGGGCGCCCGCTCGGCGTCGAGCGGCGGTCCGCCGGTGCCGCCGACCTCGTTGATCGCATGGCAGATGACGCAGCCCTTGCTCGCGAACAGCACCCGCCCCCGCGCCGCGTCTCCTTGCATTGGTGCCGCTTGCGCCGCGCTGCCGCCGGCCAGGACCCCGGCACTGATGACGCCGACGGCGATCGAGCTAGCAAGGCTGAGCGATCCGGCCATTAGGCCTCCAAGTTTCGGTCGATGACGTTCTTGGGGATTCACCAGGCGAGCCCTACCACTGCGTCCTCTCGCGCTCAGATCAGGCCTGATGAAACTGAACATACGGTGAAACGCGGTGTTCCAAATACCCCTCGACGGGAGTGCTTGCCGAGTTCGAGCGCGCCGATCCACGAGCGCACGGCGCGATTGGATCGACTTCGCTTCGCCGCAAAGCAGGCCGCCAACGCGTACAGTCCTGTTGAGCGCAGGCTTATAAGCGCCGCGAGGTTGCGGTCGGCCCGCGGCCCGGACAGGCGCGCCTCCCAAGTCCTTCCGCGACGGCCTGCTGGCGCTTCCGGCTCCGCAGGGCTCTTGAAGGGAGGTCGTTGCATCGCTTTCGTCCCTACCCCATGGATGCAGACGAACGATGCTGCACGGTTGGCATCGCTGGGCGTAACAATCGACCGACGCTGCGCCTCTCAAAGATGGCGCGCGTGGTGGCTAACCGTCCGCAGGCTTGAGCCGGGTCGAGGGCTTGTACTGGTCCTCGAGGCGATTGGCATGGCGGTGCAGCAGCCGCCACTCGCCGTGTTCCAGGCGAAAGATGTGGGTCACGCGGTTCGACCAGCGGGTCGGCCGGTCCATGCCGTCCATCCGGACCTCGAAGGTCTCGATATCGGTGGTGTAGGCCAGCTCCGGGGTCACCACGGTGGTGACGTTCTCGTGACGGACAGTGCCGCCCTTGAACTGCTGGCCGGCCCAGGCCCAGCGCCGTTGCACGGCCGCCCAGCCCTTCTCGTAGCCACCCCAGCCGTAGAAGCTGGTCGCGTCCTCGCTGTGCGCGTAGAGCGCCTCGATCGCCGAGGTGTCGCCTTGGGCGACCTTGGCGAGCGCCACATGCAAACGAGCCACGGCGTCAGCGAACGACGATCCAGACATCAGGGGTGATCTCGCGCAGGGTGCAGACCACGGGCGTCGACGTCAGGCATCGCGTCGGTATTCCTGGCTCTCAACGTTCCTGGCTCCTCGAACTGATTGCCGATCACACCAGCGGCACCAGGGCTAATGCGGCGCCAGCGCCTCGGCGATCGCGTCGACCTGCGGATCGACTGCACGGGCCGCATCGCGCTCCAGGGTGCGGTAGCGCAGCACCAGATCCCTGCCGAAGGCGGTGAGGCGGGCGCCGCCGCCAGAGCGCCCGCCCGAGCGCGTGTCAACCACCGGCTCGCGAAAGCTGGTATTCAGGCTCTCGATCAGCAGCCAGGCGCGCCGGTAGGACATCGCCATGGCGCGGCCGGCCGCCGAGATCGAGCCGGTCTCGTCGATCAGCTCGAGCAGCCGGATCTTGCCGGGGCCGACCCGGCGGCCGCCTGGGAAATCGATCCGGATGCTGAGCCGCGCAGCCATAGCGGGCCCTCAGTCACCGAGCGCCTGCGTCAGCTCGCCCGCGAGCGCATCGAGGAACTGCTGGGTGGTCAGCCAGGGCTGATCGGGTCCGATCAGCAGGGCCAGATCCTTGGTCATGCGGCCGCTCTCGACCGTTTCGACGCAGACCCGCTCGAGAGTCTCGGCGAACCGCTCGACCTCGGGCGTGCCGTCGATCCTGCCGCGGTAGGTGAGCGCGCGGGTCCAGGCGAAGATCGATGCGATCGGGTTGGTCGAGGTCGACTTGCCCTGCTGGTGCTGGCGAAAATGGCGAGTGACCGTGCCGTGCGCCGCCTCGGCCTCGACCGTGTTGCCGTCCGGCGTCATCAGCACCGAGGTCATCAGGCCGAGCGAGCCGAAGCCCTGGGCCACCGTGTCGCTCTGCACGTCGCCGTCGTAATTCTTGCAGGCCCAGACGAAGGCGCCGCTCCACTTCATCGCGGCGGCCACCATGTCGTCGATCAGCCGATGCTCGTAGGTCAGGCGCTTGCCGGCGAATTTTTCCGCAAACTCGGCGTCGAACACTTCCTGGAACAGGTCCTTGAAGCGGCCGTCATAGACTTTGAGGATGGTGTTCTTGGTCGACAGGTAGAGGGGATAGTTGCGCATCAGCGCGTAGTTCATGCAGGCCCTGGCGAAGTCGCGGATCGAGTTCATCGAGATTGTACATGCCGAGCGCGACGCCGCTGCCGGGAAAGCGGAAGATCTCGTATTGCTGCGGCGCGGAGCCGTCGTCGGGCGTGAAGGTCATGGTGAGCGTGCCGGGGCCCGGCACCTTGAGGTCGGTTGCGCGATACTGATCGCCGAACGCATGGCGGCCGATCACGATCGGCTGGGTCCAGCCCGGCACCAGACGCGGCACGTTCTTGCAGATGATCGGCTCGCGGAACACGGTGCCGCCCAGGATGTTGCGGATCGTGCCGTTGGGCGAGCGCCACATCTGCTTCAGGCCGAACTCCTTCACGCGCGCCTCGTCGGGCGTGATGGTGGCGCACTTGACGCCGACATGGTGCTGCTTGATCGCCTCGGCGGCCTCGACCGTGATCCGATCCTCGGTGGCGTCGCGATTCTCGATCCGCAGGTCGTAGTACAGCGTTTGCAGATCGAGATGCGGAAAGATCAGCTGAACCTTGATCATCTGCCAGATGATCCGGGTCATCTCGTCGCCGTCGATCTCGACGATCGGGTTTGCCACCTTGATCTTGGCCATGCGTCTCTCCCGTGGGTTCGACCGTTTGTAGCGGACCCGCGCGCCCCTGGCCAAGGGCTCCGGCCCTGCTTCAGCCGATGGCGGCGTCAGCTACGCCAGATGGGATTGGCCAGCTGATTCAGGAAAGCCTCGTGCGCGGCCAGCTCGGCCGGGCTCGGCGCATGCGGTCGGGCGGCCCGCAGGACGCGCTCGCGCACCTGCAGGGCGGCCGCCGCGGCAGCTTGCTGCACCAGCCCCAGATCGGGCTGACGGCCACCCATCAGCGCGAGGTAGACCTCGGCGAGCAGCTCGGAATCGAGCAGGGCGCCATGCCGCGAGCGCGCGGTCGCATCGACCGCAAAGCGCCGGCAGAGCGCATCGAGGCTGTTGGAGGCGCCCGGGAACCGCTGGCGGGCGAGCAGCAGGGTATCGACGTGCTCGCCGTCGAGCAGCGGCCGGCCGGCGCGTTGCAGCTCGTGATTGAGGAATGCCAGGTCGAACGCGGCGTTGTGGATCACCAGCCTGGCCGGCGCATGCTGGTCCTCGCCGTCGCTGGCGAGGAACTGCAGGAACGCGTCGGCGACCTCGGCAAACACCGGCTGGTCCTGCAGGAACGCGCTGGTCAGTCCATGCACCTGGAGCGCTTCGGGCGGCATGTCGCGCTCCGGATTGATGTAGCTGTGAAACACACGGCCGGTCGGCACGTGGTTGAACAGCTCGATCGCGCCGACCTCGACCAGCCGGTGACCCTCGTTCGGATCCAGCCCCGTCGACTCGGTATCGATCACGACTTCACGCATCGCGGCTCCGGCAGCTCGGCTCGTGGCCCCGTTGCTAGCGGCTTCGGCCACACCTGTCACGCGATGAAGCGCGGGTACGCTGTGCCAATCCTCCAGCACCCGATCTCGACCGGGGAGGTATTGCTTCGCCACCGCAACAAGGAGCTCACCGCCGCAATCGCTACCCATGGAGGCTAGATCAACGCGCGAGGACCCTGGGAGTCGACCGACGTGGAGACCGGCAGAAACCGAATGACGAGTAGGCCGGTGAATTGTGGTTTGCGCGTATTCTTCTCGTGCGGTTGACTCGCCCGCGCGCCAGACGAGGCGAAATGGCAAAAGGATGCAGCGAGCGGGCTGCCAGATTCATAGCGACCGCTAAGAAACACTTAAGGCCGATACGCTAGAACTGCGACCAAATGACCATTCGATGGATGGTACCCCATGATGGCATTAAGTCGTCTGATATTCGTGCTTCTGATCGTAGCTGCATTCAGTGGTGTGGCGCCGCGGGCGGTACAGGCTGGCCCGGAGCGCGCGGTAGCCGGTGGTTGGGAGGTTCTCGAGAGCCACGGTGGTGTGCGTTTTCGGGTGGCAGACGCGCCCTATTGGTGGCCCGTGCGCACCGGCAGCAAGATTCCACACGGCAGCACCGTCGCCACGGGTAGCAGCGGTTTTTTGATCATCGTTCGCGGCGGCGAGAGCATCACTTTACGCGCCAGCAGTCGTGCAGAGCTGCCCGCCGAGAATGCCGACGATCAGGTTCGCCAAAGCGCCGGCGACCTGCGCTATCGCATCACCCGCATGCCGAACCGGCGCTTCGCCGTCGAGACCCCATATCTCTCCCTGCTGGTCAAGGGCACGGTGTTCGACGTCGCGGTCAGCGATCGCGGCGCGCAGGTCCAGGTGACGGAGGGCCGGGTACGGGTCGACGCTCCGAGAGGACAGGTCGCCGAGCTTACCCCTGGCCAGAGCGCGCGGATTGCTCCGGGCGCGCAGGCCGATCTCGAGCTTCGGTCCGCGCCCGATCGCCCGTTCGTGACCGCCCCGTCTTCGCGCAGGTCGGTTCCTGCGGCCTACACGAACGACGATCGGCGGCGGGGGACACCTGAACGGCGTCCTTCCGCAGACCAAAGACCAGATCGGTCCGACCGACCTCCTCCTGCTCGCGTTGGGAGCAGCCGACCTGTTGGTGACGCTGCTGCCGTCAGCGATTCCGACGCTTCCGGCGGCGCGGGCGCTCCTGGCAGGCGTCGCGATCCTGCGCACGGTGGTGGTAGTGGCGGCATCGGGATCGGAATTTCGGACGGCCACTTGTGGGTAGATACCTCGAGGGCGCAGGCCGAAGCCGCGCCTCACCAGGACATGAGGATGGCCAGGACCGCGCCTGCTGATCTCGAGGCCGGAACAGTTGCTGAGCACGCTGCCGAGCCGGCCCCGCTTCCAGCCCGCACGTCGGCCGCGGCGCAAGGCAGCGACGATGGCGAGCGCAGCGCTGGCAATCGGCCCTATGAGGCCGCTCGCGAAGCGACAGACCAGCCGGCCCAGCTTCCAGCCCGCACGGCGGCCGCCCCGCAAGGCAGTGACGATGGCGAGCGTAGCGCTGGCAATCGGCCCTATGGGGCCGCTCGCGAAGCGACAGATCGCTCCGTGCGGTCCTCTGGTGGCGGCAGCCGCAGCATCGACGCTGTGGCCTGGGCAATGTTGGTCGTGCTGGCGGCGGCGCTCTGGTGGCGGCTGCGGCGGTCACAGCCTCCGCAGTCCTCCGGCCACGGCTCTGCCCGGCGGTGGCCGTGGCTGCGCATCCGCCTCGACTCATCTTCGAGCTCTGGCGCCGGATCCGCCAGTCCAGGAAGCTCATCGCCCGCCGCGGTTCGTCACCGCACGTGATGCCGACGGCGCCCTCATCCCTCTAGCATGCGGCGTTCGTTGCACTTCGCGGCGCTGGGCGTCATCGTCGCTTCGCTCTATCTCGGCGGCTACCTGAAGTCCGTCGAGCGGCATCTGCTCGATGTCCGCACCGGGCTCGAATTCGCGTTCAGCGACCGGTGAGATCCTGGTCGTCGCCATCGATCCGCAAAGTCTTCACTCGCTCGACGTCTGGCCCTGGCCGCGTCGCTACTACGCCGAGGTGATCGAGGCGCTGCTTGCAGCAGGCGCCGAGCGGATCGCCCTCGACATCGATCTCAGCTCTTCGTCCCAACCAGCGGATGATCAGCGACTGGTCGAGGCTCTGGCGGCCGCCGGGCCGACCCGGGTGGCGCTGCCTGTGTTTCGTCAACTCCATCCTGCCGGCGACGGGACGCTTGAAATTGTGGACACCGGCCCGAATGGCTTGTTCGCGCCGCACGTCGCTCTGGTCCACGCTGACTTCCAGCCCGATGAGGACGGCCTGGTCAGACGCCTGGAGAGCCACTACCAGCGTCACGGACAAGCCATTCCGGCGGTCTCGGTCTGGCTCCTTGGCCGTGCGACGCGGGTCCCCAAGACCGTGCAACTCGACTATGCCATCGATGCGGCGAGCATTCCGAGCCTGAGCTTCGTCGATGTCCTGGACGGCAAATTCGACCCGACGATGGTCGCTGGCCGCGCGGTGATCGTTGGCGGCACCGCCAATGAGCTGGGGGACCACGCGAGCGTGCCTCGCTACAAAATGCTGCCCGGCGCCCTCATCCATGCGCTGGCGCTCGAGACCTTGAGCCAGCGGCGTGCCCTCTCGACCATAGGCGGCTGGCCGATCGCGCTCAGCGGTGTCCTGCTCTGCTTGCTGCTCGGCCCACGACTGGCCCGGCTGAGCGCATGGCGCGGGGTGTTTGTCGGGAGTGCCCTCGGCCTTGGCTTGGTGCTGCTCGCCGCCATCCTGCAGCCGACCGCGGCCGTCGTCCTGGAGATTAGCCCGCTGCTCCTGGCCACGCTGGCCACGCTCGCCATCGTCCTGTTCGAGCTCGTTCAGCGGAACGACGCACTGATCCGTCAAGTCGTTGACAACTGTTTCGACGCGATCGTGACCTTCGACCAGCAGCATCGTCTCTTGTCGGTCAACCGCGCGGCTGGAAGCCTGTTCGGTCGCTCGCCCGAGCAGGCGATCGGCGGTGCGCTCACGAGTCTGCTGGCGATGCCGTCAGCGTGTGCGGGCGCGCTTTCGATGGACGGCGCGGAGGGGCCTCAGGAGCTGCTGGCGCAGCCTAACGCCGGCGCGCCGTTTCCGGTCGAGGTCGCCTTCAGCAGCATGCACGTCCACGGCCAATGGGTGGGCATCGCCGCGTTGCGCGACATCCGGGAGCGCAAGACACAGGAGGCCGAGCTGCGCCGCATGGCGCTGCATGATTCCCTGACCGGGCTGGCAAACCGCGCCCTGCTGCACGATCGCCTTGAGCAGGCAATCAGACTTGCCGCACGCACGGGCTCACGGGCCGCGCTGTTGCTGCTCGATCTCGACCGCTTCAAAGAGGTCAACGATACCCTCGGTCATCAGGTCGGCGATATCCTTCTCCAGCAGATCGGGCCGAGGCTGGAGGGTGCGCTGCGCAGGTCCGACACGCTGGCTCGTCTCGGCGGTGACGAGTTCGCCCTGGTTTTGCCCGAGGTCACCGAGCAGACGGCCTGTGCTGTGGCCGAGCGCATTGTTGGCCTGTTTCGGCGTCCGTTTGCGATCGAGACCCTCGAGCTTGAGCTCGGCGTGAGTATCGGCGTCGCGTACTACCCGGTGCACGGTGACCGGGCGGCGGATCTCCTGCAACGCGCCGACGTCGCGATGTACAGCGCCAAGCGTGGCCAGACCGGCTTCGTGGTCTACAGCTCCGACGATGACCGGCATAGCGTCCGTCGCCTGACCCTCCAGGGCGAACTCCGACGCGCCATCGAAACGAATCGCCTGATGCTCTACTACCAGCCGAAGATCGCGACCGAGACGGCCAGTCTAACCGGCGTCGAGGCGCTGGTCCGCTGGCGCCACGAAGACCACGGTTTCGTGTCGCCGGAAGAATTCATCGCGCTGGCCGAACAAACCGGTCTGATCCGACCGCTGACGCGCTGGGTGGTCGAGGCGGTCCTGCGCCAGCAGGAGGCCTGGCGGCAGCGCGGCCTTGACCTGTCGGTGGCCGTGAACCTGTCGGTCCGGTTGCTCCAGGATCCTGATTTCCCCGACCGGTTGCGCGAGCTGATCGACACGGTCGGTGGCGATCCCGGAATCCTGCAGCTGGAGATCACCGAGAGCGCACTCATGGCCGAGCCGGATACCGCGATGATGGTCCTCAATCGACTCGCCGCAATGGGATGTCGGTTGTCCCTGGACGATTTCGGCACCGGCTATTCGTCGCTCGCTTACCTCCAGAGGCTGCCGATCCACGAGCTCAAGATCGACCGGTCGTTCGTCCTTGCCATGAACGCGGACAGCAGCGCCGCCGTGATTGTGCGCTCGGTCGTCAATCTTGCGCACAGCCTGGAGCTGGCGGTGGTGGCTGAGGGCGTGGAAAAGCCTGAGATCTATGACGCGCTGAGCACACTTGGCTGCGATCAGGTCCAAGGCTACCTGATCGGCCAACCAATGCCCGTCGACGCGTTCGAGACCTGGCTTGCCACGACGAGTTGGGGGGCGGCGGCGGTCCCTTCGGGCTATCCTGCCCGCGGGCCGGCCATTGCCGCTGTGTAGCCGCCGATCTGCAGCCTCGCCGTTGATCCAGACACCCGAACCCTGACCGTGGCGATCACGCCATCACCGGCTAGCGGTGCGGCCAGGCACGGCACGGGCGCATGGGCGGTATCGATCACACCGGCGATCGCGACCTTCGCACGGTAACGATCCAGGTCGGTGCGGATCTCGGATCGGCGCGGGGGCCCGCCGCAATGTACACTATACAAATGTGTAAATAACGAATTCTTAACGCTCATTGGATAGATTCCAACAAGGAGCAACTACCAGCTGCCCGGCGGATCGTCGGCGCAGGAGGCGAGCCTTGCCCAAAAAACGGCGTAGCGGCGGCCAGTCATCCCTCTACCTCGTTCTGGCCACGTTGGCCGCTGCGGTCACGCTAGCCGGCACCGCTCAGGCGCAGCACTTCGCGGTCGATCCGACCATCGAGCGGCTGGTGGAGCCGGGCGAGGTGGTCGCCGGCGACCCGGACGGCAAGGTAGTCGAAGGATTCCGGTTGTTTACGGAGGAGACCTTCGGCGGCAATGGCCGGACCTGTGCATCCTGCCATCCGGTCGACAACAATTTCACCATCGACCCGGCCTATATCCGCACGCTGCCTCGGCGTGACCCACTGTTCGTCGCCGAGCGCAACCGCGATCTGCGCGCGCTCGAGGTCCCAGCCCTGATGCGACGCAGGGGCCTGATTCTCGAGAACCTGGACGGCTTCGAGCAGCCCGGCGTGATGCGTGGCGTGCCGCACACGCTTGGCCTCGGTCTCTCGATCCGCAACACCAGTCCCGACTTCCCGCTACCGGGCCACGAGGCCCTCGGCTGGTCGGGCGACGGCGCACCTGGTGACGGCACGCTGCGCGAATTCGCGATCGGCGCGGGTCACGCAGCACTTCCCGAGGACCCTCGAGCGACGCGCCTGCAGCCTCACCACGTTCGAGGCCGATCCGGACGCCTGCGACTTCCGCCTGCCTACCGATGCGGAGCTCGATGCTCTGCTCGCCTTCCAGCTGTTCACCGGACGCGACGAGGAGGTCAACATCGACACCGGTGATGCGGATGCGCTGAGCTTCAGCGATCCGTTCGTCGAGCAGGGCCAGGGTATTGTTTGACCGGGCGCCTTCGGTCAAGGGTTCGCGCAGCTGCGCCTTCTGCCACCGCAATGCGGGCGCCAACGACCGCAATGGCGACAACCTCCAGTTCGCCACCGGTGTGCGCAAGCATCCGAACGCGCCGGCCTGCCGGCGAGCAGGCATGCCGGGCGACGGTGGCTTCGGCCCCGAGCCGGTGGTCGACGAGACCGATCTCCTGCGCCCATGGCCGCTCGGTCGTGGCGACCTTCCGTGGCAACGGGTTCTTCAACACGCCGTCCCTGGTCGAAGCGGCGACACGCCGCCCTATTTCCACAACAACGCGGTCGATACGATCGAGGAAGCCGTGGCGTTCTACACGACCGACACCTTCAACAACTCCATTTCTGGCGACAGCAATGCCTTCGTCCTGAGCCGGGAGCAGATCCGTCAGATCGCCGCCCTGCTGCGGGCGCTCAACGTGCTCGAGAACATCCGCTCCGGCAACGAGTACGACCGGCTCGCCTTGCGCGTGGTCGAGCGCAAGCCAGCAGCCGCGCGACGCTTCGTCAAGCTCGCTATCAAGGAAACCACGGATGCGATCCAGGTCCTCAATCGCGGGCCGGTCGCGCTGTTCGAGGACAGCGATGTCGGCCGGCTTCTGCGCTGGGCCCGGTCGTTAGAGAAGCGCGCGATCCGGCGTAAGAACCCCAAGCTCCTTCAGCTTGCCGTCGCTGCAAAGGAGCGGGCACGCGACCAGATGACTGCGTTGCCGGAATAGCGGCGCTCCCTTCAACCCGTCGTCGGCACCGCGGCTCCCAGCTACC
Source organism: uncultured Alphaproteobacteria bacterium (assembly GCA_963731495.1). Lineage (GTDB taxonomy): Bacteria > Pseudomonadota > Alphaproteobacteria > Geminicoccales > Geminicoccaceae > DASUGG01. The sequence goes on from CAVSVZ010000062.1 coordinate 51,926, forward strand.
GGACGTCGCCGGCCGCTTCGCAGCTCCGGCGCGGATCGGTCGGTCGGCCAGCGGTGCGGCCAGGCGCGGCCGGGGCGCGTGCGGGCGGCATCGATCACGCCGGCGATCTCGACCTTCGAGCGGCGACGATCCAGGTCGGTGCGGATCACGAAATCGGCGCGGCGGCGCTTGTCGGCATCCGGCAGCTGGCGGCGCAGGATCGCGGCCAGGCGCTCGGCGGTCATGCCGGGGCGGCGCAGCACGCGTTGGGCCTGCACCGCCGCACCGGCGCTGACCACGGCGACCGCGTCGACCCGCCGCTCGGCGCCGGTCTCGTACAGGAGGGGCACATCCAGCACCACCAGGCGACAGCCGGCCGCGCAGCAATGCGCCAGAAAGCGCCGCTGCGCAGGGCGCACCAGGGGATGCACGATGGCCTCGAGCCGCGCCAGGCGGGCCGGGTCGTCGAACACGTACCGGCCGAGCACCGTGCGGTCGATGCCGCCGCCGGCATCGGTGCAGCCCGGGAAAGCCGCCTCGACCGGCTGGACCGCGGCGCCGCCGGGCGCAAACAGCGCGTGCACCGCGGCATCGGCATCGAACACCGGAATGCCGAAGCTGCGAAAGGTATCGGCGGCCGTCGATTTGCCCATGCCGATCGAGCCGGTAAGGCCGAGCACGAACATCTCAGCCGAGACCGGCCAGCACGGTCGCACGCAGGGCATCGGAGACCTCGGGGTCGATCCCGAACCAGGCGCGAAAGCCCGGCCGGCGCCTGGTGCAGGAGCATGCCCAGGCCGTCGACCACCACATGGCCGCGCGCGCGTGCCGCCGCCAGCAGGCCGGTCTCGAGCGGGTTGTAGACGATGTCGGTGACCAGCGCGGCGCCCGGCAGCCGCGCCAGGTCGACCTCCAGCGGCGGCTGCCCGGTCATGCCGAGGCTGGTGGTGTTGACCAGCAGCGAGGCTGCGGACAGCGCGTCCGCATCCTGCCAGGGCAGCACCCTCAGGCTGGTACCGTGCTCCCGCGCCATCTCCGCGAGCTGCCCGGCCAGGGTCTGGCCCGCGCGCCAGGGTCCGATTGACCAGGCGCAGCTCGGGCGCGCCGGCATCGATCAGGGCGACGGCGATCGCGCGCGCAGCACCGCCCGCGCCGAGCAGCACCGCTGGCCCTGCGCCGGCCCGCCAAGCGGGCGCGCCCGCGGCGAGGTTGGCCATGAAGCCATAGCCATCGGTGTTGTCGCCGAGCAGACCACCGGCCTCGAAGACCACCGTGTTGACCGCGCCGATCCGCGCTGCGGCCGGCGTGTCCGGTCGACCACCGCGAGCGCCGCCTGCTTGTGCGGCACCGTCGACATTGACGCCGCGAAAGCCGAGCGCCGGCAGCGCCCGGAGCGCTTGCGCGAGCTTGGTCCGGTGCGACGGCCAGGGGGACATAGGCGCCGTCGATCCGATGCTGGCGCAGCCAGTAGCCGTGCAGGCGCGGCGACAGCGAATGGCCGACCGGCCAGCCCATCACCCCGGCAAGCACCGCTCCGGCCGGAGAGGGTAATCGCTCATCTCGGCTTCGCCCGTCATCGCAGTAGCACGCCCTGCACTCGCAGGCACTCCAGGAGCCCGATCAACGGCAGGCCGAGGATGGCGAAGCAATCGCCCTCAACTGCGCGCGAAAAGCTGGGCGCCGCGACCTTCAAGCTCGTAGGCGCCGACCGAACCGAGAATACAATCGCCGACGGCGTCGAGATAGGCATCCAGAAACGCAGCCGAGCAAGGCCAAATCCACAGCCGTGCCCGCGCAATCTCATGCCAGATGCGAGCGTCGCCGCGCAGCACGATCGCATCTGGCATAAGAGTGCGCGGGCACAGTGCAGATTTGGCCTTGCTCGGCTGCGTTTCTGGATGCCTGTCTCGACGCCGTCGGCGATCGGATTCTCGGTTCGGTCGGCGCCTACGAGATTGAGGGGCTGGGCGCCCAGCTATTCGCGCGAGTCGAGGGCGACCGCTTCGCGACCTGGTCGCTGCCGTTGATCGGGCTCCTGGCGTGCCTGCGGCTGCAGGGGGGGTACTGCGATGACGGGCGAAGCCGAGATGAGCGATTACTTGTCGGGCCGGGCGGCGCTTGCCGGGGTGATGGGCTGGCCGATAGCACCATTCGCTCTCGCCCCGCCTGCACGGCTTCTGGCTGTGCCAGCATCGGATCGACGGCGCCTATGTGCCACTGGCGTAGCACCAGACAACTCGGGCAGGCGCTGCGCGCGCTGCCGGCGCTCGGCTTTCGCGGCGCCAATCTGACCATCCCGCACAAGGAAGCGGCGCGCTCGCCGTAGTCATCAGCGCGCCGGCCGCAGCGCGGATCGGCATGGGCAACACGGTGATCGTCCGAGGCGTGTGGTCTGCTCGCGAACAGACACCGATGGCTATGGCTTCATGGCCAACCTCGCCGCGGGGCGCCCCACGTGGCGGGCCGGCGCGGGGCCACGGTGCTGCTCGGCGCGGGCGTGCTGCGCGCGCGATCGTCGGGGCCCGTGAACGAATGCCAGCGGCACCCAAGCTGCGCCTGGTCAATGGGAGCCTAGGCGCGCGCGCAGACCCTGGCCTGGGCAGCTCGCGGGGAGTGGCGCAGGAGCACGTACCGAGCTAGAGGGTGCTGCCCTGGCAGGATGCGGACACGCTGTCACAGCCTCGCTGCTCGGTCAACACCACCAGCCTCGGCATGACCGGGCAGCCGCCCCTGGAGGCTCAACCTCGGCGCGGCTGCCCGGGGCGCAGCACTGGTCACCGACATCGTCTACAACCCGCTCGAGACTCGGCCGGCACGGGCGCGCGCGGCCATGTGGTGGTCGACGGCCTGGGCATGCTCCTGCACCAGGGCCGGCCAGGCTTTCGCACCTAGTTGCGGGATCGACCCCGAGGTCTCCGATGCCCTGCGTGCGACCGTGCTGGCCGATCTCGGCTGAGATGTTCGTGCTCGGCCTTACCGGCTCGTCGGCAGTGGGCAAATCGACGGCCGCCGATACCTTCGCAGGCTCGGCATTCCGGTGTCGATGCCGATGCCGCGGTGCGCGCGCTGTTTGCGCGGGCGGCGCTGCGGACCAGCCGGTCGAGGCGGCGTTCCCGGGCTGCACCGATGCCGGCGGCGGCATCGACCACGCGGTGCTCGGCCGGTACATGCTCGACGACCCGGCCCGCCGGCGCGGCTCGAGGCCATCGTGCATCCCCTCGTGCTGCCCTGCGCAGGGGCGCTTTCTGGCGCATTGCTGCGCGGCCGGCTGTCGCCTGGTGGTGCTGGATGTGCCCCTCCTGTACGAGACCGGCGCCGAGCGGCGGGTCGACGCGGTCGCCGTGGTCGGCGCGGCTGCAGCGGTGCAGGCCCAACGCGTGCTCCGCCGCCGCGCCATGACCGCCGAGCGCCTGGCCGCGATCCTGCGCCACCAGCTGTCGGACATACCGAGCAAGCGCCGCCACACCGATTTCGTGAGATCCACACCGACCTGGATCCACCGTCGCCGCTCGAAGGTCGAGATCGCCGGCGTGATCGATGCCGCCCGCAGGCGCCCGGGGCCGCGCCTCCACCACACCGGTTCGGCCGGTGGAGCAGCATCCGAACGGGCGAGATCGCGAAAAGCTAGATGCACCTCCGGATGACGCTGCGCTCATCCCTTGGACCAGCGCAATTTCCCGCGATGAGCGTGGCATCGCAGCGACCGAAGCGGCGCGACTTCATCGGGAATGGCGCGAGGTGCAACGAGGCGATCGGAAGAAGTCGGTCCTGATTGCCGGCCCGCGCTGCGCTGCCTCATTGAAATATAGTGCTCTACGAGCAGACATATAAAATCATCTCGTGCTCCAGAGCACTAGGGATCAGACGCGGTGACCGACGTAGTACCCCGGCTGCCGAGCTAGGCCCCGTCGTACGACCGCGGTGCCGACGACGGGTTAAAGGGAGCGCCGCTATTGGCCGGCAACACGGTGCGTGCTGGGTCGCGTGCCTCCGCTCCTTTCGAGCGACGGCAAGCTGAAGGAGCTTGGCGGGTCTTACGCCGGATCGCGCGCTTCTCTAACGACCGGGCCCAGCGCAGAAGCCGGCCGACATGGCTCTCCTGAAGCAGCGCGACCGGCCCGCGATTGAGGACCTGGATCGCATCCGTGGTTTCCTTGATAGCGAGCTTGACGAAGCGTCGCGCGGCTGCTGGCTTGCGCTCGACCACGCGCAAGGCGAGCGGATCATACTCGTTGCCGGAGCGGATGCTCTCGAGCACGTTGAGCACCGCGGCGGGGCGGCGATCTGACGGATCTACTCCGGGGGAAGGCATTGCTGTCGCCAAAATCGAGTCGTTGAAGGTGTCGGTCGTGTAGAACGCCACAGCTCCTCGATCGTTGTCGGACCGCGTTGTTGTGGGAATGCAGCAGGTGAGTGTGCGCCGCTTCGACCGGGGAGCGGCGTGTTGAAGAACCCATTAAAAGGAAGGTCGCCACAACCCGAGCGGCCATGGGCGCAGGAGATCAGTTAGTCGACCACCGCTGGGGGACGAGAGCCACGTCGGCCGGCATGCCTGCTCGCCGGCAGGCCGGCGCGTTCGGATGCTTGCGCACACCGGTGGCGAACTGGAGGTTGTTGCCATTGCGGTCATTGGCGCCCGCATTGCAGTGGCAGAAGGCGCAGCTGCGCGAACCCTTGACCGAAGGTGCTCGGTCAACGAATCTGCGGCCTGCTCGACGAACGGATCGCTGAAGCTCAGCGCATCCGCATCACCCGTGCTCGATGTTGAGCCCTCCGCTTTGCATTCCGGTGAACAGCTGGAAGGCGGAAAGCGGAGCATCAAGCTCCGCATCGGTAGGCAGGCGGAAGTCGCAGGGGTCCCGGAGCAGAAGCGAACGTCGTGGGGCGGCCGGCGCGTCGGGCTCGAGGGTCCTCGGGAAGTGCTGCGTGACCCGCGCCGATGGGGAATTTGGCGCAGCGTGCAGATCACCAGGTGCGGCGTCGCCCCGACCAGCCGAGGGCCTCGTGGCCCGGTAACGGGAATCAGGGACTAGGTGTTGCGGATCTGGAGACCGAGGGCCAAGCGTGTGCGGCACGCCACGCCGTCACGCCGGGCTGCTC
>CAVSVZ010000063.1:0-44188 GCA_963731495.1 uncultured Alphaproteobacteria bacterium
CTGGCAGGGCTTCGTCTACGTCGCCTTCGTGATCGACGCCTTCGCCCGGCGGATCGTCGGCTGGCGGGTGGCCCGGCGGGCCGAGACGGGCCTCGTGCTCGACGCTCTGGAACAAGCGCTGCACGCTCGAAGGCCCGTCGAGGGTGGCCTCGTCCATCACAGTGATCGAGGCGTGCAGTACGTCTCGATCACCTACAGCGAGCGGCTCGCCGAGGCCGGTATCGCGCCGATGGTCGGCAGCGTCGGCGACAGCTACGACAACGCGCTCGCGGAGACCGTGATCGGGCTCTAGACGGAGCTGTTTGGCGGCAGGACCGTGGCGCAACCTCGAAGCCGTCGAGTTCGCGACGCTCGACTGGGTCGACTGGTTCGACCACCGCCGCCTGCTCGAGCCGATCGGCTTCGTGCCGCCGGCGAGGCGGAAGCGGTGTTCTACTCCAAGCTCGACAACCTTGCCGTGGCGGCGTAGGCACTCAAACGAAACGGCCTCCGGCAAACCCGGCGCGGTTAACTGGCTAGCCAATTACTGAATTTATTCGCCATTGATCCCGCCTGGACCAATGAAAAGCTTCTGCCGAAATTGAGCTGGGCTAAATCCGAGGAAGCGAGAGATCTATGGACCGCCTATGCCTGGTCCGCGTCCGCGGGGCCTAATTTGCTCGATGCTTTCAAGGCGGATTTCTTGGACGCCTTTAACCACTATGAGGAGATTGGAGACCACCGTTCCAATCTCGTCCACTTGTTCACCGCAATTTGCCTCGAACAAGCCTCGGCATTCACAGCGCATCAGATCCATGATGTAGATAAGGGCGCTTCCCGGAGACGCACTCGTCGCTATAGGCGACTTCTTGGAGGAACAGTTGGACGGGGACCCGCGAGAACGCGCCGACGGATGGCGTGTACGGGTCGGACCTTGGTTGGCTCGGTATTGGCCCTCCGAGGATGAAAGGAACACAACGGCGACATCTCTCGCCCTAATAGGTTGTCTCCTAAAGACCGGAGCCGCGTTCGCTGAGGCTGTAGGCTGGGCGCTGGAGTATCTGAGGCCTGGTACGGATCATATTCTCTGGCGTGTGCAGGAAAGCGGCGTCCACAGGGACTACCCAGGCGCCTCCCTCGATCTGCTGAGAGCGATTATCCCCATTGACCAGTTGCCGCCATGGGAGCGCCACTCACTCCGAGAGATTTTTGATGAGTTGAAAGAGATGCGTCCAGACGCTGAGGCTGACCAGAGATTCGTGATCTTGTACCACAGAGCAATGGTCTGAAGACTCCGCGACGCGGAGGCCGCACAGACCGTCGGCGCGATGAACGGCGTAGCCCACGCCCCTCCGCTACTCGGATGGCGGGCCCGGCCCCGTGTCGAGCCCGTGAATGTCCGGCAATGAGTTTGTCCATGGCGGGAGCACGCTCAGGCAGCCTCTTTCGCCAGCCTGGTCAGCTCCGGCGTCACGTCATTGAGCGCGCGCGAAAAACGCTCGACCGCCTCGTCGCACTCGGCTTCGGTGATGCACAGCGGCGGCGAGAACGGGATCACCTCGATGAACGGCAGCGGCCGGACCATCAGCTGCAGCTCCAGGGCGCGTGCCGCGACCAGCCGGTGCACCCCCGCCTTGGGGTCGAACGGCCGGCGCGTCTCCTTGTCGGCGATGAACTCGAGCGCCATGACCAGCCCCTCGCCGCGCACGTCGCCGATATAGGGATGCGTGCCGACCGTCTCGCGCAGCTGGTTCAAGAGATAGCGGCCGACCCGCGCGGCGTTCTCGATCAGCCCCTCGCGCTCCATGATCTCGATATTGGCGAGGCCGATCGCACCGCCGACCGGGTGGCCCGAATAGGTGAAGCCGTGCATCACCGGCCCGTATTCGGCCGAGGCACCCTCCAGCACGTCCCAGATTTTTTTGGAGACGACCGAGGCGGATACCGGGAAGTAGGCGCTGGTGATGCCCTTGGCGAGCGTCACGATATCCGGCTTGAGGTCGTACAGGCCGGTTGCGAACCACTGCCCGGTGCGGCCGAAGCCGGTGATCACCTCGTCCGCGATGAACAGGATGTCGTGCTTGTCCAGCACCTCCTGGACCCGTGAAAAATAGCCCTCGGGCGGCAGCAGCACGCCGCCCGTGCCCATGATCGGCTCGGCGATGAACGCGGCGATGGTCTCGGGGCCCTCGCGCTCGATCACGAACTCCAGCTCCGCGATCATGCGATCGCAGAACGCGGCCTCGCTCTCGCCCGGCTTGGCGAACCGGTACCAGTGCGGGCAGCTGGTATGCACCACACCCGGCAGCGGCAGGTCCCAGGCCTTGTGATAGATCGGGATGCCGGTCAGGCTCGCCGCGACCGAGGTCAGGCCGTGATAGCCGCCTTCGCGCGCAATGATCTTCTTCTTCTGCGGACGGCCGAGCAGGTTGTTGTAGTAGCGCACCAGCTTGACGTTGGTGTCGTTGGCATCGGAGCCCGAGCAGCCGAAGAACACCCGGGCCAGGTGGCCGGCACCCGCCTGCTCGCGAAACAGGGTGAGCACCTTGTCGGCTAGGCGGATGATCGGCTCGGTCGAGGCGGAGCCGAAGATATGATAGTAGTTCAGGTTCTCGATCGCCTGCTTGGCGGCCTCGGCGATCTCGGGCCGGCCATAGCCGACATTGACGCACCACAGGCCGGCGCCGCAGTCGATCATGTCGCGGCCCTTGTGATCCTTGATGCGCACGCCGCTGCCATGCTCGACGATCAGGGGGCCCTTTGCCATGTGGGTGGCGATCGAGGTCAGCGGATGGAACAGGCTTTGCCGGTCCATCTCCTCGAGCGAAAAGTTATCCCTCTCATCCAGCATGGTCTGTCTCCTGGGCCGCGGCGAAGCGCCGATCGTGGTGCGAGCGCAGTCAATCACAGTGGCCGCGCGCTGACCAGATGCTCGGCCCTCGGATCATGCAAAACAGGCGCCTAGGCGTCCGCGACCTCATACGCGAGGCACCAGCCCTCACCTTTCAGCCAGCAGCGCTCGTCGGGCACGCGGTCGTGGCGATAGAGATGGCGCACGCGCTCGGCGCCGCCCGCTTTGAACGCCTGCGCCAGCGCCTGCTCCGCCGCCGGATCGCGCGCGCCTTCACACGGATAGATCGCCACAAACGAGATCCGGCGCGCGGAGAACGCCTCGCCGCAGCGGCGGATCAGGAACACCGCCCCGGTCCATCGCGGCGTCCGCTCATTCAGCGCGCGACCCGGGTTGGGTGCGGTCATGGGCAGGACCATCCGGCCGCCATCGCGCAGCCGGTCGAGCCAGCGTGGTGGCGGATGGGTGACGCCGGCATTGACGTAGATCGCATCGGCCGGCTCGAAATCCGCCCGGCTGGCGTCCGCCTGAATGACCTCGACATTCGGTCGCGACGCGAGGTTTCTGGCGGCCAGCGCCGCGAGCGCCTCGTCGTACTCGATCGCCGTGAGCCGTCCCTGCGTGCCGACCAGCTCGGCCAGGAGCGCGCTGTAGTAGCCGGTGCCGGCGCCGATGTGCACGACATGCTCGCCCGGCTGCGGGTCCAGCCTCGCCATCAGCAAAAAATGCAGCGACGGCTGGCCGTTGTTGATCTCGCGCGCCGGGTCGATGCCGACCAGATCGTTGGTGTAGAGGTAGACCGGATCGTCGCAAGGCGTCAGTTCATAGCCCCGCCCCCAGCGCAGCACCTGCCAGGGGCCGTGCCCCAGAAACTTTTCGCGGGGCACCGCGGCGAAGGCGTGCGCGATGCGCTCATAGGGCACGCCGGCGGCCGCCATCATCTGTTTCCCGTAGGCACGGCGGATGATCTCGAGATCGCGCTCGGAGGTCTTCGCCATGTCCTAGTCGACGCCGATCTTGCGGAACGCGTTGGTGATCGGATAGCGCCGGTCGCGGCCGAACGCCTTGCGCGTGATCTTGACGCCGGGCGGCGCCTGGCGGCGCTTGTACTCGGCGATGTCCAAGAGGTTCGAGACCTTGCGCACGATCGCCGAATCGTGGCCCTGCTCGACCAGCTCGCGCGCCGAGAGGTCCTTCTCGACCAGCCCGTGCAGGATCGCATCCAGCTCGTCATAGGGCGGCAGGCTGTCCTGGTCGGTCTGATCGGCGCGCAGCTCGGCCGAGGGCGGCTTGGTGATGATCCGCTCGGGGATCACCGTGCCGGCCGGACCGAGCACGTCGTCGGGTCGATGCTGGTTGCGCCAGCGCGACAGCGCGAACACGGTGGTCTTGTAGACGTCCTTCAGCACCGAATAGCCGCCGCACATGTCGCCGTAGAGGGTCGCATAGCCGACCGACATCTCGGACTTGTTGCCGGTGGTGAGGACCATCAGGCCACGCTTGTTGGAGATCGCCATCAGCAGCACGCCGCGGATGCGCGCCTGGATGTTTTCTTCGGTGATGTCGGGCGCCAGGCCCGCGAACACCGGCTCGAGCATGCTGCCGAACGCCGCCACCCCGGGCTCGATCGGCAGGCGGTCGAGGCGGATGCCGAGCGCGCCCGCGACCGCCTCGGCGTCCTCGGTGCTGGCATCGGACGTGTAGCGCGAGGGCATCATCACGGCGTGCACGCGCTCGGGCCCGAGCGCGTCGACCGCGACCGCCGCCGACAGCGCCGAATCGATGCCGCCGGAAAGGCCGAGCACGACGCCCGGAAAGCCGTTCTTGTCGACATAGTCGCGCAAGCCCAGGCACATCGCGCGATAGATCGCCTCGTGGCCCTCGACCGGCGGCGTGATTGTTCCGTCGATGCAGGCCCAGACGTCGTCGTCGCCGCGCCGCCAGCACGTGAGCAGCAGATCCTCCTCGAAGCCCTTGGCCTGCGCCACCAGCCGGCGATCGGCGTTCAGGGCGAACGAGGCGCCATCGAACACCAGCTCGTCCTGGCCGCCGACCTGGTTGCAGTAGATCAGCGGCAGGCCGGTCTCGGTCACCCGCGCGACCGCGAGGTTCATGCGCACGTCCTGCTTGTCGTGCTCGAAGGGCGAGCCGTTGGGCACGATCAGGATCTCGGCGCCCGACTCCTCGAGGCCCTCGGCGACGTCCTCGGTCCACATGTCCTCGCAGACCATGCCGCCGATCCGTAGCTGCTCCAGTCCGCCGCCGTCCCCCCGATCGCCCAGCGGGAACGCCATCGGCCCCGGGATCGGGCCCGCCGCGAACACCCGCTTCTCGTCGAACACGCCGTAGTTCGGCAGATCGTACTTGTAGCGGGCGGTGACGATCACGCCATCGCGCAGCAGCAGCATGGCGTTGTACAGCTTGCCGGCGTCACGCCACGGTGCGCCCACGATCATCGCCGGGCCGCCATCGGCGGTATCCTCGGCGAGCGTCCGCACGGCGCGCGCGGCGTAGTCCTGCAAGGCAGGTTTCAGCACCAGGTCCTCCGGCGGGTAGCCGACCACCACCAGCTCGGAGAACACCACGAGGTCCGCGCCCGCTCCGGCCGCCTTCGCGCGGGCGGCGCGGATCAGGGCGACATTGTGGTCGAGCGCGCCGACCGTGGGATTGGTCTGCGCGATCGCGATGGTGATCTCGACGCTCACGGCGGCACATGTCCTCTGGTGAAGGGGCCTGACCGAACGTCGCAAGCTTAGGCCAATCCCAGGAACCGAGGAAAGGTGGTGCGAAGGCTCGGGGCTTGACCTCTCACCCGTCGCGCTATGACGGCGTCCAGATCGGCAAGGAGGGCGGCGATTGCGCCGCCGGGCAGTCGAGCCTAACTTCCTGTTCGCATAAAAAAACTGCTGCCAGGGAGGCTAGCCATGGCGATCCGGCGTCCGGAGAAGTTCTCGCACCACCACGCCCAGCTGGACGGCATCAAGCTTCACTACGTTCGCGAGGGCAGCGGCCCGCCGCTGCTCCTGATGCACGGCTGGCCCGGCTTCTGGTGGGAATGGTACAAGTGCATCGGCGCGCTCGCCCAGGACTTCGACGTGATCGCCCCCGACATGCGCGGCTACGGCAACTCCGAGAAGCCCGACCTTGCCGACCTTTCCAAGTATCATCTGAACGTGGTCACCGACGACCACGCCAACCTCTTGAAGCATCTCGGGATCGATCAGGCCTACGTGGTCGGTCACGACTATTCGGCGCTGATCATGCACAAGTTCGTGCGGGTCCATCGCGCGATGACGATCAAGGGCCTGACCATCGATCCGATCGTCCCGGGTTTCGAGGAGCGCTATCTGTCGGTCGGACACTTCCCCCAATCCTGGTACTCGCAGTTCCACCAGCTCGACATGGCCGTCGAGGTCGTGAGCTCGAGCCGCGCTGCGACCCGTGCCTACTTCGCGCATTTCCTGTCCCACTGGTCCTACAACAAGAACCTGATCACGGACGAGGAGATGGAGATCTATACCGACAACTTCGTCAAGCCGGGCAACATCCACGGCGGCTTCAACTTCTACCGGGCCAACCTGTCGTTGACCAGCGTGCCCTGGACGCCACTCGACCGCTCGGTCTCGGACGCGCCGATGACCTTCCTGTGCGGCATGGGCGACACCGTGGTGCCCTCGATCTGGAGCGACCAGGTAACCAACTGGTACAACAACTACACGATCGAATACGTGCCGGACGGCGGCCACTTCCTGATGATGGAAAAGCCCGACCTGGTGATCGACCGCATCCGCCGGATGAAAAGCTGAAGCGGTCCAACTCGCCCAGCCCGCGCCGGGTCGCGTCTGACGGGGTCTCGAGGAAGCGGCGCGGCGGCGGGCTTCGAAGGCAGTCGTTGCCCCATTCAACGCTTTCGGCCTGGTCGCCGGCAACGTCAGGGATCTTGTCAGTTGTATGATAAGCATATAACATGACCACCAAACTGGGAGGCATGGTGAACACACGCGCCCTTCGATTCGCCCCGATCGAGCGGCAGAATCTCACTGCGACGCTGGTCACGCGGCTGTCCGAAGCGATCACCAGCGGCGCGCTGGAGCCGGGCGACCGGCTGCCGACCGAGCAGGAGATGACCGAGGAGTTCGGCGTCAGTCGCACCGTCGTGCGCGAGGCGATCGCCGCGCTCAAGGCCGAGGGCCTGGTGCGTGACGCGCCAGGGTGCGGGCGTGTTCGTCGAGAAGAACCTGCGCACCGGTTCGTTCCGCATCGATCCCGACGAGCTCGGCCAGCTGCATGAGATCCTGAAGGTCATGGAGCTGCGAATGAGCGTCGAGATCGAGGCGGCGGCACTCGCCGCCGAGCGCCATGATCGAGGCCAGCTGCGGCGCATCGAGCAGGCCCTGGCCGCGATCGATGCGGACATCGCGAGTGCCGATCTCGCCGTCGACACCGACTTCGCCTTCCATGTCGCGGTCGCCGAAGCCACCGCCAACCAGTACTTTTCCAGGTTTCTCGAGTTTCTCGGCCGGTTCATCATTCCGCGGCAGACGCTGAGCCGGCGTCTCGGCGGCGCCGATGCCGCCTATCTGAAACGGGTCCAGACCGAGCATCGAGCAATCTTCGAGGCGATTGCCGTCAGCGATCCTGGCGGCGCGCGCGAGGCGATGCGCACGCACCTGGCCAACAGCCGTGCCCGCTACGGCAAGCTGGCTCAGGAGCTGGCGCGTCGGCAGGCCTAGCCTGCAACCAACCATCACAAGCCAAGGGAAGGGAGACGATGATGGTGCGACGAGGATTGGTAGCGGTCGCCTTGATGGCGATGGCACTCACGGGCCTGGCGCAGACCGCCGATGCCCAGGACAAGAAGCTGCTGCGGATTCACACCGCCGGATCGGACGACATCGGGACCGATCCGATGATGCTGGCGTGGACCTTCGCGGCCTACGTCAACAGCCATTCCGACACGCTCGAGGTCAAGGTCTTCCCGAACAGCCAGCTCGGCCAGAGCCGCGACGTGATCGAGGCGATGCAGCTGGGCTCGGGGGCTTCGGGCACCACCGGCGGCGCCGCCGAATACGCCACCTTCGTGCAGCGACTGGGCGTGCTGGGCCTGCCGTTCCTGTGGCAGGGCTACGACCACGTCCACCAGGTGCTCGACGGGCCGGTCGGCGAGGAGCTCGCCAAGGACATGGAGGACGCCGGCTTCAAGGTCCTGTCCTGGGCCGACAGCTGGGGCTATCGCAACGTCATCACCGCCAAGGTCGAGGTGACCAAGCCGGAAGACCTGCAGGGCCTCAAGATCCGCACAATCCCGACCAAGGTGTTCGTCGAGGCGATCAACGCCATGGGCGCCAACGCTACGCCGATGGATTTCGGAGAGATCTATACCTCGCTCGAGAGTGGCGTGCTCGACGGCTTCGAGCATGTCGCCGCCACGATCATCTCGTTCAAGTTCGACGAGGTGACGTGTTGCGTCGCGCTGACCCGCCACCTGTTCGATCCGACCTTCCTGGTGCTGTCGCTGCAGGAATGGGAGAAGCTCGACGAGAACGAGCAGCAGGTGGCGATGGCGGGCGCCAAGCTCGCCTCGGAGGTGGTCCGTTCGCTGGCGCCGCTGCGCGAGCGGCAGGCGCTGGCGCAGGTCGAGGCGCTCGGCATGAAGGTCCACGAGATCGACACGACGCAGATGCGCGAGAAAGCGCTCGGCGTGCAGGACGAGCTCGCCAAGGAGTTCGACGCTGAGGACCTCTTGCAGCAGATCCGCGCCCAAGGCGGTTAGTCGCATCGAGTGGGCACACGCTGAGGGGGGCGAGATCGCCCCCCTTTCCTTGGTCGCACGAAAGAGACGCCCGTGAGCAAGCTGTTCGCCTGGATCGACTGCGCGATCGAGGTGCTGGTGGCGCTGCTGTTCATCGCCATCCTGGTCGCCGGTACGGCCCAGATCTTCAACCGCTTCGTGCTCAACAGCTCGCTCAGCTGGAGCGAGGAGTTCCAGAAGTTCGGCCACATCTGGATCGTGTTTCTGGCCATTCCGATCGCGCACCGGCGTGGCCTGCACATCCACATGGACATCATCCGACGCCATTTCGTCGGGCTGGCCGGTCGCGGGTTCGACCTCCTGGTCGAGCTGCTCTGGCTCGGTTTCGGGGTCATGCTGATGCTGCTCAGCTACCAGGTGTCGCTGGTGGCGGCGCGGCAGACCTCGCCCGGCCTCGAGGTGCCGATGAGCTTGCCCTACTACGGCATGGTGCTGGGCGGCCTTTATCTGGCGTTCGTGGCGGTCCGCCGGCTTGCGGACCTGGCGCGCAGGTCGGCGAGGCAAGCGCCTTGATCATCTTTCTGCTCCTGTTGCTGCTGGTGCTGATCGTGATCGGCCTGCCGGTGCTGCTCGCGGTGGCCCTGGTCGGCTTCGTCGGCGTGGCCGCTGAGCCCGACCTGGTGCTGCCCCTGTTCGCCCAGAAAATGTTCGGGCAGATCAACTCGTTCACGCTGCTGGCGCTACCGTATTTCATTCTCGCCGGCTCGATCATGTCGCGGGGCGGCATCAGCCAGCGACTGGTCGACTTCGCGCGCACCCTGGTCGGTCACCTGCGCGCCGGGCTGGCGCACGCCGCCGTGGTCTCCAGCATGGTGTTCGCCGGCGTGTCGGGCTCGTCGACCGCCGATGCCTCGGCGATCGGCTCGATCGTGATCCCGACCATGAAGCAGAGCGGCTACAAGCCGGGCTTTGCCGCCGCCCTGATCGCGGTCGCCGGTACCATCGGCTCGATCATCCCGCCCAGCATGACCATGGTGGTCTATGGCGCCATGGCCCAGGTCTCGATCGGCGGGCTGTTCCTGGCCGGCATCTTCCCCGGCATTCTGATCGGCCTGTTCCTGATGACCACGGTCAAGCTGCACACCTATCTGCGCGGCTACCCCGAGCTGCGCGAGGTCTCCGGTAGCTTCAGCCCGCTGGCCGTGCTGCGCGCGGCGCGCTCGGTCTGGTCCGCCCTGCTGGCGCCAGTGATCATCGTCGGCGGCATCTTGAGCGGCGTGTTCACGGCCACCGAAGCCGGCGTGATCGCCTGCCTCTATGCGCTCGTGGTCAGCTGCTTCATCTATCGCACGATCGGCTTTGCCGACGTTTTCCATATCCTGGTGGATGCCGCGATCACCACGGCGATGGTCTCGGGCATCATTGCCGTGGCCGGCGCCCTGGGCTGGCTGCTCGCCTATCTCGAGTTCAATGAGACCGCGCTCGGCCTGATCACCGCCGCATCGCAGAACAAGACGGTCGTGATGCTGATGCTGGCGGCCGTGATGCTGCTGCTCACGATGTTCGTGGAATCCCTGTCCGTGCTCCTGGTGTTCGTGCCGGTGGCGGTCCAGATCGGCCGGCACTTCGGCGTCGATCCGTTCCAGATGGGCCTGGTCATGGTGATGGCCAACCAGATCGGCGCGACCACCCCGCCCATGGCGGCCCTGCTGTTCGTCACCACCAGCATCGCGCACACCACCTTCGACCAGACGGTCCGCCACGTCTGGCCGTTCATCGCCGCCGAGGTGCTGGTCCTGGTGCTGGTCATCCTGTTCGAGCCCTTGGCGTCGTTCATTCCCAACTGGGTCCTGGGCTAGAAACAACCGCTCGCCGGGGTCTCTGGTCGCTCGACCATCGCGCTTGAAGACGTGCCATGGCATGGTGTTTGCTGTATTTTTCGCAGAGGAGCCACGGAGGCCGTAGGCCGATGGCAGACAACCACAGGCCCGTTCGCTGGGACATCTATGATCCTCAGGGCTATTTCTGCGAGATGCACGGGCCGCGCGCGGAGCCGATCGCCGCGACCGACCTGATTCGTGATCGCATCGCGGCGATGAGCCTCGACCAGCTGCAGGAGCGTGCTCAGGCCGCCGAGCGCGAGCTGTTCAACCTCGGCATCACGTTCACCGTCTATTCCGAACGCGACGTGATCGATCGGATCCTGCCGTTCGATCTGATCCCGCGCGTGCTCTCGGCCGACGACTGGGAGACCATCGAGGGCGGCGTCAAGCAGCGCGTGCGGGCGATCAATCTGTTCCTGGGCGACGTCTATCACGAGCAGAAGATCCTCAAGGATGGCGTGGTGCCGCGCGACCTGGTGCTCGGCAACGCCAACTACCGGCGCCAGATGGTCGGCATGGACCTGCCGCACGGCACGTATGTCCACATCTGCGGCATCGACATCATCCGCGACCAGTCCGGCCAGCTCCGGGTGCTCGAGGACAATGGCCGCACGCCCTCGGGCGTGTCCTACGTGATCGAGAACCGCTATCTGATGATGCGCACCTTCACGGATCTGATCGGCGGGCTGCGGATTCGCCGGGTCGACCAGTACGGCCCCAATCTGAACACCGCGCTGACCGAGGTAGCACCACGCGGCATCGGCGAGCCGCACATCGTCCTGCTGTCGCCCGGCGTGTTCAACTCGGCCTATTTCGAGCACGTGTTCCTGGCGCGCGAGCTCGGCGTGCCGCTGGTCGAGGGTCGCGATCTCCTGGTCGAGGACGACCGCGTCTTCATGAAGACGACCACCGGCCTGGAGCGGGTCGACGTGATCTACCGGCGGATCGACGACGATTTCCTCGACCCGGAGGCGTTTCGGCCGGAGAGCCTGCTCGGTGTGCCCGGGCTGATGCGTGCATACCGCGCGGGCAACCTGTCGCTCGCCAATGCGGTCGGCACCGGTGTCGCCGACGACAAGGCGGTCTACGCCTACATGCCGCGGATCATCAAATACTACCTGGATGAGGATCCGATCATCAGCAATGTCGAGACGCACATCTGCCGTGAGCCGCAAGGCCTGCAATACACGCTGGACCATCTCGGCGAGCTGGTGATCAAGCCGGTCGGCGAATCGGGCGGCTACGGCATCACGGTCGGCCCGCGTGCCACCAAGGCCGAGCTCGCGGCGTGTCGCGAGCGACTGCTGGAGGAGCCGGAGAATTTCATCAGCCAGCCGATGATCGGTCTTTCCGTCTGTCCGACCCTGGTCGAGGGCGGCATCGAGCCGCGCCACGTCGATCTGCGGCCGTTCGCGATCACCGGGGTCGACACCTGGGTGCTGCCAGGTGGGCTGACCCGGGTCGCGCTGCGCAAGAACTCGCTGATCGTCAACTCCTCCCAAGGCGGGGGCTCGAAGGATACCTGGGTCCTTGCTTGAGCTGCTCGCTCGCTTCGCCGAGAACGGCTATTGGATGGCGCGCTATATGGAGCGCGCCGACAACCTCGCGCGGACGATCGACGTCAACGAGACCTTTGCCCAGAACAGCGAGGGCGTGAACGAGTGGCTGCCGATCGTCCAGCTGTATGCCGACAGCGAACGCTTCTTCGAGAGCCACAGCGAGGCGACCGCCGACGCGGTGCTGCATTTTTACCTGGTCGATCGCGAGAACCCCAACTCGCTGGTATCGACGGTGTATATGGCGCGCGAGAACGCCCGCTCCCTGCGCCATCTCATAAGCACCGAGACCTGGCAGCATCTGAACGTCTTCTACAACCGCCTGCTCAAGCTGCAGCCGCGCGACCTGGAGCTGTCGCGGCTGTCGCGGCTGTGCCAGACCGTGAAAGAGGACTGCCAGCTGCACACCGGCATCATCGAAGGCACCGGCTATCGCGACCAGGCTTGGTACATCTACCAGATCGGCAAGTATCTCGAGCGCATGGACCAGACCTCGCGCCTGCTCGACATCAACTATCACCGGCTGTTGCCGTCGCTGCAGCACGTCGGCACCGAGATCGACGCCAGTCGCTGGAACGCGGTGCTGCGCTCGGTCGCCGCCTATCACGCCTTCCGGCGGGTGCATCCGCGCGGCATGAGCCCCACGACCGTCGCCGATTTCCTGCTGTTCGACCGCGGCTTCCAACGCTCAATCGCGGTCTGTATCGAAACTGTTGACGAAATGTTCACCCGCCTCTCATCATTGATGGCAGCGAGCCATATCGGCCCGGCGCAGCAGACCCTGGCCACATTGCGCACCATCGGCAAGGAGACGAGCATCGAGCAGGTCATCGTGACCGGGTTGCACGAATTCCTGGATCACCTTCAGCAGCTCATCATCGCCATGAACGACGAGCTGGGGGATGCCCTGTTCGGCCATCGCTACGAGCGTGCCACAGCTACTCAGCATCAATCATGAGACCGTCTATCGCTACCAGCGACCGGTCACCTTCAACGAGCATCGCGCCCTCTTCCGGCCACGCGACAGCCATGATCTGCGGGTGATCGATGCCCAGCTGACCCTGAGCCCGCCGGGCCATGTCCGCTGGATCCACGACGTGTTCTCGAACTCGATCGCCCTGATCACCTTCGACCAGGCGGCCGTCGAGCTGCGCTTCGAGAACCGGATCGAGATCGAGCACTACGGCCTGCACGAGCCGAACTTTCCGATCCGCTCCTATGCCGCGAGCTATCCGTTTCGCTACCACAACGACCAGGTCGTCGACCTGCTGCCGACGCTGCAGTGCCACTATCCCGATCCGGAGGGCGCGGTCAGCGCCTGGGCCCGCCAGTTCGTCGATCCGGGCGGGGTCGACACCCAGGAGCTACTGGTCCGGATCACGCGCGCGATCAAGGCGCAGCTCGTGTATCAGCCGCGCGCGATCCACGGCACCCAGGCGCCGACCGAAACTTTGGCGCTCGGCAGCGGCACCTGCCGAGACTTCGCCCTGTTCATGATCGAGGCGGTGCGCTCGCTCGGCATGCCGGCGCGCTTCGTCACCGGCTATCTGTACGACCCGTCGATCGACCCCTCGACCGACGGGGCCGGCGAGGACATGGTCGGCTCGGGTGCCACCCATGCCTGGGTCCAGGTCTACCTGCCGGGTGCCGGCTGGGTCGAGTTCGATCCGACCAACGGCCTGGTCGGCGGTGGCCATCTGATCCGGGTCGCGGTCGCGCGCGACCCGCGCCAGGCGATCCCGCTGAGCGGCTCGTACCACGGCTACGCCAGCGACTTCATCGAGATGCAGGTCGATGTCCGGGTCACCGCCGGGGATCGGTCCTCGGCTGATGCTGCGCCGCCTACCGCCACCTGATCGGGCCGGCCGTCGCCAGTCCTAAACTGCGGCCCTGCGCATGGACGCTCGCACGGGCCAAGTTGCCAGTAGCAATACCATAGTGCTTAAACATCTGCTGTCGGCAAGGTCAAGACGGCGATAAGCTGGCCAATGCTTTCGTGGCAGAATGGCATCACTGGAATATAGTTTCTACAAAGAGATGTTAATGGTTTAGTTCTTATGATGTTTTCTGACTGTAAAATTGCTTGATCATTGGTCAACGCACAAATACGGTTATTCGATAAATCAGGAAGCCGTTAAATCGGCACAAAAAAAGTGGAGGGAAATTAGCCACCCATGGCTCTTCGATCGAGATGATCCTCGTGGCGACCGCCACGATCCCAGCGGCCCTGCTCCGCCTGATCGCGATGGTCTTTGTGCTCGTCCGTCGTGGGATGGCGCAAGCGGATGAGGGCGTGTTCTGAACTTCGAACCCGTCGCCTTCGTGCCGTAGCGCCTGGCACCTATCCCGACCGTTTCCCGCCGACCTCCTTTCGGCGCGCGGTGGCGCTCGGCCTCTGACAAGGGGGAGCGATCATGAGAACCAGACGACGCTTCGACCTGTTTCCCGCCATCGGCATCGGGCTTGGCATCGGGCTTGTGGCCGGCATGCCGCAGCAGGCGCCGGCCGCCGAGCCAACGAAGAGCAGCACGGCGAATCTCGTCGAGACCGGGCGCAGGCTGTTCTTCGAAGAAACCTTCGACGGCAATGGCCGGACCTGCGGCACCTGTCATCCGGCGACCAACAACTTCACGATCGATCCCGCCTTCATCCGCCGGCTGCCGCGTCGCGACCCGCTGTTCGTCGCCGAGTTCAATCCCAAGCTGAAGGGGCTCGAGAACCCGCGCCTGCTGCGCAGGTTCGGCCTGGTCCTCGAGAATCCCGACGGCTTCGACCGGCCCGGTGTGATGCGCGGCGTGCCGCACAACTTCGCCCTGAAGACCACCATGAACAGCGACCTGCCCGGCAAGAAGGACGCGCTCGGCTGGGGCGGCGACGGCTCGCCCGGTGCCGGCTCCTTGCGGCTGTTCGCCATGGGTGCCGTCGTGCAGCACCTGCCCAAATCGCTGAACCGGGAAGAAGGGGTCGACTTCCGGCTTCCGACCGACGACGAGCTCGACGTCCTCGAAGCCTACATGCTGACCCTCGGCCGGCAACGGGAGATCGACCTCGCCGCCATGACCTTCGCCGAGGAGGTGGTCGAGAAGGGCAAGGAGCTGTTCAACGGAGGCGGCACCGCCAATCGTGCCTGCTCGGCCTGTCACCAGAACGCCGGCGCCAACAACGACAAAGGCGTGAACGCCAATTTCGATACCGGAACGCGCCTCCTCAAGCTCAAGCGCATGCCACCGGACGCGGGCTTCGGCCAGAACCACGAGGATGGCATCGACGGCTATGGCAACGGCACGATCAACACGCCCTCGTGATCGAAGCGGCCGACACCGCACCCTTCTTCCACAACAACACTGCCAGGACCCTGGAGGACGCGATCCGCTTCTACACGACCGATACCTTCGCAAACTCGCCGTCCGGAAATTCGGCGGCGCCTTCGACCTGAGCAGGCGTGACGTCAATGCGATCGGCGCGCTGCTGCGCACCCTGAACGCGATGGAGAACGCCCGCTTCGCCAACACGATCTCCGAGGACGCGCAGCGGACGGAGTTGAGAGCCGAGGCCCGGCGCAAGGTCCGCGAGGCCCTGGCCGAGACCGAGGACGCGATCCGCGTTCTGACCAGGGGACCCTTGCGCCTCTATCGCGACCGCGGGCATGACGCGGTCGGCAGCCTGAGGCAGGCCGCCCGCTTGCAGCGACGCGCCCTGCGCACCCGCTCGCGCGACCACCGCAACGCGTTCCTCGACCAGGCGATCAGGGCCAGGAATCAGGCAAGCGTGGCGATGCTGCGCTGAGCCCCGGCTCGAGGTGCCGCGGCGGCGTCGCGATGGCGACCCGATCCGCTGATCAGCTCAGGCGGCATGCTCCTTGTGGCGCGCGCGCAGCAGGCGCAGGATCTCGCGCGCCGCCTCGGGGATATGCGTGCCCGGCGGGTAAACGGCGGCCACGCCGGCATCGATCAGCGCCTTGCGATCGTGCGGCGGGATCACGCCGCCGACCACCACCAGAATGTCC
The DNA here is from genome assembly GCA_963731495.1 of uncultured Alphaproteobacteria bacterium. Taxonomy (GTDB): domain Bacteria; phylum Pseudomonadota; class Alphaproteobacteria; order Geminicoccales; family Geminicoccaceae; genus DASUGG01. The sequence continues at coordinate 16,028 of CAVSVZ010000063.1, forward strand.
TCCGCACCCTGCTCCTTGAGCGCCTCGATCAGGGCCGGCACCAGCACCCGGTGGCCAGCCGCCAGCGAGCTCACGCCGATCAGGTGCACGTCGTTCTCGATCGCCTCACGTGCCGCTTCGGTCGGCGTCTGGAACAAGGCACCGATGTCGACGTCGAAACCGATGTCGGCGAACGCCGTGGCGATCACCTTGGCGCCCCGGTCGTGGCCATCCTGGCCGAGCTTGGCGACCAGCATGCGCGGCCGACGGCCCTCGATCTCGGCGAACGCCTCGACCTCGCGCTGGATCGCGGCGAAATCGGGATCGTTCTCGAACGCCCTGCCGTAAACCCCGGCGATCGAGCGAACCTCCGCCCGCCAGCGCCCGAACACCTTCTCCATCGCGTCCGAGATCTCGCCCAGACTGGCGCGTGCGCGCGCCGCTTCGACGCAAAGCTGCAGCAGATTTGCGTCGCCCGCCGCGCCACGCTCGAGCGCGTGCAGCGCATCGTTGCAGCGCTTCTGGTCGCGCGCCGCACGGACCTCGGCCAGACGCCGGGTCTGCGCCTCGCGCACCGCCGTGGTGTCGATATCCAGAAGCTCGACCGACTGGTCCTCGGCCGGGCGGTAGCGATTGACCCCGACCACCACCTCCTCGTTGCGATCGATCCCCGCCTGGCGGCGCGCGGCCGCGGCCTCGATCCTGGCCTTGGGCATGCCGGCCTCGATCGCCTTGGTCATGCCGCCCATCGCCTCGACCTCGGCGATCAGCTCTTCGGCGGCGCGCACCAGGCTCGCGGTCAGATGCTCGAGGTAGTAGCTGCCGCCGAGCGGGTCGACGACGTGGCGGATGCCGGTCTCCTCGGCCAGGATCAGCTGGGTGTTGCGCGCGATCCGCGCGGAAAAATCGCTCGGCAGCGCGAGCGCCTCGTCGAACGCGTTGGTGTGCAGCGACTGGGTGCCGCCGAGCACCGCTGCCAGCGCCTCGAGCGTGGTGCGCACGACGTTGTTGTAGACATCGTGCGCCTGCAGCGAGACGCCGCTGGTCTGGCAGTGGGTGCGCAGCATCGACGAGCGCGGATCGCTCGGCTGGAAATGCTCGCGCATCAGCTTGGCCCAGAGCAGGCGCGCGGCACGCAGCTTGGCGATCTCCATGAAGAAATTCATGCCGATGCCGAAGAAGAACGACAGCCGCGGCGCGAAGCGATCGATCGCCAGCCCGCGCCCGACCGCAGCCCGCGCATATTCCAGGCCATCGGCCAGCGTGAAGGCCAGCTCCTGGACGCAGGTCGCCCCGGCCTCCTGCATGTGATAGCCGGAGATCGAGACCGGATTGAACTTCGGCATGTGATCCGCGGCATAAGCAATCACGTCGGCCACGATCCGCATGCTCGGCTCGGGCGGGTAGATGTAGGTGTTGCGGACCATGAACTCCTTGAGGATGTCGTTCTGCACGGTGCCGGCGAGCTGCCCGGGCGCTGTGCCCTGCTCCTCGGCCGCCACGATGTAGAAGGCCATGACCGGCAGCACCGCGCCGTTCATGGTCATCGACACGCTGACCTGATCGAGCGGAATGCCCTCGAACAGCCGCTTCATGTCCTCGACCGTGTCGATCGCCACGCCCGCCTTGCCGACGTCGCCCGCGACCCTCGGATGGTCGCTGTCGTAGCCGCGATGGGTCGCCAGATCGAACGCCACCGACAGGCCGGCCTGGCCGGCCGCCAGGTTGCGCTTGTAGAAGGCATTGGATTCTTCGGCGGTCGAGAAGCCGGCATATTGCCGGATCGTCCAGGGCCGCTGGGCGTACATGGTCGCCCGCGGCCCGCGCAGGTAGGGCGACAGGCCGGGCAGGCTGCAGGTCGCCTCGAGCCCTTCGAGATCGGCGGCGGTGAACAGCGGCTTGACCTCGATGCCCTCGGGGGTGTGCCAAACGAGCTGCGCCGCACGGCCCTTGGTCTCCCGCCCGGCCAGCGCGGCCCAGGCTTCGAGATCGGCTTTCGGATCGTCAACCATGGCGCTATCCATCATCGCATGCGATCGCAGAGGCCTTCGCCGCAGAACCAGCGACGCAGTATAGGCGGAAACACGTTCAGACCTTGTGCGTTTCCGCCATTGCCGCCACCGCCCGTGATCAGGCTGCGCGCGCCCGCGCCCTCAAGCCGACACAGGATGCAGCTCGAACACGCGGCCGTGCTTGGCAGCCGTGGCCACGTCCCCCGCACGCAGCGCCAAGCGTACCGCTTCGAGCTTCTTCGCGTCGTCGAGCGAAAGATAGGGCGACCAGCCGCCTTCCTCTACGATCCACTCGACGGGAACCTCAGCGGCATATTTACCTTCGCGAACGAGTTCGATCTTCTTGCGTTTCATCGCGCTTTCCGCCTCGTGAAGTCTCCTTACCACAGCACCGGATCGGGCCGGTAGGCGGTGATCAGGACGGCCGGTGTCGTGCTTCCCTAGGCTATGCCCCAAACCACATGGACGGGTCGATTGTCGCGGTCGGTTTGCAGGACGAGAATGGATGGTCCTCTGCCGGCCATCGGATAGTCCTCGACCAGAACCGCGGTAGCAAGCGCAGCAACAACATCATCAAGCAAAATATCATCAGCCGCGAGCTTGAGAAAGCCGTGGCGGGAGACATGGACCTCGCCGCGCGCGACGAGCGCTCGCACGGCGGCCAGCGTCGCGCTCACCGTGAGCGAGCTCGCGTCCGGTCGTTTCGCGTCGTCTTCGACCGCACATCCGCCGAATCCGGCCCAAGCGCCAGCACCGCCTCGCGCAGGCGGTTGGCGATGCGCTTGGGCCGTTCCATGTCGTCGTCCTCAGAATTGCTCTGGGGCTCGCCCTCGGCAAGCATCAGCGCCGGCCCGAACCGCAGAGAGATCGGGTGGACGCGCGGCAGGCGCCGGCTGCGCGGCCACGCCTGGTAGGTGCCGGCGATGAGCACGGGCACGGCTGGGACGCGCATCTTTTGAATCAGTAGGCCGGCGCCCGGCAAGAAGCGGTGGACGTCGCCGTCGACCGAGCGCTCGCCCTCGGGAAACCAGGTCAGAACCTTGCCTCGGTCCAAGATCGCCCGGGCGAACAGCAAGGTCGAGGTCAGGCCATGCTCCGGATCGACCGGCACGACCTGTGTGGCCCGGCTGAACATGCGGGTCACCGGATTGGTGAACAGAATGCCGCTCCAGCCCGCCCAGTAGACCTGCTGCAACTGGTGCCGGGGCAGCACGGCAGCGATCGCGAACGGATCTAGAAAGCTCAGATGGTTGGGCGTGATCAGAAACGGGCCCTCGCCGGGTATGTGCTCGAGGCCTTCCGCGCGCACGCGGAACAGGCCGCGCATGATCACGTAGTTGGCCATGAACAACACCTGGGAGAGAACGCGCAGCGCGAGACCTCGCGGCTGCAGCCAGCGCTCCTGCTCGACCCCGAGCTCGGCCTCGTCGAGGGACATCGATTGGCCGCTCTCGGCCGCCTGCTGGACTTCCTGCACGAGCGCACGCAGGCTCGACATGCGGGCGAGCGCCTCCTCGGTCAGCCGGAAGCCGAAGCGTTCCTGCAGCTCCATGGCGAGGCTCATCCACTCGAACGAATTGAGGCCGAGATCGAGCTCCGGGCTGGTGTCGAGGGTCAGCCGCGTCCCCTTGAAGCGCCTTTGCAGCCAGGCCCAGACCTGATCGGCCGGCGCGCGCTCGAGCAGGGCGCGATCCTCGTCCGAAAGCGGCCGTTCCTCAACCGGGCCGCGCGCGGCCTTCGCCCGCTCGAACATCTCGGGCAGCAGGTGTCGCCGCAGCTTGCCGATCTGGGTTCTTGGCAAGGGTTGCGCGGTCAGGGCGAAATCGGTGATCCGCTCGTAGGGCGGCAGCTCCTGCGCGCAGCGCTCGATCTCGCTGCGAAAGCGCTGGCGTAATCCGCCGGCAGAATTGCTCTCGGGCTCGACCTGCGGCACGAAAAGACCCACCAGGCGGCCGTTGTGATCGAGCACGGCGGCCTCCTGAATCAGATCGCTCTTGGCGTAGACGGGCTCGATGTCCTCGGGAAAGATGTTCTTGCCGCCGCCGACGACGATCATCTCCTTGCTGCGGCCAACGATGTACAGATAGCCGTCCTGGTCGATGTGGCCGAGGTCGCCGGTGCGAAAGAAGCCGTCCTCGGTGAACGCCTCCTTGGTGGCCTCGTTGTTGTGCCAATAGCCGGCGAACACGGTCGGCCCGCGCGCCTGAATCTCACCGGTGCCTGGCTCGAGGTCGGGCATCGGTGCGATCCGGAGCACGACGTCCTTGATCGGCCGACCGGCGGCGCCGACCCGCGCCCGGCCCTCCTGGTTGAAGGTCAGCATCGCCGTGGTCTCGCTCAGGCCGTAGCCTTCCAGAGCCTCCCAGCCGAGGCCGTCGAGCTGCCACGCGATCTCGGGCTTGAGCGGTGCGCCGCCCGACGCGAGCAGGCGGAGCGCGGGCGCGACCTGGCGACGCACTGGGGCAAATAGGACCCGGCCGATCCGCCATCCGAACCGCCGGAGCACCCAGACGGACAGAGGGAGCAGGCGTCGATAGGCGCTGAGCGCGATGGTGCCCAGGGCCCCGATCCTGCGCTCGATACCCGCCAGCATGGCCTCGTACATCCGCGGCACGGCAATCATGATGGTGCAGGCAGATTTCTTGCAGCGCCTCGGCGATCTCGGGACCGGTGATCCCGGCCGGCAGCACCATCGCCGCGCCCGAGGCGAGCGACCCCAATAGGCCCACGGTCAGCGGATAGACATGGTGCAAGGGCAGCGGCAGGAGCACCCTGTCGCCCGGCTTGGCGAGACGCTCAACAATCAGCGCGTTTAGGTTCGCGCACAGATTGGCGTGGGTCAGCGGCACGCCCTTGGGCGTTCCGGTGGTACCGGAGGTGTAGACCAGGACCGCCGGCTGGTCCGGCGTGAGCTCGGGCAGCGGCCGGTTTCCGGCCGGCAGTTCGCGCCAGCGCTTGATCGAGAGCCCCTCATGCTGCTCGGGCTCGTGGTCGTCGAGCAGGACGATGGTGAGCTCGCCGGCGCGCTCCAGCCCGGCCAGAGCCTTCACGTGGTTCGAGGTGGTGATCACGGTTCGGCAACCGCTGTGGTCGACGATCCGGCCAACCTCCGATAGGGCCGACTGCTCGCTGAGTGGCATCGCCATCGCGCCGGTTCTTGCGATCGCCAGCATCGCCGCCGCCCACTCGGGACGGTTCGGCGCGATCAGGGCGACCGGCTCGCCGACGGCAACTCCGGCGCCGGTCAGGCCGGCCGCGAAGCGCAAGATCTCCTCATGCAGCTGCTGTCGCGTCCAGACCGTCGGCGCCCCGGCTTGGTGGGCAATGATCGCCTCGGATTCCGCGTCATCTGTCAGCGCCTCGACCAGACAGCGCAACGTGCTGAGCGCCATGCCACCCCTATCCGTGCACCCGAGATCGGCTAGTACTAGGCGGTTCGCCGGTTGCGGCGCTAGTCGAAACTCAAGGCGCACCGGGATCAGGGTCGACCGCCTGACCAATCCCCCGGGCGATCAGGGGCGACCCGGCAAGGCGGTTCTTGGACAGGATGGCAATCACTGTTTCCCCGGCCGATGGCCGTTTCACGCTGCCCGACGATGGCTCGGCCACGGCGTCCGGCACAACGCAGGATGTCACGATTCGGCGCGGATCAACTCCGTTGCTGATCAGGAAGGCGCGGACAACGTCGGCGCGCGCGCAGCCAACGTCATCGCCGTCGGCGACGCCGCCCGGCAAGTCGCTCGATGTGTCGCTTCCCGGGTCGTGGTCGGCCGGTGCCGCGGCCATCCTTGCGACCTGAACGCCTCCGCGATCGGGGAACGCGTCGCGGCGCGCGGCATAGCCCACCACCACCACCTGCCGATCGGGCAGTCTGTCGAGCAGTCGGGCAGCTTCGGCCATCGCGCGCACCGCGTGCCGCGCCGGCCTGAGATCGGTCTCGAACCAGGGTCGGCGTGGCATCAGCAAGACGCCATGCCGGTCCGCTTGGACCTCGAACCGCTTCAGGCCTGCCGCCAGATCAAGCACGCGTTGCTCGGCGGCCGCGGCCTCGAGCGCACGCGCTTCCTGGATCAGGGAATGCGTTGCGGACAGGGCGTCGAGGGCACGCGTGGCCCGTCGCTGTCTGGCTTGCATCCGGGCAATCGCGGCGCGACGCTGTGCGAGGTAGGCCAGATGCCCGACCTCGCTGGCGGGGCGACTGGCGTCAGACGCGGCGGTCGCTCGCTCGAGCGCCTGCTCTGCCGCGTCGAGCTCGCTGGCAGCCAGCGCACGCACTGCGCGATCGCTCCTCGCCTCCTCGAGCGCGCTTCGTGCCTGGATGATCGTGACCGTCTCCTGAGCCCCGACCGGCTCGGCCAAGCAGAGGGCCGCGCACAGACCGGCGATGCACAGGAAGAAGATCCACCCGTGTCGGACGCCCCATGCTGGTGGCCGCATCACGAGCCGACCATGGGCTGGCTGGCAGGCCCGCCAAGACCGCGGATCTTGGCGCGAAGCTCGGCGGCGGTCCGCTCGGTTTCCTCGGCCTGCGCCGTGATCCGGGCGAATTCGGCGTCGACCACCGCCTGCTCCGCCAACAGGCGCGCCCGCTCGTGCTGCTGAGCCCGCAGCGCGCTCCTGGCCTCGTCGAGCTTGCGGCGAGCCTTCTCGAACTCGACGGGTGCCAGGGTCTCGGCATCGATCGCGGCGGCCGCCTGCACGGCGTGCTCCGCTTCGGCCATCTCCTGGACGGGCGCCGGAACGGTCGTGCATGCGGCCAGCACGGCAAGCGCGATCACCAACGTCCATCTTCGAGCGCAGGGGGTGTTCCGACGGGTCGCCATCTCCACATCCGCTTGCCTCGGCGTTTGCCCGGGGCGCGGGAAGGTTCATGACGGCCGAAGGTTAACAAGCTGTGAAGCCGCGTCCGGAAAGGAGACGCGCCGATTTCTCGATCGCCGACCTGCACGCCGGCGGGTATCGGGCGTCGCGGAGGGGCGCTCGGCGCTACGCTCGCACCACCATCACCGAGCAGCGCGCATGACGCACCACCCGGGCGGCGTTCGGGCCGAGCAGGTAGTCGCTGAGCTCGGGGCGATGGGAGCCCATGACGATCAGATCCGCCTTGACCTGCTCGGCGGTGTGCTGGATCTGCTGGTAAATCTTGCCTGCGGCGACGATCAGCTGGACGTTGGCACGATCTGCTATCTGCGCGGCAACGAAGTCCTCGAGCTGCTTGGCGGCATGCTCATGCAGCTTGGCCTCGTAGTCGGCCGGAAAGAACTGACCGACCATCGGCAGGCCGAACTCAGGCACCACGGTCATCACGTGCAGGGTCGCCTGAAAGGTATCGCTCAGCGCGATGGCGGTCGGCAGCGCCTTGCGCCAGGAGTGCTCGTCGGACAGATCGACCGGCAGCAGGATGTGGCTGTACATCGCAAGCGTCCTCGCATCAGTCGCCGGCATGTGCCGGTGCGCCCGCCGGCGCCGTCTCCTCCGGCCGGCGTCGGCGCTGCAACCAGACGATGCCGGCCAGCAGCACCAGCGCCGGGATCCACATCACTTCCTGCGGTAGCCGGCCGTTCGGCTTGAGCACGCCCGTGATCTCATAGTCGAAATCGAGACCTGCCTTCTCGGCCGGGCTGGCGAAGCCGATCATGTCGATGATCACCTTGCCGTCCTCGTCGCGCAGCTCGAGCCCGGCATTCGCCAGGCGCTCGGCGCCGGGCCCGGGCGCACCCATCGGCAACATCACCGATTTCGAGACCTCGTCACCCTCGATCGAGATGCCCTCGACCGAGATGCGCAGGCTGCCGTCCGGCGGCACGGCTTCTGCGGCCTGCTCGATCTGGTTTGGCGGGACATCGGTCAGGGGCGGATAGATCATGTCCCACCAGAAGCCCGGCCGGAACAGCGTGAACGCGATCAGGATCAGGACCGCACTCTCCCAGATCCGGCTCCGGGTGAGGAACCAGCCCATGGTGCCGGCGGCGAACACCAGCATCGCCACCGTGGCCACGATCACGATGAGCACCAGGTCGACCGGGCCGGTCAGGCCGATCAGCAGCAGCTGGGTGTTGAAGATGAACAGGAACGGCAGGGCTGCCGTGCGCATGCTGTAGCAGAACGCGGTGAAGCCGGTCTTGATCGGATCGCCGCCGGAGATCGCCGCCGCCGCGAACGAGGCCAGGCCGACCGGCGGCGTCACGTCGGCCATGATGCCGAAATAGAACACGAACAGGTGCACCGCGATCAGCGGCACGATCAGCCCGCTCTGGGCGCCGAGCTCGACCACCACCGGCGCCATCAGGGTCGAGACCACGATGTAGTTGGCGGTGGTCGGCAGGCCCATGCCGAGGATCAGGCTGATGATCGCCGTGAAGATCAGCATCAGCATCAGGTTGCCGCCCGAGATGAACTCGACGAACTCGGCCATACTTGAGGCCGATCGCCGGTCAGGGTCACGGTGCCGACGATGATGCCGGCGGCGGCCGTGGCGACGCCGATGCCGATCATGTTGCGCGCGCCGTGCGACCAGGCCGTCGCGCAGATCGAGGAAGCCCTGGCGGGTCGCAGCGCCGAAGTCGCGCGTGGCCGCGGAACGCGGCCATCAGCGGGCGCTGGGTGAGCAGGATGGCGATCATCAGGACGGTGGCCCAGAACGCCGACAGGCCCGGCGACAGCCGCTCGACCATCAGGCACCAGACCAGCACCACCACCGGCAGCAGGAAATGCAGGCCGGCCTTCGACCGTCGGCCCGACCTCCGGCAGCTCGACCACCGGCGAATTGGGGTCGTCCAGTCTCGAGCTCGGGATAGCGCGCGCCGAACCAGCAGCAGCGCCAGATAGGCCGATCACCGATCAGCGCGAGCATGATCCACGAGGCGCCGCTCGGGAAGGCGGTCTTGATCCAGCCGAGCCCGTAGTAGACGCACGCCGGCGATGATGCATCAGGCTGGCGAGCACGATGCCGAAGGTGAGCAGGCTCTGCTGCCAGGTCGTGATGCGACGCTTGGGCAGGCCCTCCATGCCGCCCTTCACCGCCTCGAGATGGACGATATAGAGCAGCGCGATGTAGGAGATCATCGCCGGCAGGAAGGCATGCTTGATCACCTCGACATAGGGGATGCCGACATACTCGACCATCAGGAAGGCGGCGGCGCCCATCACCGGCGGCATGATCTGGCCGTTGACCGAGGAGGCGACCTCGACCGCGCCGGCCTTCTCGCGGTGAAGCCGACCCGCTTCATCAGCGGGATGGTGAAGGTGCCGGTGGTCACCACGTTGGCGATCGAGGAGCCCGAGATCAGGCCGGTCATGGCCGGACGACAGGACCGCCGCCTTGGCCGGGCCGCCGCGCATGTGGCCGAGCAGCGCCGAAGGCCACCTTGATGAAGTAGTTGCCGGCGCCGGCCTTGTCGAGCAGCGCGCCGAACAGCACGAACAGGAACACGAAGCTGGTCGAGACGCCGAGCGCGATGCCGAACACGCCCTCCGTGGTCAGCCACATGATGCGACATCGCCTTGCTGAAGCGAGGCGCCCTGACAGGCGATCACGTCCGGCGCGTACTGGCCCGAGGAAGACATAGGCCAGGAACACCATGGCGACGATCACCAGGGGCGGGCCGAGCGCGCGCCGCGTCGCCTCGAGCAGCAGCACCATGCCGGCCACCGCGATACCAGATCGTAGGTGGTCGGCGGCGCCCGGGCGGCTGGACAGCTGGTCGTAGAACAGGAACAGGTAAGCGGCGCAGAACGCCGCCGACCAGCGCCAAGATCCAGTCCTGGATCGGGATGCGGTCGCGCGGCGAGGAGGTCAGCGCGGGATAGGCGATGAAGGCCAGGAACATGGCGAAGGCCAGATGGATCGAGCGCGCCTCGGTATCGTTCAGCACGAAGACGTTGAAGCATGAACGGCAGCGGCGAGGCGAACCACAGCTGGAACAGCGACCACACGATCGCGAGCCAAAGCAGGAGCACGCCGGCCGCGCCGGCCGGATGGCGCGCGCCGGTGTCGCTCTGTGCTACCAGGTCCTCGAGCGCCGGCTGGTCCGGTTGATGGCTAGCCTGGGTGCTGGGCTCGGTCATCGTGATCCCGTTCCTCGACATGACGATGCACACCGCGATGACGTGCAGAAGCCAAGCCACCGTCGGCAGCGACCTGGCGGGCGCCGCTCACAAAGCCGCAGGGGCGACGGATGTCGCGCCGCCCCTGCTGGTCGGAAAAAGATGCCGTGGGCCTTACATCAAGCCCGCTTCCTTGTAGTACTTCTCGGCGCCCGGATGGAGCGGCGCGGAGAGCGCCGCGCTGACCATCTCTTCCTTGGTGAGATTGGCGAATGCCGGGTGCAGCTTCTTGAAGTCGTCGAAGTTCTCGAACACCGCCTTGACGACCTGGTAGATCACGTCGTCGGGCACTTCGGCCGAGGTCACGAAGGTTGCGCCGCACGCCGAAGGTCTCGACGTCGTCGTCGTTGCCCCGATACATGCCGCCCGGGATGGTGGCCTTGCGAGTAGTACGGATTGTTCCTCGACCAGCTTGTCGACCTCCGGGCCGGTCGACCGGGATCAGCATGGCGTCGACACGTGGTGGTCGCTTCCTGGATCGAGCCGCACGGATGGCCGACCGTGAACACGATCGCATCGATCTTGTTGTCGCAGAGCGCCTGGGACTGCTCGGCCGACTTCAGCTCGGACGCCAGCGCGAAGTCGTCCATCGTCCAGCCCTTGGCTTCCATCAGCACTTCCATGGTGGCGCGCTGACCGGAGCCGGGATTGCCGACATTGACCCGCTTGCCTTTCAGATCATCGAAGGTCTTGATTCCCGGCGTCCGCGCGGGCGACCACGGTGAACGGCTCCGGATGGACCGAGAACACGGCGCGCAGATCCTCGAACGGCCCGGCGGCCTGGAACTCCTCGCCCTCGCCGTTGTAGCGCGTTGTACTGACATCGGACTGCACGACGCCGATATCGAGCTCGCCGGCGCGCATGGTGTTGACGTTGTAGACCGAGCCGCCCGTGCTCTCGACCGAGCAGCGGATGCCGTGCTCCTTGCGATCCTTGTTGACCAGACGGCAGATCGCGCCGCCGGTCGGGTAGTAGACGCCGGTCACGCCGCCGGTGCCGATGGTGATGAAGGTCTCGGCGCTGGCCGTGGCAACGCTCGCGCCTGCCAGCAGAACGCCCGCCGCGAGACCGTACGCCATGGCGCGCATGGGCCTCCGTTCCATGACTTTACCCTCCGGTTGTGTATCTCCCTCCGAGGAACCTTAGTCATGGGTCCTTGAATGGGTCAAGCCGACGCCCCTAGTACAGGGCCATCGAGTATTTTACCAGAGGTGGCCGAATGGACGTTCTGCGAAAAGGCTGGCGATGGCTGCTGGGGGTCGGCATCCTGCTGTCGATCCTGGGGCTTCTGCTGATTGTAGCACCCGTGCTCGGGACCCTGGCGATCGATCTGCTGGTGGGCTGGTTCCTGATCATCGGCGGCGTCGCTCAGCTGATCCATGCCTTCATGGAAAAGGCGTGGCGGGGGTTTCTGCTCGAGCTGCTGAGCGGCATTCTCTACACCGTCGTCGGTGTTCTCCTGGTGCTGCACCCCATGGAGGGCGCGCAGGCGCTGACCATCTTCCTGGCGGCGTTCCTGACGATCGAGGGCATCGTTCGGATCGCCATGGCGCTGCGCGTGCGCCCGGGTCACGGCTGGGGCTGGCTGCTGTTCGGCGGCATCATCACGGTGATCCTGGCCATTTTGATCTGGAGCCAGCTGCCAGGCGCTGCCCTTTGGGTGATCGGCCTTCTGGTCGGCATCAACCTTTTGTTCACCGGCTGGAGCCTGACCATGATGGCGATCGCCGTGCGCTCGAAGGAAGGTCCGGCTGCCAGCGGCAAGCCATAATCGCCAGGCGTGCCCAGCCGGTCGCCACGACCGAGGGCCGGATAGCCAGCCGACGCTCAGTCCGCTCGCTCGTCGCCCTCGCGCGGCGGGAGGCTGCCGAGGCGGGCGAGGACCTGGTCGAATCTCGCTCGATCGGCACGCGCGGCCCGGCCCCGCAAGTAGGTCGCGGCGTTCAGGGCGCTCACCTTCTCGGCGACCGCGGTGGCGACGAACTGGTTCAGGCTGACCCCGTCCTCACGCGCCAAGTCCTCGGCGGCCCGCCTGATCGACTCGGGAAGGCGCAAGGGAAAGGTCCGGCTCATCACAGTCTCCGCAACACGGCCCCCGGCAGTTGCACGGCCACATCGAAATAGACCGCGACCGCCGCCAAGTGGCGAACGTTGAAGGTTACGATCACGTCGGCCCGGCCGTTGATCGCCGTTTCCAACACCATGTCGTCATCTGGGTGCCGCGAGCGCGACCGCCAGAGGAAATGCAGGTCGACCGGAACGGAGACCGCAGCAAGCTGATCGAGCACCACGTCCGTGTCGCCCGGCTCACCTCTGGCCGCGCGCAGGATCTCCGGGCGCTTGAGGACGGCTTCCCACTCCAGCATCAGCGGTACCGAGACGGCGAGTTCGAAGCGTCGATCAACCGCCGCTATCAGCAGCTGGCGCCCCCCTGACGCGCGGCTCTCCTTCCCGCTAGACCGCTGGGCGTTCAAACTCACTGCAGCGCCTGCTCCGGCGGCATGTAGGGCAGGTTGAGATCGCGCGCGACCGCCGGGTGGGTGACCTTCCCGCGATGGATGTTGAGCCCGGCCATCAGATGGAAATCGTCGAGGCAGGCCTGCCGGTGGCCCTTGTCGGCGATTGCGCAGACATAGGGCAGCGTGACGTTGTTGAGCGCGAAGGTCGAGGTGTTGGCGACCGCGCCCGGCATGTTGGCGACGCAGTAATGCACCACGCCGCCCTCGACATAGGTGGGATCGGCATGGGTGGTCGGGCGTGAGGTCTCGGTGCAGCCGCCCTGGTCGATCGCGACATCGACGATGACCGAGCCGCGATTCATGATGTCGAGGTGGGCACGCTTGATCAGCTTGGGCGCCGCGGCGCCGGGCGTGAGCGTCGCGCCGATCACCAGATCGGCCTGGCGCAGCTCCTCCTCGAGGATGCCCGGGGTCGAATAGCGCGTGACCAGCCGCAGCCCGAACTCGCTGTCGAGCTCGTAGATCCGGCGCACCGAGCGCTCGAGCAGCACCACCCGCGCGCCTATGCCGAGTGCCACCATCGCAGCGTTGGTGCCGACCACGCCACCGCCGATGATCAGCACCTTGCCAGGGGCGACACCGGGGACCCCGGGCAGCAGCACACCCGAGCCGCCCTGCGCCAGCTCCAGCGCGTGGGCGCCCGCCTGGATCGACATCCGCCCGGCGACCGCGCTCATCGGCGCCAGCAGGGGCAGGCCGCCGCGCTCGTCGGTCACGGTCTCGTAGGCGATCGCGACGCAGCCCGACGCCATCAGCTCTCTGGTCTGCTCGGGATCCGGCGCAAGGTGAAGGTAAGTGAACAGCACCTGGCCCTCACGCAGCCGTGCCCGCTCCTGGGCCTGTGGCTCCTTGACCTTGACGATCAGCTCCGCGCCCGCAAACACCTCTTCGGCGTCGGCCGCGATGCGCGCCCCGGCCTGCGCATACAGCGCATCGACCAGGCCGATCGCATCGCCGGCGTCATGCTCGACCAGGACCTCGTGGCCGTGCTCACGCAGCTCGCGGACCGAGGTCGGAGTCAGGCCGACCCGATATTCGTGGGTCTTGATCTCCTTGGGGACGCCAATCCGCATGGGAATACCTCACTGGCCAGCGCTCGCAGCAAACGAAGTCGGTAGTCTAAAGCGTCGGGTACGCGCTCACCAGTCCGGTGGTCGCCGCACGCCGAAGACCACCGAGCGCCGGAACCTGCGTCCGCGCGCGTCGAACCTAGGGCGGAGCCGGCGCCTCGCGCTCGCTCCGCACCGTGGATCCGCGCCGCTTCGCCGCGATGACCAGCGCGAGCGCGAGCGCGGCGAGCCCGACCAGGCACGAATAGAAGAAGAAGATCGTGTAGCCAGCGCCCAACGCCGCCGCCGAGACGCCGAGGGCGGCAGCGGCGTCGGTAAACGAGGCGGGGGGCAGGTCGGAGAACAGGGACGTCAATCCCGCGAACGGCCCGCCCGGGGCTGCTAGGTGGGCGCTCGCCTCGACGATGGCGCCCGATTGCGCTGCGATCAGCTTGCCGGGCAGGGAGTACAGCGACGAGAACAGCGCGTATTGGGTCGCCGTGAAGCCGGCGCTGGTAAGGCTGGACATGTAGGCGATCAGGACCGTTCCGGCGTAGCCGGCGGAGACGTTGTCGACCATGATCGCAACCGCGAAGGCGCGCGGGTCCGGCCCCTGCGTCGCGAGCCAGGCGAACGCCAGATTGGAGACCGGGCCGGCGAGGGCGCCGATGACCAGCGAACGGATCAACCCGAAGCGCGCGATCGACCAGCCGCCGACGCCGACACCCAGCATCAGCATGACCACGCCGACCCCCTTGCGCACCTCGGCGATGGTCTCGAGGTCGAAGCCGAGATCGAGATAGAAGGGGTTCATGATGTTGAGGACGAAATCGCTGAGACGATAGCAGCAGATCATCGCCAGGATCAGGCCCGCTGTACCTGCAAACCGACCGAAGAAATCACGCAGAGGGTCACCATAGGAGCGGACGAAGTAGATGCCTGGCCGCGTTCTCGTGCCCGGGATCGGCAGGGCTGTGCCCACAATCAGGAACAGTCCCAGGCATGCGAGCCCGACCTGGATGAGCACGCCTCCAGGCCGAAGTTCCCAGATCGCGTTCAGGCGCGCGATCGAATCCGGGTCTGCGCCGAGCAGGCCGGCTGCCCATTCGATCATGCTGAACTGCCCCGTGAAGCCGGCACCGAACAGATAGGCGCCGGCCACAAGCAGGAACAGGCGCCCGATCCATTCGAGCGCTTCCGTGGCAGGCCGCGCAGGCACGTCGTCGGGCAAGAGAGAAGGCATCACCGGGCGCGCTCGCTCCCGCGGCGCCGCGAGCACGGCCGCAACGCCGATCGCCATCAGGGCTGCCATGGCCGCATACGCGAAGCTCCAGTCCATGCGCTCCGCCAGGATCAAAGGCGCGATGCCCGCGGTGAGGATCGCGATGCGGTAGCCCCACTGATACATCGCTGCCATGGCGCCCTGGCGCTCTTCCCCCGCGGCCTCGATGCGCCAGGCATCGATGACGACGTCCTGGGTCGCCGAGGCGAACGCGACCAGCACGGCGAACGCGGCCACCAGCCCCAGATTGGCCGCCGGATTGGAACCCGAGACCAACCACAAGCCGAGGATGATCACCGCCTGCGCCATCAGCATCCAGGCCCGGCGATGCCCCAGGAGAGGGGTCAGGACCGGGATCGCGGTGCGATCCACCAGCGGCGCCCACAGAAACTTGAGCGAGTAGGCGAGCGTCGCGAGGCTGAAGAAACCGATCGTGCGCAGCGGCACGTCCGCTTGCCGCAGCCATGCCGAGAGGGTGTCGAAGATCAGCAGGTTGGGCAGTCCCGCCGCGAACCCGAGGGCCAGCATGACCAGCATGCGCCGCTCAAAGAAGACGGCAATCCCGGCGGTGGTCGTAGATTTCTGCACGCTTCCGGGCGCCGCTCCTGCGACGCGCAACCCTATCAGCCTCCGAAGGCGTCCGGCAGGTGAGGTTGCGCTCCGACCGTCATCCGCCATGCGGCTCAGGTCCAGCGCCAGCCCTGGATCACCAGCCTTGGATCAGAAGAAGCGCTCGGTCACGTTGATGATGTCGCCGGGCAGCACCTCGGTCGTCAACTCGGCCTGAACTTCCGGACCGGACGAGCCGCCACGATTGATGATGATGTCGCCCTGGTCGGCGCGATAGGTAAAGCCACCGGCCAGCGCCACCGCGTTGATCACCGTCATGCCGTTGACATACTGGTAGCTGCCGGGACTGTTGACCTCGCCGATGATGTAGAACGGCCGATAGTTGAGGACCTCGATACCGACCTGCGGATTGACCAGGAAGCCGCCATCCTTGAGACGGTCCTCGATATCGGTCTCGAGATGGCGCGCGTCCAGGCCACCGCCCCGGATCTCGCCGACCAGGGGCATGGCGAAGAAGCCTTCGCCGTCCAGCTGGAACTCTCCCGACAGGTCCGGGTGTCGGAACACCGTGACGCGCATCCGGTCGCCGGGCCCCAGCTCGTAGCCGGCAATGCTCGCTTCGCCGCCCGTCGTTGCCGCCGCGGCCACCGCGCGCGGCGGTGCCGGCGGCGGCGACGAGCAGGCCGTCATCAGCCCGAACACGACCATCCCTACTGCGCAAACGTGCAGACGCCGAAGCCAGTCCATCATCCCTCTTGCATCCCCCGGCCCGAACCGAAACCACCGAGCCCGATCGAGGCCGGCCCTTCACACCATGACCTTTCGGTTTGAACAACCAATGAATATGGACCGCGTCGATCGAGCCTGCCAGCCTAGAGTTGCGCCCGCAGCTGCAGGGTGAACAGGTTGCGGGTAAATTCGCGGTCGTTGTCATCGGAATCCCGCGTGGAGAAGTTATAGGCCGCACCGACCGAGAAGTGCCGATTGATCAGATAGGTGATGTCGGCGCCCGCGTTATACTCGTTGTCCGTGCGATTGGTGTTCTGGAAGTCGTTGCGGATATAACCGCCCTCGGCGCCGATCAGCACGTTGCGCAACAGCTCGTGGTCGACCCGCAGCCCGACCGTGCTCTTAAGGTTGCTCGACGCGTCCTCGTTTGTGGTCGGCTGGAAATTGCTGGCGCCAGTCAGGGCAACGGTGGTGAGCCGTGTCGGCAGCCAGGTGAGATTGAGGCCGTAGGAGAGGCCCGACTCGGTGCTAAAAGCCGAGTCATCATAGTACTCCGTGGTATACCCCGCGAACGCCTCACCGAACAGCAGATCCGTGAAATTGACGTTGACACCGCCGTTGGCACTCCAACCGTGGGAATCCCGCTCGAAGCCGTCAGTGTCCCGGTGCACGTCCCGCCGCTGTATGAAATACTCTCCCTGGGCGAAGGTGTTGATGCGTGGCGAGACGTTATAGCCGAGCCGCAGCTGACCTGTGTAAATGTTGCGGTCGCGGTCGTTCTGGTTGGCGGTTCCCGCGCCCTGCCGATAGTCCTTCCGACTGAAGTCGCCGGTGAGCCTGAAGGTGACCCGGTTGAAGAGGTGATTGTAGGCCAAATTGGCATCATAGTTCATGTACCGGACCGGACGTCGGGATTCCCCGATGGTGGCGTCATCCTCGGGATCGTCGCGGGCGTCATGCAGACGCGCCACCTCGAAGCTGCCGTCCAGATTGTTGTTTCGCGTGATGTCGAGCCGGCCATTGCCATTGATGCCGAAATCCCAATAGTCTTCCTTGGTCTCCTTAAAATAACGACCGACCGTGCTGAACACATTGAAGCCGACCGCGTGGCGCGAGAAATCGGATTGGACTTCGACACTCGGTCCGAAGACGGCGACGTAGTCATCTTTGGTGTCGTTCTTGGTCGCATTGACGTTGTCGTCGTAGCTCAAGTTCACATCGGTGCTGGGAAAGATCATGAAGGAGCCAGCGTGAATGCCCAGAGGCGCATACGCCGAACCAAGGTCCTGACCGACGAGGGTGCCCGGCACACTCATGGTCAAAGCGGCGGCGATGACGTACAACGGCTTGCGGTTCACCGGGATCTCCTCGGTCGTAGGGAGGGTTGCGCGACGAAAGTCGATCGGACATTTCGCAGGTCCTTGTCGGCCAATCGGCGCGTTATAACCCTGGTTGGGTCAAAGGCAAGGCGACGAACACCCGCGATCGCGACAAAAGCGCGGGAAACCGGCAGGATTGCGGCTGCAAAGACACACCGCGCGCGGTGCGCTCTTGCCAAAGTCGACAAGAGCAGCGAGGCTAGCGACTGCCTTCGCCGCAAGGTCAGGAACCCCTGGACGTCCACCATGCAAACGGTCCGTAACTCGTCAAAATTGCCAAGCTTTCCAAGCAGCTGGACTGATACCTTAAATCTTAACGCGATTGCAGCGCCGTTGCAACTATGTGACCGCTTATTCGACCCGTGGTTGCCGGCGTCCGCCGACCGCCTGCGCCTGTCCGCTCAACCAGACCGCTGACTCCGGTTCGCTTTGCTTAAGAGCCTCTTTCGTCGAAGCGCTGAGGTGGGGTCACTACAGCCGACCGCGGCCGGTCGTCCGGCACGCGTTCCACCCGGCGTCTGCGTGTACGCGGTCGGCGACATTCACGGCCGCGCCGATCTGCTGTCCGAGCTGCACCGCCAGATTGTCGAGGATGCCAGCTATCTCACGCCAGGCACCGAGAAGCTCGTGGTGTATGTCGGTGACTTCGTCGACCGGGGCCTGGAGAGCCGCCAGGTGATCGATCGGCTGCTCGAGCGCCCGTTGCCCGATTTTTCGTCGGTTCACCTGCTCGGCAACCATGACGCCTGGCTGCTCAGCTTTCTGGTGGACCCCCAGATCGGCCCGACCTGGCTTCGCTATGGCGGCGATGCGACCTTGCACAGCTATGGAGTCTCGATCGGTCTGCAGCGCGATGACACACGCCTCTACGACAAGCTGCAGGCACAGCTCAGAGACCGCGTGCCACGTTCGCATGTCGACTTTCTGCAGCGCCTGGAGCTGAGCTACGAGACGGGGGATTTCTTGTTCGTGCACGCCGGCGTGCGGCCGACGCTGCCGCTCGATCGGCAGACTGCCGAGGACCTGCTCTGGATCCGGGAGCCGTTCCTGAGCTGGCGGCGCGACCTCGACAAGGTCGTGGTCCACGGTCACACGGTCGGTGCCGAGCCGATCGTGCGCAACAATCGTATCGGCATCGACACCGGCGCCTGCTGGACCGGCTGCCTCAGCTGCCTGGTGCTGGAGGAAGGCGACCATCGCTTCTTGAGCACCGCCCGTCCAAGCCAGCCGGCAGCGAGCGAACGCCGCCCTGCGGGCGAGCCGTCGCGTGCCGAGCGGAGCAGGCATGGCGCCCGCTAGCGCAGCTCCTGTCCTGGTCACCGGCGGCGCCGGCTACATCGGCAGCCACGTCGTGCGCCAGCTGGTCGCGCAAGGCTATCCGGTCATGGTCTACGACAATCTGTCGACCGGCCATGCCTGGGCCGTGCTCGGCGCCGAGCTGGTGGTTGGCGACCTCGGCGATCGCGAGCGGCTGAAATCCGTGCTGGCCGACACGCGGTTCGCGGCGGTGCTGCATTTCGCAGCGAGCATCTGGGTCGGCGAATTGGTGCGCGAGCCGGCCAAATACTATCGCAACAACGTCACCAATGCCCTGAACCTGTTCGATCTCGCGGTCCGGCATGGCGTCTCTGCGCGTCGTATTCTCGTCGAGCGCGGCGGTCTATGGCGAGCCGGGCGTCGCCATGATCGAGGAGAATCTGCCGCTCGTGCCGGTCAATCCCTATGGCGCTTCGAAGATGATGGCCGAGCGCATCCTCGCCGACCTCGCAGACGCTGCCGATTGTCGTTATGTCGTCGCTTCGCTACTTCAACGTCGCCGGCGCCGACCTCGAGGGCAGGATCGGCGAGGCCACCCCGGACAACAGCCACCTCGTCAAGGTGGCCTGCGAGACCGCGCTCGGGATCCGGCCGGGCATGGCGATCAACGGCATCGACTATCCGACCCCCGACGGCACCTGCGTGCGCGACTACATCCACGTCGAGGACCTCGCGGCGGCACACGTCGAGGCGCTGCGCTATCTCGAGCGCGGCGGCCGGTCCGAGATCTTCAACTGCGGCTACGGTCATGGCTTCAGCGTGCGCGAGGTGCTCGACACCGTCGTTCGGGTGTCGGGCTCCGCCATGCCGATCAAGGAAGGCCCTCGGCGTCCCGGCGATCCCGCCGTGCTGGTCGCGAGCAACGCCAAGATCCGTGAGGTGCTCGGCTGGCAGCCACGCTACGATGATCTCGGGTTCATCGTCGAGACCGCCTGGGCCTGGGAGCAGAAGCTGCAGGCGAAGCTGGCGAATGCGGCAGCGCAGACGCCGCATTCGTAGGGGCTCGGGTCGATTCTGGCGATGCGTGGGGCGTCGCCCGGTCACGCCAGCTGCGGGGTGTCCCCTCCTTGGA
This sequence comes from uncultured Alphaproteobacteria bacterium, assembly GCA_963731495.1. Classification (GTDB taxonomy): domain Bacteria; phylum Pseudomonadota; class Alphaproteobacteria; order Geminicoccales; family Geminicoccaceae; genus DASUGG01. The sequence continues at coordinate 36,043 of CAVSVZ010000063.1, forward strand.
TGTCTATCTCTGGATTGCCCTCGGTAGCGCGCTCGGCGGCATGGCGCGCTATGCCTGCTCGGGATGGGTCGCACAGCATCTGGGCGAGACCTTCCCGTGGGGGACCATCACCGTCAACGTCGTCGGCTCGTTCCTGATCGGCCTGGTCGCGACCCTGACCGGCCCGGACGGGCGCGTGTTCGTTCCGGGGCACGGCCGCGACTTCGTGATGCTGGGCGTGTTTGGCGGATTCACCACCTTCTCGTCGTTCAGCCTGCAGACGCTCGCCCTGGCGCGCGACGGCGAATGGTTCGGTGCCGGCCTGAACGTCGTCCTGTCGGTGCTCTTGTGTCTGGTCGCGGTCTGGGCTGGTCATAGTGTGGCGCTGGTCATGAACCGCTGAGGCGAGCGCTACGGAGGAATGCACATGTCGATTCCGGAACAAGCCGTGCTCCTTCGCGTCTTCCTCGGTGAGAACGATCGAGCGGACGGCCATCCCTTGTACGAGGCGATTGTCATCAAGGCGCGTGAGATGGGTCTCGCCGGGGCCACGGTGCTGCGGGGGCCGCTCGGCTTTGGCCACACCAGTCGCCTGCACAGCGCCAAGATCCTGCGCCTGTCGAGCGATCTGCCAATGGTGATCGAGATCGTCGATGCCGAGGACAAGATCGAGGCCTTCCTGCCGATGCTCGATCAGATGATGAGCGGTGGCCTGGCCACGACCGAGCGCGTGCAGGTCCGCCGCTACAGCGCGGGGCGGTCGTCGCCATCGTGACACCCTCGGCGCGCAGACCAGCGGGTCGACTGGTTCTCGAGGCCGGGCTCGGCACGGGTTCTGGCGTCGCTTTGGCGGTGGCCGGCCGCTTGTCTTCTGATCGCGCTGCTCGCATTGGCCGGGGCGCAGCGGGGCGAGACGCAGTCCGACGATTCGGGGCCGGCGCCGCCCCCCGAGCAACCCGACAGCCGAGGCGCCCAAGCTGAGCTACGAGGTCGCCTTCGAAGGGGTCGACGATGGCGCGCTTCGGAAGCTGCTCGAGGAGGTCTCGGAGACCGTACGCCTGGTCGACCGTCCGCCGGCGAGCCTCGCGCGGCTGCGCCGGCGCGCCCAGGACGATCGACAGCGCCTGCTCGACGTCCTGCGTTCGCAGGGCTACTACAGCGGGCAGGTCGACATGGCGCTGAACAGCGACCGCCCAGCCGGTCAAGGTGACGTTTCAGATCGATCTCGGACCGCTCTATCGCTTCGGCTCGGTCAGCATCGAGGTCGAGCCGCCCGAGCCCGGGCTGATCGTGCCGAGCGCCGACAAGATCGGGCTGAAGGTGGGCGAGCCGGCGGCCACCCAGACCATCCTCGATGCCGAGAAGGGGCTCCTGGACCGGGTGCAGGCGCAGGGCTTCATCCTGGCCGAGCTCGGCGCCCCGGCGCGCCGTGGTCGACCACGACACCGATACCATGGACGTGACGCTGCAGGTCAACCCGGGGCCGCTGACCCGCTTCGGGCCGGTCACCTTCGACGGACTGACCGCGGTCGAGCAGGACTTCGTCGCCAAGCGCCTCGACTGGCAGGAGGGCGAGCTGATCACGCCGGCCCGCCTGGACGCAGCACGCGACTCGCTGCGCGAGACCGGCCTGTTCACCAGCGTGCGAATCGCGCTGGCCGATGCGCCCGATGCGCAGGGTGAGCTGCCGGTGACGATCGAGGTGGTCGAGCGCAAGCATCGCTCGATCGGCCTGGGCGTACGCTATCGCACCGACGAGGGGCCGGGCGGCGACATCAGCTGGGAGCACCGCAACTTCTTCGGCCGCGGCGAGCAGGTTTCGGTCGCGCTCGACGGCTCTTTCATCGGTACGAACCTGACCGGCGCGTTTCGCAAGCCCGACTTCGGGCGGCGCAATCAGGCGTTGCTCGCCGACGTCCGGCTGGCCTACGACGACACCGACGCCTTCAAGAGCAAGTCCGCGCGCGGCCGGATCGGGCTGGAGCGGGACCTCGGCCAGGGTATGAAGGTCGCTGCCGGGATCTCCTTCTTGGGCCAGGAGGTCGACGACAAGAGCGGCGACGAGGACAGCGAGACGTTCGGCCTTCTGTCGCTACCGGCCCGGTTCGAGTGGGACCGCAGCGATGATCTGCTCGACCCGACCAGTGGCGGTCGGCTGCGCCTCGAGAACGAGCCCTTCGTCGACGTGATCGGCAACGGTCTGCTGTTCAACAAGTCGCGCGTCGACTACTCGCACTATCTCGAGGTCGTCGAGACGCCGCAGATCGTGCTCGCCGGGCGGACCGCTTTCGGCGCGATGTTCGGCGAGCCGCGCAGCAACATCCCGGCCAATTTGCGCTTCTATGCGGGTGGCGGCGGCTCCGTCCGAGGCTTCGGCTACCAGCTTGCCGGCAAGCTGGACGACGACGACAAGCCGATCGGCGGCCGGTCGCTGTTCGAGCTGTCGGGCGAGGTCCGGGTGCGCGTCACCGAAAGCATCGGCGTCGTCGCGTTCGTCGATGCCGGTACGGTGTACAGCTCATCGGTGCCGGATTTTTCTGAGACCCTGCGGGTTGGCGCCGGGCCCGGGCCTGCGCTACTTCAGTCCGATCGGGCCTTTGCGCCTCGACGTCGGCTTTCCGCTCAACCCACGCAACTCGGACGATTCCTGGCAGCTCTACATCAGCATCGGCCAGGCTTTCTGAACGCTGCCGACCCCTGATCCCCTCCGAGGTATCCAAAAAGGCTTGTGATATTCGGCAAACAAGGCACATTATCATCGTAATTTCCGAAAAATCGATAGAGCAACCCACGTGCGCACGTGCTGCGCCGGAGTGCTCTGATGCCAGCGTTCGACAAGCGAAGCCTTCTGGCCCAGACTTCCCTGTTCAGCCAGTTCAGCGCGGACGAGCTCAACCGTCTGGTGAGCTTCATGCGCGTCGAACGGTATCCGCCGCGCCGCGTGCTGGTCCGCAAGGGCGATCCGGGCACCAGCATGATGGTCGTGCTCGAGGGTCGGGTGCAGATCTGCACGCGCTCCGAGGAGGGGCGGGAGTTCGTGGTCAACATCATCAACCCGGGCGAGGTGTTCGGTGAGATCGCCCTGCTCGACGGCTCCGATCGCACCGCCGATGCGGTGACCATGGGCCCCTGCGAGCTGATGATCCTGGAACGGCGCGACTTCATACCGTTCCTGCGTGACCATCCGGACGCCTGCATGCGCCTGCTCGAGGTGCTGTGCCAGAAGCTGCGATGGACCACGGGCGTGCTCGAGGCCGCCCTGTTCCTCGAGGGGCCGTCGCGGCTGGCCAAGGTTTTGGTGCATCTGGCAAGCCTCTACGGTCAACCGGCGGAGCATGGAGTCGAGCTTCGCATCCGGCTGTCCCAGCAGCAGCTCGCCAACATGGTCGGCCTGTCGCGCGAAAGCATCAACAAGCAGCTGGGCCAGTGGCGCGACGAAGGCATCGTTGCCATCGAGGAGGGGCGGATCAAGATCACCGATCTCGATGCCTTGAACGAGATCTGAGGCGCACCGCGCGCTTTGCCGGCTGGCCACTGGCTCGGATCGCTCGACGCCCTATATCAAGGCGATGTCTGCCCGCGGCCGGCTTCGTCCGCATTTCCTTGTCATATGAATGATGCTTCGTCGCGTCGGCCTCGCGCTTGTCTTGGCGCTCGCCCTGGTTCTCCTGCTGGTCGCCGGCGTGTTCGGTCTGGCCCAGACCGGCTACGGCAAGCGGGTGATCGCGACCCGGCTCGGGACGCTGCTGACCACCTCCGAGATGACGGTCGAGGTCATCGGGCTGCAAGGCATTGTGCCGGTCGACATGCGGGCGGGTCGGGTCACGGTGGCCGATCCGGACGGCGTCTGGCTGGAGATCGACGACGTCGCGCTGGATTGGTCGCCGAGCGCCTTGCTGCGCGGTCGGATCTGGATCGATGAGCTCAGCGCCACGCGGATCGGCCTGAACCGGCTGCCGCCATCCGGGCCGGACACCGAGCCGGCCGAGCCGTTCCGCCTGCCCGAGCTCCCGACCTGGCTGCCGCCGACGACCTTGCAGCAGCTGTCGGTCGGCAAGATCGATCTCGACCAGGACGTGCTCGGCGAGCCTGCCAGCTTTTCGCTGACCGGACACCTGGACACACCCGAGGATGGCGGGGCGGCGAACCTGGCGCTGGCGCTGGAGCGCACCGATCAGCCGACCGCGAGCGCCAAGCTCGACGCGACGCTCCAGCTGGAGCCGCCGACGCTGGACCTTGCGCTGAGCGCGAAGGAGAGCGGCGGGCTGCTGGCGGCGCTCACCGGCGAGGCCAAGGCCAGGAGCTTCAGCCTGACGCTGGCCGGCAAGGGCCCCCTGGAGGACTGGAAGGGCAATCTCCAGATCGACGCCCAGAGCCTGGCGCGGGCGACCGCTGCCATCGGGATTGCGCTCGACGATCCGCTGCGCCTGACCCTGGATGGCGAGGTCGAGCCGATGCCGGGGCTGCTGCCCGACGATATCGCCTCGGTGGTCGGCGATCGGGTTCAGCTGGGCGCCGCGGTCGCACAGACGGGGGCGCAACAGCTGGACATCGAGAGCCTGCGTGTCGCCACGGACGATGCCGAGCTGATCGGCGATGGCCGGCTCGATCTCGATGCCGAGATTTTTCGCGCCAATGCCTCGCTTGCTGTCACCGATCTCGGCTCGCTCACCAGCGTGGTCGGCGAGACGCTCGCCGGCAGCACAAAGATCCAGCTCACGGCTGATGGCGGCCTGCAGCAGCCGCAAGGCCGGATCCAGGTGGACGGCAGCGGGCTCGCGTTCGGCGCGATCACCGCAAGGCAGCTTACGACCAGCATCGATGTCACGGCGCGCGAACCGTTGAGCGCGGGCCTGCGCGGCCTGGCCCTGTCCGGCACCGGCGGGATCGAGGGCCTTGTCGTGCCGCAGAGCGAGCCCCTGGAACTGGACGGGCTCGCGTGGCAGCTCGACCTCTATGCACGCGACGAGAACACGATCGATCTGAATCTGGTGCGCCTGTCGACGACGGGGGCCGACATCGAGTTGCGTGGCGAGGTCGACCCGCAGACGCTGGCGGCGGCGGGCCAGATCGATCTGACCGTGGACTCGCTGGCCCGCTTCGCCGCTCCCTTCGACCAGCCGATCGATGGCGGCGCGCAGCTTCGGGCGGACGTCGTCACCGCCGAGCAGGGGCAGCGGATCGATGTGGGGCTGAAGGGCACGCTCGATCGGTTGACCGGGCTGCCGCCTGGCGCCGCCGAGTTGCTGGGCTCGACGGTCGAGCTTGCGAGCACACTTGGCGATCCAACCGACCAGCCGCCTCGAGGTTACCGATCTGACCCTTTCAGGCGATGCCGCCACGCTCGGAGGGGAAGCAGGGCTGACCTTGCCGGATAACGCTCTGGACGGTGCGTTGTCCTTGCGGCTGCCACGCCTTGCCGTGCTCGAGCCGGTGGTCGGGCAGCCGATCGAGGGATCGCTGGAGCTCGACACCACGCTTGCTGGTACCATCGAGGCGCCGGAGGTGGAGCTGGCGGCGCGGGCGCGCAGCCTCAAGCTCGCGGACGTCGCGATCGACAAGCTCGCTTTGCTGGCCGATGCGCGTGGCCTGCCGGACGCGCCCGCAGGCAAGGTCGAGCTCGCGGTCGAGATCGCCGGCCTCGAGGCGACGCTGGCGACGCCCTATCGACTGCGGGGGCAGACCCTGGAGCTGCCGGAGCTGGCGCTGAGGGCACCACGCGCGCAAGTCGACGGCGCGCTGACCATCGACCTCGATCGAACCCTGATCGACGGCAGCGTTCGCGGCAGGGTTCAGGACCTGGCCGGGCTGCGGCCGCTGCTGCCGATACCGCTGCGCGGTGCGGTCGATCTCGACGCCGGCTTCAGCCCGGACGGCGACCGGCAGACGGTGCGGGCGACCCTCGAGGTGCGGGATCTGATCGGCGAGTTCGGACGGATCCGGCGGCTCGAGGCGAATGCCACCGTGGCCGACGCGCTCGGCGAAGCAAAGCTCGAGGCACGCGCTTCGGTGCAGGATTTTCGCCAGGAGGCGCTGCATCTCGAGCGCGCGCAGGTGGATGCCAGCGGTACGCGTGAGCAGCTCAAGCTGAGCCTCGCCGTAGCGGGCGAGGCGACCGAGCCGTTCGATCTCGAGGCCCGGGCGGATGTTGCCTTGGCACAAGCCGTGCGCATACGGCTCGAGCAGCTGAGCGGCGAGCTTGCGGGCCAGCCGCTCCGTCTCGCGCAACCGGCCGAGGCCACCGTGGGCGATCAGGAGCTGCGCCTTTCGGGCCTCGACCTGCAGATCGCGGGGGCGCGCCTCGTCGCCGAGGCTCGATGACGCGCGGCCAGGTGACAGCAGATGCCACCTTGCGGGATCTGTCGATGGCGGTGCTCGCCGACTTCGGCGCGCCCGATCTGGTCGGCAAGGCGCGCGCAAGCCTGAAGGTGAGCGGCGCGGTCGGCGATCCGCAAGCCACGCTCGACCTCACGATCACCGATCTGCGCGCTGCCGACCCGGCCTTCGAAGACCTGCCGCCGGCACGGCTTACCGCCTCCGCCGAGCTGGCGGCGCGGCGCCTGAAGGTCGACATGCGCGGCGAGGGCGTGACCGACAAGCCCCTGGTGCTGACCGGTCAGATGCCGTTGGTGCTGCAGCTCCAGCCGTTCGTCCTGGATTTGCCGGACGGGCCGATCTCGGGCCGGCTCGACGCCGAGATCAGGCTCGCCCGCCTGGCGGACGTCGCCGGCCTCGACGACGATCGGCTGGAGGGTCTGCTGGCCACGGCGCTGAGCCTGTCCGGCAACGCGTACGATCCGCAGATCGACGGCACGATCGAGATCAGCAACGGCATCTACGAGAACGGCCTGACCGGCACCGTGCTGCACGACCTGACCCTGAAGGCGAGGGCGCGTCAGCAGCGGATCACCATCGAGCAGCTCTCCGCCAATGACGGCGGTACCGGCAGCATCACCGGGCAAGGCTTCGTCGAGATCGATCCCGCGGCATCGTTCCCCTTGGATGTCAGCGTGTCCTTGAAGAGCGCCCGGCTGGTCCAGACCAACGAGGCGGACGCCACGATCGGCGGCCAGCTGAAGCTGGCGGGCACGGTGATCGCGTCGAGCCTGACCGGACAGCTCGAGGTCGAGCGCGCCGACATCACGCTGCCCGATCAGGTCGGTCCGAGCGTGCCGACCATCCAGGTCGAGGAGATCGGCGGCGCCGCTGCCGGGCGCACGGCCAACGGCGCTGGCGCCGGCTCGCCGTTCGAGCTGCGTCTCGACACGGTCGTCAACCTGCCGGGGCGGGTGTTCGTGCGCGGTCGCGGGCTGGAATCCGAGTGGTTCGGCCGGATCGAGGCCAAGGGCACGGCGGCCGACCCACGGCTGAGCGGCAAGCTGGAGATCAGGCGCGGCTATTTCGACCTGCTCGACCGTCGCTTCAACCTGCGTCGGGGTGTGATCACCTTCGCCGGGCAGTCGCCGCCCAATCCCCAGATCGACATCGAGGCGGTCGCATCGGCGGCGGAGATCACCGCGATCGTGCGCATCGGCGGCGACGCGACCAAGCCGACCCTTGCGCTCGAGAGCGAGCCGCCGTTGCCGCAGGACGAGGTGCTCTCCCGGCTGCTGTTCAATCGCGCGGCCAACTCGATCACGCCGGTCCAGGCGGTCCAGCTCGCCGCCGCCGTCAATCGCCTGGCCGGCGGCGGCCCCGGCGTCCTGGACAGGCTGCGCGGCGTGCTCGGGGTCGACACGCTCGATGTCGGCGGCGGCGGCGAGGGCGATGAAGGCACCACGGTGCGAGCCGGCAAATACCTGTCCGAGGACGTCTACGTCGAGGGCGAGACCGGCACGGCCGACCAGAGCAGCAAGGCCAGGGTCGAGGTCGAGATTCTGCCGAACCTCTCGCTGCAGGCGGAGACCGGCGCCGACCAGAACAGCGGCGTCGGCCTCAAGTGGAAGTACGACTACTGAGACGCCCTGCCCGAGCGACCAGAGCGCGAGAAGCATCCGCGCCGGGCTGGTCACCAAGTTTCCACCCCCGCCTGATTGAAGGGCACCGAACCAGGGTCGTGTTTGGCAATATCCTATCAATATTGGTGGACGCCTATCAAGATACATAGGGCAAATCTACCCAATCTTGGAAGGTTGACTATTGGACAAGGTATGCAGAACATGGATCT
>CAVSVZ010000064.1:0-95816 GCA_963731495.1 uncultured Alphaproteobacteria bacterium
GTCGACACGCCGCTCCTGATCATGCACGGCGGCGCCGACAGCTCCGTCACCATGGACCACGTCACGAGCCTCGCCCAGGAGCTCGAGGCCGCAGGCACGCCGTACGAGATCCAGATCTATTCCGGTGCGCCGCACGCCTTCACCGTGTTCGGCTCGGACCGCTACCGCGAGCGCGCCGACCAGGAGAGCTGGCAGGCCTTCACCGACTTCCTTGCCGAGCAGTTCGGCAGCACCTGATCCTTCCGCGGCGCCCGGCCTGGTGTCCCCATCCGGCCAGGTATCGCTCGTCCTACTCGCCCGGAATGTCCCTCCTGCCGCTTTGTGCTATGCAATCGTTGTGTGACCTGGTGGATGATGCCATGGCTGAAGAGCGTTGCTTCACGGTGATTTTGGAGCCTCTCGAGGAGGGCGGGTTCAACGTGCTCGTACCTGGCCTTCCCGAGGTTGCGACCTTTGGCGAGACCGAGGCGGAAGCCCTCGCGATGGCCGAGGACGCCATTCGGCTTGCGATCTCCTATCGCCGTGACCATGGCGAGGAGCTGCCCAAAGCTTGCAGCCCGGAGGTGCGTCAGATCACGATCCCTGCATGAGCAGGCGACTGCCCCAGCTCACGGCGAGGCAGGTGATTCGCGCGCTCGAACGCGGCGGTTTCTTCATCGAGCGCAGTAGCGGGAGCCACCACCTTCTCGTCCATCGCAGCGAGCCACGCCGCCGCACGACCGTCGCCTACCATGCCGGCAAAGACATTCCCCGCGCGACCCTGCGCAACATCCTTCGCCAAGCACAATTCACGATCGACGAGTTCCTGTCGCTCCTCTGAGCTCGAGAGCCGTTCGGTGCCCGGCGCCTTGCTCATGTCCACCGGCCGCCAGTATGAAGAGGGCTGTGTGACGACCCCGCTTCGCGCGGCGGCTCCATCAACCAAGATGCCGCTGATCGGGCAACGCCTCAGGAGGACCGACCATGACCATGACCCCCTTGAGCGCCGGCTGGCGCGACCATCCCCGCTACCCCGATCCGGCGGTCGAGAGCCTCGATCCGCGCTTCGATAAGTACCGCATCTTCAGCGCGGCGGTCGAGCGCCTCTTCACCGGCTGCCGCTGGGCCGAGGGCCCCGTCTGGTTCGGCGATGGCCGCTACCTGCTCTGGAGCGACATCCCCAACAACCGGATCCTCAAATGGGAAGAGGAGACCGGCGCGGTCAGCATCTATCGCAAGCCGACCAATTTCGCGAACGGCAACACGCGCGATCGCCAGGGCCGCCTGGTCACCTGCGAGCACGGCCGGCGGATCACCCGGACCGAGTATGACGGCAGCATCACCGTGCTGATGGACAGCTGGCAGGGCAAGCGCCTGAACTCGCCCAACGACGTGGTGGTCAAGTCGGACGGCTCGATCTGGTTCACCGACCCGCCGTTCGGGCTGCTCGGCAACTACGAGGGGGTCAAGGCCGAGCCCGAGCTGCCGCAGTCGGTCTATCGGATCGACGCGGGCGGCGAGATCTCCGTGATCGCGGACGACATTCTCGGGCCGAACGGCCTGTGCTTCTCGCCCGATGAGAAGCTGCTCTACGTGGTCGAGTCGCGCGGCCAGCCGAACCGCAAGATCCTGGCCTATGACGTCGGGGGCGATGGCAAGTCGATTGCCGGCAAGCGCGTGCTGATCGACGCCGGCCCCAGCGGCACCCCGGACGGCATGCGCTGCGATGCCGACGGCAATCTGTGGTGCGGCTGGGGCATGGGCACCGCCGAGCTGGACGGCGTGCTGGTGTTCGCACCCGACGGCACCAAGATCGGCCGCATCGCGCTGCCCGAGCGCTGCGCCAATGTCTGCTTCGGCGGCACGATGCGCAACCGGCTGTTCATGGCCGCCAGTCAGTCGATCTACGCGCTCTATGTCGGCACCCAGGGCGCGCCCGGCGGCTGAGCCAGCGGACCGATCGGCGGCGTTGCTCCGATGCCCGAGCTGCCCGACATCACGGTCTACATCGAGGCTCTCGAGACAAGAACGGTCGGGCAGCCGCTGGAAGCGGTGCGGATCGTGAGCCCGTCCTTGCTCAAGACAGCAAGGCCCTCGATCCGCTCCCTCGAGGGCCGCAAGGTGCTGCGCCTGCGCCGGCTCGGCAAGCGGATCGCGATCGGGCTGGAGGGCGACCTGTGGCTGGTCTTGCACCTGATGATCGCAGGGCGTCTGCACTGGCGCGAAAAAGGCGCGAAGCTCGCCCGCAAGGTCGCCCATGCCGGCTTCGATTTTCCGAATGGCACGCTGGTGCTGACCGAGTTCGGCCCGAAGAAACGGGCCTCGCTGCACGTGGTCGAAGGCGAGGCCGGCCTGGCCGCGCACGACCCGGGCGGGCTCGAGGTCATGACCACCGATATCGACGCCTTTCGCCAGGCGCTGGTCAGCGAGAACCACACGCTCAAGCGCGCCCTGACCGATCCGCGCCTGTTCAGCGGCATCGGCAATGCCTACTCCGACGAGATCCTGCACGCCGCGCGCCTGTCGCCGATCGCCATGACCCGCGCGCTCACGGCCGACGAGATCCAGCGGCTGTATCGTGCCACGCAAAAGACGCTCTCGACCTGGATGGAGCGACTGTGCGCGGAGGCTGCGAAAAGATTTCCGGAGAAGGTGACGGCGTTCCGGCCCGAGATGGCGGTGCACGGCAAGTACCAGGAGCCTTGCCCGGTATGTGGCACGCCGATCCAGCGAATCCGCTATGCCGACAACGAGACCAATTACTGCCCGCGCTGCCAGACCGACGGCAAGATCCTGGCGGATCGCAGCCTCTCACGCCTGCTGGGCAAGGATTTTCCGCGCACGATCGAGGAGCTGGAACGTCTGCGCCGGGCCTGAAGGCTACTCCTGACCCGTGCGTCGAAAGCAATCGACCGTGTGGTCGTCGACCATGCCGGTCGCCTGCATGAAGGCGTAGCAGATGGTCGGCCCGACGAACTTGAAGCCGCGCGCTTTGAGCGCTTTCGACATGCCGCGTGCCTCGGCGGTCTCGGCCGGTACTTTGCCTATCGATTGCCAGTGATTGACGATCGGCTCGCCGTTCACGAACTGCCAGAGGAACGCGTCAAAGCCGCCGGGTTCGGCCATGATCTCGAGATAGGCTTGGGCGCCGGCGATCGCGCCCTCGATCTTGGCCCGATTGCGCACGATGCCGGCATCGGCCATCAGCGCGGCGACTTTCTTCTGGTCGTAGGCCGCAATTCTTTCGGGCTCGAAACCGTCGAACGCGCGCCGAAAGTTCTCGCGCTTCCTGAGGATCGTGATCCAGGACAGGCCGGCCTGAAAGCCCTCGAGCATCAGCATCTCGTACAGGGCGCGGTGGTCGTGCAGCGGCGTGCCCCACTCCTCGTCGTGATAGGCGATGTAGAGCGGATCGCTGCCCGCCCAGCCGCACCGCACCTTGTTGTCGGCCATCCGTTCCTCCTGAGGGCCCGGTCAGAGCCAGCGCCGCACCTTGCGCTGGTAGTCCCGACAGCTGCTGCCGAACTGCTCCGCCATCGCCTGCTCCTCGGGCAGCACGAAGCGCTGACGGATCAGCCAGAAGAACACCGGCAACACCACCAGCGGCCCGAGCGTGCCGACCAGCAGCCACAGGCCTGCCAGCATCACCAGCATGCCGAGATACATCGGATTGCGGCTGTAGCGGAACGGCCCGTCGGTGACCAGCGCGCTCGACATCGCGAACGGCTTGATCGTGGTGCCGGCCTGCTTGAAGCGCCGGTCGGCGATCACGTTGAGCGCGGCACCCGCGACGATCGGCACGAGGCCCACGAGCGACCAGGGCCAAGGTACCAGCAGGGCCAGCGGCGCCACCAGATGCAGCGCCAGCATCGCCAGGCCTGCGATCAGGAAGTAGGTCGGCGGCAGCACGCGCTTCATGAGATGTCCACCCGGGCGCAGGGATCAGTCGCCCTGCCGGCGCCGCTTGTCCCGCATGATGCCCTTGACCATCTTGCCGAACGCCTTGCCGCGCGCCAAGCGCTCGGCCAGGGATTCGCTGTTGCGCGCCTGCTCGGCGGCGAGCTTGCGATGGCGCCGCAGCCGGTGCGGCTCGAGCGTGCCCGTCTCGATCGCGGCCTGGACCGCACAGCCGGGCTCGCTCTCGTGACGGCAGTCAGCGAAGCGGCAGTTTTCGGCGATGGCCACGACATCGGCGAAGATCTCGTCCAACCCCGCCTGCACGTCGGTCAGCTGCAGCTCGCGCATGCCGGGCGTATCCAGCAGCCAGCCGCCGGCCGGCAGGCGATGCAGGGCCCGTGCCGCGGTCGTGTGGCGGCCCTTCTGATCGTCGGCACGGACCTCGTGCGTTGCCAGCGCGGTGCCGGCCAGCGTGTTGACCAGGGTGGACTTGCCGACTCCCGACGAGCCCACCAGCGCCACCGTCTGGCCGCGGCCGCACCAGACATCGAGGCAGGCGATGCTGCCGGGGTCGCGCGCATCGACCGTCTCGACCAGAAGCCCTGGCATCAGGCGCGAAGCGGCATTCGCGAAGGTGGCGGGCGCGTCGGCGAGATCGGCCTTGGTCAGCACGATCACGGGCGTGACCTCGGCCTCGCGGGCCATCGCCAGATAGCGCTCCAGGCGGGCCGGGTTGAAATCCTGGTTGCAGGACGAGACCACGAACAGCGTGTCGACATTGGCGGCGATCAGCTGGACGCGCCGGCCGGTGCCGGCGGCTTTGCGCTTGAACAGGCTGTTGCGTTCGAGGCGACGAACGGCGCGCCCCACACCATCGAGCAGCAGCCAGTCGCCGACGGTGGCCGTGGTTCCCTCGTCCGCCGGATCGTCTGCGAACGGCGGGATGCGGGCGGCGATCTCGGCGCCCAGCACGTCGAGGCCGCCGCGGTGCACCGCCATGACCCGGACCGGGATGCCATCGTCATCGGGATCGAGTTGTGCCTGCCAGAAAGCGTTCCAGCCGAGATCGGCCAGATTGGAGGTGGATGAAGTCATCGGTCTCGAGCCAGCCATTGCGCGCCGCACAGAGGTGGGCGCACGGAAATGCGAATGCACGAGCACCCAGGCCGGCGCCGGAGCGGCCGGTCGCGGTGATGGCTGGTCGAGATGCGGTGAACCGAGGGGAGAGGCCGCCCCGCGGTACGGCGCTAAACCGTGCGCGCTCCGCCAGCCCGGTGGAATGCAACGACCCTCATCAACGATCCTCCTGGCTGGTGGTGGTGCGGACAGAGATTATGCAGCCGGCTGCCGCGTGGTTCAAGGACTTAGGCGGGCAGGCCGCCCATCCGCACGATGAAGTCGGCGACGCCGTCGACGCCCTGGCGTTTCTTGATGTTGGTGAACACGAACGGCCGGTCGCCGCGCATCCGCCTGGCATCGCGTTCCATCACGCCGAGATCGGCGCCGACCAGCGGTGCCAGGTCGATCTTGTTGATCACCAGCAGGTCGGAGCGGGTGATGCCGGGGCCGCCCTTGCGCGGGATCTTGTCGCCCGCAGACACGTCGATCACGTAGATCGTGAGGTCGGCCAGCTCCGGGCTGAAGGTCGCGGCCAGATTGTCGCCGCCGGATTCGACGAACACCAGGTCGAGCGCCGGAAACGTCCCGACCATCTGCTCGATGGCTGCGAGATTGATCGAGGCATCCTCGCGGATCGCGGTGTGCGGGCAGCCGCCGGTCTCGACGCCGACGATCCGCTCCGGCGCCAGCGCGCCGCTGCGCGTGAGGAGTTCGGCGTCCTCGCGCGTGTAGATGTCGTTGGTGATCACCGCGACCTCGTAGCGATCGCGCAGGCGTTTGCACAGGGCATCGACCAGCGCGGTCTTACCCGAGCCGACCGGGCCGCCGATACCGACGCGAAGCGGGCCGTGGCCGGATGCGGTCATGAGCGGAACAGCCTCGTGTACTGGGTTTCGTGGGCGATGGCGCAGAGGTCGATCATCGGGCTCGCCGTGCCGAGATCGTCGAGCGACGCCGTCAGCGCTTCCGCGGCGACCTCGCGGATGGTGGGTTCGAGACCAGCGGTCAGCCGTTGGCCGTCGGTCTGGCCGAGCGGGATCAGGCGCACGCCGGCCGAGATCAGATTGGCGGCAAAGCCGTGCAGGAAAGCGATCACGCACGGCGCCAGCGGCAGCCGATGGGCTGCGCAGGCCACGCCGACCACCACGGCATGAGCCGGCTCGACCTCGTGCTCGCGACACAGCTCGGCAAGGCCATCCAGGGCAGGAGCGGGCCAGGCCTGGCGTAGCAGGGCCAGCAACGCCCGGCCTTGGGCGGCGCTCTCCAGCGCCAGCTCGCGGGTACCGCGCAGGGCGGCTGCCAGCACCGCAATCTCGGCCAGCGAGCGGCCCTCGCAAGCGCCATCCCGGCCGGCGCGATAGGCGGCGCACAGCAGGGCGGCATCGAGCTGGCCCGTACCATGCCGCAGCGCCGTCTCGACATAGCCGCGAAGGGTATCCGCGTCGGTGACCAGGCCCGCCTCGACCGCATGCTCCAGGCCGTGCGAATAGGTGTAGGCGCCGATCGGCATGGCCGGAGAGAACCACGCCAGCAGCTTGTATGCCGTCTCGGCCTCGAGGCTGGCGAGGTGCTCGGTCCGCGGCTCAACCATGGTGGTCGTGATGCCCTTCATAGGCGCCGCCTTCGGGCTGGAATGGCGCGCGGCGGCGGTCGAGACGGGCGCCCAGCTGGCGCAACATGTCCTCGATCACGTGGTCGTAGCGAATGCGCAGGCGCCCGGAGAGAATCTCGGTCGGCAGGTGGCGATTGCCGAGATGCCAGGCGAGGCGGGCCAGATGATGGCCGTCCAGTGCCGCGATCTCAAGCACGTCCTCGTCCGCCGCGTGGACCACCAGCCAGCCGCCGTCCTCGAAGCCCAGGCCGTCACCCTCGGCGAGCGGCTGCGCCTTGACGAGGTCCAAGAGCACCGGCTCGCCGTGATCCGTGGTCAGCCGGATCCGCCGGCGGTTGCGGTCATCGAAGGCGAGCGTGACGCTGCCTGCAGCCTCGGCCGCAGGCCAGCTCCCACCCAGCGCCGCCTTCACCAACCGGCGCATGGGGGCTCAATAGAGAAAATAACGCTGGGCCATCGGTAGCACGGTGGCCGGCTCGCAGGTCAGAAGCTCGCCGTTGGCGCGCACCTCGTAAGTCTCGGGGTCGACCGCCATCTCGGGCAGCGCATCGTTGTGGATCATGTCGCGCTTGCCGATGGTGCGCGTGCCCTCGACCGCGACCAGCTCGCGCCGCAGGCCGAGCAGCGGTCCGATGTCGAGCTTGACCGCGGCCCCGGACACGAAGGTGACGCCGCTCGGCGCGATGGCGCGTCCGAACGCACCGAACATCGGCCGGTAGTGCACCGGCTGCGGCGTCGGGATCGAGGCATTCGGATCGCCCATCAGCGCCGCCGCGATGGTGCCCGACTTGATCACCATGTCCGGCTTGACGCCGAAGAACGCCGGCCGCCACAGGCAAAGGTCCGCGAGCTTGCCGACCTCGACCGAGCCGATCTGCGCGGCCATGCCGTGGGCGATCGCGGGGTTGATCGTGTATTTGGCGACGTAGCGCTTGCAGCGGACATTGTCGTTGTCGCCCTGCTCGTCGGGCAGGGCGCCGCGCTGGCGCTTCATCTTGTCCGCGGTCTGCCAGGTGCGGATGATCACCTCGCCGACCCGGCCCATGGCCTGGCTGTCGGACGCGATGATGCTGAACGCGCCCATGTCGTGCAGGATGTCCTCGGCCGCGATCGTCTCGCGCCGGATCCGGCTCTCGGCAAACGCCACGTCCTCGGGAATGTGCGGGTCGAGGTGGTGGCAGACCATGAGCATGTCGAGATGCTCGTCGAGGGTGTTGACCGTGAACGGCCGGGTCGGGTTGGTCGAGGACGGGATGACGTTGGCTTCGCCGCAGGCCTTGATGATGTCCGGCGCATGGCCGCCGCCGGCGCCCTCGGTATGGAACGCGTGGATGGTCCGGCCCTTGAACGCTGCAATGGTGTTCTCGACGAAGCCGAATTCGTTCAGCGTATCGGTGTGGATCAGCACCTGCACGTCCATGGCGTCGGCGACCGACAGGCAGCAGTCGATCGCGGCCGGCGTCGTGCCCCAGTCCTCGTGCAGCTTGAGCGCGCAGGCGCCGGCCTCGACCTGCTCGATCAGGCCGTCGGGCAGCGATGCGTTGCCCTTGCCGGCAAAGCCGAAATTCATCGGCCAGGCTTCGGATGCCTGCATCATACGGCCGATATGCCAGGCGCCCGGGGTGCAGGTGGTGGCATTGGTGCCGGTCGCCGGCCCGGTGCCGCCGCCCAAGAGCGTGGTGATGCCGCTGTAGAGCGCCTCGTCGATCTGTTGCGGGCAGATGAAATGGACGTGGCAGTCGAAGCCACCGGCGGTGACGATCTTGCCTTCCCCGGCGATCGCCTCGGTTGATGGCCCGATCACGATGTCGACGTCGGGCTGGGTATTAGGATTGCCTGCCTTGCCGATGCCGACGATCCGACCATCGCGAATGCCGATGTCGGCCTTGACGATGCCCCAGTGGTCGAGGATCAGGGCGTTGGTGATCACGGTGTCGACCACGCCCAGACGGTGGCGGCGCGGGTGCTGGGATTGGCCCTGGCCGTCGCGGATCACCTTGCCGCCGCCGAACTTGACCTCCTCGCCGTAGGTGGTGCGGTCCTGCTCGACTTCGATGAACAGCTCGGTGTCGGCCAAGCGGACCTTGTCGCCGACGGTCGGGCCGAACATGTCGGCATAAGCGGCGCGGGAGATGGTGTGCGGCATGCTCGGATCCGTTAGGTTTGCGAGGCTCAGCCCTTGGCGTCGAGCGGGCCCATCACCAGGCCGTTGAACCCATAGACGTGGCGCTCGCCGGCATAGGGCACGAGCTTGACCTTGCGGGTCTGGCCGGGTTCGAAGCGCACGGCAGAGCCGGCCGGAATGTCCAGCCGATGGCCGCGCGCCTTGGCGCGATCGAAGGCGAGCGCCGTGTTGGTCTCGAAGAAGTGATAGTGGGAGCCGACCTGGATCGGCCGGTCGCCGGTATTGGCGACCTCCAGCTCGATCGCCTCGCGATCGTCGTTCAGGACGATCGCGCCTTCTTTGAGCACATATTCACCTGGAATCACGATGAGCCTCTCAACGGATCGGCTGATGCACGGTGACGAGCTTGGTGCCGTCGGGAAAGGTCGCCTCGACCTGAACCTCGTCGATCATCTCGGCGACGCCTTCCATGACCTGATCGCGGGTCACGACCTCGCCGCCGGCGCTCATCAGGTCGGCGACGCTGCGGCCGTCGCGCGCGCCCTCGAGCACGAAATCGGTGATCAGCGCGATCGCTTCGGGATAGTTCAGCTTGACGCCCCGCTCCAGCCGCCGCCTCGCGACCATCGCCGCGACTGCGATTAGCAGCTTGTCCTTTTCCCTGGGGGTGAGATCCACCCGTCTCCTCCCGTCTAAACAGTCAGGTAGCGGCGCACGTCGTCCTCGCGCAGACCGTCCCTCGCGCCCGCAAGCACCACCTCGCCGCGGTCCATGACCACGAAGTGATCGGCGATCTCACGGGCAAAGTCGAGATATTGTTCGACCACCACGATCGCCATGTCGCCCCGTGCCGCCAGGCTTTGGATCACCTGGCCGATCTGCTTGATGATCGAGGGCTGGATGCCCTCGGTCGGCTCGTCCAGCAGCAGAAGACGCGGCCGGGTGACCAGCACGCGGCCGATCGCGAGCTGCTGCTGCTGGCCGCCGGAAAGGTCGCCGCCGCGCCGGCGCAACATCTGGCGCAGCACCGGGAACAGCTCGAACACCTCGTCCGGAATGGTGCGCCCGGCGCGCGGCAAGGCGGCAAAGCCGGTGCGGAGGTTCTCCTCGACGCTGAGCCTGGGAAAGATCTCGCGGCCCTGGGGCACGTTGCCGACCCCGGCGCGCGCGCGCAGATAGGCGGGCTTGCCGGCGAGCGGCTGGTCTTCCCAGTCGATCCGGCCGCGTCGGATCGGCGCCAGACCCAGGATCGCGCGCAACAGCGAGGTCTTGCCCACGCCGTTGCGGCCGAGCACGCAGGTGACCTGACCCTTGCGCGCTTCGAGACTGATGCCGCGCAAAGCATGGCTCGCGCCGTAGTAGAGGTGGAGGTCCTCGACCGTCAGCATCCGAGGGCTATCCCTCGCCGGTTGATAAAGGGGTAGTTTGACCATAACGTCCGAGCTAGACCTTCGGCATGGAACTGGAGTTTGGCCAAGCGAAGAGCCGACGCAATGTCAGGGAGCGGAGCCTTAGTTTCGAGCGCGCCAGAGAACTCCTTGAGGGAGATCCGTTCATCGTCGAGGATAGCCGACGAGAATACCGTGAGCAGCGACTGATCGCATAGGGTAACATCAACGGTCGGCTCCATGTCTGTGTCTTTACCATGCGTGGCACAGCATTCAGGATCATCTCGCTGCGCAGGGCTAATCGGAGAGAAATCGATGCCCTTGGTAAGAATGAATTTCGCCGAGGCACGCCGGCGATCGGAGAAGGAACCCGTTGACAGGGCACGCATCGACGCGATGACCGATGAGGACATCGCCCGCCAGATCGCCGAGGATCCAGATGTCGCCCCGGATATGTCAGAGGCGCTGGAGCGCGGCGAGTTCGTGCGGCTCCACATCGCGGACGTGTTCGGCATCCGGACGCGGATGCGGCTCTCTCGCAAGGCGTTCGCCGAGCGCTTCGGTCTGTATCCCACCGAGGTCAAGAAATGGGAGGCGACGGGCGGCGTCCCGGACGAGGCGATCAGGACGTATCTTCGCGTGATCGAGCGAGAGCCGGAGGCCGTCGCACGCGCGGTCGAAGCCATGGGCCACGAGGAAAAGAGCCGAGCCGAGCGCGCGGTCGTGCCTTGAGCAAGCCGTCGTCGCACGCCCGTCATCGCCCCAGATAGACCTCGATCACCTCGGGGTTGTTCTGCACCGCCTCGATCGTGCCCTCGGCCAGCACCTTGCCCTCGTGCAGCACCGTGGTCTTGGCGTCGAGGCTGCGCACGAACTCCATGTCGTGCTCGACCACCACCACGGTGTGCCGGCCGACGATCTCGCGGATCAGGTCGGCGGTCTTCTCGGTCTCGTGGTCGGTCATGCCGGCGACCGGCTCGTCGAGCAGGATCAGCTGGGTGTCCTGGACCAGGAGCATGCCGATCTCGAGCCATTGCTTCTGGCCGTGCGAGAGGTTGCCGGCGCGCTCGCGCCGCTGCCGGGCCAGCCCGATCGTGGCCAGCGCCTCGTCGATCCGCCGGGCGTCCGCGCGCCGCGTGCGCGCAAACAGCGTCCGCCAGATGCCACGGTCGTTCTTGAGCGCCAGCTCGAGATTGTCGAGCACCGACAGGTTGTCGAACACGGTGGGCTTTTGGAACTTGCGGCCGATGCCGAGATTGGCGATCGCGGCCTCGTCGAGGCGGGTCAGATCGACCCTGCCATCGAACATCACGTCGCCCGCATCCGGCCGGGTCTTGCCCGTGACCACGTCCATCATCGTGGTCTTGCCGGCGCCGTTCGGGCCGATGATGGTGCGCAGCTCGCCCTCATAGATCACCAGCGACATGCCATCCAGCGCCCGAAAGCCGTCGAAGCTGACGGTCACGCCGTCGAGGTAGAGCAGCGAATCGTGAGCGAGCGGGGGCGCGTCAGACATGCTCGGCTTTCAGCTCGGCGGCCTCGGGGGCACGGCGGCGCCCCGGCAGGCCGATGTTGCGGAACAGGCCGACGATGCCCTTGGGCAGGAACAGCGTGGTGGCGATGAACAGGCCGCCGAGCACGAACAGCCAAAGCTCGGGGGCCGCGACCGTGAAGTAGCTCTTGGTCCAGTTGACCAGCCCCGCCCCGATGATCGCGCCGACCAGCGTGCCACGGCCGCCGACCGCGACCCAGATCGCGATCTCGATCGAGTTGGCAGGCGAGAACTCGGACGGGTTGATGATCCCGACCTGGGGCACGTAGAGCGCGCCGGCGATACCGGCGAGCATGGCGGAAATGGTCCAGACCAGCAGCTTGGCATGCGCCACCGAGTAGCCAAGGAAGCGCACCCGGCTCTCGGCGTCACGCACCGCGAGCAGCAGGCGGCCGAGCTTGGACTGGGTGATGAACCGGCACAGCAGAAAGGCTAGGCCCAGCGCTGCGACGCTGATGACGTACAGGCCGAGCCGCGTGCGCGACGCCTGCAGATCGAAACCCAGAAGGTCCTTGAAGTCGGTCAGGCCGTTGTTGCCGCCAAAGCCCATGTCGTTGCGAAAGAACGCCAGCATCAGGGCGAAGGTCATGGCCTGGGTGATGATCGAGAGATAGACGCCCGTGACCCGCGAGCGGAACGCCAGCCAGCCGAACGCCAGGGCGAGCAGGCCCGGCACCAGCAGCACCATCAGCGCCGCGAACGGGAACCAATCGAAGCCGTACCAGTACCAGGGCAGCTGCTTCCAGTTCAAGAACACCATGAAGTCCGGCAGGATCCGGATGGCCGTAGACGCCGCGCGTGCCGATCTGGCGCATCAGGTACATGCCCATGGCATAGCCGCCGAGCGCGAAGAAGGCGCCATGGCCAAGGGAGAGAATGCCGGCATAGCCCCAGACCAGGTCGAGCGAGAGCGCGAGGAGGGCATAGCAGGCGTATTTGCCGAGCAACGGCACCAGGTAGTTGGGCAGGTGCAGCGCCGAGCCCGGGCTGGTCGCGAGGTTGAGCGCAGGGATGCCGATCAGCAGCAGAGCCCCTGCGATCGCGAAGGCGAGCCAGCCGATCGGCGTGAACAGGCGTCCGTTGCTCATCCCACCGCCTCCGCCGCGCGCCCCTTGAGCGCGAACAGGCCCTGCGGCCGGCGCTGGATGAACAGGATGATCAGCACCAGCACGGCAACCTTGCCGAGCACCGCACCGGCCACCGGCTCGAGGAACTTGTTGATCACGCCGAGCGTCATCGCGCCGACGAAGGTGCCGGCAAGCTGGCCGACGCCGC
Source organism: uncultured Alphaproteobacteria bacterium (assembly GCA_963731495.1). Taxonomy (GTDB): domain Bacteria; phylum Pseudomonadota; class Alphaproteobacteria; order Geminicoccales; family Geminicoccaceae; genus DASUGG01. The sequence continues at coordinate 12,948 of CAVSVZ010000064.1, forward strand.
CGAACACCACCACCATGAAGCTGTCGACGATGTAGAGCTGGCCGAGATTGGGGCTGACATTGCCGATCTGGCTGAGCGCCACGCCGCCCATGCCAGCGACGCCCGAGCCGAGCCCGAAGGTCAGGGCATCGACCCTCGCTGTGTTGATGCCCATGGTGCTCGCCATGGCGCGGTTCTGGGTCACCGCGCGCATCTGCAGGCCGAAGCTGGAATAGCGCAGGAGCAGCGCGATCGCCGCGAGCACCGCCAGGCAAAAGGCGATGATCACCAGCCGGTTGTAGGTCAGCACGATGCCGCCGACCAGCTCGATGCCGCCCGACATCCAGCTGGGATTGGCGACCGCCCGGTTGGGCGCGCCGAAGATCATCCGGACGATCTGCTGCAGGATCAGGCTCAGGCCCCAGGTCGCGAGCAGGGTCTCCAGGGGCCGGCCGTAGAGAAAGCGGATCAGACCACGCTCGACCGCGACGCCGACCGCGCCCGCGACCAGGAAGGCGACCGGAATCGCCGCCACCAGGTAGTAGTCGAAGACCGAGAACGGCAGGAAGGCGCGAAACAGCTCCTGCACGACGAAGGTGCTGTACGCGCCGAGCATGATCATCTCGCCATGGGCCATGTTGATCACGCCCATCACGCCGAAGGTGATCGCGAGCCCGATCGCGGCGAGCAGCAGGATCGAGCCGAGCGAGATGCCCTGGTAGAAATTGGCGGCCAGGTCGAGCAGCCAGCGCTGGCGCTCGGTCGCCTGGATCGCCGCCTCGGCTGCCTCGCGCACCTCCTCGTCCGAGGCGTTCAGCGCCGCCTGGCCGAGCATCGCACGGGCCTGCGGATCGAACGAGTTCGAGAGCAGCTCGATTGCGGCCAGCTGCTCGGCCTTGTCGTCGCTCTGGAGGTCCATGGCTGCGAGACCGAAGGCCATCGCGTCGCGCACCGCCGGATCGGTCTCCTCCTCCAGCGCTGCACGAAGCTGATCGGCGGCCTCTGCGGAGCGCTCGCGCAGCATGTTCTCGACCGCGGCCAGGCGCTTGGCGGGATCGGGGTTGCCCAGCTGAAGCCGACCGAGCACGGCCTTGATGGCGCCGCGCAGCTTGTTGTTGACCTTGACCTTCTCCAGATCGCGGCTGGGCGCCTCGCCCAGCGGCTCACCCGTGAGCACGGCGGTCAGCTCATAGGCCCTGCCGCGTTTCTCGCCGATCACGAACAGGCCGTCCTCATTGCGGCGGAACAGCCGGCCGTCCTCCACCGCGACCAGAACCGGGACGACCCGGTCGTCATCGATGGCGGCGAACGTCTCGATCGCCGCCTCCTTGTCGGCGAACGACGGGGCGTCGAGAGCGTCGAGCGCCGCGTCGAAGGTCTGAGCCTGTGCGCGCGCCGTGATCATCAAGTAGAGCCCGAGGGCCATCGCCAAAAGGCCGAGGCCGGCGAGCAGGAACCCGGCGAGCTTTCGAGCGGTCATGGGCGATTGGTTTCTTTTGGTGACCCTGGCCGGGCTGTTCGGGCCCGGCCAGAGCGATGGGGCATCAGGCGGCGTCGATCATTCGGCGGCCGCGTACTTCGGGCTCTCGCAGTTGCCGCACACCCACGGATAGGTCCAGTCCGCGGTCAGCTTGGCGCTTTCGGGGATGTAGTCGGACCAGGCGTCGCCCGCGACCACGCCGTCGGTCTCCCACACCGTCTCGAACTGGCCGTCCGCCTGGATCTCGCCGATCAGGACCGGCTTGGACAGGTGGTGGTTGGTGTTCATGACCGCGATGCCGCCGGTCAGGTTCTTGACCTTCTGGCCGTACATCGCCTGGCGGACCGCGTCGACGTCGGTGGTGCCGGCCTGCTCGACCGCCTGCACCCACATGTTGAAGCCGATATAGTGGGCCTCCATCGGGTCGTTGGTGACCCGGGCGTCGTCCTTGATGAAGTCGTGCCAGGCCGCGATGAACTCCTCGTTCTCCGGGGTGTCGACCGACATGAAGTAGTTCCAGGCGGCGAGATGGCCGACCAGATCGGACGTGTCGATGCCGGACAGCTCCTCCTCGCCGACCGAGAACGCCACCACCGGCAGCTCCGAAGCATCGACGCCCTGGTTGGCCAGCTCCTTGTAGAACGGCACGTTGGCGTCGCCATTGATGGTCGAGACGATCGCGGTCTGCTTGCCCTGGGAGGCGAACTCCTTCACGTCCGCGACGATGGTCTGCCAGTCGGAATGGCCGAACGGCGTGTAGGTCTCCATGATGTCCTCATCGCCGACACCATTGGCGTTGAGGAACGCGCGCAGGATCTTGTTGGTCGTACGCGGATAGACGTAGTCGGTGCCCAGCAGCACGAAGCGCTCGGCGCCGCCGCCGTCCTCGCTCATCAGGTACTCGACCGCCGGGATCGCCTGCTGATTGGGAGCAGCACCCGTATAGAAGACGTTGCGCGAGCTCTCCTCGCCCTCGTACTGGACCGGATAGAACAGCAGACCGTTCAGCTCCTCGAACACCGGCAGGACGGACTTGCGCGAGACCGAGGTCCAGCAGCCGAACACCACGTCCACCTTCTCCCCCTCGATCAGCTCGCGTGCCTTCTCGGCGAACAGCGGCCAGTCCGAGGCCGGGTCGACCACCACCGCCTCCAGGGGCCGGCCCAGCAGGCCGCCTTTCGCGTTCTGCTGCTCGATCAGCATCAGCATGACGTCTTTCAACGTGGTCTCGCTGATCGCCATGGTGCCTGAGAGCGAGTGCAGCACGCCGACTTTGATGGGCTCTCCTTCTTGCGCCTGGAGCCCACCCGGCAATAGCGTCAGCGACGCGACCGCGCCGAGCAGTGCCAGACGGCTCCTCAAGGACTTCGGCATAGGCTTCCTCCGCCAGCTTCGAGTTGATGTGGCGAAGTGTCTGCAGCTTTCGTGCCATGTGGCGGCCACGCACCTGCGATCGGTCGGTCCGGCCCGGTCAACAGCGTGCTTGTAGGATTGGCTGCCTGAACTTTGGGCGGCATGCCCGCCGAATCAGCAGTCCCAGGTTGCCGGAGCCGTGGCCGGCAAACCTGCCGCGGCGTGACGCAAGCCAGTCCAGGCGCGCATGAAGCGGGCCCGGAGGCGGGCCGCATCCTCGGCCAGCCAGCGGCACAGCAGCAGGCCGGGCAGGCAGGTGACGCCGGAGCGCTGGCCGGCACGGTCACCGGCGACCAGGTCATGCATCGGCTCGAGCCATCTTGCCGCGTCGGCGCCGGCATAGATCAAGGTCGCACATGCGGTGGCGCCGGCGAAGCCGAACGGCGCGGCCAGCTGCGCAGCGAGGTCGCCCTCGAGCCGCAGCGCGTCCGCCCAGACCAGACGATGGTCGACCCGCACCTGCCACAGGTCGCGCAGCGAGCCGGTGCGCAGCTGTTCGCCATGAGCGCGCCGACCGAACACCAGGATCTCGCCGGCGAGCACGCGTGCCCCCGGCTCGAGCTGCAACACGGTGCTGCGCCGCAGCCGCGCGCGATCGAACAGGATGGTCTCCTGGGGGCACCACTCCAGCCAGGCGCCGGTACTGGCCTGAAGCGCCACCTCGAGGGTGGCTGATGCACCTGTGCTGCGATAGACCTTTTCGGCCGCCTGGGTCGTGACCAGCGCCATGGCGTTCTGTGCCGTGCCGATCTCGACCTCGAGCCGGTCGCCGCCGACCAGGCCGCCGCTGGTGGTGACCAGCACTGCGTGCGGCGGATCGCCGGCCGGCGCGTGCGGGAACAGCACGCGCAGCGGCGCCTGCTGGTACAGTCTCGCCAGACGGGTGCCCTGGCCGCCGCGGGCAAAGCCGATTTGCGCGACCCCGTGCACACACGCCTCCGATTGGAAGGGCAGCGGGGGTCGGACGGGTGCAGCGAGTGTGAGGTCGGGGATGACTAGCCTGGCCGGTGCTGCTCGATGGCGCTGGCGATCGCGGCGCTCATCTGACCCAGCGCGCTGCTCATGGCAGCGACAACGGCCTCATAGCTGTCGGGCTCCGCGGCCGGCTCGACGATCGTCGAGCGACCTTCCTCGAGCAGCCGGTCGCCGTCCTTGCCATACACCTTCCAGTTGGCGTCGAGCACGGCGCGGCCTTTGAGATCGGCGTCGAACCGGATGACGTCGACCTCGACCTGATAATCGAGCCGCGTCGGGCGCCGCTGCGGCAGCGTGACCACGTTCTCGGTGGCCAGCAGCGAGGACAGATTCTGCACCAGGACGCGGGTGAACATGCCCTTGATCGGCTCGACCCAGGAGCTGAAATCCGCGAGCATCATCCGATTGCCGCTCGCACGGGTGACGATCTGCGGCCGGTCCAGGTAGTCCGGCAGCACGACCGGGCCAACCCCGACCGTGGTATTGGCGGTGATCGCATCCCGCGGAGGCAGCTGCATGTTGGAGAGCGTGTAGAACTGGGTCGGCGGCGTCCCGCTGCAAGCAGCGATCAGAAGCACCACCGCGGCGGCAAGACAGTTGGAAAGGCGCATGGCTTGGCTCATTGGTTTGCGTACCCTGGCTTGCCGCGTAGCAGCGCCTCGGGATGACGTTCGAGATAGTCGGCGAACACGCGAATCGAGCGTGCCGCGCCGGCCAGCTCCGTGAGCGCGGAATTGAGATCATAGCGAATCTGGGAATCCGAGCCGACCATGCCGTCGGCTGTAGCGAGCGTGCCCTGAATCTGGGTCATGAGCGGCCCGAGCTGCTTGTCCACGGTCTGCACCAGGGTCTGCAGCTCGGTTGCCGTGCCCTTGAGCGCCTCGAGGGTCTCCCCGGTCTGCGGTGAAGAGACCAGCTGGTTGACGTTTTGCACGGTGCTGCGCAGCTCCTGCACCAGATCGGCCAACGGCAAGGACGCCAGCTCGGTCAGCACGCCGTTGACCGACGTGGTCAAGGCGTCGATCTCCGACGGGACCGAAGGGATTTCCGGATATTCGCCACCGCGGTCCAGCTTGGCTGCCGCCGCCTTCGGATGGAAGCCGAGATCGACCAGCAGCTGGCCGGTCAGAAGGTTGCCGGATTGCAGCTGCGCACGCAGGCCGCGCTCGACCAGCTTCTCCATCAGCAGATAAGGCTCCTCGTGGTAGGGATTGTCCCCGGTCAGGCCGGTGAAGGCGATCCGCTGCGGCTCGATCTCGATCGTGACCGGGATGCGGATGCTCTCATCGGCCACATCGATCTGCAGCCCGACGTCGCTGACCGTGCCGACCCGCATGCCCCTGAACTCGACGGGTGCGCCGGGGCTCAGGCCACGCACCGACCCATCGAATTGAACGAGGTAGGGCACCTTCGTGGTGAAGCCGGCCTGGGCCACGCTCTCGTAGCTATCGTACAGCGTGAACACGGTGCCCTCCGGGCTGGGTTTGCCCGGGCTGGCGCCTGTCGGGGTCTCAAAGGCGATGCCGCCGGAGAGCAGAGCCTGGACGGATTCGGTGGAAATCTGGACGCCGTTGGCACCGAGCGAGGCATGAAACCCGCTGGCATTCCAGAAGCGGCTGTTGTCCTCAACGAGCTCGTCATGCGGTGCACGCACGAACACCTTGAAATCGAGCGTGCGCTCGTCGTCGGCCAGCTTGTAGTCGACCACCTGGCCGACCTCGATGCCGCGGAAATAGACGGGCGAGCCGCGCGAGATCGATCCCCGGGTCGTGGCATGCAGGGTATAGTGCCGTCCCGGCGTATCGGAGGTGATCAGCGGCGGCTCGGCAAGTCCCGAAAAAGTGTATACGGGCTCGCCCTGCTTCGGATCGACCCCGATATAGACGCCCGAGACCAGCGTGCCGAGTTCCGAGACCCCGCCGGCCCCCAGCCTCGGGCTCACCACCCAAAAGCGCGTGCCTTCGGCAAGGTAGGTCTCGGCCTCCTTGACCATTTCGGCGGTGACCACGATCCGCTGGAGGTCTTCGCTGATTTTGACGCCCGCGACCGTGCCGACCTCGACGTCCTTGTATTTGATCTTGGTCTTGCCGGGCTCGAGGCCCTCGGCGTTGTCGAAGGTGATGGTGATCGTAGGCCCGCGTTCCTGCAGGGTCGTATAGGCCAGCCAGATGCCGATCGCGGCCGCGACCAGCGGTACCAGCCAGACGATCGAGATGCCGCGCGAGGTCGTGACCTCGGCCTCGGGCACGGCGTCGACATCGCGCCTTGGCAGCTCGCGGCTCGATGGATCGCCGCTCGAGCTATGCGTGGACGGTTTGTTGCCCATCACGGGTGCTCTCCTGGGCATCCCAGATCAATCTGGGGTCAAAGGTCATGGCTGCGATCATCGTGAGGATGACGACCGAGGCGAATGCGATGGCACCCGGCCCCGGTGCGATCGAGGCAATCGCGCCGAGATTTACCAGCGCCACCAGAATCGAGATCATGAAGACGTCGACCATCGACCAGCGGCCGACCGATTCGACCACACGATAGAGCACGGTGCGATCGCGCGGCCGCCAGTGCGAGCGCCGTTGTATCGAGATCAGAAGAAAGATCATGGCAATGATCTTGATCACCGGCACGGTGATGCTGGCGAAGAACACCAAAAGCGCCACGGGCCACATCCCTGCTTGGATCAGCACCTTGACGCCGCTCAGGATCGTGTCCGGCTCGCCCTGGCCGAACGAGGTCACGGTCATGACCGGCAGCACATTGGCCGGGACGTAGAGGATGCAGGCGGCGATGATCAGCGCCCAGGTGCGCGCCAGGCTGTGCGGCTTGCGCCGATGCAGTGCCGCGCCACAGCGCGGGCAGCGCGCGCCATGGCCGGGTGAGGCCACGTGGCACAGCTGGTCGCAGGCGTGACAGCTGACCAGCGACCTTGAGGCCGAAGGACGCAGCGCTTTGGCCGTTGCCTGGCGTCCTAGGCGATGCCCAGACCTCGCGCGGGTCGAGCGCGACCTCGGCGGCGATCATGGTCAGGATCAGCGCGATGAAGGCGATCAGCGCGATCCCGAGCTCCAGCTTGGCCAGATCGGACAGCTTGACATAGGCGACGATAACCCCGAGCAGGAAGACCTCCATCATCGCCCAGGGGTGCATGATCTCGGCCGCCCGAAACACCTGAGCAAGGCCCCAGACCCGACGGCCGAAGCGCAACGGCAGCAGGACATAGGCGGTCGCCAGAAGCTTGGCGAGCGGTACCAGGATCGTGGCGCCGAACACCAGCGCCGCCAGCGGCCACATCCCGTCCTGGTACAGCTGGATCACCCCGGTCGACAGGGTGCTGGTGGTCGCCCGTCCCTCGAGCTTGAAGGTCAGGAACGGAAAGCTGTTGGCGATCACGAACAGGATCAGCGCGGCCAGCGTCAGCATCAGCGCACGATCGATGCTGTTCGCTTTGCGCCGGAACAGTACCGCGCCGCAGCGCGTGCAGCTGGCGGCGGCGCCCTCGCGCAGCGCTCGCATATGGTGCAGGAGGCCACAATCGTGACACGCCATGATCTCCGCACCGGCGGGTGGTTGTATCGGACTGTTCATGTCTCGTCTGAGGCTGTCATGATTCTCGAATACCCTCGGATTATGGTGGTGCGCAAGTCATGCCGGTAGGGAAAATATCAATTAGTACGCATACAGACTGGCGAATTGCGTCGCTTTATGAGCAATGCGTAGTCGGAATCATGGTCGCCCGGATGATCCTGATGATCCTTTCTCGTTCTGCCGTTGCGGCCGGAGCCATCGCCTAGTGGAGCATGGACTCGCGCTTGGCCGTGGCGATCGGGCGACCTCGAAGGATGTGCGCGGCGTGGTCGCGTGGTGCCTGTTCGACTGGGCGAACAGCGCCTTTCCGACGATCGTTGTGACCTTTGTCTTCGCCAACTATTTCACGAGAGCGCTTGCCAGCTCGCCCGACCAGGCGACCGCCGAATGGGGCTCCGCGATCAGCATCTCCGGCCTGGTGGTGGCGGTGCTGGCGCCGATCTTCGGGGCGATCGCCGATCTCGGCGGCCGGCGCAAGCCCTGGATCTTCCTGTTCAGCATGATCTGCATCGTCGTCGGGCTCGGTCTTTGGACCGTCGAGCCGCACCCGAGCTTCGCGTTGCGGGCGCTGATCCTGGTCGGCATCGCCAACGCCGCGTACGAGCTCGGCCAGGTGTTCTACAATGCCATGCTGCCGGATCTCGCGCCCCGCCCGATGCTCGGTCGGGTCTCCGGCTGGGCGTTTGCGACCGGCTATGCCGGCGGGCTCGCCTGCCTCGCAACCACGCTGGTCCTGCTGATCTGGCCTGCCGACCCGCTGTTCGGCCTGCTGAGCGCTTCGGACGCCGCGCCGGCGCGGGCGAGCGCCATCCTGGTCTCGCTGTGGTATCTGCTGTTCGCGATTCCGATGTTCCTGTTCACCCCCGACCAGCCGAGCAGCGGCCTGGCGATGAAGCAGGCGGTCGTGCGTGGCCTCGCCAATCTGATGGCCACGTTTCGCAATCTCGCCCGGCATCGCAACATTACCCGCTTTCTGCTGGCCCGCATGATCTACACGGACGGGCTCAACACCCTGTTCATCTTCGGCGGGATCTACGCCGCAGCGCGCTTCGGCATGAACACCGAGGAAGTGCTGGTGTTCGCCATCCTGCTGAACGTCGCATCGGGGCTCGGCGCCGCCGCGTTTGGCTGGGTCGACGACGCGATCGGACCCGGGCGCACCATCCTGATTGCGGTCGCCTGGCTGTTGATCGCCGGCACCCTGATCCTGCTGGTCGAGAGCAAGCTGTGGTTTTACATCCTGGGCTGCGTGATCGGTGCGTTCGTCGGGCCGGCCCAGTCGGCCGCGCGCTCGCTGATGGCGCGCCTGGCACCCGAGCGGATGCGCACCGAGATGTTCGGGCTCTATGCGCTCTCAGGCAAAGCCACCGCCTAGGGAGCGCAGGGCCTGCATGTCGCCATGGCGGGTCGCCGCGAAGAACGCGGCGGCGATCTCGAGGCCGCGTTCCCAGGGCACGTCGAAGCGCGGCCGCGCGGCCCGGACATGGGTTCGAGCGCGGCTGGCGAGCTGGCGGCAGGTCGCCAGCCGCGCTCGATCGTCTCGGCGATCTCCTCGAAGCTGACGCCGAACACGTCGTGCACGAGAAAGGCAGCGCGCTCCGGCGGCGACAGGCGCTCGAGCGCCATCATCAACGGCTGGGTGACATCGTCGACCTCGTCCTCGGCCGCCTCGACCACCGGTTCCGGCAGCCAGGGCCCGACATAGGTCTCGCGCCGGTGGCGCGCGGACTTGAGGTGGTCGAGGCAAAGCCGGGTCACGACGCGGCGCAGGAACGCTTCGGGCTCACGCACCGCATCGCGATCGGCGTCGAACCAGCGCAAGAACGCCTCCTGGACCACATCTTCCGCGTCCGCGACCGATCCCAGCATCCGGTAGGCGACGCGGATCAGTCGCGGGCGCAGCGGATCGAAGCTGGCGGCCGCGTCGTGCCCGGACATGTCAGGCCGCCTGCCGCTCGCCGACCGGATGAACGCCGCGAAAGCCGACCTGGATCCGGTTCCAGCCGTTGATCGCGACGATCAGCAAGGTGAGCGTGACCTGCTCCTGCTCGGTGAACTGCGCCTTGAGCGCCTGATAGACGTCGTCGGGCGCATGCGTCTGCGAGACCCGGGTCAAGGCCTCGGTCCAGGCAAGCGCGGCGCGTTCCCGCTCGCTATAGAGCGGCGATTCGCGCCACGCGTCGAGCAGATAGATGCGCTCCTCGCTCTCGCCCTGCCTGCGGGCGTCGGTCGTGTGCATGTGAAGGCAACGAGCGCAGGCATTGATCTGGGAGGCGCGGATCTTCACCAGCTCCATCAGGCTGTCTTCCAGGCCGCCCTGGCTGACGCCCTGGCCGAAGTCGAGCCACGACCGCATGAGCGCGGGCGCAGCGGCAAACGGGTTCAGTCTCGGGGTCATGATCATCTCCATCGTCAGGAAGGTTTCCCGAAGATATGACGAGATGGATCCGCCACGTGTGACAGGCGGCCGTGATTTTTTCTCGTGCGCTCGGACCGGGGCCGGGGCTGCGTCGATGCTAGAGCAGGCCGATCAGGGCCCGGCCGACCTCGGTGGTGGTCTGATCGCCGCCCTGTTCGATCGGCCGGATCGCGCCTGACCGATAGCCTTGGTCGATCGCGGCCTCCAGGCGCATGGCCGCTTCTATGCAGGTCGGCTCGCCGTGCTGCTGGCCGAGCCAGTCCAGCATCAGGCCCGCAGAGAGCAGCATCGCGGTCGGATTGGCCTGGTCGGTGCCGGCGATGTCGGGCGCCGAGCCGTGCGCCGGCTGGAACAGGCCGTGCTCGATCGCCGATCTCGCCGCAGGGCGCCATGCCCATGCCGCCGACCAACGCAGCACCCAGATCCGAGAGGATGTCGCCGAACATGTTCTCCATGACCAGCACATCGAAGGTCCAGGGCTTGCGCACCAGATCGAGCGCCATCGCGTCGACATAGTGGTGGTCGGCCCCGAGCGCCGGAAAGTTTCTGGTGCGCTCGTCAAAAATCTTTCGGAAGAACGCCATCGACGCGAACACATTCGCCTTGTCGACGCAGGTGACCCGGCCCTTGCCTCCGCGCTCCTTGCGCCGCATCGCCAGACGGCAGGCGAAGTCGAACAGGCGCTCGCAGGTCGGCCGGGTGATCACCAGGGTTTCGCGCGCGACCATGTCGTCCTCGACCACGCCCTTGCCGTGCGAGGCGAACAGGCCCTCGGTCGATTCCCGCAGGATCACGAGGTCGATCTCGGCTGCGCGCGGGTCGGCCAGCGCCGTGCGGCTGTTGGCGAAGCTTTTGACGGGCCGGACGCCCGCATACAGGCCGAACTCGCGGCGCATCACCAGATGCGGCGCGATCTCGGTGCCGTCGGGATAGCGCACATCGGGCAGGCCCATGGCGCCGAACAGGATCGCATCGGCCGCTTCGGCCTTGCGAAAATGCTCGTCCGAGAGGGCCGTGCCGGTGTCGCGGTACAGAGCCGCCCCGCCCGGCAGGACCTCGGTCACCAGGCGAAAGCCGCCGACCCGCTCCTGCAACGCCGCCAGGACCGCCAGGCAGGCGGCCATCACTTCCTCGCCGATGCCATCGCCCGGAAACACGGCGATCTGAAACGTGTTGGTATTGCTCACCTGCCGGCCTCGCTCCTCCTCATGCCCGTGACGGCGCCGCGGGGCGCGCGGGCGTGGTGGGCGGTCACCATACCAGCCGGCCCCGCCAGAGCCATCGTTATGGGTTGCGCGTGCTATCGAGGGGAGGGGAGAGGCGTGATCCGTCGCCCGATCAGGCCTGACGCGGGGCAAGCAGCGCCCTGCGGCGCCGGCCGCTGCTGCCAGCGCAGCGTGAGCAGGTTGAGGCTGCCGCCCCGCTGCCAGGTCGCGACGATCGTGCCGAGCAGGAGGAAAGCCGCGTCGAGCGGCGGGTCCCACCAGCGCTTAGAGGGCCACTGGCGCCACTCCCGATAGGCCAGCACCGGCACGATCGCCCAGCCATACCAGGGTACCGCAGTTAGATAGCGCGACGCCCAGATCGGCCCGGCCGACATCAGGAAGTGCAGGGGTTGCTCAGCGGTCTGCTTCAGCGCCTCGGCGACCATGTCCCGATGCCGCACGGGCGCCGGGGCGTGCTGGCTGCCGTACCGACACGGCCTCATGCGCGGCAGATTCCTTGGCCGAGACCGCCTGGGTCGCGAACAGCACGCAAACGCCAAATACAAGAAGAGGAGGATGGGCCAGCGCACGGATACAATCCACCGAAAATCAAACGATCTCCGGAGGTTGTCAAATATTTATCGTTAACGGCAACGGGTAAGATATAGTTAAGCATGTATCATAGAGATCTCGGCGACATCTTCATCAAAATTAAGAAGAAGCGGCCGACCGAGAGTGGGGGCGGGAAGCCGGTCGCCTCATGCCGCCGCATCCGCAGCCTCCTGGAGGCGCTGGTCGGAGGTCAGCAGTCGAGGCCCCCAATCCGCGTGCGGGCCGTCGGGAAGGTTGCCAGATGCAAGGCGTCAAGCGTGCGCAGCGTCGTGTCCGGCGAAGAGCCCGATGCGTCGCGCGTGCCGGTCAGCGATGCGGAATAGGCGGTGCCTCAGACTGTTTGGGGTTAGGAGAAGTCGCCTCTTGATCCCGCCCCTTCGAAGTCTCCCGATGGTTCGCTGCCTGCTCGCGCTGGCGCTGGTGCTGGGCTTGCTCGGCTGCTCCAGCATCGGCCCGGCCACGGTCGGGCGGGACCGGCTCGACTACGCCGCCGCGCTGGCCGATGCCTCGAAGCGCGAGACTCTGCTGAACATCGTCAAGCTTCGCTACGCCGACGCGCCGAGCCTGGTCACGGTCAGCCAGCTGGTGGCGGGCTACACCCTGGAGGGCAGGGTCGATCTGCGCTCCAACTTCTTCACCGACACCTTCGATCTGTCCGATGATGTCAGCTTCGGGGTCGGCGGCACCTTCAGCGATCGCCCGACCGCGACCTATACACCGATCAGGGGCGACGATTTCGCCCGGCTGATGCTGACCCCGATTCCGCCGAGCGAGCTGTTCGCCATGCTCGCGACCGGCGGGCCCGCCGCGCTCACGCTCGGTCTCGGCGTGCAGTCGATCAATGGCCTGCGCAACTGGTCGCCGGATACCAGCGGTATCGGCCGGGTCGATGCCGCGTTCGTCGAGGTGCTGCAGTTGATCGGCAGCTGCGTGCCGACGGCGTCCTGGGCTTTCGCTTCGAGTCCGAGCCCGGCCGCCGCACCGCCTATCTGCTGGTCGCCGACCATGTCGGTCGGCCGCTCGATGCCCGGGCGGCGCGTCTGCTCGATCTGCTCGGGCTGGACCCGAGCAAGAACTCCTTCCCGATCCGGTTCGGCTTCGGTACCGGCCAGGCCGGCGAGATCAAGATCTACACGCGTTCTCTCCTGGAGATCCTGAACAATCTCGCCGCCCAGATCGAGGTTCCGGGCGGCGACGTCGCCGAGGGAAGGACGTATCCGACCCAGGCGAGCCCCGCGGAGCTCCCCTTGCTGCCTGACCTGTCGGTCGAGTCGCAGCTGCTGTCGCCTCTGAATGCGTTTGTGGCGGTGGAGTATCGGGGCACCTGGTACTGGATCGACGATCGCAACTATGACGCCAAGCGCGTGTTCAGCGTCCTGCTGTTGCTGCTCAATCTGGTCGAGAAGAGCGGCGGGGCCCAGCTGCCGGTGATCACGATTCCGACCGGATAGCCGAGCCGAGCCAAGGAGGCCCCGGCGGCGAGGCCCTCAGCGCGAGACTTCGAGATACCAGGCGTAGAGCCAGGCCGCGCCGATCGCGAGCGCAAGCGCCACCACCAGGATGATCAGGATGAGCAGGGCGACCTTCAGCAGCGAGCGCACCGGCACGCCGGGCCGGCAGTGCGGAATCAGGTTGAACGCCAAGGCGCCGAGCACCACGAGGCCCGCGCCGATCCCGTAGAGGGTCAGCGAGAACGGCTGAAAAATCATCGCGAGCGACGCCAGGCAAAGGGCGATGATCGCATACTCGATCGAGCGCGCGGTCGCAGCGCTCATGCCCGGGGCCCTGCCCCGCGTCTCGGCCCGCTCGCTCATGCCGGGACCCTCCGCTCGGCATCGCCGATCGCAAGCCGCGTGCCATCGGCAGCGAAGACGTGGGTCTGGCTGCGGCGCAGGCGCACATGGACCGTGGCGCCGACCGGCATGCGCACCCGGCGATCAACCACGGCGCGCAGATCCTTGCCGTCGGCGAGCACGTGCAGCAGGGTCTCGGCACCCATCGGCTCGACGATATCGACCGTCGCGGACAAGGTCGTCTCGTCGGGCCGGTCAGCCAGATCGAAGGCGCGCGGCCTGATCCCCAGCGTGACCTTGCTGCCCTCCGCCAGTCCGTCGCCTGCGCCGTCGAGCGGCAGGCTGAGACGTTGATTGCCGGATCTCAGCCGCGCCTCGCGCTCGGTCCGCTGCTCGACCACGGCCTCGATCAGGTTCATCTGCGGCGTGCCGATGAAGCCCGCCACGAACAGGTTGGCCGGTCTGGCGAAGATGTCGTGCGGGCTCGCGATCTGCTCGATCTTGCCGAGCCGCATGACCGCGATCCGATCCGCCATGGTCAGGGCCTCGAGCTGGTCGTGGGTGACGATCACCGTGGCCTTGTTGAGGCCCTCCAGGACCTCCTTGATCTGGCCCCGCATGGTCTCGCGCAGCTGTACGTCCAGGCGCGAGAGCGGCTCGTCGAACAGGAAGCAGACCGCATCGCGGATGATCGAGCGGCCGACCGCGACCCGCTGCTTCTCGCCCTCGGCCAGCTGTCCCGGCCGACGCCCGAGGATGTGGCTGAGCTGCAGCACCTCGCTGACGTGGCGCACGCGCCGCTCGATCTCGGCGCTGCCGACCCGCTCGGCGTGCAGCGGAAAAGCGAGGTTCTCGCGCACGGTGAGGTTCGGGTAGAGCGCATAGAACTGAAAGGCCATGGCGACGTTGCGCTCGCGGGCCGGCAGCGGGTTGACCAGCCGGCCGGCGAGCCTGATCTCGCCCTCGCTGACGTATTCGAGGCCCGCGATCATCCGCAGGGTCGTGGTCTTGCCGCAGCCCGAAGGCCCGAGCAGGCAGACCACCTCGCCCGGCGCCACGTCGAGATCGACCGCATCGACCGCGACCAGCCGGTCGAACCGCTTGGTGACCTTGCGGAGCGCGATATCGGCCACGTGCTACCTCAGAAAATCCTTCAGGATGTTGCCGAGCACCGCGAGGAAGAGGACGATGAGCGAGGTGCCCAGCCAACGCGCCTGGCTGTCGAGCCGCTGCGTGATCTGATGTTGGAACGCATCGAAGCGCCGCGTCATCTCGTTTTGAAAGCCGTCGAGACGGTCGGTGACGCGCGTATCGGAGCGCTGAAACTCCTCGTGCATCTCGACCCGCAACTGCTGGACCTCGCGGCTCACGACCACCTCGACATGCTCCTTGGTCGCCACCGTGCGGTCGATCTCGTCGGCGAGGTGCTCGGCGAGCGACTGCGCCAGCTTGGGGTCGACGCCGTCCTCGACAAGGCTGCGGGCAAAGCGGGCCGCGTTCATGCTCGAGCTCCGAACAAGATCGGGCCAAGGATGCGGCCGAACGGCATCACGATGTCAAGCCCGATCTCGGGAAGCGAAGGCAGACGTGGCCATATCAGCGCCGGATGGTGCCGAAGGTGACGCCGCGCAGCAGCTGGTTCTGCAGCACGAAGGTCACGAAGAACACCGGGATCAGGAACAGGCAGACAATGGCGGCGAGCAGGCCCCAGTCGACGCCGACCTCGCCGCCGATCGTGCGCGCCATGGCGACCGGCACCGTGCGGGTCTCCGTGCCGGTCAACAGGAGCGCGAACAGGAACTCGTTCCAGGTCAGGATCAGGGCGAACACCGCGGTCGCCGCCAGCCCGGCGGTGACCTGCGGCAGGCATATCCGCCAGAACACGCGGGTCTCGGAGCTGCCGTCCATGCGGGCGGCGTCCTCGACCTCCGGATTCAGCTCGTCGAAGAAGCTCTTGATCATCCAGATCGAGAACGGAAGGTTGAACGCCGTATACAGCAGGATGATGCCGACATAGGTGCCGGAAAGGCCGGTCACCCGGAACATCAGGAAGATCGGGATGATCACCACGATCGGCGGCAGCATCCGCGTGGTCAGGATGATGAACATGTAGGTGTCGTTGCCGCGCAGCGGATAGCGCGAGAAACCGTAGGCGGCCAGCGTGCCGATGATCAGGGCGAGCATGACGCTGCTGCCGGCAATGAAGATCGAGTTGAAGAAGAACAGGTCGAAGCCGGTGCTGAACGCCTCCTCGCCGCCGATCGCGGCCCGCGAAAACACGCGGGTGAAGTTGTTCAGCGTCGGCGTGAACAGGAACTTGGCCGGCACGGCGAGCGCGTCGGTGCGCGTCTTGAATGCCGTCAGGATGATCCAGAGAACCGGAAAGAAATAGATCAGCGCGATCACGCCGGCGAACGCGGTCCACAGCCATCCGGCCGTTCCGAGCGTGCGCGCGCGCCTGGGTCTTGCCATCTCAGGTGGCCTCGCTGGTACGCCGCACGGCGTAGAGATAGAGGCTGGTCAGCACGATCACCACGAACAGCACGATGTAGGCGAGCGCCGAGGCCTGGCTGGTGCGGAAATACTGGAAGGCCAGCCGGTAGACATAGACCGCGATCGTCTCGGTCGACGAGCCCGGACCGCCTTCGGTGATGATGTAGACGATGTCGAACAGCTTGAAGGTCTCGATCGTGCGGAACAGGATCGCCAGCAGCAGCAACCCCTTGATGTAGGGGAAGGTGATCGTGCGAAAGCGCCGCCACCACGAGGCGCGGTCGATCTCGGCGGCCTCGTACAGGTATCTCGGCACGCTGACCAGGCCGGCCAGCACCAGCAGCATGACGAACGGCGACCACATCCAGGCGTCGGCGATCACGATGCCGGTCAGTGCGCCGGCCGGCGTCGCGAGCACGACGAACGGCTCGCCCGTGAAGACCGAGATGAGCTGGCTTACCAGCCCGAAGGTCGGCTCGTAGAACAGCTTGAAGAACACGCCGACCGCGACGAACGAGAGCATCATCGGGGTCAGCACCAGCATCAAGAGGATGCGCCGCAGCGGAAACGCCTTCTCGAACAGAAGCGCCAGCAAGAAGCCCACCACCAGTTGCAGCAGCACGCTCGAGCCGACGATCACCGCCGTGGTCTGGAACCGCTCCCAGACCGTGTCGTCGGTCAGCACCCGCTCGAAATTGCTGAACCAGCGAAAGCTCGGCGCCGCCAGGCGGTTGGCGCGGTAGTTGAAGAAGCTGAGGCCCAAGCGACCACAGCAGCGGGAAGATGTTCATCACGACCAGCATGGCGATCGCCGGCGTGACCAGCAGCGGGCCGCGCCGCTCGGGCGCCATCAGCCAGGCGAGAAAGCCCGCGCGCTGCTCGCCGCCGGGCAGGGCGGCTGCGGTGGTGGACTGGGCCATGGAGCTTGGGATCTTCGGCGCAGGTGCAGGCGGGAGGGGAGCCGGCGGACCGGCTCCCCGTTGGCCCTATTCGATACGGCCAGCGTCTTCGAGGACCTCCTGCTGGTACTCGGCGACGCTGTCCAGCGCCTCCTGGGCGGAGACCTGACCGGTAATCGCCTTGTCGAACTCTTCCTGCTGCTGGGTCAGCAGCTCGAAGAACTCGGGGATGTGCCAGACATCACGCTGCCAGGGCAGCATCGCGACGTGCGCCCGGTTCCATGGCCGGTAGTCGTTGTACTCGGGCAACGCCATGACGCTTTGCAGGCCGGATTGGCCGCCGTTCTGGGCGAACTTCTTCTGAACGTCCGTGGACTCCCACCACTTCACGAAGTCGAGCGCCTCCTTGACCGTCTCGTCGTCGTTCCAGGTGGTCAGGACGAACGGCTGGCCGCCGATATTGGCCCAGCGGCTGATCGAGCCGTCGGCCTGACGCAGCCCCGGCGCGACCCCGAACGCCGCCTTGTCGCTGACTTTCGAGGTCGAGGGGTCGAGCACCGGCTCGCCCAGGCCGACCCAGTCGATGATCGCCGCGACCTTGCCCTGCATGAACAGCTCCTGGATCTGGAAGATGTCCATCTGGCCGGTCTGATAGGCCGGTGGCATGTACTGCAACAGCTTCAGATAATGCTCGAGGGCCTCGACCGCGGTCGGCGAGTTGACCACGCCCTCGGCCTGTCCTTCGGGCGCCTTGGACTCGTCCCAGATGCCGCCGCCGTACTGCCAGATGAAGGCGTTGATCGCCATGGTCGAGAAGTCGTAGCCCTTCCCGGCCTGGTAGGCGATGCCATAAAAATCGTCGTCGGCCGTGCCGTCGCCGAGCTGGTCACCCTTGGCGCGGTGGAAGAATTCGCCGATCTGCTGGAAGGTATCCCAGTCGACGTCCTCCCACTCCTCGTAGGTGCAGGGCAGGGGCTTACCGTACTTCGCCTCGAAGTTGGCGCGCTCCGTCTCGTTGCAGAACAGATCCTCGCGATACCAGGTCACGTAGGTGTCCGGCATCTGCGGAAAGCCGTAGTAGTTGGCGTTCGGGTCCGGATACTCCTTGAGGTCGGCGACCGGGATGTGCGGATAGGTCGAGTACGCCGAGATCAGCGCCGGGTGCAGGTCCTTCATGACCGCCTGCATCTCGGGGTCCGCCGCGATGTAGTCGTTGAGCTTCAGGTAGTAGCCGCCCTCGATGAACGAGCCGAGCCACTGGCTGTCGGTCACCAGCATGGTGTACTTCTGCTCGCCCGAGGTCAGCGACGCCGCGACGCGCTCGTAGAAGCTCGGCCACGGGATGAAGTCGATCGCCAGCTTGACGTTGTTGCCGGATGGCGCCTTGTAGCTGCGATCCGCTTCTTCCTGCATGAACCGGGTCGGCGGCCAGTCGGGTGCCGCCATGACCAGCGTGATGTCCTTGCCCAACGCCGGGCTCCAGGCGGTGCTGGCGCTCAGCAGGCCGGCGGTGGTGCCGACCACGACGGCAAGCCCCATGATCCCTGATTGTCGCATTGTTGGTTCCTTTCTTGTCATTCTTGCTGGCTAGAACTGAGCCGAGCCGACCCTGCTTGTCAAATCCCCTCGAGCGCGGCCCCGCTTTCCCGGTCGAACAGGTGGGCATCGGCGAGCGACAGGCACAGCGCCAGCTCGTCGCCGACGTCGTAGGCGATCGCCTGCTCTTCCGGCAGCGCCATCTTTAGCACCGCGCCCTTGGCCTCGACATCGATCACCGTCATGTCGCCGAGCGGCTCGGTCAGATGCACCTTGGCGCGAAAGTCCGGAGCGCCGGTCCCGGCGGCCGGCGTCAGATCGTGTGGCCGGATGCCGAACAGCACATCGGTGCCGCTCGGAAGATCGCGCCAGCGCGATCCGTCGAGCCGGGCGAACGGCAGCTCGATCACCGGTCCTTCGGTTCCGTTCGTGACCTTGCCCGGCACCAGGTTCATCGGCGGCGCACCGACCATGGTCGCGACGAACTGGTCGATCGGACGCAGATAGAGGTCCTCGGGCGTGCCGGTCTGGACCACCCGACCCTCGCGCAGCACGGCGATCCGCTCGCCCATGGTCAGCGCCTCGAGCTGGTCGGGGGTGGCGTACACCATGGTCATGCCGAGCTCGCGGTGCAGCCGCTTGAACTCGGCGCGGGTGTCGTGGCGCAGCTTGGCGTCGAGATTGGTCAGCGGCTCGTCGAGCAGCAAAAGCTTGGGCCGCTGGATCAGGGCGCGGCCGATCGCGACCCGCTGCTGCTCGCCGCCGGACAGGGTGCCGGGTTTGCGCACGAGCGTGTGGCCGATGCCGAGCATGTCGGCGATCTCGCCGACCCGCCTGCGCAGCTCGGCCGATGCGACCCGGCTCTCGCGCAGCGGATAGGCGAGGTTGTCGAAGGTCGAGAGATGCGGGTAGAGGGCGAAGGTCTGAAAGATCATCGCCATGTTGCGGCCCTGGACCGCGGCATGGGTCACGTCGTGGCCGGCGAACACGATGTGGCCGGCGTCGGCCCGCTCGAGCCCGGCGACCGCGCGCAAGGTGGTGGTCTTGCCGGCAGCGCTCGGCCCCAGGATCACGAAGAACTCGCCTTCCGCGACCTCGAGGTCCAGCCCGTTCAGGGCGACGACGTCACCATAGCTCTTGACGAGGCCGGCGATCTGCAACGCCGACATGGCTCAACGATCCGTCCCCGCGCTCGACCGCCGCCGGCGCGCGCTTTTTGTTTGCATGATGCCCCCCACATGCTCGCGCGCTTATGGTAGGCGTCTTCGACCCAAACGCAACAGCGGCGCATCGGGACGGGCGGCGCATGAGGACGGCCGGGGAGGGCCGATGAGCAACAGACCGGACAGCCCCTCGAGCACAGGGCAAGGCCGCGACGCCGAGGCACCGCTCAGCGGCGACCAGGTGGCGACGTTCGCCGAGCAGGCCAAGCGGATCGTCGAGGCCTTCTGGCAGCGCCAGGCCGAGGACGGCTTCTCGATCGTCGATCCGCTCTCGATCGGCCACGCCTTTCTCGAGCTGACCGGCAAGCTGATGGCCGATCCCGGCAAGCTGGCCGAGGCGCAGGCCAAGCTGTGGCAGGCCAATCTCGGTCTCTGGCAAGCCACCATGAACCGGCTGCTGGGCGAGCCCGCGGCGCCGAGCGCAAGCGCCAGGCGGGGCGATCGCCGCTTTGCCGACCCTGCCTGGACCGAAGGGCTGGTCTTCGATGTGATCAAGCAGTCCTATCTGCTCTCGGCCGACTGGCTGCGCCACCTGGTGCACGAGGTCGAGGGCCTCGAGCCGCGCGATCGCCGCAAGGTCGACTTCTATACCAGGCAGTTCATCAGCGCGACCGCGCCCAGCAATTTCGTGCTCACCAATCCGGCGGTGCTGCGCAAGACCCGGGAGACCGAGGGCCGCAATCTGATCGAGGGCCTGCAGCACCTGCTGGACGATCTGGAGCGCGGCAAGGGGCGGCTGCAGATCACCATGGCCGACCCCGAGGCGTTCGAGGTCGGCCGCAACGTCGCCACGACACGAGGCAAGGTGGTCTTTCAGAACGATCTGATCCAGCTGATCCAATATGCGCCGAGCACCGCGCAGGTGTATCAGCGCCCGCTGCTGATCGTGCCGCCCTGGATCAACAAGTTCTACGTGCTCGACCTGCAGCCGAGGAACAGCCTGATCAAATGGTGCGTCGATCAGGGCCTGACCGTGTTCGTGATCTCCTGGGTCAACCCGCGGCGCGAGCTCGCCCACAAGGACTTTCAGGACTACATGCTCGAAGGCCCGCTGGCAGCACTCGATGCGATCGCCAAGGCGACGGGTGAGCGCGAGGCGGGCATCCTCGGCTTTTGCATCGGCGGCATCCTGGTCAGCGCCATGCTCGCGTGGCTTGCCGCCAAGGGCGACGATCGGATCAAGGCCGCGACCTTCCTCGCCTCGCTGTTCGACTTCAAGGAGGTCGGCGAGGTCAGCGTCTTCATCGACGACCAGCAGCTCGCCAAGATCGAGAGCCACGTCGCCGAGAAGGGCTATCTCGAAGGCCACCACATGGCCGACATGTTCAACCTGATGCGCGAGAACGACCTGATCTGGTCGTTCGTGGTCAACAACTACCTGATGGGCCGCGAGCCGCCGCCGTTCGACCTGCTCTACTGGAACGCCGACTCGACCCGCCTGCCGGCGACCATGCTGGTCTGGTATCTGCGCAACATGTATCGCCAGAACCGGCTGATGAAGCCGGGCGAGCTGGTGCTGGCCGGCGCGCCGATCGATCTTCGCAAGGTTGGGACGCCGACCTATCTCCTGGCCACCAAGGAAGACCACATCGCGCCCTGGCACTCATGCTATGCCGGCACCCAGGCGTTCGGAGGCTCGAAGCGGTTCGTGCTCGGTGCCTCAGGCCATATCGCCGGCATCGTCAATCCGCCGGCTGCCAACAAATACGGCTATTGGACGAATGCCAAGCTGCCGCCCGATCCGGAGACCTGGCTGGCGGGCGCCGAGCAGCACGCCGGCTCGTGGTGGCCCGACTGGATGGCCTGGCTTTCCCGGCGCAGCGGCAAGAAGGTGCCAGCGCGCGACCCGGGCGACGGCAAGCTCACGCCGCTCGAGGACGCGCCGGGTTCCTACGTCAAGGTGCGCGCGAGCGAGTAGGCCGCAGGGTCGCCGGCTCAATCGTTTGGCAACAGATGGATCGCCATGAGGCAGAGCAGCTGAAAGCCGCCCTGGACCATGTGATTCCCCTCGAGCTCGAACTTCATGGCGACCTGGTCGGCCAGGAGGAATGCCAGCCACAGGCCCAGTGACGCGATGAACGCCGTATTGACCCGGCGCAGCCAGCGCGTCGAGGGCTGCGCCGGCGTGCTCGCGGCCAGGCCGAGCAGCAGGGTCGAGAGCAGGGACCACGCGATGATGCCCACGAACAGCGCCGGCGGTAGCCAGCCCGGCGGGTCATAGGGCGCAAGCGCTTCGACCAGGCCCGGATAGTTGGTATGCGGCAGCCACGGGGCCGCAATCACGCTGAGGTCGGTGAGGAACGCCAGCAGCCACCAGAGCGCCCAGAAAACGACGATACCGCGCTTGAAGGTGACCATCGAGACCGTCACGACCGGGTCCCCGCTAGGTCGAGGGCAGGGCCTGCAGGGCGAGCTGCAGCGCCGCATCCACCGTAGCGAGACGCACCGCCGATCGATCGCCGGCAAAGATTTCCCTGGCGTGCAGGGTCGGCTCGATCGCGCACAGCGACCGCCATGTGCACCAGGCCGACCGGCTTGGTCGGCGTGGCGCCGCCTGGCCCCGCGATGCCGGTCACCGCGATCGCCAGATCGACCGCGGCCCGCTCGCGGGCGCCCTCGGCCATGGCGCGCGCGACCTCCTCGCTGACCGCCCCGACCGCTTTGCAGCAGCCATGTCGACACGCCCAGCACCTCCTGCTTGGCGCGGTTGTCGTAGGTCACATAGCCGCGCTCGACCACGCTCGAGGAGCCGGCGATCTCGGTCAGGCAGCCGATGATCAGGCCGCCGGTGCAGGATTCGGCGGTCGCCAGGTGCCAGCCGCGCGCCTCGCAGGCAGCAAGCAGCTGCCTGGCCAGCGCCAGGCTCGCGTCGGGAAATGTCATGGCAGCACCCATAGCACCAGCAGCGCGGCAAGGCCCGCATAGATGCCGGCGACCACGTCGTCGAGCAGGACCCAGGCAGCACCCGCCATCTTGCGATCGATCCAGTCGGCGGGCCAGGGCTTGACCACGTCGGCGATCCGGAACAGCACGAATCCGAGGGCATAGGCGACCGGCGTGACCGGCAAGAAGGCGAGCGTGAGCCATTGTCCGATCACCTCGTCGACGACCACGGCGCCCGGATCGTGCACGCCGAACGCCGCCATGTAACGCTCGGTCGCCCACACCCCCAGGCCGAACAAGGCGAGCGCCGCGATCACCAGGAGCGCGGGGCCTCCCAGCCAGCAAAAGGCCACGGCAAAGGGTATGGCCGCGAGCGAGGCCCAGGTGCCGGGCACGCCCGGCAGCCGGCCGGTGCCGAACCAGGTCGCGACCAGCCACGCCGGGTCGGTTGCACGCAGACCGGTCGCCGGCATCAGCCCGGGAGGCACACCGTGGCGACCGCCTGGGCCGCGATGCCCTCGCCCCGGCCGGTGAAGCCGAGGCGTTCGCTGGTGGTCGCCTTGATGCTGACCCGCGCCGGCGCGATCGCCAGCAGCTCCGCCACCCGCGCGACCATGGCCGGCCGGTGCGGCCCGATCTTGGGCTGCTCGCAGATCAAGGTGGCGTCGACATGCTCGATCATGCCGCCGGCCGCCGCGACGAGATCGCGGGCGTGGCACAGGAACACCGCGGAATCCGCGCCGGCCCAGCGCTGCTCGCTCGGCGGGAAATGGCTGCCGATATCGCCCGCGCCGAGCGCGCCGAGCAGCGCATCGGTCAGCGCATGCAGCCCGACATCGGCATCGGAATGCCCGATCAGGCGCCACGGCCCCGGCAGGTAGACAGCCATCAGCATCATGCCCTCGCCGGGTGCCAGACGATGCACATCGAAACCCAGGCCGGTGCGCGGCCGCAGGCTGCCGGCCAGGAGCTGCCCGGCGCGCGCGAGATCGGCCGGCTCGGTGATCTTGAGGTTGCTCTCCTCGCCGGCGACCACGGAGACGGTCAGGCCGGCGGCCTCGGCCAGCGCGCAGTCGTCGGTCATGCTCTGCCCGGCGAAGGCGCGATGAGCCTCCAGGATCGCAGGGTAGCGAAAGCCCTGGGGCGTCTGTGCGCGATACAGCCCGGTCCGGTCGACCGTGCCGGCAACCGCGCGCCGCTCGACCCGCTTCAGCGTATCGGTCACCGGCAGGGCCGGCAGCACCGCCGCCTCGGTCTGCAGGCGATCGATCACCCGGTCGATCAGGCCCGGCGCCACCAGCGCCCGCACGCCGTCATGGATCAGCACGAGCTCGGGCGGGTCGTCAGCCAGGCTTTCCAGGCCGAGGCGCACCGATTCCTGTCTGCTGGCGCCGCCGTGCACAGGCTCCAGCAGCCGCAGCCCCTGGGCCGCATCGTCGTACAGCGCGCGATCGTCGGGATGGATCGCCACGCGCACGCCGCCGACCCGCGGATGATGGGCGAACGTCTCCAGGCAGTGGCGCAGGACCGTACGGCCGGCAAGCCGCTGGTACTGCTTGGGCAGCGCGCCGCCGAAGCGCTCGCCGCGGCCCGATGCCACCACCAGGCTGACGCACTTTGCCAAGGCCTTCTCCGCATGCGGGTTGCCAGCGCGCGGCGCAAGCTAGGCGCTCGCCGCGCTGCTGCCAAGCATCGCATCCCCCGGGCGTCTCCCGGGCGTCCCATGCCCAGGCGTGAGGCGGCTGGAGGCAGGAATCGCGGGGCTGGTAGCGCTTCCACCGAAGGCGCTTGCCAACGAGAAGGGCTCGGCTTATCTTTCTGCCTGCCTTTTAGGCAATTCCGAGGATTGGTCAAATCATAACCACGCGAGAAAACGCGCTCGGCGGCGCGCGGCTGGCTGCATGACGGAGGCGGCGATGGCACGCGACGGCGCGGGCGCCTATGCCCGAACGGTGCTGAATGCGATGTCGAGCGCCGTGCTCGCCGTCGACCGTGAGCTCGCGATCGTGTTCGTCAACCCGGCTGGCGAGCAGCTGCTCGGCGTCAGCAGGGCGGTTCTCGAGGCGCGCCGGCTGATCGATCTCCTGCCCTTCGACAGTCCGTTGCTGGATCTGATCCGGCGGGTCGGCGAGGGCGGCAGCGGCGTCTCCGACTATGGCGTCGAGCTGTTGCTGAGCCGCGGTCAGCCGTGCCTGGTCGACGTGCACGTGTCGCTGCTCGACGAGCGGCGCGGCGATCGCCTGATCGTGCTGCACCCCTGCTCGGTGGCGCAGCGACTGAACCGGCAGCTGACGCACCGCGGCGGCGCGCGCGCGGTCGCCGGGCTCGGCGCGACCCTGGCGCACGAGGTCAAGAATCCGCTCTCGGGGATTCGGGGCGCCGCGCAGCTCCTGGAGGCCAACACCGCCGAGGACGAGCGACCGCTGATCCGGCTGATCTGCGACGAGACCGATCGGATCTGCGCCCTGGTCGACCGCATGGAGGCCTTTGCCGACGGCACGCCGATCGAGCGCCGCGCGGTCAACATCTACCAGGTCCTGGAGCGGGTCAGGCGGGTGAGCGAGACCGGCTTCGGTCGGCGTGCGAGGTTCGTCGAGCGTTACGACCCCTCGCTGCCCGAGGTCGACGGCGATCACGACCAGCTGGTCCAGGTGTTCCTCAACCTGGTCAAGAATGCGGTCGAGGCGGCGCCGGCCGAGGACGGCGAGATCAGGATCTCGACCCAGTACACGCATGGCCTGTCCATGCGGGTCGCCAACAGCCGCGAGCGGGTCGAACTGCCGATCCTGGTCGAGGTTGGCGACAACGGCCCGGGCGTCAGCGAGGAGATGGTGGCCCATCTGTTCGAGCCGTTCGTCTCGAGCAAGCGCGTGGGCACCGGCCTCGGCCTGTCGCTCGCGGCCAAGATCGTGGGCGACCACGGCGGCGTGATCGAGTTTCAAAACCAGGCGCGCGGGGCGCTGTTCAGGGTCCGATTGCCCGCCTATCGGGCGGCCGGCCGGCACGCGACGTGAGAAGGTAGGACATGGCGGAACCCAACGTTTTGCTGGCCGACGACGACTCCGCGATCCGTACCGTGATCTCGCGTGCCCTGACCCGTCAAGGCTATCGCATCCAGGCCACCGGCACCGCCGCGACCCTTTGGCGCTGGATCGAGGACGGCAGCGGCGACGTCGCCATCCTGGACGTGGTCCTGCCGGACGAGAACGCGCTCGACCTGTTGCCGCGCATCAAGCATCGCCGGCCGACCTTGCCGATCATCATGATGAGCGCCCAGAACACGCTCTTGACCGCGGTGCGCGCGACCGAGCGGGGCGCGTTCGACTACCTGCCCAAGCCGTTCGACCTGACCAATCTGCTGACGATGGTCAAGCGCGCTCTGGCGCTGCCGCGCACGCCGCTGATCGAGCCGATCGATCCCGGCCGGTTCGAGGAGCAGCTGCCGATCATCGGCCGCTCGCAGCCGATGCAGGAGATCTACCGGGCGATCGCGCGCCTGATGGGCATCGATCTGACCATCATGATCAACGGCGAATCCGGCACCGGCAAGGAGCTGGTGGCGCGCGCCATGCACGACTACGGCAAACGCCGCGGCGGCCCGTTCGTCGCGGTCAACATGGCGGCGATCCCGCGCGAGCTGATCGAGAGCGAGCTGTTCGGCCACGAGAAGGGCGCGTTCACCGGCGCCAATGCGCGCAAGGTCGGCCGCTTCGAGCAGGCCGAGGGCGGCACGCTGTTCCTCGACGAGATCGGCGACATGCCGCTCGAGGCGCAGACCCGTCTGCTGCGGGTGCTGCAGTCGGGCGAGTTCATGCCGGTCGGCGGCCGCACCCCGATCAAGGCGAACCTGCGGATCATCGCCGCGACCCACCGCGACCTGCGCCACCTGGTCAGCCAGGCGCTGTTCCGCGAGGATCTGTTCTATCGTCTCAACGTGGTGCCGCTGCGGCTGCCGCCGCTGCGCGAGCGCGCCGAGGACATTCCGCCCCTGGTGCAGCATTTTCTGGTGCGCGCGCGGACCGAGGGCCTGCCGCTCAAGACCATCGAGCCCGGTGCCATGGAGCGGCTGATGAGCCATCACTGGCCGGGCAATGTGCGCGAGCTCGAGAACCTGATCCGCCGGCTGTGCGTGCTGTATGCCCAGGACACGATCGGCGCCGACGTGGTCGACGCCGAGCTGCGCGAGGGCGTGCCGGGCGATGCGTTCCTCGAGGAGAATGGCGCCGATCTCGGCGGTGCGGTCGCGCGCCATCTCGACGAGCTGTTCGATCGGCCCGAAGGCGGCCTGCCGCCGGCCGGCCTGCATGGCCGGGTCGTGCGCGAGGTCGAGCGGCCGCTGATCGCCAAGGTACTGGCGGCCACCCGCGGCAATCAGCTGCAGGCGGCAGCGGTGCTGGGGCTCAATCGCAACACCCTGCGCAAGAAGATTCGCGAGCTGGACATTCAGGTGATGCGCGGGTCACGATAGGCGGATCGAGGCCTGGGGACCTCGCCCAAGGAGATTTTGGCCAGAGCCGACATGGCGCGTTCGTTGGCGACGATCTCCCGCCCGACGCTCGCCCGGGTGGCCGCATGGTTGCGACGGCCTCACCTGGCCCGGGTGCTGGCGCTCGTCCTGACGGTCGCCGCGACCATGTCGGGGCTGGCTACCTATGTGGTGCTGTCCGGCACGCTCAGCGTCGGCGCCGACGTCGAGCTGGTGCTCGGCCTGCTCTACCTCGATCTGATCCTGCTGCTGCTGCTCGGCGTCGTGATCGTGCGCCGCCTGGCGCATCTGATCGTGGCGCGCTGGCGGGGCTCGGCCGGCTCGCGCCTGCATGGCCGGCTGGTGGCTCTGTTCAGCCTGGTGGCCGTGGCACCGGCGATCGTGGTCGCCGTGTTCTCCGTGATGTTCTTGCACTATGGCCTGGAGGCCTGGTTCAGCGAGCGGATCAGCGGCGCGCTGACCAACTCGATGAACGTCGCCCAGGCCTATCTCGAAGAGCACAAGGAGGTGATCCGCGCCGACGCCCTGGCTATGGCGGCCGACCTCAATCGGGACGGCCCGGCCATGCTGCTCGAAGGGGGCGGCCTGTTCCAGCGCCTGCTGGATGCGCAGGCGGTGCTGCGCTCGCTGACCGAGGCGATCGTGTTCCAGAGCAATGGCGACATCATCGCCCGCACCGGCCTGAGCTTCGGGCTCGAGATGGAGCGCTTGCCCCAGGCGGCGCTCGAGAAAGCGTTGCGCGGCGAGGTCGTCGTGCTGACCGGCGATACCGAGGACCGCGTGCGGGCGCTGGTCCGGCTCGACAACTTCATCGACGCGTATCTGTTCGTCGGCCGTTTCGTCGATTCGCGCGTGCTCAACTACATGGACCGCACGCGCGCCGCGATCGACGAGTATCGGACGCTGGAGCTGCGTCGCGCCGGCATTCAGGTGACCTTCGCCGTGATCTTTGGGGTGGTCGCGCTGCTGCTGCTGCTGGCCGCGGTCTGGGTCGGCCTGACCTTCGCCGACAGCCTGGCGACGCCGATCGCCCATCTGATCCGCGCCGCCGACCGGGTGCGCGCCGGCGATCTGACCGCGCGCGTGCCGGAGATCGAGGAGGCCAGCGAGATCGACAGCCTGTCGCGTGCCTTCAACCGGATGACCGATCAGCTGGCCAGCCAGCGCTCCGAGCTGATCAATGCCAACAACCAGCTCGACCAGCGGCGCCGGTTCACCGAGGCGGTGATCGGCGGCGTGTCGTCCGGCGTGATCGGCCTCGACGCGCGCGGCCGGATCACCTTGCCGAATCGCTCGGCGGCCGACTTTATCGGCCAGGAGCCGGCGATCCTGACCGGCCGGCCCCTGATCGCGGTGATGCCCGAGCTCGGCGGCCTGCTCGCCCAGGTCTCGGCCAGCCCGGATCGGCCGGCAGTAGCGCAGCTCGAGCTGATTCGGGGCGATCGCGCGCACCGTCTGCTGGCACGGATCGCCGCCCAGCAGGACGCCACCGGGATCGCTGGCTTCGTCGTGACCTTCGATGACCTGACCGAGCTTCTGGCGGCGCAGCGCAAGGCGGCCTGGGCCGAGATCGCGCGCCGCATCGCCCATGAGATCAAGAATCCCCTGACCCCGATCCGTCTGTCGGCCGAGCGGCTCAAGCGCAAGTACCTGCCGCAGATCGAGCGGGATCCGGAATCCTTCGCGAGCAGCGCCGATACGATCGTGCGCCAGGTCGACAATATCGGTCGGCTGATCAACGAGTTCTCGGCGTTCGCGCGGATGCCGGCGCCGCAGTTCGCCCACGAATCCGCCAACCAGCTGGTGCGCCAGGCGGTCCAGATGCAAGAGCATGCGCGGCCTGAGATTCGGTTCGCAACGCAGCTTCCTGAGCGAGACGTTCAGCTGTATTGTGATGCCGGGCAGGTTGCGCAGGCGCTCACCAATCTGCTCCAGAACGCGGTGGAATTCGATCGAGGAGCGCATGGAGAACGAGACGGCGGATCGCTCGCCGGGTCGCATTGTGGCGCAGCTGCGGGAGACCGGCCAGTTCTGCCTGATCGAGGTCCAGGACAATGGCCGTGGCCTACCATCCGAGCTGCCGGAGCGACTCACCGAGCCCTATGTCACCACCCGTGCCCATGGCACCGGGCTCGGGCTTGCGATCGTCAAGAAGATCATGGAAGAGCATGGCGGCAGCTTGGTGCTGCGCAATCGCCCGACCGGGGGGGCCTCGGTCGAGCTGGCCTTTCCGATCGGCCAGGCGGTGAGCGGCACGGCGGCCGAGTGAACATCGACCAGTCTACCGTGTTTACCACTACGAACCATGGCTAAGTCCCAGATGAATGCCGAGATCCTGATCGTTGATGACGAGCGCGCCGTGCGCCAGGCGATCGCGGCCATTCTCGGTGATGAAGGCTATGGCGTGCGCCATGCCGCCGAAGGCGCGGCGGCGCTCGCCGAGATCGAGGCGCGCGCGCCGGCCGTGGTGCTGCTCGACATCTGGCTGGAGGGGTCGAAGCTCGACGGTCTCGAGGTGCTCGAGCACATCAAGCAGACCTGGCCCGAGGTGCCCGTCATCGTGATCAGCGGGCACGGCACGATCGAGACCGCGGTCAAGGCGATCAAGAAGGGTGCCTACGACTTTCTGGAAAAGCCGTTCAATGCCGATCGGCTGCTCCTCCTGATCGAGCGGGCGCGGGAGTCCACGCGGCTCAAGCGTGAAAATGCCGAGCTCAAGCTCAAGCTCGGCGACGACCGCGAGCTGATCGGCAGGTCGAGCGCGATGCAGCAGGTGCGCAACGCGATCCAACGGGTCGCGCTGACCGGCAGCCGGGTGCTGATCACCGGTCCGCCGGGTGTGGGCAAGGAGGTGGTCGCGCGCCTGATTCACGCCAGCTCGCGCCGTGCCGAAGCGCCGTTTGTGGTGATCAACGCCGCGACCATGGCGCCCGAGCGCATGGAGGTCGAGCTGTTCGGCTGTGAGGCGGGCTTTTTGGGACCCGATCGGCCGCGCCAGCTCGGCACGTTCGAGCGTGCCCACGGCGGCACCTTGCTGCTCGACGAGGTCGCCGACATGCCGCTCGAGACCCAGGGCAAGATCTTGCGGGTGCTCCAGGAGCAGAGCTTCACGCGGCTCGGCGGCCAGCGGCCGGTTCAGGTCGACGTGCGCGTGATTGCCGCGAGCAATCGCGATCTCCTGGCGGAGATCGCCGCCGGCCGATTCCGCGAGGATCTGTACTATCGCCTCAATGTCGTGCCGATTCCGGTGCCGCCGCTGTCGGAGCGACGGGCCGACATCCCGATGCTGACGGAATATTTCATGGCGCGCGCCGCGGAGGCATCCGGTCTGCCGATCCGCAACCTGGCGGCCGATGCGCTGGCCCTGTTCCAATCGGCCAGCTGGCCCGGCAATGTCCGTCAGCTGCGCAACGTGCTCGAATGGCTGCTGATCATGGCGCCCGGCGATGCGCGCGCGGACATCGGGATCGACTGCCTGCCGCCGGAGTTGATCGAGGAGACCACCGCGAGCCTCAGCCCGAACTCCAACGGCGAGCTCATGGTCATGCCGATCCGGGAGGCGCGCGAGCACTTCGAGCGCGCCTATCTGCAGGCGCAGCTCGAGCGGTTCAGCGGCAACATCTCGCGCACCGCCGGGTTCGTCGGCATGGAGCGATCAGCATTGCACCGCAAGTTGAAATCACTCAACATCTCCGCCGATGACTGAACCACACGCGAGCCCGCGTTGGCACCGGTGAGCGGCCCCCGCCGATGAAGATCATCGTCTGCGGCGCCGGCCAGGTCGGCTACAACATCGCCCGCTATCTGGCGGGGGTCGGCAATGACGTCACGGTGATCGACCAGCGCCAGGAGCTGACCCAGAAGATCGGTGAGAGCCTGGACATCCAGGCGATTACCGGCTTTGCCTCGCATCCCGAGGTGCTGGAGCAGGCCGGCGCCCGAGATGCCGAGATTCTGATCGCGGTGACCAATGCCGACGAGGTCAATATGGTCACCTGCCAGATCGCGCATTCGCTGTTCAACATCCCGACCAAGATCGCCCGGGTTCGGCACCAGAGCTATCTGCAGAGCCGCTGGCACGACCTGTTCCGGCGCGAGCATATGCCGATCGACGTGATCATCTCGCCCGAGCTCGAGGTCGCGCGCGCCATCGCCCGTCGGCTCGAGGTGCCGGGCGCGACCGAGGTGACCCCGTTTGCCGAGGATCGGGTGCGTCTGATCGCGGCGCGCTGTGGCCCGGAATGCCCGATCCTGGACACGCCGCTGCGACAGCTGACCTTCCTGTTCCCGGACCTCCACCTGATCTGCGTCGGCATCATCCGCGACGGCCATCTGTTCGTGCCGACCGGCGACGACCATCTGATCGCCGGCGACGAGGTCTATTCGGTGGTCGAGACCAGCCACACCGCCCGGGCGATGCGCGCGTTCGGCCACGAGGAGAAGATGGCCGAGCGGATCGTGATTGCAGGGGGCGGCAATATCGGCCTGTTCCTCGCCGAATCGCTCGAGGCCTATCGCGCCCACACGACGCTCACCCTGGTCGAGCTCGATGCCGCACGGGCGCGCCATGTGGCGGACCGGCTGTCGTCCACCGTGGTGCTGCATGGCGACATCCGCGAGCCGGAGATTCTCGAGGAGGCCAATCTGGCGGCGGCCGAGGCGATCGTCAGCGTCACCAACAATGACGAGATCAACATCATGGCGGCGCTGCTGGCCAAGCGGTATGGCTGCCACCGCGCGCTGACCCTGATCAACAATACCGCCTACGCGCCGCTGCTCAGCTCGCTGGCGATCGACGTCACGATCAGTCCGCGCGAGGCGACCGTGTCGAGCGTGCTGCGCCATGTCCGTCGTGGCCGGATCAAGTCGGCCTATTCGCTGCGCGACGGTGAAGCCGAGGTGCTCGAGGCCGAGGCGCTCGAGACCTCGCCGCTGGTCGGCCAGACCCTGCGCGACGCGCGGCTGCCGAGCGGCGTGCTGGTCGGCGCGATCCTGCGCGACAATCAGATGATCACGCCGCGCGCCGATACGGTGATCCGGGCGCATGACCGGGTGATCATCGCCGCCCGGGCGAGCGCGCTCAAGAAGGTCGAAAAGCTGTTCGCCGTGCGGGTCGACTATTTCTGAGGCCGCTTTGGGATGAGCCGATGGCCCGCATCGCTTATGTGAACGGCCGGTACCGCCCCTTGTGCGACAGAGCCGGCGGCGGGCCGATCGCGATCGAGGATCGGGGCTATCAGTTCGCCGACGGGGTGTACGAGGTCGTCAAGGTCGTGCGCGGACGACCGTGCGACCTCGATCGTCACCTCGCCCGCCTGGCGCGCTCGCTCGCGGCGCTCGACATGCCGCAACCGATGGCGCCCGGCGCGTTGCGCGCCGTGCTCCGCGAGGTCTGGCGGCGCAACCGTTTGAGCACGGGCGTGCTCTATCTGCAGGTGACCCGCGGGGTGGCCCCGCGCAGGCATCTGTGTGCTGCCGATATCCGGCCCTCGCTGGTCGTGACGGCGCGCGCGCCGGCCTTTCCCGATGAGGCCGAGGTCACGGGCGGCGTCGGCGTGATCACGCTGCCCGACCAGCGCTGGGGGCGCTGCGACATCAAGGCGATCGGCCTCTTGCCCAATGTGCTGGCGCGTCGGCAGGCGGCCGAGCGTGGCTGTCGTGAGGCATGGCTGGTCGACCCGGACGGCATGGTGACGGAGGGTACCTCCTCCAATGCCTATATCGTCGATCGGTCCGGACGGCTGATCACCCATCCGCTCGGGGCGCGGGTTCTGGCCGGCATCACCCGGTCCCTGATCCTCGAGCTTGCTGCGCGCGCAGATATCGAGGTGGTCGAGCGTCCGTTCAGCCCGGACGAAGCCCGGGCGGCGAGCGAGGCGGCGCTGTCCAGCACCACCTCCTGGCTGCTGCCGGTGGTCGCGATCGATCAGCAGCCGATCGGCGATGGCCGGCCCGGACCCGTGGTACGACGCCTGATGGCACTCTATGGTGACCATGTCGGGTCGCTGGCGGCCGCCGTTCGACCCCAGGATGTGTGGGTGAGCCGGCAAATCAATGGTTGATAGTTCTGCGCTAATGTGCTGGGCAAAGGTTGTGGTACGTGGTTAAAGCTTCGAGGTTGTACCTGCGATCGCGCGGCGCCGAACTCCGGTCTCGCCGACTGGTCTGGTTAGGATGCGCGGCCGACCAATGTTAGGAGGAAGGTGGTCGGACGGTCACCGTCCCCGCCGTGTAACAAGAAGAAAGGGTCAGCGTTATGTCCGCCGAGAAGACACAGAATGTGCAGGACGTGTTTTTGAATCACATTCGCAAGAACAAGATCCCGGTTACGATCTTCTTGATCAACGGCGTGAAACTGCAGGGTGTGATCAGCTCGTTCGACAACTTCTCCCTGCTGCTGAGACGCGACGGGCACGTTCAGCTGGTCTACAAGCACGCCGTGTCAACGGTGATGCCATCGACTGTCGTGCGTCTCTATGAGCCGAGCGCCGAAGAGGCGGCGGCCGCAGCACCTGCCGCCCGCTGAGCAGCCTGGCTGCCGATGGCACCAGCCGTTGCAGGACAGCGGGCAAGCGCTTGGCCAGGAAGGCGCCCGGCAGCGGGCGCTGGTCCTGCATCCGCGTTGGCCGGGACACGGGCTCGCGCGCACCGAAGAGGGGCGCCTGGCCGAAGCGATTGGGCTGAGCCGGGCGATCGACCTCGAGGTGGTCGACGCGGCGGTCGTGCCGCTGCGTCGGCCGAGTCCCGCCACCCTGATCGGTCTCGGCAAGGTGCGCGTGCTTGGCGAGCAGATTGCCGAGCAGGCGATCGGGCTGGTGATTGTCGATGCCGCGCTCAGCCCGGTGCAGCAGCGCAATCTGGAGCGCGCCTGGAAATGCAAGGTGATCGACCGCACCGGGCTGATCCTGGAGATCTTCGGCGCACGGGCCAAGACCAAGGAGGGTGGCCTGCAGGTCGAGCTGGCCGCGCTGACCTATCAGCGCTCGCGTCTGGTCCGCTCCTGGACCCACCTCGAGCGCCAGCGCGGCAGCCTCGGCTTCGTCGGCGGTCCCGGCGAATCCCAGATCGAGCTCGACCGACGTCGGATCGACGAGCGGATCGACCGGATCAAGCGCGACCTCGAGGCGGTCAAGCGGACCCGCGGACTGCATCGGCAGGCGCGCCAGCGCGTGCCCTACCCGGTGATCGCGCTGGTCGGCTACACCAATGCCGGCAAGTCGACCCTGTTCAACCGCCTGACAGGCTCCACGGTCGGCGCCCGTGACCAGCTGTTCGCGACCCTCGACCCGACCATGCGGCTCGTGGCCCTGCCGTCGGGCCGGCAGGCGATCCTGTCCGATACGGTCGGCTTTATCGCGCAGCTGCCGACCGATCTGATCGCCGCGTTCCGCGCCACGCTCGAGGAGGTGCAGACCGCCGACCTGGTGATCCATGTGCGCGACATCGCCCATCCCGAGAGCTCGGCGCAGCAGGCCGATGTGCTCGAGGTGGTGCACGATCTCGGGCTGGAGCACCTGATCGGCGAGGGGCGTCTGCTCGAGTGCTGGAACAAGGTCGATCTGCTGTCGGAAGAGGAGGCGGCGCGCATGGCCGCCGACGCGGCGCGCAATCCCGAGGTCGTGCTCGTCTCGGCGCGCACCGGCCAGGGGTTGGATGGGCTGCTGGCCGAGCTGGACCGCCGCTTCGCCAGCACGGCCCGCGTGGTCGAGCTGGATCTGGATGCCAGCGACGGCGCCGGGCTGGCCTGGCTATACCGGCACGGCACCGTGCTGAGCCGTTGCGACCGCGGCGAGCGGACCCTACTTAAGGTCGCAATTGAGCCTGCGGAGCACGCCCGCGCCAGCGAGCAATTCGGGCTCGCGACGCTGGTCCAGCCCGGTCTGGAAAAATCTCGACGGCACCGTTGACAGGCCTCGGCACGGCGCCTATATGCCGCCTGGCACTCACCAGACGAGAGTGCTAACAATCAGCATGGCACGCGAGCCAACCGGGCGCACGAGCGCCCGTTGCCCATATGGGACGCACGGAGGTTTCAATGCACATCAAGCCGTTGCACGATCGGGTGGTGGTCCGCCGGATCGACGAGGAAGAGCGCACGCCCGGCGGCGTGATCATCCCCGATACCGCCAAAGAGAAGCCGATGCAGGGCGAGGTGCTGGCAGTCGGGCCAGGCGCGCGCGACGACAGCGGCAAGCGGATCGAGCCGGATGTTCGCGCGGGCGACACGGTTCTGTTCGGCAAGTGGTCGGGCACCGAGGTCAAGATCGACGGCGACGAGCTGTTGATCATGAAGGAGTTCGACATCATGGGCATCGTCGAGAAGTCGGGCGCAGCCAGCAAGGCCGCCTAGCCAGATCGATCGAAACGTAGTTGAGGAGGCCAGACAGCGATGGCTGCTAAGGAAATCAGATTCAATACCGATGCCCGCAGCAAGATGCTGCGTGGCGTCGACATTCTCGCCGACACCGTCAAGGTGACGCTCGGCCCCAAGGGTCGCAACGTCGTCATGGACAAGTCGTTCGGCGCGCCGCGCAGCTCCAAGGACGGCGTGACCGTCGCCAAGGAGATCGAGCTCTCCGACAAGTTCGAGAACATGGGCGCGCAGATGCTGCGCGAGGTCGCCTCGAAGACCTCCGACGAGGCCGGCGACGGCACCACCACCGCGACCGTGCTCGCCCAGGCGATCGTCCGCGAGGGCGTCAAGGCGGTGACCGCCGGCATGAACCCGATGGACCTCAAGCGCGGCATCGACACCGCCGTCGAGGCCGTGGTCGCCGACATCAAGAAGCACTCGCAGCACGGTCTCGACCGAGTCCGAGGTCGCCCAGGTCGGTACCATCTCCGCCAATGGCGACGCGAGCATCGGCGAGATGATCTCCGAGGCGATGCAGAAGGTCGGCAAGGAAGGCGTGATCACGGTCGAGGAGGCCAAGGGCCTGGCCACCGAGCTCGAGGTGGTCGAGGGCATGCAGTTCGACCGCGGCTACCTGTCGCCCTACTTCATCACCAACGCCGAGAAGATGTCGGTCGAGCTCGAGAGCCCGTTCATCCTCCTGCACGAGAAGAAGCTCTCGGGCCTGCAGCCCCTGCTGCCCGTGCTCGAGCAGATCGTCCAGGCTGGCAAGCCGCTGCTGATCATCGCCGAGGACGTCGAGGGCGAGGCCCTGGCGACCCTGGTGGTCAACAAGCTGCGCGGCGGCCTCAAGGTCGCGGCGGTCAAGGCGCCTGGCTTCGGTGACCGGCGCAAGGCGATGCTCGAGGACATCGCGATCCTGACCGGCGGTCAGGTGATCAGCGAGGACCTCGGCATCAAGCTCGAGCATGTCACGATCGACATGCTGGGCCACGCCAAGCGCTTGCTGATCACCAAGGAGGAGACCACGATCGTCGACGGCGCCGGTGAGAAGGCGTCGATCGAGGGTCGTTGCGGCCAGATCCGCGCGCAGGTCGAGGAGACCACCTCCGACTACGACCGGGAAAAGCTGCAGGAGCGGCTGGCCAAGCTGGCCGGCGGCGTTGCGGTGATCAAGGTCGGCGGTGCCACCGAGATCGAGGTCAAGGAGAAGAAGGACCGGGTCGACGACGCCCTGCATGCGACCCGTGCGGCGGTCGAGGAGGGCGTGGTGCCCGGCGGCGGCGTGACCCTGCTGTACGCCGCCAAGGCGCTGGACGGCCTGAAGTACGACAACGACGACCAGCGGCTCGGCATCGAGATCGTGCGCAAGGCGCTCGCATGGCCGGCCAAGCAGATCGTCATCAACGCCGGCGCCGACGGCTCGATCATCGCCGGCAAGCTCCTGGACAAGAACGATCCGGAGTACGGCTACGACGCGCAGAACGACGAGTACGTCAACATGTACAAGGCCGGCATCATCGACCCGGCCAAGGTCGTGCGCACCGCGCTGCAGGATGCGGCTTCGGTCGCCGGTCTGCTGATCACCACCGAGGCCATGGTCGCCGAGAAGCCCGAGAAGAAGGGCCGGCGGCGGCATGGGTGGCGACATGGGCGGCATGGGTGGTATGGGCGGCATGGGCGGTATGGACTACTGAACCGACCCGAGCTCGCTTGAGACGATAGGGCCGCGCTTTCGGGCGCGGCCCTTTTGTTGGCGCATTTCCCGATGAGATAGGGATAACGTCAGGCGACGCCGCCGGCCTTCGTCTTTGCCGCTACCATTCTAGCTCATTGGGTTGTCGAGCCCGGCTCCAGCGGCACGGTCTTACCGTTGTCCAGACGTACCAGACGAAGGCATCGCTGCCGGTAATGTCGCCCTTGGCGTCGAAGCCGATCGTACCGAGAACCGTATCGAAGGTGCCCGTGCGCAACGTCTCAGCGACCGCGTTCGTCTCGAACGTGCCCGCTTTCTCGACGGCCTGCGCCCAAGCCTGGAGCGCGCCATAAATCGGAACCGGTGGCTGACTAAAATACTCGCGCTGTAGCTCGGCTACCTCTGGATGCGCCTTTGGGTCAAGAACAGGCGAGTTCGTGATGAGCGCCCCGTCCGAGGCCGGCCCGGCGATCAGCGCGAAGTTGTCGGAGCCGATCCCGTCGCCCGCTACCAGCTGCAATGCGTAGCCGCGATCGCGCGCCTCGCGGATGATCAATCCCGCTTCGCGCGGATAGCCGCCGAAATACAGAACCTCGACGCCCTAGGCCTGCATTTTTGGACGACGTTCCCATACTCGGCATCGCCCGGCGCGATGGCTTCGAACATGGCCTCTGCGACTCCGCGCTGGTTCAGCCGCTTCTTCACCTCCGTGGCGAGGCCCTCGCCGTAGGCTTGGCCGTCGTGAAGGATGGCGATGGGCTTGTCGCCCCAGCGCTCGGCGAGAAGATCGCCTGCCATCTGGCCCTGGAGGTCGTCCCGGCCAGCGACGCGGAACACGTTGGTGAAGCCCTGTTCGGTGAGCGTCGGGTTGGTCGCGCCATCCGATATCATCGAGAATGTCGGCGTCGGCATAGACCTTCGATGCCGGGATCGCGGCGCCGGAACACGAGTGGCCGAAGACGGCTACCACCCCGTCGGCGATCAGCTTGGCCGCGGCGACGACGGCCTGCTCGCCGTCGCAGTAGTCGTCGGCCCTGACGATTTCCACCGACTGTCCGAGGACACCCCCCTGGGCGTTGAGTTTGGCGATGGCGGCCTGGGCGCCTTCTTCTACCCAATCCTCGGAGCCAGCGTAGGGACCGGTCATGGCCCTGGCCAGACCGATCCGGACTTCGGCCTCGGTCGGCCTGGCGAGGAGCACGATCGAAGCAACACTGATGAGGATGAATCCAAGGCGGACCACGGCCGAGCCTCCACGAGCATGAAGCGAAATAGACTGCGCTCCTCTTCGACCCGCTGCAACGTGCAAGCTCTGGCCTTGGCCCGGATTTGGCCAACTTACCGCTCGATGCCGGATTGACATCAACCCCTGGCTTCGGATCCCAAGGGACGTGGGAGGCGCGTGGTTGCGGTCGACTTAGTCGTGTGCCTTGGCGCGCTGCCAGAGCTGTTCCATCTCGTCCAGCGAGGCGTCCTCCGGCTTGCGGCCAGCAGCGCCAAGCGACGCCTCGATCGCCCGGAAGCGGCGCTCGAATTTTCGGTTGGCCCGGCGTAGCGCGCTCTCGCCGTCGACGCCCAGATGGCGCGCGAGATTGACCGCGGCGAACAGCAGATCGCCAACCTCGTCCTCCAGGCGCTCGTGGGGCGCATCGCCCGTAAGCTCGGCACGGACCTCGCCGAGCTCCTCCTCGAGCTTATCCAGCACCGGGCCGACCTCGGGCCAGTCGAAGCCGACGCGCGCGGCGCGCCGCTGCAGCTTGGCGGCACGCGTCAGCGCCGGCAGGCCGATCGGCAGGTCGGCCAGGATGCTGGCATCACCCTGCGCACCGGCCCTTTGCTGGCGCTCGGCCGCCTTGGTGTCCTCCCAGGCGAGGGTCTGCGCGGCGGCATTCTCGACCTCGGCCGTCGCCGAACACATGCGGATGCCGGCGGACCATCTTGTCGGCGATCCGGCCCGCGACCGCCTCGAAGTCGAAGTGGCCCGCCTCCTCGGCCATCTGCGCGTGATAGACCACCTGCAGCAGCAGATCGCCCAGCTCGCCCTCGAGGTCACAAAAGTCCTGGCGCTCGATCGCGTCGGCGACCTCGTAGGCTTCCTCGATGGTGTAAGGCGCGATGCTGGCAAAATCCTGCTCGAGGTCCCAGGGACAGCCGCCCTGCGGGTCGCGCAGCCGCGCCATCACCCGGAGAAGGCGCTGGATGTTGCTGGGGCCTGGGTTGCTGGGGCCGGACTGCGCCATCAGAGCAGGCGCTCCTGCTGGTCGTCGGATGGCGTCGTGCGACCCGATGCGCGCGCACCGCTGCGCAGGGTCGGCACCCGGCCGTCGTGGAACTCGAGCTCGAGGGCGGTGCAGGCACGCGCCCGGGCCGCGCTGTCGACCAGGCGGCCGCGCTCGTCGCGCACCAGGGCGAAGCCACGCGCCAGCACGCCCTGGTAGCTGAGACTCTCCAACATGCCACCGAGCCCGCGCAGGCGCTCGCTGGCATCGCGCAGACCACGCTGCACGGCGTGGTCCTGGCGCGCCGCCAGGTCGTCGACCAGCCGGGCGTGGCGCGGCAGGCGCTGGCGCACCTCCTCGAGCGTCAGCCGGCCGCCGAGCCGGCCCAGCTCGCCGTTCCGCTCGCGCAGCAGCGACCCGAACAGGTAGCGCAGCTGCTCGGCGCAGGGCCGCAGCCGGCCCTCGGCTTCGGCGAGCATGCGAGCGGGCGAGCCGAGCCGCGCGCCGACCTCGGCAAGGCTGAGCCCGGCCCGCTCGATCCGTGCCGACAGGCTGTGCGGCAGGCGCTCGGTCAGATCGTCCAGCCGCTGGCTGGCCTGTCCGACTAGGCTCACCGGGTCGGGCAGGCCGCGGCCGAGCCCGACCACCCGATGGCCGAGTTGCTGCAACTCCCGCTGCACGCCATGCAGCATGCGCTGCTCGCACTGGCCGAGCTGCACCGCCAGCTCGGTCCGCACCGGCACGGCCAGCTCGGCGGCGGCCGTCGGGGTCGGCGCGCGCTGGTCGGCCGCGAGGTCGATCAGGGTGGTATCGGTCTCGTGGCCGACCGCCGAGATCAGCGGAATCGCGCTGGCCGCGGCGGCGCGTACCACGATCTCCTCGTTGAACGCCCAAAGATCTTCCAGCGAGCCGCCGCCACGCGCGACGATCAGAAGGTCCGGGCGGGGCACGGCGCCGCCGGGCGTCAGCGCATTGAAGCCCTCGATCGCGCCCGCCACCTGCTCTGCGGCAAGCTCGCCCTGGACCAGCACCGGCCACAGCAGCACGCGGCGCGGGAAGCGCTCGGCGAGCCGATGCAGGATGTCGCGGATCACGGCACCCGAAGGCGAGGTGACGACGCCGATCACCTCGGCAGGAAGGGCAGGGGGCGCTTGCGCTCGGCCGCGAACAGGCCCTCGGCCGCGAGCTTCTTGCGGCGCTCCTCGAGCAGCGCCATCAGGGCGCCGATGCCCGCCGGCGCCAGGCGATCGACGATCAGCTGGTAGCGCGAGCGGCTCGGGATAGGTGGTGATCCGCCCGGTCGCGACCACCTCGAGCCCGTCCTCGGGCAGGCTCTTGAGGCGTTGCGCCGTGCTCCGCCAGCAGACCGCGTCCAGCACCGCGCTCTCGTCCTTGAGCGCGAAGTAGAGATGGCCGGAGCCGGCGCGCTTGAAGCCCGAAATCTCGCCGCGCACACGGACATAGCCATAGCCGTCCTCGAGCGTGCGCTTGAGAGCGGCCGCGAGCTCGCTCACACTATACTCGGCGACGTTCTCGCGCTCGGATCGATTCGGCTGGGGCTCGCCGTGCCAGGGCTCGCTCACCGGGCTACTCGGCGGGCGGCGCCGAGCGCGTCGCCAGGGCGTGCTCGAGCTGTTTCTCGATCGCGCCGATCGGCCGCGTGAAGCGGGCGAGCAGGTCGTACAGGACCGGCGTCACGAACAGGGTCAGCAGGGAGGCGACGCCGAGTCCGCCGATCACCACGATGCCGATCGCGGACCGGCTCTCGGCGCCGGCACCGCTCGCCAGCGCCAGGGGCACGGCGCCGAGGATGGTCGAGACCACGGTCATCACGATCGGCCTAAGGCGCAGGGCTGAGGCCTCGATCACGGCGTCGCGCACCGTGCGACCCTCGTCGCGCAGCTGGTTGGCGAACTCGACGATCAGGATGCCGTTCTTGGCCATCAGGCCGATCAGCAGGATCACGCCGACCTGGCTGTACACGTTGAGCGAATTGCCGGTCAGCCAGAGCGACAGCAGCGCGCCCGACAGGGCGAGCGGCACGGTCAGCATGATGATCAGCGGATGGATGAAGCTCTCGAACTGGGCGGCGAGCACCAGGAACACGATCAGGAGCGCCATCGCGAAGGTGACCGCGATGCCGCTCGAGGTCTCGAGAAACTGTTGCGACTGGCCCGAGAAGCCGAGGCTCGCCTCGGCCGGCAAGGTTTCGCCGGCGATCTCCCGCATGAAGCTGATCGCCGAGCCCAGATCGTAGCCTTCGGCCAGCGACCCCGAGATCGTGATCGACGGCAGCCGGTTGTAACGGCGCAGCGAGGGTGATGCGGCGCCCTCGTCCAGATGGACCAGGGCAGTCAATGGCACCAGCTCGCCCGTGCCGTCGGCGCGCACGAAGATGTTGGCCAGATCGGTCGGCGTGCGGCGGTCGTCGGCGCGCGCCTGCACGATCACCGGATATTCGCGGCCGCGGTCGACA
Source organism: uncultured Alphaproteobacteria bacterium (assembly GCA_963731495.1). Lineage (GTDB taxonomy): Bacteria > Pseudomonadota > Alphaproteobacteria > Geminicoccales > Geminicoccaceae > DASUGG01. Next base: position 54,670 of record CAVSVZ010000064.1, read on the forward strand.
TAGGAGGTGATCTCGCGCGACGCGAGCATGGTCTGCAGGGTCTTGGCAATGGTCTCGACCCCGATCCCGAGGTCGTCGGCCTTGGCCCGGTCGATCAACACGTCGAACTGCGGCTGGTTGCGCTCGAAGTCGGTCTCGAGGTTCTGCAGCCCCGGGTTCTCCTCGGCCCGGCGCAGGATCGCCTCGCTCCACGTCTGGATGCTCTCATAGTCCGGCCCGCCGATCACCACCCGGAGCGGAGTCCGGCTGCCGCGCAGGCCGAGCCCGGCCGGCGTGACCGCAATGGCGCGCACACCCGGCAGCGCTGAGAGCTTCGGGAACGCGTCGCGCGTCAGCATCTGCGGGGTCTGCTCGCGCTGGTCCCAATCGGCCATGCGCACCACCACGAAGGCGCGGTCGGGCTGGTTGCGCATGCCGATCACGGCGAAGATCCGCTCGGCGACGCCGGTGTCGAGCAGCGGGCTGAAGATCGCTTCGACCCTGTTGGTCTCGGCGTCGGTGTAGCCGACGGTGGCGCCCTGCGGCGCGCTCACCGAAACAAAGAACACGCCGCGGTCTTCGGACGGCGTCAGCTCCTTGGGCAAGGCTTGGTAGAGCGCGAACGAGGCGGTGCTGATGACAAACGCGATCAGCAGAACCAGGACAGGCGCCTCGAGCGTGCGGGCGAGCAGCGAGCGATAGGCGCGCACCACGATGCCGAGGCCACGGTCGACCAGGCGTGCCGCTCTGCCACGCTCCTCGCCGCCCTTCAGAAGCTTGGTGCAAAGGGCCGGGCAGAGCGACAGCGCCACGATGGTCGAGATCGCGACGGCGGCGGCCAGGACGAAGCCGAACTCGCCGAACAGACGGCCGACATTGCCCTCCAGGAACGACAGGGGCACGAACACCGCGATCAGGGTGAGCGAGGTTGCGATCACCGCGAAGGTGACCTGGCGCGTGCCGAGCACGCCGGCGACCAGCGGGCTCTCGCCGAGCTCGATCCGGCGCTGGATGTTCTCGAGCACCACGATCGCGTCGTCGACCACGATGCCGATCGACAGAATCAGCGCGAGCAGGGTCAGCACGTTGATCGAGAAGCCCAAAGCGTAGATGCCGATGAACGCGCCGACCACCGCGACCGGGATGGTCACCGCCGGCACCAGGGTCGCGCGCCAGGAGGCGAGGAACACGAAGATCACGAGCACCACCAGGACCACCGCGATGCCGAGCGCGCGCACCACCTCGTGGATCGAGGCGTTGATGAACACGGCATCGTCGGAGCCGATGCTGATCTCCATGCCCTCGGGCAGGGTCGGGCGGATCAGGTCGAGCTGCGCGCGCACCCGGTCGGAGATCGCGATGGTGTTGGCCTGCGACTGGCGCAGCACGCCGAGGCCGACCGCCTCGCGCTCGTCGGAGCGCACGATGGTGTCGTCGTCCTCGACGCCGCGCTCGATCCGCGCCACGTCGCCGAGCCGGATCGGATAGTCCTCGACCCGCTCGACCATGATGTTCTCGAACTGGTCGACCCGCGACAGCCGGCTTTGGGCGCGCACGGTGAACTGCCGTGTGGTCGATTTGAGCTCGCCGGCCGGCAGCTCGACATTGTTGCGGCGCAGCGCCGCCTCGACGTCGTCGACCGTCAGGTTGCGCGCCGCCATGGCGCGCCGGTCGAGCCAGATCCGGATCGCGAAGCGCCGCTCGCCGAAGATGTCGACCTGAGCGACGCCATCCAGGGTGGCCAGGCGGTCGACGATGAACCGATCGGCATAGTCGGTGATCTCGGCCGGGGTCATCCGGTCGCTGGTGATCGCGATCCGCATCACCGGATCGGAATCGCTGTCGCTCTTGGTGATCTGCGGCTCGTCGACGTCGTCCGGCAGGTCGCCGCGCACCCGGGCGACCGCGTCGCGCACGTCGTTGGCCGCCTCGTCGATGTCGCGGCCCGGCTCGAACTCGATCACCGTGCGGCCGCGGCCGCGCCGGCTCTCCGACGAGATCGTCTTGACGCCGGCGATGCCCGAGATCGCCCCCTCGACCACCTCGGTGATGTCGGTGTCGATGATCTCCGGTGCGGCGCCGGTGTAGGTGGTGGTCACGCTGATCACGGCAGAATCGACGTCCGGCAACTCGCGGATCGGCAGGCGCAGGAGCGAGGCGACGCCGAGCACGATGATCAGCAGGCTCAGCACCGTCGCGAAGACCGGACGCTTGATGCAGAAATCGGAGATCATGCGGTCGGGCTCTTTTGCTGCTGCGGCGCGCTGTCGTCCGGTCCTGGCGCTTCCGGCAGGCTCACCTCGACGCCGTCACGAAGGCGCTGCAGGCCGGCGCGGACCACGGTCTCGCCCGCGGCGACGCCATCGAGCACCTCGACCGTGCCTGCTTCGCGCTGGCCGAGCCGGACCTCGCGACGTTGGGCTCGCCCGTCCTGCACGGCGAACACGTAGGTGCTGTTGCCTTCGGCCAGCACCGACTGCTCCGGGATCAGCACCGCCGGCCGCTCCTCCAGCACGACCGTGACATGCATGAACATGCCGGCCGGCAGCTCGAGATCGGGGTTCGGCAGCACCGCGCGCACCCGGAACGCGCGCGACACATGCTCGACCCGGCTGTCGATGGTCGCGATCTTGCCGCTGAAGATGCGGCCGGGATAGGCGGTGGTGGTCGCCTGGATGGGCTGACCCTGACGGACGCGGCCGAAGAAGATCTCCGGCACGCTGAACTCGATCTCGATCTCGGCGAGGTCGTCGAGGGTGGTCAGCACGGTATCGTCGTCGACCCGGGCACCGATATCGACCCGCCGGATCCCGACCACACCGGCAAAGGGGGCCCGCACGGTCCGGTCGGTCAGCTGCTTTTGGGCCGCGTCGAGCCTCGCCTTCATGCCTAGATAGGACGCTTCGAGCTCGTCGACCGTCGCCTGCGCCACGGTGTTGTTGGTCCGGAGCTTCCGGGCGCGCTCGAGCGCCAGCTCGGCCTCGCGCAGGTTCGCCGCTGCCTCGGCCACGGCGGCCTGCTCGGCCTGCTCGTCGAGCCGCACCAGCACGGCGCCTTCCTCGACAGGCTCGCCTGGTGCGAACGCGATCTCGGCGACCCGGCCGGAGCTCAGCGGCACGACGTCGACCGCCTGGCGGGCGAGGGTCGAGCCGACCGCCTCGATCCGCTCGCGCATCGTGCCCGCCTCGGCCTGGCTTACCTCGACCGGGATCGCCCTCGAGGCGCGGCGCACCGCCGCCGCGGCCTCACCCTCGATATGGTACTGATGATAGGTGAAGGCGCCGCCGGCGACCGCCAGCAGCAGGACCGCGCCGATCGCGAGCTGGGTTCCTAGCCGCACGGGCTTGCTCCTCGCCGGCGGCTCCCGGCCCGCGCGGGCGGAGGAAAGGATCGGGCGCTGCTTGGGTTCATCTTGGTGAGCCTGGCTCCGGCAAGGCCTCTGCGCAGAGTCGAATAAGCAAATTCGGGACCGCCCGCAATTGGGGCCCGGGCCGCGCGGGTTTGACGCAACCGCCGCGCGGCCCGGGCCATCCAGGCAGCCCGACCATAGCAGCTATGGCCGGCGCTCCTCATCACGATGTCGGGCGTGTGCCCGAGCACCGCGGACCGGCGCGCTACTCGGGATGCGCCGATCCGTGTCGCGCATGCGCGCAGGCGGCCCCACCTTGGGATTACATGGTGCGGCCGCCGCGCTGGCGCCACCGTCCAGCGCCCCTGTCATCGATGGCCCTAGCCGTCGTCCTCCTCGTCGTCATCAGGACCGTGATGGCGAGGCGGCCCGCGGCGCAGATCGTCCTTGGTGATCTGGCCGTCGTCGTTGCGGTCCATGCGCTCGACCATCGAATCGAACGGCTGGACGAACTCCTCGACGGTCACGACCGCATCGCCGTCGTCGTCGAGATCCTGGAACCGGTCGACCATGCGCTCGCGCATGGCGTCCAGCCAGAGCGCCTGATACTCCTCGAGGGTCAGGCTGCCGTCCTTGTCCTGGTCGAACTCAGCGAGCCGGCCCTGCCGGACCTCGTCGATCTCGGCCTGGGTGATCGTGCCGTCCTTGTTGACGTCGAACTGCTCGAACAGAAACGCGCCGCCCCGGGGACCACCCCAGCCCGGGCCACCGTGATGGCGGCCGTGAGGGCCGTGGCCCCATCCGTCGTGGGCCAGGCTGGCGCCCACCATGGTGGTGGTGCCCAGTGCGATCGCACCGACCGCAAGCATCACCTTTGCACTGGTCTTCATCATTCACCTCGTCTGTCTGTCGTTAAGACCAGGCCACAGTGAAACAGCGAAATGTGCCCAAAGTTCGTCAACGGGCGGCAAAAATGTCAACGTTTGTCATCAGCAGGCGGTTTGACACATCTTGATACAATTTCTTTATCTCGTCACAAGCCGAGCACACATACCTTAGCATCGACAGCTTCGGTGCGAGCCATGGAATTTGCCGCGCACATCCTGATCGTCGACGACCATCGCGATATCCGCGACCTGCTCGCACGCTACCTGACCAAGAACGGCTATCGGGTCAGCACCGCGGATGGCGCCGCGGCCGCGCGCCGGCTGCTGGAGACCGGCGCGATCGAGCTGGTGGTGCTCGACATCATGATGCCGGGCGAGGACGGCCTGGCCCTTTGCCGCGATCTGCGCGCGAGAAGCGAGCTGCCGGTGATCCTGCTGACCGCCATGGCCGAGGACACGGATCGGGTGATCGGCCTCGAGATGGGCGCCGACGACTACGTCACCAAGCCGTTCAACCCGCGCGAGCTGCTGGCGCGGATCAAGGCGGTGTTGCGCCGGGCCAACAGCCTGCCCCGCCAGCGCGAAGCGATCGATGCCGAGCAGATCGGGTTCGATCGCTGGACGCTGAAGGTCGCGCAGCGCGAGCTGATCGGCGAGGACGGCGTCGCGACGCCGCTCAGCACCGCCGAGTTCCAGCTGCTGGCCGCCCTGCTGCGCCATCCCAAGATGGTGCTGAGCCGCGATCAGCTCCTCGATCTGACCCGCGGCCGGGCGGCCGCCGTGTTCGACCGCAGCATCGACAACCAGATCAGCCGGCTGCGCCGCAAGGTCGAGGCCGACCCCAAGAACCCGGCGCTGATCAAGACCGTGTGGGGCGGCGGCTACATGCTGGCGGCCGAGGTCGAGCGCCGGTGACGCGCGCTCGGGCCTGGCTTTTCCGTCTGTGGCCGCGCCGGCTCGCCGGGCAGCTGATCGCGCTGCTGCTGCTCGCCCTGATCCTGGCCCAGGCGATCAGCTTCTGGATTTTTCTGGACGAGCGCCGGGTGGCCGTGCAGGCCGCCAACCGGCTGCAGATCCTCTCGCGCACGGCCTCGATCGTCCGCCTGCTCGAGGACACGCCGCCCGCGCTGCACGAGCAGATCCTGCGCACCGCCAGCACGCCGCTGCTGCGCTTCTGGCTGGCCGATGACAGCGCGGTCGACGCCAGCGATGCCGAGAACCGCGACAACCGCCTGCAGCAGATTCTTGCGGGTCACCTGGCCGGCGTCGGGGTCGAGGAGGTGCTGGTCGACTGGCGGGACGAGGATGGCGGCTGGGGCGACTGGTGGCGCGCGGCTGGGCCCCGGCGCCCCCCGGTCCAGCGGGTCCGCACCGCCGCTCCCCGCGCCGACGACCATGAGGCTGAGGCCGAGGACGACGATCGCGAACGGCAGTGGCCGCGCGATCGCCGCTGGCGTCACCCGCGCCTGCCGCCCAACCTCCTGGTCTCCGCACGGCTCGATGGCAGCCGGTGGCTGAACGTCGGCACCCGCCTGCCACCGCCGTCCTCGGACTGGGCATTGCCGGGGCTGGTCTCGATGGCCGTGATGGCGGTCGCCCTCTCGGTGATCGTGATCTTCATGGTGCGCCGTCTGACCCGGCCGATGGCAGAGCTGGCGGGTGCCGCCGAGCGGATCGGCCGGGGCGAGGCGATCCCGCCCGTGCCCGAGCGCGGGCCGGCCGACGTGCGCGAGACCACGCGCGCGTTCAATCGCATGCACGCCCGCCTGCAGCGCTTCGTGCAGGATCGCACCCGCATGCTGGCGGCGATCTCGCACGATCTGCGCACGCCGATCACGTCCTTGCGCCTGCGCGCCGAGTTCATCGAGGACGACGAGATCCGCCAAAAAATCCTGGAGACCCTGGACGACATGCAGCGCATGGCCGAGGCGACCCTGGCGTTCGCGCGCGAGGAGGCGGCGAAGGAGGACACGCGGGTGGTCGATCTGGCGGCGCTGATCGACAGCGTGTGCGCCGACCTCGCCGACATGGGCCAGGACGTGACCTTCGCGGGTGCCGCGCGCAGCCGCTATCTGGGCCGGCCGTCCAGCCTGAAACGGGCGCTGCGCAACCTGATCGAGAACGCCGTGGCCTATGGCCAGTGCGCCCGTGTCGCGCTCAAGGAGGGCCATGACGAGTGGCGCATCGTGATCGACGACGACGGGCCGGGCATCCCCGAGGCCGATGTCGAGCGGGTGTTCGCGCCGTTCGTCCGGCTCGAGGAATCGCGCAATCCCGAGACCGGCGGCGTGGGGCTGGGCATGGCGATCAGCCGCTCGATCGTGCGCGGCCACGGCGGCGACATCTCGCTGCACAATCGCCAGGGCGAGCACGGCATCGAGGGTCTGCGGGTGACCATCCGCCTGCCCAAGGACGAAAGGGCCTCCTAGCTAACAGCCGCCATGGCGGGCGCAGAAATCCCCGACCTCGTCCTCGAAATAGCGCTTGCCGCCGCCGGAGCCGCCTGATCCGGTAGCGCCTGCGGCCTTGAGATCGAACGACGCCGGCTGGCCCTCGAGCCCGGCGACCAGATTGGCGTCGAGCCAGTAACGGCCGGGCGGCACCTCGCCGAACATCTGCATGAGCTCGAGCAGCTCGCTCGCGTGGATCTCGCGGCTGTTGATGAACACGCCGGTGCCGCCGCCAGACGCATCCGCCTGCAGCGCGCCGCCGAGCGGCAGTCCGGCCATGATCTGGCCGACGGAGGGGCCGCCCTCGACGCCCCACAGGCCGGACGTGCCATCGTACCAGTAACGCCCGGGCGGCAGCTGGATGCCGTAGTAAGCGACCTCTTGCATGCTGAGCGGCTGCCCGTTGACGAGAATCCCGGTCTGCTGGCCGGCCGCACCGAGCGGCGTGAGGCCGAGCAGGACGATCAGACCGAAGGCGCAGCGCCGCAACACGTCCATGATATTCCTCCCCGGCACGAGGCTCTTCCGGCACGCTATTTCGCCCTGAGCGCCTTTCGCTGTGAGCTACTTCACCGTGCGTGGCGGCCCACAACCGTGGCGCAGACACGCGGCCTGGCTCGAACCTTAGAGCGCTTGGTGACATTGTCGCTAGGCGGTAGTCTCCTTGTGGAGACGATTTCAGGAGCCATTCGGTAGATGCCATCGAAATATCAGCAACGACGGGGATGACGCGATGACCGCCTCGCGCCGGATCTTCCTCGCCCACGCCAGCGAAGACAAGCCACGCGCGCGGAAACTCTACGACGACCTCAAGGCCCGGGGATTCGACCCATGGCTCGATGCGGTCGACCTCATGCCGGGGCAGATCTGGAAGGCCGAGATCCCGAAAGCGATCCGCCAGGCCGAAATGTTCCTGGCATGCCTGTCCAGCCGATCGATCGAGAAGCGCGGCTATGTCCAACGAGAGTTTCGAGAAGCGCTCTCGGCCTTCGCAGAGCGGCCGCCTGGCTCGATCTATCTCATCCCCGTCCGGCTCGACGACTGTGTCGTGCCCGATTTGGACATCCCCGATCTCGGGCTAAAACTGAGAGATATCCAGTGGGTCGACCTGTGGGAGGAGGGCGCCTTCGACCGGCTTGTCGCCACCATCGAGCATGCCTTTGCGAGCGTCGTTCTCCCGGAGATTTCGTCAGAAGAGGTGCTGGCCCCGATCATGCCTCCTGAGCAGAAAGCCGCAGACCAAGCCAGGCGAGGAACGAGGGAGCAGGCACAAGCGGCCAAAACGAAGCTGTTGGGGGAAGGCAAGGGGACGCTTGTCACAGTGTTCCGCGATATCGACGCATCTTGGTGCCTGGAACTGGTGGTCGTCCCACGAGGCCGCTTCACGATGGGGTCACCCAGCCATGAGAGGGGTCGCTTCAATGATGAAGGTCCCCAGCACCGCGTGGACATTGGCTACGACCTTGCGGTCGGGCGCTATCCGATCACCTTCGACGAATACGACCGCTTTGCGCAGGCCACGGGCCAAGATGCGCCGAGCGACCGGGGCTGGGGCCGCGGCTTGCGGCCGGTGATGAAGATCTCGTGGCAGGATGCCCAGGCATATGTCGAGTGGCTGGCAAGAGAGACGCGCGAGTCCTACCGGCTGCTCTCGGAGGCGGAATGGGAGTATGCCTGCCGGGCAGGAACCACGACCCGCTACTGGTGGGGCAATGAAATCTCACCCCAAAACGCGAACTGTGGCAGGAGCGTCGCCAAGACGACCGAGGTGGGCACGTATCCCTCGAACTCTTGGGGCCTCCACGATATGCATGGCGATGTATGGGAATGGTGCGAGGATTGCTGGAACGAGAACTACGAGGGTGCGCCGGACGACGGCAGCGCCTGGACCAGCGGCGATTGCGGCCGCCGGGTGCTGCGTGGGGGCGCCTGGTGCGTCAAAGCGGTGGACCTCCGCTCGGCCAGTCGCTTCAGGTATGGCGCCGTCAACCGGAGCGAGATCATCGGCTTTCGCGTTGCTAGTACACTGACGCATTCAGACAATTCACTTTGGTGAGGATGTCACCGGCAGGTTTGGACCAGATGAAGGGTTTGGGATCATCATTGTGCTCGGCGATGTAGCGGTTGATGGCGGCCTGCAGGTCGACGATCGAGTGGAAGCTGCCACGCCGGATGCGGCGGCGGGTCAGAGCCGAGAAAAAGGTCTCGACCGCATTGAGCCAGGAGCCCGAGGTCGGCGTGAAATGGAAGGTCCAGCGCGGATGCCGGCCAAGCCATTTGAGCACCTTGGGATGCTTGTGGGCGCCGTAATTGTCCATGATGGCGTGGATCACCTTGCCCGCCGGCACCGTCTGCTCGACGGTATTGAGGAAGCGGATGAACTCCTGGTGACGGTGGCGCTGCATGCCGCGGCTGATCACCGTGCCCTCGAGCACGTTGAGCGCGGCGAACAGCGTGGTGGTGCCGTGGCGCTTGTAGTCGTGCGTGCGCGTGCCGGCTTTGCCCGGCTTGAGCGGCAGGCCCGGCTGGGTGCGATCGAGCGCCTGGATCTGCGATTTTTCGTCGACCGAAAGGACCAGGGCGTGCTTGGGCGGCGCCATGTACAGGCCGACGATGTCCTCGAGCCCACGGGTCCGGCTACGCCGGCCCGAGGACAGGCTTGGCGGCGAAGTCGGCATCGTTGGAGCGCTTGAAGGTGCGGATGCGATGCGGCTGCAGCTTGTGGGCGGCCCAGATGCGCTGGACCGAGCGCAGGCAGACGCCGACCGTCCTGGCCATGGCGCGGCCGGTCCAGTGCGTGGCCTCGCCGGGCGGCTCGGCACAGGTCAGCGCCACCACGCGATGGACGGTCGCATCGCCCAGATGGGGTCTGCCCGGCCCGCGCGCCGCGTCGCGCAACAGCCCCTCGACGCCGGCTTCGGCGAACCGCCGCTGCCAGCGCCACACCGCCGGTCGGCCAACCCCGGCCAGCCGCGCCGCCTCGGCGACCGGCAACCGCTTGGCCGAGGCGAGGATGATCCGAGCCCGCGCCACGTGCTTTTGGGCGCGGTTGCGATCGGCCACGATCGCCTCCAAACGAGCACGATCGGCAGCCGAGACCAGAGGACACACGATCTGAGCCATGCGCCCAACATGGCACAACACCTCATCCATGTGAATCTTTAAAATGCGTCAGTGCACTAGGACGCTCCGCTGAACGCGAAGCTTAGCTCTTGAGCTTTCACCCCCTTACCTCTTGTGACCTATCAGAAGCACGGGAGGATGTCGGCGATGGACGTAAGCAACGGGTCATGATGAGCCGGCAGCAACCAGCGAGCTTGCAGCCGCGGGGTGTGAAGCGATGACCACCAGACGCCGGATCTTTCTCGCTCACGCCCGGGAGGACAAGCTGCGGGTTCGGCAGCTCTTCGACGACCTCAAGGCGCGCGGGCTCGACCCGTGGCTCGATGCGGTCGACCTCATGCCCGGGCAGGTCTGGAAGACCGAGATCCCCAAGGCAATCCGCCGGGCCGAGATCTTTCTGGCGTGCCTGTCGACGCGCTCGGTCGAGAAGCGCGGCTACGTCCAACGGGAGTTCCGCCTGGCGCTCTCGGCGTACGCGGAGCGGCCGCCCGGGTCGATCTACCTCATCCCCGTCCGCCTCGACGAATGTGATGTGCCCGATCTCGACATTCCCGACCTGGAGCTGAACCTGCGGGACATCCACTGGGTCGATCTGTGGGAGGAGGATGGCTTCGATCGTCTGTTTGGCGCGATCGAGCATGCGCTCGGCGAAAGCGTGGGCACGAAGACAGTGGCCGGCACGGTGTTGCGGGACGTCGACGAGCCTTGGTGTCCGGAGCTGGTGATCCTTCCGCCGGGCCATTTCATGATGGGCTCGACCGAGCCCGAGCGCCGTTGGGCGATCGACCAGGGATCCAAGCGGAAATGGGTCGATTGGGAGAAGCCGCAGCACCGGGTCACGATCCCCGTGCCGTTCGCCGTCGGCAAGCATCTCGTGACCCGCGGTCAGTTCGCAGCGTTCATCGAGGCGACGGGCCACGATATGGGTGGCAGCGCATCGGCCGATTGGTGCGCGCCTGGGTTCGAGCAGAGTGACCAGCATCCGGTGGTGTACGTCAACTGGGATGACGCGAAGGGCTATGTCGCGTGGCTGAGCGGGGAGACAGGCCAGCCCTACCGCCTGCTCTCGGAGGCGGAGTGGGAGTATGCCTGCCGGGCGGGAACCACGCCCCGTTACTGGTGGGGCGACGAGATCACACCCGAAAACGCGAACTATGGCTGGAACCTGCGCACGACCACCGAGGTCGGCACCTACCCGCCGAACCCCTGGGGCCTCTACGATATGCACGGCAACGTGGGGGAGTGGGTCGAGGACTGCAGGAACAAGAACTACCAGGGCGCGCCGACCGACGGCAGCGCCTGGACGAGCGGCGACTGTAACTGTCGGGTGCTTCGCGGCGGTTCCTGGGACGCCCTTCCGAGGGACCTCCGCTCGGCCAACCGCCTCTGGTGGGACGCCGGCAGCCGGCTCAACCTCTTCGGGTTCCGGGTTGCCGCCGGCAGCCGGCTCAACCTCATCGGGTTCCGGGTTGCCAGGACGCTCCCGTGAAACGGGAGCTTACCTCTTGCTCCTTCGCTCCTTTACCTCTTGAGCCGATCGGCGGTGCCCGCCCCCGCCCATCTCTTGCTGCGTCCTTCCCTAGCTCCGGCGCGAGGCCTCGTAGCGCGCGCGGTTCTCCTCATTGGGCGGATAGAGGCCGAAGGTTCCCTGGCCGGCCCTGATCTGGTCGAGGATCCACGCCTCGAGCTGCTCCTGCTTGACCGCATCGCGTGCGACCTCGGCGGCCAGATGGCGCGGGATCACCACGACGCCGTCGAGGTCGCCGACCATGACGTCGCCCGGATAGACCGGCACGTTGCCGCAGGCGATCGGCACATTGGCATCGACCGCGGCGTGCCGGTGAAAGCTCGCCGGTGCCGAGGGCGCCGCCGATATAGACCGGCATGGCCAGCTTGGCGATGTTGACCACGTCGCGCATGCCGCCGTCGGTGACCATGCCGCCGACCCCGCGCTCGGCCAGCCGGGTCATCAGGATATCGCCGCCCGAGGCCGCGGCGACGTCGCGCCGGCAGTCGGCGACCAGTACCGCGCCGGGCGGGCAATGCTCGATCGCGTACCGCTGCGGGTGGTGATCACCGTATTCGCCCGGACCGTTCAGGTCCTCGCGCGCCGGGATGTAGCGCAGCGTGTAGGCTTCGCCGACCATGACAGGGCTGGGATCGCGGTTCAGTCGGGACACGCCCAAAAGAAACGTGTTGCGCAGGCCGCGTTTGAACAGCTGCGTGGCGAGCGTGGCGGTGCTGGTCTGGGCCAGTAGCCGCCTGGTTTCCGCCGAGAGCTCCGACATCGTGTCCTCCCTTGTTGTCTGGCGTGGTTGTCCGGCCGGCGCGGACAGGCCATCATGAGCCCGCCGTGAGAGCGAGAGTCAACCGCGTTAACCGGAGGCCCCGACCTGGCCGATGATGAGTGAGTTCCTGAAATTCGCCGCCGCGCTGTTCGCGATCATGAACCCGTTCGGCAACATCGCGATCTTCCTGTCGGTCACCGCCGATCGCGACGACGCCGAGCGCGGCAGGATCGCCCTGATGACCGCCGTAGCCGTGCTGATCACGCTGCTGGTCTCGGCGGTGCTCGGCCAGCAGATCCTGGCGCTGTTCGGGATCTCGGTCGGCTCGTTCCGGATCGCCGGCGGCATCATCATCCTGATCCTGGCGCTCTCGATGCTGCACGCCCAGCCGAGCGCGGTCCATCACTCGGCCGAGGAGGAGCAGGCCGGCAAGGTCAAGGACAATCCGGCAATCTTTCCGCTGGCGATTCCGGTGATCGCGGGGCCGGGCTCGATGGCCACCGTGATCCTGTACACCCAGCACGCCCACGGTGTGCTCGGCTGGGCCACGATCGCGGCGGTGATCGTCTTGATGTGCGGCCTGCTGCTCCTGGCGCTGTACGGCGCCGACCGGGTGGCGAGGTTTCTGGGAACCACCGGCATCAAGGTGCTGACCCGGCTGATGGGCATGGTCCTGGCGGCGATCGCGATCGAGATGATCACGGGCGGGCTCAGCGAGCTGTTCCCGCAGCTGCACAAGGCGGGCTGAGCCAGCCCTGCCGTCAGGCGTCGATCCGGCGGGGCGCCCCATGGGCGAACAGACTGCGGCCGAACAGGCCGGCAAGGGCGACGAGCAGGGCCGCCACGCCGAGATTCCAGAGCAGCACCAGCAAGCTCGCGTCGATCTCGTGGAACACCATCAGGGCGACGGCGGCGAGGCCCGCGCTTGCCAGGCTGCCGGTCATCGCCACCACGCTCGGCTGCAGCCGGGACGCGTGGCGCAGCATGACCAGCAGCACCGCGGACGACGGTACGCTGGCCATCAGCAAGCGTCGCAAAGCACTGCACGGTGGCGCCGAGCTCGACGCCGGCCGGCCCGATACTGACCCAGTCGGTCAGGCAGCCATAGCCGATCGTCGAGACCCAGAGCACCAGTGGCGGCAGCGGCAGCAGCAGCCACGCGCGCGAGCGGTCCGGCAGGCTGACATGGAAGGCGGCGATCGCCGCCAGCACGCCGGTGAGAAGCGAGCCGACAAGTGCCAAGGCGAAGCTCGGTTGGCGCAGGCGTTCAGCGAAGTCGGGGCGGATACCGTACAGCAAGGCCAGCAAGGCCATCGAGAGCGCCGCGACCAGCAGCCACGCGCCGGCGCGCACCAGCGGCGGTCGCAGCCGGCGCACCGGCATCGCCTGCGTGCTGAGCATCTCGATCAGACCGGCGGTCGTCACCACCTGCTACGTCTCCTTGCTGAGCATGGCCCGCAACGCCTTGAGCCCGCGATGGCTCGCGACCTTGAGGGCCGCGATCGACATCCCGCTCCTCGACGCCGCTTCCTTCAGCGACAACTCGCCGAGCCTGAGCAGCAGCACGGCCTGCCGCTGCCCGGGCGGCAGCCGCGCGATCGCCTCGTGCAGGCCGCGGCGACCCGAGAGCAACGTATAGAGGTTCGGTCCGGTCGCGACGATGGTTTCATGCTCGGGCCCGAGCGCGGTCTCGGCCGCCACGATCCGGCCGCGCTTGCGCATCCGGTCGATGATCCGCCGGCGCGCGATCGCCAGCAGCCAGGGTCCGAACGGGCGGCACGGATCGTAGGTGTGGCGCACGCTGTGCAGGGTCAGGAGGATGTCCTGGACGGCGTCTTCGGTCTCGCCGGACAGCGCGCGATGCCGGGCCGCCAGCGAGCGCAGATAGGGCGTGACCTCTTCCAGCAGGCGTCGGTAGGCGCACCGGTCGCCATCCTGCGCGCGCGCCATCAGCCCGACCATGCGTCTGGACCGCCGGCACGCGCTTCTTTCGGCTTCGCCTCGCCTCGCTCCATGCCTGTGCCCAGCCACCGTTCTTTGTGGCCGGCGGGCGCGAGCGGCCGCGAGGTCCGGAAACTTCCCTCGCCGCCTGTAACCTCGCGCCGGATCGCCACGAACCTGATTAGAGAGCGGCACCGCTCCGGGCGAATCAAACCAAGGTGAGGCTTTGCGTGATGTCCAGAACTCCCCCTCTCAAGAGTCGACTGTTGTCCGGGACGTTCCTGCCCGTGGTCGGGATGGGGGTCGTGCTGGCCGTCAGTGGATCGCCGGGCGGCCTGGCGCAGAGCACCAATCCTTGCGGTACGAGGATGCCGGTCGCGGGCAAGGTAGCCTGCAATCCTTGTAATCCCTGTGCTGCGGCCAGTGCCGGCGATCGCAGCTATATCATTCGGGCGGGCGACAGCCTGGCTGTCGTGGCCCAAAAGACCTACGGCGATCCCGACCTCTACCGGATGCTGGCCGACTACAACGGCATCGCCGATCCCGACCTGATCCTGGTCGGCCAGGTGATCAGGCTGCCGGTCAACCCTTGCGCCGTGCAGAAGGTTGCCGCCAATCCATGCAACCCCTGCGCCGCGGTCAACCCTTGCAACCCCTGCGCCCCCGCGAATCCCTGCACCGTCGCGAATCCCTGCAACCCGTGCAATCCCCGTGCTGCACAGGCCATGGCTGGCGTGAGCGACTGTGTGGTGCCGCGGCTTCAGACCGCAGCGCTCCAAAATCCGTGTGCGGCCAACCCATGCAGTCCCTGCGCAGCCGCCAACCCCTGCAACCCGTGCAATCCCTGCGCCGCTTCGAACCCCTGCAACCCGTGCGCGCCGGCCGAGACGGTCGAGCTCACGGCGGCCGAAGCCACCGCTGCTTATGACTGCATCAAGGGTGCCATGAACGCTGCCTATACCGGGCAGTTGCAGGCCGCAGCCAACCCCTGTGCCGCCAATCCGTGCAACCCCTGCAACCCGTGCGCGGCGGCCAGTCCGTGTAGCCCCTGCAACCCATGCGCCGCTGCGAATCCGTGCAATCCGTGCGCTGCAGGCAACCCGTGCAATCCCTGCAACCCCTGCGCAGCGGTGAACCCCTGCAATCCATGCGGCGCCGCCAACCCGTGCAACCTCTGCGCTGCCAATCCGTGTGGCGCAGCCGCGGTCACCGGAAAGATCATGACGGTCGCCCAGCAGTACCAGGGCTGGCAGCGGCTCAATACACAGCCCTATGTCTCGGCGACCCACGGCAGCCGCTACGTCAACAACTATCCGGGACCCGAGGCGGCGGAGGCCTATGGTCGGTTCGAGGACGTCGGCACGATGCCGGTCGGCGCCCGCATCGCCAAGGACAGCTTCATCGTCTCGCCCGACGGCCGGATCGCGAGTCGGGCCTCTGTTCATCATGGAGAAGATGGCGGATGGCTTCAGCGCGGCCAGCGACGACTGGCGCTATGCCATGATCATGCCCGATGGCAGCCTGTTCGGTACGACCGGCGGCCAGGGCAGCCAGAGAGTGCAGTTCTGTGCCGAGTGCCATGCCATCGTGGCGGACGACCAGGACAGCCTGTATTTCATCCCGGAAGAGTTCCGCGTCACCACACGATAGGCCTTCCCTGGAGGCGTCGGTCCCGAGCGGACCACGCCTCCCTTTTTTGTGATCACGCATTGCCGCAGCCGGAGCGCTCCGGACTGGACCCAGGCAGGTGGCGGCTCTCGCCGCCGGCGCCACAATCCCGCCTTGCGAGCAGCCGCAACTCCCTTCACGTTCCGGGAGCCGCCGTCGCGTGCGGCGCAGGAACGCGTGGGAGGCGCAGCCGTGAAGATCGCCGCGCTCGACACCATCCAGATCGCCCAGTTCAGCAATCTGGTCTGGGTCGAGATCCACACCGACGAGGGCCTGGTCGGCCTGGGCGAGACGTTCCGCAATCCGCAGGCGACCGTCGCCTACATCCACGAGACCTGCGCGCCCTATCTGTTGGGCAAGGACCCGTTGCAGATCGAGCGCCACGCGCACGCCCTGCTGCACGAGGTCGGCAGCCACTTCGCCGGCTTCCCGAGCCGCAGCGTCGAGATCCGCGGCAATTCGGCGGTCGACTGCGCGCTGTGGGACCTGTTCGGCAAGGCGACGGGGCTGCCGCTGCACCAGCTGCTGGGCGGGCTGTGCCGCGAGCGGATCCGGATCTACAACACCTGCGCGTCGCGCCGGCTACAACCGCGAGGCGCGCACCGGCGCCAACGCCTTGCTGGCGAGCGATGACGCGCCGACCGGCCGACCCCCTGGATGATCTCGCGGCGCAGCGCCACCGGCCGGCCCTGCTGGCGCAGTCCCTGCTGGATGAGGGCATCGGCGCGATGAAGATCTGGCCGTTCGATGAAGCGGCGCTGGCGAGCGGCGGCCGCCACATCAGTGCCGACGACCTGAAGCGCGCGACAGCACCGGTCGAGGCGATCCGCAAGGCGCTCGGTAACGCGATCGACATCATGATCGAATACCACGGCCTGTGGCAGCTGCCCGCGGCCCTGCAGATCGCCGACGCCCTGGCGCCGTTCGACGTCTACTGGCACGAGGACCCGATCGCGATGCACCATCTGGACGACCTCGCCCGCTACAAGCAGCGGGTGCGGACGCGGGTGTGCGGCAGCGAGAACCTGGGCACGCGCGCCTGGTATCGCCATGCCTTCGCGCTGGGTGCGATCGACGTCGCCCATTTCGACATCGGCTGGATCGGCGGGGTCAGCGAGGGCAAGAAGGTCGCGGCGCTGGCCGAAACCTTCGATCGGCCGATCGCGCCGCACGACTGCACCGGCCCGGTCCAGCTGATGGCCAATCTGCATCTGGCGATGAGCACGCCCAACACCCTGATCCTCGAGACGGTCCGCGCCCATCTGCGCGGCTACTACCAGGCGCTGGTGACCGATCTGCCGCGGATCGAGGGCGGCTTTGCCTATCCGAGCGAGCAGCCAGGCCTCGGCACCGCGCTGCAGCCGGACCTGCGCCGGCGCGACGACGTCACGGTGCGGCGCTCGGCGGCATGATCGCGCGTCAACTCCCTGCGCTGGCGCCAGCCGCCGGTGCCTTCGGGGCTGTCTTGGCCATCGCGATCTCGGCGGCGAGCGTGCACTCGGGCTGGCTGCTGCTGGCAAGCCTCATGCTCGGCTGGACCTTGCTGGCGCTGGCTGCAATCGACCTGCGCAGTCAGCTGTTGCCCGACGTCCTGACCCTGCCCCTGATTCCGGCCGGGCTGCTGGTGGCCTGGCTGCGCGGCGCGCCGGTGATCGATCATGCGATCGGCGCGGCTGCGGGCTATCTGGCGTTCGTCGCGATCGCCTGGCTGTACCAACGCCTGCGCGGCCGCGACGGTCTGGGAAAGGGTGATGCCAAGCTGCTGGCGGCGGCCGGCACCTGGCTCGGCTGGCAGGCGCTGCCCGACCTGGTCGCGCTGGCCGCAGGCGGTGCTGTCCTGGTGGCGCTGGTCGGCGCGCTATGCGGCCGTGGCCCTTCCGCGGTCACGCGGATCGCGTTCGGCCCCTATCTGGCCCTGGCGTTCTGGCTGCTCTGGCTGTTCGGGCCGATGACGGGCTGAGGCCTGCCTGCCCGGACGGCGCGAACACCGCCGGAAGGCCTCAGTTTGCGCCAGAAGGCTTAGTTCGCCGTAGAGTCCTGCTCTTGGCGCAGCTGCTCGTTCTCCTGGCGTAGCTGCGCGTTCTCGGCCTGGGCCTGTTCGCGCTGCTTGTACTGGTCGTAGACATAGCCGCCGGCACCGCCGATCGCTGCGCCAGCCGCGGCGCCGATCGCGGCGCCGGTACCCGGCACTCCGGCCAGGGCGCCGAACAGCGCGCCGCCCGCAGCACCCGCCGCCGCGCCGATGCCGGCACCACTGACCGATCGCTGCTCGGTCTCGTTCATGGTGCAGCCGCCGAGCACGCCGCTGAGCCCCAGCCAGATCAGCGCGATCAGCACAAGCGCCCCGGTCGGCCCGCGCCAGAAGTCGAGCGGACGTCGATCAGCGGTCATGGTGCGCACCTTGCGTCTCCCCACAGCCATATGGATCTTTTCCCTTCTTTATGCCGAGCGGCCGGCTTCGGGCAAGAGCAGCCACGATCCACACCGCGCTGGGTCAGGCCTCAAGGTGCCGGGGGATCGGCGCTCCGTTCGCCCCGTGAAGCCGATGCCTGCTCGCGCAGCCAGTCGCGAAAGGCCTGGATCTTGGGCTGATCGGCGGTCGCCTCGGGCGCGACGAAATAATAAGCGCTGTTGCTCGGCAACTCGAGATCGAACGGCTCGACCAGGCGGCCCTCTGCAAGGTCCCGATCGACCAGCGGGCCCAGCCCCATCGCCACGCCCATGCCGTTCAGCGCCGCCTGAATCGCGTGCGCGGCGTGATCGAAGCGGAGGCCACGATCCGGGTCGACGCCCTCGACTCCGGCCGCGGTCAACCACATCCGCCAGTCGTCCGGCGCGTTCAGCACATGCAGCAGCTGGTGGTGGACCAGATCGTCCGGCGTGCGCAGCGCATGCGGCCCCTCCAGCAGGGCAGGGCTGCACACCGGGATCATCTCGGCCGAGAGCAGGCGCTCGATCCGCAAGCCCGGCCAGTGGCCAAGCCCGTAGCGAATGCCGGCGTCGACCGGCTCGCGCGAAAAATCGACCAGGCGCTCGGTCGCGCTCATGTGGACCTCGATGTCCGGATGCCGGGTCTGGAAGTCGCGCAGCCGCGGGATCAGCCAGGTCGTCGCCAGCGACGGCAGGACGCTGATGGTCAGCACGCCCGTCGACTGCCCCTGGCGCAGCCGGCGCACGCCGTCGGCCAGCTGGTCGAACGCCTCGCGCACGAACGGCAGCAGCGCCTGGCCCTCGTCGGTCAGCATCAGCGCCCGGTTCATCCGACGGAACAGGGGCACGCCGAGCTGATCCTCGAGCGCCTTGATCTGATGGCTGACCGCAGCCTGGGTCACGAACAGCTCGGCCGCGGCCTTGGTGAAGCTCAGATGACGCGCCGCGGCCTCGAAGGTGCGCAGCGCATTGAGCGGCGGAAGACGTTCGGCCATGGCTCGGATCGCATAAGCTCCACTCATGTCAAAGATGAGAAAGCATCGTTTGTTGTCAAGCTCGGATGCGCCGATATGGAAGGCATCAGAGCGACGATAGCGTGTCGCCGCTGAAACCACGGAGCGAAATCAAATGAGCCAGATTGATCGTGAGATGGCGCAGGTCGAGCGCCGGCAAAGGTCGGTGACCCTGTTCTCCACGGTCGGGGCATTCCTGCCGGTGCATGGCGTGCTGGACCGTCGGCCGGTGCAGGAATCCTGGCTGCGCCAGGGCTGGAGGGGCCTGAACAAGGCCGTTGTGCAGGGCGTCGATGCGATCCTGACCTGGCGCGAGCGGGTCCGGATGCGCCGCCAGCTGCTGTCGCTCGACGACCGCCTGCTCAAGGACATCGGCATCACGCGGCTTCAGGCCCATAGCGAGGCCGAGAAGCCGTTCTGGCAGGTCTGACCTGCCGACGACGAGGAGCAAAACCATGGGACCGTACTACGATCATCAGGTGGGCAGGTTCGAGGGACCGGATCCGTTGAGCGAGCCAGAGGTCCTAGTTGCGCGGGCCAGGCGTGCTCGCGCAGAGGCGACGGCGGACATCTTCGGCGCCCTGTACGCAGGCACGAAATCCGCGGCGCTGGCCGTGGTCGGGTTCGTGCGCTGCGCCGGGGCCGGCGCCGCACTGTTGCCGCCGCGGGCTGAGGCGCGGCACCAAGGACCAGCGCGCTTGACCGACGGCTGCCGTTGACCTTTGCTGGTGAGCGCGAGGTCTTCGAAACCATGGAGCCGGGCTTGGCGACCTGCCTGTTGAGCGAGCCGGTGCTGATCGATGCGACCAGCCCCGACGATCTGGCCGCGGCGAGGCGCCTGATCCGGGCCTATGCCGACTGGCTGGCCGTCGATCTCGGCTTCCAGAATTTTCAGCGGGAGCTGGCGACCTTGCCCGGCGCCTATGCGCCGCCGCGGGGTCGCCTGCTGCTCGCCAGAGTGAGCGGCGAGGCTGCGGGCTGCGTCGCCCTGCGCCCGCTGGAACCAGGCATCTGCGAGATGAAGCGGCTGTGGGTCGAGCCGGGCTTTGGCGGGATCGGCCTCGGGCGCTGCCTGGCCGAGGCGATCATCCAGGCCGCGCGCGATGCCGGCTATCAGCGCATGCGCCTGGACACGATGCCCGTCCGCATGCCGGCCGCCCAGCATCTCTATCGCGCGCTCGGCTTTCGGGAAATCCCGCCCTATTACGACAATCCGCTCGAGGGCGTGGTCATGCTCGAGCTGACGCTTTGAGCCAGCTCAGGGCTCACGCGCTGCGATGATGGCGTCGAGCCTGGGGTCCTCCAGCCCGGCCGGCTCCTGATGCACCAGGATGTCGGCTTCGGGGAAGGCGGCGCGGATCCTTGCTTCGACCTCGTGCGTGATGTCGTGCGCCTGCTCGAGGTTGAGATCGCCGTCGAGCTCGAGATGAAGCTCGATGAACACGTCCGAGCCCGCGCGTCGGGTGCGCAGATCGTGCACGTTTTGTGCCTTGGGGTGCCCGAGCGCGAGCTTGCGGATGCGTGCCCGGCTCTCCGCCGGCAGCTCGCGGTCCATCAGCATGTCGAGCGCCCGGCGCGCCATGCCGACTGCGCTGTACAGCAGCAGCCCGACGATGCCGATTCCCAGCAAGGGATCGATCATCTGCCAGCCAGTCGCATCGACCAGCAGCATCGCCACGATCACCGCCGCATTCATCAAAAGATCGGTGCGATAGTGCAGGCTGTCGGCCGAGATCGCGATCGAGCCGGTGCGCTGCACGACGAAGCGCTGAAGGCCGAGCAGGGCAGCGGTCAACACGATCGCGACGAGCAGCACCGCGATCCCGAGCGTGCTCTGGGCGATCGGCTGCGGCATCATCAGCCGCCGCACGGCCTCGTTCGCCAGGAAGAAGGCGGAGCCGAGCACGAAGCCCGCCTGGATCAGCGCGCCGATCGCCTCGGCTTTGCCATGGCCGTAGCGGTGCGCGCGGTCGGGCGGCTGCGCGGCCTGGCGGACGCTGATGAAGGTGACGATCGAGGCGATCGCATCCAGGCCGCTGTCGACCAGGGTGCCCAAGACGGCGACCGAGCCGGTGACGATCCAGATCGCCAGCTTGGCGCAGATCAGGGTCGCGGCGACGGCCACGCTGGCGACCGCCGCCAGCAGATTGAGGTGCCGTTGTTCCTGGCTCGCCGCCAGGCCACGGGAGGTGCGAAGCTCGGCCTTGCGCGTCATCTAGGCAGGCCTGCGGGCCTGAAAGAACGCTTTGAGCAGCGCTTGCGCCTGACGCTCGCCGATCCCGCCATAGACCTCCGGCGCGTGATGGCACGAGCTGCTGGCAAAGATCCGGGGGCCGTGATCGACCCCGCCGCCCTTGGCGTCGGCAGCACCGTAATAGAGCCGCCGGACGCGCGCGAAGCTGATCGCCTGAGCACACATCGGGCAGGGCTCCAGCGTGACGTAGAGGTCGCAGTCGGTCAGGCGCGGCCGGCCCTGCGCGCGGGCCGCGCGGCGCAGCACCAGGAGCTCGGCATGCGCGGTCGGATCGGACAGCTCCTCGGTCCGGTTGCCGTCGCGCGCCAGTACCGTGCCATCCGGACCGACCAGCACCGCGCCGACCGGCACCTCACCGCGCGCCGCGGCGGCTTCGGCCTCGGCCAGGGCGAGGGTCATGGGAGATCGGCCCGACATGCCGCCAAGATGGCCCCCCGGCGCGCCGATGCAAGGCGCGCGTGGGCGCGCGCGTCGCGCTTTGCGCCTTCGCCGCACGGCGGCCGCCCATGACATCGGCGATCTTCCCCGATTTTCGATCAACTCCGGCGACCGATCGCCCCACTTGATGGGGGCATGTCTGGTCACCGGAGGCTGTCCTGACCTTGCGAATTCCTTCCTTCGCCTGGCTTCCCGCCGCCGCACGCCGTGGCGCAGTCGGCGGAATCGGGCTGGCGCTGGCCAGCGTCGTGGCGCTCGCGACGATCACCGCTGTCACCACCTCTCGGCGCCGCCGCCGCCCGGTCCGCCCGGCCTAGAAGCCGCGCCGCCTGCCGGACCGCCGCTCGATCCGAGCGTCGCGACCATGGACCAGATCGGCCAGCGGGGCGGCGACTTCGCATGCTGGCCGCCAGCCGGGACAGCCGGCTGCTGGCGGTCTACGGCTATGCCCGGCTGGTCGGCTACGATCTCGACTTGAAGCTGGTCCCCGACATCCTGAGCAAGGTCGAGGTCGAGGACGGCCGCATCTTCACGATGCACCTGCGCCGGGCCATCCGCTGGTCGGACGGCCAGCCGTTCACGGCCGAGGACTTCCGCTACTAGTGGGAGGACGTCGCCAACAACCAGGACCTCAGCCCGACCGGCCGCCGCGCGCAATGATGGTCGAGGGCGAGCCGGCCGAAGGTCGAGATCATGGACGAGCTGCACGGTCCGCTACGCTGGTCGTCGCCCAACCCTACTTCCTGCCGGACCTGGCCGAGGCCTCGCCGCTCTTCATCTACTGCCCGGCGCACTATCTGAAGCAGTTCCACGAGAAGTACGGCGATCCCGGCGGCATCGCCAAGATGTGCGAGGAGGACGCGGCGCGCGACTGGGCGCAGCTGCACAATCGCCGCGACGCATGTACCGGTTCAACAACCCCGACCTGCCGGGCCTCCAGCCCTGGATGCTGACGAACCAGGCCGCCGGCGGACCGCTTCGTCGCGGTCCGCAACCCTTACTTCCATCGGGTCGACGCACCGGCCAGCAGCTGCCCTACTCGACCGCTTGATCCTGGACGTAGTCGCCGACAGCTGATCCCGGCTCAAGACCGGCTCCGGCGAGATCCGACCTCCAGGCGCGCGGCATAACTTCAACGACTACACCTTCATCAAGGGCAACGAGAAGAAGGCCGGCTACACGGTCCGCCTGTGGGACACGGTGCGCGGCTCGGAGATGGCGCTCTACCCCAATCTCAACGTCAAGGACCCGGACTGGCGCACGCTGCTCCGCGACGTGCGCTTCCGCCGCGCCCTGTCGCTCGGCGACGCCGCGCGAGGAGATCAACCAGGTCGTCTATTTCGGCCTCGGCATGCCGGGCAACAACAGCGTGCTGCCGGCCTCGCCGCTCTATGACGAGCACTATCGCTAGGCCTGGGCCGAGTTCGATCCGAAGCGGGCCAACAAGTCTGCTCGACGAGATCGGCCTGACCGAACGCGACGAGGAGAACATCCGTCTGATGCCGGACGGCCGGCCGCTCGAGATCGTCGTCGAGATCCGGCGGGACAGGGACCGAGGAGTCGGACGTGCTCGAGCTGGTCGAGGAACGGCTGGAAGAGGATCGGCGTCAAGCTGTTCATCAAGCCCTGCCGCGCGAGGTGCTGCGCAACCGCATGTTCGCGGGCTAGACGGTGATGTCCATCTGGTTCGGCCTGGAGAACGGCGATTCCCTCGGCGGACCTGCCGCCCAGCGAGTTCGCGCCGGCGCAGCAGGCAGCAATATCAGTGGCCGAAATGGGGCCAGTACTTCGAGACCCAGGGCGAGGCCGGCGAGGCTGCCGACATGCCGGTGGCCAAGGAGTTGATGGCGCTGTACGAAGCCTGGCGGCTGGCGACCACGACCGAGGAGCGCCGCGAGATCTGGGAGCAGATGCTGGCGATCAACGCCGACCGGGTGTTCTCGATCGGCGTGATCGGAGGCGTGCCGCAGCCGATCGCGGTCAGGGATCACCTGCACAACGTGCCGGACGAGGCGATCTTCAACTGGGAGCCCGGCGCCCAGCTTGGTATCTATCGGCCGGACACGTTCTGGTTCACACCGCCCAAGCACCCGCCGCCGCCACCGCAGCCCCAGGCGGCGCCGGTCAAGTCGTAGTCACCGGGAACTTCCAGCGGCGCCCGTCGTTCAGCTGGAACACCCCGTGGCCGCTTCGCGATGCGCGCCGACGCCACGGCCGCCTTAGTTCAGGGATGGAGGACCAGATGAAGATTCGCGTTGCCGCGGCGTGCCTCGCCGCCGCTTCACTGCTCGCCATCGCGGCGTGCGACAGCCGGGATTACGAGGCCGAGATCCAGACGCTGCAGAGCGATCTGCAAACGGCGCAGACCGAGAACCAGCAGCTGCAGACCGAGCTCGACGGCCTGCGCAGCCAGTCGCTGCCGGAGGGTGCGCTCGACAATGTGCAGACCGAGCTGAACAACGTCGTCCAGACCGCCGCGACGACGTTTCAGCAGCTGGGCTCGATGAGCCAGGAGACGGGAGCGCAGGCCGGGCAGGAAGACGAAGCACTCGCCGCCATGCGAGCGGACCTGCAGGTGATCGTGCAGTCGGTCCAGGCCGCTGCCTCTGACCTTGGCGTCGAGCTCGAGACAGTGGCGATGGACACCGATGCCGACGCTACGGAGGGCACGCCGGAGCCGGCGGCGGGTGCCGATACGCAGACCCAAGAGGAGGAGCCTGCCGCGCAGGACCAGCAACCTGCGAAGCCACAGCAGGAGCAGCCTGCGACGTCCCAGTCGACAATTCGGCTGCCTCAGCGTTGACCGCCCCGGCGGTGCTTCTCGTGCCCGCCGGGCGTCCGCTCTTCAGGTCCACCGAAGCCGTCGCCGATCGGCTCCGCGATGCCATCGTTCTGATTGTGCCGGCTCTGTGCTACACTCCCTCTCAAGTTCGGGGGACGTGGCAAAAGAGGGAGGGGCCGGATGACACGCAACGTCACGAGCCTGGCCACGGCTTTGGGCCTGATGCTGATCTCGACCGCCCAAGCCGCGGAGATCACGCTGTCCTGTGGTTGGACAGAGCTGGAGATGCGGCTCTGCCGGGAGGCGGCGGATGCCTGGTCGGCGCAGAGCGGCAACACCGTTCAGGTGGTCCGTGCACCACAGCGCAGCAACGAGCACTACTTCCAGTATCTCGATCTGCTCGGCCGCAGCGACAATTCGATCGATATCCTGCAGATCGACGTCATCTGGCCGAGTGCACTGGCCGACCATCTGGTCGACCTGTCGTCCCACGTCGCGCCGGATGTGCTGGCGCAGCACTTTGCGCCGATCGTGGCCAACAACACGGTCGACGGTCGCCTGGTGGCCATGCCCTGGTTCACCGACGCCGGCATGCTGTACTACCGGCAGGACCTGCTCGACCAATACGGTCTGGAGGTGCCGCAGACCTATGCCGAGTTGGCGGAAGCGGCCTCTGTTATCCAGGAGGGCGAACGGGCCGCCGGCAATCAGGACTTCTGGGGCTTCGTGTTCGAGGGTCAGGCCTATGAAGGTTTGACCTGCAATGCGCTGGAGTGGGTCAGCGCGCATGGCGGCGGCCGGATCGTCGACGAGGCCGGCAACATCACGATCAACAACCCTCAGGCGGTGGAGGCGCTGGCGCAGGCCGCGGGGTGGGTGAGCACCATTGCGCCCGAGCGCGTCACGCAGTTCGTCGAGGAGGATGCGCGGATCACGTTCGAGCGCGGCAACGCCGCGTTCATGCGCAACTGGCCGTACGCCTGGTCCCTGCTGCAAGCCGACGACAGCCCGGTCAGGGGCAAGGTGGCCGTGGCGCCGCTGCCCAAGGGCGGACCGGAGGGCCAGCACAGTGCGACGCTCGGCGGCTGGCAGCTTGCGGTCTCAAAATACTCCGACCAGCAGGAAGCGGCGATCGAGTTCGTCAAGTTCCTGACCAGCGAGGCCGAGCAGAAGCGGCGCGCGACGGAGGCATCGTTCGCGCCGACCATCAAGACGCTGTACGACGACCCCGACGTGCTGGCGGCGAACCCGTTCTTCGCACAGCTCGGCGAGGTCCTTGAAGGGGCGGTGGCGCGCCCGTCATCGCTCACCGGGACGCATTACGTGCAGATCTCGACGCGCTTTTGGGAAGCGGTCCATGCCACCCTGAACGGCTACGGCTCGGCGCAGGACAACCTCGCGCGCCTCGAGGGCCGCCTCAAAGCCCTGCAACTGCGCGCCGGCTGGTAGAACCGTCGCCCGCGAGGGCTGACGTGTCCCAGCCATCCAAGCCCACGGGCAGCTTGGGTGGCCGGGCAGGGAATGGTTCAGGATAAGCCGGGAAGCATCCTAGCTAGCTGGCGCGGGCGAAGGCCTGGCCGTCGCTGTCGAACAGGTAACAGGCATTGGCCGGCACGCCGATTGGCAGGACCTCGTCGACCCGGACCTTGGAATCGCCGGCCGCCTTGACCACGAGCGGCTCGGTCCCGCCATGCTCGAGATAGATGTAGGTCTCGCCGCCCAGATGCTCGACCGCGACCACCTGGCCCTTGAGCTCGGAATCGCCGCCGCCGCCCTCGATCAGGTGCTCGGGCCGCATGCCGACGGTGACCTTCTCGCCTGCGCTCGCGCCATTGCCGCCGACCGGCGCGAGCACGGTGCTACCGTCGGCCAGCCGCACGGTCACCGCATTGCCGGCACCCTGCGCGACCTCGCCCCCCAGCAGGTTCATCTTGGGCGAGCCGATGAAGCCGGCGACGAACAGGTTCTGCGGATGGTGGTACAGCTCGAGCGGTGAGCCGAACTGCTCGACCACGCCGCCGTTCAGCACGACGATGCGATCGGCCAGGGTCATCGCCTCGACCTGGTCGTGGGTCACGTAGATCATGGTCGCGTCGAGCGAATGATGCAGCTTGGCGATCTCGATCCGCATCTGGACGCGCAGGGCCGCATCCAGGTTGGAGAGCGGCTCGTCGAACAGGAACACTTTGGGGTCGCGCACGATCGCCCGGCCGATCGCGACCCGCTGGCGCTGGCCGCCCGAGAGCTGCTTGGGCTTGCGATCGAGCAGATGCTCGATCTGCAGGATGCGCGCCGGCCTCCTTGACCCGCTCGTCGATGCCTTCCTTGCCGAGCTTGGCGAGCTTCAGGCCGAACGCCATGTTCTCGTACACGCTCATGTGCGGGTAGAGGGCGTAGGACTGGAACACCATCGCGATGCCGCGCTCGGCGGGCGGCATGTCGTTGACCTCCTCGCCGTCGAACATCAGCCGGCCGGAGGTGATGTCCTCGAGGCCTGCGACCAGGCGCAGCAGGGTCGACTTGCCGCAGCCGGACGGCCCGACGAACACCACGAACTCCTTGTTCTTGATGTCCAGATCGACGCCCTTGATCACGTCGACGTGGCCAAACGACTTTTTCACATGCCGCATCGTGATGTCAGCCATGTCCTGCCTCCCTGAGCGCCATGGCCCTGCTGAAGCGTCCCGAAAAATGCGCCGTAACCCTGCAGCGTGATCGTGCCGTCCTCGAAGCCCGCCTCGAAGCCGTGCCCTTCTACGGGCGCGCAGGCCAGCGGACTGGCCCAGCGTGCCGCCTCGGCGCCGAGATTGAAGGCGCAAAGCAGGCTCTGGCCCGGCGCCGAGCGCACCAGTGCTAGCACCTGCGGCGGCGCGTCGACGAAGCGGATGCTGCCGGTGCGCAAGGCCGGCTGGGCACGCCGCCAGCGCAGGAAGCGCGCGGGTGCGCGCAAGCACCGAGCGCGGATCGTCCTCCTGGCGGTCGACCGCGCGCCTCAGATGATCCTGCGGCAGCGGCAGCCACGGCTTGACGGTGCTGAAGCCGCCATGGGGCGCGTCGCGCCGCCAGGGCATCGGCGTCCGGCAGCCGTCCCGTCCCTTGAAGGTCGGATAGAAGGCGATGCCGTAGGGGTCCTGCAGGTCCTCGTAGGCCAGGTCGGCCTCGGTCAGGCCGAGCTCCTCGCCCTGATACAGGCAGATCGGTGCCGCGCAGGCGAGCACAGCATGGCGGTCAGAACCGGCTGCAGCTCGGCCACGTGACCTGCGCTCTCGAACCGCGAGATCGCGCGCGTGACGTCGTGATTGCTGAGCGCCCAGCAGGCCCAGCCGGCACCGACCCTGGCCTCGAGCGCCTCGACCACGGCGCGCACCGAGGCGGCGCTCGGCGCGCCCTGCAGCAGGTCGAACGAGTAGGCGATGTTGAGCAGGCCGCCATGGGTGTATTCGGCGACCCGATCGAGCGCATCGTAGCCGCTGAGCTCGCCCAGCAGCACCGCCCGGTGGTAGCGATCGGCCAGCGCGCGCAAGGGCTGCAGCACCTTCTCCGGCATCGCCGGGTGGCTCTTTTGCCGGATGTGCACCTGGCGCGCGTAGGGCGTGGCCGGCGAGAGGCCGCCGGCAAGCGGCAGATCGGGCGGGCGCACCGGGTTGTCGCGCAGTTCCTCGTCGTAGCAGCGCGAAGTCGATCGCATCGATGCGAAAGCCGTCGACGCCGCGCTCGAGCCAGAACTCGGCCTCGTCGACACCGCCGCCGCGACCGCCGGATTGTGCCAGTTGAGCGCCGGCTGGCCCGGCAGGAAGCTGTGCAGATAGTACTGGCGGCGACGCGGCTCCCAGGTCCAGGCGACCCCGCCGAACACCGACAGCCAGTTGTTCGGCGGGGTGCCGTCCGGGCGCGGCTCGGCGAACACGTACCAGTCGGCTTTATGGTTGTCGCGCGAGACCCGCGCCTCCTGGAACCAGGGATGGCGATCGGAGGTGTGGCAGGGCACCAGGTCGACCAGCAGCTTCAGATCGCGCGCATGGGCGTGCTCGAGCACCACATCGAAGTCCTCGAGCGAGCCGAAGATCGGGTCGACCTGACGGTAATCCTCGACGTCGTAGCCATAGTCGACCATCGGCGACTTGAAGAACGGCGAGATCCAGACGGCATCGACGCCGAGCGAGGCGACATGGTCGAGCCGCTGGGTGATGCCGGGCAGATCGCCGATGCCGTCGCCGTTGCTGTCCTGGAAGCTGCGCGGATAGATCTGATAGATCACCGCCCCGCGCCACCATTCATCCATGGCTTGCCATCCGCTCGGGAGCGATCATGGCGGGGCTCCAGCCGGGCCGTTCATGCGCTTGCGCTTGGCGAGCATGGCGCGCGCTCAACCGCCCTGGTGATCTCGGGGCAACCACTCCCCTACGATCTGGTCGAGAGTGTAAGGGCACGCCCCGGGAAGAGCATCTGCGGCAGCTTGTTCGCCATGACGACGCAGTGCACGGTCAGCGACCGCGCGGGCGCGCTCGTACTGCTTTGGCAGCTCTGACTCCATGCGCGCGCGCAGGCTCGTCGCCAGATCGTCTTCGAGGTCGGACCGCTGCACCAAGATGGTATCGTGCCAGAGGCCTCTAGGACCACTGGCCGGAGAATATTCCAGCTTGAGAAGGTGCTCGATGATCGTCCGCACCCGCGAGCGCACCGACCGGTAAAGGGAGGCACCCAAGTCGTCGACCTCCTCAATCAGATTCTGAAGGTCGAGCTCCTCGAAGCGCCCGGCACGCAGCAAGGCTGCCTGCTCGCGGGCCCACAGGTAGAAATCGGCCTCGTAGACCGGCTTGGTCGCCTCCTTGATCCGTGTCGCCATATGCAACTCCTCTCCGACGGCCAATCCCGCCACAAAGCCCGCACAGCGCCTATCGCTCGGAAGGCGTGCGGATGCGGCCACTGGCTCGCTCAACCCTTGACCGCGCCCGCCGTCAGACCCGACACGATCCGCCGCTGGAAGATCAGCACCAGGACGATCAGCGGCACGGTGACGATCACCGAGGCCGCCATGATGTTGCCCCAGGGCAGCTCGAACGAGCTGGCGCCCGAGATCAGAGCGATCGCGACCGGCACCGTGCGCTGCTCCGAGGACAAGGTGAAGGTCAGCGCGAAAAGGAACTCGTTCCAGGCCGCGATGAAGGCCAGGAGCCCGGTGGTCGCGAGCGCCGGGCCCATCAGCGGCATGAACACCTTGGTGACGATGGTGAATGGCTTGGCGCCATCGACGATCGCCGCCTCCTCCAGCTCCTTGGGCAGCTCGCGCATGAAGGTGGTCAGCACCCAGACGGTGAACGGCAGAGTGAAGATCATGTAGGACAGGGTCAGCGCCAAGAGGTTGTTGTAGAGGCCCATCGAGCGGATCAGCTCGAACATGCCGGACAGCACCGCGATCTGCGGGAACATGGAGACCCCGAGCACCACGATCAGCAGGGTCGTGCGGCCGCGGAACTGGATCCGGCCGAGCGCATAGGCCGCTGCCACCGCCAACCCGAGCGACAGGATCACGGTGGAGACCGCGACGAACACGGAGTTCAGGATGTTGCGCCCGAACGGCTGCTCCTGGAACACCGCGACATAGTTGTCCCAGGCCGGGTGTGGCGGCCAGAAGTCGACGGTGAACAGCTCGCTGCCGGCTTTGAGCGAAGACACGATCGCCCAATAGAACGGGAACACCGTGTAGAACAGGATCAGCACCAGGAACAGGTAGAACGCGACCCGTCCGATCAGCTTCTTGAGCCTGCGGCTGGTCTTGGGATTCATGGCTCAGTCCTCCCGTCCGACCTTGCCCAGCGTCAGATAGACCACGGTGATGAAGGCGATGATCAGGAACAGGAGGGTGGCCGCCGCCGAGCCGTAGCCGACGTCCTGGAAGTCGACCAACTGCTGGCGGGCGTAGACCGACATCGACATGGTGTCCTTGTTGTTGCCGGACATCACGTAGATCAGGTCGAAGATGCGGAGCGCATCGAGCGCGCGGAAGATGATCGCGACCATGAGCGCCGGCTTAAGCAGCGGCAGCGTCACCTTGAAGAACACCTTGACCGGGTGGATGCCGTCGACCTTGGCGCTCTCGTAGCACTCCTGCGGCAGCATCTGCAGGCCGGCGAGCAGCAGCAGAGCCATGAACGGCGTGGTCTTCCAGACGTCGACCATGATCACCGCGAGCAGCGCGGTATCGGGCGAGGCGGTCCAGGCGATCGGCTCGGTGATCAGGCCGGTCATCTTCAGGACCTCGTTAATCACGCCGAACACGTCGTGGTACATCCAGTTCCACATCTGGGCCGACACCACGGTCGGGATCGCCCAGGGGATCAGCACCGCGGCGCGCAACAGGCCGCGACCGCGGAAGTGGGCGTTCAGGGTGAGCGCGATCGCCATGCCCAAGATGGTCTCGAGGACCAGCGAGGATACGGTGAACACCATCGTGTTCCAGACCGCGCTCCACCAGTCGGGATCGGTCAGCAGGTAGTAGTAGTTGGCGACAGCCGATGAACTGGGCGGCGTCCAGATCCGACAGATTGGCGTCGGTGAAGCCGAACCACATGGTGCGCAGCAGCGGCCAGCCGGCGACCAGCGCCAGCACGACCAGCATGGGCGCCATGAAGAGCCAGGCGGAGCGTATCCGCTCGCGCGTCAGTCTCGAGGCTTTTTGCGGGACCTCAGCGGCGGTCCCTGGAGCGGTGATCACCGTGCTCATGACGTGCTCCCTGATCGGCTACGCCCTGTTCGAAGAGCCCAGGCGTTCTCCCCTGGTCGGCACCGGGGCAGGGGGCGCGTGGCCCCCCGCACCTGTGGATCGCTACCAGCGGCCGCCGCGCGAAAGCCGGTCGAGATTGCTCTCGAGCGCGGCCAGCCGGTCGGCGGCGCCTTCGTTGCCGCTCAAGACGTCGTGCGCGGCGTTGAAGAACTCCGAGCTGACCTGGTTGTACTTGGCGCCGGTGACCCGAGAGGGCCGCGCCACCGCATGGGTGAAGGTCTCGTAGAGATCGCCGAAGAAGGGCGTTGCCTCGAGCACCTCCTTGTCCTGGTAGAGCGCCTCGATGGTCGGATTGTAGGAGCCCTTGATCGCGCGGCGCTTCTGCTCGTCGTAGCTGGTCAGATAGGCGACCAGGTCGGCCGCAGCCTCGGCATTGGGCGAGTATTTCGAGACCGCCAGCTGCCAGCCGCCGAGCGCACCGGTGTGCTTGCCATCAGCACCGCCCTTGGGCAGCGCCGAGACGCCGATCTTGCCCTTGACCGCGCTGTCCTCGGCATTGCCGAGCGCCCAGGCGTAGGGCCAGTTGCGCATGAACACGGCGTTGCCGGACTGGAACACGCCGCGCGCCTCCTCCTCGGAGTAGTTGAGCACGCCCTCGGGCGCGATCGAGTCGATCCAGGTGGCGGCGAAATCGAGCGCCGCGGCCGCCTTGTCGTTGTTGATCGTGATCGCGCCCTCGCTGTCGACGATCGTGCCGCCGCCGAAGCTGTCGACCCATTCCAGCGCGTCGCAGGTCAGGCCCTCATAGGCCTTGGCCTGGAACACGAAGCCCAGCATCTTGTCGTTGCCGGCGGCACGCTCGCCGTCCTGGATCTCCTTCGCGATGTCGGCCAGCTCCTGCCAGGTCTCCGGCGGCTGCTTGCCATATTTTTCGAGGAGGTCCTTGCGGTAGTACAGGATGCCGGCATCGGTGAACCACGGCATGGCCACGAAGCGGCCGTCGACCGTGTTGTTCTCGACGATCGCCTTGAAGTTCTGATCGATCTGCTCTTGCGGGATGTGCTCGGCCAGATCGATGAAGTGGTTGGCCAGAATGCCCGGCCAGATCACGTCGATCTGGAACACGTCGATGTCGGCCGAGTTCGCCGCCAGGATCTGCTGATAGAGCGCCAGGCGCTCGGTCGCCGAGTTCGGCGTCGAGATCACGTTGACCTCGTTGCCGGTCTGCTCCGCCCAGGCGTTGGCGCCTTCCTGGCACAGCTCGAGCTCGAGCCCGACCGCGCCGCACGAGATCGAGATCGTCGCCGCCTGGGCGCCGAGTGCACCACCAGCCACCATGGCCGCCACGGCCACACTGCTAAGCACGGATCGCATCATCCGCCTCCCTTGTTGTTGCCCTGCGCCGGCTGTTCGCCGGCAAGCCTGACCTCAATTCTACGTTGACGATCGCCGCGAGTCGACGCGGACAATGGAATTCGTCGCGAGGTGTCCCAAACCGGTTTGGATATCATCCAAATCGATTTGGATGTCAACCATTTCCGCTCGCGACCGCGTTGGTTGCCCGAATATCAGGCGGAGCACCGTCGGATTCGCGCACGATCAGCTCCGGCTGCCAGATCTCCTGCACGTCGGCCGGCTCCGCTCCGCCCATCCGCGCCACCAGCATTTCGGCGAGGCGCACGCCGACCGCCGCGCGCGGCTGGCGAAGCGTGGTCAGGGGCGGCCTGGTGTAGCGCGCCGCAGGCAGGTCGTCGTGGCCGATCACCGCGACGTCGCGGCCGGCGACCAGGCCCGCCCGCTCGATCTCGCGCAACGCGCCGATCGCTTCCAGGTCGGTGGCGCACAGCAGCGCGCTCGGCGGCTGCGCCAGGGCCAGCAACGCGCGGGCCGCGGCCTCGCCGGACGCCTCGCCCGCTTCGCCCTCGATCATCAGCGCCGGGTCGACCGGCAGGCCCGCCGCGCGCAGCCCCGCGACGTAGCCCTGCTGCTGATAGACCGAATAGGTCAGCGCCGGTGACAGGCCGATATAGCCGATCCTGCGGTGGCCCTGGCCGATCAGGCGCGAGGTTGCCGCCAGGAACCCGGCCCTGCCGTCCATGTCGACGAAAGCATAAGCACGGCTCTCCTGGGTGCGACCGTGACAGACCATGGGCACCTGCCGGTCGAGCAAGTATTTGATCCTGGCATCGCGCCAGCGCGTGCGCACGACCACCACGCCATCCACCCGCTTGCCCTCGACCAGGCGGCGCAGCGCTGCCATCTCGGCCTCGCCCTGATCGGCAGCGCTGACCAGAAGCTCCAGGCCGTGCTCGGCCAGCGTCCGGCTGAGGCTGGTCAGAAGATCGAGGAAGAACGGATCCGAGAACGCGCCGCGATCGGTCGGGATCACCAGACCCACGGCCTCGGCGCGACCGGCGCGCAGGCGCTGCGCCAGCGGATTGGGACGGTAGCCGTGCTGCTCAGCCGCCCGACGGACCCGCTCGCGGGTCTTGGCGCTGACGTCGGGGTAGCCGGCCAGCGCCCGCGACACAGTGGTCTTCGACAGGCCCAGCGCAGCGGCGAGCTGATCGAGGTTCATGCTTTCCCAAATCGATTTGAGGCGGCCGAGAGTGCGACCATTCCGGCTACCCGTCAAGCGCGCGCGATCGGCAGGGCTTGATCGCTCGGCAGACTCTGACACCATGCAGGCCCCTTCCTGCGGCCGGATCGCTTCGCCATGAGCCTCGAGCTTGCCTTCCTCGCGCACGGTGACGCCGGGCCGCCGGTGCTGATCCTGCATGGCCTGCTCGGCTCGGCCCGCAACTGGTCGAGCTTCGCCCGGCAGCTCGGGGATACGCATCGGGTGTTCGCGCTCGATCTGCGCAATCACGGCGCCTCGCCCTGGGCGGACCGGATGAGCTACGACCTGATGGCCGACGACGTCCGCCACTTCCTCGCGGGCCGCGACCTGCCGCCGGCAGCCGTGATCGGCCACAGCATGGGCGGCAAGGTGGCGATGCGCCTGGCGCTCGGCCATGGCGAGCTGGTCGAGCGCTTGGTGGTGGTCGACGTCGCGCCGGTGACCTATCGGCGCAGCTTCAACGCCTACCTCGAGGCGATGCGCCGGCTCGATCTGTCGCGCGTGCAGCGGCGCTCGGACGCCGACGCCCTGCTCGCCGAAGAGATCGCCGATGCCGGCGTGCGGGGCTTCCTGCTACAGAACCTGGTGACCGGCGAGGACGGTCCGACCTGGCGGGTGCCTCTGCAGACGCTCGCCGACAACATGCCCGAGCTGGTCGGCTTTCCCAAATCGACCGAGCAGTATGCCGGGCCGGCCCTGTTCGTGACCGGCGCCCGCTCGGACTATGTCCGCGAGGAGCACCGGCCGATCATCCTGCGCCTGTTTCCGCACGCCCAGTTCGTCGCGATCCCGGACGCCGGCCACTGGGTCCATGCCGAGGCGCCCGGACCGTTCCTCGAGGTGGTCGGCAGGTTTTTGGGCGAACGAGCCGCGCCTGCCGGAGGCTCTGTTTGAACCTTTGACAGACGTGGTAGAAGCGGGCCGGCAGCCAGGTGGCTGTCAGCTGCGCCTGCGCTGTCTCCGTCCTTGAGCGTGCACCCCGATGCCTCCTCTGCTCTCGCTGCGCAACGCCACCGTCCGGATCGGACCCGAGCCGCTGTTCACCGACCTCAGCCTGTCGGTCGGCAAGGGCGACCGGATCTGCCTGATCGGCCGCAACGGTGCCGGCAAGTCCACCTTGCTCAAGGCGCTCGCCGGTCTGATCGCGCTCGATGCCGGCGAGCGTTTCGTGCAGCCGCGCACCAAGGTGGCCTATCTCGCCCAGGAACCGGACTTCGGTGGTTGCCGTATCGTGCTGGAGATTGCGCTCGCAGGCCTGTCCCCGGGCGAGCGCGACACCGGGCAGCATCGGGCGGAATCGGTCCTGGCCCGGCTCGATCTCGACCCGCTTCAGGCGACCGAGACCTTGTCCGGCGGCGAGGCGCGCCGGGCCGCGCTCGCCAGCGCCCTGATCAGCGACCCGGAGATCCTGCTGCTCGACGAGCCGACCAACCACCTCGACCTCGCGACCATCGAGCAGCTGGAGCAGGAGCTCACGGGCTTTCGCGGCGGGCTGATCATGGTCAGCCACGATCGCGCCTTCCTGACCCAGCTGAGCCGCACTCTCTGGTGGCTGGATCGCGGCCGGCTGCGGGCGCTCGATGACGGCTTCGGCGCCTTCGAGGCCTGGTCGGATCAGGTGCTCGCAAGCGAGGAGAGCGAGCTTCGCCAGCTCGAGAAGACCATCGCGGCCGAGACCGAGTGGTCGCATCAGGGCATCACGGCAAGGCGCAAGCGCAACCAGGGCCGGTTGCGCCGGCTCGACGCCCTGCGCCGCGAGCGCGCCCAGCGGCCCGCGGTCTCGGGCAGCGTCCAGCTGACCGGTCCGGCCACCGCGGCGAGCGGTAAGCAGGTCATCGTGGCCGAGCACATCGCCAAGTGGTTCGGCGAGCAGGTCGTGATCGACGACTTCTCGACCCGGATCCTGCGTGGCGATCGGGTCGGCATCATCGGCCCGAGCGGCGCCGGCAAGACCACCATGCTGCGTCTGCTGACCGGCGAGCTGACGCCGGATCGGGGCGCCGTCCAGCTCGGCACGACGGTGCAGGTCGCCTTCGTCGATCAGCGGCGCGACAGCCTCGACCCCAATTCGACGCCGTGGCGCACGCTGTGCCCCGACGGCGGCGACCAGGTCATGGTCCAGGGCCGCTGGCGCCATGTCGCGAGCTATCTTAGCGATTTCCTGTTTCGGCCGGAGCAGTTCCGCACGGCGCTTCGGGTGCTATCGGGCGGCGAGCGCAACCGCCTGCTGCTCGCCAGGCAACTCGCCCAGCCCTGCAACCTCATGGTGCTGGACGAGCCGACCAACGATCTCGACATGGACACGCTCGATCTGCTGCAGGAGCTGATCGCCGATTTCGAGGGGACCCTGCTGCTGGTCAGCCACGATCGCGACTTCCTCGACCGCCTGGTGACCAGCGTGATCGCGTTCGAGGGCCGCGGCCGGCTGCGCGAATATGCCGGCGGCTACAGCGACTATCTGCGCCAGCGCCCTAGCCCTGCCGACGCGAAGCGGCGGGAAGCGAAGCCGACCCGTACCAAAGACGGCGACAAAGGGCCGCGATCACGCGGCGCCGACAAGCAGCCACAGCGCGAGCTCGCGCGCGTCATGGCTCGGATCGAAACGCTCCAGAGCAGCATCCGCAGCCTCGAGCAGCGCTTGTCCGATCCGGACCTGTTCCGCCGCGACGCCGACACGTTCTCGGCCGCGAGCGCCGAGCTGGCGGGCTTGCAGGCCGAGCTGGAGGCCGCCGAGCAACGCTGGCTCGAGCTGGAGATCGAGCGCGAAAGCGCGTCCTGAGGTTTCTGAATAGCGCTCCTCGAGGCTCCCAGCCCGGCGTCCAACCCAAAGGCACCCGCCGCCGAGCCGCTACGACCTACCGCACGTTGGGGCGAGGAGCGCCGAAATCGGCAGCGAGGCGCCCGTCAGTCGGCCCAACATGAACAACATTTCATCCAACCGAAAGCACCCCGTCATGTGGCGCGCTTAGATCCTCTGAGGTGACGCAACCATTCGTCGGCCTCGGCTGCAACGCCCTGGATTCCCGGCTGCCCCCGAGACGAGGAGACTTTGATGGACGAGCTCAAAAAAGCGATCAAGACTACCGGGCGCCACCGGCGGTCCGTGCGCCTCGCGGCAATCGCGATGTCATCGGCTGCGGTGGTCGCGCTTCTGACCGGCATCCAGACCGGAACCGCGACGACGCCCACCCAGACCACGCCCGTCGTAGCGCCGCTCTCGAACGGCTATGCCGATGTGGTCGCCAAGGTTATGCCGGCCGTGGTGAGCGTGACCGTGAAGCGCGTGGCCACGCCGCAGACAGTCGCGGGCTCGCGTCAGTTTGGCGGCCCCGAGGGCCAGCAAGGCCCGGACAGCGAGATGTTCCGGCGCTTCATGGAGCGCTTCTTTGGTGACCGTGGCATGCAGCCGTTCCAGATGCCGCAGATGCCGCAGATGCCGCAGACGCCCGACATGCCCGGGACGATGGCCGCCGGCACCGGCTTCATCTTCCACGCCCACGGTCATATCGCGACCAACTACCACGTGGTGAAGGACGCCGGCGAGGTCACGGTCACCCTGTACGACGGTCGCGAGTTCCCGGCCGAGGTGGTGGGCACCGACCCGGACACTGATCTGGCCGTGCTCGAGATCCATCCGGACGAGGAGCTGCCGTATGTCGAGTTCGCGGACTCCGACACCGTGCGGGTGGGTGATCCGGTGATCGCGATCGGCAATCCGTTCGGGCTGGGCGAAACGGTCACGGCCGGCATCGTCTCGGCCGAGCATCGGGTGATCGGCGCCGGTCGCTTCGATGACTTCATGCAGATCGACGCGCCGATCAACCCCGGTAACTCCGGCGGCCCGACCTTCAACCTCGAGGGCAAGGTGGTCGGCATCAACACCGCGATCCACAGCACAAGCGGCGGCAATGTCGGCATCGGCTTCGCGATCCCGGCGAACCTCGCCAAGGATATCATCGACCAGCTCCATGACAACGGCACGGTCGAGCGCGGCTGGCTGGGCGTCTACATCCAGGGCATCGACGAGGATCTGGCGAAGAATCTCGACCTCGAGGCCCACAAGGGTGCTCTGGTCGCCCAGGTGACCTCCGACAGCCCGGCGGCCGCGGCCGGCATCGAGCAGGGCGACGTGATCCTTTCCTACAACGGCAAGGAGATCAGTGACCTGCGCGATCTGACCATGGCCGTCTCCGACACGGCGCCGGGTACGGGCGCCAAGTTGGTGGTCTGGCGCGACGGCAGCGAGAAGACCCTCGATGTCGAGATCGGGCAACTGCCCGGCCAGGACAAGGTGATGGCGGCCGCCGAGCAGCCGTCCGAGGACAACACGCCCAAGCTCGGCGTCGCGCTGGCCCAGGTGACGCCCGAGGCGCGGCAGTCGATGCAGCTGCCCGAGGATGTCCAGGGTGCCGTGGTGACCGACGTGCAGCCCGGCAGCCCCGCAGCGGAGAAGGGCCTGCAGCGCGGCGACGTCATCGTCGAGGCGGATCACAAGAAGGTCACCGAGCCCAAGATGGTCGCCGACGCCGTGCGTGAGGCCGCGCAGCGTGGCGATGAGACCATCTTGCTGCTGGTCCAGCGCGAAGGCCAGAACCGCTTCGTCGCGGTCCGGCTCGAGCGCGCCTAGGCGGTCGCCCGAGGGAGGGAGACCCGGGGCCGGCGGGTCAACCCGCCGGTCCTTTTTCTTTGGGGGGGAGCCGGCTCGTGATCTCAGACTTCGATGCGTGGCTCGAACTGTCGATCGGGCACCCCTCGATTGCAGAAGGCAGAGTGTCGAACAGGTCGTCCGCCTCGTCGGTCGCGACGAAGAACACCGGGCTGTTGCCGTGCTGGGCGTGCTCGTAGGTTGCCCCATCATCGTTCGGTAAGAGCGAGCGATGAGGGTAGGGCCCTGCCGAGATGCCGTGCGGATCGAACACCAGATAGCCCGGCCTGTTGCCGCGCGTCGCCGTGCCAATGATGCTGTAGAAGTGGCTCGGCACAACTCTCTTCCTGAGTTTGCCCGCGTAGTCGTTGTTGTTGGTCTGGAAAGCGACCGGCTGTCCGGTGGCCAGGGAATTCTCGATGATGCCCTGCCATTCCCTGCTGCTGTCGCTGGCGCGCATGTCCGACTGCAGCTGGTGATCGGCGCTGTCGATATCGGCGGCATTCTGTTCGGGCAGGCCCATCACATGGCTCAAATATCGGAACGAGTCCTTGTAGTGACCATCGTCCGCAGCCTTGAGGTCTCCACTCTCCTTGGTCAGCGCGTAGGCGGCGATCGCCTTCTCGAGCAGGTGCGCCCAATCCGCACCGCCGTCGAAGCTGCTGTAGCCCTGGTCCGTCACAAGTCGTGTCTTGTCGACGGTCACATCCGCCTGCGGTAAGCGCACGGTGACCGTGCCGTTGCCGTTGTCCTGCATGATCTGCTCGATCTTCCGCCAACCACCGTCGCGGATCAGCGCGCTGGCAATGCCGGCGACCAGAAAGCAGTTGGCACGATTGTGGCTCTGGCGCAGGTCCTCGAGCTTGGGTGGTCCATCTCGAAACAACGCCTGATCCCGTGGG
This sequence comes from uncultured Alphaproteobacteria bacterium, assembly GCA_963731495.1. Taxonomy (GTDB): domain Bacteria; phylum Pseudomonadota; class Alphaproteobacteria; order Geminicoccales; family Geminicoccaceae; genus DASUGG01. Next base: position 94,163 of record CAVSVZ010000064.1, read on the forward strand.
ATCGTTGTGATGGCGTAGCCCGAGCTCTTGACGTGCCTGGTGGTCCAGCCCCTGTTTTGCTCTGCCAGCCGCTCCAGAAGCTTGCGGTCGCCGACCTGGACCGTGTCGCCGGGTGGGCGCGGCGGAAACTGCCCCCCAGCCGCCCGGTGCCCGTCAACCGGATGGTCGGTCTCCCGGAAATGGCGCACCAGCGAGCCTTGGACGGTGACCCGCGTGCGTTCGTCCGGATGGCGTGCGGCGAGCTTCCGGCCTTCCTTATAGAATTTGGAGGACGGCGCCGACTTGGGGATGTCATCTTTGAGGGCACCGGCATGCTCGGTCAGCCTCTCGCTGATGTTGATCTGAACCGCGCCGGGTTTGCCGGAGGCTCCAGCTCTTGAGAGGATGGAGCGATGACGAGGCAGACGAGGTATTCGCCGGAGGTGCGGGCGCGGGCCGTGCGGATGGTGTTGGAGCACCGGGGCGAGCACGCCTCGGAATGGGCGACGATCGGCTCGATCGCGTCGAAGATCGGCTGTACGGGAGAGACGCTGCGTGGCTGGGTTCGCCAGGCGGGGCGTGACCAGGGGCTGCGCGCCGGATCGACGACGGACGAGCGGGAGCGGATCAAGGCGCTCGAGCGCGAGGTTCGCGAGCTGCGGCAGGCGAACGAGATCCTGAGGAAGGCGAGCGCCTATTTTGCCCTGGCGGAGCTCGACCGTCGGTCCAAGCCATGATCGCGTTCATCGACGATCATCGCGCCGTCCACGGGGTCGAGCCGATCTGCAGAGTGCTGCCGATCGCCCCGTCGACGTACTACGAGCACGTCGGCCGGCGTGCCGATCCCTCGAAGCTGCCGGCCCGCGCCCAGCGGGACGCCGAGCTTTGCGGCCAGATCCGGCGGGTGTGGGACGAGAACTTCCAGGTCTACGGCGTGCGGAAAGTCTGGCGGCAGTTGCGACGCGAGGGGATCGAGATCGCCCGCTGCACGGTTACCCGGCTGATGCGCGCGTTGGGGCTCCAGGGCATGGTTCGCGGCAAGACGGTGCGGACGACCGTCAGCGACAAGGCAGCCCGTTGTCCGCTGGACCGCGTGAACCGTGACTTCAAGGCCCCGCGGCCGAACGTGCTTTGGGTGGCCGACTTCACCTACGTCGCCACCTGGCAGGGCTTCGTCTACGTCGCCTTCGTGATCGACGCCTTCGCCCGGCGGATCGTCGGCTGGCGGGTGGCCCGGCGGGCCGAGACGGGCCTCGTGCTCGACGCTCTGGAACAAGCGCTGCACGCTCGAAGGCCCGTCGAGGGTGGCCTCGTCCATCACAGTGATCGAGGCGTGCAGTACGTCTCGATCACCTACAGCGAGCGGCTCGCCGAGGCCGGTATCGCGCCGTCGGTCGGCAGCGTCGGCGACAGCTACGACAACGCGCTCGCGGAGACCGTGATCGGGCTCTTCAAGACGGAGCTGGTTCGGCGGCAGGGACCGTGGCGCAACCTCGAAGCCGTCGAGTTCGCGACGCTCGACTGGGTCGACTGGTTCAACCACCGCCGCCTGCTCGAGCCGATCGGCTTCGTGCCGCCGGCCGAGGCGGAAGCGGTGTTCTACGCCAATCGACAACCTTGCCGTGGCGGCGTAGGCACTCAAACGAAACGGCCTCCGGCAAACCCGGCGCGGTTC
>CAVSVZ010000065.1:0-10656 GCA_963731495.1 uncultured Alphaproteobacteria bacterium
ACTTCAGTGCATGCGCCCAAAGTGTGGAAACGTGTACGGCGCCAACGGCTGCGACTTCTGGCTGCGGCTCTGTCCAAGCTGCCAAGGCGGCCGCCCTGGCTTGCCGGTTGTGGAGTTGTGACGTGCCAAAGGGATTGAAGGGCCGGAAGCGCCGCGCCTACGTGAGCGGCGATGCCGTCGAGGTCATAGAGATCGCGACCGACAGCGCGAAGACGAATACCCTGCTCGTGTGAGCATCAAAGCCTAGATCCGCAGCCAAGCTGAGGCCAGACGGGTCCTTAACGAGCACTATCCCTTCAAGTGCTGTGCGGTATGTGGTTTGGAGCTCGAGACATGCCTGACGGTCGCACACCTCGACCATGACGCCGGCGCACCGTCCCTGCGACATCGGGGCGCCCGTCACGGCTCCCACAGGGGAATCGCATAAGGAATTTGTAGAATCTTTTTCGCTGGGCATGTGCTTGATGTGCTGCCGCCTTGCTTCTCGGGAGGACGGCGGCATGAAGCGGTTTCGGGCATGCTTTGGTGATTTGGTCGACCCGCGGACGGGTAATGCGCAGCGGCACGATCTGTGTGAGATCGTGCTGATGGCGCTGGCGGCGCTCCTGTGCGGCGCCGAGAGCTGTGTCGACATGGCGATATTCGGGCGTGCCAAGGAGCCGCTTTTGCGCCGGTTTCTACGCTTGGAGGGCGGCATTCCGAGCCACGACACCTTCTCGCGGATCTTCCGGTTGCTCGATCCCGACGACTTCGAGGCCAGCTTCGGTCGCTTTGTTGCGGCCTTCGCCCAAGATGCCGGGGCCAGCGAGGTGATGGCGGTCGACGGCAAGACGGCGCGGCGCAGCTTCGACCGGCAGCATGGCCGCCGGCCGCTCCACATGGTGAGCGCCTGGGCGATCGAGCAGCGTCTGGTGCTGGGCGAGCACAAGGTCGCCGGCGACAGCAACGAGATCGCGGCCCTGCCCGAGCTTTTGGCCCTGCTCGCGCTCGAGGGCCGGATCGTCACCGCCGACGCGATGCACTGCCAAAAGGCCACGGCGCAAACCATCCTGGACCGCGGCGGCAACTATGTCCTGGCGCTCAAAGGCAACCAGCCGGCGCTGTACGAGGACGTTCGCCTGTGGCTGGACGATCCCGCGACCGTGCCGGACGGCACCAGCCAGACGGTCGACGGCGCCCGCGGCCGCATCGAGACCCGCCGCGCCATGGTCGCGCACGACGTCGCCTGGCTCGCCGAACGCCACGGCTTCCCCGGCCTCGCCGCGGTCGCCAAGATGACCGCCACGCGCGAGATCGACGGCAAGGCGACGACCGCGAGCCGCTACTACCTGCTCTCGATCAAGCTCGGCGCCACCCGCGTCGCCCAGATCGTGCGCGCCCACTGGCAGATCGAAAACCAGCTCCACTGGGTGCTCGACGTGGTCATGGACGAGGACGGCTCGCGCGCCCGCAAGGACCACGCCCCGGACAACCTCGCCCGGCTGCGCCGCTTCGCCCTCAATCTGCTGCGCGCCAACCCCGACCCGGGCTCGACCCGCGGCAAGATCAAGCGCGCCGGTTGGGATGACGCCTTCCTCCTCAAAATCCTCTCCGTCGCCTAATGCGATTGCCTTGACCGAGAACCTAGCGCGCCTGTGCCAGACGCATCATTGGATGTACGATGCTGGGCTCTACCCGATAGAGGCAGTCCGAAATCTTGCAAAATCACTGGCAGACCACGCAGGGAAAACCCGACCACAAGGCCAGAATGAAGGATGCCGGAGTCAAGGCGGCTCTTAGACGCAAGCGGAGCGCAGCTGCCCGCAAAGCTGTGGCAACCCGGAAGCAGAGGGCAGGTTCAAATTGAGACACTGCCCGATTTGCATGGCAGACCGGCTCAACCGCCGCTCCTCAGCGGCGCGTTCGTCCGAAATGCCAGCCGCCATGGCCGGAAGCCACCTAGACCCTATGTTCGCGCCCCCTGAGCTGAAGGACCCGTCTCCCTATGCCTGAGGCTCGGCACCGGCCCATCCGGCGCAACCCTCGACCACCGCATACCGGAGACGGGTCCTTCAGCTCAGGGGGCGCGAACATAGGGCTAGGCTAAGATCCTGGGCTCACGCGAGACGGCACGGGGGGTGAGATGTGGCTTCCGGTCGCCTGAAGAGAGACGTCGGTCTGATCGGCCTCAGCTTCGTGGCGGTCGGCGGCATGCTGGGCTCGGGCTGGCTGTTCGCGCCCTTGCTGGTCAGCCAGCAGGCCGGGCCGGCGGCGCTCGTGTCATGGCTGATCGGCGGCGCCATGATGCTGCTGATCGCGCTCACCTTCGCCGAGGTCGCCTCGCTGTTGCCGATCGCCGGCGGCATCGCTCGGATTCCCCATTTCAGCCATGGCAACGTGGTCAGCATGGCGCTCGGGTTCACCGCCTGGATCGGCTACACCACCAATGCGCCGATCGCGACCATGGTGCTGCTGCAATATGCCGGCGTCCGCTACACCTGGATCTACACAGGCGACATCGACCAGCTGACGCTGTCGCCGGCCGGCCTCGGGATCGCGGCCGCCATCATGCTGGCCATGGTGCTGATCAACACCCTGGGCGTGCGCGCCTTCGCCGCCTGCAACACCGCGCTCACCTGGTTCAAGCTGCTGATCCCGATCCTGGTCGCGGGCGCCATCATCGCCGTGGGCTTCGATGCCAGCAACCTGACCGCGCAGGGCGGGTTCGTGCCCTACGGCCTCGAAGGGATCCTGGCCGGCGTCTCCACCGGCGGCGTGGTCTTCGCCCTGATCGGCTTTCGTCACGCGATCGATCTGGCGGGCGAAGCCCGCAATCCGCAGGTCACGGTGCCACTGGCGCTGACACTTTCGATGCTCATCTGCCTCGCAGTCTACGCCCTGGTCCAGATCGCCTTTCTCGGCGCGCTCACCCCGGGCGACCTCGCCGGGGGCTGGAACCAGCTCACGCTGCAGCACGAGCTCGGGCCGCTTGCGGCGCTCGCCAGCACGCTCGGTCTGGTGTGGATCGGCGCCACGATCTACGGCGGCGCGATCATCGGGCCATTCGGCGACGCCCTGGTCTCGACCGGCTCCAACGCCCGCCTGACCCTGGCGCTCAGCCGTAACGGCTTCCTGTTACCGTTCTTCGATTTTCTTTCCAAAGGCGGCGTGCCGCTGCGCGCCCTGGTCCTGAACTATGCGCTCGGCATGGTCTTCATGCTGATGCTGTCGTTCGACGACCTGGTCACGCTGAACATCGCGACCATCGTGCTGTCGCTCACCGTCGGGCCGCTTGCGGTCGCCGCACTGCGCCGCCAGCTTGCCGGACGCAAGCGCGGCTTCACCTTGCCGTTCGTCGAGATCGCAGCGCCAGCCGCCTTCGTCTGCGCGGTGCTGATCCTGTATTGGACCGGCTGGCGGACCATGAAGCACCTCGCCATCGCGCTTCTGGCGGGCTGCCTGTTCTTCGCGATCCGGGTCTTGACCGACCGGCAGCGCTTCCGGCGGCTGGAGCTACGCCAGGCAATCTGGCTGGTTTTGTTGCTGCCTGGCATCTGGCTGATCTCCTACCTGGGCAACTTCGACGGCGGGCTGGGGGTTCTCCCCTTCGGCTGGGACCTGCTCACCTGCACGGTGCTGGCGCTCGCCACGTTCGCGCTGGCGATTCGCTGGCGCCTGCCGACCGAGACCACCGAGCGCCGCGCCGCCAGAGAACTCGACCGCCATGCGCCCGAGCCCGAATCTGCCGGGAGCCGCCAGCAAGCGGGATAGCGGCGCCTCGGGCGGGTAGCGCTCAGCGCACGAACATCCTCACACCACTTCACGGCCCCGCTGGCGACACGGCCTATCGCACTTTTGTCGCGGAAGGTCTTGCGGCGTCTGCATTATTGCATATATTCGCAGGTATGAAGCCAACGGACATGGAAGCGGCGGCCGAGCGCGTCAGCGAGATCATGAAGCTGCTCGCCAACAAGCATCGGCTGCTGGTGCTCTGCCAGCTGGTCGAAGGCGAGAAATCCGTCGGCGAGCTGGCTCGCCTGCTGGGCGTGCGTGAGCCGGCCATGTCGCAGCAGCTCGCCGTGCTCCGGCGGGAGGGTCTGATCCGGCCCCGGCGCGAGGCGCAGACGATCTACTACGAGCTCGCGCGCGACGACATCCGGCGGCTGATGGAGTTCCTGTACGCGACCTATTGCGGCGACGCCGCGGGAGGCGAACATGGCGCAGGCAATCTTGAGGCAGATCACCGCCGAGAACGCGAAGGCGTCGCTTGATCGGGGCGATGCCGTCCTGATCGACGTGCGCGAGCCCGACGAGTACGCCCGGGAGCGGATCGAAGGGGCCAAGCTGGCACCGCTGTCGCGCTTCGACCCCGCGGCGTTCGCGAGCGAGCGCGAGAAGATCGCGGTGTTCCACTGCAACAGCGGCAATCGCACGCGCCAGGCTGCCGACCGGCTGCTGGCCGCCGGCTTCGCCGAGGCCTACGAGCTCGAAGGCGGGCTGTGGCATGGAAGCACGCGGGCCTGCCCGTGGTCGCCGACCGCAGGGCGCCGCTGCCGATCATGCGCCAGGTGCAGATCGCGGCAGGCTCGCTGGTCCTGCTCGGCGTGATTCTCGCCGTCCTGGTCTCGCCCTGGTTCGTGGCGCTGTCCGCGTTTGTCGGCGCAGGGCTCGTGATGGCCGGCGTCACGGGCTTTTGCGGCATGGCCAACCTGCTCGCGCATATGCCCTGGAACCGCCGTTCCCAGGTGACCGGGCCGAGCGACGCCGACCGGCTGGCGCCAGCCCGCTAGACCGGAATCACCAAGGAGGCAACGATGAAACCCGACGTCACCGCCTTTTTCGACGAGGCGACCAACACGATCAGCTATGTCGCGACCGATCCCGCGACCCGCAAATGCGCGGCGATCGACTCGGTGCTCGACTACGACCCGAACTCGGGTCACACGCACAAGCATTCGGCGAATCGGATCATCGACTTCGTGCGCGAGAACGGCCTCGAGGTCGAGTGGGTGCTCGAAACCCACGTCCATGCCGACCACCTCTCGGCGGCGCCGTACATCAAGCAGGAGCTCGGCGGCACGCTGGCGATCGGCTCCGAGATCATCACCGTCCAGAACGTGTTCGGCAAAATCTTCAACGCCGGCACCGAGTTCCAGCGCGACGGCAGCCAGTTCGACGTGCTGTTCAAGGATGGCGACACCTTCAAGCTCGGCGAGATTCCGGCCCGGGTGATGCACACGCCCGGGCACACGCCGGCCGACATGACCTACGTGATCGGTGACGCCGCGTTCGTCGGCGACACGCTGTTCATGCCGGATTCCGGTACGGCGCGCGCCGACTTCCCGGGCGGCGATGCGCACAAGCTGTTCCACTCGACCCGACGGATCCTGCACGAGCTGCCCGACGAGACCCGTCTGTTCATGTGCCACGACTACAAGACGCCGGGCCGCGACGAGTACCAGTGGGAGACCACCGTCGCCGAGGAGCGGCTGCACAACAAGCATGTGCGCGAGGGCATTTCCGAGGACGAGTTCGTCGCGATGCGCACCGCCCGCGACAAGACCCTGGGCATGCCGCGCCTGATCCTGCCTTCGGTCCAGGTCAACATGCGCGCAGGCCAGATGCCGCCGCCCGAGGACAACGGCGTGCGCTACCTCAAGATCCCGGTCGACGCGCTCTAGCTAGCCTCTTAAAGCCGCGCCGCTGACGGCGCGGCCCCTGATCAGGTCTGAAACGATCGCGGCGTGGCAACACGCGCGCAAAGGAGGCTCACGTCCATGAAGATCGGCAAGCTCACGCCCTTCCTGTCCGTCTCGCCCCAGATCGCCGAGGCCGATCTCGGCGCACTCGCCGCGCAAGGCTTTCGGGCCGTGGTCAACAACCGGCCGGATGGCGAGGCCGAGGACCAGCCCTCGAGCGCGCTGATCGCTGCCGCTGCCGAGCGGGTCGGCCTCGACTACCGGCACGTTCCGGTCGTGCTCGGGCAGCATCACCGACGACGACGTCGCGGCGTTCAGCCAGGCGATGGAAGAGCTGAAGGGGCCGGTCCTGGCGTTCTGCCGTACCGGCACGCGCTCGACCACGCTCTGGGCGCTGGCCGAGGCACGCCACCTGGACCCCGACGCGATCCTGACGACCGCGGCCGAAGCCGGCTACGACCTCGGCGCACTGAAGCCGCGCCTGGACGTACGCTGGCGAACCGCCGAGCTTGCCGCGAGCCCTGGGCGCCTGGTCGAGCTCGCGCCCAGTGAGATCCACGATGTGGTGATCGTCGGCGGCGGCTCGGCCGGTCTCGCGACAGCCTCCAGCCTGCTGCGCCGGCGGCCGTCGCTCAAGATCGCGGTGATCGAGCCGCGCGAGCGCCACTACTACCAGCCGGGCTGGACCCTGGTCGGCGGTGGCGTGTTCGACCGCGCGCGCACCGAGCGCACCATGGCCGACGTCATGCCCAGGGGCGTCAAGTGGATCCGTGGTGCGGTCGCGGCCTTCGAGCCGGATCGCAACCGGGTCGTGCTCGAGGACGGCACGCGCATCGCGTATCGCACCCTGATCGCAGCACCGGGCATCGAGCTGCACTGGGCCGGCGTCGAGGGGCTCCAGGACACCCTGGGCAAGAACGGCGTGACCTCCAACTACCTGTTCGAGATGGCACCCTATACCTGGGAGCTGGTCCAGAATCTGCGCGACGGCCAGGCCCTGTTCACCCAGCCGCCGATGCCGATCAAGTGCGCAGGCGCGCCGCAAAAGGCGATGTATCTCGCGTGCGATGCCTGGCAGCGCCGCGGCGTGCTGCCGAACGTCGCGGTCGAGTTCCACACCGCGACGCCCGTGCTGTTCGGCGTCAAGGAGTTCGTGCCGCCGCTGATGCAGTACGTGCAGAAGTACAATGTCGCGCTGAGCCTCACCTCCAACCTCAAAGCAATCGACGGGCCGGCGCGAAAAGCCTGGTTCGAGGTCAAGCGCGAGGGTGGCAGCGAGACCGTCGAGCGCTCGTTCGACATGATCCATGTCTGCCCGCCGCAGCGGGCGCCGGCCTTCGTGCGCGAAAGCGCGCTGGCCGATGGCGCCGGCTGGATCGAGGTTTCTCCCGAGACCCTGCAGCATGTGCGCTATGGCAACGTGTTCGGGCTGGGCGATGCCTGCTCGGCGCCCAACGCCAAGACCGCAGCCGCCGCGCGCAAGCAGGCGCCGGTGGTCGCCATGAACGTGCTCGCCGTGCTGGACGGTCACGGGCCGCGCGCCCTCTATGACGGCTACGGCTCCTGCCCGCTCACGGTCGAGCGCGGCAAGATCGTGCTCGCCGAGTTCGGCTATGGCGGCAAGCTGCTGCCGACCTTCCCGTTCATCGAGGCGACCAAGCCCAGCCGGCTCGCCTGGTTCCTCAAGGAGAAGATGCTCCCGACGATCTACTGGCAGCTGATGCTCAAGGGCCACGAGTGGCTGGCCAAGCCCACGGTGCTGCCGCACGAGCCGGGCGCGCACGAGGCGCAGGCGGCCTGCGACTACAACGAGCCCACGAAGGCACCCGCGCAGCCCGGGCGGCGCGCCGCTACCGGAGGCTGAGCCGATGGACCTGGCGAGATGGCTGCCGGCGGTCGGCTGGTTGCGCACCTACGATCGCGGCGCATTGGCGAGCGATCTGCTGGCAGCGGTGATCGTCACGATCATGCTGATCCCGCAGAGCCTCGCCTACGCCATGCTCGCCGGCCTGCCGCCCTATGTCGGGCTGTACGCCAGCATCCTGCCGCTGGTCGGCTACGCGCTGTTCGGCTCGAGCCGGGCGCTCGCAGTCGGCCCGGTCGCGGTGGTCTCGCTGATGACCGCGGCCGCCGTGTCCAAGATCGCGACGCCTGGCAGCCCGGAATATCTCGCGGCCGCGATCGCCCTTGCCGCGCTGTCCGGGCTCTGCCTGCTGGCGCTCGGCATGGCGCGCCTGGGCTTCCTCGCCAACCTTTTGAGCCACCCCGTGATCTCGGGCTTCATCACCGCATCCGGCATCCTGATCGCGGCCAGCCAGCTCAAGCACATCCTGGGCGTGCCGGCCGGCGGCCACACGCTCCTGGAGATCGGCCGGGCGCTGCTCGGCCACCTCGACCAGACGAACCTGACGACCCTGCTGATCGGCGCGCTGGCCGTGTGCTTTCTGTTCTGGGTGCGCTCCCGCCTGAAGCCATTGCTGCGGCGGCTCGGCGCCCCTGCCCTGCTGGCGGACATCCTGGCCAAGGCGGGCCCGATCGCGGCGGTGCTGGTGACCACGCTCGCCGTGTCCTGGCTCGGGCTGGCGGCTGATGGTGTGAGCACCGTCGGCGACATTCCCCAAGGGTTGCCGCCGCTCACTTTGCCGCCGTTCGATGCGCCGCTCTGGCTCGACCTGCTGCCGGCGGCGATCCTGATCAGCCTGGTCGGCTTCGTCGAATCGGTCTCGGTCGCGCAGACCCTGGCCGCCAGGAAGCGCCAGCGGATCGACCCGAACCAGGAGCTGGTCGGGCCTGGGTGCGGCCAATATCGCCGCGGCGTTCTCGGGCGGCTATCCGGTGACCGGCGGCTTCGCCCGCTCGGTCGTGAACTTCGATGCCGGCGCCGAGACCCCGATGGCGGGCGTGTTCACGGCCGCCGGCATCGCCGTCACCGCGGCCTTCCTGACGCCTCTGTTCTTCAACCTGCCGACCGCGACCCTGGCCGCGACCATCATCGTGGCGGTGCTGGCCCTGGTCGATCTGCAGGCGATCAGGCGGACCTTCGCCTACTCGAAAAGCGACTTCGCGGCCATGGCCGCGACCATCCTGGTGGTGCTCGGCGTCGGCATCGAGGCCGGCATCGTGACCGGCATCGCGGTCTCGATCGTCCTGTTCCTCTGGCGCACCAGCCGGCCGCATATGGCGATCGTCGGCCAGGTGCCCGGCACCGAGCACTTCCGCAACGTCGCTGCGCCACGAGGTGATCACCAGCGAGCGCGTGCTCACCGTGCGGGTCGACGAGAGCCTGTATTTCGCCAACGCCCGCTATCTCGAGGATCGGATCTACGATCTGGTGGCGGCGCGCCCGAAGCTCGAGCACGTCGTGCTGATGTGCCCTGCCGTGAACTTCATCGATGCGAGCGCGCTCGAGAGCCTGGAGGCGATCGTCCAACGTCTGCAGGCGGCCGGCGTCGTCTTCCATCTGTCCGAGGTCAAGGGCCCGGTCATGGACCGGCTGCAGCGTTCGTCCTTCCTCAGCCATCTCACGGGCGAGGTATTCTTGAGCCAGTACCACGCCATGACACGGCTCGATCCCAAGACCACCGCCCGCGCGGCGGATGGTGCATTGCCGACGGCGCTCGGAACCAAGGTCGCCTGAGCCGGCCTATTGCATGATCAGGCCGCCATCGACGTTGATGGTCTGGCCGGTGATGTTGCGCGCGCCGGGGCCCGCCAGGAACACCACCATCGCCGCGATATCCTCGGGCACGTCGGCGCGTCCGATCGGGATCTCCGCGCTCATCTGCTCTATGCATTCTTCCACCGTACGGCCGGTCTGGCGGGCACGGTCGGCCAGCATCCCGTCGAGCAGCGGCGTCAGGACCACCCCCGGGCAGACCGCGTTCACCGTGATGTCGTGCTCGGCCAGCTGGTGGGCGGTGGTGTAGGTCATCGCGATCACCGCACCCTTGCTGGCGGCATAGGCCGCGCTGGAGGTGCGGGCATAGCCCTTGCCGGCGATCGAGGCGATGTTGACGATCCGGCGCCGCCGCGGCCCTGCGCCACCATCTGGCGGGCGACCCGCTGGGCGCAGAAGAACGCGCCCTTGGCGTTGACCCGGTGAACACGGTCCCAATGCTCCTCCTCGATGTCGAGGAACCGGCGGTGCTGGGTGATCGCCGCATTGTTGACCAGGATGTCGATGCCGCCGAGCGCCGCCACCGTGCGCTCGACCATGGCATCGATGTCGCCGAGATCACCGAGATCGGCCGACACCGCAACGCTGCGCCTGCCGAGCTCCTGGACGGCTCCGGCCGTCGCTTCGGCCGACGCGCCATCGATGTCCGCGATCGCCAGATCGGCGCCGGCTTCGGCGAGCGCCAGGGCCGTCGCCTTGCCGATCCCGCGGCCAGCACCCGTAACCAACGCGATCTTCTTCTGAAGGACCATCCCCGCTCTCCCGCCGGTTTTTTGTTCGGCCGCAGTGTTCCAGCAAGCCGGCGGCGGTGAAAGCGGAAAAGTGCTTTGCCGTGAAGGGGCGCCGTTGTGATCTGCTGTGGCAGCGATCAGCTCTCGCCTGCCTCCGCGGGTAACCCGGTCGCCGCGCTCGGGCCAGGCTCGACCAGGCCGAACACCTCGGCATGCAGGCCGTTGCCCATCGGATCGGCGATCGCGGCGATCGCCCGCGCCGAGGTGGTCGCCGGCGGTTGCGTGGCGAACAGGAAGCGCGTCAGCTCGCCGTAGTTGCGGATCAGGGTCCTGGCCTCGATCCCATCGTCCTCGAGCCAGCGGCCCTGGTCGTCGAGCTGTTCGACGATCGCCTCGAGCGTGCGCGCCTGATCGGGCGCCATCGCCGGACGGACCTGGCCGCTCTCAGCACCCGTACCGGCAGGCGCCTCGCCGGCAAGCGCCGCCAGATAGCGCTCGCGCCCCTGGTCGACGATCTGGCGATAGATGTCCCGCACCTCGGCGTACGGCGGCGTCACGCGGAAGGCGTAAT
>CAVSVZ010000066.1:0-61801 GCA_963731495.1 uncultured Alphaproteobacteria bacterium
GGGCCGAGGAATGGCAGCACATGCTGGAGCAGCTGGCCCAGACCGGCCTGTGCGACGACGCCACCAAGATCTGGTGGGATCTCCGGCCGAGCGCGCGGTTTGACACCCTCGAGATGCGGGTCTGCGACGTCTGCACACGGCTCGACGATGCGATCACGATCGCTGCGCTGTACCAGGCGATCCTGTCGACGCTCTATCGCCTGCGCTCGCGGAACCAGACCTGGCGGCGCTATCGCTCGACCCTGGTCGAGGAGAACAAGTGGCTGGCCCAGCGCTACGGCATCCAGGGCGAGCTTGCGGATTTCGGCGCGCTGACGCGCAAGCCGTTTGCCGCATTGGCGGAGGAGCTGATTGAGCTGGTGCAGGACGAGGCCGATCGGCTCGGCTGCCTGGCCGAGGTGCAGAACGTACGCGAGATCCTGCGGCGCGGCACCAGTGCCGATCGGCAGCTGAAGGTCTACGAGGAGGCGCGCGCCGCCGGGGTAAGCGAGCAGGAAGCGCCTGCCGTGGTGGTCGACTGGCTGATCAGCGAGACCGGCGTCGGCGTGACCCACTGATGGACCGCGCTATATGACCCAGAAAGAGGAGCTGACCATGACCGATGTCGCGGAATTGGACGAGCGCACCCGGACCGAGCTGGAGGCCGCGGCCTTTCGCACGCTGGTCGAGCATTTCCGGACGCATCCCGAGGTCCAGAACATCGACCTGATGAACCTCGCCGGCTTCTGCCGCAACTGCCTGTCGAAGTGGTATCGGTCGGCCGCCGAGGAGCGCGGGCTGGCGATGTCCTACGACCAAGCGCGCGAGATCGTCTACGGCATGCCGTACGAAGTGTGGAAGGCCGAGCATCAGACCGCGGCGAGCGCCGAGCAGAAGGCGCGCTTCGCCGAACGCCAGCCCGACCACGGCTGATCCATGTGCGCCTGACGTCGCGTGGTCGTCACGAGGTCGAACCGATGCCCATCACGGAGCGGCTGACGAGCAGAGCGACGAGCGTGGGCTGATGCTCCGCTGCCGCTGCGGCCGGCGCCCGGGATGCGAGCGCCGGTCTAACCGTGCGCAAGGATCTCCCCGACCAGGCGCGGCACCGTCTCGCTGGCCGGGCCGCGCCGGTGCTCCGCGAACAGCGAGTTGACGGCGCTGAGCTCGAGGTTGAGCTCGACTGTGTGCGCGCGGCCATGCCGCTGGACCGCCTCGACGAAGCCGGCCGCAGGGTAGACCTGGCCCGACGTGCCGATCGCCAGGAACAGATCGCAGCGCGCCAGCGCCGCGTAGATCGCGTCGAGCTCGAGCGGCATCTCGCCGAACCACACCACGTGCGGGCGCAGCGTGTTCGAGCGACCGCAGCCCGCGCAGGCGCAACCTGGCTCGAGATCGTCGCGACAAACATGAAGCGCCGAACATGCGGTGCAACGGGCCCGCAGCAGCTCGCCATGCATGTGGATCAGATAGCGCGTGCCGGCGCGCTCGTGCAGATCGTCGATGTTCTGGGTCACCACCAGCACGTCGCCCGGCCAGCGTTGCTCGAGCTTGGCCAGCGCGACGTGGGCGGCGTTCGGCCGAATGTCGGTGCTCAGCAGCTGGCGCCGACGCTGGTCATAGAAGCGCTGCACCGTAGCCGGCTGGCGTGCGAACGCCTCGGGCGTTGCGACCTCCTCGAGCCGCCAACCCTGCCACAAGCCATCGGCGCCCCGAAAGCTCGGCAGGCCTGATTCGACCGAGATGCCGGCACCGGTCAGCACGACGATCGAGCCGCGTGCCGGAAGGTCGACGGGCTGGTGCATCGGGATCCGCTGGCTGCGCCGGGATCGGGCTCAGGTCGACACCAGCTCGCTCTCGACGGCCTCGATCCTGAGCGCGGCCGCCATCAGCGCCTGGGTATAGGTATGCTTTGGCTGGTCGAACACCTCGTCGGTCGCGCCCTGCTCGACCACCTGGCCGTCGCGCATCACGATCACCTGGTCGCTCAGCGCACGCACCACGCGCAGATCGTGGCTGATGAACAGATAGGCCAGCCCATGGCGTGCCTGCAGGTCGCGCAGCAGATCGACGATCTGCGCCTGCACCGACATGTCCAGGGCCGAGGTCGGCTCGTCGAGCACGACGAAGCTCGGCTCGAGCACCATGGCCCGCGCGATGCTGATCCGCTGGCGCTGGCCACCCGAGAACTCGTGCGGGTAGCGATCCTGGCTGTCGGGATCGAGCCCGACCTCCTCCAGCACCTTCTCCACCAGCCGGCGACGTCCCTCGCGATCGCCGCCCAGCCCATGCAAGGTCAGGCCTTCGCCGATGATCTGGCCGACCGACATGCGCGGCGACAGGCTGCTGAACGGGTCCTGGAACACGATCTGCATGTCGCGGCGGAGCGGTCTGAGCTTGCCGGTCGACCAGCCCTGAATGTCCTTGTCCTGGAAGCGGATCTCTCCCTTGCTCTTGAGCAACCGCAACAGCGCGAGCCCGAGCGTGGTCTTGCCGGAGCCGCTCTCCCCGACCACGCCGACGGTCTGGCCGCGGCGCACCGTCACATCCACGCCATCGACCGCCTTGATGTGTCCCACCGTGCGCTTGAGCAGGCCGCGCTGGATCGGGAAATGCACTTTCACATCGTCGCCCGCCATGACGATCGGCGCGCTCAGATCGCGCTGCAGAGGCCGACCCTTGGGCTCCGCCGCCAGCAGGTGCTTGGTGTAGTCGTGCCGCGGCCGCTCGAACACATCCTCGACCGGGCCGCGTTCGACGATCTCGCCGTCGGTCATAACGCAGACCCGATCGGCCACCTTGCGCACGATCGTCAGATCGTGGGTAATCAGCAGCATGGCCATGTTGAGGCGGCGCTGCAGGTCTCTGAGCAGGGTCAGGATCTGGGCCTGGATGGTTACGTCCAGCGCGGTCGTCGGCTCGTCGGCGATCAGCAGCTCGGGCTCGTTGGCGAGCGCCATCGCGATCATCACCCGCTGGCGCTGGCCGCCGGACAGCTGATGCGGATAGGCGTCGAGGCGCTGCTCGGCCTCCTGCAGACGCACCAGCTTGAGCAGATCGAGGGCGCGCCCCCTCGCCTCGGACTGGCTCAGGCCCCGATGCAGGGTCAGGGTCTCGCCGATCTGGCGGGCGATGGTGTGCAGCGGATTGAGCGAGGTCATCGGCTCCTGGAAGATGATGCCGACCCGACCGCCCCTGACCTCGCGCAGCACGCCCTCATCGGCGCCCAGCAGATCGCGCCCGTCAAGCTGGATGCGCCCGCCGGGATGCCAGGCCTTCGGATAAGGCAGCAGCTGCAGGATCGACAAGGCGGTGACCGATTTGCCCGAGCCGCTCTCCCCGACCAGCGCTACCGTCTCGCCCCGATCGATCTTAAACGAGACGTTGCGCACCGCGTCGACCACGCCGCCCTCGACCTTGAAGCTGACCGAGAGGTCGTCGACCTCGAGCAGACTCATGCCCTGGCACCCATCATCGGAACGTCTTGCGAGGATCGAAGGCATCGCGCACCGCCTCGCCGATGAAGATCAGCAGCGAGAGCATCAGGGCGAGCACCACGAAGCCCGTGATCCCCAGCCACGGCGCCTGCAGGTTGTTCTTGCCCTGAGCCAGCAGCTCGCCCAGCGACGGCGAGCCCGGCGGCAGGCCGAAGCCAAGGAAATCCAGCGAGGTCAGGGTCGTGATCGAGCCGTTCAGGATGAACGGCATGAAGGTCAGCGTCGAGACCATGGCGTTGGGCAGAACGTGGCGCCACATGATCGTGATGTTGCCCACGCCGAGCGCCCGCGCCGCGCGGATGAAGTCGTAGTTGCGGGCGCGCAGAAACTCGGCGCGCACGACATCGACCAGCGCCATCCAGGAGAACAGCAGCATCAGGCCCAGCAGCCACCAGAAATTCGGCGTCACGATGCTGGCCAGGATGATCAGCAGGTAGAGGGTCGGCAGGCCGGACCAGACCTCGATGAAGCGCTGGAAGGTGAGGTCGACCCAGCCGCCGTAGTAACCCTGCACCGCACCGGCGGCGATGCCGACGACCGAGGACAGAAGCGTCAGCACCAAGCCGAACAGGACCGAGATGCGAAAGCCGTAGATGACCCGGGCGGCGACGTCGCGCGCCTGGTCGTCCGTGCCCAGCCAGTTGCGCCAGCTCGGCGGCGATGGCGCCGGCGTCGGCAGGTCGCGAATCACGGTGTTGTAGCTGTAGGGGATGATCGGCCAGACCGCCCAGCCCTTCTCGCGAATCAGATCCATCACGAACGGGTCGGTGTAGTCGGCCTCGGTCGGGAAATCGCCGCCGAAGGTGGTCTCCGGATAGGATTGCAGGATGGGGAAATAGAAGTGGCCGTCGTACTGGATCAAGAGCGGCTTGTCGTTGGCGACGACATTTGCAAACAAGCTCGCCACGAACAGGAAGGTGAAGATGTACAGCGAGATGTAGCCGCGACGGTTGGCGCGAAAATTGGCCAGGCGACGCGCGTTCAGCCGGCTGACGCGAACCGGCACGCCGAACACGCGTTCGCGCTCCCGAGGCCGGCCGACCGCGAGCGTCGCCATCAGACCTCCCGGCTCTCGAAGTCGATGCGCGGATCGATCAGCACGTAGGTCATGTCCGAGATCAGCTTCATCACCAGCCCGAGCAGCGTGAACACGTAGAGCGTCGCGAACATCACCGGGTAGTCACGATTGATCGCGGCCTCAAAGCCCAGCAGGCCCAGACCGTCGAGCGAAAAGATCACCTCGATCAGCAGCGCTCCGGTGAACAGGATGCCGACGAACGCGCCCGGGAAGCCGGCGATGATGATCAGCATGCCGTTGCGGAACACGTGCCGATAAAGCACCTGCCGCTCGGTCAGGCCCTTGGAGCGCGCGGTCATCACATATTGCTTGTTGATCTCCTCGAGGAACGAGTTCTTGGTCAGCATCGACAGGCCGGCGAAGGCGCCGATCGTCAGCGCCGTGATCGGCAGCACCAGATGCCAGAAATAATCGAGGATGCGTGCCGGCCACGACAACTGCTCCCAGTTGTTCGAGACCAGGCCGCTCAACGGGAACCAGTGGAAATAGCTGCCGCCGGCGAACAGCACGATCAGCAGAATCGCGAACAGGAAGCTCGGGATCGCATAGCCGACGATGATCACGCCGCTGGTCCAGACATCGAACTTGCTGCCGTCGCGTACAGCCTTGCGAATCCCGAGCGGGATCGAGATCAGATAGGTGAGCAGGGTCGTCCACAGGCCGATCGAGATCGAGACCGGCAGCTTGTCGATCACGAGGTCGACCACCGAGGTGTCGCGAAAGTAGCTGGTGCCGAAGTTGAAGGTGAGGTAGTTGCCCATCATCTGGAGGAAGCGCTGATAGGCAGGCTTGTCGAAGCCGTACAGCCGCTCGAGCTCCTTGACGAACTCCGGGTCGAGCCCGCGCGCGCCGCGATAGCGGCTGGTGGTCGCCTCGCCTCCCGCCCCACCAGCCGGAGGACTGCCGCATCTCGCCCGAAGAGCCGCTGACCCGCGCGGTCGCCTCGACCGCCGTGCCGCTGAGCTGGGCGATCAGCTGCTCGACCGGGCCGCCGGGCGCGGCCTGAATGACCACGAAGTTGACGACCATGATCCCGAGCAGCGTCGGGATGATCAGCAGCAACCGACGAAGGATATAAGCAAGCACGGGCGAAGCGTGCCCTAGTCGGTGGTCTGCGCCTGCGCACCTGCCGGCGCGGACTGCTGCCCGGATTGCAGCGCCGCAAGCTTGGCAGGATCGACCCACCAGGTGAAGAAGTCCGGCCCCTCCTCGGGCAGGATCTCAGGTCGGTCGAACTTGTTGCGATACGCCACGCGGTAGCCGTTATCGACGAAGTGCGGCACCACGTAATGGCCCCAGAGCAGGACTTGATCGAGCGCCCGCACGGCCGCCTCGAGATCGTCTCGCGTCTCGGCCGCGATGACCTTGTCGATCAGCGCATCGACCACCGGATCCTTGATGCCGGTCGTGTTCTGGCTGCCCGGAAGATCGGCCGCGGCCGAGCTCCACATGCCACGCTGCTCGTTGCCCGGCGAATTGCTTTGCGCCCACAGCTCGGTGGTCACGTCGAAATCGAAGTGGTCAATCCGATTCTGGTATTGCGCGGTATCCACGATCCGGATCCGGGCATCGACGCCGAGCCGCTTGAGGTTGTTGACCCAAGGCGCCGCGATCCGCTCGGCCGATGGGTCCACCTCCAGGATCTCGAACGCCATCGGCTCACCGGTCTCCTGGTTGACCAGGCGGCCGTTCTCGATCACCCAGCCGGCCTCCTCAAGCAGATTCAGTGCGGTGCGCAGATTCGCGCGGTTGTTGCCGGAACCGTCGGTCGTCGGCGGTTGATAGACCTTGGTGAACACCTCCTCGGGCAGCTGGTCCCGATAGGGCTCAAGCAGGGCCAGCTCCTTGCCGGTCGGCAGCCCGGACGAAGCCAGACCGGGCTCGCCGTGGAAGTAGCTGGTGATGCGCTCATAGGCGTCATACATCAGGTTCTTGTTGAGCCACTCGAAGTCGAAGGCATAGCCGAGCGCCTCCCGTACCCGCGGATCCTTGAACTTGTCCTCGCGCAGGTTGAACACATAGCCCTGCATCCGCGCGGGCGGCAGGATCGGCAGCTTCTCCTTGATGATCCGACCACTCGTGAAGGGCTTGCCTTCGTAGCCGGTTGCCCAGCGCTTTGCGGAATTCTCCGACCAGAGATCGAAATTGCCGGCCTTGAACGCCTCGAACGCGACGTCGCGGTCGCGGTAGTACTCGAACCGGACCTCATCGAAATTGTCGCGGCCCCGATTGACCGGCAGATCGGCGCCCCAGTAGTCCGGCACGCGCTCATACACGATCGAGCGGCCGGGCTCGAACGACTTGATCTTGTAGGGCCCGCTGCCGATCGGCGGCTCGAGGGACGTCTTCTCGAAGTCGCGGTCCTCATAGTAGTGCTTCGGCAGCACCGGCAGTTGCCCCATGATCAGGGGCAGCTCGCGATTTACCGCGCCGTCGAAGGTGAAGGTCACCTCGCGGTCACCGGTCTGCTCGGCCTTGACCACGTTGGCGTAGTAGGAGCGATATTGCGGATGCCCCTTGGTGGTCAGGGTCTCGAAGCTGAAGATCACGTCCTCGGGCGTGATCGGCGTGCCGTCCTGCCAGCGCGCCTCGGGATTGAGCGTGAACTTGACCCAGGAACGATCCTTGGGCGTCTCGACCGACTCGGCGACCAGGCCGTAATAGGTGAACGGCTCGTCCAAGGACGGCGTCATCAGGGTCTCGAACATCAGCGTCAGACCCGCCGCCGGCGTGCCCCTCAGGATGAACGGATTGAGGCTGTCGAAGGTGCCGGACGCGGACAGCGCCAGCGTCCCACCCTTGGGCGCGTCGGGATTGGCATAGTCGAAGTGCGTGAAATCCGCCGGGTACTTGACGTCGCCGTACATCGCGATGGCATGCTGCGGCCCGGACCCTTGCGCCATGGCAAGGCTTGGCGCAAGGCACAGCGCCATGGCGGTAATCGCGATGGATCGAGCATACCGGCGGGGCATCTTCATGGTTGATCGCCTTCCAGTGGCGGAATCCACGACTTGTGGTAGCGTATATATGAAGCGCTGCGCGCGTTCCTAGCTTAATGACGAAGCTTTCACGAACCCTGCGCGAGCAAAGCCAGGGCCTGCGCGTGCGCGCGGCGATCGCCCGCGGCCACGACCCGGCCATCCGAGCCCCGGCCGAGCGGCTGACCTCGCCAGTCGGTCATCACGCCGCCGGCGCCCTCGACAATCGGCACCAGCGCGGCGAAGTCGTGCAGATCGAGGTCGGCCTCGATCACCAGATCGGTAAAGCCCATCGCGAGCAAGCCATAGGCATAGCAGTCGCCGCCATAGACCGGAAACTTCACCACCCCCGCGATGCGCGCGAAAGCCGCCTGCTCCTCGTCGGTCCGGAACATCTGGGGCGAGGTGGTCGAGAGCACCGCCTGCTCGAGATCCGGGCATGGGCGCACGCGGATGCGCGCATCGTTGCAGGTGCTCGGCTGGCCTTGGGCACCGACCCAACGCTCGCGCGAGATGCATTGGTCGATGATGCCCAGAACCGGCGTCCCCTGGCGCAGCAGGCTGATCAGGGTGCCGAAGGTAGGCCGGCCGACGAGGAAAGCCTTGGTGCCGTCGATCGGATCGAGGCTCCACACCAGCTCCGCTTCGCCGTGCTCGCTGGCAAATTCCTCGCCCTCGATGCCGTGCTCGGGAAACCGGGCCCGGATCAGGTCACGCATGACGCGCTCGGCCTCGCGATCGGCGATCGTGACCGGGCTTTCGTCCGCCTTGTAGTCGACCGAGATCGGTGCGCGGTAGTAGCGCCGCAGGACCTCGCCGGCCTTGTCGGCCAGCTCGTGCGCGAAAGCCAGATACTCGTCCGACACGGACTGGCTCTCCTGCTCGCCGGATCAGCCCTCCTCCGGCAGGGGCTCGGGATTGTCCGACAGCGAGCGGAGATACAGGAGCACGTCCGACCTGTCCCCCAGCTTGGGAAGACCGGCAAAGGTCATCTTCGTGCCAGGGGCCCAGGCCTTCGGGCTGGTCAGGAACTCGTTGAGCTTGTCGTAGTCCCAGGCCCCTTCCTTGTCGCTCAGGGCCGCGGAGTAGCTGAAATCGGGCACCGAGGCGATATCGCGCCCGAGCACACCCCACAGATCCGGCCCGATCTTGTTCGCGCCGCCCTTATCGAAGTTGTGGCAGGCCGAGCACTTCTTGGTGATCGTCTGACCCTTGTCGGCGCTTGCGACGGCCAGCGCCTGGCTGAGCGTCATCGTTTCTTCCTGCTCTTGCGCCGCCTGCTGCCCAGCCTCTTCGACCGCCGCCATGTCGATCGGGTAGGCCCGCTCTTCGGGTATGTGCGGGTGATAGATCATGCGCGACAGGACGCCCACGCCAGACGCGATGATCCCAGCGGTGAGAACGGCGGCCAGGGCCTTGTTAAACTCGAGCGAAGATGCCATAGCGGGGCGTTTCCGGGTTCAAGGTTCGCTTACGGGAGGATCGGGGCGCAGCCCACCTTCTGTCGTACGCCACGAGTGGCGTGCACCTTGCCGCTCAGGCGGGCTTGCATCGCCAGGGGCGGCAGCTTCAGGTCGCAACGCCATGGTGGCGCAGGGTTGGCGCATCTGCCCACATTCGTCAAGCCGGCATCGCATGGTTGAACAGCCCACCATCGTCATGATCCCTGCGCGGATGCGCTCGACGCGCCTGCCCGACAAGCCGCTGGCCGAGATGGGCGGTGTGCCGATGATCGTCCAGGTCTGGCGACGCGCCTGCGAGGCCGGCGTCGGCCCGGTGCTCGTGGCCTGCGGCGAGCCAGAGATCGTCGAGGCGGTCCGTGCTCACGGCGGTACGGCGGAGCTGACCGATCCGGACCTGCCGTCGGGCACCGATCGGATTTTTCAGGCGCTCACCAGGATCGACCCGGAACGCCGCTTCGAGCGCGTCATCAACCTGCAAGGCGATCTGCCGACCCTCGATCCGGCGGCGATCCGTGCGGTGCTCGAGCCGATCGATCAGCTGGGTACCGATCTCGGCACTCTGGCGACCCCGATTCATGATCCTGACGAGCGCGACGACCCCAATGTGGTCAAGCCGGTGATCGCGTTCGATGCCGATCATCCGCGGCTAGGGCGCGCTCTGTATTTTTCACGGGCGACCGTGCCCGGCGGCGAAGGTCCGGTCCATCACCACATCGGGATCTACGCCTATCGGCGGGCCGCCTTGGAGCGGCTCGCCGTCCTGCCCCCGAGCGCGCTCGAGCAGCGTGAACGGCTCGAGCAGCTTCGTGCCCTCGAGAACGGCCTGACCATCGGCGTGGCGCTCGTTGACACGATTCCGCTCGGCGTCGATACTTCCAAGGATCTCGAGCGCGCCAGAGCCATGCTCGGCGGTGCGCGCGGCGAGACGACCTGATCAGCGCAACCTCATCACCAGAGTCCCCGGACATGGACGAGTTGGCTGGCGTGGAAGGCGAGACGGCGCCCCTGCCCGACCCCGCAACAAGCATCGTCTTTCAGGGGCAGCCGGGCGCTTACTCGCACCTGGCGTGCCGGCAGGTGTACGCCGATCTGACGCCGCTGCCCGCCGAGACCTTCGAGGACGCGTTCGCCTGTGTTCGCGAGGGTCGGGCCGGACTCGCGATGATCCCGATCGAGAACTCGGTCGCGGGACGGGTCGCCGACATCCATCATCTGATGCCCCATTGCGCCCTTCACATCATCGGCGAGCACTTTCAGCGCGTGAACCACCATCTCCTGGCGCCTCCCGGAACCCGGCTCGAGGACATCGAGACGGTGCATTCGCACATTCAGGCGCTGAGCCAGTGTCGGCGGCTGATTCGCAGCCTCGGGATCACGCCCAGGGTGCATGCCGATACCGCCGGCGCCGCAGCCGAGGTCGCCGCAGCCGGACGGCGCAACCAGGCGGCGATCGCCTCGCGTCTTGCCGCCGAGATCTACGGGCTGCAGATCCTGCGATCCGACATCGAGGACGCCGAGCACAACACCACGCGGTTCGTCATCCTCGCCACGGAGCCGCGGGTGCCGCCGGTCGCTGACGGTCCCTGCATCACGAGCTTTCTGTTCCAGGTGCGCAACGTGCCTGCAGCGCTCTACAAGGCGCTTGGCGGCTTCGCCACCAACGGCGTCAACATGATCAAGCTCGAAAGCTATGTCGATGCCGACTTCAACCAGGCGCAGTTCTACGCCGAGATCCTCGGCCACCCGGCGCAGACGGGCGTCGCGAACGCGTTTGAGGAGCTGGCCTTCTTCTCGCACGACGTCGAGCGGCTGGGCGTCTACCAGGCGCACGCCTTTCGCTTTCGCGCCACCTAACGGGAGAGCAGGTGGCGCGCCGGCCTTGCCTAGATGGCGATCAGGGCAGCCGCGACACGCCGGTCTTCTGCCAGCAGCACGTTGTAGGTGCGACAGGCGGCAGGCGTCGCCATCGGTTCGACGGCGATTCCGTGGGCACGCATGGCATCGCGCAAGAACGCAGGCGCCAGCGCGAAGCTCGGCCCACAGCCGAGGATCAGGATCTCCACCGTCGGATCCGCTGACGTGATCGGCACCATGCTCTCGACGGTGATCGCGGACAGCGATGCCACGGGCCACGCCAGGATCCGCTCCGGCATGACCAGCAGCGAGCCTTCGTGCCGGGTACCGGCGATGGTGAAGCCACCCTCTCGATAGGCCTGGATCAGCTGGCGTCCTGCCGGAACGACCGGCGTGACCTCCATTCTGCGGCCTCCCTTCTTGGCCGTGGAGCGCTCTCAGAACACTCTACGTTGACCCGGTCGCCTCACGGCGTCTGGATCGCCTCCTCGCCGGCCGGGCGGCGGATATGCAGCTGCAGCAGAAGCGGCGTGGCGATGAAGATCGAGGAATAGGTGCCGACCACCACGCCCCAGATCATGGCGAAGGTGAAATCCCGGATCACCGGGCCGCCGAACACGAACAGGGCGACCAGGGCGATCAGGGTCGTCAGCGAGGTCATCAGGGTGCGCGCCAGGGTCTCGTTCAGCGACCGGTCGAGCAGCGCCAGCATCGGCAGCGTCTTGTAGCGCCGCAGGTTCTCGCGCACGCGATCGTACACCACGACGGTGTCGTTCAGTGAGTAGCCGACGATCGTCAGGATCGCCGCGACCGTGGCCAGGTTGAACTCGAGACCGAGCAGCGAGAAGATGCCCAGGGTCAAGGCGACATCGTGGATCAGGGCGACCACCGCGCCGACGCCGAACTGCCACTCGAAGCGGAACCAGATGTAGACCAGGACGGCGACGAGAGAATAGAGCACCGCCTGGGTGCCCGCCCACAAGAGCTCACCACTCACCTTGGGTCCGACGAACTCGACCCGGCGATAGGAGATGTCCTCGCCATAGGCTTCGGCAAGCGCGCTCTTGACCAGGTCAACCGCAGCCTGCTGTGAGGCCTCGTCGCCTTCTTGTCGCTCGATGCGGATCAACACGTCGTTCGGCGCGCCGAACTCCTGCAGCGCGACCTCGCCCAGGCCAAGAGCGTCCAGCGTCGAGCGCATGCCGGCCAGATCGGCGACGTCACCCGGCATGCGCACCTCGATCATGGTGCCGCCTTGGAAATCGATGCCGAAATTGAGACCCTTGGTCGGCAGCAGCACCAGCGAGAGCAGCACCAGCGCCCCCGAGAGGACAAACGCCAGGGTCCGGTAGCGCAGGAAGGGAAACGAGGTCTGATCGGGTATCAGGCGAAAGCTGATCATGGTCGTCGCCCTCAGACCGGCAGCATGGCCGGGCGCGTGCGCCGGAGCCAGGTGCTCACCAGGAGACGGGTCAAGGTGATCGCAGTGAACATCGAGGTCACGATTCCGACCCCGAGGGTCACTGCGAAGCCGCGCACCGGCCCCGAGCCGAAGGCGTACAGCAGCACGGCGGCGATCAAGGTGGTCAGATTGGCGTCGATGATCGTGCGCATCGCCTGGCGGTAGCCGCTGTCGACCGCGCTGATCGGCGGCTTGCCAAGTCTCGCCTCCTCGCGAATCCGCTCGAAGATCAGCACATTGGCATCAACCGCCATGCCGATGGTCAGGACGATGCCGGCAATGCCAGGCAGGGTCAGCGTTGCCTGGAGCACGGACAGGATCGCGATGATCAGAACCAGATTTATGACCAGCGCAACACACGCTGCCAGCCCGAACAGGCCATAGTAGAGCGCCATGAACAGCATCACGAGGACGAGCGCGATCACGCTCGCCCATTTGCCCGCCTCGATCGAATCGGCCCCCAAGTCCGGTCCGACCGTACGTTCCTCGACGATGTTGAGCGGCGCCGGCAGCGCGCCGGCACGCAGCAGAATCGCGAGCTCGTTGGCGGATTCGACGGTGAAGCTGCCGGAGATGATACCGCTGCCGCCGAGAATCGGCTCGCGAATCCGCGGCGAGCTGATCACCTTGTTGTCGAGCACGATCGCAAGCAGCTCCCCGACATGCTCGCGCGTCACGTTGCCGAACTTGCGCGCCCCGACGGAATCGAAGCGAAAGCTGACGACCGGCTGATTCTCCTGATAGGTCGGCTGCGCATCGACCAGGTTCTCGCCGCCGACCTCGACTTTCTTGCGCACCACTTCCTGGGCAATCCGCCCCGGGGCCGAGGTCTCCTCGCTCTCCAGGATCATCGAGCCGGGTGGAAGATTGCCGGAGAGCGCCTGATCCAGAGGCGTGTCGAGATCAACAAGATGGAAGGTCAGCTTCGCGGTCTGGCCAAGCAGGCGCTTGATCGCATCCGGGTTCTTCTCGCCGGGAACCTGGACCAGGATGCGGTCCGCGCCTTGCTGCTGAATCGTAGGCTCACGGGTGCCGATCTCGTCGATTCGACGGCGGACGATCTCCAGTGACTGCTGCACGGCCGTGCTGCGCAGGCTGTCCGCCGCGCGCTCGGTCAGACGAACCTCGATCCGGCCGTTGCCGGCGTCGGTGATATCGAGCTCGCGCTCGATCGGATTGGGGTTCAGATCGTCGAGCAGCTCGATCGCTCGGGCCGCCATGGCGGAATCGGTCAACGTGAAGACCACGGCATCGCCATGAACACTGAGCCCCCGATAGCCGATTCGCTCCGGTCTGAGGCTGCCCCTGACGTCGTCGAGCAGACTCTCCAGGCGCTCCTTGATCACCGAACTCAGGTCGACCTCGAGCAGCAGATGAGAGCCACCTTGCAGATCGAGCCCGAGATTGATCTGCTCGTGCGGCAACCAGTCCGGCATGCGCTCCATCTCGGCGCGCGGAAACAGGTTGGGCAGGCTGAACGCCAGACCCGCAAGGCAAATGGCCAGAACGACATAGACCTTCCAAGTCGGGAAACGGAGCATCGCGCTACTTCTTACCAAACAGCTGTGACATCAATCCGGTTTTGGCAGCACCCTCGGTGCTGCCGGCGGCCGGCGCCTGGGCAGTCCCCTTGGCTGCCGGCGGCTTGGTCAGCAACTCGGAGATCGTGCCCCGCGCAATCCGTACACGGATGTCCTTCGCGATCTCGACCAGCAGGGTGCTGTCGTCCTCGACCTTGACCACCGTGCCGATGATGCCGCCGGCGGTGAGCACCTTGTCGCCTCGCTTGAGCGCCCCGATCAGCTCCCGATGCGCCTTCATCTTCTTCTGTTGTGGTCGGATCAGGAGGAAATAGAACACCACGAAGATGAGCACCAAAGGCATCAACGAGATCAGATCGAATCCTGCCGGTGCGCCGCCTGCCGCCTGGGCGTAGGCTGAGGAGATGGGCATCGCGTTCCTCGTTGGGTCGAGCTTGGTGTGATCGGCGGTATATAGCCACCCCACCAGCAAAAGCCAATGCCGCGCCCGCCGGGGTCAGGTCGATTGCCCCGCCTGCCGCGCTTTCCGGCCTTCTCTCAACAAGCTTGTTCACCAGAACGCCGCCTCACTACTCGATCACCAAGATCGTCTCGGCACCGCGTCGCCTCGATCGGTCGCCGTTACGCAAGCCGCGCATCATAGCGGACGGTATGATAAATCCGTTAAATTCCACGGAAACCTGAAGAGATCGCCTGGACATCGACGCGCCCAGCCCAAGGAATGGCCGCACGCCCGATGACGGGTCGTGCGCCACCAGAGCCGACAGGACCTAACTGGCTCGGGTCGACACAACTGCCTCCTCTTCATGCACCGTCGCGCATCGCTGTCCGGCTTCACGCTTCCGGCTGGATCGGCCCGGCTCTGTGGCAACGCCCGGAGGTGGCAACACGATCTCGAGGTGCGGCAAGCGGCGGTCGGGGCGGCTAGGACGGGCTGCACCGGGTTGATCACCTGAACGTCAGCCCCTAGCCTGCGCCGCCTGACTTGCCAGACTGGAATCGCCGTATGCCGGAACCGGACCTGCAGGCGCTCCTGCATCGCCTTGTGCAGGCGGTTGAGCGGCTGGCCCCGCCACGCTTGCCAGAGGTCGACCTCGAGGCGGCCGACGCCTTCGTCTGGGAGGCACAGGCGCATGAGCTACGACCGGTCGAGCGTGTCTCCGCCATACCGCTGGACCTTCTGGTCGGTATCGATCGGGTGCGCGACATCCTGCTCGCCAACACCGAGCGCTTCGCGGCCGGACGGCCGGCGAACAACGCCTTGCTGTGGGGCGCGCGCGGCATGGGCAAAAGCTCGCTGATCAAGGCTGTGCACCGCACGATCAATGACCGGAAGCCAGACGCTCTTGTCCTGATCGAGATCCATCGCGAGGATATCGACAGCCTGCCTCGGCTATTGCAGCGTCTGACCAGTGCCGGGCGACGCTGTCTGCTGTTCTGCGACGATCTCAGCTTTGATCCGGGCGACACCAGCTACAAGTCGCTCAAAGGGGTGCTCGAGGGTGGGATCGAGGGGCGGCCGGACAACGTCCTGTTCTACGCGACCTCCAACCGGCGCCATCTGCTGCCTCGCGACATGATCGAGAACGAACGCGAGACCGCGATTCATCCGGGCGAAGCGGTCGAGGAGAAAGTCTCGCTGTCCGACCGTTTCGGCCTGTGGCTCGGCTTCCATCCCTGCTCGCAGGACGACTATCTCGAGATGGTGCGCGGCTACGTCCGCCATTTCGGGCTGTCGATCGACGCCGATCGGCTGCGTCGCGACGCCCTCGAATGGGCCCAGACGCGCGGTGCGCGTTCAGGCCGCGTCGCCTGGCAGTATGTCCAGGATCTGGCCGGACGCGAAGCCGGCTGATCGCCCTTTGGCGGCGCGCTCTAGGTCGTGCTGGCGACCGCGGTCGAATCGCGCACCAGGACCGCTTCCGGGTTGATCGGTTTGGTGCCGCGACGCAGCTCGAAATGGAGCTGGCTCTGCGACACGTCGCCGGTATCGCCGACCCGGGCGATCACCTGGCCGCGGTGGACCACATCGCCGACGTCGACCAGCAGCGAGGCGTTGTGGGCATAGGTCGTGATGTAGCCCTCGGCGTGACGCACCAGGACCATGCGCCCGTAGCCGTCGATGCCATCGCTGGCGTAGACCACGATGCCATCCTCGGCGGCCACGACCGGGGCACCCTTTCGAGCCGCAATGTTGATGCCGTTGCGATGCTGGCCGTTGCTGGCGATGCCGAAGCCACCGATCACCTTGCCGCTGACCGGCCAGAGGAAGCCCCTGCCCGTCAACGGCGGCGGCGCGGCATCTGGCACCGCCTTGGCGGTCTGCACGCCCGGGATCTGGAGCGACTGCCCGACGCTCAGCTGATACGGACTGCGGATACCGTTCGCCGCGGCAACATCCGCCATAGCGACGTCGAAGCGCCGCGCGATGCCCGAAAGCGTATCGCCGCGCCGCACCGCATAGCGCACCGGCGTCACCTTGGCGCCCGCAGGGATCTGCAGCAGCTGGCCGACATAGATCACATAGGGCGGCGACAGATGGTTGGTCCGGGCCAGCGCCTCAACGCTCACGCCGTAGGCATCCGCGACTGCGCCCAGCCGATCGCCGGAAGCGACGCGGTGCTCGGCGCCAGACGACGATGCCTCGGTCGGCGGTGCCGCCGCGACCACAGCCGCCGCGGGCTTCGCACGCTGCTCCACCGGCCTCTCGACGACGGGAGCGGCGGCCGCCACCACCGGTGCCGGCGCCGGCACAGGTGTCACCGCGACGGCAGGCCGGGGCGGCTCGACCCGGACCGGAGGCGCCGCCTCGCGTCTGATCGCGGACCTTGACACAGCGGCCACCTGCGGGACCTGGCGCTGCACCGACGCCCACGGCACGCTGCTGCCACCGTCGAGGGGCTGATAGGTCGTGCACCCTGCGAGCGCCATCACGCCCGAAACGGTCACGAGCCATTGGCGACGACGCTCGCTCGATTGCTTGGTCATTCACCAAAGCTAATAAACCTTGGCACGCAAGATCAAGCGAATTCTTGTCGAAATCCCGCTCTACTGCCGGTGGTCAATCTCGCCGCCACCCCTGCCGCAGTTCCATTGCCGGCTCTTTGGTCATTATTCATCCGATACGTCAGTGCCGCGCGATAATCAGCGCGTCTTGGACGACTTAGCCCGCATCTCTAAAGCACGGTGTTGGCTCGAACGCGTGGTGCAGCCGCTCCATGCTCGAGCGGTGGGTCATGTCCAGATGAATCGGCGTGACCGAGATGTAGCCGTCCGCCACGGCCTGCAAGTCGCTGCCCTGCTGCAGATCCTCGTCGCAACGCAAACCGCCAATCCAAACATAGGGTTGGCCGCGCGGGTCGATCCGCTGCACCAGCTCGTCGCCAAGCTTGCGCTTGCCCTGGAAGGTCACACGGTAGCCTTCGACCGCCTGGCCCAGCCGGTCGGGAAAGTTCACGTTGATCAGCACATCTTGCGGCCAACCCGCTGTAAGAAGACGATCGACGATCGCCGGGGCGTGTTGCGTCGCGGTCGACCACTTGATCCGTTGGCCATTCTGGCAGACCTGGCTGAAGGCGATCGCCGGAACGTTGAACATGGTCGCCTCCATGGCCGCCGCCACGGTGCCCGAATAGGTCACGTCCTCGCCCAGATTGCCGCCGTTGTTGACACCCGAGAGGACCAGCTCGGCCGGAGACGCCTTCATCACGATCTGGAGGGCCAGAAGCACGCAGTCGGTAGGCGTGCCGTCGACCGCGAAGCGGCGCTTCGATACCTGCCGTATCCGCAGCGGCCGGTTGATCGTCAAGGAGTGGGACGCGCCACTCTGGTTGGTCTCTGGTGCGACCACCCAGACCTCGTCGCTGATGGTCTGGGCAACCCGTTCGAGAACCTTGAGCCCCGGCGCGTTGATGCCGTCGTCGTTGGTGACCAGCACGCGCGGCCGCTTGGGCAACCGGCGCGGGGCTGCGGGCGGGGAATCAGCCATGACGGACCAGGCGCTCCATGCCATCCATGTAGGGCCGCAATGCCGTTGGCAGCGTCACACTGCCGTCCGCCTCCTGATAGTTCTCCAATACAGCGATCAGCGTCCGGCCGACCGCCAGGCCCGAGCCGTTCAAGGTGTGGACGAACTCGGTGCGCCGCTCGCCCTCGGGCCGATAGCGCGCGTTCATGCGTCGTGCCTGGAAGTCGCCGCAGTTCGAGCAACTGGAGATCTCGCGGTAACGCCCCTGGCCCGGCAGCCAGACCTCGACGTCGTGGGTCTTGCGCGCGCCGAACCCGGTATCGCCGGCGCACAGCACGACCACCCGATACGGCAGCTGCAAGCGCTGCAGGACGGTCTCGGCGCAGCGTGTCATGCGCTCGTGCTCCTCGACCGAGGCGTCCGGTCTGGTGATGCTCACCAGCTCGACCTTGGTGAACTGGTGCTGCCGGATCATGCCCTTGGTGTCCTTGCCGGCGGCACCGG
This sequence comes from uncultured Alphaproteobacteria bacterium, assembly GCA_963731495.1. Classification (GTDB taxonomy): domain Bacteria; phylum Pseudomonadota; class Alphaproteobacteria; order Geminicoccales; family Geminicoccaceae; genus DASUGG01. The sequence continues at coordinate 18,324 of CAVSVZ010000066.1, forward strand.
CCTCGGAGCGAAAGCAGGGTGTGTAGGCAGTGTAGCGCAGCGGCAGCTGCTCCTCGGCGAGAATCTCGTCTGCGACCAGGTTGGTCAGCGCGACCTCGGCGGTCGGGATCAGCCAATGGCCCGTGGTGGTCCGAAAGCTGTCCTCGCCGAACTTGGGCAGCTGCCCCGTGCCGAACAGCACGTTGTCGCGCACCAGGTAAGGCACCGCGACCTCGGTATAGCCGTGCTCCTTGGTCTGGATGTCCAGCATGAACGCCGCGAGCGCCCGCTCGAGCCGGGCGAGCTGGCCGAACAGCGTCACGAAGCGGGCGCCCGAGAGCTTGGCCGCACGCGCGAGGTCCATGCCGAGCGGCGCCCCGAGGTCGTCGTGCTCCTTGGGAGCAAAGTCGAACGCGCGCGGCTCGCCGTGCCGGCGGATCTCGACATTGGCGTCCTCGTCCTCGCCGTCGGGCACGTCGTCCGCCAGGATATTCGGGATACCTGCCAGCTCGCCATGCAGCTGATCGGTAAGCGTGCGCAACTGCTCTTCGCCGGCCTGAAGCGAATCCCGAAGACCGGCGACCTCGGCCATGGCCGCGCCCGCATCGCCACTCTGTGCGCGGATACGACCGATCTCCTTGGATAGCGCGTTGCGCCTTGCCTGCTGCTCCTGCAGCTCGGTCTGGAGGGCGCGCAGCTCCCTGTCGCGCTCGAGCAGCTGCTGCGCCATCGGCGCCATGCCGCGGCGGCGGAAAGCTGTGTCGAGCGCGTCGGGGCGGTCGCGCCACAATTTCAGATCGTGCATGGGCTGATCATCTACGCGATGGGTGAGGAATGTGGAAGCCTCGCCGGCTAGCGGCTTCAACGGGTGAGCGACGGCGCCGATTCAGCGCTGCGGTCGGTCTCACGAACTTCGGTCGACCTCGGTGCCGGGGGCACCCTCCTCCTGCTCCTCGGCTTCCTCGGCTGCCTCTGCCTCGGCTCGCCGGCGCTCCACGATTCGCACGGCGATGATGGAGATCTCGTAAAGCAGGATGATCGGGACGCCGAGACCGATCTGGCTGATGATGTCGGGCGGCGTCAGCACGGCGGCCACGACAAACACGCCGACGATCGCGTATTTCCGGTTGCGCGCGAGCGTTTCCGCGCTGACCAGCCCGACCCGCCCCATCAAGGTGAGCGCCACGGGCAGCTGGAAAGCAGAGCCCGAACGCGAAAATCAGCTTCATCACCAGCGACAGGTATTCGCTGACCCGCGCTTCCAGCTCGATCGGCAGCGTGCCGGGGCCGCCAGGCGTCTCGAAGCTCACGAAAAACCGCCAGGCGAGCGGGAAGATGAAGTAGTAGACCATCGCGCCGCCCATGAAGAACAGCACCGGAGTGGCCGCCAGGAACGGCAGGAAGGCCTGTTTCTCGTTCCGATAGAGGCCGGGCGCGATGAACATCCACAGCTGGACGGCCACAAACGGAAAGGTCAGGAAGGCCCCGGCCCAGAACGCGACCTTCACATAGGTGAAAAAGGCCTCCGTGAGGCCCGTGTAGATCATCCGCCGGCCGGTCTGCCCCTGATAGATGTCGGCGAGCGGCTGCACCAGGAACTGGTAGATGTGATCGGCGAAGAAATAACACACGAGGAAGCCGAGCAGGATCGCGAGGCAGGAATACATCAGCCGATTGCGCAGCTCGACCAGGTGATCGAGCAGCGGCATCTGCCGGTCGTCGAGATCCTTGAGGATCGCCATCTATCGTCTCGATCCTAGAGCTTGGTCTTCCAGTTTGGTGGGCCAGCTTGATCGGGAGCGCGGCCGCGCTCACGCAAGTCTTGGGTCAGCCCGGCTCGGCCACGGTCTCCGCTTCGGGGCTCTCAGACGCGGCCGGCTTGGGCGCGCCGCCGCTGGCCGCTTTCGACTTCGCCTTCGCCCTGGGCTTGTTCGCCGTCTTCGGTTCGGTGGAGCTCCTGGGCTTGCGCTTCGACGCGGGCTTCGCCGGCGCCTCGGGCTGAGCGCTTGCCTTGTCACGGGACGCCTTGGGCTCGGCGGCCGGCGCAGGCTCAGGCTCGGCTGTCGGCTCGGGCTTCGCGGTCGCCGGCTGCTTGGCCTCGCCGTTGGCAGAAGAGCCACCCGCAGAGGAGCTATCCAAAGCCTTGGCCGGCGTCTTGTCGTTGCTGTTCGGGTTGAAGGCCTGGCCCAGCTCGCCGGTCGGGTCGATCGTCTTCTCGATGCTCTGCTTGATGTTGGTGCGGCCGACCTTCTCGATCTCGCGCTTGACGTCGTCGAGTTCGGCCTCGCGCGCCATGTCCTCGAGCGAGCGCTGGAACTCGCGCGCCATCGCCCGCCCCTTGGCGACCCACTGACCTAGGGTGCGCGCCAAGCGTGGCAGGTCCTTGGGGCCGATGACCACCAAGGCCACCAGCATGATGATGGCCATCTCTGACCAGCCGATGTCGAACATCGCTGGTCCTCCCTACCGTCGAGTGCGCCCGTTCAGCTCTTGGCCGCCTCGTCTCGCTGGCTCACGGTCGCCTCGCCGGTTCTCGGCGTGACGTCAGCCGCGATCGCCTCTTTCTGCTCCTCGTCCTCGTCCTTGAGACCGCTCTTGAAGTTCTTGACGCCTTTGGCAACGTCACCCATCACCTTGGGCAGCTTGCCGGCGCCGAACAGGATCAGAACGATCAGCAGGACCAGAACCACCTGCCAGATACCGATGCTCATCGAAAGCTCCTCTATGCGTGATGCGGCCACACGGGCGCATCGGGCCAAGCGCTCGGCCCCACCTTGCGCGAAGTCTCGCAGAAAACCCCGAGCCGCGCAACGCCGCCCCCTGCCACGCTTCCAGCCCTGCTTTCGCGCGCCCTATCCTGAGCGCGCCTTGGTTGCGCGGTATATATAGGTCTGCTGCGGGTCGATCTCCACGGCCACCGTGTCACCCGCAACGAAATCGGTGCCGCCGGTCATCCGCACGGTGAGAATCGGCCCGTCCGGGACCTGGAGCTCGATCATCCGGTTGGTGCCGAGATCGCGGACCCGCTCGATGCGAAATCGTGTCGGCGTCGCGCCGCCGTCGCGAGAAAGCCCCAGCGCCTCGGGGCGGATCAGCACGTCGACCGCCGTGCCATCGGGAAGATCGGAAACCTCGACCGGACCGAGCGGCGTGCTGACCTGGCCGGCGACGATCCAGCCCTTGAAGCGGTTGAGAGGCCCGAAGAAGCCCGCGACGAAGGGCGATGCCGGTCGCCTGTACAGCTCTGCCGGCGTGCCGCTTTGGATGATCCGTCCGTCGAGCATGACATGGATGCGATCGGCGACCCGGACCGCCTCCTCGGCATCGTGGGTCACCATCAGCACCGGCGTGCCGGAGCGCCGCAGCAGGGCGATCGCGTCGTCGCGCACGTGCTCGCGCAAGGTCGCATCCAGGCTCGAGAACGGCTCGTCGAGGAGAATCACGCGCGGCTTCGGTGCCAGGGCGCGGGCCAGCGCCACCCGCTGCTGCTCACCGCCCGAGAGCATATGGGGATAGCGGTCGCCATAGCCGCTCATGTCGACCTGGGCAAGCAGCTCCTCCGCCCGTTGCCGGCGCCGCTTCGGGTCGAGCCCGCGCAGCCCGAACGCCACGTTGTCGAGTACCGACAGATGCGGGAACAAGGCGAAGTCCTGAAACATCAGCCCGACCCGGCGAATCTCGGGGGGTACTGCATAGCCCGGCTCGGCCACCACCTCGTCGCCCAGGCTGATGCGCCCGCCCTGGATCGGCTCGAGGCCGGCGATCAGGCGCAGGATCGTGGTCTTGCCGCAGCCCGACGGCCCGACCAGACAATGCACCTCGGCCTCGGCCAGCGCGAAGCTGACGCCGTCCACCACGACGCGCCGGCCATAGGCATGGCGCAGCCCGGTTGCTTGCAGGCCGCTCGAGATGCTGGTTTCGGCGAGCGCATGTGCCATGGTTGGCCGGCGGCCTTGCTCGGTTCTGGGCGATTGGTCGTTGGCGGATTGCAGGTATGGGCTGAGCGGCCGGAGGTCAAGGCGGACCGCCTCACCCCTGCAATTCGTCGTCCGCCAGGTCTGAGGGCGGATCCTCGGCGAACTCGTCCGTCTCGACCGGTGGAGCCGGGCTCAGCACCGGGCCGAGCAGGCCTATCTGGACCAGCTCCTCGATCTGCGGCAGATCGTCGAGCGAGGTCAGGTCGAGATGGTCCAGAAAGGTCGGGGTGGTGACCCATGTGACCGGGCGTCCCGGCGTCTCGCGCCTGCCCTTGGGCTGGACCCAGCCGGTCTCGAACAACAGGTCGAGCGTGCCTTTGCTGACGCTCACCCCGCGCATCTCCTCGATCTCGGCGCGGGTTACCGGCTGGTGATAGGCGATGATCGCCAGGGTCTCCAGCGCAGCGCGCGACAGGCGCCGGGACTGGACCTGGTCGCGCTGCAGATACTCGGCGAGATCGGGTGCGGTGCGCAAGGCGTAGCGGCCGCCATGCTGTTCGAGCCGCACCCCGCGCTCGGCGTAGTCGCTCATCAGCTCGTCGAGCAGATCGCCGGCGTGAGCGCCACCGGGCAGATGCGCCTGAATGGTCACGACGTCGAGCGGCTCCTCGGCCGCGAACAACAACGCCTCCACGATCCGCTTGGCCAGGTTCATCGCCGACGCCGTACATAGATCGGGCCGAAGGGGCTGGCCTGGCTGAGCTCGATCATACCGGCCCGGGTGAGCTCGAGGCTGGCCGCGAGGTGCGCGGCAAGGGCCGAGCGCCGGACCCGCTCGTCAACTAAGGCCGGATGGCAGGAAGGCCAGCAGGTTCTGCCAGTCGGGCCCGCCCAGCATGCGGGTCAGGCGCTTGAGCGCATCCTCGACCCGCACCACGGGCGCCGGCTCGAGGGTCAGCGTGTGGTCACGTGCCCTCAGACGGTGCTCGACATAGCATTGCAGCAGCTCGTGCAGGCTCAGTCGAAAACGGCTCTTGCGCCGCACCCGCAAGCCTTCGGGCTGGCCGCGGGCGAAGCGCTCGTGACCGAGCCGCGGCCGCTCGAACAACTCCTGCGCCGCGCGGCGGATCGCATCGAGCCGCCGAAGTCGCCACGCCAGCGCTTCGGCCAGCTCCTCGCCGCTCGGCTCGTCGTCCTCGGACGGCTGCGGCAACAGGAGCCGTGATTTGAGGTAGGCAAGCCAGGCGGCGGTCACCAGGTAGTCGGCCGCGATCTCGAGCTCGAGATGGCGCGCCTGCTCGATATAGGCGAGATACTGCTCTGCCAGCGCAAGGATCGAGATCTTGGCCAGATCGACCTTCTGCTCCCGGGCGAGCGCCAGCAGCAGGTCGATCGGTCCTTCGAAACCCTCCAGATCCACCACGAAGCCGTCGGGTGTCGATGGGCTCGCCCCGCCTTCGCTCATCCCTTCGCCGCGAGCAATCACGATCAGGCGAAGCCCGCGAGGCTCAGGATGAGCTGAAAGACCCACTCGACGGGCGGCAAAATGACATACGCGATCGGGTTGAACGAATAGCCGAGCGACTGCGCCGCATAGGGAACAAGGAAGAGAAGCCCGATCAAGATGAACAGCCCGTAGCGCTCGATCTTGGCGAATTGCCAGGCGTAGGGACGCGGCAGAAGGCCAGTCAGCACCCTGCCACCGTCGAGCGGCGGAATCGGAAGCATGTTGAAGATCGCCAGCAAGATGTTGATTTGCATGGAATTGATCAGATTCTGGCTCAGCCAGTCGGTGACCTGGCTGCTCGGAGGATAGGTGAGATGCAGCAGCAGCGCCGAGGCGTAGGCGAGGCCGATATTGACGCCGGGACCTGCCAGGGCCACCCAGATCATGTCCCGCTTGGGGTGGTCGAGGCGCGCAAAATTGACCGGAACCGGCTTGGCGTAGCCGAACAGGACCGGCGCCTGGACCAACAACAGCAGACCCGGCAGCAAGAGCGTGCCGATCGGATCGATGTGCTTGATCGGATTGAAGGTGACGCGGCCGAGCGCTCGCGCGGTCGTGTCACCGAACCGCTCCGCCATCCAGCCATGCGCCGCCTCGTGGAAGGTGATCGCGAGAATCACCGGGACCAGCCAGACCGAGACCGCGTAGCCGACGCCGCCAAGATCCATGCTCAGGCCGCTCCCTGTCCCTGCAACTCGGCTTCAACACATCGCAGCAGATCCGCGAGCTGCGCCTCGGCAGCCAGCCGATCGAATGCCGTCGGCGGCGTCTGGTGCGCCAACGCCCGTGCCACCCGCTCGGCACTCTCGCCCTCGAGCGGTCCGGCCGCGTCCAGAACCGCGATCATCTCGTCCTGCCGTCCGTTGCAGTGGACCGCGATATCGCAGCCGGCTTCGCGCGCTCGCGGCCGCTCGCTCGCCGAGCGATCCGCCGAGCGCACCCATACTCAGATCGTCGCTGAGCAGCGCCCCGCCAAAGCCGATCTCGCCGCGGATCACCTGCTCGATGATGCTCGGCGACAGCGTTCCGGGACGCTCGCGATCCAGTGCCGGGTAGAGAACATGCGCAGTGATCGCGAATGGCGCCGTGGTTGCACAGGCGCGAAACGGCACCCAGTCGCTGCCAGCGAGCACGGATCTTGCCGTCTCGACCACGGGCAGCGCCACGTGACTGTCGACACCCGCCCGACCGTGGCCAGGCAGATGCTTGATCACCGGCAGCACCCCACCCGCAAGATAGGCATCGATCGTACGCTGGCCGAGAGCCGTAACAATCGCGGGCTCCGGGCTGAAGGCGCGATCGCCGATCGCAGCGGTCCGCTCCGGCAGCGCCAGATCGAGCACAGGCGCGCAGTTAATCGTGATTCCGAGCTCGCTCAGGTCGTGGGCGATCAGGCGCGCCTGCAGAAACGCGGCCTCGCAGCCGGCCGCCAGATCGCGCTCGGCGAGGGTACCGATTTGCCGCGCTGGAGCCCGTGCGGGCCAGTGCGGCGGCTGGAGACGCTGCACGCGCCCGCCCTCCTGGTCGATCAGGATCGGAGCGTCCGGTCGACGTGAGGCGCTGCGAAGCTCGCCCACCAGCTGCCGTACCTGATCGGGGCTGTCGCAGTTTCGCTTGAACAGGATGAAGCCCCAGGGCGGTCGCCCGCCGATGATCTTCCGCTCTTCCACGGTCAGCCGCAGACCGGCGACGCCGACCACGGCGGCACGACAGGCGAGCGCGATATCAGGGAGCGACAACGAAGCAGCTCGCGTTGCGCCGCTGCACCTCGACGCACAGACGGTCGGCCGTCTGCTCACTGGCGAACGGACCAAGCTGGACCCGGTAGAACACGCCGTTCACGGTATCGGCACGCTCGTAGAAAGGCTGATAGTCGGCAACCAGCGGGCCCAGCCGGTCGATCAGGTCGGCCCAAGCGCGACGGGCATCATCCTGATCGCGGACCGCAGCCAGCTGGACGCGAAAGCCCGGCCCGAGGCTACGCCGCGGCAGGGCGGGGTCGGCCGGCGCGATCGCGGCAACCGCCCCCGGTGGCGGGCTCGCCGGCGCGGCCGGCGGCTCGGGCGCGGCGTCGACCGGTACGCCCGCGACCTCGGCCAGGAGACGGGTAAGCGCCTCGTCGGCCTCCCGCGAGGGCGCATCGACCGGGGGCGTAGCCTGTGGCGAACCGCTCCTTACAACGGTCGGGGCTGTGGTCGATGGCGGTCGCGCGGGGCGCGGCGGCGGGATCGCGACGCCCTCATCCGGCGTTGAGGCCTGATCCGTCGCCGAAGGCCCGGCCGGGGACTCCACCGGGCCGACATCGGCCAGCAGGCGGGCCAGCGCGGCCTCGGCCTCCTGTTGCGCATCGGCATCGTCGGATCTGCCGGCACTCTGCGTTGGCGTCACCGACGTGCCCGGGGCCGGGCCGGCGACCGTGGCCGGCTGCTCGGCTTCGTCAGGCGCCGCCGCCACAGGCGGGCTCGCGGGGGCCGGAGGGATGACCGGCGCGCGCGGCTCCTCCGGCAGCGGCAGGACACGCTCCGGCAGAGCCGGTCCGGGCTCGTCGCGCAGCAGCTGGTTGATCTCGCCCTGGTCGGCAAGCTGCCGTCCGCCGGGGTCGTCCGGTGCGATCTTGTACGGGCCGACAATCGCCCAAATCATCGGGGGCTCGCCCGTGGGAACCCGGGCATTCTCCTGATACGCCAGCCAGACAATGACCCCGAAGGCGGCGAACACCGTGAAAACTGAAAGCCCCACCCACAACAGGCGTGACCGGCGTGGCTTTGCCTCACCCACGGTGCGCGATATGCGATCGGGCACAGCTCCTCCTATCCAGGCGAGAGGACGTCAGAGCATCTCCTCCAGCGGCTCGACGCCGATGAGCTGAAGACCGCCGGCAAGAACCACCTGCACGGCACTGATCATGGCAAGACGCGACCTGGTAAGCTCCGGCTGATCAGCGTGCAGAAAACGCAGCTCGGCACGCTCCTTACCCTGATTCCACAATGCATGGAAGCTTGCCGCGAGGTCCAGGAGGTAGAAGGTCACCCGATGCGGCTCGTGGTGCACGGCCGCCGCCTCCAGGACCCGCGGCCAGGTCGCGACCTGACGGACCAGGGCAAGCTCGGCCGGATCGACCAGAAGGTCGACGGGCGCATCCTGCAAGCTCGCCCGATCAATCGCCAGGCCTGCCGCTTCGGCGTGGCGCAGGACCGAGCAGATCCGGGCATGCGCGTACTGCACATACCAGACGGGATTGTCGCGCGACTGCTCGGTCACCTTGACCAGATCGAAATCCAGGGGCGCGTCGTTGCGACGGGTCAGCATGATGAACCGGACGACGTCCCTGCCGACCTCGTCGATCACGTCGCGCAAGGTCACGATCCGCCCTGCCCGCTTCGACATCTTGAGCGGCTGACCGGCGTCGAGCAGATTGATCAGCTGGCAGAGCTTGAGATCGAGGCGACCGCGCTCGCCGCTGAGCGCCGCCACCGCCGCCTTCATCCGCTTGACATGGCCACCATGGTCGGCGCCCCAGACGTCGATCATATCGACGAAGCCGCGCCGATATTTATCAAGGTGATAGGCAGCGTCCTTGGAAAAATAGGTCCAGGCACCGCCCGAGCCCTTGAGCGGCCGGTCGACGTCGTCGCCGAACCTGGTCGAGCGGAACAGCAGCAGAGGTACCGGCTCCCAGTCCTCGACCGGCTTGCCCTTGGGCGGCGGCAGGGTGCCGACATAGGTCAGCCCCTCCGATTCGAGCAGGCTCGCCGCCTCCTCGACCCGGCCGTCCTCGACCAGCGCCGCTTCCGAGGTGAACACATCGTGCCGGACGCCGAGGGCTTCGAGATCCTCGCGGATCAGCGCCATCATGGCGTCGACCGCCTTGGCGCGGAACAAAGGGATCCATTCGGCCTCGTCGGCATCTCGCCAGCGCGGACCTTCGCTCGCGGCAAGCGCCTTGCCGACGGGAATCAGGTAGTCCCCCGGATAGAGCCCCTCGGGAATCGCGCCGATGTCGTCGCCGAGCGCCTGCCGATAACGCAGCCAGACCGAGCGCGCCAGCTGGTCGATCTGGCTGCCGGCGTCGTTGACGTAGTATTCGCGCGTGACCGCCCAGCCCATCTTGGCCAGCAGATTGGCGAGCGCGTCGCCGAACACCGTGCCGCGGCCATGGCCGACATGGAGCGGACCGGTCGGGTTGGTCGAGCAGTACTCGACATTGATCGCAGCACCCTGCCCGAGATCGGCGGCGCCATAGTCGGCTCCGGCTTGCAGCGCGATCCCGATCTGCGCCCGCCAGAAGGCATCGTCGAGGGTCAGGTTGACGAAACCGGGTTTGGCCGCCAGGGCCGCCGCGACCTTGGGCAGGGTCACCAGTCGCGCCGCCAGCAGCTCCGCCAGCTCCATCGGCGACCGCTTGGCCGGCTTGGCGAGCAGCAGGGCGGCGTTGGTTGCGGCATCGCCGTGGCTCGGATCACGCGGCGGCTCGATCGTGATCCGGTCGAGCGGCAGGGCTGCCGGCAGGCTGCCGTCCGCCTGCGCCGCCTCGATCGCCGCCAGCACGTCGGCGCGGATTTCCGCAAAAGGATTCATCAGTCCCGCACGGTCAGTTTGAACAAGCGGTCGTGCTCGTCGAGCGCGTAGCGGTCGGTCATGCCGGCAATATAGTCGGCGATCGCCTCGACCGTACGCGGCGCACCAGGCCCGCTGGCGCGCGCGCGCCAGGCAGGCGGCAGACAGTCGGGCTCGCGCAGCAGCCCGTCGAACAGCTCTTCGACGATCCGTTGTGCTTTCAGCGACATCCGCCTGACCTTGTAGTGGTTGTACATGCGTGCGTGCAAGAAGCCACGCAAGCCCACCAGGGCATCGGCGATCGGTGGCGAGAATGCCACCACCGGACGCTCCCAGGCGCGAACCTCGTCGACGCTCGCCGGCTGCAGCGTGGCAAAGGCGACGCTCGCTCTCCTCCACCAGGTCGTCGACCATGGTGTCGATCAGCCGGCGCAGGGTCTCGTGCACCAGACGGGGCCTCTCCAGGCCCGGATGCAGACCGGCCGACCTCGCGCACGGTCGGGCCGACCAGGGGCAGGCTCATGCAGATCGTCGAGCAGGAACAGGCCGGCCCTCAGGCCGTCGTCGAGATCGTGGTTGACATAGGCGATGTCGTCGGCAAGGGCTGCGACCTGCGCCTCGGCGCTGGGATAGCTCTCGAGCGCCAGATCGTGGTCGGCCGAGTAGGCCGCGACATAGGGCGGCGCCTGATCGCCGAACAGCGGCCCGTTGTGCTTGACCACGCCCTCCAGCGTCTCCCAGGACAGGTTGAGCCCGTCGAAGCCCGCATAGCGGCGCTCCAGGTGGGTGACCACCCGCAGGGTCTGCGCGTTGTGGTCGAAGCCTCCGAACTCGGCGAGCACCGCATCGAGCGCCAGCTCGCCCGCATGGCCGAACGGGCTGTGCCCCAGATCGTGGGCGAGCGCCACGGCCTCGGCCAGGTCCTCGTCGAGGCGCAGGGCGCGCGCCGCGGTACGGGCGATCTGCGCGACCTCGAGCGTATGGGTCAGCCGGGTCCGGAAGTGATCGCCCTCGTGATTGACGAACACCTGGGTCTTGTACTCGAGCCGGCGAAACGCGGTGCTGTGCACGATCCGGTCACGATCGCGCTGGAACGCGCCGCGCAGGCGGCTGGGCGCCTCGGCATGGCGCCGGCCCCTGCTGTTTTCGGCACGGCAGGCATAACTCGCCGGCTGGCACGCGGTACTGCCTTCCGGCCGACTGGCGTGGCCCGTTGAGCCAAGGCGGCTGTTTGACAAGGCGATCGCTATGCCTACATTTGGGCGAGGTGGATGGGCGTCCCGATGATGGAACAATAGGTGTCGCAGATGGCGGAAATCAAGGCCCGGCCCGGTCCGTTCGGCGTCACCGAGCGGGCCGCGCAGCGGATCGGCGAGATCCTCGCCAACGAGAACCAGCCTGGTCTCAAGCTGCGCATCACCGTCTCCGGCGGTGGCTGCTCCGGCTTTCAGTACGGCTTTGCGCTCGACGACGGTGACGAGGACGGCGACATTGCGGTCGAGCGCGAGGGCGCCAGGGTCGTGATCGACGGCATGTCGCTGCTATATATGATGGGCTGCGAGGTCGATTTCGTCGAGGATCTGACCGGCTCCTACTTCCGGGTCAACAATCCCAACGCCACCGCGTCCTGCGGCTGCGGCAACTCCTTCGCGATCTGATCGAGGCTACGCGGCGGCGGTAACCACCGGGTGAAGATCGCGACCTGGAACGTCAACTCGATCCGCGCGCGCCTGCCGGTGGCGCTCGAATGGTTCGATCAGGCCAAGCCCGACCTGGCGCTTTTGCAGGAAACCAAGGTGCTGCCGGCGCAGTTTCCGGTCGAGCCGTTCGAGGAGCGTGGCTACAACGTGGTGGCCTGCGGTGAGGCCGGCGGCCGCAACGGCGTCGCAATCCTCGCCAAGAGCCCGATCGAGGACCTGCAAGAAGGCCTGCCCGGCGATCCGGACGACCAGGAAGCGCGCTACGTCGAAGCGGTGGTGCGCGATGTGCGGGTGGCTTCGGTTTACGTGCCGAACGGCACCCGGCTGGGCTCGGACCGTTTCGCCTTCAAGCTCGCCTTTCTCGACCGGCTGCGAAGCCATGCCGCGGAGCTGCTGGAGCAAGAGGAAGCGTTCATCATCGGCGGCGACTACAACGTCGCGCCCGCTCCGCTCGACGTCTTCGACCCGACCTTGCTCGACGGCACGATCTGCTACCATCCGGACGAGCGCGCAAAGCTGCGCTCTCTCCTGTATCTCGGGCTGTACGACGCGTATCGGATCGTCGAACCGCGCACCCAGGCCTATAGCTGGTGGGACTATCAGGGCCGCTTCTGGCGCGCCAATCAGGGACTACGCATCGACCATCTGCTGCTCTCGCCGCAGGCGGCCGACCGGCTCGAGACCTGCGCCATCGACCGCGAGGTCCGTGGCGCCAAGGCGACGTCAGACCACGCACCAGTGTGGTGCCGCCTCGCCGACTGAAGCGACCTCTTCATAGAATCCCAGATCCTACGTTCGTGCACGGCGCAAAGCCTCGAGCATTGGAAGCCGGCGTGCTCCAAGTCAGGAGGCGGATAGGGCCGACAGAAGCGGAGACGGCGTCAGCCGGATTTCTTCCGGGGAGTCCGCCCCATCGCGTAGAACTCGTCGTTCGGTCGCATGGCGCTCAGATGAGCCATGCGGTTGGAGAGCGCGAAGAACGCCGTGATCGCGCCGATGTCCCAGACATCCTCGCGCGTGAATCCGTGTGCGAGCAGTTCCTCGACGTCGTCCTCGCCGAAGCATTGCGGCTCGCGCGCAAGCTTCATCGCCGCGTCCAGCATGGCCCGCTCGCGCGGGCTCAGATCGGCAGTACGATGGTTGATCGCGACCTGATCGCCAAGCAGCGGGTTGTTCGAGAAGATCCGCAGCAGCGCGCCGTGGGCGACCACGCAGTAGGTGCACTGATTGGCGGCGCTGGTCGCGACCACGATCATCTCTTTCTCGGCCTTGCTCAGCCCGCTCTCTTTGCTGATCAACGCATCGTAGTAGGCGAAGAAGGCACGGAACTCATCCGGTCTGCGCGCAAGCACCAGGAACACGTTGGGAACAAAGCCGGTTTTCTCCTGCACCAGCTTGATCCGCGCGCGCACGTCCCTAGGCAGATCCTTGAGCTTGGGGACCGAGAAGCTGCTGATCGGGAGCCTGGCCATCACCCTCGGGCGCAAATCCAGCCTAGCGAGAGTAGGTGATGTAGTTGCTCCAGTATCGCTCGAGCGCGCTCAGCACCTCGTTGGTGGAGGCCAGTTGCTCTTGTGTGACCACCTCGCTCTCTAGCTGCGAGGCATTGGTCTGATACAGCTGGTCGATTTGGGTGCAGAGCTCGAGGCCCTTCTCGGATACCCGCACCCTGGTCATGCGCCGATCGTGCGGTGACCGCTCCTGGTTGAGATAGCCGTTCTCGACCAATTTCTTCACATTATAGGACACGTTTGAACCGAGATAGTAACCACGAGCGGTCAGTTCACCAACCGTCAGTTGCTCGCTGCTGATGTTCGACAGAATCAAGGTCTGCACGTTGTTGATGTCCTCAATGCCAAGCCGATCCAACTCGGTCTTGATGACATCGAGAAAACGGCGATGCAGGCGCTCGATCAATCGAATCGTTTCTAGGTAGCTCTGCTTCACAGCTGCCTCGGTCGCACTTCTGTCATGGCACCATGCGCTAGCGAATAACGAGCATGCCAGAGGCCGATTTGCAACCTCTGTTTATAGTTCGCCGGCAATCATTTTGATGATCGCCGAGAAATCCAGGTCTCCGTGGCCTCTGCCCTTGAACAGAGCGTAGAGGTTGCGGGCCTGTGCGCCAAGCGGCGTCGGGGCATCGACGCTATTGGCGGCGTCCTGAGCCAGACGCAGGTCCTTGGCCATCATCGCGGTCGTAAAGCCGGGCTGATAGTCGCGATTGGCAGGCGAGTTGGGCACCAGGCCCGGCACCGGGCAATAGCCGGTCAGCGCCCAGCTCTGCCCCGAGGACCGGCTGGCGACCTGGAACAGCGCCTCGGCGCTCAAGCCCAGCCGCTCGGCCATCGTGAACGCCTCGGCGACGCCGATCATCGAGATCGCGAGCATCATGTTGTTGCAGATCTTGGCCGCCTGGCCGCTGCCCGATGGCCCCGTGTGAACAATCGTCGCACCCATTTTCTCAAGGATCGGCCGCGCCCGGGCAACCGCGCTTTCCTCGCCGCCGACCATGAAGGTAAGCGTCGCGTTCTCAGCGCCGGCCACACCACCCGAAACCGGTGCGTCGACCATCTCCAGGCCACGCTGTTCCGCCGCCTGCCCCACCTCGCGCGCCGTCGCGACGTCGATGGTCGAGCAGTCGATCAGCAGCGCACCATGAGCGGCCGCCGCGATCACGCCGTCGACACCCAGATAGACGTCGCGCACGTGCCGGCCCTCCGGCAGCATGGTGATCACAAGCTCCGCTCCAGACGACGCCTCTACCGCCGATCGCGCGGCCTCGGCTCCCGCAGCGACCGCGGCCTCCAGCGCGCTCGGGACCACGTCGAAGGCGGTTATTGTGTGTCCGGCCTGAAGCAGATTGCGTGTCATCGGCAAGCCCATGTTGCCGAGGCCGATGAAGCCGATCCTGGCCATGTCAGCGAGTCCTCAGGTTGCGATCGAGCACGTCCATCACACCACGGGCCCATCTTCCAACGGCAGATCACCATCCGGCAAGGGCGCAAAATAGCGATCCACCATGGCGTCGGTCACGTCCTGCAGGCGCTCCGGGCGCCACCTGGGACGGCGATCCTTGTCGATCAGCAGCGCCCGCACGCCCTCCCGGAAGTCGTGGCCCTCCATGAAACGATGAACCAGGCGGTATTCCAGCCGCATCGCGGCATCGAAGTCGAGCGCCGCTCCCTCGCGCAACTGGCGGAAGGTCACGGCGAGACCGGTCGGCGACTTGGTCGCCAGATCCTTGAGTTGCGCCGCGCCCCAGCCAGAGGGCTCGCCCTCGAGGGCCGCCAGCACCGCGGGCAGACTGCCTTGGCCGAAACACGCGTCGACCCGCTCACGCAGATCGCCGATCGGCGCCGGACCGGGGTGACTGCGGAAGCCGGCAAGCACCGCATCGACCGCCGGGAACGGATCGCGACGCAACGGCGTCTCGGCGAGCGTGGCTTCGAGCGCCTCCAGGCGGGCCGCCGCGACATGAGCGGTGCCGATTCCGGCATGCACACAATCGGCGGCGCCCAGGCGCGCGCCGGTCAGCCCCAGCCAGAGGCCAAGGGCGCCCGGCAGGCGCGGCAGCATGTAGGTCGCCCCGACATCGGGAAAGAACCCGATGCCGGTCTCGGGCATCGCGAACATGGTGCGCTCGGTGACGATCCGATGTGAGCCATGGACCGAGACACCGACGCCGCCGCCCATGGTGATGCCGTCCAGCAAGGCGATGTAGGGCTTGGGAAAATGATGGAGACGGGCATTCATCCCATACTCGAGAGCATAGAATCGGCCGGCCTCGGCCATCCCTCCCGGAGTCGAAAGCTGGTCATGAAGCTTTCGGATATCGCCGCCCGCACAAAACGCCCGGTCGCCCACACCCTTGATCAGCACGGCGCCGACCTCGCGGTCCTCCCGCCAGCTGCGCAACCCGTCATCGAGGACGCGGCACATCGACGCGGTCAGTGCATTGAGTGCCCTTGGCCGGTCGAGCGTGACAACCACAAGATCGCCGCTTCGCGTGATCCGGATCTCGTCGTCGACCGCCAGCGGGTCGCTCATCAGCGCGCCCGGACCATCATGCTTCGAGCAGGCGCCGGGCGATAATCACCCGCATGATTTCGTTCGTGCCCTCGAGGATCTGATGCACGCGCACGTCTCGCAGATAGCGCTCGATTTCGTAGTCCTCGATGTAGCCGTAGCCACCGTGCAACTGCAAGGCGTCGTTGCAGATCCGGAACGCGGCGTCGGTGGCAAACCGCTTGGCCATCGCGCAGGCCATGGTCGCATCCGGCTCGCCGCGGTCCAGCTGGGCGGCGGCGCGATAGACCATGAGCCGGGCCGCCTCGAGCTCCGTGGCCATGTCGGCGAGCTTGAACTGCAGCGCCTGAAAGCTCGCCAGCCGACGACCGAACTGCCGACGCTCCTGGAGATGGGAGCGCGCCTTGTCGAAGCAGGCGCGGGCGGCGCCGAGCGCGCAGGCCGCGATATTGATCCGACCACCATCGAGGCCACGCATGGCGATGGCGAAACCCTCCCCCTCGGCGCCGATCCGGTGGTCTTCCGGCACCGCGCAGTCCTCGAACAACACCATGGCGGTTGGCTGCGAGTGCCAGCCGAGCTTCTTCTCCTGCTTGCCGAAGCTGAGCCCGGGGCTGCCCCGCTCGACCACCAGGCAGCTGATGCCCTTGGGTCCCTCGCCGCCGGTCCGCACCATACAGGTGTACAGGTCACTGGCGCCGGCGCCGGAGATGAACGCCTTGCTCCCGTTCAGCAGGTAGCGATCACCCTGCCGCCGCGCGCGGGTCGTGAGGCTCGCCGCGTCCGATCCGGCGCCCGGCTCGGTCAGGCAATAGCTGGCCAAGCGCTCCATGGTCATCAGGTCGGGCAGCCAGCGCGCGCGCTGTTCGTTTGAACCGAAGGCGTCGATCATCCAGGCGACCATATTGTGGATCGAGAGGTAGGCCGCGGTCGAGGTGCAGCCCGTCGCCAGCTCCTCGAAAATGATCGCCGCATCCAGGCGAGAGAGCCCGGCGCCGCCATGGGCTTCGCTTGCATAGATTCCGGCAAAGCCGAGCCTGGCGGCTTCGCGCAAGGTCTCGACCGGGAAGTGGCAGCGCTTGTCCCAGTCGGCGGCGTGCGGCGCCAGCTGCGCTGTGGCAAACTGCCGCGCCATGTCCTGAAATGCCCGCTGCTCTTCGCTCAGCTCGAAGTCCATGGCCCCCTCAGCCCCACTCGACCATCAGCTGCCTCGGCCCTCACCAGCGCCTCTAGGATGGCGCAGCACTGCGAACTATACTAACACGATCCAGACAGCATCGGATGTCCGCTCCTTGACCCGACCACAATACCCTCCTGTTGCCGCCCGTTTCCCGGTGACCCGCCTGCGTCGCAACCGGCGCGATGCGTGGTCGCGCCGCCTGGTCGCCGAGCATCGTCTGGATGTCGCCGACCTGATCTGGCCGGTGTTCGTGCTGGACGGCCGTGGCCAGCGCGAGTCGGTAACCTCGATGCCAGGCGTTTGCCGCTACTCGATCGACCTTCTGCTGCCGGCGCTGGAAGAGGCGGCCGACCTTGGCGTGCCTGCGGTTGCCCTTTTCCCGGTGACGCCGAACGAGCGCAAGTCCGCCGATGGCAGGGAGGCGACCAACCCCGACAATCTGATCTGTCGGGCGGTGCGTGCGGTCAAGGACGCGTTGCCGGAGCTGGGCGTGATCTGCGACGTCGCCCTGGATCCCTACACGACGCATGGCCATGACGGGCTGATCGAGGACGACTATGTGGTCAATGACCCGACCCTCGCCGTGCTCGCCAAGCAGGCGCTGGTGCAGGCGGAAGCCGGCTGCGACGTGATTGCGCCCTCGGACATGATGGACGGCCGGATCGGGGTGATCCGCAAGACGCTGGACGAGGCCGGCTTCGGCCAGACGCGGATCATGGCCTACGCGGCCAAGTACGCCTCGAGCTTCTATGGGCCGTTTCGCGATGCGGTCGGTTCGTCGAGTGCGCTCGGCAAGGCGGGCAAGCAAACCTATCAGATGGATCCAGCCAACGTAGACGAGGCGGTGCGTGAGGTGGCACTCGACCTCGGCGAAGGCGCCGACATGGTCATGGTCAAGCCGGGCATGCCCTATCTGGACGTGGTGCGCAGGATCAAGGATGCCTTCGCGGTGCCGACCTTCGCCTACCAGGTCAGCGGCGAGTACGCGATGATCAAGGCCGCCGGCGAGCGCGGCTGGCTGGACGCTGATCGTGCGATGATCGAGAGCCTCCTCGGTTTCAAGCGTGCGGGCGCCGACGGCGTGCTGACCTATGCTGCCTGCGATGTGGCCCGCACCTTGTCTCGCTGACACGGCGTCCCGACAGCACCGCGCGGATCCGCGAGCCCCTCAGACACGAAGCCAGTCGCGCACGACCTCGATCTGGTCGTCGGCCATGAGCGCCGGCGCATGGCCAACACCTTGGAACTCGGCGATCGTGGCGCAAGGACCGCGCTGTGCCATCTCGGCCGCGGTCTCTGCCAGCAGGATGTCACTTTCGCTGCCGCGCAGCGCCAGCACCGGGCAGCGAACCTGTTCCCAGACCGGCCACAGCTCGATGTCCTCGATCGGCTCTCGCTTGAGCGGCCGGGCCAGGCGCTGATCGTAGTTCAGTGCCAGGGTGCCATCGTCGCGGGCGAGCGCGCTGTGCACCGCCAGGTGGCGCCACTGGGAATCTGTCAGGGGGCCGAAGCCGGCGTTGACGTCGCGCAGATAGGCCTCGATCGCCTCGACATCGGGAAACCGCAGATCGAGACCAATGTACCGGTTGATGCGCTCGAGCCCGGCTTTGGGCACGAACGGTCCGATATCGTTGACCAGCAGGCTTCTGATGACGACGGCGTTCGCCGCAGCCACACCCATACCGATCAAGCCGCCCATCGAGGTGCCGATCCAGTCGACCTCGCCGAGCTCGAGCCGTTCGATCAGCTGCATCATGTGGCTGACATAGGTCGGCAGCGCGTATTGCTCGGGATCGGCAAGCCGGCCGCTCAGGCCTCGCCCGACCATGTCCGGACAGACCACGCGCGCACCTGCCGACAGGGCGGCGGCCAGGTCGTCGAAATCGCGCCCATTGCGGGTCAGGCCATGCACGCAGACCACCGTCCGGCCAGCATCTCGCGGCCCCCAGTCGGTGAAGCTCAGATCATAGCGACCGTCGGGCCCCTCGACGGTGACATGGTTCATCTGCATGGCAGCTCCTCGAAACCGACCGTTTGCCTTATGGCACACGGTCGGTTAGCCATGGCTAAACCCGGCGTCAACCGGCGCGCATGCCGGGTGCCGGTATTTTGCCGGCTGTGCGACGGCCCGAAGGCGAGCCGATGAGGGGTGGGAGCTGAGGTGGCGCCTGTCGAGGCGGGTTTCGAGATGTGGGGCACGCTGCTGCTGGCCGCGGCAGCCATCGCATGCTATGCATCGGAGCGGATCTCGATTGAGCTGACCTCGCTCGGGATCCTCGGCGCGCTCATGTTGCTGTTCCAGTTCGGGAGCATGGTGCCGGGCGAGCCGGTGCTTGGGCCCGAGGAGCTGCTGCGAGGCTTCGCCAGCCCAGCCCTGATCGCGGTCAGCGCGCTGCTGGTGGTCGGTCAGGCGATGGTCAGCACCGGTGCGCTGGAAGGCATCGCGCGGCTGCTGATCTGGCTATCGCGCGGCAGCTTTCGATGGGCGCTGCCCTTGACCATGGGCTACATCACGGCGAGCAGCGCGTTCTTGAACAACACGC
Organism: uncultured Alphaproteobacteria bacterium; assembly: GCA_963731495.1. Classification (GTDB taxonomy): domain Bacteria; phylum Pseudomonadota; class Alphaproteobacteria; order Geminicoccales; family Geminicoccaceae; genus DASUGG01. The sequence continues at coordinate 37,736 of CAVSVZ010000066.1, forward strand.
CGATCGTGGTGATCTTCATCCCGATCGTGCGCTCGATCGCCGAGCGATTTGGCCGCGGCGCGAGCGCGGTGATGATGCCGCTCAGCTTCGCTGCGATCCTCGGCGGCATGCTGACCCTGATCGGGACCTCGACCAATCTTCTGGTCTCGGGCGAACTGGCGAAGCTCGGCTATCAGCCGTTCGCATTCTTCGACCTGACCGTGCCTGGGCTGGTCCTGGTCCTTGCCGGCGGCGCCTACGTTCTGCTGCTGCCCAAGCTGCTGCGCCCACGCGATCAGCGCCCGGGCCTGCCGGCGGCCGAGGGCAAGCAGTTCATCGCTGAGCTGGATATCGTCCCGGACTCGAACCTGATCGGTGAACGCTCGCGCGCGGGCCTTTTCCCGGCGCTGGCCGACGTCACCGTGCGGCTGATCCAGCGTGGCGACCGGGCCATCCTGCCGCCTTTCGAGAACGTCGCTCTGGAGCCGGGCGACGTGCTGATCGTGGCCGCGACCCGCAAGGTGCTGACCGCGCTCCTGGCAAAATATCCCGGTCACCTGCTGCGCACTTCGACCGACGCGGGCGAACCGCCGGCCGCCGATCACCAGGCGAGCGATCTGGTCCTGGCGGAGGCGATGATCAAGCCCGCGTCGCGCATGGTCGGCCAGACCCTGGAGCTGACCAACTTTCCGGAGCGCAGCCGCTGTACCGTGCTCGGCATCGAACGGCGCGCACGGATGCTGCGCACGCGCCTGCACGAGCTGCGTCTCGAGCCTGGCGACGTGCTGCTGTTGGTCGGCCGGCAGGCCGCCATCGAGCACCTGCGAGCCGACCCGGACGTGCTTCTGATGGAGTGGTCGGCGACCGACATGCCGCTGGTGCGCAAGGCGCCGCTTGCAGCGGGGATCCTTGCCGCGATCGTGCTGCCTTCGGCGCTCGGCCTGCTGCCGATCGTGGTCACTGCGCTGCTCGGGGTCATCGCACTGATTGCGACCGGGTGCATCAACGTCCGCCAGGCGGCGCGCGCCGTCGACCGCCAGATCGTGCTGATCATCGCGACCTCGCTCGCGCTCGGTACTGCGCTCGAGACGACCGGGGCCGCCGCTTGGCTTGCGGAGCTGGTGCTTGACGCGATGGTCGGCGCGCCCGCAGCCGCGGTGCTCTCGGTCCTGTTCCTGCTCGTTGCGCTGCTCACCAATGTGCTGACCAACAACGCCGCGGCGGTGCTGTTCACGCCGGTTGCGATCAACTTGGCAATCAAGCTGGGCGTCGATCCCTTTCCGTTCGCGCTCGCGGTCGCATTCGGGGCCAGCTGTGCGTTCGCCACCCCGATCGGCTACCAGACTAATCTTCTGGTAATGGGACCCGGCCACTATCGCTTCAGCGATTTCCTGCTGGCGGGGACGCCCCTGGTCCTGATCGTCTGGCTCGCCTTCTCCTTGTTCGTACCGTGGTACTACGGGCTATGATAGGCTGAGCTGTAGGTCATCGCAGGCATGCAACTGTTCTTTTCCACCGAGCTGGCGCCCTGCCCCTACCTGCCCGGCCGCTCGGAGCGGCGGCTGGTGACGTCGCTCGATCGTCATGATCCGGACGCTCGCCACGAGCAGCTGATGCAGGCGGGCTTTCGGCGTGCCCAGCGGTTCGCCTACCGGACGGCCTGCCCCGGCTGCAGCGCCTGCGTGCCGGTCCGGATTCCTGTGGCGCGCTTCGTGATGACCCGCGGCTGGCGCCGCATCCTGCGCCACAACACCGATCTGGTCGGGTGCGAGCGGCCGCTGGCCGCGACCGGGGAGCAGTTCGAGCTGTTCACCCGCTACCTGGCCGGCCGCCACGCGGATGGCGGCATGTCGGCGATGTCCTGGGCGGACTATCGCGCCATGGTCAACGACAGCCCGGTATCGGGCCTGATCGCGGAATGGCGGCGGGCGGACGGCTCGCTGATCGCGGTCAGCCTGACCGACCGCTGCGCCAGTGGCCTCTCCGGCGTCTACAAGTTCTTCGATCCGGACGAGGGCCGGCGATCGCTCGGCAGCCTGATCGTGCTCTGGCACGTCGAGCGCGCCCGAGCGCTCCAGCTGCCCTACGTTTATTTGGGCTACTGGGTCGCCGGCAGCACGAAGATGGCGTACAAGTCGCGCTTTCGGCCGCTTGAGTGGCTGACCATCGACGGCTGGCAACCAATGCCTGCCGAGCCGGCGGTCGCGCCCGCCGCCGCGAGGCCCGCCGTATCCGAGCGCGACGGTTGTGCGCGATCCGAACTTGCCGAAGCCCCCGGCCAAGGCTAGAAACCGGGCGCAACCATACCCAGCTGAGCGCAATGCCCTCTGTTTTGATCCTGAACGGCCCCAATCTGAACCTGCTCGGCCGCCGCGAGCCCGGCATCTATGGCCACACCACACTCGCCGACATCGAGGCCATGTGCGCCGCCGAGGCCGAGCGGCTCGGACTTGGCGTGGAATGTCGCCAGAGCAACAGCGAGGCGGAGCTGGTGACCTGGGTGCAGGAAGTGCCCGGGCGGTTCGCCGGCCTGATTCTCAACGCCGGCGCCTACAGCCACACCTCGATCGCGCTGTTGGATGCCGCGCGCGTGCTGGCCGAACCCTTGATTGAGGTCCATATGTCGAATATCTACCAACGAGAAACGTTTCGGCAACATTCGTATGTCTCCTTGGCGGCTACCGGCGTGCTCTGCGGATTCGGCGCTCGAGGCTATCTCATGGCGCTGCACGCGATTGCTGCCATCCTGGCCGATGCAGACGCTGGCTGAATGATGCAAGCGCGGGCGCGCAAGAAGTCCATGTCAAAGCTGAACGTAGACACCTCGCTTATCGAAACTCTTGCCGAGCTGCTGCAGCGCACCGGCCTCTCGGAAATCGAGATCAGCGAGGGCGATGCGCGCATCAGGGTCGCGCGCGAGCAGACTGCGGTCGCACAGGTGCCGCATGCCCCGCGGCCCGCTGCGACGGCGCCGTCGGGATCGGTCGCCGCCGAAGCCGGCACGCCGGTGGGCGCCGAGCGCCATCCCGGCGCGGTTCATGCGCCGATGGTCGGGACCGTGTATCTGACGCCGGAGCCGGGCGCCGCGCCCTTCGTCAGCCTTGGCGGTGAGGTGCGCGAAGGCCAGACACTTCTGATCATCGAGGCGATGAAGGTCATGAACCCGATCCGAGCGCCGCGCAGCGGCCGCGTCGCCCAGCTGATGGTCGATAGTGGCGATCCGATCGAGTACGGAGAGCTGCTGATGATCATCGAATAGTCGCCAGCGACCCACCATCAATGATCGACAAGATCCTGATCGCCAATCGCGGCGAAGTCGCGCTCCGGGTGGTGCGCGCGTGCCGCGAGCTCGGCATCCAGACCGTCGCGGTTCATTCGAGCGCCGACGCCGAGGCGATGCATGTCCGTCTCGCCGACGCCAGCGTCTGCATCGGTCCACCCGCGGCCGCTGACTCCTATCTGAACAAGCTCGCGATCATGGCCGCCGCCGAGATCAGCGGCGCCGACGCGATCCACCCGGGCTACGGCTTTCTGTCGGAGAACGCCGACTTCGCCCAGATGGTGATCGAGCACGGCTATGCGTTCATCGGGCCCAGGCCCGAGCACATTCGGCTGATGGGCGACAAGATCGCCGCCAAGGACGCCATGAGGAAGCTCGGCGTGCCGCTCGTGCCTGGCACCGAGGGCCCCGTCCTACACGAGGTGATGGCGCGCGAGGCGGCCGAGCTGATCGGCTACCCGGTCCTGATCAAGGCGGTCGCTGGTGGCGGCGGCCGGGGCATGACGATCGCGCGCAGCGAGGTCGAGCTGATCGACGGACTGACGCTCGCCAGGCGCGAGGCCAAGGCAGGCTTCGGCGACGATCGCGTCTATCTGGAGAAATACCTCGAGCGACCGCGCCATATCGAGGTCCAGATCCTGGCCGACGAATTCGGCAACTGCATCCATCTGGGCGAGCGCGACTGCACCGTGCAGCGGCGCCACCAGAAGCTGATCGAGGAGGCGCCGTCACCGGTGCTGGAGCCGGAGCAGCGCGCCGCGATCGGCGAGCGCTGCGCCGAGGCGATCCGTCGCCTGGGCTATCGCGGCGTCGGCACGGTCGAGATGCTCTACGAGGACGGCGAGTTCTATTTCATCGAGATGAACACCCGCCTCCAGGTCGAGCATCCGGTCACCGAGGCCATCACCGGGATCGATCTGGTCAAGGCGCAGATCAGCGTCGCCTCCGGCCAGCCGCTTGCGATCGAGCAGAGCGACGTACGCTTCAATGGCCATGCGATCGAATGCCGGGTCAACGCCGAGGACCCGAAAAGCCTGCTGCCGACACCGGGCACGGTGCACACCTATCATCCGCCTGGTGGCCCCGGCGTGCGGGTCGATTTGGCGCTCTATGCCGGCGCGGTCGTGCCGCCATTCTACGACAGCCTGATCGCCAAGCTGGTGGTGCACGATCACGCGCGCGATGCCTGCCTGGCGCGCGCGCGACGGGCGCTCGGCGAATATGTCATCGCAGGGCTGCCGACCAACCTTCCCCTGCTCCAGGCCGTGGTCGAGCACGAGGATTTCGCGACCGGTGCCTACCACACCGGCTGGCTGACCGAGTTCCTGGTCGGCTGGCAGCTGCACGACTGAGCGACGCCCGTCTTGCCGCCAGGGCCGGCGACCGGTATCCCGAAGACATGCAGGTTCTTTCGCCCGAGCTCTTGCTGTGCGCCTACGCCAGTGGCGTGTTCCCCATGGCGAATGACCGCTTCGATCCGACCATCCATTGGATCGAGCCCAAGCGCCGGGGGATCTTGCCGCTCGATGCCCTGCACGTTCCGCGCAGCCTGCGCAAGGTGATCCGCCAGGCACGTTTCGAGATCAGGGTCGACCGTGCCTTCCCGCGGGTCATCGAAGCCTGCGCTGCAAGCCGGCCCGAGCGGCCACGCACCTGGCTGAACGACGAGCTGCTCGACCTCTATTGCACCCTGCATGAGCTGGGCTACGCCCATAGCGTCGAGACCTGGGCTGACGGCGTCCTGACCGGCGGCCTGTATGGCGTCTCGCTCGGTGCGGCGTTCTTCGGCGAGAGCATGTTCTCGCGCCGGCGCGATGCCAGCAAGGTCGCGCTGGTCGAGCTCGTCGGGCGCCTGCGCGCCGGCGGTTACCGCCTGCTGGACACCCAGTTCGTCACCGACCATCTCCGCCGGTTCGGCGCGACGGAGGTGTCGCGCGCGGCCTATCGCAGCATGCTGCGCGCCGCGATCGAGACCCCCGCGACCTTCTATGGCGATACCGGTGGCGTGCTTTCGCTGACGCCCTGGTCGTCCGCGCCCGGGTCGGGCTCCAGGTCGATCGGCTCCTCGCAGTCGACCACCCAGACGTCGTAGACCGGGTGCTCGAGCCCCGATACCGCCGGGCTCGAAGCGAACATCCAGCCCGAGAACAGCTCTTTGGCAGGCTCATCCGGATCAGACGCCGGCGGCAACTCGCGAATCTCCAGGAACGCCGCGCTTTCCGGCGGTTCGGTCGGCGGCGTCTCGCGGCAGCTGCGGGCCACGATCTCCAGCGTGCCGAACAGGGTCGGCTGATCGAGCGGCGCGCGCACCGGCGAGATTCGCGCCGTGACCTTGTCCAGGCCTTGCAGCACGGCAACCCGGTTCTCGATCACCGGGCCCTGCGCCTGCGCCGCCATCGCCACGAAGGCCGCGATGGACGCGCCTGCGACCGCGCGCAGCACCGCCGGCAACGAGGTCACGGCTCCACGCTCAGGTCCTGACCGTCCGCGCTTTTGCCTGAGGCCCCCTCGCCCGAGCTCTGGCTGAAGATGAAGTGGCCGATCAGATCCTCGAGGTTGATCGACGACTGGGTCAGGAAGACTTCGTCGCCTGCCTGCAGCATCTCGACATCGCCACCCGGCACCAGCGAAAGGTATTTGCCGCCGAGCAGGCCGTCGCTGGCGACCGCCAGCGAGCTGTCCGCGGGCACCTCGACGTCCTCACGCATCGTGAACCGGACTTCGGCCCGGTAGGTCTTGGGATCGAGTGTCTGGTCGACCACGGTGCCGACCTTGATGCCGCCGATGCGCACGTCGCTGCCCCGCTGCAGGCCGTCGACCCGGTCGAACCGGGCGATCAGCTCGTAACCCGAATTGTCGCCGAGCTGGCTGGCCTTGTAGGCGAACCCGAGGAACACGATCGCGACGAGCAGCACGATCGCTCCCAGCAGGGTCTCTAGCAGATTGCGGGTCATGCCTGGTCTATCACTCCTTGCCCCGGCGCTCCTTGCCCCGGCGCCGGTCTTCGCAACGTTGACGCGCGGGCGCCATTGTTAGCTCGCTCGCAGCGCGCAAGCCAGGATCAATTCGACGCGCTCTCCAGCCCGAGCAGGGCGTCCGCGAACGCCTGCGCATCGAACGGGCGCAGGTCGTCGACGGCCTCGCCGACGCCGAGCGCGTGCACCGGCAGGCCGAACTGGCGCGCCAGCGCCACCACCACGCCGCCGCGCGCCGTGCCGTCCAGCTTGGTCACCACCAGGCCGCTGACCGGCACCATCGATGCGAAGGTCTCGACCTGGTTGCGCGCGTTCTGGCCGGTGGTCGCGTCGAGCACCAGCAGCACGTCGTGTGGCGCCTCCGGATCCAGCTTGCGCAGCACGCGGACCACCTTGGCGAGCTCGTCCATCAGCACGGCCTTGTTGTGCAGGCGGCCGGCGGTGTCGATCAGCAGGACGTCGGTGCCATCGGCCCGAGCCTTCTGCAAGGCATCGAAGGCGAGGCCTGCCGCATCCGCCCCGGCCGGCTTGGCGACCACCGGGCAGCCGGTGCGCTGGCCCCAGATCTGCAGCTGCTCGATCGCAGCCGCTCGAAAGGTATCGCCCGCGGCGAGCGTGACCGAGTGGCCGCCGGCTTTGAGCTCAGCCGCCATCTTGCCGATCGTGGTGGTCTTGCCGGTACCGTTGACGCCGCACACCAGGATCACGTGGGGGTGCTTGCTCGGATCGAGCTCGAGGGCCCTGGCGACCGGCACGAGCATCTTGGCGATCGACTCGGCGAGTGCTGTGCGCACCTCCTGCTCCGACACCTCCTTGCCGAACCGGGTCCGGCCCAGCTCCCCGACCAGGTCAGACGCGGTCTCGACCCCGAGGTCGGCGGTGATCAGCGCCTCTTCCAGCTCGTCGAGGGTCGCCTGGTCCAGCTTCTTGCGCGTGATGATCGCAGTGATGTTGTTCCTGAGCGCCGACGAGGACCGGCTGAGGCCGGCGCGCAGGCGCTGGAACCATCCGGGCCGCTTGGTCTCGAGCTCGCTCATAGGGCCGGCCCGCTCAGCGCCGCATCCACAACCCGCTTGCCACGCACGGCGACGACGCTACCGACATCGGATGTGGCGCCCTCGATGCGAAACGACGCGAACGCCTCGGTGCGGCCGGTGCCGTCGCGCTCGACCAGGACCCGCTCGACCCGGCCGACCCGACTGGCCAGATAGCCGGCCAGGGCGCGATCGCCCGCCGCCCGCAGGCGGCCCGCCCGCTCCCTGCGCTCGGCCCTGGCGACCTGGGGCATGCGCGCCGCCGGCGTGCCTTTCCGGGCCGAGTACGGGAATACATGCAGATAGGTCAGCCCTGCCTCCTCGACCAGCGCCAGGGTGTTGGCGAACATCGCTTCGGTCTCGGTCGGGAAGCCCGCGATCAGATCCGCCCCGAAGGCGATCTCGGGCCGCAGCGCTCGCAACTGCGCGCAAAGGCGGACTACGTCCTCGCGCGCGTGGCGCCGCTTCATGCGCTTCAGGACCAGCGTGTCGCCGGCCTGTACGGAGAGATGCAGGTGCGGCATCAGGCGCGGCTCGTCCGCAACCAGATCGAGCAGGTCGCGGTCGATCTCGGCCGGATCGATCGACGACAGGCGCAGACGCGCCAGATCCGGCACCAGACGCAGTACGCGCTTGACCATCTGGCCGAGGCTGGGTCGACCCGGCAGATCCTTGCCATAGGAGGTCAGATCGACACCGGTCAGCACCACCTCCCGGTAGCCGCTCTCGACCAGCCGGCGGGTCTGGGCGACGATCTCGCCGACTGGCACGCTGCGGCTCGGGCCGCGGCCATAGGGAATGATGCAGAAGGTACAGCGGTGATCGCAGCCGTTCTGGACCTGGACCATCGCCCGCGAGCGGCCGTCCAGCCCGTCGATCAGGTGGCCGGCGGTCTCGCGTACCGCCATGATGTCGCCGACCACGATCGGATCGCCCCCGGCGGCGAGATCGCGCCACAGCCCCGGATCCAGCTTGCGGTCATTGCCGACCACGCGGTCGACCTCGGGCATCGCGGCGTAGCGCTCCGGCTCGATCTGGGCGCTGCAGCCGGTGACCACGATGCGTGCGCCGGGATGCTCGCGCCGGGCTTTACGGATCGCCTGGCGCGCCTGGCGCTCGGCCTCGGCGGTCACCGCGCAGGTGTGCACGATCACCGTGTCCTGCACCCCGGCGGCAGCGGCATGGCCGCGCATCACCTCGGATTCGAAGCTGTTCAGCCGGCAGCCGAAGGTCACCACGCGGGGCTTCATCCCTCGACCACCAGCAGGTCCGGGTGCAGACGGCCGCTGTAGCTATGGCGGGCGGGGCCTGTCATCAGCACCCGATCGCGCTCGTTCCAGGCGATCCGGAGGCGGCCGCCATCGAGCAGCAGATCGGCGCTGCGCTCGGTCAGGCCGCGGCGCGCCGCGGCGACCAGGGCGGCGCAGGCGCCGCTGCCGCAGGCCAGGGTCAGGCCGGCACCCCGCTCCCACACCCGCAGGCGGATCGTGCGGTCGTCGCGCACCTCGGCCACGCCGATATTGGCGCGCTCCGGGAACAGCGGGTGATGCTCCAGCTCGGGCCCGAGCTGCTCGAGCGGGATCGCTTCGGCGTCCTCGACCAGGAACACCGCGTGCGGGTTGCCCATGTTGACCGCGACCGGCTGGGCGAGCGGCCCCAGCGCCAGGTCGAGCGCCAGGGTGTCCATCGCCTGTGCCAGCGGGATCTCGTCCCAACCGAAGCGGGGGCGGCCCATGTCGACCGTGTAGCCCTGCACGCCCGCGCTCACCACCAGCACGTCGGCACGGGTCTCGATCCGTGCGCGGTTGCCGCCGTGCTGCTCCATGATCAGGCGCGCGACGCAGCGGGTGCCGTTGCCGCAGGCTTCGGCTTCCGAGCCGTCCGGGTTGTGGACCCGCATGAACAGATCGGCACGTTGCGACGGCTCGAGCGAGAGCAGCTGGTCGCAGCCGACACCACGCCTGCGGTCGGCGATCGCGCGGATCTGCGCCTCGCTCAGCGACAGCTTGCCGCTCCGTCGATCGATGATCACGAAGTCGTTGCCCAGGCTGTGCATCTTATGGAAGCCGAGCTCGTCCATGGCGCGACAATAGAGGCGATTGGTTGCTGATACGCAACCGCGAAAAAGTGGCGCATCTTTGCGGCGGTTCGCTTGACTTTTGCGTCACCGGCGAACCACATATGCGCCACCTGGCGACGCAAATTTGCGTCATCTCATGCGTCGGTCCGACCGATTTCTGCGCCACCCGGAGCCCCGCCCCAACCCCAGCGAAGCGAGTGCCATGTTCGAAACCCTCTCTGGCCGTCTCGGCGACGTCTTCGACCGGTTGAAGCGGCGCGGCGCGCTGCGCGAGGCCGATGTCGAGGCCGCCCTGCGCGACATCCGGATCGCCCTGCTCGAGGCCGATGTCGCCCTGCCCGTGGTCAAGGACTTCGTCGCCGCGGTGCGCGAGCGCGCGGTCGGCCAGGAGGTGCTGAAGAGCGTCACCCCCGGCCAGATGGTGGTCAAGATCGTGCACGACCACCTGGTCGAGCTGTTGGGCGGCCAGGCCAGCGACCTGGTGCTCGACCACGCGCCGCCCCAGGTCGTGCTGATGGTCGGCCTGCAGGGCTCGGGCAAGACCACCACCTGCGCCAAGCTCGGCTTGCGGCTGCACAGCCGCTCCCGGCAGAAGGTGCTGCTGGCCTCGCTCGACGTGCAGCGCCCGGCGGCCCAGGAGCAGCTCGCCGTGCTGGCGCGGCAGGCCGGCGTCGAGAGCCTGCCGATCATCGCCGGCCAGAACCCGGTCACGATCGCCGAGCGGGCGATGCGCACCGCCGAGCGCGAGGGCTACGACGTCGTGATCCTCGATACCGCCGGCCGGCTGCACATCGACGAGGCCCTGATGACCGAGCTCGCCGCGGTGCGCGACCGCGCCCGGCCACACGAGACCCTGCTGGTCGCCGACGCGCTGACCGGCCAGGACGCGGTCAACCTGGCGCGCGCCTTCCACGAGCAGATCGGCATCTCCGGCATCGTGCTGACCCGCATGGACGGCGATGCCCGCGGTGGTGCTGCGCTCAGCATGCGCGCGGTCACCGGCCAGCCGATCAAGCTGGTCGGCACCGGCGAGAAGATCGACGCGCTCGAGGCCTTCCACCCCGATCGCGTCGCCTCGCGCATCCTGGACATGGGCGACGTGGTCTCGCTGGTCGAAAAGGTCGCCGAGACGGTCGACAAGGAGCAGGCCGAAAAGCTCGCCGCCAAGATGCAAAAAGGCAATTTCGACCTGGAGGACCTCGCCGGCCAGCTGCAGCAGATGCGCAAGATGGGCGGCATGAGCGGCCTGCTCGGCATGCTGCCCGGGGTCGGCAAGGTCAAGCAGCAGATGGCCGAAGCCAAGCTCGACGACGGCATGATCGGCCGCCAGATCGCGATCGTCGGCTCGATGACGCCCAAGGAGCGGCGCAACCCGCAGATCCTGCACGCCTCGCGCAAGCGACGGATCGCTTCCGGCTCCGGCACCAGCGTCCAGGACATCAACAAACTGCTCAAGCAGCACAAGCAGATGCAGGTGATGATGAAGCGGGTCAAGAAGATGGGCGGCACCAAGCAGTTCATGGCCCGCGGTCTGCCCCCCGGTCTCCTGCCGCCGCGCTAGCGCCTTCGCGCCCTCTGGCCGTCGAACGTCCGGTTTCGGATCGCAAAGCGGAACCGCCACAGGCTCGACTGCCGCGAACGCATGTAGGCAGATGCTGACCTGGATGTGCTACGGCGACCGCCCTGCGTGAAGCTGCCTGGCGATCGGCGGGCAATGTGCCCAAAACATCCAGATCCCCATCCCTCCGGCCTCGGGGCCCTTCCCCCGGGCCGCTCCGCGCCAGGGATCGCATCACGGGCGCCTTGTCCAAAATCGTGGGATAGTTGTCATTGCGGCAACCCGGCTAAACCCGAAAGCTACCCCTTCAGGAGGCCGTCTCATGCCTGACGAGCACGCTCACGATCGTCCCCCACAACGTCACATCGCGATGCTGGCGTTCGACGGCAGCGAGATTTTGGATATTTGCGGTCCAATGGACGCTTTTTACTATGCGGATCGCTGGCTACGGGAACTCGGGATGGTATCGGAACCGGTCTATCCCGCTCGCATCGTGGGGTCCGCTGCCGGGCCGATCGTAACCTCATCCGGAATGCGGATCATGGTCGATCAGGCGTTCTGCGATGTGGAGGTCGAACTCGACACGTTGCTGGTTGCCGGCGGGGAGATCGATGCGGCGCGCCGCGATCCAGCTTTGCTCGCCTGGTTGAAGCAGACGGCGAGCACCGCGAGGCGCACCGCTTCCATTTGTACGGGCGCTTTCCTGCTGGCGGCGAGTGGGGTCCTCGATGGTCGTCGTGCGACCACGCACTGGTACTACTGTGACCGACTGGCCAAGGAGTTCCCCTCCATTCAGATCGAACCGGACCAAATCTTTGTCCGCGACGGCGCCGTGTGTACCACCGGCGGAATTACCTCCGGGATTGATCTTGCCCTGGCGATGATTGAAGAAGATTGGGGGCGGGATATCGCGCTGGCGGTCGCTCGAACCTTGGTCGTGTTTCTCAAACGGCCCGGAGGGCAATCCCAGTTCAGCACATTTCTGCTGAACCCGGCGAAGACCCGGCAGGATTTTCAGGAGTTGCAGTCCTGGATCGTCAGCAATCCCGGCGCCAATCTGAGTCTGGAGAGCTTGGCGGCTCGCATGGCCATGAGTCCGCGCAATTTTGCCCGCGTGTTCGAGCGCGAAATTGGGATGACGCCGGGTAAATTCGTGGAATTGATCCGCCTGGAGGCGGCACGGTGCCAGTTGGAACAAACCAGGCTGCTGGTCGACGAGATCGCGACACAGTGCGGCTTCGGCAATCCAGAGCACCTGCGTCGAACGTTTCAACGTCGATTGAAGGTCAGCCCCCGCGACTACCGGGCCCGTTTCCGCTCCGCGCACGGGCTGGAAAGGTCGCCGCGGAGCGAAGATCGAGTGGGGATTCGGCCGTAAGCTCAGTCACGAGGAGGGGACGATCCCATTGTCGGCTCGAGCCGGGGCCGAAGTGTGTCGCTTGTCCCGAGCAGAGGGTTACCGCCCCCTGCATTGGCCTGAGGAGCCACCATGCGCATTCTGCCGCTGCCCAGCGCCTATGACAGCCTTACCCAGCACGTCCAGACGGATTTTAGCGTCCCGTGAGCATGCCGTGAAGGTTGCCCCCTGATCAAGGCGAGTGGGGCTCGACGCCTGTGGTCATGTCTCGGCCGCGAGTGAAGCACGTCACACCTGGTCCGATGAGCCCCTGATACGCAACGGACAAAGGCGACGAGGTTGTTCGCCAAAGGAGCGTGCTCAACCATGGCTTTGGCATCGACGATCGCACCTTCGCGTACGTTGTTGCCGCTCGTGAGCTTGAGCATCGCGGCCGCGGCGTTCGAGCTCGTCATCGGCTTCATCTATCCGGCCGTCGCCTTGAATCTCGAACTGCGCGGTACGTCGGCCGATCTGATCGGATATCAGGCCGGGTCGGTCGGGCTCGGCCTGGCGCTGAGCCCGCTCCTGGTGCCCTGGCTGGTCGCCCGCTTTGGCATGTGGCCGGTTTGTGCCGGCAATTTCGCGGTCGCGAGCGCGACGATGCTGGTGTTCGGACTGAACGCGTCGATTGGATTGTGGTTCGTCCTGGGCCTGGTGTTCGGCGTGAGCACAAGTATCTGGTACGTGCAAAGCGAGACCTGGATCAATCGACTGGCAGCCGAAGTCCAGCAGAGGACGTGCGGTCGCGCTGTTCAGCACCATGCGCGAAGGCGCGCTGGCGGTGGGGCCGTTGCTGATTCCTGTCTTGGGCTGCATCGGCCTTTTGCCCTACGCCGCCATGGCCCTGGTCATCGTGGTTGCCGGTCTGCCGCTGTGTGCCTTGGACGGGCCCGTCGAGCGCGGACGGCCACCCCGGCTTCGCGAGTTCGTGACGGTCGGCCGAGCCATTCCCGTTTTGCTGATTGCCGCTGCCGCGGGCGCCTACTTCGACGGCAGCGTGCTGCCTCTCTGGGTGATCTACGGGCTCGATCAAGGTCTCTCGAGCGATCAGGCAGTGTTGACCCTGAGCCTGATCAAGTTCGGCAATATCGCGTTGCAGCTGCCGATCGGCTGGATTGCCGACAAAGCACCGCGCGAGCGGGTGCTCCTGGCCTGCGTTCTCGTCACGGGGCTGGGCGCAGCGTTGCTGCCGATGGTCGACCTGACCAGCTGGCTCGCCTGGCCCTACCTGCTGATCTGGGGCGCGTCGAGCTTTGGCATTTACACGACGGCGTTGGTGCTGATCGGCCAGCGTCTCGCCGGCTCCAGCCTGATCATCGCGACCGCGGCCTTCGGGGCGATGTGGGGGGTCGGGATGTTTGGCGGAGCAGCGATAACGGGCTGGCTCATGGCCAGCATCGGTGCGCTCGGGCTGCCGGCTTCGATCGCTGTGATCTACATTCTCCTGCTGGTCGCTCTGATCTTCCAGGCCTCCCCGATGCGGTCGACGTCGGGGCGTGTTCAGATACGGGAGTCGGTTCGTGAATCACGTGAGTGAGCGCCGGCGTTCGCCGGGCGGTCCGGTCGGTTTCCAGGAAACACGATCGTCATATGTTCGACGGGCCGGGGCCTGCACGGCGCTTGGCGGCCGGGCAGTCGCTTCCCGGCCATCGGCGTCGGCGGAGCCGGAGCCGAGCGACCGGCTGCAGGCATTCCTCGCCACAAACGCGCTACCGACGCCCTATCTGGCTGTCGATCTCGATCTGGTCGAAAGGCACTATCGCGCCTTTCGCGCCGCGTTGCGCAATATCGAAATCTACTACGCAGTCAAGGCCAATCCGCACCCGCAGGTCCTGGCCCGGCTGGTTCGCCTGGGATCGAAGTTTGAAGCGGCAAGTCTGGCGGAGATCGAGCGCTGCCTCGCCGCGGGCGCGCAGAGCGACGCGCTGTCCTTCAGCAATCCGATCAAGAAAGAGAGCGAGATCGCCCGAGCCTACGGTCTCGGCGTCCGGATGTTCGCCTTCGATTCGGCCGGTGAGCTGATGAAGCTGGCGCGTGCAGCACCCGGCGCCGTGGTGTTTTGCCGACTACTGATCGACTGTACCGGCGCCCAGTGGCCCTTGTCCCGCAAGTTCGGCTGCGATCCGGCGCTGGCATTTGACCTCCTGCGACAGGCCAAGGAATTGGGGCTGCGCCCGCAAGGGGTGTCCTTCCACGTCGGCTCACAGCAGCTCGCGCCGGACCAGTGGAACGTCGGCATTGCGGCCGCTGCCCAGGTTTTCTTTCGGTTGCGGGCCCAGGGGATCGATCTCGCCTTCGTCAATCTCGGCGGCGGTTTTCCAGCGCGCTACCGCGAACCGATCCCGCCGCTGGCGGCTTATCATGCGGCAATCCGGCAGGCGATGGCGCGTCATTTCGGCCCCTCCAGCGGTCGGCTGCGCCTGCTCGCGGAAGTTGGGCGCGGCCTGGTCGCCGAGGCCGGTGTGATCGATAGCGAGGTCGTCCTGATCGCCCAGAAGTCGGCAGTCGATCCACGTCGTTGGGTCTATCTTGATGTCGGCGTCTTCAATGGCCTGATCGAAACGATTGGCGAGAGCATCAAATATCCTATCCGAAGCAGCGCCACGGGCCAGCCGATGCCCGTGATTCTGGCGGGCTGTACGTGTGACAGTCTGGACATTCTTTACGATGCGGCGGGATATCACTTGCCGGCGCAGCTCGAGATCGGCGACCGTGTCCAGATCGTGAGCACCGGCGCCTATACCTACCCCTACGCTTCCGTGGAATTCAATGGCTTGCCGCCTCTGCACGTGGTCTGCATCTGACCGTGAG
Source organism: uncultured Alphaproteobacteria bacterium (assembly GCA_963731495.1). Lineage (GTDB taxonomy): Bacteria > Pseudomonadota > Alphaproteobacteria > Geminicoccales > Geminicoccaceae > DASUGG01. The sequence goes on from CAVSVZ010000066.1 coordinate 52,852, forward strand.
CCCTCCGGGCGAGTGCGCTGCTTCAAGGTCCGTGACTGGACGGGCCGCTTCGGGTCACGAACGGCGGTCGGATTTGGCGCCTACGTCTTTCCGCCCCTCACTCCGGAACCGGACCTGGCGAACACGGCGCGCTGGTCGCCACAGGCAGCACGGAGCCGAGGGCATGGAAGAATTCGAGAATGAGAGCGCCGGTCAGCCCTGTTGATGACCGCCTCACCGAACGCGAGGAGCAGGTCGACCGGGTCGCTAGCCCGAGGTCGCCATGCCGAGACAGTCGATCAGGGAGTCGGCAAGGCCGTTCATCACCTGAAAATACTGCTCGGGGCCGGCAGCGAGGTTGGCGCCCAGGGGATCGAGCACACCTTTGTTGGTGCTCGTGCCCTCGATCACCGTATCGACCAGCGCCGGCTCGAACTGGGGCTCGGCGAACACGCAGGCCGTGTCCAGCTGTTCCAGCCGGTGCCGGATCTCCTGCAGCCGCTGCGCTCCCGGGCGGCGCCCCGGGTCGACCGCGATCGCGCCGACGCCATCGAGATCATAGCGGTTCTGGAAGTACTGATAGGCATCGTGGAACACCACGAAGGGCCGGTCGCGGATCGGTTTCAGCCTGGTGCTCAGCGTTTCGTCCTGGTGTCGGAGCTGCGCATGCAGCCGGCTGCCGTTGCTCTGGTAGATGGCCGCATGGTCGGGGTCGGCTTGGCTCAGCGCGGCGACGATGGCGCCGACCATGGCCTCGGCGTTGTGCGGGTCGAGCCAGAGGTGCATGTCGAACTCGCCGTGCACGTGCTCGTCGCCGTGCCCATGCTCCGCGTGTTGCTCGTCGCCGTGATCCTCATGCCGGTGCTCTTCCCACACCCCGCCCTCGCGGGTTCGCAGCAGGCGCACGCCTTGGGCCTCGCTCAGCGCCACCACGTCGGCGCCCCCCGCGAGCGCCTGCAGCGGCTTGACCAGGAAGGTCTCGAGCCCCTCGCCTACCCAGAACACGACGTCGCTCTGCTCGACCGCCCGCGCCTCGGACGGGCGCATGCTGTAACTGTGCGGCGAGGCAGCACCCTTCACCAGCAGGACCGGCTCGCCGACGCCTTGCATCACGCCCGCCACCAACGAGTGGACCGGCTTGATGCTGGCCACGACCTGGATTTCTTCGGCTTGGATCGGTCGGGCGTCGGCAAGCGCAAGGACGAGTGCCGCGCCGATCGACCACCTGGCCATCATCTTATCCCCCGCTGCTGATCCTGATAATGTTATATCATATCATTTCTTGAAGGGAAGACACAACGAACGGTCTGCCAACGCCCACGCCTCGCCGAGGCGCGCGGGCGTTGGCGAAACAGCTTTCGGCAGCCTCCTCAGACGGCCGGGGTAAAGCGAACAGCGGCAGATCGAAAGGCCATCGCTGCGCGTGTCGCGAGACTGCCGGGGCCGCACGGGGCCTAATACTCGTCGTGGCGGCGCCACCAGATGCCCGTCTCGTTGCGCCCCTTGGGTGCGCGGTCGAGCCACTGGTACATGCCCCAGAGGCCGTCCAGCCCGCGGGCATAGGTGGAATAGGTGTGGTAGACGACGCCGTCCTCGAGCACGAACGCGCTCATGCCGGGCCGATCGCGCACGTAGGTGGCCGCGTCGGTTCCGCAGGTGGCCGCAAACCGGGCGACGGGCTCCGGGACCGGTGTCGCGTCCATCGCGTGGCCGCCGCGCTGGTAGTTGTATTCGACGACGCCCTCGCGCTGTTGCTCCTCGGTGACCCAGACGTTGAAGTCGGCATTGAAGTCGCTGCCGAGCGAGGACGCCCACGGAAACGTCCAGCCCAGCCGTCGCTTGTACCCCTGCAGCTGCGCGAGCGGCGCCCGTGAGACTGTCCAGAGCATCACGTCATGGTTGGCCAGGTGGACGGCGAAGCCGTCGAAGCCGTCCGCGATCGCCGAACAGGAGGGACAGCCCGCCGTATAGTCGGGCCCGAACATGAAGTGGTAGACGAGGAGGCGCTCCCCTCGCCGGTCTCGAATCGATACGCCTTGTCGATCCGGACCCAGGGCAGGTCCTGCCGTCGCCGCGCCAGCTCGTCGCTGCGCCGCGTGAGCTCCTTCTCCGCCCCGAGCAGTGCCAGCCGCGCTGCCAGCCACTCTTCACGCGTCCCGATCGTGTGCTTGGTCATGGTTCCTCTCCGTCGGGTGTTCGGTAGGAGACAGGTTGGGACCGGGGATCGAACGGTGGGAGTGACAAGCGTGGGGCGATTGCGATGGGCTCACCCGCTCATGCATCCGGCAGGGTGAAGACGGCACATGGCGCCGCGATGCCGCGCAGCACGTGCTCGCCCAGCGGCACCAGCGGCGTGGCGGTCTCGGCGGCGAGTGCGCCCGAGATCAGGACCGAGCGGCCGAGCGGCCGGCACAGCCCCTCCAGCCGGCTGACCAGGTTGACCGCGGGGCCGATGGCGGTGAAATCCAGCCGGTCGACCGCGCCGATATTGCCCCACAGCATCTCGCCGAGATGCAGCGCCGCGCCGAACGGCAGCGGCGGCAGCCCCTGCGCCTGCCGCGCCGCATCGAGATGGGCCATGCCGGCGCGGGCGGCGACGACGGCGCGCAGCGCCGCCTCGCAGGCCTCGGCCGGCGCGCCGGTGACCGGAAAGATCGCCAGCACGCCGTCGCCGATGAACTTCAGCACCTCGCCGCCGAAGGCATGCACCGCCCCGGCGACGCGGTCGAACCAGGCATCGAGCGCGGCAATCATCGTGGTAGGCTCGGTCGCCTCGGACATCGCCGTGAAGCCGCGCAGATCGGCATAGAGCAGCGCGGCGCGGATGGTCTCGCCGGTGCCGCGCCGCAGCGCGCCGGCCTGTACCCGGGCGGCACTGCGCCGGCCGAGATAGGCCTCGAGCAGCGCGGCCATAGCTGCCCGGGCGGCGAGGGCGGCCAGCGGCGCCGCGGCGAAGCGCGCGATCTGGTGCAGCCTGTCGGCCTCGGCGGGGCCGAACGGCCGCGTCCCGGCCCAGCCCAGCAGCGGACCGTCCGGCGCCGGGCCAATCGTGTCCTCCTGCACCGGGCCGAGCCCGGCCAGCCAGTCGCGCCCGGCCTGGCTGAGCGGAGCGCCGGCAAAGCCCAGCGCCTCGATCACCGCCCCGGTCTCCGCTCGCCAAAGCCAGGTGCGGCGGGCGATGATCGGATGCGGCAGCGCGAGCGTCAGGGCGCCGCCGGCCAGCGGCAGGCCGTCGGCCAGCAGCCGGCCGCCAAGCTCGGCCAGGAATTGGTCGGGGCCGGGCGAGGCGCCGGCCTCGTCCACCAGCCAGGCGAGAGGTGCCGGCAGATCCATGCCGCCATCATGCGGCCATGGCCCCTGATCTGTCATCCGCGCCGAGGCGATGCAAAGCCGGCTGCGCCCGTCTGATTCTGGCCCCGACCCCGGCGCCCGTACCGCCTGATCCTCGATCAGGCCGCGTTCGACACGCCCGCGGGCCTGCGTTCGCCATCAAATTGCAAGGGGTCAAGGGCGGCGGTATCGAGCGCGGAGGCCGTCATTCCCTGCCCGTGCGGCCGTAGAACGGATCCGGCCCCGGGTCGCGGCCGGCCGCAACCTCAGCCAGCCGGCCGAGGTAATGGGCCCAGCCTTCCGCATGGCCGGCGCATTGCTCGGCATTCGGCAGGCCGGTGTGGGTCAGGCGCACAAGCGTGCCGTCGGGCTGCTCGATCAGGTCGATCTCGACCAGGCTCGACCCGGGCGGCACCACCTCGCTGCCGTCCCAGCCGAAGCTGTAGGCCAGCCGGTGCACCGGCACCACCTCGCGGAAGGAGCCGCGGGCGAAGCGCGCACCCGTAACATTGACGAGATAGAGCCCGCCGGGCTGCGGCTCGACCTGCGCCTCGGTTCCCATCCAGCGCAGGATCTTGTCCGGATCGGTCAGCAGAGCGAACACCGCGGCAGGCGGCGCCGGGATGCGCGTCTCACGGCGGACGACGAGGGCCTCTTGCATCGGTTTCCTCCAGGGTTGCGACAGTCCATGACGATCCAGGCCGCCTTCCGGCTCTGCTTCGTCGTTTCGCTTTGATCTCGCTGCGACGGGCTGGCTGGTGGTCGTGAGCTAGACTTAGCGCCAAGTGTCGAACGGCGGGAGTGACAACGGTGGCAGGATTGCGATGGACTCGCTGATCACGGCCGCAGCGCGTGCGCTCGCCGCGGGTGATCCGCTGGGCGCACTGAACCGGGTCGCGCTGCGTGACGACCCGGCAGCGCTCGCGCTGCGCGGCATTGCGATGGCACGGCTCGGCGATCTGGTTCGCGCGAAGGCCTTGCTGCGAAGTGCGGCGCGCGGCTTCGGTCCGAAACAGGCCGTGGCCCGGGCCAGGTGCGCCGTCGCCGAGGCCGAGATCGCGCTGGTCTCGCGCGACCTGGGCTGGCCTGTCAAGGCGCTCGAAGCAGCGTGGGCGACGCTCGAAAAGCACGGCGACTGGGTGAACGCCGCGCATGCGCGCCATCTCGAGGTCCGGCGCCTGCTCCTGGTCGGGCGCGTCGACGAGGCCGAGCGTGCGCTCGCCGGGCTCGATCCGGCGCCTTTCCCGCCCGCGTCGAGGGCTGCCCACGAGCTGGTGGTTGCCGGGATTGCCATGCGACGCCTGCGGACGAACGAGGCGCGCGCTGCGCTGGCCCGGGCCGAGCGGGCCGCGCGCCACGCCGGTATCCCTGCCCTGAGCGCGGAGGTCGAAAGCGCATCCCTCGTCCTGAACACGCCCGCGGCGCGCCTGATTGCGCGCGGCGAGGAGCAACTCCTCCTGCTCGAGGAGGTTGAAGCGTTGCTGGCCTCGGGGGCGCTCGTCGTGGACGCCTGCCGTCATATCGTGCGTGACGCCCACACGGTGGTCCCGCTGGCAAGGCGTCCGGTGTTGTTCGCGCTGGCAAGCGCGCTGGGCGAAGCGTGGCCCAACGATATGCCGAGGGCCACGCTGCTCGCGCGGGCCTTCCGGGCCAGGCACGCCGATGAATCGCACCGCGCGCGGCTGCGGGTCGAGGTCGGCCGGCTGCGCAAGGTGCTGCGGACCCTGGCCGGCGTGAGCGCGACCAGGCGAGGTTTTGTGCTGGTGCCGCGGCGCGCGAGCGAGGTGGTCGTGCTGGCGCGGCCGGTCGACGAACAGCACGCGGCGGTGCTCGCCTTCCTCGCCGACGGTGAGTCGTGGTCGAGCTCGGCCCTGGCATTAGCGCTCGGAGCCAGCCAGCGCACCGTGCAGCGGGCCCTCGAGCAGCTTGCGGCGGCAGGCAAGGTGCAGTCGTATGGCCGCGGGCGGGCGCGTCGTTGGATGACCCCGCCGGTGCCGGGATTCACGACGGCCTTGTTACTCCCCGCGCCCCTGCCGAGTGGCTAGGATGCAAGCATAAATCGATCGGCCCGGGATCTGAGGACGGGCGCGCCTGCAATCGCTGGAAGTGATCCCGACGAGGCCGACAGCAGCGCCATGGCGAGCGCGCTTGTCCGACCGCTACAGCCAGCGGTGCACGCGCGCCTTGTAGACCTGATAGGCGTCGCCGAACCGCCGTTCCAGGTACGCCTCCTCGCGCGCGACGACGCCGTAGCGGATCGTGATTGCCAGAGGCAGCGTGAGGATCAGGATCCACGGGCTTTGTGCGGCTACGCCAATGCCGCAGTAAACGAGAAACATGCCGAGGTAGATGGGATTGCGGCTCCAACCGTGAATTCCGGTCGTCACCAGCGCTCGGGTGGGCTTGCTCCCCTGAACCGGCGTCGCCGCGTTGGAAAAGTTGCGAATGCCCGCCGCAAAGACCGCAATACCGATAAGGGTCAGGGAGCTGGCAATCATGGCGCTGGCCCCGTGGCCCAGGTCGCCCCACAGTACCGGAAACGGCAAAGGTAGCAGGCTATCCAAGACGAAACCGAGGAGAAGAGCGGCGAGAAAGAGGAGAGGCGGTCGCGCGATGACGCCTGGGGTTCCGGTGTCGGCTCCTTGTTGGCCAACCGGGTCCATGCCCGTCCCTCCTCCTGCAGATGCTGGGGGCTGTGCAGCCGAAATCCGCGCAAAACGACAACTAAGGTGTCATTCTAAAAATTGACAACATAGGTGTCAACCGGAGAAACTGGCGCAGACCAAAGGAACGGATGCGATGGCGACGGCACGACACAGCACCGAGGTGGGCCGAAGGACGGGGGCGGGCCCAATCGTTGACAGCAAGGCCAAGGCGATCACCGAGCTGATGCTCGAAGTGGCCCAGTGCTTTTTCAAGATACGGGCGCTCGGCCAGAAGACAGGGTTCATCACCGGCTGGGGTGGCGGTGCGTTCGGCTTCATGCGAAGCCTCGCGCTGCGTGGTCCGCTCACCGTGCCGCAGATCGCCCGGATGCGACCCACCAGCCGTCAGCGCATGCAGCGGCTGGCGAATGAGCTTGCGGCCGAGGGGCTCGTGGAATTCATCGACAATCCGAAGCACCGGCGCTCAAAGCTCGTGCGGCTGACCCCCGAAGGTGACGCGCACTACCGCGAGCTCGACGCCCGCCTCCTTTCGATCGCGTCGACCATGGGCATTGCTCTCAGCGAAGCGGATATCCGCAAGACGATCGAGATCGTGCGGCAGCTGAGCGATGATGCGAAAGTGCGGTCGGAGCGGCTGTCGTAGTGTATGACGCCTGCGCGTCCGGCGAGATACGTGACCCACTTCAGGAAAAGACCCGCCCGCGCCGGGGATTCACGACGACCTTGTTACTCCCCGCTCCCCTGAGGAGCGACTAGGATGGATCTATGAATCGATCCGCGGCCGAAATCCTCCGTGAGTATGGACCCTTTCCGGGTGCCGATGGCGTGCATGGGCTTACGTTTGACGGTCGGCACGTCTGGTTTGCGAGCGGAGACAAGCTCAACGCCTTCGATCCGGCGAGTGGCGAGCTGCTGCGCTCGATCGACGTCGCGGCGCACGCGGGAACCGCCTTCGACGGCCAGCACCTGTTTCAGATCGCCGAGGATCGCATCCAGAAGATCGATCCGAACACCGGCCAGGTGCTCGCGACGATCCCGGCGCCCGGCGGCGGCGGCGACTCGGGGCTCGCATGGGCCGAAGGGACGCTCTGGGTGGGGCAGTACCAGGACCGGAAGATCCATCAGGTCGATCCGCAAACGGGGGCGATTCTTCGCACCATCGAGTCCAACCGCTTCGTCACCGGGGTCACCTGGATCGACGGCGAGCTCTGGCATGCCACCTGGGAAGGTGACGAGAGCGATCTGAGGCTGGTCGATCCGCGAACGGGAGAGGTCCTGGAGAGGCTCGAGATGCCCCCTGGAGCAGTGTCGGGGCTCGAGTCCGACGGCGGCGATCAGTTCTTCTGCGGCGGCGGAAGCAGCGGCAAGGTGCGAGCCGTCCGCCGACCAAGGCGAGGTGCCGCGGCGGGCAGCGGCTCCGAGATCCCCGTCGACGCCACGAGCAAATAACCGAAGCGGGCCCTCACGGGCGAGGTTTGCCGAAGCCTGGTGCGGCTCAGGATGGCTGCTGCAGCCCAGGCGTGATCACCAGAAGGCTCGCGGCGATCTGGGCGGAGTCGTCGCGGTCGCTCACCTCGGCAAGCCGTGTGCGCAAGTCGGCGAGATAGCTGTCTGCCGCTTCCTGGGGCGGCCGGGGTGAGGCAAACAGCGGCACGTCGGACGCCATCGCGACGACCATCTCGACCTCCCCACTGCCATCCGCGCCGAGGCCGGAGTTGCCGACGAACTCGCGTGCGTTCGCCGGCCAGTGCGCGTTGCGGCCGGACAGGATGTGATGGACGGTGCCGTCCCGCAGGAAATAGCTCACCACCAGATACGCATCGTAGTTCGGCAGGCTGATGTCGACCCCGAAGTCGCTGCCCTCCAGAAGAGGACTGCCGGGCTCGATGCGCTCTGTCTCGAGACCAAGGCCCCGCTCCTCGTTGGCGCGCCGATAAGGACCGGTGATCTCGAGCACCGCGCAGAACGTCCTGTTGGCGCTCGAGCATTCGGCAGGCGGCGGAGCGACACTCTTCGCCGCAGGCTGCTCGGAGCGCGGCTCGCTCACGGGCACCTGCTGCTCGGAGCGCGGCTCGCTCACGGGCGCCGGCTGCCCGGGATCGCTGCTGACCGGCGGTTGCTGAGCCGGGTCGCGGCTCGCAATCTCGCTCTGCACGATCGTCGGCCGCGGTGGCGCGGCCGCAGCCGGGCGTGGTGCCGGCAGCTCGCGACCCGCCGGCGGCGGCATGATGTCCAGCACCGTCCGCTCGAGCGCGCCATTCGGCTGGCACACCGTGCCTTTGCTGAACGTTGCGCGCTCACCGGTGGTGAAGCTGACGGTCTCGTGGTCGCGTCCCTGCTGTCGTCCCGACCGGTCCTCGGTGACAACGGTCTTGGTCAGCACGTAGGTCCCGCTGGTATCGACCAGCGCCTGCCGGCCGCGCGGCTGCACCTCGACCACCAGCCGGGCGTCGAGCCTCAGATCACGGTCGACCTGGACGGGGCGATCCCGCACCATCTTGTCGAAGCTTGCGTTGCTGCTCGCGTCGATCAGCTCCGGCTCACCCTCGCCGTAGCGCATGATCCAGCCGCAGGTGACGTAGGGCGTCGCCTCCCCTGTGTAGGTCGCGACGATGATGCCGCGCTGCGGGTCGGCGAGCTCGACCTGCAGACCCGACTGATTCAGGCGGTCGACCAGCTGACCCCAGATCAGATCGGCCGAAGGTCCTCCGACATAGCGTGCGGCCGGAATGATGGGCCGGTCGGTAGGCGGCGCATAGGCCAGTCGGGGCGGCGCATCGGCGGCGCAGGCAGACACCGCCAACGCAAGCATACCGATCAGAGCGAGCTTGGTTCGCATCGAGCCCACTTTCCTCCTTGTACGGCATGCCGCTGCAGCGGTGCCTCAGGCCGTGCGCTCAACATGAAATGTAGTGGACTGTGGCGCGACGTCGAGCCGCGCCGAGTTATGCGCTCGGGATGCGCTCACCTCGCCC
>CAVSVZ010000067.1:0-5116 GCA_963731495.1 uncultured Alphaproteobacteria bacterium
AGGGGTCCCAGAGACATCAAACATGCGGGGACGCTCACGCAGCGCCCACGTTCGGTCGGCTCACCTGTTCCATAGTGGACCCGACCGCGGGCGCGCTCAATCCCCTCTCGATGAGCGGATCGGTGCCGCGAGTCACGGACGCACCGGCAAGGGTGGCGCTTTCCGCTCGCGGTCCAACCAATCGGGATCGCATCGATGGGGTGTTGCGCCACGGCTGGGGTTGCAGCCATGCTGTGACCAAGGCACCACCGCGGGTATCGGGAGGCTGGCCATGACGCCTGCTGCGCTCGTCCTCAAGATCACGCTGCGCGGCCTGCGGCCTCCCATCTGGCGTCGGGTCCGCGTCTCCGCCGACAGCAGCCTGCACATGCTGCACCGGGTCATCCAGGCGGCGATGGGCTGGTAGGACTACCACCTGCATGAGTTCGAGATCGGCGACCGCCGCTATGGTGAGCCCGACGACGATCCCTGGCCGGGCGACCAACCCACCTACAACGACCGCAACATCAAGCTCGGCGCGCTGGTCGAGCGGGGCGTCGAGCGCTTCCGCTACGTCTACGACTTCGGCGACGATTGGGAGCACGAGATCGTCGTCGAGAAGGTCGAGGCGCTCGACCCGGAGCAACCCTACCCGTCGCTGGTCACGGGCAAGCGGGCCTGCCCGCCGGAGGATTGCGGCGGCGTCTATGGCTATCTGCGACTGCTCGAGGTGCTGGCGGACCCGAGCCACGAGGAATATGCCGAGCTGCGCGAATGGGCCGGCGACGACCTCGATCCCGAGCACATCGATCTCGACACGATCAGGCGCGACCTCGCGCGCCTGGCGCGCCGTCCCGGCACCCGACGCGCTCGCCGGCAGGACTGAAGCAGACCGCACGTTTGCTCTACCAGGCAACAGCGGCTGATGAAATTCCTGAGATCAGGTAGATGGGCGGCGGGCGCGAATTGCTACGCCGGCGCACTGACTCGATGGGCGAGCGACGCCCCTCCGACATTTTCCTATCGCGTTCCTATCGAGCCGGAAAATTGCTCTGCAGACCGTGATACTCGCGATACCAGGCGACGAAGCTTGGCAGGCCCTGCTCGATCGGCGTGGTCGGCTCGAAGCCCAGATCGCGCCGGCTCGCCTCGATGTCGGCATAAGTGCGCACCACGTCGCCCGGCGGCAGCGGCGCCAACTCGATCTCGGCCCGGATGCCGAGCGCCTCCTCGAGCACCTCGACGAAGCGGCGCAGCGTCACCGGCCGGTGGTTGCCGAGATTGTAGAGTGCATGGGGCACACCCTCCCCTGCCTCGGGCGGCCGGTCGAGCGCCGCGATCACCCCGGCGACGATGTCGTCGATATAGGTGAAGTCGCGCTCCATCTCGCCGTGGTTGTTGAGCGTGATCGGCCGGCCGTGCAGGATCGCATCGGCGAACAGATAGGCTGCCATGTCGGGCCGCCCCCAGGGCCCGTACACCGTGAAGAAGCGGAGGCCGGTCTGCGGTAGCCGATAGAGATGGCTGTAGCAGTAGCTCATCAGCTCGTCGGCGCGCTTGGTCGCGGCGTACAATGAGACCGGCTTGTCGACCGCGTCCTCGACCGAGAACGGGACCTTGGTGTTACCGCCATAGACCGAGCTCGAGCTGGCATAGACCAGGTGGCGCAGCGCCGGCAGCTCGTGGCGGCAGACCTCGAGGATCACCATGTGGCCCTGCAGGTTCGCCTGGACGTAGTCGAAGGGTTTTTTGAGCGAATGGCGCACGCCGGCCTGGGCGGCCAGATGGACCACGCCGGTGATGGCCTCGCGATGGCGGCGGGCGAGCTGCGTGATCGCCTCGAGATCGGCGATGTCGGCGCACTCGAACGAGAAGCCTGGCCTAGCCTGCAGACGTTCGAGCCGCGCCCGCTTGAGCGCAGGATCGTAGTAGCTGTTGAGATTGTCGACACCCACGACCTGCTCGCCGCGCTCGAGCAGCGCATGGCTGACATGCGAGCCGATGAAGCCTGCGCTGCCGGTGACCAGTACTGCCATGCTGGACTGTCCCCTGTTGGCGGTGGCCGCGCTCCCCTAGCACACAAACCGCCCGTGCCCAACGGCTCGGCGGCTCGGCGGCTCGGCAGATCGCCCGCGGCGTCCTATAAGGGCCCAGCAAGCTTCAAAGAGGGTAAACAGTGGCCGCCGCAAGGCACAGCGCGACGCCGATGATCGCCCAGTACCAGGCCTTGAAGGCGGAGCATCCGGAATGTCTGCTGTTCTTCCGCCTGGGCGACTTCTACGAGCTGTTCTTCGAGGACGCGCAGAAGGCGGCGCCGGCGCTCGACATCGCGCTCACCAGGCGTGGTCGTCAGGGCGATGACGACATCCCGATGTGCGGCGTGCCGGTGCACAGCGCCGAGGGCTATCTCGAGCGCCTGATCCGCAAGGGCTTCAAGGTCGCGATCTGCGAGCAGACCGAGGATCCGGCCAAGGCCAGGCAGCGCGGCGCCAAATCGATCGTCGAGCGCGCCGTGATCCGCGTGGTCACACCCGGCACCCTGACCGAGGACAGCCTGCTCGAGGCGCGCCGGCACAATTTTTTGGCGGCCCTCGGCCAGAGCCAGCAGGCGCTGGCGTTGGCCTGGCTCGACGTCTCGACCGGCGCGTTCTCGACCGGACCGGTCAGCGAGCAGGGCCTGGCCGCCGAGCTCGCCCGGATCGAACCCGGCGAGCTGCTGGTGCCCGAGCGTCTCTTGGAGGTCCCGGCCCTGGTTTCGCTCTGGCGTGACTGGCAGGACCGGCTGACCCCCCTGCCCGATCGCGAGTTCGAATCGCTGAACGGCGAGCGCCGGTTGAAGGCCGGCTTCGAGGTCGCGGCGCTCGATGCCTTCGGCAGCTTCTCACGGGCCGAGCTCGGCGCCTGCGGCGCCCTGATCGGCTATGTCGAGCTGACCCAGAAGGGCCGGCTGCCGCATCTGGCGCCGCCGCGCCGGGTCGAGCCCGGCAGCCACATGCTGATCGACGCTGCGACGCGCCGCAATCTCGAGCTTTTGACCAGCCTCTCGGGCGAGCGCAGGAACAGCCTGATCGGCGCGATCGATCGGACGGTGACCGGCGCCGGCGGACGCCTGCTGGCGGCGCGCCTGGCAGCACCTTTGGCGGCGCCCGAGCCGATCCGCCGCCGGCTCGATGCGGTCCAGGCGCTGGTCGATGATCCTGTGCTGCGCGACGCGTTGCGCTCGCCGCTCAGAGGCTGCCCGGACATGGAGCGCGCGCTCTCGCGGCTCTCGCTGGGCCGCGGCGGTCCGCGCGACCTTTTGGCCCTGAAGCTCGCCCTGGCACGCGCCGCGACCATCAAGGCGACGCTGGCCGAAAGCGGCTCGCCGCTGGCGCCGAGCGCGGACGGCATCGCGGCGCTCGCCGAGCTCCAGGCGAGCCTCGATACGGCGCTGGTCGATGACCCGCCGCTGCTCGCCCGCGACGGCGGCTTCATCAAGGCCGGCTGGCATGAGGAGCTCGACCAGCAGCGCGGCCTACGCGATCAGGCACGCCGCCACATCGCGGCCCTCGAGCGGCGGATGCAGCGCGAGACCGGCATCAACTCGCTGAAGATCCGCCACAACAACATGCTCGGCTACTACATCGAGGTCACCGCGACCCATCGCGCCAAGGTGCCCGAGCAATTCATTCAGCGGCAGAGCATGGCGAATGCCACCCGCTACAGCACCAAGGAGCTGGCGGAACTCGAGAGCGAGATCGCGGGCGCAGCCGAACGCTCGCTGACCCTCGAGCTCGAGCTGTTCGAGCAGCTCTGCCGCGCGATATTGGCCGAGGCGGACGCGATCGCCAGGACGGCGCAGGCGCTCGCCCGGCTCGACGTCGCCGCGGGGCTGGCCGAGATCGCCGTCGAGATGCGCTATGGCCGCCCGGAGATCGATGACGGCGATGCCTTCACGGTGGTCGGCGGACGACATCCGGTGGTCGAGCAGGCGCTGGCGAGCGAGGGCAAGCGGTTCATCGCCAACGACGCCGACCTGTCGGACCAGCACCGTCTGTGGCTGCTGACCGGGCCGAACATGGCCGGCAAGAGCACCTTCCTGCGCCAGAACGCGTTGATCGCGATCCTGGCCCAGGCGGGCAGCTTCGTGCCGGCCGAGCGCGCCCGTATCGGTGTGGTCGATCGCCTGTTCTCGCGGGTTGGTGCGGCCGACGATCTGGCGCGCGGTCGCTCGACCTTCATGGTCGAGATGGTCGAGACCGCCGCGATCCTGCACCAGGCGACCGAGCGAAGCCTGGTGATCCTGGACGAGATCGGCCGCGGCACCGCGACCTATGACGGCCTGTCGATCGCCTGGGCGGTGGTCGAGCATCTGCACGAGGTGAACCGCTGCCGCGGCCTGTTCGCGACCCACTATCACGAGCTGACCGCGCTGGCCTCGCGGCTCGAGCGGCTGGTCTGCCGGACCATGCGGGTCAAGGAGTGGCAGGGCGACGTCGTGTTCCTGCACGAGGTCGCCGAGGGTGCCGCCGATCGCTCCTACGGCGTGCACGTCGCCCGGCTCGCCGGCCTGCCCGACGCCGTGCTGGCGCGCGCAGAGGACGTGCTACACGGGCTCGAGCAAGGCGAGGCGAAGAGCGCGCCCGCCCGGCTGGCCGAGGACCTTCCCCTGTTCGCGGCGGTGGTCGAGCGCGCCCGACCCAAGCCCGCGCACCAGGAGCCATCGGCAGCCGAAACCGCACTCGCCGAGGTCGATCCCGACGCCCTGACGCCGCGCGATGCGCTGCAGCTGGTATACCGGCTGAAGGGCCTCCTGGGCGAGCGAGGCGAGCCGCGGTGACCATAGACGAGCAAGAGCAAACCGCCGACGACGCTACCGACCTGGTGCGCCTGCGCAGCGGCCGGCTGGAGCGGCTGCGCGATCAGCTGCGAAAGCGCGACCTTGCCGCCTGCGTGCTGGTCGATCCGGTCAACATCCGCTACGCCACCGGCGCGCGCAACATGCAGATCTTCCACGCGCGCAACCCGGCCCGCTATCTGTTCGTGCCGGCCGAGGGGCCGGTCGATTCTGTTCGAGTTCCCCGGTTGCCATCATCTGGCCGATGGGCTCGAGACGATCAGCAATGCGACCGGTTTAAGCGCGCTACATAACAACATA
>CAVSVZ010000068.1:0-34884 GCA_963731495.1 uncultured Alphaproteobacteria bacterium
TTGCGGATCCGCACCAGGAGCAGGAACGGCATCGTCAGGATCGCTGCGGCGGTATAGAGCATGAAAGCGTTCAGATTGCCGATCAGCTGGGCCTGGTGACCGACCTCGCCGGCCAGCGCCAGCAGATCGGGCAGGTTGTCCAGGCTCCGCGGCCCCGTCACCCAGGGCAGGTGCGTCGCATCCTTGAGGCTCGTGATGTGCTCGCTGAGCTCGGCATAGCTGATCTTCCCAGTCCTGACCGCCGCCATCACGCTCAACGAGATGAAGATGCTGCTGCCGAAATTGCGCAGCAGGTGGAACAGGGAGGCCGCTTCCGGCAGCTTCTCCGATGGCAGCGTGGCGAACGTCACGATCGAGAGCGGAACCCACATCAGACCGGTACCGAGGCCCTGGATGAAGCCCATCCAGGCCAGCTGCGCGAACGACGTATCGATCGAGAAGTTCATCAGCATGACGCCGCTCAGGGCAACCAGGCCAAGGCCGATGAACATGCCGATGCGCGGGTCGAGGCGGCCCATGCGGCCCGCCAGGAAGAACCCTACGACCATGCCGACGCCGCGACTTCCCAGGACATAGCCGATCAGCGAATCCGGATAGCCTTTCAGGTTTTGCAGCAAAGGCGGCAGCAGGGTGATCGGCGTGAAATTCAACATGCCGTAGACAAACACGAACACCAGCCCGACCGCGAAGTTGCGATCGCGGAACAGGCTGGGCGAGATGAACGGTTTTTCGCAGGTCAGGGTGTGCACCAGGAACACATAGAAACTCGCTGCCATCGCGGCGGTGAACAGGATGATCTCGGTCGAATCGAACCAGTCCAGCCGCTCGCCCCGATCCATCACCAGCTGCAGGCAGGTGACCGCGATCGAGAGCGCCAGGAAGCCGGTCCAGTCGAGACGAACGCCGGCCTGGCGGCCACGGTCCTTGATGAAGGCCAGCACCATCAACAGCGCCGTCAAGCACAGCGGCAAGAGCAGCAGAAAGACCCAGCGCCAATTGTATTCCTCGGCCAGATAGCCGCCGAACACCGGCCCGACCGCCGGCCCGACCACCACCGCCACGCCGAACCAGCCCTGGGCCATGGCGCGTTTCTCGGGCGGGTAGGTCGCGACCACGATCGCCTGGGCGAGCGGCACCATCGGTGCGCCGAACGCGCCCTGGCCGATGCGATAGAGCAGGAGTGGCGCCAGCGAGGTCGCCGTGGCGCACATCAGCGAGGAGATGGTGAACCCGACCACCGCCCAGATCATGACCTGCCGCTGGCCGAAGCGGCCCACGATCCAGCCGGTGACCGGTGTCGCCACCGCCGTGGCCACCAGGTTCAAGGTGATCACCCAGGCGATCTGATCCGGCGTCGCCGACAAGGCGCCCTGCAGCTGCGGCAGGGTCACGTTCACGATCGTGACCGTGAGCGAGTAGAGCATGGTGCAGGACGACACGGTAAGCAGCACCAGGGTGCGCTGCAGCTCGCTGCCCTCCGCCATGCCGGCTTGCGCCCTCGCCATGCCCCCGCTTGCTCCCGGATCGCGCTCGAATGCTCAATCTAGCGGCCGTCACGCAAATTGTCGTGCGGGCTGGCAGCGATGCGCCGAAGATGGCAAGACCCAGTCGCGTCGGCCGATCGGGACCAGCGCCGTGCCGGCCAGGAGCGACGCGCCGCCGCCGGGCGTGGCGGTGCGGATCGGCGCCGGTGGCGCCGCCTTGACCTGTCCCAGCACGGACTCGATCGGCCAGCTCGAATCGCCAGGATTTTTGCGGCTCTCGGGTTCGTCCGGTCGTGATGTGCGAGCGGCGAACGTGCGTGGCGTGGCCGCCAGGACGGGTGCGATGGCCGCGGGACCTGTTGCAGCAGGTAGCGGCGCTTCCGGTCCGGGCGAGCCCGACGAGCCTGGGTCTGGCTCGCCGCGCGATTCGCCAGGATTGGCGCGGGTTTCGGGTTTGATTGGCTGCTCGAGCGGCGCCGATCTCGCCGCGCCCGGCGCGCCGCGGGGGCAGATGTCCATGGGATGTCCTCGAATTTGGGAGCCTTCGGGCGAGGGCCTGGCAGCGCCAACCTGCACGACTGTAGGAACAAATGCAAGATGAACGGCCGTCACGACGGAACCGCGGGGTGCGTCTCGATGGAGCAGGCGACACGCCTCGAAGACAAGGCGGTGGTCGACGCGATCCGGCGGGAGCCGCCGAAGACCGATCCTTCGCCGAAGTCGACACGGCCACGAAGGGGGCAGTGAGTGGATGAAGCAGCCGCGCGCGTGACGCGCGCGGCTGCCCCTCCCGCCATCAAGGGCAAGGGGAATATATTCCGTTTCCATGGATCTGTCCAGCGCAAACTTCCCCCTGCCGCGTCTTCGACCTCATGGCGGGACGGCGCACCCGCGCCGCGCCG
This sequence comes from uncultured Alphaproteobacteria bacterium, assembly GCA_963731495.1. GTDB lineage: Bacteria > Pseudomonadota > Alphaproteobacteria > Geminicoccales > Geminicoccaceae > DASUGG01. The sequence goes on from CAVSVZ010000068.1 coordinate 2,387, forward strand.
GACGTGCCGCGGACATCGCCTTGAGCGGCGGCCTGATCTGGCGTACGGTCGGGATCACAGGCGTCAAAGAGAAGGCGCTGCCCGCCGGAGTGCTGACAGGTCCAAGGCGGGATCGCGAGGGTACAATTTGGGGGACATAGGATGACTTGGTCGAACCGTCTGCGGGTCGGCGGCGCGTGCGTCGCGCTGACCTTGGTCACCATCGGCTGGTCCGGGCAGAGCCAGGCCCAGACCGAGCTCAAGGTCGGCTACATGAAGCACCCGATCCACGAGGCGAGCGTCGCCATGATGGAGAAGTGGGCCAATGAGCACGACGTCACGCTGGTCAAGATCCCGATGGCCTACGACATCTTCCAGGAGAAGGTGACGGCGACCCTGACCTCGGGCGGCGACCAGTTCGACGTGATCTGGCACAACGACGACTGGGGCCAGCTGTGGAAGAAGTGGGTCGAGCCGACCGACGACGTGGCCGGCATGGACAAGGTCGCCAAGAAGCCGCTCGACGCCTTCATCAACGATGACGGCAAGGTCACCGTGGTGCCCATGGCGCACACCGTCGGCACCTTCTTCTACCGCACCGACCTGGTCGACGAGGACGAGGTCCCGACCACCTTCGAGGAGCTGGTCGAGGTCTCCAAGCGCCTGCAGGAAGAGGGCAAGGTCAAGTGGGGCTACGTCGGCGGCATGAAGATGAACCATACCTGGTTCACCTTCTGGTGGTCGATGTGGGCCAACCATTGCGATATCTTCCTGCCGATCTACGAGCGCGACAACAAGGTCCTGGAGGAGAACGGCTGGACGCCGGCGCTCACCGAGGACTGTCAGCGGGAGATCGTCGAGTTCTGGTGGGATGCGCTGCACGACAACAAGATCAGCCCGCCCGGCATGACCGCCTACGGCCGTGACGAGGCGAACGCCATCTTCATGGCGGGCGATGCCGCGTTCACGGTCGTCGACTTCGACCCACTTCGGCGACTTCAACGATCCCAACAAGTCGCGCATCGCCGGCAACGTCGCGATGGCGCCGATGCCCATGGGCCCCCGCAACGACGCGCCGATCGCCTGGAACGAGATCTGGGGCTGGGCGATCCCCAAGGGCGTGCCCGACGACCGGAAGGCGCTCGCCAAGGAGATGCTGGGCGCCATGCTGACCGACATCGACGGCCAGGTGAAGCAGTGGGAAGACACCGGCGGCCCGCCCCCGAACCAGGAGGCCTGGGACGTCATTGCCGGTAAGGACCCCGTGTTCGCCCAGCTCAAGCACGCGGTGTTCGATCAGAACACGCCGATGCATGCGGCCTACTACTTCCCGAACTGGCCGGCGGTCCACAAGGCGTACAACGACACCGTGATCGAAGCCGTCAGCGGCGACCGTGAGGACATCCCCGAGGTCCTCCAGCGCGGCATGCAGACCGTGCACGACGCCGCGGTCGGCAACTGAGCACGGCGTCCCTTCGACCGGCCCTGGCGGACCCGGCATGAACCGACCGGGCCATGCGCCAGCGGCCAAAGGCGTGATGCCCTGGTGGCGGCGGTTGGGCGAGCGGGAGCGCTTCATGGTGCTCCTGATCGCCCCCGCCGCCACCGTCCTGTTCCTGTTCCAGATCTTCCCGATCCTGATCGGCGCCAACGCCAGCTTCCGCGAATGGCGGCTGTACGATCCGAGCGGTGCGTGGCTCGGACTGCATCACTACATCCGGGTGCTGACCGATCCGGTGTTCCTCACCGTGGTGATGCCGAACACGCTGCTGCTGATGGTGCTCTCGGTCAGCATCGGGCTGTGTCTCGGGCTGGCGCTGGCACATCTTCTGAACCGCGACTTCCGGGGCCAGCGGCTGGTGCAGACGGTGCTGCTGCTGCCGCTGATGATCGCGCCGGTGATCGCCTCGATGATGATGCGCTGGATGTTCAACGATCAGTTCGGCATCGTCTCCGTGGTCTGGGAAGGGCTCGGCTTCGAACCCCAGGCCTGGCTCGCCGAGCGCTGGCCGGCGTTCGCGATCATCGTGTTCACCGACGTCTGGATCTGGACGCCGTGGTTCACGATCATCCTGCTCGCCGGCCTCAAGAGCCTGCCGCGCGAGCCCTATGAGGCGGCGGCGATCGACGCAGCGACCCGCTGGCGCATGTTCACCCACCTGACCCTGCCGATGCTGCGGCCGGTGATCGCGGTGTGCGTCGTGATCCGCGCGATCGACGCCTTCCGCACCTTCGATCAGGTCTGGGTGATCACCCAGGGCGGCCCCGCCCGGCAGACCGAGGTGTTCAGCGTCTATGCCTATGTCGAGGCGTTCCACAACCTGAACTTCGGGCGCGGCTCGGCGGCGGCGATCATCGGTGCTGTCATCATCATGGTGCTCGGCATTGCGCTCTATCGGGTGCTGGACCGCTTCATGGACGTGTCGCGATGAGCACGCCCGCGACGGCACTGCCGGAGGTCGAAAGCGGCGGCTTCTTCGATGCACTGGCGCCCGGCGGCAGGAAGGTGTTGTTCCTCCTGGCGCTGCTGGCTGTGGTGTTCCTGTTCGGCTTTCCGGCGTTCTGGCTGATCCTGACCTCGCTGCGGCCGGGCTGGGCGGTGTTCTACGTCCATCGCGGCACCGACTTCACGATCCACAACTATTTCGAGGTGCTGCAGGACGACATCGTGGTCCACGCGTTCGTCAACAGCTTCGTGATCGCCACCCTGGCCACGATCCTCTCGCTCGCGGTGACCATCTCGAGCGGCTACATGCTGTCGCGCTTCCAGGGCCCGGTCGCCAGCGTCTGGTTCGGCACGATCTACGTGTTTCGCACCGTGCCCTACATCTCCTGGGTCCTGCCGCTCTACTTCGTGACCCAGTGGCTGGGCGTGTTCGACACCTATGCCGGCCTGCTGCTGCCGCACATCGCGGTGCACATCTGCTTCTTCTCGTGGCTGATGAAGGGCTTCTTCGACTCGATCGATCCGTCGATGGAGCATGCGGCGCTGATCGACGGCTGCACGCGCTGGGGCGCGTTTTTGCGGGTGGCCCTGCCGTCGGCGATCCCGGGCATCGCGGCCCTGGCGATCCTGTGCTGGCTGTACACCTGGAACGAGTTCCTGTTCGCGCTGATCCTGACCTCGCACAACACGGCGATGATCACCGTGACCATGGCGCAGTTCGTGACCGAGCTCGGCACCGAATGGAACCTGATGAGTGCGACCGCGGTGATGGCGATGGGCCCCGCCCTGCTGATCACCATTTTTGGCCAGAAATACGTGGTCCGGGGACTTCGCGTATGAGCGGGCGGTCCAAAGCGGAGCAGAGGGGAGAGGTGCACGCGATATGGCGCAGGTGACGCTCACCGGCCTGCACAAGACCTATGGCGGCAACGTGGTCGCGGTGCAGGACGTCAACCTCGAGGTCCGCGACCAGGAGTTCGTCGTGCTGGTCGGGCCGTCGGGCTGCGGCAAGTCGACCACCTTGCGCATGATCGCCGGCCTCGAGGACATCACCAGCGGCACCATCGCGATCGGCGACCGGGTGGTGAACGCCCTGCCGCCCAAGGATCGCGACATCGCCATGGTGTTCCAAAACTACGCGCTCTACCAGCACATGAGCGTGTACGACAATCTGGCCTTCGGGCTGCGCAACCGGAAGGTGCCGGAGGAGCGGATCAGGGCGGAGATCGACCGCGCCGTCGACATTCTCGGCATCCGGGAGCTGCTCGCCCGCAAGCCGCGCCAGCTCTCGGGCGGCCAGCAGCAGCGCGTGGCGCTCGGCCGCTGCATGGTCCGCCATCCGGCAGGTCTTCCTGTTCGACGAGCCGCTTTCGAATCTCGACGCCAAGCTTCGGGCGCAGATGCGGATCGAGCTCAAGCGCCTGCGCGAGCGGGTCTCGACCACCTCGATCTACGTCACCCACGACCAGGTCGAGGCGATGACCCTGGGCGACCGGGTCGTGGTCATGAAGGACGGCTTCGTGCAGCAGGTCGACACGCCCTGGCAGATCTACTCGCGGCCGGTCTCGCGCTTCGTTGCCGGCTTCATCGGCTCGCCGGCCATGAATTTTCTCGATGTCGCGATCGAGGGCGAGGGCGATCAGGTGTTCATGCGCCACAACGGCGCGCAGATCGGCCTGCCGCCCGAACGCCGCCAGGCACTCGCGCGCTACGCCGGCAAGACCGTGACGCTCGGCGTGCGCCCCGAGCACATCACGCTGGGCGCGCCCGAGGACAGCGCGCGCGGGCTCGGCGGCCGGATCGACGTCACCGAGCAGCTCGGCTCCGAGCTGCAGGCGGATGTCGTGATCGGCGACACGTCGCTGATCGTCAGCCGGATCGACCCCGAGCGCCGTCTCGATGCCGGCGAGCCGGTGAGCCTCGTCCTGCATCCGGGCCGACTGCACTTCTTCGACCGCGACACCGAGGCCGCGATCCAGTAGGCCCGCCGCGCAAATCGCCACTGTGTCAACATCTGTCGGATCGGTTGGGATCGGCGCTCTACCTGCAGCGGCGTCGTCACTTTGGCCGTGTTTTGCTCCCGCAGTCGCCAATGGGGCAGGGGAATCGCATAAGGAATTTTAGAAATCTTTTGATGGGGCATGTGCTTGATGTGCTGTCGCCTTGGTTTTGGAAGAGGACGGCGGCATGGAGCGGTTTCGGGCGTGTTTTGGTGATCTGGACGACCCGCGCACGGGCAACGCGCAACGGCACGATCTGTTGGAGATCCTGCTGATCGCGCTGGCGGCCAGCCTGTGCGGCGCCGAAGGGTGCGTCGACATGGCCCTGTTCGGACGCGCCAAGGCGCCGTTGCTGCGGCGTTTCCTGCGCCTCGAGGGCGGCATTCCGAGCCACGACACCTTCTCGCGGATCTTCCGGCTGCTCGACCCGGACGCGTTCGAGGCCAGCTTCGCTCGCTTCGTCGCCGCCTTCGCCGAGCAGGTCGAGACCGGTGCGATCGTCGCGGTCGACGGCAAGACGGCCAGGCGCAGCTTCGACCGGCAGGGCGGACGCCGGCCGCTGCACATGGTGAGCGCCTGGGCGGTCGAGCAGCGCCTGGTGCTGGGCCAGCAGAAGGTCGCTGGCGACAGCAACGAGATCGAGGCTCTGCCCGAGCTTTTGGCGCTGCTCGCGCTTGACGGCCGGATCGTCACCGCCGATGCGATGCACTGCCAAAAGGCCACCGCGCAAACCATCCTGAACCGCGGCGGCGATTACGCCCTGGCGCTGAAAGGCAACCAGCCGGCGCTGTACGAGGACGTGCGCCTGTGGCTGGACGATCCCATGACCCCGGTCGACGACGCCTGCCAGACGGTCGATGGCGACCACGGCCGCATCGAGACCCGCCGCGCGACGGTCGCGCACGACGTCGCCTGGCTCGCCGAACGCCACGGTTTTCCTGGCCTCGCCGCGGTCGCCAAAGTGACCGCCAAGCGCGAGCTCGACGGCAAGACCACCACCGCGAGCCGCTACTACCTGCTCTCGGCCAAGCTCGGCGCCGCCCGCATCGCCCAGATCGTGCGCGCCCACTGGCAGATCGAGAACCGCCTGCACTGGGTGCTCGACGTGGTCATGGACGAGGACGGCTCGCGCGCCCGCAAGGACCACGCCCCGGAAAATCTCGCCCGGCTGCGCCGCTTTGCCCTCAATCTGCTGCGCACCAACCCTGATCCCGGCTCGACCCGCGGCAAAATCAAGCGCGCCGGCTGGGACGACGCCTTCCTCCTCCAAATCCTCGCCGCCGCCTAATGCGATTGCCTTGGCCAATGGGGCGAGTCGCCTTGCCTCTTGGAAGCCGTCCATTGTAAAAATACAACTTCTGTCTCATCGACAAGGCGCACAGGATGCCACTTGCCGTGGCCGCTGGTGCAACCAAGACGTTGCGCGCTGTGGAATGGATCGTGGGTCAGATCGATGCCCGCGCGCCGAGACCGGCCCAACACGTGCAAGATCGCGCAAGCTAGGCCCTAGGCGATGCGATGCATTGCTCAAGCTAGCCCTATTCGATAAAGTTGATGTCGAACTTTCCTTCACTGTGCTCGTACCAAATACATGCTTCGTCTGACACGCACTCGGTTATGTGCGGAAATCCCCCCGGCGTAAACCAGTATGATCCAGCAGGATGCTCTTCGCCTTCCGGTTCGATTGCGACACCCTGAACCAATACAGCGTGATAACTATTGGAGTGGGTATGCAGCGGTCCGGAGTAACCGGGCGCGAACCTCACGAAGCGGCCGTACGCGCCAGCGCTGGCATCGCCCCAAAGCGGCGACACGTCAACTCCTGGAGCAGCGTTGGTCCACACCAATTTGTCAACCGGGAACGAGACAGGATCTTCGGCAGCGGCAGCGATTGGCACCAAACACACAACCACGAGCGCCATGGATCGCAACGTCAACATTTTCTAGACCTCCCATCAAATACGGCAGCGCAACGGTATACATGGAGGATACGGCAGCGCAAGGATTACAGATGACGCACACCCAGTCCGCGCGGTGGCCATCGCGCAAGCTCCATGAAGTAAGAGAAAGGGGGCACCGTGCTCGACGGCATGCGCATCGTGAGTTTCTGCCACTACCTGCAAGGCCCGGCAGGGGCGCAGTATCTGGCCGACATGGGCGCGGACGTGATCAAGGTCGAGCCGCCCAAGGGCGCCTTCGAGCGGCACTGGGCCGGTGCGAAGGCGTTCATCGATGGCCTGTCCGCCTTCTACCTCGCCGCCAACCGCAACAAGCGCGGGATCGCGGTCGACCTCAAGCACCCGGACGGCAAGGCGGTGATCGCGCGCCTGCTCGAGACGGCCGACGTGCTGATGGAGAACTTTCGGCCCGGCGCCATGGACCGGCTGGGCTTCGGCTACGAGGCGGTCAAGGCGATCAGGCCCGACATCGTCTACGCCTCGGCGACCGGCTTCGGCAGCTCCGGGCCGATGGTCGAACGGCCGGGCCAGGACCTGCTGATCCAGGCCTATTCCGGCCTGATCGCGGCGACCGGCCATCTGCACGAGCGGCCGGTGCCGATCGGCTTTGCCGCCGCCGACCAGCACGGCGCCGCTTTGCTCGCGATGGGCATCCTCGGCGCCTACATCAAGAAGCTCCGGACCGGCCAGGGCACGCGGGTCGATGCCAGCCTGCTGAACGCCGGCCTCGATCTCCAGACCGAGCCGCTCACCCTGTACTTCTCCGGCCGCTTCGATCGCGAAAAATTCCGGCGCAACCGCAACCTCGCCACCTGGTTCCACGAGGCGCCCTATGGCGTCTATCGCTGCGCCGATTGTTGGCTGGCGCTCTCGCTCAACGATCCGCAAAAGCTCGCAGGGGCGCTCGACAGCGCACGGCTCGCCGAGATCGCCGACATCGACCGGCACGACGAGCGTGACCGCTATGCCGAGTTGCTGGCCGAGGAGCTGAAGGATCGCCGCTTTGCCGACCTGGCCGTGGGGTTCGACGCCCAGGCGATCTGGTACCAGCGGGTGCTCGAATACTACGAGCTGCGCGACGACCCGCAGATCCGCCACAACCAGATGTTCCGCGACGTGCGGGTGCCGGGCGGCACCGCCACCTTGGTGAACCATCCCAACCGCTATGACGGCGAGGTACCGCCGCTTCGCCGGCTGGCACTCGCGATCGGCGAGGATACCCGCGAGGTGCTGGGCGAGCTCGGCTATGCCCGCGCCGAGATCAACGATCTGGTGGCGCGCGGCGTGATCGCGGCCCCGCACAAGGAGACAGCCTCATGAGCGACTTCTACGTCAGCGTCGGCGACCAGGTGTCGTTCTCGAAGACCGTGGGCGAGTACGATATCTACAGCTTTGCCGGCATCACGGGCGACTTCGCCGGCAATCACGTCGACGAGGAGTACATGAAACGCTCGGTCTACGGGCGGCGGATCGCGCACGGCGTGCTGCTGGTCGGCTACATGTCGACCTGCTCGAGCAAGATGATCGAGAAGTCGAACGGCGACGCGGGAGACGAGACCCCGGTCTCGCTCGGCTACGACCGCATCCGCTTCCTCGGCCCGGTGTTCATCGACGACACGGTGACGGTCACCTACCGGATCGCCGAGGTCGAGCCGGAGCGCCGCCGCTCGCGTTCCGAGATCGAGGTACGCAATCAGGATGGCGAGCTGGTCGCGGTCGCCCAGCACATCCTGAAGTGGACCAAGAACCCCAAGGCATGACGGTTCTCGAAGCCGTGCTGTCCGCCGAGCGGTGCGCCGTTTATGGCGAAGCGCTCGACCTGCTGGCCAAAAAGCTTGCCGAGGACGAGCGCACGATCGGGGTGGAGTTTCCTTACGTCACGGCCCCGGACGGCAGCTGGCGCACCATGCCGGCCTCGCGCTCGGCCGGCTATGCGGGCGATGCCTGGAGCCACGGCAACTGGTTCTGCGGCTTCTGGGTCGGCCTGCACCTGGCCGCCCATCTGTGGACCGGCGACGAGCGGCATCTCGGTTGGGCGAAGGAGCGTATGGTGCTGGTGGCGCCGCGCGCCGACGACCCCAACACCCACGACATCGGCTTCATCTTCTGGGGCAGTGCCATCCCGCTGTTCCACGTCACCGGCGAGCATCACTATGCCGGGCTGGCGCTGCGTGCTGCCGACCGTCTGCGAGCACGCCTGATCACCACCAGGAAAGGCGCCTACATCTCGTCCTGGGGCCCGCTCGACGACGCGCGGGGGCGAAAAAGCTCGGCGATCGACACCATGGCCAATCTGCCGCTGCTGTACTGGGCAGCCGAGCATGCCGACGACGGCAGCTTCCGGCTGGCGGCCGAGGCCCATGCCCTGATGACGCGCGCGGCCTTCGTGCGGCCCGACCTCTCGACCTATCACGCGGTCGAGTACGACCTCGTGAGCGGCGAGCGGACGCGCGGCTTCACGTTCCAGGGCGCGTTCGACAAGTCCTGCTGGCCGCGCGGCCAGGCCTGGGCGATCTACGGCTTTTCGGCGACCGCTCGCGCGACCGGCAAACCCGAATATCTGGAGCTGGCGGAGCAGCTTGCCGACTATTACCTCGGCCGGCTCGACGACGGCCTGGTGCCGTACTGGGACTTCGACGACCCCGCGATCCCGAACGCGCCGCGCGACAGCTCGGCCAGCGCGATCACAGCAGCAGCGCTCTTGGACATCGCGGCCCAGCATCGGGATGCAAACGCGGCACGGCGTTGGGCTGAGCAAGCCTGCCGCCTGCTCGATGCGCTCTGCCAAAACTATCTTGCGCGCGAGCACGCGCATCGGGGCCTTCTGAGGGAGGGCTGCTACTCCAAGCCCCACGAGGACGGCACGATCAGCGCCGTCCTGTTCGGCGATTTCTACTTCGTCGAAGCGCTCACCAAGCTGCACATGACCGGGCGTTTCCAGCCCTGACCACGGCCCGCCGCCTAAGCCGGCGGGCTCTCCGGCAGATGGGCCAGCACGTCGCCCGGGACCAGGGGCAGCGTGCCCGGCTCGCCGCCGGGTGGCAGCCAGTAGAACCGCAGGGTCGAGGTGCTCTTGCGCTCGAAGTAGCGGATCGTGAGCGGGTACCAGCCGGGCGCATTCGCCTGGATCATGCCGAGATCGGAAAACTGGTCCGAGTGTACGCCCGGGTCCTCGACCACCATGTAGTCCTCGATCTCGAGGCGGACGCCGTCGTTGGATTCGAACCCGAAGGTGTAGATGCCCGGCTTCTCCAGGTGGATGAACCCGGTGATCTTGGCCATCACGCCGTCCCTGCCTTTGCTGGTCAGGACGTTGCCCGAGCCGGTGCTGTAGTTCAGCTCCAGCAGCGGCGGGCCCGGCTCGCAGTCGAGCGAACCCTCCCAGCCGATCATCTGATCGATGTGGCGGACGAACTCGAACATGTAGCAGACCGCAAGGCCCGGCTGCAGCTGCGCGGGGTCCGGTTGCGGCTCGGGCGGGTCCAGCATCTGCGCCATCGCGCCTGCCGGCGCCAGCAGGACCGCACCCAGCACGGCCGCTCCCAGCATCGATGCCCATGAATTGCCTGACGTCATGGCGCTCTATCTCCTCCCTCGACAACCACACCGCCTGGTGCAGCGAGGCCATCAGAAGAACCCTGTGATGGCCGGCTCGCGCTGCACGCTCTCACCCGGAATCCAGTGCTCTCCGCAAGCAGACGTTATGCATCATCCGCCTGCTCCAGCGCACTGGTAGCGCTTCGGCCGGCCAAGAATGACCCGAACTGCCGATCAGGTCCAGACGCCTCGCAGCGGCCGCACCGCTCAGTGGTCTTTCGTAGAATTCCTCCGCCTGCCCGAACAGGGCCGAGAGCGCGTTGAGCAGGGGCGCATCGAACCGGTCGCCCGGCCGCGTGCCGAACCAGGGCACGCCCGGCGACGGCTCGCGCACCTGCTGGCCGAGCGCCGCCATGGCCAGCGTCGCGACCAGCGGCAGCAGCTTGCGCAGCTCCCCCTCCTTGGCGCCGACCGTGGCCGCCACCCGCCGGATCAGCGCACCGCGCTGGTCGTCGTCGAGCACGTCGCCCAGCACCCGCTCGCCATCCGCGACCGCCGCCGGCTCGCCGAGCGCTTCCGGCTGCTCGAGATAGCGCGCGTAGCGCTCATCGTGCATGGCGGCGCTCACCACGGTGGCGCCCGACCCGCTCTCCTCGGTCCGTCGGATCGCTTGGCCGATCTGGGGCAGCAGCAGCCGTATGGCCTCTTCCGCCTCGCCCGGCTGGATGCCTGCCTGGCGCGCCAGCGCTTTGACGAACTGACCGCCGCCGGCGGACCGAATCGTATCGAACAGCTTCATCCCGTCACCTCCCAAAAACCCTGCCTGCGCCTTCAAGCATATAGAGGGCGCTCAGGGGTCTTCTACCGACCAGACGAATCAGAGCGCCCTTTGCCGGCGCGCTCGGCGTGGCTGGCATTTTGCCCCATCTTGTCTGATGTTTCCTGCGGGCGCATCCTCGCGACGCAGCCGATCCCCGTCTCGCGTATCTCCACCGGTGTACGGATCCACGGCGAGGCACGCGCACGGGGATGGCGATGCAGGCGTTGGGAGGCGCGAGATGGCGATTGCGCGGCTGATTCTGTCTGACGGGCGTGCTGGTGGTGGCGTCGAGCAGTGCGTGTTTTGCGCAATGCCAGACCAGCGAGATGGACGAGAACATCGCCTATGCCGGCAAAGGCGGCATCGGCACGGTGTGCACCACCGACTACGAGCAAGCCGACAAGCTCTGCATCACGGCGGGCAAGATCGCGTCCTATGACTTCGATATCGTCGACGAGAACAACATGGAGGGCACGACCGAGCTGCGACAGCTCGACGATCAGTGCATCGAGGCGAGAACCACCGGACACGCCAAGGAGGCGAGCCGGACCCCGAACGGCTACCTCTGCAAGCCAGCGGAGCGCACCATTCTGGTGCACATCGCGTATTGCCCATGACGGTGCGGCAAGCGCGCGCTTAGCCTTGCGCTCGCGGTCGGCGCGCTCGGGAAAAGCGTCTCCGGCCTGCGCTGACGATGGCGGGCGAGGCGCGCGCATCGAGCCCGAGGTCGCGGCTCGTCCGGGTCGGATCGCCCGATCGGGGGCTTTGCGCAGGTCCCGGCGGCGGCTATCTAAGGCACCGGAGGAGCCCATGCCGACGTCGAACGAGATCCGAAAAGCCTTCCTGGACTATTTTGCCCGGCACGGCCACGAGGTGGTCGCGAGCAGCCCGCTGGTGCCGCACAACGACCCGACGCTGTTGTTCACCAATGCCGGCATGGTCCAGTTCAAGAACGTGTTCACCGGCATCGAGCACCGGCCGTACAAGCGCGCGGCGACCTCGCAGAAATGCGTGCGCGCCGGCGGCAAGCACAACGACCTCGACAATGTCGGCTACACCGCCCGGCATCACACCTTCTTCGAGATGCTCGGCAACTTCTCGTTCGGCGACTACTTCAAGGATCTGGCGATCGAGCTGGCCTGGAACCTGGTGACCCGGGAGTACGGGCTGCCCGCGGACAGGCTGCTGGTCACGGTCTATGCCGAGGACGACCAGGCGTTCGATCTGTGGCGCAAGATCGCGGGCCTGCCGGAGCAACAAGGTCCTGCGCATCCCGACCTCGGACAACTTCTGGGCGATGGGCGATACCGGGCCGTGCGGGCCGTGCTCCGAGATCTTTTATGACCACGGACCGGACGTGCCGGGCGGGCCGCCGGGCAGCCCGGACGAGGACGGCGACCGGTTCATCGAGATCTGGAACCTGGTGTTCATGCAGTTCGAGCAGGTCGACAAGGACGACCCGGCTCGACCTGCCCAGGCCCTCGATCGACACCGGCATGGGGCTCGAACGGGTCGCCGCCGTTCTGCAGGGCAAGCACGACAACTACGACATCGACCTGTTCCGCCGGCTGATCGAGGCGAGCGAGGAGATTACCGGCACCGTCGCCACGGGCGCGCAAGCACCGTCGCACAAGGTGATCGCCGACCATCTGCGCGCCTGCTCGTTCCTGATCGCCGACGGCGTGATGCCCTCGAACGAGGGCCGCGGCTATGTCATGCGGCGGATCATGCGGCGTGCCATGCGCCACGCGCATCTGCTGGGCGCCAGGGAGCCCGTGATGTGGCGCCTGGTGCCGGTGCTGGTCGCCGAGATGGGCCAGGCGTTCCCGGAGCTGGTGCGCGCCGAATCCCTGATCACCGAGGTGCTGAAGCTGGAGGAGATCCGCTTTCGCGATACGCTCGAGCGCGGTCTGCGCCTGCTCGACGAGGCCACCGCCAAGCTTGCTGCCGGCGCCGAGCTGCCGGGCGAGACCGCGTTCCGGCTGTACGACACCTTCGGCTTCCCGCTCGACCTGACCCAGGATGCGCTGCGCGCCAAGGGCATGACGGTCGATCTCGCAGGCTTCGATGAGGCGATGGAGCGCCAGCGGGCGGAGGCGCGCGCCAGCTGGCGGGGCTCGGGCGAGCAGGCCGAGGAGCGGATCTGGTTCGAGCTGCGCGAGCTGGTCGGCGCCACCGAGTTTTTGGGCTACGAGCACGATCGCGCCGAAGCGCAGGTGCGCGGGCTGGTGGTCGGCGGCAAGCCGGTCGAGCATGCCGAGCCCGGCAGCGAGGTGATGGTGGTCACCAACCAGACGCCGTTTTATGGCGAATCCGGCGGTCAGATCGGCGATACCGGCGTGATCCGGCGCGGCCCGGCGCTCGTTCAGGTGACCGACACGCAAAAGAAGCTGGGTGATCTGCACGTCCATATCGGCAGGCTCGAGGGCGGCCCGCTGGCGGTCGCCGACACGGTCGATCTCGCGATCGATGGTAAGCGGCGCAACCGCCTGCGGCGGGCGCATTCGGCGACCCATCTGCTGCACGCCGCGCTGCGACGTCATCTGGGCGGCCACGTCGCCCAGAAAGGCTCGCTGGTGGCGCCCGATCGCCTGCGCTTCGACTTCAGCCATCCCAAGCCGGTCAGCGCCGCCGAGCTCGCCGCGATCGAGGCCGAGGTCAATTGGTTCCTGCGCCAGAACGGCCCCACGGCGATCCGGCTGATGGATCGCGATGCTGCGATCGGCGCCGGCGCCATGGCGCTGTTCGGCGAGAAATACGGCGACGAGGTGCGCGTGGTCAGCATGGGCCACGAGCCGGACGGCCATGACACCTCGGTCGAGCTGTGCGGCGGCACCCATGTCCGTCGGACCGGCGACATCGCGCTGTTCAAGATCACCTCCGAGGGTGCGGTGGCGGCCGGCGTGCGCCGGATCGAGGCGCTGACCGGCGAGGCCGCGCTCGAGCACGTCAACACCGAGGAGCGCCTCCTGGGCGAGGCCGCGGGCGCGCTGCGGGTGACGCCACAGGAGCTGCCCGAGCGGCTCGGCGCGCTGCTCGCCGAGCGCCGCCAGCTCGAGCGCGAGGTCGCCGACCTGCGCCAGAAGCTCGCGACCGGCGGTGGTGCTGGCCAGGCGCCGCAGGTCAAGCAGATTCGCGACATGCCGTTCGCCGGACGCCGCGTGGTCGACGTGCCGGCAAAGCAGCTGCGCGCCGCCGCCGATACGATTTTGCGTCAGATTGGCTCCGGTGTGGTCGCCGTGGTCAGCGTGGTCGAGGGCAAGGCGGCGCTGGTGGTCAGCGTCTCGGACGACCTCGCAGATGCGGTCGATGCGGTCACGCTGGTGCGCGCGGGGGTCACGGCACTCGGCGGCAAGGGCGGCGGTGGGCGGCGCGACTTCGCCCAGGGCGGCGGACCCGATGGCAACCAGGCCGAGGCCGCGCTGGCCGCGATCGAGCGCGCGCTCGAAGGTCACGCCGCGGCGGCCGAATAGCCCCCGGGCCGGGAGAGAGCTCGCTAAAGCGCCAGGTCGTAGGACGACAGGATCGCCATCAGCACCGCGCCGATGATGGTCGCGATGACCGCGCCAAGGCACAAGGTCAGCACCGGTACCAGGAGGCTCATCAGGCGCTCGACCGTGCTGCGCACCTCGCCGTCGTAGATGTCCGCGAGCTTCAGCAGCATCAGCTCGAGATGGCCGGAGCGCTCGCCGACCGCGATCAGGCGGACCGCGAGCGCCGGAAACCGCCCGCTGCGGGCAAGGGGATCGGCGACGCCCCTTGCCCTCCTTGACCGCGGTCGCGGTCTCGCCGAGCGCTTCGCGCAGCGCCGCGTTGCCGATCGTCTGGGTGGCGATCGACAGGGCGTTCAGGATCGGCACGCCGTTGGCCAGCAGGGTGCCGAGCGTGCGCGCCAGGCGGGCGGTATCGATCCGGGTCAACAGGGCGCCAATCAGCGGCACGCGCAGCAGCCAGCGATCGATCCGCGCCCGGCTCTCGGCATGGTGCATCTGGCGCCGGATCAGCCACCAGAGCGCCAGGATTGCGACCAGCAGCAGCCACCAGTAGCGCTGCATGACCTCGCCCGCCCCGACCACGATCTGGGTCAGCATGGGCAGCTCGGCGCCGGCATTCTCGAATAGCGGCGTGAACTGCGGCACCACCACGGTCAGCAGCACCACGATCGAGAGCCCCGCCATGACCAGCAGGATGACCGGGTACACCAGGGCCGACTTGACCTGCTCAACGAGCTTCTCGGCGTTCTCCAGGTAATCCGCCAGGCGCGCCAGCACCTCGTTCAAAGCGCCGCCCGCCTCGCCGGCGCGCACCAGGCTGACATAGGCGCGGGTGAACACCTCCTCGTGCTCGGCGCAGGCATCGGCCAGCGTGCTGCCGCCCTGCACGCGCTCGAGCAGGTTGGTCAGCAGGCGGCGCAGCGCCTCGCTGTCGGCGAGCTCGACCAGGAAGCGCAGCGTCTGGTCGATGGTCAGGCCGGCATCCAGCATGGTCGCGAGCTGCCGGGTGATCATCGCGACCTCGCGCCGCCCGACCCGGCGGTGGAACAGCGGCTGCCGCAGCCAGCGAGACACGGCGGAGCCGACATCGCCCGCGCCGGGCGCCAGCGACTCGGTCGCGAGCGGCAGGTGGCCCTGGCCGCGCAGCTGCTCGACCACCGCGCCCCGATCCTGGCCCTCGAGCTCGCCTTCGATCAGATCGCCCGCGGGGTTGACCGCCCGGTAGTGAAAGCGCGGCATCACTCGATCTCGCGGGTCACCCGCATGACCTCCTCGACCGAGGTGACGCCGGCTGCGACCTTGGCGATGCCGTCCTGCAGCATCGGCCGCATGCCGGCGGCGACCGCGGCGCGCTGCAGCTCGTTGGATTCCGCGTGCTGCAGGATCTGGCGGCGGATCAGATCGGTCATGATCAGGGTCTCGTTGATGCTGATCCGACCGCTGTAGCCGGTCTGGGAGCAGGCGGCGCAGCCGGTCGGCCGCCAGAACTGCAGGCTCTGCCCCCCGAGCCCGAGCTGCGCCAGAAGCTCGGGCAGCGGCGCATAGGGCTCGCGGCACTGGTCGCACAGACGACGCACCAGGCGCTGGGCGACGATCGCCGTTCAGGGTCGAGGGCAGCAGGTAGTCCTCGACCCCCATGTCGAGCAGCCGGGTGAGCGTGCTCGCGGCGTTGTTGGTGTGCAGGGTGGACAGCACCAGATGGCCGGTCAGCGCGGCCTGGATCGCGATCTGCGCGGTCTCCAGATCGCGGATCTCGCCGATCATGATCACGTCCGGGTCGTGGCGCAGCATCGAGCGCAGGACGTGGGCGAAGCTGAGCCCGATCTGCGGCTTGATCTGGACCTGGTTGACGCCGTCGAGCTGGTACTCGATCGGGTCCTCGACGGTCAGCACCTTGCGATCCGGCGTGTTCAGCTCGATCAGCGAGGCATACAGCGTGGTGGTCTTGCCGCTGCCGGTCGGGCCGGTGACCAGGATGATGCCGTTGGGCCGGTTGAGCGCCTCGCGATAGGCCCGCAGCGCCTGCGGCTCGAAGCCCAGCGAGACGAAGTCGAGCGCCACGCTGCTGCGATCGAGCACGCGCAGCACCACGGCCTCGCCATGCATGGTCGGCAGGGTCGCGACGCGCAGGTCGATGTCCTTGCCGCGCACCGCCAGGCGGATGCGGCCGTCCTGCGGCAGCCGGCGCTCGGCGATGTTGAGCCGGGCCATGATCTTGAGCCGCGAGATGATCGCCGCGCGCAGCTGGGCGGGCGGCGGCTCCATGTCGCGCAGCACGCCATCGATCCGGTAGCGCGCGCGCAGGCCCTGCTCGGACGGCTCGAGGTGGATGTCGGAAGCGCGCAGTTCGGAGGCCTTGGTGATCAGGCGGTTGACGATGCGCACCACCGGCGCCTCGCTCGCCAGATCGCGCAGCCGCTGGATGTCGTCCTCGGCGCCGAGATCGGCCATGTCGCCGAGCGTCTGGACCACCTCGCCGCCGGCGCTGCCGAACAGCCGCTCGAGCGCCGCCTCGATGTCGGCCGGCACGCCGACCCAGACCTGCACCGGCTTGCCGGCAAACAGCTGCATGGCGCCGACCGCGTAGTTGTCGAGCGGGTCGGCCATGGCGACCACCAGACCGTCCTCGGTATCGGCCAGCGGCAGGACGCGCGCCTCGCGCAAGAAATTGGCGCTGACCCGGTCGGCATGCGGCAACAGATCCGGGTAGTCGGCTTCGGTCGCAAGCGGCAGCTTGAGGAGCTCGGCCAGGCCTATGGCGATCTCGCGCTCGGTCACCATCCCGAGCTTGGAGAGCAGGACGTGCAGGCGATCGTCGCTTGCCTGCTTGACCCGCTGCGCGCGCTCGAGGCCACCGGCATCCAGCAGGCCGCGCGCGATCAGCAGCTCGCCAAGGGCTTCGTCGAAGCTGCCGGCCGGCTGCAGCTTGCGCCGCTCGCTGACCGCCGTCGACCCGTCGCTTTGCGCCATATCATCCATGTCCTCAGGCCACGATCACCGGTCCGAACAGCCAGACCAGCCAGAATGCCAGGGCAAGATGGCTGCCGAACGCGATCCGCGTGCCGGCCGACAGTCTATCGCCCCTGACCGCACCGGCCAAGGCGAGCGCCAGGGCGCTGACCGCCGCGATCAGCACCACCCCGGGCAGCGCCTGCCAGCCGAGCCAGGCGCCGGCCGCCGCCAGCAGCTTGGCATCGCCCAGGCCCAGCCCCTCGCGCCCGCGCCACCAGCGGTAGGCGAAGGCGATCGCGACGAACGCCAGGAAGCCGGCGACGCCACCCAGCACATGGCTCGCCAGCAGCGCCGGATCAAGCAGGTATGCGACCGCCAGGCCGGCCGGGATCAGGGGAAGCGTCAGGACATCCGGCAGCATGAAGTGGCGCTGGTCGATCACGGCGAGGGTCAGAAGGGTCCAGCCGAGCATGCAGCTCACCACCAGCAGCCAGCCCGAGACCACCAGCGCCGCCGAGATCGCCACGGCGAGCGCGGCCAGCTCGATGATCGGATAGAAAGTGCTGAGCCTGGCATCGCAGTAGGCGCAGCGGCCGCGCCGCCACAGCCAGCTCGCGATCGGCACGAGGTCGCGCGCCCGGAGCGTGGCGCCGCAGGCATCGCAGCGCGAGCGGCCGAGCGCGATCGGCCGGCCGGCCGGCAAACGGTCGATCACCACGCCCAGGAAGCTGCCGACCAGGGGCGCCGCCACGATCATTATCAGGACCTCGAAGGCCATGGGGCTGTTCTAGCGCGCTCCGACCTTGGTCTTCAGCCTGTCCCCGGTCCACGCTACCCCGCGGGCCCGGCAGCGGCGGACTGTCGAACGACCCGCTCATCAATCGGCGCGGCAAGTTCCTACGCTACGAGATCCTGGTAAGTCCGGCGACCTATGATTTTGTCGTCGGCAACGAGTACTACGACGCCGACGTGGTCAACAGCCTGACCGAGGATGTGACCTTCATCTGCGGCCAGAGCGCTTATACGGGTGGTGATCCTGCCAATCCGGAGATGGGCGCGATCGTGATCAAGAACGCGTGGATGCCACTGCGTAGCCGGGACCGGGGGCTCTATCACACGGAGAAGTTGCTGGTCTGGACGCCGAGCTACGCCAACAGTACCGGAGAAGCGAGCTGCAAGCTGGAGGAGATGGCCCTGGTCGGTATGCATATCGATCACAAGACCACCAAACAGCCCTACTGGATCTGGTCGACCTTCGAGCATCGCCTGAACGCGCCCGACTGCACAGAATTGCCGCCCGCCGGCGACATGGCGGGCAGTGGGCCGAGCACCGCCTGCCCCGCTTCCGTCTCGCGGAACTACAGCTTTTTCCCGAAGAAATGCTCTGCGGACGGCAGCGACCCCGACGCCTGCCAGACCTGCAACGCGGCACCCGTGTCGAATGACCCTGATTGCACCAACCCGGATGTCACCGACGACGTCAGCTATTGTCTCGACCTGCCGCCGGCGACGGTGGACGGCATCACCAGAGCCTGTCGGCAGGTGCCGGTCGAAGCCAACTACCCGACCGCGCACCAGCTCAACCAGGCGTGCAAGGACAGGCTTGGCCACCGCTCGGTGTGGCGCAACTATGAGCTGATTTCGACCCAGTGGTTCAACGGCGACTCGAGCACGTGCCAGACGACCGCCTCGACCAGTCCTACCCGAGACGACATCCTGCCGCAGGTCGATGTCACGGGGGACGGCGAGGACACGCGGCCCATCCTCGGCAATACCTCGATGGAGACCTATGTGCGCGCCAACTGCATGGGCTGCCACGCCATGTCGGACATCGAAGTAGACGACACCACCACGTACAGCACCGACATGATGTGGTGGCTCGAGCTGGAGGTGGCCGACACCGGCGACGACGAGTGACGGTCGCGCGGCTCGGTGCTAACCGGCACCGAGCTGCTTCCCCCCTCGCCAAGGCAGCGGTCGACGCCATCGGCTCTGCCTCGCAGGACGGATCACAAAGCTTCGGCCTGCTGCTCGGCGCGCACCTCGGCGAACAGCGCGACCAGGTCGGTGACGTCGAGGGTGCCGCGCCGGGGGCCTTCGAGATCGAAGCAGATCCGGCCCTCGTGCAGCATGATCGTGCGCTCGCCGCAATCGAGCGCCTGACGCATGCTGTGGGTGACCATCAGGGTGGTCAGCCGCTGCTCGGCGACGATCTCGCGCGTCAGATCGAGCACGAAGGCGGCGGTCTTGGGATCAAGGGCCGCGGTGTGCTCGTCGAGCAGCAGGACCTTCATCGGCGCGAGCGTGGCCATCATCAGGCTCACGACCTGCCGCTGGCCGCCCGAGAGCAGCCCCATGCGATCGCCGAGCCGCCGCTCGAGGCCGAGCCCCAGGCTCGCCAGCCGCGTGCGAAAAGTGTCCCGAAGCTCGTCGCTCAGCGCCGCGCCGAGGCCGCGCCGGCGGCCGCGCGCCGCCGCCAGCGCCAGGTTCTCCTCGATCGAGAGCGCCTCGCAGCTGCCGGCCAGCGGGTCCTGGAAGACACGCGCCATCAGCGCGGCCCGGGCCGGCGCGCTCCAGCCGGTGATCTCCTGGCCGTCGACCTCGATCCGGCCGCTGGTCAGGGGCACATCGCCGGTCAGCGCGCTCAACAGCGTCGACTTGCCGGCGCCGTTGCTGCCGATCACGGTGACGAACTGGCCGACCGGCAGCGTAAGGTCGATGCCGCGCAGCGCCCTGGTCTCGAGCACCGTGCCCGGCGCGAAGGTCACGCTGAGATCGGCGATCCGGATCACCCCGCCCGTCTCACGATCAGCGCCTTCAGCGGGTTGCGCGCGTTCGGCAGGATCAGCGCGAGGCCGACCAGCACGGCGGTCACCAGGTTGAGATCCGAGGCGGTGAGCCCGAGCACGTCGGAATTCAGGGCGAGCGCCACGGCAAGCCGGTAGAGGATCGAGCCGAGCAGGCAGGCGAGCACCACCAGGCCGATCCGTCTCGCCGGCAGGATGGTCTCGCCGACGATCACGGCGGCGAGGCCGACCACGATGGTGCCGGTGCCGATGCTGATGTCGGCAAAGCCCGCGGTCTGGGCGAACAGCGCGCCGGCCAGTGCACGAGCGCGTTGCTGATCGCCATGCCGACCAGGATGACCCGGCCGGTCTGCACCCCCTGCGCTCGCGCCATGCGCGGATTGGCGCCGGTCGCGCGCATCGCGAGGCCGTAGTCGCTGGCGAGAAAGCGGATCAGCACCAGCGCCGCGACCAGGGCCACCACGGCCACGAACAGCACCTTCAGGACCGGCAGCCAGATGCCGAGCGAGGCAAGCGGCGTCAGCACGGTCTGCTCGGTCAGCAGCGCGATGTTGGGCCGGCCCATGATCCGCAGGTTGATCGAGAACAGCGCGATCATGGTGAGGATGCTGGCCAGCAGGTGCAGGATGTGGAAGCGCACGTTCAGCACCGCCGTGACCAGGCCCGCGAGCGCACCCGCCACCATCGCCAGCAGGGTCGCCAAGATAGGGATCGATGCCGCCGACGATCGCGCTCGCCGCAACCGCTGCGCCTAGCGGAAAGCTGCCGTCGACCGTCAGGTCAGGAAAATTCAGGATCCGGAAGGACAAGAACACGCCGAGCGCCACCAGGCCGTAGATCAGGCCGAACTCCAGCGCGCCGAGGAAGGCGACCTGACTCATCGACCCATTGGCGGTCTCGTGGGCGGTCTCTGGGCGCGGTGGCGCCCGGCAGCGCCGCGGCTACTCGACCACGTTCTTGGCGCGGGCGATCACCGCGTCGGGGATGGTCACGCCCATGCTTTCGGCGGCGCCGGGATTGACGTGCAGCTCGGTGGTCTGGATGCTTTCCACCGGGATGTCGCCCGGGTTCTCGCCGGCCAGCACGCGGGCCACGATCTTGCCGGTCTGCAGGCCGACATCGTAGTAGTTGAAGCCGAGCGCCGCCATCGCGCCGCGCGGCACCGAGTCGGTGTCGCCGGCATAGACCGGCAGCTGGTTGTCGACGCCGACGCCGACGATCGCCTCGAGCGCGGTCACCACGGTGTTGTCGGTCGGCACGTAGATGGCGTCGACCTTGCCGACCAGGCTCTGCGCGGCCGCCTGGACGTCGGACGAGCGGGGTGCCGCCGCCTCGACGATCTCGATGTCGCGCGCCGGCGCCTCCTGCTTCAGAAGATCGAGCAGGGTCACCGAGTTGGCCTCGCCGGGGTTGTAGATCACGCCGAGCTTGGCGACGTCGGGCGTGATCTCCTTGACCAGGTCCAGATGCGCGCCGATCGGCGACAGATCGGTCATGCCGGTGACGTTGCCGCCGGGCTTGTCCATCGACGCCACCAGCTTGGCGCCGAGCGGGTCGGTGACCGCCGAGAACACGATCGGGATGTCCTTGGTCGCATTGGCGACCGCCTGGGCCGAGGGCGTCGAGATCGGCACGATCACGTCCGGCGCCTCACCGACGAATTTCTGGGCGATCTGGGCCGCGGTCGCCGGGTTGCCCTGGGCGCTCTCGAACTGGAAGTCCAGGTTGTCGCCGATCCGATAGCCCTCGCTGACCAGCTGGTCCGCAACGCCCCGACGCACCGCGTCGAGCGCCGGATGCTCGACGATCGCGGTCACGGCGACCGTGACGTCCGCGGCCGCAGCGGCGCCCGTCAGGCCAAGCGCCAAAGCCAGCGCCGAAATGCTCATCGAGAACAGCTTGGACATGCATGCCTCCTTCTGGCGACGGGTCGGCCAGCGTTGAGCCGCTCTTTTCGCAAAGGGTCGCCGCAGCGATTGCGGCCAAACCATAGCGTAGCCGGCGCGGGCGTGCCATGGCCGCGGTCGTCGAACGAAGCGCAGGTTCAGGTAAGCAGGGCGAGCACGGCCGGCATGGTGATGGCCGCGACGATCGTGGTGATCGTGATCAGGCCGGCCATCAGCGGCGCATCGCCGCCGAGCTGGCGCGCCAGCACATAGGACGAGGCGGAGATCGGCGCGGCGGTAAACAGCACGGCGGTCGCCGCGGCTACGCCCTCCACGCCGAACAGGCGGCAAAAGCCCCAGGTCGCGGCCGGCATGACCACCAGCTTGAGCATATTGGTCGCGACCACGGCCGGCGGGTTGCGGCCGAGCCGTCCCAGGTCCAGCCCGGCCCCGACGCACAACAGGCCCAGGGTCAGCGCGGCGCGCCCCAGGATCTCGAGCATGGTGTGCGCCAGGTCGAACAGGCCGAGCCCGAGCGTATTCAACGCGAAGCCGCCGACGCAGGCCAGGATCAGCGGGTTCTTGGCGAGCGAGGCGAGCAGATCGCGCACCTTCGTGGTCCGGCCGCGGTGGCTCACCAGCACGATCACGGAGAGCACGTTGACCAGGGTCACGACGACGAACACCACGATGCCCATGGCGGCGAGGCCGGCCTCGCCGTAGAGCGCAGCCGCACCGGCCAGCGCGACGTAGGTGTTGCTGCGGATCGTGCCCTGGAACACCGAGGTGAAGCTCGCGCCGTCGAGACCCAGCCGGCCGCGCAGGGTGAAGGCCAGGGCGGCGGTCGCGAGGATCGCCGCGACCAGGGCCAGGGCAACCGGCAGGGTGCGCAGGCCGCGCAGATCCGAGCTCGCCGTGGTGACCAGCAGCAGGGCCGGGAACAGCACCCGGTAGACCAGCCGCTCGGCGCCCGGCCAGAAGGCATCGCCGGGAAAGCCCCGGGCGCGCAGCAGCCAGCCGAGCGCGATCAGCAGGAACACGGGCGCGAGCGCGCCGAAGGTGGTCAGCATGCGCGATCACAAAGGCAGTGACGCCGTCACGGGCGGACGGCAGGGGCTGTCTGTAGCCCGCTTTGCGCTTGCGCGAAACCGGCTGGGCCCAGCCGGCGGCTGCCGCGTCAAGGCTTCGTCAAGCCTATACCCGCAGGATGGACCGTCTGGTCCATGTGATCCTGGGAATCCGCCCAGCCCGCCAAGGGCTGCAAGCCGGGGGATGGGCGGCCGGCAGGAATGCGAGGACGGCAACCCGTCCCAGAGGACGGGCGCCGCCGAGCGTTCATGCGTTGCCGCCGGTCTCGGCCGGCACGAAGTTCATCGCCACGCCGTTCATGCAGTAGCGCAGGCCGGTCGGCGGCGGGCCGTCCTCGAACACATGGCCCAGATGGCCGCCGCAGCGGCGGCAGTGCACCTCGGTCCGGGTCATGAACCAGCCGCTGTCCTCGGACGTGCCGATCGCGTTGTCGAGCGGTGCCCAGAAGCTCGGCCAGCCGGTGCCGCTGTCATACTTGGTCGCGGACGCGTACAGGGGCAGCTCGCAGCCGGCGCAGACGAAGGTGCCCTCGCGCTTCTCGTGGTCGAGCGGGCTGGTGCCGGCGCGCTCGGTGCCGTGCTCGCGCAGCACATAGAACTGCTCCGGGGTCAGCATCTCGCGCCACTCCGCCTCGGTGTGGGTGACCTCGAACACCTCCGCATTCTCGGCATTCTCGGCCCTGGCACCTCGATCGAACCATCGCATCGCACCCACTCCCGTCAACGCCATGGCCGCAGCGAGACCGAACCCACGTCGTGACCACATCGGATGTCTCCCTCGCTCGCCGGGCCTCTTTGGCCCATCCGAGCGAGCAGATAGGCACCGTCCGCCGAGAATGCGACCCAACGGCCGATCACCAATCTGTCAGCGGCGCGTGAGTCACCGCCGTTGACCTTCTCCGACTAGCATGAGCCAACGAGCCGGCGATCTGACCACCTGACAGGACACCGTCCTTGCAACCTGAACCCCTCGAAGCCGATCTCGACCCGCTCGTCCGATCGCTTCTGCCCGGCGTGCCGATCGATCTCATCCGAACCATCTATGACAACGCTCCCGGCAACGAGATCGCCAGCGGCAAGTTCCTGAGTCCGGAGTCATCGGCGGCCCTGGCCGCTAACGCTTTCGGGCCGTTCGTGGCGCGACCGGCCGAGCTGCAGCCGCCGCCGGGAGGCGAGGCGTGGGGCTGGCCAGCATCATCGGTGCATCTCGAAGCTTCTGTGCGATTCCCCTGGAACGGCGGCAGGCATCCCTGCCTCGACGCTCTGATCGAGACCCGTGCCGCGCTAATCGGCGTCGAATTCCAAGCGCTACGAGCCGTTTCGAGTGAAGTCGGCGTCTGCTCTGTCGGAGGCCTATTGGCGACCGGTCTGGGGCGATGCGATGACCGGGTACGAGCGCGTGCGGGACGGTCTGCGCCAGGATGGTGCACAGTTCGCGCGGCTCGACGCCACTCAGCTGGTCAAGCACGCCTTCGGTCTGCGCACGGCGGTGCATCGTGACCAGCGGTTCGCGGGCAAGCGGCCCGTGCTGCTGTACCTGTACGCCGAGCCGCAGCGCTGGCCGGACGGCCGCCCGGTCCCGCAAAGCGGGATCGACAGACATCGCGCCGAGGTCCGGAGCTTCGCCCGAGCCGTAGAAGGCGACGAGGTCGCCTTTCACGCCTGCTCGTATCGCGAACTGCTCGCCGCATGGGCCGCCGGTTCCAGTGAGCTGACACGTGCCCATGCAGCCGCGCTCGCGGCTCGTTTCGATCTGTGACGACCTGAGCTGCCTCTGGGCTTGGGATTCCGGGGAGTGAGGCGGTGCCGCCGGCGTTGGCCGGCGGCCCAAGCTACTGCGTCGGCACGGCGGGCGGCAGGGTCACCTCGATGATCCGGTTGGTGCTGCTCTGGTGGATCAGAAGCTTGCCGTCGCGGGTCGGCCGCATGTGCCGGACGATGCCGGCATAGACGTTGCCCGACGGGATCGGCCAGCTCTGAAAGGTCTCGGTGGCCGGGTCGAAGCGGACCAGCGCGTCCGGCCGCACGCCCGAACTCGTTGTACCAGACGATGCCGTCGACCACCGCGATGGCGTAGGGGTGCGACTTCGGCCCGGACGGCGAGGGCCATTCCTTGATCTCGCCGGTCTCCGGGTCGAGCCGGCCGAGCCGGCCCTGCGAGGAGTTGACATACCAGATCATGCCGTCCTCGGCGATGTCGAGACGGCGCACGGTGGTCTCCGGGATCGGCAGCTCGACCACGTGGAGGTCCATGGTCGCGGGGTCGACCTCGACCAGGCAGTTGCTGCCATTGCAGGCGAACCAGGGATGGCCGTCGGCGTCGATCTTGATGCCGTAGGGCCGGGCACCCTCGATCGGCATGGTGACCAGCTTGACATCGCCGCTCTTCGGATCCAGCCGGCCGATCATGTTGCTCTGCTGGAGGGTGAACCAGAGGATGCCGTCGTCGTCGAACACCGCCGTATGCGGGTCGCGGGCGGCCGGGTCCGGCATCTTGTACGCGGTGATCTCGCCCGTCTTCGGGTCGAGCATGCCGACCGTGCCGTTCTGGTTGCCGGTGTACCAGACCTTGCCGGCGTCATCGATCGTCACGGAATGCGGCATGGCGTTCGCCGGCAGCGGATACTCGGTCATCTCGCCGGTCGCGGGATCGATCCGGCCGATCAGATTGCCCCACTGGCCGGCCCACCAGATCGAGCCGTCGGGCGCCTCGACCGGATCGCGCGAGCGCTGGCCCAGCGTCGGCACCTGCCATTCCTTGAACGCGACCTCGGGATCGCCCGGGACCAGCTTGGCTGCGCGGTTGTCGTTCGGCGGAAAATGCGCGGCCAGATATCCGCGTGATCGCGTCCCGCGTCTCCGGGTCGCCCGACAGATCGATCATCGTGCTGGTCAGCTCCTGCCAGCCCTCGCGGGTATAGCCGGAGCTGCGGGTGATCTGGCTGGTCTGATGACAGCCGGTGCAGATCCCCTCGACCAGCTGCTTGCCGGCGCCCTCGGGCAGGGCGCCGCTCTGCGCCTGGGCGGCGACCGGAACCAGGGCGCACAACGCCGCGCCCGCCAACAATGCCATGGAGAGACCAGCCATCGCCACCTCCCGCCTACTGCAAATGCCGATCGATCGTCCGCCCCGACGCGGCCGCGTGTCAAGGGACAGCGACGGTGGTCACCGGATCGTGCTGCGCGAGCAGATCGTTGCTCGGGCGATCTCGTCTCCCGCTTGACCTCTCGGATCGGGGCGCCAAGCATGGCGCATGGCCCGCACCATCGAGACAGACCGTTCGGCAGCGGTCCGAACTGCGCCGCTGACCCCGGAGCGGTGGGCCGACCTGGAGACCGTGTTCGGCGGCGGGCGCGGCGATTGCGGCCGCTGCTGGTGCATGTACTGGCGCCTGCCGCGCCGCGACTTCGAGGCAGCACTCGGGGCGAAGGCCCGCGACCTGTTCCGGGCGCGCGTCGAGGCAGGGCCGCCGCCCGGCCTGATCGCCTATCGGGACGGCGATCCGGTCGGCTGGGTCCAGGTCGGCCCGCGTGCCGACGTGCCGGGATGGAACGGCGCCCGGCGGCTGACCGCGCCCACCGCCGATGCGCCGGCGGACGATCCGCGCGTCTGGGGCATCTCCTGCTTCGTGACCAGGGCGGGATGTCGCCGCCAAGGCGTTTCCGCCGCCCTGCTCGATGGCGCGATTCTCTGGGCGCGCGAGAACGGCGCACGGTTGCTCGATGCCTGTCCGGTCGACACGGATGACAGGCGACCGCCGACCGGGCTCTATCACGGCCTGGCCTCGACCTTCCGCAACGCCGGCTTTTGCGAGATCGCGCGCCGCCGCCCGGACCGGCCGCTGATGCGCCTGATGCTCGGCGACGCGCCATGAGCGGTCATTGTCGGGCACGCCGGATCCGGCTACACGGGCGCGATGCCTGCACCGCCCACCTTCGCGTCGCGCCAGGACTTCGTCTCGCGCCTCGGCGACGTCGGCTTCTGGTGGCCATACCTCGCCGGGATCCTGGAGCGACACGGGCTGGCCGACGCCGGACGGGAACCGGCACCCGGGTTCAACCCGACCTACCCGACCTTCGTCTGCGGCGATGTGGTGGTGAAGCTGTTCGGCTATGTCCCCTGGTGGCGGAAGAGCTACCGGGCCGAACGCGCAGCGCAGGCTCTGATCGCGACCGATCCGGAGATCGCCGCGCCCAGGCTGCTGGCCACGGGGCGTCTGCATGACGATCACGACCCATGGCCCTACCTGATCACCACCCGCATGCCCGGGGTCGCGTCCTGGCGCGCCGAGCTGTCGGCCGAGCAGCGGCATTCGCTTGCGGTGGCGCTGGGAGGACAGGTGCGGCGCCTTCACGCGCTGCCTGTCTCGGGCGTTGCGACGCACGAGGACTGGGCAACGCCGAACGTGGCTGCCGCCGCGGCGCAGAGCTCGCTGCCGCCCCATCTGGTCGCGCAGATCGACGCCTACCTGGCCCGGCTCGCGCCGTTCGAGCGGGTGTTCGTCCACGCCGACCTGTGCGCCAACCACGTGTTCGTCGAGCATGGCCGGCTCGCCGGGATCATCGACTGGGGCGATGCGATGGTGAGCGACCGGCACCTGGAGCTGATCCAGGTTTATCGCGACCTGTTCGGCTGCGACAAAACGCTGTTCCGCGCGTTCCTGCAGGCCAGCGACTGGCCGATCGGCAACGACTTTGCCCGCCAGACGTTGGGGCTGGCGCTGCACCGCCAGGCGGTCGGCCTTGCACAACATCACACGATGGACGTGTTCGAGCCGATCGCGGCGCTGCTGCCGCTCCAGGACATCGGCACGCTCGACGAGCTCGCGAGCGCGCTCTTCGCCATCTAGTGTCGCGATCGAGAAATTTGGAGGATCATTCGCGATCGAAGGGCATGATCGATCCGTACGGCGACGGTTGCGATCAAGCCGACGGGGGGTGGAGCGGGCGCACCGCTCCGTTCCCTTGGGTCTCCGGGTCATGTGTGGATGCCCCCGCTGGCAAGGGTTTTGTGCGTGTTTGGACAGCGGTGGTCCCTTGCGGTCATGTGTCCGGCCTGTTGGCGCGGCCGAAGACCGCAGGCCCTGATGGGTACCGTGGATCGAGGCCTGATCAGCTCGCGCGCCCAGTAATGCGCCGTGGCGCAGGCTCCCGACCAGGCAGCGCGGCAGCCTGGCAAAGAACGCCAGCACCCGGCCGCGCCGCAGCGTCCGCCGTACCGCCACCTTGTCCGCCCCATCAACCCCATGCACCCGGAACACCTGCTTGGCCAGGTCCAGACCGATCGTGCTAGCCTGCTGCATGGCTGGCTGCCCTCCGTTGGACCGCAAGACAGCCCACCTTTGGCACAATGATGCCGTGACGGGGCCATCCACCCCATCAAGCCCGAGGACGACAACATCTGGTGTCCGAGCACGACCACATCTGCGGGGTGGCCGCCCCACGCTTCGAAGCGACACAAGGGCCTCGTCAGGTGGCGGCCGGGTGTGGCGCATGCTGCCTGGCGAGGCTTCCCCTAAAGCGCCTGGTAGGCGTCGCCGTGGTCGCGTGACTTCGCCTCGAGCGCCTTGACCAGCTGCACCATCAGGCTGCAGGTCGGCGTGGCAATGCCGAGCTTGTGGCCCTCGGCGACCACGCCGCCCTGGATCGTATCGATCTCGCAGCGGCGGCCGGCGCGGACATCCTGATACATCGAGGGGCGCGCATGGGGGATCTTGTGGGCGAAATCCCACACCCAGCGCACCGGATCGTCATAGGCGAGCTTGACTCCCTTGGCCGCGGCGACCGCTACCGCCTCCTCGACGCAGGCGCGCGCGATGCCCCAGGCCCACTCATTGGCGCACACCTGGCCGGTGCGCATGCCGGTGACCGTGCAGATCGCGCTGAACGCGACGTTGGCGACTAGCTTGCTCCAGACCACGGGCCACAGATCGTCATACAGGTTGACCGTGAAACCGGCCTCGCGCCAGACCCCGCCGACCCGCTCCAGCCGCGCCGAGAGACCCCCTGAAAGCTCGGCGAGATTGATCGCCTCCATGCCGTTGTGATGGACGTGGCCTGGCGCCATGATCTCGGCGCCGAAGCCGCCGGCAATGCCGAACAGCAGGTTCTCGGCGCTGAGCACCTTCTGGATGCGCTCGACATTGCCGAGCCCGTTCTGGATCGCCAGCACCAGGCTGTCCGGCCCGATCATCGGCGCGGCGGCGCGCACCGCATCCTCGATGTCCATGACCTTGGTGGCAACGATCACCAGCTCGCAGGGGCCCGCCTCGGCGGCGTCGGTGGTGGCGTGGACCTCGACCGTGCGGTCGCCGCTGGCGCCCTCGCAGCGCAGGCCCTTGGTGCGCATCGCCTCGATGTGCTCCTGCCAGCGATCCAGCATCCACAGCTCGTTGCCGGCGTCCGCCAGCAGCGCGCCGTAGACGGAGCCCATCGCCCCGCTGCCGACGATCCCGATCTTCATGGCCCCGATCTTCATGGCCAAGCGTCCCCCCTCGTTGCCCGCCCCGGACGCTACGCGCTCGCTCGCGCGCCGGCAAGCCGATCATCCGCCCCGTTGCCATGGCCAATGAACTGTGGTCTTGATGATGTTGAAAGGGCGAAACAAAGCGGGTGTCACACGTGCGACGAACGATGGTGGTCTGGCTCGCGCTTGCAGGCCTCGCGATGCTCGCCGGCTGTAGCTCACCCGAGCCCCGGCCCCACTTCAAGATCGGCCAGCCCTACAAGATCAACGGCACCTGGTATCGGCCGCAATACGTGACCCGGTATGAAGCGACCGGCATCGCGTCCTGGTACGGCGCGGACTATGACGGCCACTACACCGCCAATGGCGAAGTCTACGATATAGGCGCGCTGACCGCGGCACATCCGACCCTGCCCTTGCCGAGCATCGTGCAGGTCACCAATCTCGCCAACGGCCGCACGCTGGTCCTGCGGGTCAACGACCGCGGGCCGTTCGTCGGCAATCGTCTGATCGACCTGTCGCAGGCGGCCGCCCGTGAGCTCGGCTTCGAGCGCCAGGGCCTCGCCAAGGTGCAAGTGACCTATCTGGGCCTGGCCCGGCTCGACGACACACCGATCCGGCCGGGCGAGAACCGGCAATATGCCGTGGCCCAGTGCGTGCTGCCGAAGCCGCGCACCTTGGTCTGCTAGCGCCGCCCTGGCCATGTGACCCTGGGTTCGTGGGTGTCGTCCTGATCTCGGATTCGCCAGATTCCTGCGACGCTTGGGATCGTTCGGTTTTTCGATAGGCGCCCGGCGCCCGTGGCTGGAACGCGGCGCTCGGGTTCCTTCGGTTGCTCCTCCCGTGCCAGGACGGACCCTGCGGCGCTTGCGCGCAGCATCGGGCCTTGTGGCGTGACGATCTCGGATTCGGCAGGATTCCTGCGGGGCTCGGGATCGTCTGGCACTTCGTTCTCGCTCGCTGCGCGCGGGGCGGAACCGATCGATGTGGCGCAGTTCGGTGTATGGGTTTTGGGCGGCAACGAAGCGTTAGCCATGTTGCTTTACCCTCACGTTCGGATGGTCCGTGAGACCGTGGGAAATCCGTGCCTGCGCCGCCGGCGGGAGCGAGCGGAGCGGGGCGGGAGGACGCCGGGCCGGTCGGGCATCTGGCAGGCTCTGGGGCGCCGGGTGGTGCCCCCCTGCAATCAGGGCCGGCGACAATGTGGCCTCGAGCCGTGGCAAGGCAAGTCATGCGTGCCCGGGAGCGCGGCCGGTGGCATCCCGGCCTCGCGCGCGCTCGCGCCGAACCGCTACCGCGCGACGCTGGACAGGACCGGCAACCATCCGGGTCGATGCCGGAGCTTCGCTTCGTCGAAAACCGCTAACCTGTTGTTTTTCCCGCACGTGATTGGGTTCGTTCCTGCGTTTTTTTTGCGCCATGGTCGATCCACGGCTGCGGGCTTGGCAGAGGGCGCCTCCCAAATTCCAGCCCGCGATAGGAGTACGACCACACTCCCGTGCGAGCCCCAAGGCGCGCCGGGTTCTTTGCCGCCGCGCGCTGCGCGGCTCTGGATCTGGACATAGGGGATCATCGCCGAAAGGTGCTTGAGGGACCCGGGGCGACCACCCGGAGGTGCCACTGTACCCGATAATAGGAAAAAATACACCACGAAATCTGGCGGGCTTGCTGGCAATGCCGTCAGCATCATATCATCAATGCATGCACACTTCGGGTTGGCCCTAAGATGACCGCGCTCACTATCCGCAACCACGGCCCTGCCGTAAGGATCGGCTGCGCGTGCGCGCAGCTGAGCACGGCCACTCGATGCAAGAGGAGGCCCGCCGCATCCTGAGCGAGCGTTGCGGCGCGGTACCGCACGGGGAAGTCTTGCCGAAATCGCGCTACGGCTTTTTGGCGAAGAGAAGGGGATCGATTTTGGGCTGCCCGAACATCCTATCCGGCGGTGATCCGAATGCCTGAAGACCGGCGCATTGCCTTCGAATATGGCTCCGAGCTGGCCAAATTTAACAGGTCCTTCCGGGACAGCCTCAGATCGTATCTCGCCAAGAAACGTGCTGAGTTCATGCCGGCGGAGAATGTCCAAGCATATCGACATGGCACAGCGTGGAAAAACGACACAGACGCTGGCATTTCGGAGATGCGTTCAGTTGAGCATGGGATGATTGTAAAATTTGACGACATCATTAGCCATGATATTAACGCAATGAAAAAGATGTTCTTGATCTCGCCGAATTCCATGCATGCGAGTTTTATACAAATGGTTTATGATGAGGTGAGTAAGGCGGCCAATGCCGTTGGTAATACAACATCTCTCAAAAAGTCGGGATCTCATGCCAAGGCTTTTTTAGAAATGCTACAAAAAATTGAGTTTGGAATTGATAGGCATGGGATTCCAGTCTTCCGGAAATTCATGGGCTATCACCGGAAATGGTCGATGCCTTTCTGGACGACCTACGCAAGCAGGGTCCGGAAATTGAAAAGAAGGTCGAGCAGATAAAACAGGAGAAGATTTCCGCCGCCTTGGTTCGCGAAGGGGAGCGCCTCGGTAGGTTTAAAGGAAGACATAGCAAATGAAGAGAATCGCACTCTCTATTGGATGTGATCATTATGAATTCCTCGATAGACTGCACGGAGCAGTGAACGATGCGAGCCGGATGCATAGAACCCTCGTTGACGCTAGTATTGGGCAATATGATCCGCAAAGATCCATTTTACTGTGCTCGCCAACGCTTAGTAAGATACGTGAGACAATACGCCAAGCTTTGTTTGATTGCGACAAAATAGATACCTTTACATTCTATTTTGCTGGACACGGGGTAGTAAAATCCGGCGGGTATTATATCTGTGTCGTAGATAGTGAAGCCAGAATGTTATCAGCATCGGCTCTTGGAATTATCGATTTGTTTGCTGCAGTGAACGAGGCCCAACCAAGTCAAACCAATATCATAATTGACGCTTGCCAGTCGGGAGGCGTGGTGGGAGACCTGCACTCGCTTTTGAAGCCTGAACTTATAGGAGGGGCGGGATACAGCAATACGTAGTTGTTGAAGTGTACAGAATGA
>CAVSVZ010000069.1:0-44802 GCA_963731495.1 uncultured Alphaproteobacteria bacterium
CAGATGCTGCCGGGCTGCGCCATGCCTTCCAGGCGCGCTGCGACGTTGACCCCGTCGCCGAACAGGTTGTCGCCGCCGACCATAACATCGCCGAGATTGACGCCGACCCGAAACTGCATGCGCTGCGGTTCGGGCAAGTCGGCGTTGTGTCGCCGGTTCTCCTGCTGGATCGCGGCGGCGCAACGCACAGCCTCGACCGCGCTCGCGAACTCGGCCATGACGCTGTCGCCGGCGGTGCCGAAAATGCGCCCGCGGTGCCGGGCGATCAGCTCATCGCTGACCCGGCGGCGGGTGTTCAAGAGCGCAAGCGTACCCTCCTCGTCCGCCGCCATGAGGCGCGAGTAGCCGACCACATCGGCCGCGAGAATGACCGCCAGCTTGCGCGTGACGTCTGCGTTTTCCATGTCCAGCCCTGGAACCGCCCGCATCGTTCAGATAGGCGTGCGACGAGCGCTTTGGTAGCCCACCGTCGGTACAGAGGACGCTCGTGTGCGCTGCGATCCTACAGGGCGCTGCCCGTGGTCGCGTCGAAAAGATGCATCCGGCGAAGGTCGGGATAGACGGTGAAGGGCTCGCCGGGCGCGCAGGCGCAATCCGGCGGCAGGCGCGCCGCCATCTCGGTGTCGGCCAGATTGAAGAACACCAGCGTGTCGCTGCCGAGCGGCTCGATCACCTCGGCGACCGCCTCGAGCCGCGTATAGCTGTCGCCATCCGGGCGCAGCGCAAAGCTCTCCGGCCGCAGGCCAAGAATCACCGTCTTGCCGCGCGCGGCGGCATAGCGCTCGAGCTGGCCGGCCGGCAGCGGCCAGGCGGTCCGGCCGTCGATCCGGATCGCCAGCCCGTTCTCGGCCGGCACCACCTCGGCCGGCACCAGGTTCATGGTGGGCGAGCCCAAAAAGCTCGCGACATAGGTGCTGGCCGGCGCGTTGTAGATCTCGCCCGGGCTGCCGATCTGCTCGATCTCGCCATCGCGCATCAGCACGATCCGATCGGCCAGCGTCATCGCCTCGACCTGGTCGTGGGTGACGTAGACCACCGTGGTCGCGACCCGCTGATGCAGCTTCTTGATCTCGGTGCGCATCTGGACGCGCAGCTTGGCGTCAAGGTTGGAGAGCGGCTCGTCGAACAGGAACACGCTCGGATCGCGCACGATCGCCCGGCCCATCGCGACCCGCTGGCGCTGGCCGCCCGACAATTGCTTGGGGCGCCGGTCGAGCAGCTCGGCGATGTTGAGGATGCCGGCCGCGTGCTCGACCCGCCGACGGATCTCGGCCCTGCCGTAGCCGCGATATTCCAGGCCGAACGACATGTTCTGGAACACCGACATATGCGGGTAGAGCGCGTAGTCCTGGAACACCATCGCGATGTCGCGGTCCTTGGGCGCGCGCTCGTTGACCATGGCATCGCCGATCCAGACCTCGCCCTCGCTAACCTCTTCGAGGCCTGCGATCATCCGCAGCGTGGTGCTCTTCCCGCAGCCCGAGGGACCGACCAGCACGACGAACTCGCGATCGGCGATCTCGAGGTCGATGCCGCGCACCGCCTCGATCTTGCCGAACCGCTTGCGCAGCTTTCTCAGGCTGACTGTCGCCATGTCACCCGAACCGATGGCTCAGCCGGCATCCTCCTTGTCCATGGCGGCGAACACCTCGCGCGCCTGCTTGAACGCCGAATTGGCGGCCGGCACGCCGCAGTAGATCATGGTCTGCAGCAGGACCTCGAGGATCTCCTCCTTGGTGACGCCGTTGCGGAACGCGGCACGCACATGCAGCTTGAACTCTTCCTCGCGGTTCAGCGCGGTCAGCATGGCGAGGTTGAGCAGGCTGCGGGTCTTGCGCGGCAGGCCGGGGCGGTCCCAGATCGCGCCCCAGCAGTACTCGGTGACCAGGTCCTGATAGGGCATCGAGAAGGCGTCCGCGGTCACGAACGAGCGCTCGACATGGGCCTCGCTCAGCACCTCCTTGCGGTTCTTGAGGCCACGCGCGTGCAGTTCCTGGTCCATGGTTCAGTCCTTTGATTGTGCGTCGAGGAAAGCGGTCAGCGTCCGGTTGAAGCGCTCGGCCTGCTCGATGTTGAGCAGATGCGCGGCCTGGGGGATCTCGACGAAGCGGGAGCCCGGGATACGCTCGTGCAGGTCGCGCATGACGTCGACCGTGGTGGCGGGATCGTCGGCGCCCGCGACGATCAGGGTGGGCGTGCGAATCGAGCGGATCGTCTCGCGCTGGTCCATGTCGCGGATCGCCGCGCAGCAGCCGCCATAGCCCTGGGGCGAGGTCGCCAGGATCATCGCACGCACCTGATCGATCTCTGGCCGCGGCGTGGCGCGATAGCCGGCGGTGAACCAGCGCTCGGTGACGCCATCCACGATCGCCGCCATGCCCTCGCGCGCGGTCTGCTCGATCCGCTGATCCCAGAGCTCGGCCGGGCCGAGCCGCGCAGCCGTCGCACACAGGGTCAGGCTGAGCAGACGGTCGCCATGATGGCTGGCCAGCCACTGGCCGACCATGCCGCCCTTGGAGAGCCCGCAAAAATGGATCTCGGCGAGGCCGAGCGCGTCAAGCAGCGCCAGGGCATCCTCGCCCAGCGTCGCGATCGTGTAGGCGCCCGGCGGCGCGTCGCTGCGGCCGTGGCCGCGGCTGTCATAACGCAGCACCCGGTAGCCCTCGGTCAGCGCCGGGATCTGCGGATCCCACATCTCGAGCCGGGTGCCGAGCGAGTTGCTGAGCATCACCACCGGCGCGTCGGGCGGGCCGCTCATCTCGTAGTAGATCTGGATGCCGTTGGCCTGTGTGTGGGGCATGGCGCCTCTTTCAGCGATGGCTTTGAGCAACGACGCGATCGACGAATGCGCCGGCCAGACCGGTGTAGTTCTCCGGATCGAGCAGGTGCTCGAGCTGGTCGCGCGACAGATGGGCGGCCGCCTCCGGCTCGGCGCTCAGCGTCTCGAGCAGATGCTGGCCGGACGCCAACGCCTTGTGGCAGGCGGCCGCGACCACGTGATGCGCCTCCTCGCGGCCGAGTGCCGGCGCCAGGGCCATCATCACCGCCTCGGCCGTGATCATTCCCTGGGTGAGATCGAGATTGCGGCGCATGCGCGCGGGATCGACGGTCAGGCCCTCGAGCAGCGCGCGGGTGTGGTGCAGTGCGCCGGCGCTGAGCGCAAAGGCCTGTGGCAGCGCGATCCATTCGGCATGCCAGGGACCGGTCGCGCGCTCGTGGTCCTGGAGCATGGCATCGAGCATGACCGGCACCAGCTGGCGGACGTTCCTGGCGGCGGCAAGGATGAACTCGCAGGCGATCGGATTGCGCTTTTGCGGCATGGTGCTGGAGCCGCCGCGGCCCGGCTGGTGCGGCTCGGCGACCTCGCCGATCTCGGTCTGCATGAGCAGTGCTATATCGGTCGCGATCTTGCCGAGCGAGCCGGTCAAGAGGCCGAGGAAGCACACAGCGTCGGCCAGCCCGTCGCGCGCGACATGCCAGGCGATCGGAGGCACGGCGAGCTCCAGCTCCTCGGCCACCGCCTCGAGCACCGCGATGCCGTCGCCGCCGAGCGAGGCGAGCGTGCCGACCGCTCCGCCGAACTGGGCGACCAGCACCTCGCCGCGCAAGGCCTCCAGGCGCCGCCGGTGACGCTGCAAGGCGCTGAGCCAGACCGCGCATTTGAAGCCGAAGGTGATCGGCAGGGCATGCTGCAGATGGCTGCGGCCGGCCATCGGCGTGTCGCGAAACTGCGTCGCGAGGTCCGACAAGCGGCGCAGAATTGCGTCGAGGTCGTCCGAAATCTGCGTCAGGGCGTCGCGAATTTGCAGCACCAGCGCACCGTCGACGATATCCTGGGTGGTCGCACCCCAGTGGACGTAGCGGCCGGCGTGGCCCTCGCACGCTGCGCCGAGCGCTTTGACCAGCGGCACGATCGGATAGCCGGCCAGCTCGGTGCCTTTGCGGATCGCGTCCAGATCGAACAGCTCGAGCTTCGCCTTGGCGGCGATCTCCTCGGCAGCGGCGGCGGGGATCAGGCCGAGCCGTGCCTGGGCCCTCGCCAGCGCCGCCTCGACGTCGAGCATACGCTGCAGGCGGGCCTGGTCCGCGAACACCGCGCGCATCGCAGCGGTCGTGAACAGGCCGCCATAGATCGCCGAATTAACCGCGCTGACCGTCATCGATGCCGTGCAGTGCCGCGCTGCCCCCAAAGATCTCACGTCCGGCGCCAGGATAGGCCGCGCCCCCCTGCGAGGAAAGCCCGTCCTGCCGTCGGACATGTCGGCAAACGTCGGGCAGCCGCTGTGCGGGCTTGGAGCAAACCCTAGCATGCCGGGCTCCGTCAGCGCCTTGGAAAGCGAGCTTGCGGTCTCGGATGCCCTTGCGCGCTCAGGCGCCGTGCAAGACAATCGGAGGCGCAACAGAACAAGGTTAACGAAAATGTAATCCCTGCCATTCATGTTCTAGTCAGCAGCAACAAGCGCCCGGCCTCGCCACTGGCGCGAACGCCTTGATGGTCGTGGCTGCCTTGACGACGCGATGGCCGCGACGTATGAGCGATCGATCCATGTGAGGCGTGCGTCAGAGCGGATCGAGCAACGTCTCACGGGCAAGGAGGTTCGGCATCGTTGCGACGCCTGTGCCGTCGGCTCGAAGGTTGTGGTTCGGGCGGCGCGTGACGTCGGGGACCTCACCAATGTCCGGGGGGTGCTGCCGGAGCGTCGGACGAACCGCGCCGGCGACCGCGCTTACCACTGTCCCAGGGTCAAAGGCGACTGTCTGCAGCGTCTGCCCGGCCAGGGCCGAAGCACGCTGACCCGCATCCTGGAGCGCAAGATCAGCCAGCGCATCCGAGCGAAGGCGGTCTGTTGACCCGCCCGCAGCAGCCCCGGCCCGACGCGGTCACGGCGCCGTGCGCACTGACCGCGCCCGAACGAGCCATGCAAACGATAGCGGACCTTTGCGCCAGAGCCTCGCCCGCATTGTCGTCGCGCTGGCTCCGGCTTGGCCTCGGCATCGCCTTGCTGGCGCTCCTGTTCTATTGGGTCGACCTGCGCCAGGCTCTCGGCGTGCTCGCCGCCAGCAGGCTGGATTGCCTGGCCCTGCTCCCGCTCGTGCTCCTGGTCGATCGGCTGATCGCCGCGCTCCGCTGGTACCTGCTGGTCCGCGGCAACCATGCGTCAGTGACCTTGTGGGGAATCATCCGCCTGGTGTTCGTCAGCAGTTTCGCCGGCTATCTCACACCGGGAAACGTCGGCGTCGAGGCCGTGCGGGTGTACGGGCTGTCGAGAACCACCTCCAACCTGGCGCTCTCGGTAACCTCCGTGCTGGTCGAACAAATCCTCGGCTTGTTCGCCCTGATCCTCTTGGTCCTGATCGGGCTCGGACTGCGACCGCCCGGTCTGCCGGCCGAGTACGGGCCGTTCGCCTGGATCGCTCTCGCCGTGATGATCGTCGGTGTGGCCGGGCTGATGAGCCCGACGCTTCGATACGCCAGCTTGCTCGCGCTCGCGACCGGCTGGTTGGCACCGGTGCGCCGCGGGCTCCGGAAGATCTATGCGGTCCTCGATGACTATAGGCGTCAACCCCAGCTCCTGCTGGGGTCGCTGGCCCTTGGCGTGATCCTCCAGCTGAACCGCTGCCTGCTGCCGGCAGTCGGGGCCGCGGCGCTCGGAGCCCCACTACCATTCCCTTACTTCATCGTGATCGTGCCGGTCACCATGCTGGTCGGCCTTATGCCCTTCTCGATCGCCGCTTTGGGCGTGCGCGAAGTCGCCTATGTCTACCTGTTCGGTCTCGTCGGCATGCCCCCGGAGACGTCGTTAGCGCTGGCGCTGTTGATCCGCATATGCGGTCTGTTGCTGTTGCTGCCAGGGGCCTGGTTCTACATCAGACGCGGCATTTCCTGAGCCGAGAATATCGGGCGGCCTCGCCCGATGCGTCGACGCCTGCCGAAGTCGCCGCCGTTCCCGACGAGGCCAGAGGTCAGCGCCGGGAGAATACCGCCTTGGCCGGATTTCCGCTGACGATCGCGTTCGCCGGAATCGCCGCCGAGACGACGGCATTCGGCGCGACGATGACGTGGTCGCCAATGCTGGCACCATCCAGGATCGCGCAGCCCACGCCGATCCACACGTCCTTGCCGATCGAGATTCCCTTCGATACGGCTTCCTGCTGCTGGACCGGGATGTCGAGCCGATCGTAACGATAGTTGTTGCCGACGATCGAGACGTTGGGGCTGATCATGCTGTCATCGCCGATGGTGACGCCGCCGCTCGAGGCGTGGATGAAGCAGCCGGTGCCGATCGACACCCGCTCGCCGATCGTCAGCGGCCCGTCGGATGCCTTGATCTTGGTAAAGGAACTGATCTTGGTGCGCTTGCCCAGCTTGAGCAGCGGACTGAACTCGACCTCCGCCCGGTGGCTGATCAAGGCGCCGAACCGGAAGGCATAGACGAGACTGACCACAAAGCTCGGCAGCAGAAACCGCTGCACGAGCTTTGCCGGGCTCATCTTCACGTTCGTTGCTCGATTAGCCTGCGGAGCGCTGCCAGGCTGCGGATCGATTCGATCTCCTTCATCGACAGCTTGACCTGGAATTCCTCCTCGACGGCGCTGACCAGCCTCAGGTGATTCAACGAGTCCCACAGCTCCACATCCTCGGGCGTCAACTCATCCTTGACCTCGGACGGATCGACCTCGAACAGTTCCGAGACGATCTCCCTAAGTTTGTTGTTCATCGTGGCGTCCCGACTCAACCGATCGCGACGTGGGGGCACGCGATCGGACGCGCCTCATCGGCGCCGAGCCGAAACGATTGCCGACCGGACTCGCTTTGCGCCACCCGAGCAAAACCCTGCGACTCGTAAAAGGTCTGCGCCGGCACGTTCTTCTTGGTCGGGACGAAGTCAGCCAGTAGCGCTTCGTGCCGTTGGTCCAGCAAGAACTCCTCCTTAATCGTGTTCATCACGGCGGTCTCAATACCGCGGCCGATCGCCCGGCAGCTCATCAGAAAGCTGTCCACACAGGGCAGACTGTCCGACAGATCGATCAGATACAAGCCGATAACGCCGAGCGGACCGAAACGATCCGTGGCATCGATCGTTCGAAGCACAAAACGGTCATCGGACATGAACCGATCGATGTCTGCAGGGGTATAACGCTTGGTGGTCAGATTGAACTGGTTGGTCTTCGAGAACAGCTGGTGAACCCGGCCGCGCTGGGCGTCCGACGGGGCCCGGATCCGGATCTCGGTCCGCAGGCCCGCCAGATAAGCATCGAGATCGCCGACCACCCGACGGTGCTCGGCACGCTGCCTTTGCTCTTGATACTGGCTGGCCTTCGCGCGGTCCTCGTCCGTGATGCTGAGCTTCTCGAACTCGATCAGATCGAGCAACAGATCGCCGTAGTCGGCCGGGTCGCTGGGCAGGCAAACCACCCTGACCGCGGGCAGCATCTCCTCGACCAGCGTGCACTCCGCCGGGTTGTCGTCGACGAAGACCAGGCTGTCGATACCGATGTTCAGCTCCTCGGCAATCGCCACCAGATTGTCATGCTTGTTCTGCCAGTTGATCCGGAGCGCCGAGAAATCCTCCAGCTTGAGCGGCATCTCAGTGCGCAGGCGAAAGGCCTCGCGCACGTCCTCCTCGTTGTTCTTGCTGTTGATCGCCAGCAGGATGCCGCGGTTCTTCAGGGTCGCGATCGTGTGCTGAAACGCCAGATAGGCCTCGCCCATGGCGCTGCCGGGGCCGATCTCGACCCCCTCGGGCCCCTCCTCGCCCAGCACGCCACCCCAGAGCGTGTTGTCCAGGTCCAGCACGAGGCACTTCCTGGTGCGTCCCAGATAGGCATGGAGGTAGCGCAACAGCTCGTCGGCGAGATGGGGCAGCAGTCCGTCATGCCAGGGCATGCGCGCCAGGAAGTACATCGCCGGGTTGAAGGCGCGCGCCTTGCCGAAGCGACCCGCCACGCCCTCCATGTCGAACAGATAGGCCCTCGGATTGCCGGCC
This sequence comes from uncultured Alphaproteobacteria bacterium, assembly GCA_963731495.1. Taxonomy (GTDB): domain Bacteria; phylum Pseudomonadota; class Alphaproteobacteria; order Geminicoccales; family Geminicoccaceae; genus DASUGG01. The sequence goes on from CAVSVZ010000069.1 coordinate 7,989, forward strand.
AGGCGCTCCATCAGCTCCAGATTGAGGCGCAGGTAGAATGCGGTCTCGCCAGCCGCCTGATGGAGGTCCGCGAGCCCGCTCTGGCGGGCGGGCGGCACCACGAAGTTGGCGATCAGGATCGACGCGTTGGTGGCCTTGATGGCTTCTTTGACCCAATCCACCACGTGGCCGAGGATCGATTCGTGCGCGGCTCGCTTGTCTTCCTCGCTCAACCCAGAAAAGCCGTAGAACACCTGGGGAGCCAGCTCGCGGATCGACAGGCTCAGAAAGATCAGCTGGGGGTCGAACGCTTTCAGGTCCTGGGATCCACCGAGGATCTCCTGATAGTACTGGTTGAAACTGCCGACGTGACCGGCGACCAGCAGACCGCGGGCGGCCGCGGCCACGCTGACATACTGCGGCAGCGGATCGATCGTGTGATTGCCGAAGTAGGCAATCCGAACGTCGGCACGCTCGCACAGCTTTTCGATCTGCCGGCTGATGACGGTCACTTCCCTGCCGGTCAGCCCGGCAACGTCGGTATTGGTCAGCGCCGCCACGACGTCCTCGGCCTGGGCGGCACGCCTAACGACCTCTAGCACGGGTGATGCTGTCATCGGAAACTACCAGCGGATTGATCGAGGCAAGCGACGTTGCCCAAAGATCACCGGGTGCGGCCGCAGACCGCGCCCCTGCGATCGCACGCGGCTCTGGGCCATCCGCGCAGCTTCGCTATGCAGGTCGCCTCCTCCACGCGAACGATGACTCCTTATTGCCGAACGTGAGTTTGTGACGACGAGTTACGCTGCCGCATTGTGGTCCGAGCCGCCGCCCCAACCAGCAAACGATTCGGACGAGCGGCCGCGACCAACTGTTGACCCGGGTCCACCGCGTTCCGCCCATTGACCCAGGCCTCATCCCGTTTGGACGTTTAGACGGTCCCCCGGAGGACCGTCAAGCGTCAGTGGCCTCGCCCCCCGCACACGAAATCGTGCAGCGCACCGCGGCATTGTGGACCGACCGGGGGAGCCCGACGGCCCGGCACGGCCGCCGCCGGGTTCCCGCGGCGTAGCAGCCGAGGCGGCCGGTGACCGGCAGGGCAGGAGCGGCGACCGGTAGCGCAGCCGATGATGGCCGCACCCGACGTGCATCGATCGCTGCTGCGCCGCTCGGGCCGCGCCACGGCCCTCATGAGCATCGTGCCTGTTCCTACTCATCATGCCGAATTTGCATGATATACTGCGCCACCAGTCGGGAGGGGAGCGTGCGCTCGGCCCGGCGGTCCCGCACCCCGGCGGTTTGACTGGATATGATGGAAACAGAGTTGGCCGAAATCCGACGTGCGCCTGTTCGTGGCTTGAGAGCCCTGATCAACGTCGCCGTGTCGGCGGTGCTGGTCGCCGTATTGGTGTGGCTGGTCGACCTGCGCAGCCTTGGCGCGCTGCTCCTGTCGGCAAATCCGCTGCTGATCGCGGCCGCTGTGGTGGCTGCGTTCGCCGATCGCGCTCTGATGATCGGCAAATGGTATCCCCTGCTCCGAGCGCAGGGCGTCGACATTCCGTGGCTGCGAGCGGCACGGGTCTACCTCGCGACGAGCTTCGCGGGGTTTTTCCTGCCCAGTTCGGTGGGGGGCGATGTGGTCCGCGCCGTCGCTCTCGGCCGGCAACAGAAGAAAATCGTGGAGATCGCGGCGTCGATCGCCATGGAGCGACTGCTGGGGCTCAGCGCGTCCGGCGTCCTGGCGGCGGTCGCGCTCGCGATGGCGCTTACGGCCTCCGTGCCGCTGTGGTTTCTGCTGCCTTGGGCGCTGGCGGCGATGGCGGCCGCCCTCGCGGCCGTCGGCCTGCCGCTGGCGCCCCGGCTCTCGACCCATGTACGGCGCTGGTTCGAAGCCCATCCTCACTCGCGCTTGGCTCGGATCGGCCTAAAGTTCGGCGCCGCATACGGTCTCTATCGTCATCATGTGCGCCAGTTGCTGATCGTAGGGGCGCTTTCCGTGATCGAGCAGTGCTTCCCGATCCTGGTGTTCTGGATCTTGGCGCATGCGCTGGACATCGCAGTCTCTCCGATTGCCCTGATCATCGCCACGCCGCTTGCTCTTTTTGTCGGGCGGCTACCAGTCGCGGTCGCGGGAATCGGCGTGTTGGAAGGAGCGCTCGTGTTCCTTTTGGGTCTGTTCGGGGTGCCTGCCGTGGGTGCGATTTCGATTGCGGTGGCCGGCCGGGTCGTGGAAATCATCGCGACGCTGCCGGGCGCATTCCTGTGGGCCGACCTCACCAAGGAGCTGAAGCCCTGGCACGCGCTGCGGCAGCGCCAGCCCGCGCACCTGGTTCCCGAAAAACCCACGCGAGGGCTCGATCTGTGAGAATTGGCATCATGCTCCGGCACCTTCCGACCGAGACGGGAGGGATTGGGCGCTATACGAAGAAGCTGCTGCAACATCTTCCGACCATCGACAAGAACAATGAGTATTTCATCCTTCACAGGGACGAAAGTGCGATTGGGGTCTACCAACAGTTTCCGAATGTCAAGGAGCTCGCCAAACCAGCCCCTTCAAAGCTGTTCTGGGATCAGATTGTCATCCCGCACTGGGCCGAGCAGCTTTCGCTCGACTTGATCTTCAACCCAAAAATGTCGACCCCGTTGCGCACGCTGTGCAAGACCGTGATCATGATGCATGGCGCGGACTGGTTTGAGGTCCCTCAGAGTTACTCTCTACCGAATCGAATTTATCACGAGTTCGCGGCGAGGATGTACTCGAGCAAAGCGGATGCGATCATCGTGGCGTCCCATGATGCTGCCGACAAGTTCGAGCAGCACATCTCCGCCGCGAAAGGCAAGACCGTCGCCGTTCATCATGGCGTCGACGGCGAATTCTATCGGATCGTGGACGACCATCGACTGAACGCAGTGCGAGAAAGGTATCAGCTGCCGGAACGTTTCATTCTTTACCTCGGGAAGATCTACCCCATGAAGAACGTAAGCGGCATCATCGCGGCGTACGCTCAGCTCCGGGGCAAGATCCCGCACAAGCTGGTGATCGCCGGCGGGGCTGGTCATCGGGCCGAGCGAGAGCTGGCGTCGATCGCGAGATACAACCTTGAGGACGACGTGGTGCTGGTCGGGCGGCTGCCGGACGAGGAGCTGCCGCCGATCTACAGCCTGGCAGACATGTTCGTATTCCCCTCGCTGTACGAAGGGTTCGGCATCCCCCTTCTCGAGGCCATGGCCTGCGGCTGCCCGGTTGTGACGTCCACGGCCGGGTCGTGCCCGGAGGTGGTTGGCGATGCGGCACTGCTCGTCAATCCGAGGCAGGTCGAGGCGATCGCGGCGGCGGTCCACGACCTCCTGAACAACCCCACCCTGGCCCGGACCCTGGTCGCCAGGGGACTTGAGAGGGCCAAGGCGTTCACCTGGGAGAAGTGCGCAAGAGACACGCTCGCCGTTTTTGAGCAGGTGCAGGAGCAACCGGCAGGCGGGAGACCCTAACGCTGCGCGTTACTCTGCCGCACGCATCAGGGTGCCCGCGGCCCCGGGAGTCCCGCCCACCATCAGGCGCCCAATCTCCTGCTGCATTGGCTCAACACCCATGCCCTCGAAGTACATGCGATACCATATCTCGAGGTTGATCAACAGCCACAGCCGGTAGTTGTGGTCGATCTTGCCCGCGATGTGCTCGTCGGCCAGGCGCTGCACATAGGCGCGCTCAAAGATCCCCAACTCGACAAAGCGCGACTTGGCGAGCAGATTGCGCACGAAATCGCGCATCTCGGTGCGCATCCAGATCGCCAGCGGGAACCCGAAGCCCTGCTTGGGCCGGTCGATCAGCTCGCGCGGCAGATAGCGCCCGGCGACCTTGCGCAAGACGTATTTCAGCTGGTTGCCCTTGAGCTTGAGCGCGCCCGGGATCGAGGCGGCGTACTCGACCACCTTGTGGTCGACCAGCGGAGAGCGGGTCTCCAGCGAATGCGCCATGGCCATCCGGTCGACCGTCATGAGCAAGTGGTCGGGCATGCGCGTCATGAGGTCGGTATAGAGCATGCGGTCGACCACGTGATCGATCTCGTCGGAGCGGAACAGGCTGAGGATTTTTTCCAGCGAATCGTAGTCCTCGACCTGCTGCCGGGCGCCCGCGGTGAACAGCTCCTGCTTGGCCGCCTGGGTGAACCGCAGGAAGCTCAAGCTGTGGGCGTAGCGCTCCTCCTGGGTGAACAGCGACATCTCGTTGAGCCAGCGCGCCTTCTGCGCGACGCTCTTGTAGCCGAAGGATTCCGGGATGCGCGCGACGATGCGCCGGACCAGGCTGCGCCGGAACCAGGCCGGCAGCACGCAATAGTAGTCGAGCAGCCGCTGGCCGACGAAGCGGTCGTAGCCGGCGAAGCTCTCGTCGCCGCCGTCACCGGTCAGCACCACCTTGACCGTCTCACGCGCCACGCGCGACACCAGATACACGCCGGCGCCGAACGGATCGGCCGGCTCGTCCATGTGGCGGACCATCGGTGGAATCAGGCGGAACAGATCGGCCTCGACCACCTTCTCGTGCGCTTCCATGCCGTAGCGCTCGGTCACCATGCGGGCATAAGGCAGCTCGTTGAAGCCCTGCTCCTTGACGCCGATCGAGAAGGTCGGAACGGTGTCCTTGCCGACCGTCGCCATGAGCGCGCTGACCAGCCCGGAATCGATGCCACCGCTCAGGAACGCGCCGACCCGCACGTCGCTCAGCAGGTGCATCTCCACGGTCTCGCGCAGCAGCGCGTCGAGCTCGTCGATCACCTGCTCGTCGCGACGCTCGGGCTGGTGCGCGAAGCTCAGCTGCCAGTATCGCTCGGTGGTGACGGTACCGTTCTGCCAGAGCAGCCAGCTACCGGCCGGCAGCTTCTCGATGCCTTTGAACAGCGAATAGCGGTCCGGCAGGAACCGCATCGAGACGTAGTGCCACAGCCCGTCCAGGTCGACCTGCGGGCTGACCAGGCCGGACGCCAGGATACCCTTCACCTCCGAGGCGAACAGAAAGTCCTGATCGGTGCGGCAGTAGAACAGCGGTTTTTGCCCCAGGTGGTCGCGCGCCAGGAACAGGCTGCCGCTGCGGCAATCCCAGATCGCGAACGCGAACATGCCGCGCAGCTCCTTGACGCACGCGGTGCCCAGGTCCTCGTACAGGTGCAGGATGACCTCGACGTCGGTCTGGGTCCTGAAGCGGTGGCCAGCGGCGAGCAGACGGCGGCGCAGCTCGGGGCTGTTGTAGATCTCGCCGTTGCAGATCAGCTGGACGTCGCCGGTCTCGTTGCCGATCGGCTGGTCGCCGGTCACCAGATCGATGATGCTGAGACGCCGCTGGCCCAGCGCGATCCGCTCGTCCCGGTAGTAGCCGCAGCCGTCCGGACCGCGATGCGCCAACGCCTCGGTCATGGGCGTCACGACGTCTTTGCGCCCGGCGGAGATGATGCCACTGATGCCGCACACGGATGATATCCCTTTCGAACGCAGCTAGCGAGGTGGCGGCCCGGCCGACGGCAAGGCGCCACCGCGCCCGACCGCGGGACACGCGCGCCGGGCGGCGATCACAGCCGGCCCGCCTCCTGATACGATCGCGCCATCCGCTTCAGCCTGGGCGCGATCTTGGGGGCGTAGCCCGGCACTGGCAAGCCGGTGGCGATGGTCTGCACGATCGTGACACCGTCGAGCGCGCGCTCGAGGCTCTCGCGGTCGAAGAGGTCGCCGGGCATCAACTCCAGGTTCGGATTCGAGACGCCCGGGGCACCGTCCGGCATCCCCGACCTACCCCGTGTCGTCACACCTTTGTTCGCCAAGTGCTGGCAGAACCAAGCTCCGGTGAACCCGCCCGCGCCGGTCACGAGGGCCTCCCGGCAGAATCCACCCCGCATTCCCTCCAGACCCTCTTGGCTTTACCTGGTAGCGCTCACGGTCGAGATTCTGGCGCGGTGCGGCTGATATTCGCGACCGGCCTGGACATCCTGGGGCGAGCAGCCGGGATCGAACCGGCGACCTCCAGAGCCACAATCTGGCGCTCTAACCGACTGAGCTATGCCCGCCACGCTGCGGATGTTTAGACGCTGCGATCAAGCACCGTCAAGCGGCTGTCGCACCGCAGCAGCAGTTGCTGGTGCCCAAAAATTAATCTAATTGACTACCGGTTAAGCAATCGTTGCTTTGCTCACCGTCGGCGCCATGGTGGAGATCGCTCTGCCAGGGGCGCTGCCGAGCTTGGCACGATATCTGCTTGGGAGCAGATCAGGCGATGCGCTCGGCGTCGGTCGCGCTCACTGCTAGGTTAGAAAGGGTCGGTGGATCTTATGAAGAAGATCGAGGCGATTATCAAACCGTTCAAGCTGGACGAGGTGAAGGAGGCGCTGCAGGAGGTGGGCCTCAAAGGCATGACCGTTACCGAGGTCAAGGGCTTCGGGCGGCAAAAGGGGCACACCGAACTGTATCGCGGCGCCGAGTACGTGGTCGACTTCCTGCCCAAGGTCAAGATCGAGCTCGTGCTCGAGGACGCCTTGGCCGACCGCGCGGTCGAGGCGATCCAACACGCCGCCAAGACCGACCGGATCGGCGACGGCAAGATCTTCATCTACGACCTGGAGACCGCGATCCGGATCCGGACCGGGGAGCGCGGCGCCGACGCGCTGTAGCGGTCGCCCGGTTGGCCGGTGGAAGTCGCTGGAAGAACTGCCGGCCGCCGCAGGAGGACCGATCGCCCCGAGCAGGTCCAAAAGGCGCGCCTCGACCGCAGGATGCGGCGATGGCCGGGACCCCGTCAGGAGCATGGCAACCAAGCGAACGGCCGTCACGACACCGAGACAAGCACGAAAGGAACCCACTCAATGATGTTGGGATGCAGCTCGCCCGAGGACGTGATCAAAGCCATCAAGGATCACGAGGTTCAGATCGTCGATCTCCGCTTTACCGATCTGCCCGGCATGTGGCAGCACACGTCGTTCCCGGCCACGGCGTTCAGCGCGGATGCGGTCGACGAGGGCCTCGGCTTCGACGGGTCGTCGATCCGCGGCTTTCAGGAGATCCAGGCCTCCGACATGCTGCTGTTGCCGGACGAGACCACGTCCTTCCTCGATCCGTTCACCCAGCACAAGACGCTGGTGCTGATCTGCGACATCCACGACCCGGTGACCAAGGAGTTCTATCCGCGCGACCCGCGCGGCGTGGCACGCAAGGCCGAGGAATATCTGAAGTCGACCGGCCTGGGCGATCGCGCCTATTTCGGCCCCGAGGCTGAGTTCTTCGTGTTCGACGACGTGCGCTACCGCCAGGACGTCAATTATGGCATGTACGCCGTCGACTCGGTCGAGGCGCACTGGAACATGGACGAGGACGAGGGCCCGAACCTTGCCCACAAGATCCGGCCGAAGGAGGGGTATTTCCCGACGCCGCCCTCCGACACCCTGATGGATCTTCGCTCCGAGATGGCCCTGGTCATGGCCGATATCGGGATCAACGTCGAGTGTCACCACCACGAGGTCGCGACCGCCGGCCAGTGCGAGATCGACATGCGCTTCGACACCCTGGTGTCGATGGCCGACGACCTGATCAAGTACAAGTACGTGGTCAAGAACGTCGCCCGTGCGCACGGCAAGACCGCGACCTTCATGCCGAAGCCGCTGTTCGGCGACAACGGCTCGGGCATGCACGTGCACCAGTCGATCTGGAACGGCGACGCCCCGACCTTCGGCGACACCGCGGGTTATGCCGGCCTGAGCGACATCTGCCGCTACTATATCGGCGGGTTGCTCAAGCATGCGCCGGCGATCCTGGCCTTCGCGGCACCGACCACCAACTCCTACCACCGCCTGGTGCCGGGCTACGAGGCGCCGGTCAACCTGGTCTGGTCGCTGCGCAATCGCTCGGCGGCGGTGCGCATTCCGATGTATTCCGACAGCCCCAAGGCCAAGCGCGCCGAGTTCCGCTGCCCCGATCCGTCGTGCAACCCCTACCTGGCGTTCTCCGCGATGCTGATGGCGGGGCTGGACGGCATCAAGAACCGGCTCGACCCGGGCGACCCGGTCGACAAGAACATCTACGACCTGCCGCCGGAGGAGCTGGCCGAGCTGCCGGGCGTGCCGGCGTCGCTCGAGGAGGCCCTGGACGCGCTGCAGGCCGACCACGGCTTCCTGACCGAGGGCGACGTGTTCACCCAGGACTTCGTCGACAACTACATCGGCTACAAGCGCGAAGCCGAGGTCGATGCGATCCGGCTGCGGCCGCATCCCTACGAGTTCGTGATGTACTACGACATCTGATCGTCAAACCTCCCTGATCACCTCGGGCGGGCGCCTTCGGGCACCCGCCCTTTTCTTCTTTGGTGGGCTGACCTGGATCGAACAAGCGCCGAGCTGCCGGTGCCGGGATCCAGGCTCTAGATCCCGAAGATCGAGGCCAGCCCGGCGCGCTGGCCGAACGCCGCCATCGCCGCATCCGGCACCTGGGGCTGGCCCGAGCCCAGCTCGCCGGCCGCGCGCAGCACCTTGGGCAGCAGGTCGACGTCGCCGACCGAGTTCAAAAAAATCTCCGGGCGCGCCAGCACCCAGTGCACCGCGAGCCGGATGTCGTCCTCGTCCTCGAGCGGCTGATACCAGGTGGTGTGGTCGCGCGTCGCGCCGGCCGCCCAGGGCCCGCGTGCGATCGACTTGATCGTCTGCACCGCGACCTTGCGCTCGGCGCATAGGGCCGCGGTCGCCTCGAAGTCGGCGGCATAGCGCTCGTTGTGCGCGACGAACCAGTTCCACGGCATCAGCACCGAATCGAAGTCGAACCGCTCCAGGCTGCGCTTGTGCATCGCGGCGATCGTCCAGCCGTGCCCGGTCACCCCGATGAAGCGCACCAGACCCTGCTCGCGCGCCTCGATGCAGGCCTCCAGCGCGCCGCCCGGCGACAGCGCCCGCTCCCACTCGTCGGGGATGATACAAAGCGTGCAGCTGGATCAGGTCGAGACGGTCGGTGCGCAGCCGCTCGAGCGAGCGGTGAATGCTCGGCGCGCGCCTCCTCGTAGCCGCGATCGCCGGTCTTGGTGGCCAGAAAGAAATCGTCGCGGTGGCGATCCATCCAGGGGCCGATCCGCAGCTCGGCATCGCCGTAGGACGCCGCGACGTCGATGTGGTTGACGCCGTGCTCGAGCAACAGGTCGAGCACGCGATCGGCGGTGCCCTGGTCGACATTGCCGAGCGCCGCGGCGCCGAACAGCACGGCGGAGCTGCGATGGCCGGTCCGCCCGAAAGGCCGTTTCTCGATCATGGCTCTCCCCCTTTGATGCCTGTCTCGCCCAGCACGGCGGCCCGCAGCGCGGCCGCCACCGGCAGTGAGCTGCGTCACTGCAACGATGATCCTATAACGATAGGGTGTCATGGGGAGTATGGCCATGGACATCCTCTTGCTGCGCGGCATCGAGCGGCTGCTGATCGTGCTGATCGGCGGCATGGCGATCTATCTCGGCTACCGCCTGTTTCTCACGGTCCGGGCCGAGGCCGAGGGCGAGGCCAAGATCACCCTGCCGCACGACGTCACGGTGATGGTCAGCCGGGTCGGGCCCGGTGTGTTCTTCGCCCTGTTCGGCAGCCTCGTGATCACCGCCTCGCTCTATTTCTCGATCCGCTACAGCGATGCCGAGCGGGCCTATAGCGGCATGGCGGACCGCCTGGCGGGCGCGCCGATCTCGGCCGCGGCGCCCGCGATCCTGCCTGCGGCTGCGGACCCAGACGATGCGGACGAGGCGCTGGAGCTGGCGCGGGTGCGGCTGCGCCAGGAGATCGAGTTCCTGAACCGCCTGCCGGGTCTGCTGGAGGCGAGCCTCAGCGAGGGGCAGCAGACGACCGCGGCTCGTCATCTGCGCGAGATCAAGCTGCGCCTCATGACCTCAGTCTGGGCCGATGACTGGAGCGAGCCGTCGGCGTTCCGGCTGTGGGCAGAGGACGGCGCCCCGGCGGGCGACGACGACGGCTTTGAGCGCGCCAGGGCGTACTACGAGGCCGGCGCGGAGCCGGCATCATGAGGCGCCTCGTGATCGGCGTCCTGCTTCTGGTTGCCGGCGGCGCGCGGGCGCAGGACGTCGCGGACATCTATCCCGAGCAGGTGCTGGCGAACGATCAGCCGCGCTTCGAGCGCCGGATCGACCAGCTCTACCGGCTGGGCCTGTGGGACTTTCTCGATGGGCCGGAGAAGCAGGCCCTGGCCGACGTCCGCCTGCGCATGCCGCTGGTCGGCGCGAGCGGCACGCCGTTCGATTTCTATGCCGGCGCCGAGCAAGGCACGCCGACGATCTGGCTGCCGCTGCTTTCGCTCAAGATGATCGAGGATCTGAGCATCGCCTGGGCCTGGCGGCAGGTTCACGGCTACAGCCTGGAGCCGTTCGACGAATACCTCGCCATGCTGAAGTACCTCGCGCCTGAGGATTTCCCGGGCGGCCGCTACCCGGACCCTCTGCGCGCGCTCGGCGTGCCGGCGCGGGTCTGGGAGCAGGAGCCGGCGGTCGATAACCTCTCGCTACGCCTGCGCAATACCGCCTGGGCCTTCATCCTGGCGCACGAGATGGGCCATGTGCGGTATGGCCATCCCGGCAACGCCGCGGTCGATCCGGTGACCTCGCAGCGCCACGAGCGCGAGGCGGATGCGTTCGCGCTCGACCTTTTGGCCCGTTCCGAGACCATCCCGATGGGGGCGATCCTGTGGTTCCAGGCCACGACCGGATACTTTCCGAACCGGGCCGACTTCGACAGCGACGACGCCTACGAGGCGTGGCGGCGCGAAACGGCAACCCATCCGGTCAATCCCGAGCGCCTGCAGAGCCTGGCGGTGCAGCTCGACCGCACCGCCGGCGACAGCCTCGACCACCAGCGGGCGGAGATCCTCCGCTACATCGCCACGCGCCTCGCCGCGATCGGCGAGACCCTGGCCGAGCCGGACATGCAGCGCCTGATCGCGCGCAAGGCGGTGCTGGGTGATCCCGAGGACCTCAAGCGGCGCTGACCTGCTTCCTGGGCGGCGCCAGCCCGCGCCCCACCCGGCAACCCGATCTAGCGATGCGCTAAGGCTGGCGCGAGAGGATCGGCTCGTGGCAGGGTGGGACGCTCACCGAAGTCTGCGGGCAAGGATCAGCAGCGGCCCTTCTTGGCCTGGCCAGGCGGACAGAACGTGCCGCTTGGCTGGGGATCGACGCTGATCGCCGGAATCACCACCCTAGCCTTCGGCGGCTCGACCGTCGCGGTGCAAGCGCCGAGCAGCGCGAACGCCAGGGCTGTCGTAAGGATGCGCCACATGGGCCTGCCCTTTCGCATGAGTGCGGCCATCCGGGCCGACAGCCCGCGATGCCGCCACAGATGCTAGCGAGGTGACCTTAAGGCGCCGTGAAGTCCGGGCAGAAGGCTGCCTTCTAGGGCGCGAGCAAGGTTTTGACGATCGCGGTCCACTCGTCGCGCAGGGGCGCCTGGCTTGCCGGCTTGCCGGCCCGGCGATACCAGTAGCCGGCATTGGACAGATCGCCCTCGACCCGGTGCAGATAGGCGTGCACCCAGGCGCCATCGGCGTCGCCCTCGGCCTGGGCCAGGCGATGGGCGGCGTCCCAGTCGCCCTTGGCCTGGTGCCACAGCGCGGCAAGCGCCGGGCTCACGCCTTGCGGCGGCGCGGCGTCGTCGAGCGACCCGCGGAACGCTTCGAAGCTGATCGATGACATGGCGCGGACCCGGATGTGATCGCTGGAGCGGTGCCGCACCTGCATAGCACGGGCCTGGGCATGGTGCGAAGGCTCGAGAGAACGCCTGGACCAAAGGTCGAGGGGGGCTCGACGCTTGCACCGTCCGTCCAGTCGCGTAAACAGGGGCGTTCGATCGACCAGGGATAGTCAGGATGTCGGACCCCCAAGCCGTCCTCGAGCAGATCCGCCAGGACAGCGTCCAGACCGTCGATTTCCGCTTCACCGACCTGCGCGGGCGGTGGCAGCATTTCGGCTTCGCCGCCGGCGGCATCACCGAGGCGCATCTGCACGACGGCGTGATGTTCGACGGCTCGGCGATCGCCGGCTGGCGCGACGTCAGCGAGTCCGACATGCTGCTCAAGCCGGACCTGGCGAGCGCCGTGCTCGATCCGTTCAGCGCCCAGCCGAGCCTGATCCTGCTGTGCGACGTGGTCGAGCCCGGCACCGGGCTCGGCTATGAGCGCTGCCCGCGCTCGCTCGCGCAGCGCGCCGAGCAGCGTCTGCGCGCGGCCGGCGTGGCCGACAGCGCCCTGATCGCCGCCAAGGCCGAGTTCTGCGTGTTCGACGACGTGCGCTTCGGGGTGGTCACCAACGAGGCTTTTTTCCGGGTCGATTCCGAGGAGGGCCCGTACAACTCCGGCACGCGCTACGACATCGGCAATAGCGGGCACCGGCCGCAAAAGGGCGCTCCGCTCGCCGCGCCGCCGGTCGACCACATGGCCGACCTGCGCGCCGAGATGGCCAGCATGCTCAGCACCATGGGCCTCGAGCCGCTGCAGCACCACCACGACACAGCACCCAGCCAGAACGGCATCAGCCTCAGCCCCGGCCCGCTGGTGCAAAGCGCCGATGCGCTCCAGATCTACAAATATGTGGTCCACAGCGTGGCCAGCTCCTACGGCAAGACCGCGACCTTCCTGCCCAAGCCGATGGCGTTCGAGCCCGGCTCGGGCCTGCAGATCGAGCAGAGCCTGCGGCGCGACGGACGCCCGGTGTTCGCCGGCCAGGGCTATGGCGATCTGAGCGAGACCTGCCTGCACTATCTGGGCGGCATCCTGCATCACGCCCGCACGCTCAACGCGTTCACCAACCCGACCACCAACAGCTATCGCCGCCTGGCGCCGGGCGGCGAAGCGCCCCGCCTGCTCGCCTACGCCGCGCTCAACCGCTCGGCGGCGATCCGCCTGCCGTTCGCCACCAAGGCCGAGGACAAGCGGATCGAGGTCCGCTTCGCCGATCCGTCCGCCAATCCCTATCTGGCCTTCGCCGCGCTGCTGCTGGCGGGGCTCGACGGCATCGCGCGCGGCATCGATCCCGGCGAGGCGATGGACCGCAATCTCTACGACCTGCCGCCCGAGGAAACCGACACGCTGCCGACGGTCTGCCGCACGCTCGGCGAGGCGCTCGACGCGCTCGAGCATGACCGCGAGTTCTTGACGGTCGACGAGGTGTTCACCGACGACATGATCGATGCCTATGTCGGCCTCAAGCGCGCCGAGATCGAGGCGGTCGAGCGGGTGCCGCACCCCGTGGAGTTCCAGCTCTACTACAGCAGCTGAGGGAGGCCGGGGCGGCTGGGCGCGGACGATTGCCGCGCGTAAGCGGCTCTCCGTTCGCGGGAAATTTGTGCTTGCCCACCACCGCGGTTGGCTTTCCAATGCCCGGCAAGCAGGACGCCGCGTGGCAGCTGGGCGCCGCGCAGCAAGGCACGCTAGAGGGAGCATGACCATGACGAGCCTGAGGGCGCCGATCGGCGCCGCCGCGGTGATTCTGGCCGCCGCCTCGATGGGCACCGCGCACGCCGACGAGCTGACCATTGGCCTTGCGGCCGAGCCGAGCGCGATCGACCCCCACTACCACAATCTCGGCCCGAACAACGCGATGCGCGAGCACATCTTCGAGGGGCTGATTGGGCAGGATGCCCAGCAGAAGCTGGAGCCTGCGCTCGCCGAGTCCTGGCGGACCCTCGACGATTCGACCTGGGAGTTCAAGCTGCGCGAGGACGTCAAGTTCAGCGACGGCACCGATTTCGACGCCCAGGACGTGTTGTTCACCGTCTGCCGGGTCCCGCTGGTCGAGGACAGCCCGTCATCCCTCTCGATCTACACCAAGGGGGTCGCCGGCATGGAGGCGCCGGACCCGCACACCCTGATCATCAAGACCGACGGCCCCTACCCGCTGCTGCCGACCGAGCTGTCGCGGGTCGGCATCATCTCGGCCCCGCCCGACGCCACCGACATCACCTTCTCGCGCGACGGCTGCGAGGGCATGGGCGAGCTGCCGACCACCGCGCAGTTCAACAGCGGCGAGAAGGCGGCCGGCACCGGACCCTACAAGCTGGTCGAGTTCACGCCGGGCGACAAGATCGTGCTCGAGCGCAACGACGACTACTGGGGCGGGAAGCAGTATTGGGACAAGGTGACGTTCCGCCCGATCACCAGCGACGGCCCGCGCGTCGCGGCCCTGCTGGCAGGCGACGTCGACCTGATCGAGAAGCCGCCGATCCAGGATCTCGAGCGGATCAAGAGCGATGGCTTCGAGGTCTCGCAGGGCCTGTCGAACCGGGTCATCTACCTGCACATGGACCAGGAGCAGGAGCCCAGCCCCGGCATCTCGGGCACCGACGGCAAGAACCCGCTCAAGGACAAGCGCGTGCGCGAGGCGCTCTCCAAGGCGATCAATCGCGAGGCCATCGTCGAGCGCATCATGGGCGGCGTCGCCGTGCCGGCCGGCGAGCTGCTGCCGCCCGGCATGTTCGGCTCCCGGCCGGACGCCGCGCCGACGCCCTACGATCCGGACGGCGCCAAGGAGCTGCTCGCCGAGGCCGGCTACCCGAACGGCTTCGGGCTGGTGATCGGCTCGCCCAACGATCGCTACATCAACGATGAGAAGATCGCGCAGGCCGTGGCGCAGATGCTGGCGCGGATCGGCATCGACACCGAGGTCGACGCCGTGACCGCTAGCCAGTTCTTCAGCCGGCGCAACAATTACGAGTTCAGGATGTACCTGGCCGGCTGGGGCTCGGGCACCGGCGAGATGACCTCGCCGCTGACCGCGCTGGTCGCGACGCCCGACAAGGACAAGGGCATGGGCGGCACCAATCGCGGCCGCTACTCCAACCCCGAGATGGACGCGCTGCTCGAGCAGGCGCTCGGCACGGTCGACGACGCCGAGCGCGAGAAGCTGCTGCAGCAGGCCAGCGAGGTGGTGATCGACGACTACGGCATCCTGCCGCTGCACTTCGAGCTGACGCTCTGGGCCTACCGCAAGGGCCTGACCTACGAGCCGCGCACCGACCAGTAGACGCTCGCGATGAGCGTCGAGCCGGCCTCCTCATGAAGCCGGGCGCAGGGTGACACCGGGCATCGGCCGGGCGGGGTTCCTCGCCCGGCCAGCCAGCCGCCGGCGCTAGCGACACCGATCCATGCTGGTCTATGTCATCCGCCGTGTCGGGCAGAGCATCCTGGTGCTGCTCGTCATGGCGGTCCTGGTGTTCATCGGCGTCTACGCGATCGGCAACCCGGTCGACATCCTGATCAGCCCCGACGCGACCCAGGCCGAGATCATGCCACGATCGCCCGCCTGGGCCTCGACAAGCCGCTCTGCGAGCAGTTCTGGATCTTCCTCAGGAACGCCCTGCACGGCGATCTCGGCAACTCGTTCGTCTTCAACCGGCCGGCGACCGAGGTCATCCTGCAGCGCCTGCCGGCGACGCTGGAGCTGGCAGCGGTCGCCCTGATCATCTCGCTCGTCTTCGGCATCCCGCTCGGCGTGATCGCCGGCATGGCGCCCAACCGCTTCCACGGCAAGGCGATCATGGCGGGCTCGATCCTCGGCTTCAGCCTGCCGAACTTCTGGCAGGGCCTGATGCTGATCCTGATCTTCGCGGTCATGCTGGGCTGGCTGCCGGCGGGCGGCCGCGGCGAGACGGTCGAGGTCCTCGGCATCGGCCTGAGCTTCCTGACCCTGACGGGCTCGCCCATCTGATCCTGCCGGCGATCAACCTCGCGCTCTACAAGATGTCGCTGGTGATCCGCCTGGCTCGCGCCGGCACCCGCGAGGTGGCGCTGCAGGACTACGTCAAGTTCGCCCGCGCCAAGGGGCTCTCGCACCGGCGCATCCTGATGGTCCACGTCCTCAAGAACATCATGATCCCGGTCGTCACCGTGGTCGGGCTCGAGCTCGGCTCGATGATCGCCTTCGCCGTGGTCACCGAGACGGTCTTCGCCTGGCCCGGCATCGGCAAGCTGCTGATCGATTCGATCGGCCTGCTCGATCGCCCGGTGATCGTCGCCTACCTGATGCTGACGGTGCTGATGTTCGTCATCATCAACCTCGTCGTCGACATCCTCTACTCTCTGCTCGATCCGCGCGTGCGCCTGGCGGAGGCCAAGGCATGAAGCAGGCGGTGCTGCCGGCGAAGCGACCCCTGAGCGGTCCCTGGCGCGCGAACAGAGCCCGCTCGCCCGCGCCTGGAGCGAATTCGTCGAGAGCAAGGCCGCGGTCATCGGGCTCGTTCTGTTCGTCGCGATCGCGGCCATGGCGGTCTTCGCGCCCTGGATCACGCCGCAGGACCCCTACGATCTCGCCCAGCTCGACATCATGGACGGCAGCCTGCCGCCCGGCGCCGAGAGCCTGACCGGCATGCCGTTCTGGCTCGGCACCGACGACCAGGGCCGCGACATGCTGAGCGCGATCATCTACGGGCTGCGCATCAGCCTCGGCGTCGCCGCGACGAGCACCCTGATCGCGCTGGCGATCGGCATGTCGGTCGGCCTGGTCGCCGCCTATTTCGGCGGCCGGGTCGACAGCCTGATCATGCGGATCGTCGACCTGCAGCTGTCGTTCCCGGCGATCCTGGTCGCGCTGATCCTGCTGGCGATCCTGGGCAAGGGCGTCGACAAGGTGATCCTCGCGCTGGTCATCGTGCAGTGGGCCTACTACGCGCGCACCGTGCGCGGCAGCGCGCTGGTCGAGCGCCGCAAGGAATACATCGAGGCGGCCGCCTGCCTGGCCCTCTCGCACCGCCGGATCGTGTTCTGCCACCTGCTGCCGAACTGCCTGCCGCCCCTGATCGTGGTCGCCACGGTGCAGGTCGCCCACGCCATCGCGCTCGAGGCGACGCTGTCCTTCCTGGGCGTCGGCGTGCCGATCACCCAGCCCTCGCTCGGGCTGCTGATCGCCAACGGCTACGACTACCTCTTGTCCGGCGACTACTGGATCAGCTTCTTTCCCGGCATCGCCCTGGTCGTGACGATCATCGCGATCAACCTGGTCGGCGACCGGCTGCGCGACGTCCTCAATCCGCGTCTTCGGCGCTGAGGAAGCCGCCTTGGAGGCGGGCCGGCCGACGCTCGAGGTGCGAGGTCTCAGGACCTGGTTCTTCACCAGGGACGGCGTCGCCAAGGCGGTGGACGATGTCAGCCTGACGGTCGGCAAGGGCGAGATCCTGGGGCTGGTCGGCGAATCCGGCTCGGGCAAGTCGGTGACCGGCTTCTCGATCCTGGGCCTGGTCGACCCGCCCGGGCGGATCGTCGGCGGCCAGATCCTGCTGAACGGCGACGACCTGGTCGGCCTGCCCGAGGATCAATGCGCCATATCCGCGGCCGGACCGTCGCGATGATCTTCCAGGACCCGATGATGACGCTGAACCCGGTCCTGCGCATCGACACCCAGATGGTCGAGGCGATCAACGCGCACGAGGACGTCAGCCGCGAGCAGGCGCTCGCGCGGGCGCGCGCCGCGCTGACCAGGTCGGCATCGCCGCACCCGACGAGCGGCTGCGCGCCTATCCGCACCAGTTCTCGGGCGGCATGCGCCAGCGCGTCGCCATCGCCATCGCGCTGCTGCACCAGCCCGACCTGATCATCGCCGACGAGCCGACCACCGCGCTCGACGTCACGATCCAGGCGCAGATCCTCTCCGAGATGCAGAAGCTCGCCGCCGAGACCGGCACGGCGATGATCTGGATCACCCACGATCTGGCGGTGGTCGCGGGCCTCGCCGACCGCGTGTGCGTGATGTATGCCGGCCGCATCGTCGAGGAGGGCCCGGTCGATGCGGTGATCGACCATCCGCTGCATCCCTATACCCGCGGCCTGATCGGCTCGGTGCCGAGCCACAGCCCGCGCGGCCGGCCGATCGCGCAGATCCGCGGCATGACGCCCTCGCTCCTGAACCTGCCCGAGGGCTGCCCGTTCCGGCCGCGCTGTCCGCGCGCCGACACGAGCTGCACCGTCGCGCCCGAGGTGACCTATCCGCGCCGGGCCGGCCGGTCCGCTGCCACCACCCGCATCTGGACGCCCGGTGGAGGGATCGGTGAGCACGCCGATCATCGACCTCGATGGCGTCTGCCGGCGGTTCGTGAAGGGCCTCGACCTCGCCGGCAGGATCGCGCGCGCGCTGGGCGCCGATCTGCGCGAGGAGACCGTGCATGCGGTCGACGGCGTGTCGCTCGCGATCGCGCCGGGCGAGGTGGTGGGCCTGGTCGGCGAATCCGGCTGCGGCAAGTCCACGCTCGGCCGGATCGTCGCCGGCATCCTGCCGCCGAGCGAGGGCACGATCCGCTTCAAGGGGCGCGAGCGGCCGAAGCTCGAAGGCGCCGAGGCCAAGGCCGCAGCGCTTGCCGTGCAGATGATCTTCCAGGACCCGATGTCGTCGCTCAACCCCCGCAAGCGCGTGCGCGACATCATCGGCGAGGCGCCGCGCGTGCACCGGCTGGTGAGCGCCGCCGAGCTCGACGATTTTCTGGACGATGTGATGACCAATGTCGGCCTCGACCCGTCGTACAAGCGGCGCTATCCGCACCAGTTCTCGGGCGGCCAGCGGGCGCGCATCGGCATCGCCCGGGCGCTGGCGGTGCAACCCGAGTTCCTGGTCTGCGACGAGTCGGTCGCGGCGCTCGACGTCTCGATCCAGGCGCAGGTCCTGAACCTGTTCATGGAGCTGCGCGAGCGGCTCGACCTCACCTATCTGTTCATCAGCCACGATCTCGGCGTGGTCGAGCACATCTCGGACCGGGTCGTGATCATGTATCTCGGCCGCGTGGTCGAGACCGCGCCGACCGAGGCCCTGTTCGCCGAGCCGAACCATCCCTACACCCGCGCGCTGCTCGAGGAGGTGCCGCGGATCGACGTCCGCCGCCGGCGCTTCGAGCCGATCAAGGGCGAGATCCCCTCGCCGCTCGACCCGCCGCCCGGCTGCCATTTCCACCCGCGCTGCCCGTTCGCGATGGCGCGCTGCAAGATCGAGCGGCCGGCGCTCAAGGCGATCGCGCCGGGACGCACCTCGGCCTGCCACCTCAACGACCAGTCATAGGACGCAGATGCAGCAGCAGTTCGACCTGCAGACCATCGAGACCAACGGCATCAGGCTTCGCGCCGCGGTCGAGGGCGATGGGCCGCTGGTGATCATGGTGCACGGCTTTCCGGAGCTCTGGTACTCGTGGCGGCACCAGATCAGGCCGCTCGCACAGGCGGGTTATCGCGTGGTCGCGATCGACGTGCGCGGCTATGGCGGCAGCGACAAGCCGCACGCGGTCGAAGCCTACGACATGGCAACCCTGATGGCCGACGTGGTCGGCGTGATCGACGCATTCGGCGCACAGCGCGCGATCCTGGTCGGCCACGACTGGGGTGCGCCGATCTGCTGGAACACCGCCGCCCTCCATGCCGATCGCGTCGCGGCGGTCGCCGGGCTGAGCGTACCCTACCGCAAGCGCGGCAAGACCTCGGCCATCGCGCTCTGGCGACAGATCTACAAGGACCGGTTCTTTTACCAGCTGTATTTTCAGGCCGAAGGCGTGGCCGAGGCCGAGCTGGCGGCCGATGTCAGGACATCGTTGCGCAAGCTCTACTACTCGATCTCCGGCGATGCCGCTTCGCTCGAGCCCTGGCTGCAACGGCCGGCCGGCGGCACGCTGCTGGAGGCGCTGCCGGACCCAAAGGTCTTTCCCGACTGGCTGACACCCGAGGATCTCGACTATTTTGTGCGCGCCTTCGAGGCCGGCGGCTTTCGCGGGCCGATCAACCGCTACCGCAACCAGGAGCGCGATTTCGCCAATCTCCCCGAGATGGGCGTCCGGCCGGTCACGCAACCGAGCTGCTTCATCGCGGGCAGCAAGGATCTGGTGCGGCACTTCGTGCCGGGCTACGACCTCTATGCCGACGTCGCCGGGAACTGCACAGACCTTCGCTTGAAAAGGATCATCGACGGCGTTGGCCATTGGGTGCAGCAGGAAGCGCCCGACGAGGTTACGGCTGCGCTGCTCGATTTCTTGGCCTCGCTCGAGCCGCCACGGCCATGACCAGCCTCGAGCGCCTTCCTACCGACAGCGACCCTCCGGCGCTGCGCCGGCACGACCCGCCTGGAGCTGCGGTGCCGGTGGTGCTCGACAGCCCGCACAGCGGCACGCTGGCGCCGGCCGACTTCACGCCCGTGCCGTCGTTGCGCCGCCTGTTCGGCACGGCGGACGCTTATGTCGACGAGCTGTTCGGCGCCGCACCCGACCATGGCGCGGTGTTGATCGCGGCGACCTTTCCGCGCTGCTACGTCGACGCCAACCGCTCGCTCGAGCAGCTCGATCCGGACATGATCGAGGGGGAGTGGCCCGGGCCTACGGTGAGTGATGCCAAGATCAGGCGCGGCGTCGGCCTGCATCTGGGCGCGCCTGCCGAACGGCGATGCGTTCTACGACGCGCCGCTGCCGCGGGCGGCGGTCGAGCGGCGGATCGAGCGCTACTGGCGGCCTTACCACGATGCCATCGAGCGCGCGCTCGACGCGACGCATGCCCGGTTCGGAGCGGTCTGGCATCTCAACTGCCATTCGATGCGCTCGCACGGCACGCGGCGCGATGAGGACGGCGCGCGCCAGGCGCGGCCCGACATGGTGCTGGGCGATCGCGACGGCACCACCTGCGATCCGGCGTTGGTCGCGCTGGTCCGCGACGTGCTCGCCGGGTTCGGCTACGACGTGACCATCAATCGTCCCTACAAGGGGCAGGAGCTGGTGCGCCGCTACGCCGATCCGGCGGCTGGGCGCCACAGCCTTCAGATCGAGGTCAATCGCGCGCTCTACATGGATGAGCGGAGCGGCGAGCGCAGCGCCAACTTCGAGCCGCTGCGCGCGCAGCTCTCGACGCTGATCGAGGGCATCTGCCGGTTCGCCGAGACCGAGGCGGCAAGCTTGCAGCGCTCTCCTTGAGCACATCCTCCAGCGAGCTGAGCGCCGTCCCGGACGGTCGGCGAAGGGCGGCGCTGGCCAGGGCGGCCCTGATGATGGTCGCGGCGAGCGCGATCATCGCCGTCACCTCGCTGCTGGCCAAGGCGCTTGGCCGCGGCATCCATGGCACCGCACTGCATCCTTTCCAGATCACCGCCGGCCGGTTCGGCTTTGCGCTCGCTTTGCTCGTGGTGATCAGCTTCTGGCTGCGGCCGCGCTTTCGGGGTGCCGCGTGGCGCGTGCATCTCGGTCGCTCGATCTGCGGCTGGGCCGGCGTCACCTGCCTGTTCGCGGCAGCCACCGCCATGCCGCTCGCCGAGGCGACCGCAATCAGCTTCCTGAGCCCGCTTGCCGCCATGGTCCTGGCGATCCCGATCCTGGGCGAGCGGGTCGGGCCGATCCGCTGGTCGGCCGCCGCGATCGCGCTGGTCGGCACGCTGGTGCTGATCCGGCCCGGCACCGAGGCCTATCAGCCGGCCGCCATGATCGCGCTGGCCGCCGCCGCCTTCATGGGCATGGAGGTGGTCCTGATCAAGCGGCTGACCGATCGCGAGCCGCCCCTGCGCATCCTCGTGATCAACAACGCGATGGGCGCTGTCATCGCCGCCGTGGCCGCGGCCTTCGTCTGGATCGCGCCGAGCCCGGCGCAATGGGCGATGATGGCGGCGCTCGGCATCAGCATGCTGGGCGCGCAGAGCCTGCTCCTGCAGGCGATGCGCGCGGCCGACGCCAGCTACGTGATGCCGTTCTTCTACACCACGCTGGTGTTCGCGGCGCTGTACGACATGGCGCTGTTCGGCGAGTGGCCTGACCTCTGGAGCCAGCTCGGCATCGCGATCGTTCTCGCCGGTACGATGCTGCTGGCCTGGCGCGAGCGTCGGCTGCGCGCGCATGGCCCGCGATGACCCAGGCCACGCACCAGCCCATCGGTACCGTCACGCCAGGCCGGCGCAGCCGGGGCTATGTCAGCTATGGGATCGGCTGCACGGTCGTAGTCGTCGTCGGCACGCTTCTGGGCGGCTCCTTCCTCACCTTGCTACCCGATGGTCAGCTTCTGACCTCGATCGTGACCATCTCCGCTCTGGTCTTGGCCGCGCTGGCGCTGCTGGCCGCGGCTGAAGGTTTTCTGGTGCCCAGCGCCCGCGACGTGTGCCGGCGCGACCCGCGCAAGCCCGTGCTGTTCCTGCGCCCGTTCGGTGAGGACAAGCCGCTGACCTACGATGTCATCAGCGCTGGTGACACCACCACGACGGTCGCGGCCAAGGCGGAGGATTTTCTGCTGGCGCTGAACGCGATAGGCCCATTGGTCTCGATTGGCGAACCGACCTGGCTGTCGAAGCTGGGCATCTATCCGCACGGGGCGTTTCGCGACTATGTCGAGCGAGGCGAGTGGCAGCACAGGGTCGAGGAGCTGCTCGACCAGGCCGGGATGGTCGTGCTGGCCGTGGGCGACTCACCGGGCATCGAGTGGGAGATCGTCGAGGCGCGCAAGCGTATCGGGCCCGAATCGCTCCTGGTCTGCCTGTCGCCGCGACCGGCCTTCGCCTTCACCCGCAAGAGCCGTGCGCGCAAGGAGCGGACGGTGTACGACCACTTCGCGCCGATGCTCAGGCGCCACTTCGAGATCGATCTGCCGCCCTTCAGCGAGGCCCTGTACGTCATCGGCTTCGACGCCTCGGGCGCGCCGGTCATGGCACCGGAGGTGGAGGGCAGCCGCTGGGCGCTCTCCGAGTACGATCGCGTGGCGGCGGCCGTCACGTCGCAGCTCAAGGCCGTCCTGGCCAAGGTCCGCCCGGACATCGACCTCGACCACTATCGGGTGCCGGGGCGCGCCGCGCTGTTTTGGCGCCTGTCGCTCACGTTGACCGCATTCGTTGCGACGCTCGGATACGGCCTGTGGAACCTCCTGCGTTAGCCCCTCGTTGCGCTACGCAAACATCTCGGGTTCCGGCACGAAGGTGACCTCCGGGTCGAGCGGCCAGGTCGGCCGCCGGCACACCTTGTGGCCGAGGCTCAACAGGTTGGCGCTGGTCGAGCCCGGCGCGTCGACGTTGATGTTGCAGGCCGCCCAGGCGTCGAAGAAGCGCGGCTGGCAATGGGGCGACTTCACGACGATCGCATCGAAGCTGCGCGGATCCTGGCCATGCGCCAGAAACAGCGAGCGGTCGAACAGGGCAACCGGCCTGGTGGTCAGCACCAGGGTCAGGCCGCCGGCGCGCAGCACCGCCGTGGGCCCGGCCGCCTCGCCGGTGCCCCAGGTCTCGAGCGTGTAGCGGCCATCGCCCAGCATCGCGACCTCGGCATCGAGCTCGATCGGCGCAAAGCGAGGGTCGAGGGCGCCGCCGAGCCGGAAGCGCCGATGCGCTCCGACGCCTGCCTCGTGCGCCAGGGCGACGGCCGGCGGATCGGTCAGCGGCGCCAGGATGCGGCCCGGATACTTCTTCGCGCGCAGCGCCGCCACGATCACCGGGCTGTCGCCGGTGGCACCGGAGCTCGGCGCATCGGCGGCATCGGTCAGGATCACCGGCCCCTCGCTCGCCATCGCCGTGTCGAGCGCCTGCGCGAGAGGCACCAGCCGGCTTTGCATCTCGGCGCGCCGGTCGAAGAAGCCGTCCGCCAGCGCCAGCGCCTTCTGGCGCGCGAGGCCGGGATCACCGTTGGTCACCACCACCGCCTCCGAGCCGAGCTCGGGCACGTCGGTGAACGGATTGCCGATGAACAGGCCGGCCGACAGGACGCCAGGCTCCTGCTCGATGGCGTCGGCGCGCTTCACGAAACCGCCATAAAGGCCGGTCTCGGTGATCAGCTCGTCGCCGCGCACCAGGAGCGGCATCCAGACCCGGGCGGCGACCGGCCGCAGCCCCTCGTCCAGGATGCGCAGCAACAGCCGCGCGGCGCGCGCGCCGGTATCGTCGAAGTCGACATGCGGATAGGTGCGCAGCGCGGTGAACGCCGGGCAGTTCCTGAACATGCGCGCGGTCGCGATGCCGTGCAGGTCGAGCGACATCACGAACGGCACGCTCGCGTCGAACATCGCCCGCGCGCGCTCCAGGATCGCGCCCTCCGGATCGTTCTCACCCTCGGCCTGCATGGCGCCGTGCAGGGAGAAATAGACCGCGGCGGCACCCTCGCGCGCCGCTACCAGGGCTTCCAGCAGCTCGCCTGAGAGCCGCGCAAAACTATCGGCGGCAAGCGGCCCGGCACTGCAGGCGACAGCACCATAGATCGGCACCAGCTCGATGTCGACGCGCCGCGAGAACACGGTGACGTACGAGATTTTGTGTCAGGGGCAGGAGGGGGTACTCCGCGGAGTTGGTGAGACCCGCAAGATGGAGCACCCCCGATGCCGCAGACTGCGACGATCAAGAGCCTACCCGCTGCGTTGCGGATGATGAAGGCCATGCAGGCCGAGGATGTCGAGTGGGGCGAAGACTACCGCCAAGCGACGCGTCAGGCGCTGGCGGAGCTGCTCGGGGGCCGGATGGATGCGCTGATCGACGCGCAGCTCGAGCGCATGGCCGAGCTTGGCCAGGCCGATCGCCGCAACGGCTGCTATCGCCGCTGGCTGCTGACCGAACTCGGCGCCATCGAGCTGGCGGTGCCGCGCACGCGGACCTTCAGCGCGCTCAGGGTGGTGCGGGCCTATGCCAGGCGCGCCAAGGACGTCGACCGCATGATCCTCGCCTGCTTTGTGCTCGGCCTCTCGACCCGCAAGGTGGCGATCGCGCTGCTGCCGATCCTCGGCCGGCCGGTCAGCGCCGCCACGGTGAGCGCCGTGGCTCGCCAGCTCGATGGCGCGGTGGCCGCGTTCCATCGCCGGCCGCTCCAGGATCAGTACCGCGTGCTGGTGCTCGATGGCGTCGTGCTCAAGCGCAAGACCGGTGCCGGCGCGCTGGCGCGGCCAGTCTTGGTGGCCCTCGGGCTGCGCCCCGACGGCAGGAAGGAAGTCATCGACTTTCGTCTGGCGGGCGCCGAGAGTGCCGCGCAATGGGAGCAGTTCCTGGGCGATCTGATCCGGCGCGGCCTGACCGGGGAACGCCTGGAGATGCTGTGCGTCGATGGCGGCTCCGGCCTGCTCGCCGCCTTGCCCACGGCCTATCCTGAGGTCCCGGTGCAGCGCTGCTGGGCGCACAAGATCCGCAACGTCCTGAACAAGATCCGCAAGCCCGACCAGGCGGCGATCAAGGCCAGCCTGCATCGGATCATGAACGCTACGACCCTGCCCGGGGCCTGGTCCGCCGCGCGCCGCTTCGCTGATCGCTGGCAGACCATCTATCCCAAGGCGGTGGCGTGCCTGCGCGCAGATCTCGACCAGCTGCTCACCTGCTTCCGCGATCCGACCCTCGAACAGCGCAAGGCCGTGCCCACCACCAATGCCATCGAGCGCCGCTTCCGCGAGGTCCGCCGCCGCACCCGCCCCATGGGCACCTTCCAGGACAAAACCTCCATGGATCGCATCCTGTTCGCCGTGTTCATGCACGAGAACCGCAACCAGGGCCTCGCCACCCCCTTCGCCCTGACACATAACTCTTGACGTTACCCAAGGTCCCGTCTCGAGCGGCACTACCCGCATGGGTGAGTTGCCTCTGAGTCCACTTTGCGCAGGACCGCCACGCTTCGTCGACCGGCTCGCTGCTCGCGATGAGCGGCTACCCGTCGCCGCCGGCAACCGATTTTCGGTTGCCTCCGGGGGCCGCCTGGTGACACACTCCGGTCGTGCCTTCAGGGGGCCAAACCAATAATACGATGTAGCGCCGGGGCTGACAGTCAGGAGTGATCAGCATGAGCGAATCCGGCATCAATCGCCGTCAGTTCCTGGAATCGTCCGGACAGGCCGCCGGCGTGGTGGTGGTCGCCGCATCGGGCGTCACCATGCTCATCGACCCGAACGGCGCCTGGGCCATGACGCTCGAGGCGCTTCCGGCATCGGACGCGCAGATCCTGCTGCAGGCACTGCGCGTGATCTACCCGCACGAGTCCTTGAGCGATCAGTACTACGCCCAGGTGGTCGCGGCGCTCGACCAGGACGCCAAGGGCGACGAGACGGTCGCGGCCATGCTCAAGGACGGCATCGCCGGGCTGGACCAGGCCGGGCCGGTGTCCTTCATCGAGCTGTCACCAGGCAACCAGCGCAAGGTGTTGGACGCCATCCAGGACAGCGACTTTTTCCAGACCATCCGCTTCAAGACCATCGCGGTCTTCTACAACAACCCGCTGGTGTGGGAGGCGTTCGGCTACGAGGGCGAGTCCTTCGAGTACGGCGGCTACATCGAGCGCGGCTTCGACGATCTGGGCTGGCTACCGGACCCGCCCGACGATGCGAGCCCGCCGGTCGAGCTCTAGCGGTCGAGCGATGATCACCGCACGGGTGATCGCAACGAGAACGAACATGGGGAACGTCGTGGTTCGCGCGACGCCGGGCGAAGGCAATCGCCCGGCCGGTTCGGGCCACTAGGGGAAGAGACGATGGCTACCTACGAACAGAACGACGATTCGGTCGTCGTCATCATCGGGTCGGGCGCCGGCGGCGGCACGCTTGCCAACGAGCTTTGCCAGAAAGGCATCAAGGTGGTGCTGCTCGAGGCCGGCAAGCGCTACACCATCGCCGACTTCATGAACGACGAATGGGACGCCTTCATCCAGCTCGCCTGGCTCGACAAGCGCAGCACGTCCGGCACCTGGCGGGTCGCCAAGGATTTTCCGAACCTGCCGGCCTGGGTCTGCAAGACGGTCGGCGGCACCACGACGCACTGGGCCGGCGCGTCCCTGCGCATCCGGGACCACGAGTTCCGGGCCAGAACCGAATATGGCGACCTGCCGGGCGCGAACCTTCTCGACTGGCCGCTCACGCTTCAAGAGCTGGAACCGTACTATGCCAAGGCCGAGGACAAGATGGGGGTGACCCGTACCAACGGCATTCCCGGCCTGCCCGGCAACAACAACTTCAAGGTGATGTACAACGGCGCCACGAGGATCGGCTACCAGGATGTGCACACCGGCCGCATGGCGATCAACAGCCGGCCGCGCGACGGCCGCGGCTCGTGCCTGCAGCTCGGCTTCTGCTTCCAGGGCTGCAAGTCCGGCGCCAAGTGGTCAACGCTCTATACGGAGATCCCGAAGGCCGAGGACACGGGTCTGCTCGATCTGCGTCCGGAATCGATGGTGTTGCAGATCCAGCACGACGACAGCGGCAAGGTCACGGGCGTGCTCTATGCCGATGCCGAAGGTAATCAGCACATGCAGAAGGCGCGCGCAGTCTGCGTCGCCTGCAACTCGATCGAGAGCCCCCGGCTTCTGCTGAACTCGGCATCCGCCATGTTCCCGGACGGCCTGTCCAACTCCTCGGGCCAGGTCGGGCGCAACTACATGCGTCACACCACCGGCTCGGTCTACGCGATCTTCGACGAGCCGGTTCATATGTATCGCGGCACGACCATGGCCGGGATCATCACCGACGAGGCCAAGCTGGACACCTCACGTGGCTTCGCCGGCGGCTACGAGCTCGAGACCCTCTCGCTCGGTCTGCCGTTCATGGCGGCGTTCCTCGACCCCGGCGCCTGGGGGCCCGAGTTCACCTCGGCCATGGAGGATTACGCCCACATGGCCGGCATGTGGATCGTCGGCGAGGACATGCCGCAGGAGACCAATCGGGTCACCTTGCACGCCGAGGAGACGGACCAGTGGGGTCTGCCGATCCCCAACGTCCACTATGACGACCACGCCAACGACTTCGCCATGCGCAACCACGCCTACAAGCAGGGCAGGGCGGTCTATGACGCGGTCGGCGCCAAACGCGTGTTCGAGACACCGCCCTATCCCTCGACCCACAATCTGGGCACCAACCGGATGAGCGAGCGGCCCGAGGATGGCGTGGTCAACAAATGGGGCCAGAGCCACGACGTGGCCAATCTGTTCATCTCGGACGGCAGCCAGTTCACCACCGGCGCTGCCGAGAATCCCACGCTGACCATCGTGACCCTGGCGATCCGCCAGGCCGACTACATCGGCGATCAGATGGGCAAAGGCGAGATTTGACGCCTGTTGGGGCGGAATGGCGGCCCGGCTGCCGCCATCCCGTCTCGAGCCCCGCTACCCTGGTAATCTTTCTCGGCATCACGACCTTATCCTCATGGTGGGCTGAGGTCCGGCTTGCCCGGCTTTGGCCTTGAGGTTTCCGGACGTGATTGGGCGTGTCATGAACCAGCGGGATGTGCGCACCCGACATATCGAGATGGGTTATGGCCGCTTCGGCGGGCTGTGGACCGGGGTCGTGGCGGTGCTCTCCGGCATCGTCGTGCTGCTGCTGGCGGTGCTGTTCTCCGCCCTGTTTCTCGGTCTGTTCGTCGCAATCGCCGTCGGTATCGCAGTGCGCGCCTGGCTGGCCGGGCGCAACCGCGGATCGGCGCAGCCCGAGGTGATCGACGCCGAATATACCGTCGTCGACGCGGAGGATTCACCGCGGCCCGGAAGCAAGCCTTAGGGCTTGTCCTTGCCGAGAGGCTCATGTGGGGCTGCGGCTAGCGGGGCGCGATGGTGGCGGTAGCCAGGATTGCCGAGATGATGGGCGGGCAACGCGTCCTGGGGCGGCGAATCGTGTCGTGGTCTGATCTGGACGACATGGTCGCCGCAGGGCTTCCGCGGGCGGCGCTGGACGCTCTGGTGAGGCATGTCGCCAGTCCTGCCGACAGCATCAGCATGAAGTATCGCATCGTGCCGAAGGCGACCTATCAACGAAGCGCTCAGCTCAACCCGGCGCACAGCCAGAAGGCGGAAAGGCTGGCGCGTGTCTTCGCCATGGCCGAGAGCATCTGGCAGGACGAAGCCGAGGCACGCCGGTTCATGAATACGCCGCATGCCGAGTTGAACGGTCGGACGCCTGTCGAGGTGGCGATGACCGAAGTGGGCGCGCGCCAGGTCGAGGAAGTGATCGAACGCGGCCGGCATGGCCTTCCCGTCTGACGGGGACCTTCAGGTCTTCCGTGTCGCCAATGCGGCCTACCCGGTCTTCGACGGGGGCGGCGCTGCCCGGTGGGGGAGCCGGTGGTGTGCGCCAGGGCGCATCGTGATCCATACCGCTTCGGCGTACGCGCTGGCGATCCTCGAGAACCTGGTGCATTGGAACGCGACCGCGCTGCCACCCGGCATGCGCTATGTCGTCGCGACCATTCCGACGACGGTCGCGAGGATGGTGCTCGATCCGGCCACGCTGCCCGGCTGGGATCGCGACGACTACGGCATCAGCCAGCCTTATGGCGACGCCTGGTACGATGCGGGCCAGGTCGCGGTGCTGGTGGTTCCTTCGGCGCTCTCGCCCTACGAGCCGAATGTGCTCATCAACCAGAGCCATTCCGACAGCCGCAGGATTCATGTGGCGGAGGAGCAGCAGGCCAGCATCGATCCTCCGCTGTTGCGGCGCGGCGCTGCGTAGAACTCCGCATGCGGACGGTGCAATCGGCGGGCAACTTTATGCTAGGCAAAAATAAGCTAAGCAACTATTCTCTCCCGCCATGCAGGAGCCTCGTCCCGATCGCAACCTCGGCTTCCTGGTGCACGATGTCGCCAGGCTGATGCGTACGGCCTATGACCGGCGCGCCAAGACGCTCGGCCTGACCCGATCGCAGTGGTGGGTGTTAAATCATGTGTACTTCAACGAGGGCATCACGCAGTCGGCGCTGGCCGACCTGCTCGATGTCGAGAAGCCGACGCTCGGCCGTCTGCTCGACCGGCTCGAGGCCAAGGGCTGGCTCGCGCGCCAGGCCGATCGCCACGACCGACGGGCCAAGCGGGTCCATCTGACCGGCGAGGTTCAGGAGCTGATGCGCGCGCTGCGAGGGATCGCCGCCGGACTGCGCGAGGACGCGCTGGAGGGGATGGACCCTGGCGCGCAGCGGCAGCTGGTCGACAGTCTGCTGCTGGTCAAGGCCAATCTGCTGCGCATGAACGAGAACGGAAGCAGCGTCGAGCACGCCAACGAGGGCGCGGATGTCGGAGCAGGGAGCACCATCCACGCATGAGCCGGCCCGCCGGCGACGCGGTCGGCTGCGGCCACTGCTGCTGGTCGGTGTGCCGCTCGTTGCCGCCGTCGTCGGCCTGTACTGGTACGCGGTGAGCGGCCGCTATGTGACGACCGAGAACGCCTACGTCAAATCCGACATCGTGGCGATCAGCGCCGATGTCGACGGGCGCGTGGTCTCGGTCGAGGTGTCGGAGAACCAGTTCGTTAAGCGGGGCGACGTGCTGTTTCGGATCGATCCGGAGCCGTTTCGGATCGCGCTCGACATGGCGGATGCCAACATCCTCGCGGTGCGTCACGACATCGAGGCGTCGCGCGCCGAGTTCCGCCAGATCGAGGCCGAGATCGACGAGGCCCAGGAACGGGTGCACTTCTCCCAGCAGCAGGCCGAGCGTCAGCGTGAGCTGCAGGAGCGGGGCATCGCGGCACAGGTACGCCTCGAGGAAGCCGACATGGAGCTGGCCGCGGCCCGCCAGCGGGTCACGGCACTACGCGAGAAGCTGAGGACCGTGCTGGCGCGCCTCGGCGGCGATCCGGCCAGCGCGGCCGAGCTCCACCCGGCCTTCCAGGGGCAGAATCGAGGCGCGACATGGCCGCCTTGGATCTGGCCCACACCGAGGTCACCGCGCCGGTCGATGGCTTCGTCAGTCGGATGCGGTTGCAGCCGGGCGAATGGCTCGAGGCGGGCGATGCCGCGTTCACGATCATCGATCCCAACGCGACCTGGATCGAGGCCAACCTCAAGGAGACGCAGCTGACCCACGTCGAGGCCGGCCAGCGCGTCGAGATCGAGGTCGACGCCTATCCGGATCACGTCTGGCAGGGCGAGGTCGCCAGCATCAGTCCCGCGACCGGCGCCGAGTTTGCCCTGATCCCGCCGCAGAACGCGACCGGCAACTGGGTCAAGGTGGTGCAGCGCCTGCCGGTGCGGATCGCGGTTGCGGCGGTCGACAACAAGCCGCCGCTTCGGGCCGGCATGACCGCCGCGGTCAGCATCGATACCGGCCGCGAGCCACGGCTGGCCGAGTTCGTGCGCAACGCGGTGGCGAGCGTCAGCGGCGGACGGTGAGCGCCGGCGCTGCGCCGGCGGCGGGTCGCTCGCCGGCTCTGCAGCGTGCGCTGATCCTCGTCGCGGTCATCCTGGCGACCACGCTCTACGCCACCACGCTGACCATCGCCAATGTCGCGCTGCCGCAGATGCAGGGCGACCTGTCGGCGAGCATCGACCAGATCGCCTGGGTTCTGACCTTCAACATCGTCGCCACCGCGATCGCCACGCCGCCGACCGGCTGGCTGGCCGCCCGGCTGGGACGCAAGCGTCTTCTGCTGGGCGCGATCGCGGGCTTCACCATCAGCACGGTGCTGTGTGGATTGTCCGACTCTCTGGTCGAGCTGATCGTCTGGCGCGCATGCCAGGGGTTGTTCGGCGCGCCACTGGTGCCGCTGTCGCAGGCGATCACCCTGGACACCTATCCGCGCGAGCAGCACGGCACCGCAACCGCGCTGTGGGGCCTGGGCGTGATGCTCGGCCCGATCCTGGGGCCGACCGTCGGTGGCTACATGACCGAGCTGTACGACTGGCGCTGGGTGTTCTTCGTGGTCGCACCGTTCGGTGTGATCGCGCTGCTCCTCTGCATGGCCTTCGTGCCGGAATCGGGTCGCGAGCCCGCGCGCCGGCTCGACTGGTTCGGGTTCATCGCACTGTCGGTCGCGGTCGCCGCGACGCAGCTGATGTTCGATCGTGGCCAGCGCCAGGACTGGTTCGAATCCCGCGAGATCGTGCTTTGGGCCGCAGTTGCGGCACTCGGCTTCTACCTGTTCGTCGCGCATAGCCTGACCGCGGCGCGTCCGTTCTTCGACCTGCGCATGTTCCTGGACCGTAATTTCGTGGTCGGCCTGGTGCTGATGACCGTGTTCGGCCTCCTGGTGTTCGTCCCGATGGTGCTGATTCCGACGTTGCTGGAGCGCCTCAGAGGCTTTCCGGTGCTGATGATCGGCCTGCTCCTGGCGCCGCGCGGCCTGGGCACGATGCTGGCGATGATCGTCTGCGGCCGTCTGGTCACGCGGATCGATCCACGCGTGCTGTTGGCCCTGGGTTTTCTCGGCCAGGGTACCTCGACCTGGCTGATGTCGCAGTTCAATCTGGACACCGGCGCGAGCCAGGTGTTCTGGGCGGGCCTGCTGCAAGGTTTTGGCGTCGGCATGATGTTCGTGCCGCTCACGGTGATCACGTTCGCCACCCTGCCGGTCGAGTTTCGCACCGACGGCTCGGCGCTGTTCCATCTGTTGCGCAACATCGGCTCGAGCATCGGCATCTCGCTCGCGGTGACCTATCTGACCCGCTCGACCCAGTACAATCGCGCCGAGCTCGCCGAGTTCGCCTCGCCGGTCAACGAAATCCTCCGCCTGTCGGGCGCCTGGAACCTGTCGAGTCTCGAGGGAGTTGCGGCGATCGAGATGGAGATCAATCGGCAGGCCGCAATGATCGCCTATGTCAACGACTTCCACGTGATGACCCTGCTGGCGCTGGCGGCGATCCCGCTGATCCTGCTGGCGCGGCGCATGCCTCGGCCTGGCTGATCCGGAGCCGCGTCTCACGTTCGATGCACAACCAAAGAGAGAAACTCGCGTTCGACGTCAATCTTCGTGCGCGGAGGTACGAAATTCCTGGACATACCGATTTGACGAGGCCTATCGGGTTTGATTAATTCAGTCGAACAACGCAACGCGGCTCGACCAAGCCGAGACGTGGGAGGACTTGGTCGGAATGCTCTTCGCTCGGTTTGCACGGAGTGTCATCCAGACCGGGAAGCTGACGATCATCGATGCGGATGGCCGTCGGCACGAGGTTGGCGGGACAGACGCCCCCGTGGCGACAGTTCGGCTGCACGACAAGGCGCTGCACTATCGGCTCGCGATCAATCCGTATCTCTATCTCGGCGAAGCCTACATGGACGGCACGCTGACCATCGAGCAGGGCAGCCTGCACGACTTCTTGAGCATCTGCGCCGCCAATATGGACCATGCCTTCGAGCGCCCATTCAAGCGCGTGCTCAGCGCTGCCGCCAGCGTCCTGCGGCATCTTCATCAGTACAATCCCGTCGCGTCGTGCCCGCGCCCATGTCGCTCACCACTATGATCTGTCGGCGCGTCTGTACGATCTGTTCCTCGACTCCGACCGCCAGTACTCGTGCGGCTACTTCACCCACCGCCATCACGACATCGAGCGGGCGCAGCTGGACAAGAAGCGCCATCTCGCGGCCAAGCTGCTGCTGGAGCCCGGGCAGCGCGTCCTGGACATCGGCTCCGGCTGGGGCGGGCTCGCGCTCTACCTCGCCGAGGTCTGCGGCTGCGAGGTGCTCGGCGTTACCCTGTCCGAGGAGCAGCTCAAGGCCAGCCGCGCAGCGGGCCGAGCGCGCGGGCATGGCGGATCGCGTGCGCTTTGAGCTGCGCGACTATCGCGAGCTGACCGGCCGCTTCGATCGGATCGTCTCGGTCGGCATGTTCGAGCATGTCGGGGTCAAGCACTACCGCGAGTTTTTCGGCAAGGTGCACGAGCTGCTCACCGACGACGGCGTTGCCGTCCTGCACTCCATCGGCCGCATGGACGGCGCCCGGCGCCACCAACGAGTGGATCCGCAAGTACATCTTCCCCGGCGGCTACTCGCCGGCCCTCTCGGAGGTGCTACCCGTCGCCGAGCGGCAGAGGCTCTGGGTCACCGACATCGAGGTGCTGCAGGCTGCACTACGCCGAGACCCTGCGCTGCTGGTACGAGCGGTTCATGGCCAACCGGGCCGAGATCGCCGAGCTGTACGACGAGCGATTCTGCCGGATGTGGGAGTTCTATCTGGTCGGTTCCGAGATGGCGTTTCGGAGCATGGGCCACATGGTCTTCCAGATGCAGCTGGCCAAGCGGCAGGACGCGGTGCCGCTGACCCGCGATTACGTCACCGACTGGGAACGCGCGCGTCTCGATGCCGCCATGGCCGCCGAATAGCCGTGGCGAGATAGCTGCCCGGCGCGCCTTGTAGCGCCTTTGCGACAAGCGCGATCCCCACCCAGAGGCGGCTTTGCCGAGCCAGAAAGGTTAACCCTGCGGTTGTTGTCTCCCCGTTGTGGCAGCAACACTGGGGTGCGAACGCCGGTGCGCTCCTGCGGGCGAGCAGGCTTGTTCGTGCGCCGGAAAGCCGCAGGGGCGCGAGGTCTTACATCGCGCCGGGCGGTATGCCCGTTTGTCTCGCGGCCGAAGGCTGCAGCTTCGGGACCGCGACACCATGTTCGGGGGGCTGCCGCAACAAGGACCGGCAGGACTACGTCCGGATCAACCCGCGTCGCGGCTACGAGGCTGAGGACGAGGTCGAGGACCAGGTCGATGAGAACGACAGCGAGTGGACCCGTGACCGCAAGAAGCGGCACTACAAGCACCGGCACCAGCGCCGTC
Source organism: uncultured Alphaproteobacteria bacterium (assembly GCA_963731495.1). Lineage (GTDB taxonomy): Bacteria > Pseudomonadota > Alphaproteobacteria > Geminicoccales > Geminicoccaceae > DASUGG01. The sequence goes on from CAVSVZ010000069.1 coordinate 42,362, forward strand.
ACCATCGTCACCACCGCGACGGCCACTACGGCTGGCGTGATCGCGAGATGGACCCGAGCCAGCTCGACCCTGCGCAGCCTGGTCCGGGGCGGCCTCAGGACCGGCTGCAAGGTCTGCTACACGTCGTGGCCAAGAAAGGCCTGGAGGATCAGATCGATCCCAAAATCGTCGAGAGCCTGCGGAACGGCCTCCTGTCCAAGACCGCGTTCGGCAAGGGCGTCGAGAAGGGCTACCTCGCGGGCAAGAACGGCGTTGAGCAGAATGGCCGCGGCTAAAGGTCACAAGAAGGGTATTGGCGCAGGAAGCACCGCAGGGGCCACAAGCACGGCCACCATGGCCACAAGGGCAAGAAGGACCGTCGCGACCGGCACGATCGTGTCGCGTCGCTGGCTGTGTTCATGATGCTGGGTGCGGGTGCCGTGCAGGCGCAGGGCAAGACCAAGGGCGACACCTGCTTCAAGGGCTGCGAGACCCGCCCCGAACCTCCCTGACGGCGAGTGGAAGGTCAGGAAGCCGACGAACGGTGACCAGACCGATCGCACCGGCAACCGCAAGAAGGACACCCAAAGCGGTGAGTCGCGCCGCAAGGGCAACGGCGGCGAGCTCTAGGTCCCGTTCTCCCGAGCCTCGTTCGTTCGGCGTATGGTACCAGCAGCGGCCGGCTTTGCCGGCCGCTGCACTGATCCGGGGGCGACTACCGGCGTATTTCCGCCACGCCTGACGGGCCGCTGTACCATTCTTGTGACATGACCAAGACGCGCCGGACGTGGGGGCTCTTGCTCGGCCGACGCCAACCGTCGCCGGGGCAGCGGTCCCAGCCTTGTGACATGCCTCCAGTTCGCCCGATACGTGGCCGCGGATGTGCGTGCGATCGCGGTGAGCTTCCGGATGCGCGCTTGTGATCCGCGGCTCACAGAGCAGCCAGAAGAAGGAAGGCTGGCGGTGGTCCAGGCCGGAGCAGCGACGATGCGTAGCGCGAGGTCGGGCCGGACCAGAAGGTAGTGTCCCAGATCCGAGACGCATTCGCCTGGATACGCCTGCTGCCGATCTCCGGTTTTTCTGAATTACCGTGATAAATCAATCAACTAGGTCGCTTGGCACGGTGCTTGCGCTCTTGCCGTCACATCGCTGGCTCGTTCTCCATCGAAGCGGTGGGCTGGCCAGACGTGGACATCAAACCCCATATCTTGAGGTAAGAGATGAAGTTGAGAATCCTTAGCGCAGCGGCGGTTGCTTCGCTGGCTGTGTTCATGATGCTGGGTGCCGGCAATGTGCAGGCGGCCGAGCGCAAGGGCTGCAGCTACGGCGAGAAAACCAGCATGTTCGGCGGCGGCTGCGATCAGACGCCGAACTACCGTGAGAAGGACAAGCGTAAGTTCGTGCGCTTCCGCCGCAGCCAGAACGATGAGGTCGAGGAGGAAGACGGCGAAGACGATGGCATGGAGTGGGATCGCGACCGGCGCCATCACAAGGGCAAGAAGCACTACAGGAAGCACCGGAGGCACCACAAGGGCCATTGGGGCAAGAAGCACCGCAAGCACCGCAAGGGCCACTGGGGCAAGAAGCACCGCAAGCACCGCAAGGGCCACTGGGGCAAGAAGCACCGCAAGCACCGCAGGACTGAGACTAAGCCGGGCTACGGCTACGGTGACAAGAACCACAAGCACATCGGACCGCGCGGGCACCGCAAGGGCCACAAGCACGGCCACAAGCACGACCGCGGCTACAAGAAGGGCCACAAGAAGGGCCATCACGGCAAGAAGGGCCGCAGGGGCCATAAGGGCCACAAGGGCCGACCAAGGGCCACAAGGGTGGCAAGGGCCACAAGGGTGGCAAGGGCCACAAGGGTAACAACAACACCCCGGCCTAAGTAAAGGCCCGCGCCCAACCTAGACTACGGTTCCAGCAGCGGTCGGCTTTGCAGCCGGCCGCTGCGCCAATTCGAGGTCGCCACAAACAGCGTCGAGCTGTGGCTTTTTCAGACCTCGGCTGCAGCGCTCATCCTTGCCACCGGCCGCTGCATGTCGATGTCGTAGCGCTCGAGCAGACGGTACAAAGTCATTCGCGAGACACCCAGCTGGCGGGCGGCTGCCTGCACCTTGTGACCGGACTGCTCGAGCGCCTTGCGCACCAGTCGCTGCTCCAGATCAGCGCGGGCCTCCTGCAGTGTCGGCCGGTCCTGCGACGACAGGTCGACGTCGTCGAGGCCGAGATCGGCAGTGGTTACCCATCTGCCCTCCGCCATCACCGCCGCTCGCTGCATACAGCTGATCAGCTCGCGCACATTGCCCGGCCAGGAATAGGCCCGCATCACGCGCAATGCGCTATCGCGAAAGCCGAGCATCGGCCTACGAAGGTCCCGCGCGAACCGCTCGAGATAGTACCTGGCCAGCAGGTCGATATCATCGCCGCGCTGGCTCAAGGGCGGCAGATCGATGGTC
>CAVSVZ010000070.1:0-47804 GCA_963731495.1 uncultured Alphaproteobacteria bacterium
TCAAACCCAACCGCACAGCGGCGGTTACGCGATCGCATCCAGCGCGCGGCGTTGCTCATGCATGGCCAAAAACACGCGGTAGTCGCGCGCATAAGCTGCGGCCCTGGCCGGGTCGGGCGCGATCACCTCGCCCTGGCGGGCCATCGCCGCCGCCGCGCTCGCCAGGTCCGGATACAGCCCGGCCGCGGTCGCCGCGACCATGCCGGTGCCGAGCAGCACCGCATCCGCCTCGGCCGCGGTCACCACGGTGCAGCCGGTCGCATCGGCGTACAGCTCCATCAGCAGCGGGTTCTGGGTGTGGCCGCCGGTGATGTGCAGATGGTCGATCGCGTAGCCGGTGGCGTTCAGCGCGTCGAGGATGTGGCGCGTGCCCAGCACGATCGCGACCGCGGTGCGCTCATACAGGCGCGCCAGGGAGTCGAAGGAGGCGTCCAGGGTGAGGCCGCTGATCACGCCCTGCGCATGCGGGTCGGCGAGCGGCGAGCGGTTGCCATGGAAGTCGGGCAGGACGTGCAGCCGCGACAGACCTTCCTGCCCGGCGCCCAGCTCGCGGATCCGGGCGATCACCTTGGTATGCGCCTCGGGTCCGGAGCCGAGCGCACGACCCTCGGCGTGCCAGGCCAGGATGTGGTCGAGCAGGGCGCCGGTCACCGACTGGCCGCCCTCGTTCAGCCACAGGCCGGGTGCGACCGCGCCGTAATAGGGTCCCCAGACGCCCTGCACCATGCGCGGCTCGGCGGCGAGCGCCATGTGGCAGGTCGAGGTGCCGGCGATCAGCCCGATATGCCGATCGAGCGCGGCACCGCCTTGTGCCAAGGACCTCGCCGAGCACGCCGAGCGCGCCGGCATGGGCGTCGATCAGGCCGCAGCCGACCTGGCAGGCGGTGGAAAGGCCGAGCTCCTCGGCGGCCTCGGGCGACAGCGGGCCGAGCGCCGCACCGATCGGGCTCGCGGCTCCCGGCAGCGCCGCCCGCTCGAGCAGGTCCTCGAGCCCCACCGCGGCCAGAAAGTCGGCCTGCCAGCCCGGCGTCTCGTGGGCCAGGTAGGTCCATTTGCAGGTCAGCGTGCAGCAGGAGCGGGCATTGCAGCCGCTGGCCCGCCAGGTCAGGAAATCGGCAAGGTCGAGGAGCCGCCCGTAGCGTGGCCACCGCTCCGGCAGGTGGCGCTTCAGCCACATCAGCTTGGGGATCTCCATCTCGGGCGACATCGTGCCGCCGACGAAATCCAGCACCCGGTGGCCGGTCGCGGTGCATTCCTGGGCCTCGGCGATCGCGCGATGGTCGAGCCAGACGACGACGTTCCAGCGGGCATCGCCGCTGGTCGAGACTGAGGCGGGCGACCTTCGCCGGTCGAGCGCCACCAGCGAGCAGGTGGCATCGAAGCTGATCCCGGCGACCGCCTCGGCGGGCACGCCGGCCTTTTCTCGCGCGGAGCGGGCCGATTCGCAGACCGCGCGCCAGATGTCGTCGGAATCCTGCTCGGCGTGCTCGGGCGCCGGCCGGTTCATGGCGATCGGCCGGCTGTCGCGCGCCAGCATCCGGCCGCCGGCGTCGAACAGGCCGGCACGCGCACTGCCGGTGCCGACGTCGACCGCCATCACCACGCGATCCGTCATGTCCTCCCTCCCGCATGATCGCCTGGAGAAGCTCTCCCGGCGCTGGCATAAGCAGGGGGCGCAACGCTAGCGCATGTTCTCCGGACGCGGAACCGGGAGCGGCCGGCAGCACCGGCAACCAGACCGTGGCCCTGTTCGTGCGCGGCCTCGCCATGGACCAGATCAACGCCGGCAACATCCGCTATCTGTCGTTCAAGGAGGCCGCGGTCAGCACGATCAACGGCCTGGTGTGGGGCGGCGTGATGGGGCTGGTGTGGGGCGATGCCGAAAGACGTCAGTGCACTAGCGATCACTTAGGCCGCCGGCCTACGGTTCTTGGACTGGCGCGTGGTCTGTGGCATCTTCCTGGGCCTGTCGTGGAGTTTGAGGCGGGGGCTCGGTGTCGGACGCAGATCGCACATCGTTGGCGGAGAACCTCCACCACTTTTTGCGCCGGTTGGCAAAGGGAAACCCAGAGCGGCCGCTGTACCACGTGTTGCGGGAGGTGCTCGCAGCCGACGACGATGAGAAACTCTACGAAGGGCTCAGGTTGATTTAGGCCGCTTTCAATGAGCTGCGGCGTCAGGTGGAAAATTCTCGGACGATCGGCGCTTCGAAAGAGATGTACCTGCACAATATAGATGCGTGGATGGTAGCATTGTCGGCAAAGAGACTGCAAACACAGCTCAAACAACATAGAGAGAATACTTGACGAGCAGTGCCTCAATCACTTGCTTGGATTAAATGATATGCTTCGCTGGTCGCATCCACGTCAACGACTGGAAGCTGCCACTTTGAAAAATTTGAAGAGCCGGCTCGATCGAACTGTTAAGTACGTTACAAAATCGGACTTGCAACCGGGAATGAAGGCATTCGTTTTGACACAACTCAACAACCTGATTTGGGCGCTTGCGAACTTTGAGATCCTAGGAGTTGAGAAGGTCTACGAGGTATTTACGGTTGCTGTGGCCCAGGGGCGGGCTATGTCTGCCAGGCAGACGAAGATCGATTTTCCTAGTTTAACAAGGCACAGAAGGCAATTGGATCGTTTTGGGGTGTCTTGGACAAGGCGGTGAGGTTCAAGCAGGGCTGGACCGCCGTTGAATGGGCGTGGGAAACGTTCGTGTCGGGAGATGCGCCGACGAGTATTTCTTTCGTCGAGCCTGGAGAGTTGGCCTCGCCTACTATTCGTGAACTGCTGCCGCCGCCGGATGAAATCGTAGTCTCAATCCACTCCCCGCGTCACGATGAGGTTTGGTTGAGCCGATGCCTTGACGGGATGGGTTCCTAATCCTACATCAGGCCTCTGAAGCCATGGTAGCTTCACCTGGAACCCGCTAGATGAGGATCTAGGATCTATGGTCGAGTACGCTGGAGGAGACGGCGGCCGGGAACAGTGGATCGAGATCATCGGGACTACCCTTGGCGAGATCGTCAAGTTCGTGTTGCGGTGGTGGCTGATCCGGTAAAGGCCGTGTAAAAGCGTCAGCGGGCGGTGATGACACTCCCTGGGGGTACGAGACGTATGGCTTTCCCCCGCTGGTCGCGGCAAGGTATGGCAAGGTAAGGTTCCTCCACGGCTGCCCATGATCAGGGTGCCAGACGCAGAAAAGGCAGGTCTAGAGCCCGCCTTTTCGTTTTGCGATCGTAATCTCCTCGAACGCTTTCTTTCAGCTGTTCGTGGAACCCGTTGACGATCGATACAGCTATACCCATGCTCGCGTCCGAATGTGCCACGATCCACGACCTGCACTATCGGACCAAGATGCGACTGTGGCGAGCCCAAGACACCTTCGAAAGAGACTTAACCCTTGAGAGCCCTCATGGCGGAATTGGTAGACGCGACAGAACCAAAATGTGTTGCCCCGAAGGGCGTGCTGGGTCGAATTTGGCCGGGGCACCACCAACGATAGCAACAGCTTAGCAGTCGATCCTCGGCCGTCAGTCGAGGCGGTCGCAGGCACGAGGTAACTGGTTGAGGTAGCATGAGATGACCGCAGCCATTAGCGTGAAGCCTGACCACGCGCGGCTCATAGGTGAGATCACCGCCGAGTGGTCCGTGGTCGATCAGATGCTTGGAGCGTTGTTTTGCGCCTTGATGGGCGTCGAACAGACGCGAGGGTTTGCCGTCTTCAACACGCTGTGGAGCCACCGCGCAAAGATCGAGGCCGTGAGGGCGGCCGGACAGGTGGCTCTCGCTGATCAGCCTGAGCAGCTGGCCGAATTTAGGGAACTCCTAGACAGAATTGGTGCGACGGCGAGCAGACGAAACGACTTCGCCCACGGACTCTGGGGCGTCTCTCCAACGACCGGAGCGGTCAGTCTCGTCAACACGGGAAAGCCACACCGTAATCTGGACGAGGTCAGCATAGGCGACCTCGAGGCCATCTCTGACGAGGTCGGCAGGATCGTCGTGAATCTGCACACGTTCTACCTGCGCCACCTCGGCCTTGAGCACCTGATGCCGGCAGGCAACGCGGGGTAACGGTAGGACCGGCTGAGCATCGTTCGGCGTCCCCCGCGCCCTCGCGCGGGCGTCGAACAGTGCCATGGTCTTGCTGCGCCAGCGCTGGCGGGTTGGTCGCTCCCCGGAAGGGCCGGGGTCGCGAATGATCCTCCAAACTTCTCGATCACGACATTAGGATCGGCGCGATCCGTCGTCAGGGAGGCCATCATGCTCAAGGGGATCGACCCTCTGCTTCATGCCGATCTGCTGCACGTGCTGCGCGCCATGGGGCATGGCGACGAGCTGGCGATCGTCGATGCCAATTTTCCGGCGGCCAGCATGGGCCGGCGCGTGGTCCGGCTGGACGGGGTCAGCGCGACCCGGGCGCTCGAAGCGGTGCTGTCGGTGCTGCCGCTCGACGACTTCGTCGACGCGCCCTGCGCCCGCATGGAGGTGGTCGGCGATCCCGAGGCCGTGCCCGAGATCTGCAAGGAGTTTCAGGCGATCATCGATCGGGCCGAAGGGCACCCGGTCGCGCTCGGCAAGCTCGAGCGCTTCGCGTTCTACGCACGCGCCCGCGAGGCGTTCGCCCTGGTGCCATACCGGCGAGACCCGCCTGTACGGCAACGTGCTCCTCAAGAAGGGCGTGATCCGACCCGACTGAGCCGCGACGCGCGGCCGCGGTCCGAGACGCGCGGCCGCGGCCGCTCCGTCACCGGATCAGCGCGGTCACACCGGCTTCTTGGACTCGGCGTCCGCAGTCTCCGGCGCCTCGAACAGGGCCGGATCCAGTGCCTGGATCTGATCGTCGCACAAGTCCGCGACATCGCGATCGCTGGCCCACTCGCGCTCCCGGATCAGCTGGCGGCGCTGATACGAGCTCGAGGTGTCCTTGAGCTGGGTGAAGACGACGCCGCGATCCGGCTGCAGCAAAAAATTCTGGACGCAGGATGCAACCGCGAGCTTCTTGTGCACGGCCTCGCTGGTCTGCCACTGGCCGACCCAGTAGAAGCCGGCCGCATACAGGGCAATGGCACCGACCGCGAACGAGCCGATGCAACCCCAGGCGAGCTGCTTGGTGGTCCAGCCGCGCGCACCCGCGGCCACCGTATTTGACGATGACATGTCAACCTCTCTGCGCTCTAGCCGTGACGATGGGTCCGGCTTTCTTGGTTGATTCAACTTTCAGGTTTTTTTAGCGCCTTGTAAAGCGGCAATCTGAATTCGAGTCGGTTGTTGTATTTCCAGATTATTACCATCAATTGACGGGGTTTTTGCCGCCGGGCTATTTCTTGCCGAGCAGGGCCTCGCGATAAAAGACGTACAGGCCGCTTGCGACGATGACCGTGCAGCCGATCAGCATCCAGACGTTCGGCAGGTCGCCGAACCAGAAATAGCCGATGCCGAGCGCCCAGACGATCTGGCTGTAGATGAACGCCGACAAGAGCGAGGCCGGCGCGATCGTCAGCGCCCTGATCAGGATCAGATGGCCGGTGGCACCCAGCGCGCCCATGCCGATCATCCAGGCCCAGGCGCCCGCCGCCACGGTCTGCCAGTAGTGCGGCACGATCGCGGTCATCACGGCGGTGCCGACCCAGGCCAGGTAGAACAGCATCATGAACGCCGTCTCGCGCGAGTCGTAGCTCACCTTGCGGGTCAGGATCTGGTAGACGGCAAAGCACACGGCCGTGACCAGCGGCAGCAGCATGGCCCAGTGCACCGGCTCCGTGATCGGCCGGAACACGATCAGAACGCCCAGGAAGCCGACCACCACCGCGCTCCAGCGCCGCCAGCCGACCTGCTCCTTGAGCAGCGGCACCGACAGCACCGTCACCAGCAGTGGCGCCGTGAACGTGATGGTGTAGGCATCGGCCAGCGGCACGATGCTGATCGCCGTGATCATGCAATAGGTCGCGAGTGCCAGCAGCAGGCCTCGCGCGATGTGCACGATCGGCCGCCTGGTCCACAACAGGCCGGCCACGCCCAGTCGCGGGATCAGCAGCAGCATCAGGGCGAACTGGAAGAAATAGCGGGCCCAGACCACCTGCTGCACCGGATAGCTCGCGGTCAGCGTCTTGCCGATCGTGTCCATGACGGTGAACAGCAGGGTCGCGACCAGCATCAGCACGATGCCGGTGGTCGCCGGCGCCAGGCGCCAACGTGCCGCGAGCACGCCGCTCGATATCATTCAAGCTCCTCGAGCCAGGCGGTGTCGGGACACGCCGCCGGTCACATTGTGCGAGCGCGAAGGCGGTTTGTGCAAGTGCGAAGGCCGCGCCCGCGCCTCATACCAGGGTCTTGAGCCCGTGGCCAACCACATAGGCCAGCGCTGCCGCACCCATGCCGATCCCCAAGGTCTCGAGGCCCGAGCGCCACCAGCTGACCGGCGACCAGCGGCTCTTGCCCGAGCCGATCAGGAAGAACACCGCACCGGTCATCCCGACCGACAGCTCGAAGCTCGCCGGCGCATCAACCGCGAACGGCAAGAGCGGCACGGCGCCGCACAGCATGAAGGCCGCAAAGGTGCTGGCGGCGGCCTTGATCGGCGAGCGCACCACCTTGGGCAGGCCGTACTCCTCCGACAGCATGGTGTCGACCCAGCGCCTGGTGTCGGCCGTGATCACGTCGACCGCGCGCTCGAGGTCCGGCCCGTCGAACCCCTTGCTGCGATAGATCTGTCGGATCTCCTCGCGCTCGCCGTCGGGCACCGCTTCGATATGCCGCTGCTCGACCGCCCGCAGACGCGCCTTCTCCTCGTGCTCGGTCTTGGTGCCGGAGTAATTGCTGGCGGCCATGGAGAAGCCGTCGGCGACCACATTGGCGATGCCGAGGATCAGCACGATGCTGGCGGACAGCTCGGCGCCCATCACGCCGGCGACCACGGCGAAGGTGGTGACCGCGCCATCGATGCCGCCATAGACCCAGTCGCGCAGATAGCTGACCGAGGGCGCATGCGCCAGGCGCTGCGCGATCGCATCCCTCGAGTGGCTGTGCTCCATGGGTCTTCGCATGTCTCGATGATACTCCGAGTTCGGGGCCGCCTGCACGCCGCTCGTACGTCGCCTGGGCACCGCCAAACCTGCATCGATCCTTGCAGCGACTGCTCGGCCAACTAAGCTAGGGGGGCAACGAGGTCCCCTTATGCGAACCGTGAACATTCGCGCCGCCAAAGCCCACCTGTCGCGGCTCCTCGCCGAGGTCGCGGCGAGGGAGGATATCGTGATCGCCAAGGCCGGCAGGCCGCTCGCCCGCCTGGTGCCGTTTACGCCAAACCGCAAGCCGCGCCGCGCCGGCCTCATGAGGGGAAGCTCTGGATCGCAGAAGATTTCGACGCGCCGATGCCCGAGGAAATCGCGGCAGCGTTTCGGGGCGAGCGACCGTGACCCGTGTTTGCGACACCCGACACAACTGCATCGTCCATGCCTAGCTCCTTCCGCATCGGGACAGGCGCCGGGTTCTCGGCCGACCGGCTCGATCCGGCGCTCGACCTGGTCCGCGAGGGCCGGCTCGACGTGATCGTGTTCGAATGCATCGGCGAGCGCACGCTCGCCTTCGGCCATCGCGACCGCATGGCCAATCCGCAGGCCGGCTACAACGCCCTGCTCGAGCGCCGGATGCGCGCCGTGCTGCCGGCCTGTGCGACGCACGGCACGCGGCTGGTCACCAATATGGGGGTCGCCAATCCGCAGGGCGCCGCCCTGCGCACCGCGGCGATCGCCCGCGAGCTCGGCCTGAGAGGCCTCAGGATTGCAGCGCTCGAGGGCGACGACGTGCACCACCTGATCGGCCCCGACACGCCGCTGCCCGAGGCCGGAACCGTGGTCGGCGAGGTCGGGCGCCCGCTGGTCGGCGCCAACGCCTATCTCGGTGCCGATGCCCTGCTGCCCGCGCTCGCGGACGGCGCGGACGTGCTGATCACCGGGCGGGTCGCAGACCCCAGCCTGTTCCTGGCGCCGCTTTGCCAGGCGTTCGGCTGGCAGGACGACGACTGGCCGATGCTCGGCGCCGGCACCATGGTCGGCCACCTGATGGAGTGCGCCGCCCAGATCACCGGCGGCTACTTCGCCGATCCCGGGCACAAGGACGTGCCGAACCTCGCCTATGTCGGCTTCCCGATCGCCGAGGTCGCGGCCGACGGCAGCGCCGTGATCACCAAGCTCGCCGGTGCTGGCGGCCTGGTCAGCGAGCAGACGGTCAAGGAGCAGGTGCTGTACGAGGTCCATGATCCGTCCCGCTACGTCACGCCCGACGTGGTCGCCGACTTCAGCCGGGCGCGGATCGAGCAGGTGGGGCCGGACCGGGTCCGGGTCGGCGGCGCCTCCGGCGCGCCGCGACCCGAGCAGCTGAAAGTCACCGTGGCGTTCGACGGCGGCCTGCTGGCGGAGGCCGGCATTTCCTACGCGGGGGCCGGCGCTGTGGCGCGCGCCGGGCTGGCGGCCTCGATCGTCGACGAGCGCATGAAGCATCTGCACGGCCTGAACGCGCCGCTGCGGCTCGACCTGATCGGCGTCGACGCGCTGCACGCCACGGCCGGCACGGATCGCAGCGGCAGCCAGGATGCGGACAGCCAGGATGTGCGCATGCGCGCGGCGCTGCGCGCCAGCTCGCGCGAGCAGGCCGAGCTGCTGCTCTGGGAGGTCGAATTGCTGCTCTGCTGCGGCCCGGCCGGTGGCGGCGGCTATCGCGGCCAGATCACGCCGTCGGTGATCACCCACAGCGCCTATCTGGACCGCGACCGGGTCGAAACCCGCATCACGATGATCGAGACATGACCACGGTAGCCCTCCGCGAGATCGCCCACGCCCGCGCCGGCGACAAGGGCAACATTTCCAGCATCGGCGTGTTCGTCACCGACCTCCGCCACTATCCCGCGGTCAAGCGGCAACTGACGCCCGAGCGCCTCAAAGAAAACTTCGGCAGGCTGCTGCAGGGCCCGATCCGCCGCTACGAGATCGACCACCTCTGCGCGCTCAACTTCGTCATGGAGCAGGCCCTCGAAGGTGGCGTCAACGAATCCCTGAACCTGGACTCGCACGGCAAGTCCTGGAGTTTCTTGCTGCTCGCCCTGCCGATCGAGCTGGAGGGCGAATGGATATGATCGACCGAGAATTGCTGGATCCAAGATATGCGCCAGATCGATTATTGGAACACTACTCCGTCGCGGATGCCTAGGTCGCCAAGTCGGGTTTCTTGCGCCTCGAACTAAAGGACTTGCATATCAAGCTTTTGGATCGCGACGACCACAATACCCCTGGTACTGTAGAATTGTTCATCGATGAGCTCTATACAAAGCTTTCTGCGTCGCCACACATAATGAGCATCGAGCCCAAAAAAAGCAGTTATTGCAAGAGGACGATCGAGGAATATTTGGCATTACGGTTTGGCCCTATCAAGGGGCGCTGAGTTTAGGGAAACTTTTAAAGTTGCGTGTCGTTATGCCAGCGAGAAAGAGAAAAGAACTAGGCTTATTTTCTTGGTCATGGAATCCAGAACAATTTATGATCTATTTCGATGGAGCAATGTTCTGTGTGCACGCTCCGACCCCAATGATTCCAGTACCAACCAATTTAGGACAAATAGCACGAGATTTCTTGAAAAAAACGGTATTGAATTCCCAAATATGGGACAACGTTGACGGTATCGGACCCACGCCGATTTATCCGGATATATACTTTATTGTAACAAAAACGCTTAAAGAGAATGAAAAGGCAAGGCGCGCTCCGCTAGAAATGCCCTGAAGCACGGGCTGCGCGCCCAACATTTCGTGGTCCTCGGCGACGAGGATCTGGCTGCGTTCGATACTCTCGAGGCCGCGCTGATGGCGGAGCTGGCACCAGAGAGCGCGTTGCAGGCCGTGCTGGTGCGCCGGATCGTCGCCGCCAGCTGGCGGCTCGAGCGCGCCGAGCGCATCGAGGCCGAGCTGCTCGCGCAGAACATGCGGGACACCGCCAGCTTCGGCCTGGGCATGATCCGCGACTGCAACGGGCGCCAGGGCCGGTTGGGGAAAGGGGCCCCAACCCCTTTCTAGCCCTAGCGCCGCGCGTTCGACACGCTGCTGCGCTATCGCGGCGGCACGCTCGCCGAGCTGTGGCGCTGCCTGCGCACCCTCAAGGCGCTGCAGGCCGAGGCCGAGGCCCAGGCGGCACACCGGGAGGTCGCGGCCGTGACACCCGTTCCGGTGCCTGCGCTTGCGGCGCAACCAGACGAACCCGAGCGCCCCAAAAATCCTGGCGATTCGGGCCGGGCGGCCGATCGAGCGGATCCGCATCCGAGCCCAGCTCCCGCCTGGCCGCCATCCCAGCTATCGGTGCCAGAGCAATCTGCGCCATGCGCCACGCCAATCGAACCCGAGCGCCGCAGGATTCCTGGCGAATCGGCACCGTAGGCGGCCGCCAAAATCGCGAAGAACGGAAATGCCTCGCTCCTGGCCGGGACGGCCCTCGTGCCCACCCGCCAGCAGCGAGCCTAGGCCGCATAGATGCGGCTTAGATAGCCGTGTAGCGCGTCCGGTGACGGTGGTGAGGATCGGAATCCCAGATGGCCGTCCGGCCGGATCAGGCAGAGGCAAGGTCCCGTATCGCCGAGGCGCTCATGGAGCAGGCCCATCGGGTCGTAGAGGAGATCCTCGGGCACCGGCTTGTCGGGAGCCGGGCCGCGCAGCACGACCAAGGCGCATGCCGGAGGCTGCTTCATGTGAGCGAAGGCGTCTCTCAGGAAGGCACGTGCTTCGGCAAGGGCGGTTGCATCTCCCGGCAGGACAAAAAGACTGGGCGACGTGCCATAGATCAGCTCGCACAGCGACAACGTGCCCCCGGACCCGACCAGTCCGGCCACCTCGCCCACCCGCGCGCCCTTAGGCGTGCAACGCGGCGATGAAGGCGGTGGACCGACCTCATCGACCACGGGACTTTTGTCGTAGGCGAAGGTGATCTCCGATTCTGCCAGGGCGGCATAGCCCTGACCCTCGGAGGTCGCCAGGAAGCTGACCACCTCTTGACGCGCCTCCTCCCCGGTGGGGTCCATGCGCCGATAGGCCTCATCACCCGATCGCACGATGGCGCGGTCGACGGGCCGCCGCTCGGTCTCATAGGAATCGAGGAGTTGATCGCTCGCCTGCCCGGACACGGCCAGCGCCAGTTTCCATCCCAGGTTAAAGGCGTCCTGCATGCCCGCGTTCATGCCATGCCCTTCGATCGGATTGGAGCCATGGGCCGCGTCGCCGGCGAGAAAGACCCGTCCCATGCGATATTTGCGCGCCAGACGGGAGTGCGATTTGAAGAACTGCGGCGCGTCGGTATCGGCCAGTCTGGCACCGGGCGAGACCAGCGCGAGCCGCTCGTTGACCATCGCGAGCGCGGCCGCTTGATCGGTGCTCTCCGGGCGAAAATAGACCCGCCAACGATCCTCTCCGAGCGGAAAGGGGATCACGTTGGGCGGCTCGAGCTGGGCACACGCCAGGTTGCGCGGATGGCACCACTGCTCGATCCGGCTGTCCGCCACGCCCCAGAGCTCGGGGTAGTCCTTGCCGTCGAACCGATCGCCGATGGCAGCGCGCACCGCGCTATGGTAGCCGTCGGTGCCCACCACCCATCGGGCCTCGACGACATGATCGCCGGTCGCCTCGGACTTCAGGTGCGCCCTGACGGCACCGTCCGTCTCTTCCAGGGCCAGGAACTCCACCCCCCTTTCGACCGTTCCGGAGAGCTGCTCCAGCCTTTCCGTCAGCAGCCTGGTGGTCTGTTCTTCCGGGATCGAGAGGATGTAGGGATAGGGCGTATCCAGATCATGAAAGCGATAGGCGCCGACCTGCTTGCCGCCCAGATAGAGATTGACTCCTTCGACGATCTGGCCCTGCTCCACGAAGGCGTCGATCAGGCCGAGGGCGGCCAGGATCTCCAGGCTCCGGGACTTGATGAAGATGGCGGCGCTCCAGGGCGCCGGCCGGGCCATCCGGTCGATCAGGTGAAACGGGATGCCCCGGCGGGCCAGCTCGATCCCAAGCACCAGGCCGGTGGGGCCGGCACCGACGATCAGAACGGGTTTATCGGACATGGTCGCGATGTGATCCTCCCTCCATTGTCATCCTGCTCCGCAACCCGAGCGGTATTGCATAGAGCGCGATCGCAAGGGCTTTGCGTTGAATGAGGCCTATGCCTCGATCCGCTCGCGCTGCCAGAGCTGGTGGACCAGGACGCCGACCTGCTGCTCGATCGCTTCCATCGCGTCGAGGATCAGGTCCTCGCGATAGCGCTGGCCGATGATCTGCACGCCCGCCGGTAGCCCCTCGACCAGGCCGATCGGCACCACGCCGGCCGGCACGCTCAGATAGTTGACGCCGACGCTGTAGATCGACGAGCGGAACAGATCCTCGGTCTGCTCGAAACCGCGCTGGTCGTAATCCCACGGATAGAGCGGCCGCATCATGAACGGCGTCAGCACCAGCGGGTAGTCGGCAAGGAACAGGTTCCATTTCCGGGTCAGCGACGTCCTGGCGGCGAGCCTGGCGCCATAGGTGTCGCGCCCGATCGGCGTGCCGATCCGGCCGATGTAGTCGAAGATTCGCTGGATGGTCTCGCTGCCGTGCTCGAGCACGGTCGGCCCGAGCGTCTCGTGGATCTCGTGGACCGCGACGTCGAACCACTCCTCCGCCGGCTCCAGGATCGAGGGCGGATCGACCTCCTCGACCGCATAGCCGGCCTCCGCCAGATAGCCCGCGGCCCGATCCAGCGCGCGCACGATCTCCGGATGGATCGGATAGCCGTGCGGCTGCCTGGTGAAGGCGACCTTGAACGGCCGCGGTGGCGGCGGACCATCGAACGGCACCGGCACCCACCACGGATCGCGCGGGTCGCCCCCGGCCATGATCTCGGTGGCGAGGCGCACGTCGCAGACCTCGCGGCACATGGCGCCCTGGACCGACATCAGCTGCGCCAGCATGCCCCGCTCCGTGGTCTGCGACGGGTTCCAGGCGGGGATCCGGCCATTGGTCGGCTTGACCGTGGCAAGGCCGCAGGCGAACGACGGGAAGCGCAGCGAGCCGCCGATGTCGTTGCCGTGGTGGATCGGGCCGAAGCCCGCGGCCGCCGCGGCGGCGCCACCGCCCGAGGAGCCGCCCGGGCTGGCCTCGTGATCCCAGGGGTTAAACGTGCGGCCGTGCAGCAGATTGTCGGTGGTCGCGCGCATCGACAGCTCGGGCGTGTTGGTCCGCCCGACGATGATCGCGCCGGCATTCAAGAGGTTCTGGACCAGCGGGGCGTTATCGGGCGCGATCACGCTCTCCAGCACGGCCATGCCGTTCGGGGTCGGCGTGCCCTTGACGTCGACGTTCTCCTTGATGGTCACCGGGATGCCGTGGAGCGGCCCGAGCTCGTCGCCCGCCATCACCGCGCGATGCGCATCCTCGGCCGCGGCCAGCGCCTGGTCGCTGTAGTCGTAGACGATCGCGTTGAGCTCCAGATTGAGCGCGCGGATCCGCCCGACCACCAATTCCATCACGTCGACGCAGGTGAACCGCTTGTCCCGGATGCCTGTCACCAGCTCGCATGCGCTCTTACGCCACAACGGATCGCTCACGTTTCCCTCCAGTCCGATCAGATGGTGACCCAGCAGCCTTGCTCGGCCGAGCGATAGACTGCCTCCTCGATCTCGATGTTGCGCAGATAGCTTGCCGCGTCGTTCTCGAGCGGTGCGCCATCGAGTAGATGCTGCACGACATGTCGTTGCAGATGATACACGCAGTCGCCGCCGAACTGGCGGTCCTCGAAGACGCAATCGTGCTGGCGCTCCTCGCCGCCATGCGGCTTCAGCCACAGACGCCCGGCGCCATCCAGCCGCAGCGCACCGTCCGAGCCCTCGAGCCACATCTCGCCCATGGTGCGCCTCGGATTGTCGCTGACGTGCCCGCAGAGCCGGTTGCCATCGAACAGACCGGCGGCGCCGCTGGCAAAGAGAAACAGGATGTGCCCGGCATCTTCGCCGGCGATCGCGGGATTGAGGCGGCGCAGCCAGGCGAACACCGCCTCGATCTCGCCGAGCAGGAAACGGAAGGTGTCGACGAAGTGGATCGCGGTCTCGTGGACCAGAAAGCGCTCCATGGTCTGAAAGTAGGGCTGGCGCGCGAGGTAGGCATCCGGGCCCTGGCCGTCGCCCGGGCGCAGGCGAAAAGTGATGCCATACGGTGTGCCGAGCAGGCCTGCCTCGAGCAGGCGCGCCGCCTCGCGATACCACGGCTGAAAGCGAAAGTTTTCGTGCACGATCAGCCGGGTGCCGGCCTTCCGCGCCTGCTCGACCAGCGCGCGCGCCGCGTCAACGGTCGGCGCGAGCGGTTTTTGGCATACCGCATCGATGCCGCGCGAGGCGGCGAGCCCGACCAGTGCGGCATGGGTCGCGGGCGGGGTGATCAGGTCGACCAGGTCGGGCCGGCAGGCATCGAGCATGGCCGCGGCGTCGTCGAACGCTTGTTCGGCGCCGAACGCCTTCGCCATCGCCTCGGCCTTCTGGCGATCGGCGTCGCACACCGCGACCAGCTCGGCGCGCTCCAGCCGCTGCCAGGCGTCGTGGTGGAAGCGGCTGAAATAGCCCGCTCCCACCGTGCACACCCGCAGCCTGCGGGGCGCCCCGTCCCCGGCCATCCTGTCAGCCCGCGCGCGGCGAGGCGGCCAAGGCTCAGAAGCTGGGCAAAGGCTGCATGCTCTCGCCCATCCATTTCTGGTGCAGGCGCTCCAGGTCACCGTTCATCTTGCTGTAGAAGATGAAGGTATCGAGCCAGCGCAGCAGGTTGAACTCGCCCTGGCGGACGCCCATGTGGGCCGGGCTGGTGCGGATCACGAACTTGCTCACCAGGTCCAGGCCTTCCTGCTTCTTGACCATGTCCTGGGCGACGATGTTGGCGGTGCCGAACAGATCGACCTGGCCCGAGAGGAAAGCCGCCGCCGTCGTGGCGTCGTCCTCGAAGCGGACGATGTTGGCGTCCGGCGCCATCTCGGTCAGGCTGATGTCCTGGGTGGTGCCGCGCGGCACGCCGACCGTGTAATCGCCGAGATCCGCGGCCGAGCTGACCGGTAGGTCCTTCGGCCCGAACACGCCGATGTACAGGCTGGCATAGGGTGAGCTGAACATGATCTGCCGGGCGCGTTCAGGGGTCGCACCCATCACCGCGATCACGATGTCGACCTTGTCGGTCAGCAGGAAGGGAATCCGGTTGATGCCCGGTGATCTGCTGCATCTCCAGCTCGACGCCGAGACCTTCGGCGACCTTCTTGGCGAGGTCGACGTCGAGGCCGACCGGCTGCTGGTTCTCGTCGGTGAAGCCGAACGGCGGCACGTCGATCGGCACGCCGATCCGCACGCTGCCGCGATCCAGGATCTCGTGCAGCGTATCCGCGCGCAGCTGAGCGCCTCCGGCGAACAGGCCGAACGTCAGAACGGCAAGCGAAGTTAAAAGCAGATGCCGACGCCTCATCGTGTCCTCCCCAGTTGATTGTCAACGGTCGATCGGTGGACCGATCCGGGTCAGGATAGGACCGAGCCCAGAAAATTCACAAGCTCGGGTGTCTGCGGCGCATCGAGAGTTCGAGCGGCTGCCCTGCTCCCAGATCTCGCCCTCGTGCATGAACACCACGCGATCGGCGACATTTTTCGCGAAGCCGATCTCATGGGTCACCAGCAGCATGGTCATGCCCTGCGCGGCCAGGCGCTCAAGCGCGCGCAGGACCTCGCCGATCAGCTCGGGATCGAGCGCCGAGGTGATCTCGTCGAACAGCATGATCTTGGGATGCATGGCGAGCGAGCGCGCGATCGCGACCCGCTGCTGCTGGCCGCCGGACAGCTGGTCGGGATAGGCCGCGATCTTGTCCTCGAGCCCGACCTGGCGCAGGACCTCGTGCGCGATCCGCCTGGCCTCGTCGAGCGCGATCCGTTTGACCACGGTCGGCGCCAGCGTGATGTTGCGCTCGACCGTGAGGTGGGGGAACAGATTGTAGCTCTGGAACACGATGCCGACCTTCTGGCGGAGCCTGCGCAGGTCCGCCTTGGGCGCGTTGACCAGATCGCCATCGACGCGGATGGTGCCGCCCTGGATCGGCTCGAGGCCGTTGATGCAGCGCAGCAGCGTACTCTTGCCGGAGCCGCTGCGGCCGATGATCGCCACGATCTCGCCCTCGGCGAGGTCCAGCGAGACCTGCTTGAGCACGTGCAGGTGCCCGAAGCTCTTATCGACCTCCCTGATCTCAACGAGCGACATGGAGGCTCCTCTCCAGGTGCCGGCTGTACAGCGAGAGCGGAAAGCACATGGCGAAGTAGATCACAGCGACCGAGGTATAGACCACGAACGGCTGGAACGTCGCGCCGGTGACGATCTGCCCGGCGCGGGTCAGCTCGATGAAGCCGATCGCCGAGGCGAGCGAGGTGTTCTTGACCAGCTGGACCAGGAATCCCACGGTCGGCGGGATCGCGATGCGCAGCGCCTGCGGCATGATCACATAGCGCAGCTGCTCCAGAAAGCTCAGGCCGAGCGCGCCCGACGCCTCCCACTGGGTCTTCGGGATCGCCTGGATGCAGCCGCGCCAGATCTCGGCCAGAAAGGCGCTGGCGTAGATCGAGAAGGCAGCGCCGGCAGCGATCCAGGGCGACACGTCGTAGCCGAAGATCGAGAAGCCGAAATAGAACACGAACAGCTGGCCGAGCAGGGGCGTGCCCTGGAGCCCCTGAATGTAGACGGTGGCGAGCCAGTTGGCGGGTGCCAACGGTATGACCCGCAGGACCATCACCAACAGCCCGAGCAGGCCGCCGCCGAAAAACGCGATCACGGTCAGCGCGACCGTCCAGCGTGCGGCCTCGACCAGGTACCACAGATCGCCGCTCGCGAACTGGCGCAGCATCAGCGTCGCTCGAACGCGAAGTGGTAGATGGTCGCGAACAGCGCGCGGAACAGCAGCGCCATGACCAGATACAGGCCGGTCACCACGAGATAGATCTCGAAGCTGCGGAAGGTGCGCGATTCCAGGAATGCCGCCATGTGGAACAGATCCTCGGCGGCGATCAGCGAGACGATCGAGGTCGCCAGCATCAAGAGGATGAACTGGCTGGCGAGCGCCGGATAGATCACTTTCAGCGCCGGAAACAGCACCACATAGCGGAACACCTGGAGGTGCGACATGCCAAGCGACAGGCCGGCCTCGACCTGGCTCTTGTGGATCGCCTCGATGCCCGCGCGCACGATCTCGGTCGCATAGGCGCCGAGATTGACCGCGAGCGCGATCACCGCAGCCTGCCCGGCGCTGAGCCGAAGGCCGAGGCTCGGCAGGCCGAAGAAGATGATGAACAGCTGGACCAGCAGCGGCGTGTTGCGGATCACCTCGACGTAGCTGGCGGCCGCCCAGCGCAGCGGCGTCGGTCCCCAGGTCCTGACCAGGGCCATCGCGATGCCGATCGTAAGGCCCAGCACCATGGTGATCAACGACAGCTGCAGGGTGTAGCCCATGCCCACCAGCAGCAGGTCGATGTTGTTGAAGACGTCGCGGAAGTTGAAGTTGTAGGTCACGCTCCGCCAGCCCTGCCGGTCAGCTGGTACGCTCGGTGACCACGACGCTCACGCAGTTGCCGCGCACCGCACGCCCGAACGCCCGGCGCGCGTACAGCATGCCCGAGCAGCCGAAGCGCGCCATCTCAGGCTGGCGGCCGGGATCTTCCATGAAATGGATTGCACCCGCAGGCTGGCCGGCCTCGACTTGATCGCCGAGGTCGTGAAAAGCCTCGAACACGCCATCGGCCGGCGCAAAAACATAGCCGGTTGGGCCGGGGATGCCGTAGACGGGTTTCGCGTCGCCGGGCGGCGCCGGCTTGCCCTCGCGCACGCCGAGATGGCTGAGCACGTTGCGCACGCCGCGCTCGCAGATGCAAAGGCCCTCGCGATTGACGCCACCGCCGCCGGTCACCTCGGTGCCGACCACGGTGAGACCGGCGCGCACGGCGGATGCGGTCGAGGTGCGTGGATCACCGAGATTGTCGATCGCAACGGCATAGGGCGCATCGAAAGCGCGCACCGCGGCCACGTTGCGTTGCATCTGCTCCGGCTCGGGCGAGGGCTCGATGATCGCGCTCGGCAGGATCTGCAGCGACGAGCCGCCCGAATGCAGGTCCATGAAGGCGTCAGCCAAGGGAAACAGCACGTGGTTGACGTAAAATGTGATCTGCTCGGTCGCGGTGCCTTCGGGATTGCCCGGAAAGCAGCGATTGAAATTCTTGCCGTCGATTGGCGAGGTGCGCCGTCCGGCGAGCGCCGCCGGCAGGTTCATCGAGGGCAGCAGGATCAGGCGGCCTTGCACCGTGCCGGGATCGAGCTCCCGGATCAGGCGGGCGATGGTGATCGGGCCCTCGTACTCGTCGCCGTGATTGCCGCCGGTGATCAGCACCGTCGGGCCGCTGCCGTGCTTGATCACGGCGATCGGGATCGGGATTGCGCCCCAGGCGTCCTCATGGGGCGACTGCGGCAGGAACAGGTGGCCGACCTGCTTGCCGTCGCGCTCGTAGTCGATCGCGGTATGGATCGTGGTCTGGCCCGACATCCCGGTTCTACTCCGCGTCCGCGAGCCGGACCTGGATGCCGGCCTCGGCCTCGCGCACCAGGAGCACGCTGGCATAGTCCCTGGTCTCGTGGCCCTGGGCACAGGCGGCTTCGAGCGCCTCGAACACGCCGCGGCCGACCGGCGTATCGACGCTCATGTCCTTGGCCAGCGTCAGCACGAGCCGCTGGTCCTTCCTCGACAGCCGCGTGAAGAAGCCGGGCTCGAAATTGCCTTGCAGCGGCTTGCTCGGCAGATACTCGCCGAGCTGGCGGCTGCCGGCGTAGGTGCTCATCACCAGCTTGATGATGTCCTCGAGCTGGAGCCCCGCCTTGACGCCGAAGGTCAGGGCCTCGGTGTGCAGCGCCATGATGCCGGCCGAGATGTAGTTGTTGACCAGCTTCATGGCATGGCCGGTGCCGAGCGGGCGCACCAGGTGAAGGTATCGCCCATGGTCTCGAGGATCGGCATCACCTCCTCGGCATCGGCCCGGTCGCCTCCGATCATGATCGAGAGCGTGCCGGCCCAGGCGTTGTCGACCATGCGCGCGACCGGCGCATCGAGCATGCGCACGCCTCTCTCGCGCATCGCGGCGCCGATCCGGCGGCTGGTGCCGCGGTCGACCGTGCTCATGTCGATGTAGATGGCACCTGGCCGGATGCCCTCGATCACGCCGCCCGGCCCGAGTGACGCCTTCTCGACGTCGGGCGCGTCGGGCACCATGGTGATCACGACGTCGCTGGCGCGTGCGACCTCGGCGGCGGTCGCCCGACCCTCGGCGCCGAGCTCGATCAGCGAGGCCATCGCCGCCTGGTTCAGGTCGAACACGGTAAGGGGAAAACCGTTCTTGACGATGTTGGTCGCCATCGGGCGACCGATCGTGCCCAGGCCGATGAACCCGACTCTCTGCCTGTCTGCCATGCCTCTCCTCGTCTTCGGCTTGCTTCTTGGGGTTTTGCCGGCCCCGGGATTGCTACCAGAGCGTGTAGCCGCCGTCGATCACCAGGACGGCGCCGGTCATGAAGCGCGACGCGTCGCTCGCCAGATAGACCGCGAGCGGCCCCAGGTCCTCGGGCGCGCCGGTGGTGGCCATCGGCGTGCGCCCGGTGACGCCGTCGATCACCTCGGGCCGCTCGCGCGCCCAGCGCTGGTTGGGCTCGGTCATGAACACGCCCGGGCAGATCGCGTTCGCGGTCACGCCGTAGGGCGCCCAGTCGGCCGCGGTCGCGCGGGTCAGCTGGACCACCGCGGCCTTGGCGGTCTCGTAGTGGCGGCCGCCGATGTTCTGGCCGGCGACCAGCGCATTGATCGAGGCGATGTTGATGATCCGGCCGCCCTGGCCGCGCCCGACCATGGCGCCGCCGATCACCTTGGTGCAGACGAAGGCGCTGGTGAGATTCAGATCGATCAGCTCGCGCCAGCGCGCGGTCGACATGTCGCGGATCGGCGTCGGGTCGCGCCGGCCGCCGACATTGTTGATCAGGATGTCGAACGGTCCGTGCGCGGCGAGCGCCCGGCCGCAGGCGGTCTCGCAGATGCCGGGATCGCCCATGTCGGCCTGGATCGTCCAGGCCTGCCGGCCGAGCGCGCGGATGTCCGCCGCCGTACGCTCGAGGCTCTCGGGATCGCGCCCGGTCAGCGCGACATCGGCGCCGGCATCGGCGATCGCGAGCGCCATCTCGCGGCCTAGCCCACGGCTGCCACCGGTAATGAACAGCCGCCTGCCGGTCAGGCGGAACCGATCCAGCACACTCATCCTCACCCCCTTCCATCTCGCCCGCGGCTTGCGGCCGTCAGGCTGCTCTTTTCATCAGGCTTCATGCGACGTGCGCAAGGCCTTCACGATCATACGGGCCAGTGCGGCGCGATCGGCCTTGCCGGTCGCCCCGATGGGCAAACTCTTTGCGAAGTGAATCCGATCGGGAAGCTTGTACGGCTCGGTGCGCGCCGCGGCCCAGCGGCGCAGCATCTCGACATCGAGCGCGACGCCGGCCCTGGGCACGACCATCACGTGCACGGCTTCGCCAAGGCGCGCGTCGGCAATCCCGGTGCACAGGACACCGGCGACGTCCGGATGGCTGCCGAACAGGTTCTCGATCTCCAAGGGCGCGATCTTGTTGCCGCCGCGCGAGATGATGGCCTTGATGCGGCCGACCAGCTCCACGCGCCCGTCGTCGCGCAGCCGTGCCAGGTCACCGGTCCGGAAAAACCGCTCGCTGATCGACGCTTCGGTAAGCGCAGGGTCGTCGAGATAGCCGAGCATCCCGAACGGGGTGCCGATCTGAAGCTCGCCCGGACGGCCCACGGCGCGACTGCCCGTTTTCAGCGACCAGCCGATAGCCAACCTGCTCGGTCGGAAAGCCGATCGTGCCAAGGCCTTGCGGCAGATCCGACAGGCGTCAGGCAGAAATCGCACGAGCCGGTCTCGGTCAGCCCGTAGAGATCGAAGATGCCGGCGTCCGGCCAGGCGTCGGCGATTGCGCCCGGCAGCGCCGTGCCCAGCGGCTCCCCTCCAGAGAGGATCGCCCGCAGCGCCGGTGCCCCGATGGGAGCTCGGCCGTCAGCATCCGCAGCATCGAAGGGACGGCGGCCAGGATCGTGGCGCCGCGCGCGAGCTGCTCGGCCACCGCCTCGCGCGAGAACCGCGCCACGAGGATCAGGCGGGCACCGGCGACCAGGGCGAGCAGGCTGACCCAGATGCCGAACACGAAGGTCAGCTGGAGCGGGACGCACCACCACGTCGTCGGGGCGCAGCTCCAGCAATCGGCCGAGGACGGCGATCTTGCCGGCAAGCTGCGCGTGACCCAGGACCGCGCCTTTGGGCTGCCCCGTGCTGCCCGAGGTGAACAGAATCAGCGCGGCGTCGGCGCAGCAGATCCCGTCTGTGCGGTGCAGCGCGGGCGATCCGGGCGAGCTCGCCGCGTCGATCGAGAACCGGGCATGGGTGGTCTGCTGCAGCGAGCTGCGTGTGGTGGCGGCTGCCGAGCGATGCACCGGAACGGCGACGGCGCCGGCCAGCCAGACGCCGAGGAGAGCGCCGAGATCTTCCGGCCGGTTGCCGATCGTCACATGCACGGGCTCGGCCGGGTGCAACGCCCTCGCGGACAGCGGCGGTCGGCGGTGGTCTGGCGAGCGAGAGCAGATCGGCGGCTCCGCCATGTCTTGTCGTCGGTGCTCGCCACGCGGGCGTCGTGGCGCCGCAGCGCGGCGACCAGCAAATCCGCGAGCTGGCCGGTCAAGCGGCTCGACCTCGGGAAGCGGGCGTCGCGCCAGCGAGTGCGGCGCTCAAGCCCTCGCGCCGTGCGATCTCCATGAACTGCGCCTTGTCCGGCGATCCGGCGCCTTCGATGGCGAGATCGATCGCCAGTGCCTCTTCGAGCGCCGCCAGCATGCTCCGCGCCTCCAAGGCTGCGGTTGATCGCGCGCTTGGTCTTTTGACAAGATCTGGATCGATCGCGGCGAGATGCCGCGCCGATGGAAATGGCGGCTTCTTCCAGTTCGTCCGCCTGCACGACGCGATTGACGATGCCGATCGCGTAGGCGCGCGCGGCCGGGATGCGGTCCTCGCCCGACAGGATGATCTCCTTGGCAATCTTCGGGCCGACCATCCAGGGCAGCAGCATCGCCACAATGCCGGCGCCGAATTTGAGCTCGGGCTCGCCGAAGAAAGCGTCCTCGGCGGCGATCGTCAGGTCGCAGGCGAGCGCCAGCTCGAAGCCGCCGGCGAGGCAGGCCCCGCGCACCGCCGCGATGGTCGGCAGTGGGCAGTGCCAAAAGCGCATGATCGTATCGAAATCCTTGCGCAGGATGCGGCGCCACTGCGCGACGCCGGCCGGCCGGCGCTCCATCTGCTCCTTGAGGTCGAAGCCGGACGAGAAGGTCGAGCCCTGCGCCGGTGCACGATCAGCGCGCGCGACCGCCGGATCGCCTTCCGATCTCGTCGAGCGCGGCGCACAGCTCGGCGAGCATGGCCTGATTGAGTGCATTCGCGCGCGCCGGACGGTTCAAGGTGATCCGGGCAACGCCGTCGAGGCGCTCATACGTGATGGTCGTGAAGGTCATGACGCGCCGGCCGGCTCGGGCCCAGCATCGATCGACAGGATCTCGACCGGACCGGTCGGCAGCTCGCGGACGTCGCCGACCTCAGCGCCCAGCACCGCCCGCGCCACCGGGGTCGTCCAGGCAATTCGGCCGGCCGACGGGTCGGCCTCGTCCTCGCCGACGATGCGCAAGGTGAGCTGCGTGTCGTCCTCGCGCAGCAGGGTGACTGCCGCCCCGAACACGACGCTTTCCGTGTCGGGGTCGGGCTCGGCAAGCTCGGCGCTGGCCCGCCTTGCCGTCCAGTAGCGAAGCTCGCGCGAGGCCTTGCCGGCGGCCTCGCGATCGGCCGTGGCCCTGGCGCGCGCGAGATCGTGCTGATAGCCGCGCGACCTCCTGCTCGATCAGCAGCAGGCCACGGCGCGTGACCAGGTTGCGATGCGCGCTGATCGGCCGATCCGGCAGCGCCGTGTCGGCAGTCTCCTCTTTGACGAAGGCGCGGCTCATCTTTCCGGTGCCAAAAGCGCGGGTGCTGGTAAGCCGAGGTCGGCGACCTCACATC
The DNA here is from genome assembly GCA_963731495.1 of uncultured Alphaproteobacteria bacterium. Taxonomy (GTDB): domain Bacteria; phylum Pseudomonadota; class Alphaproteobacteria; order Geminicoccales; family Geminicoccaceae; genus DASUGG01. The sequence goes on from CAVSVZ010000070.1 coordinate 23,202, forward strand.
CCATCGAACACCCTAACGGCGCTTCGGGCGCTGCACCATAGGCCCGCCGCTTGGCAGACGAGCACGAAACAGAACTGGTCGAGGTCAGCCGCACGCGCAGCCGCACCGAGGCCGAGCAGCAGGCGCTCGTGCTGGCGGCAATGGGGATCAATAGCAGGCTGGTGAGGGCCGATGGCGTCACCGCACTCTATGTCTCGCCGCCGGAGGCGGCACGCGCCCGCCATGAGCTGTCGCTCTACCTGCGTGAGAACGCGCCACGACGGCGGCCTCCGGCCCTTGCCGCGCTGCGCTGGCTCGAGGGGGCGCTGGCCTACGCCGCGGTCCTGCTGTTCTTCTTCGCGGCCGCGCGCCGGCATGCGCTTTCGATCGACTGGGTCGCCATCGGCGCCGCGCAGGCGGGCCCGATCCGGGACGGCGCCTGGTGGCGCACGATCACCGCGCTCTGCCTGCACCTCGATTTCGATCACCTGATGAGCAACCTGGCGTTCGGCGCGGTCGCGGGCGTGCTGGTCGCGCAGCTGCTCGGCACGGGTCTCGGCTGGCTCGCGATCCTGCTGGCGGGGGCGCTCGGCAACGGCCTCAATGCGGTGTTTCACAGTGCCGGCCACAGCGCGATCGGCGCCTCGACCGCCGTGTTCGGCGCACTCGGCATCCTCTCGGGCCATGCCTGGACGGCGCGCGCCGTGCCATGGCGCGGCGGCATCCGCCGCTGGGCGCCGATCGGCGCCGGCATCATGCTGCTGGCGTTCATGGGCTTCGGCGGCGAGCGAACCGATGTCGGGGCGCATGTCGCGGGCTTTGCGATCGGTGCCGCGGCCGGCTTGCTGCTCGGCCGCGCGGGGTCCAGGGTGCCGCAGGGCGCCCGGGCGCAATGGCTCTATGGCGTGGCTGCATGCGGCCTCCTGGCGCTCGCATGGCTCATGGCGCTCGGCGCCGCCGGCTAGGCTTGCCTGCGGGCTTTCGGCCGCGCACATTCCAGACGGCAAAGTCAGCGGAGGGGGCCCTTGTCATCGACCACACAACCGGCTGCGCCCGGCCTCGACGAGATCGAAGCGGCCGCGCTGGCGCTTGCCGGCCGCATCGTTGCGACGCCCGTCGTGGCGCTGGCGTCCGATCGCATCCGCGTTCGCCTGCCGCAAGGTTCCGAGGTCGCCGTGAAGCTCGAGCTGTTCCAGCACGCGGGATCGTTCAAGCCGCGTGCGGCGCTCTTGCACATCGACCGGCTGGACGCGGCGGCCCGCCGCCGCGGCGTCACCGCCGTGAGCGCCGGCAACCACGCGCTCGCGGTATCGTGGGCGGCCGCCAGCCAGGGGGTGAGCGCCAAGGTCGTGATGCCGAAGACCGCCGATCCGGTGCGGATCGCGGGCTGCAAGGCGCTCGGTGGCGAGGTCGTCCTGGTCGAGGACGCGCACGCCCTGTTCCCCGAGATGGAGCGGATCGTCGAGACCGAGGGCAGGTATCCGATCCACCCGTTCGAGGGGCCGGTCACGGCGCTCGGCACCGCCACTTGCGGGCTGGAGCTGATGCGCCAGCTGCCGGGCCTGGAAGCGGTGGTGGTGCCGATCGGCGGCGGTGGCCTGATCGCGGGCATGAGCACCGCCATCAAGCAGATCGCGCCGTCGTGCCTGGTGATCGGCGTCGAGCCCGAGGGCGCCGACAGCATGCATCGCAGCTTCGCGGCCGGTACGCCGCAGCCCATCCCGAAGGTGACCACGATCGCCGACAGCCTCGGCGCGCCGTTTGCCCTGCCCTACTCGTTCGGGCTGGCGCGCGCCCATGTCGACGCGCTGGTGCGGGTTCGGGACGACGAGATGCTCATCGCGATGGCCCTGCTGTACGATGCGCTCAAGATCGCGGTCGAGCCCGCCGGTGCTGCTGCGACCGCCGCGCTGATCGGCCCGCTGCGCGAGCGTCTGGCCGGCAAGCGGATCGGCGTGATCGCCTGCGGCTCCAATATCGGCGAGCGCTCGTTCGCGGACTATGTCGGCCGCGGCCGGGCCTTGCTCTGAGCGGCGCCACGCAGATCGCCGATGTTCGGCCCGGCGCCGGGCGCCTCGTCGATGCCCGCAAGATTCAGCTCGCGCGCCCGATGACAGCTCACCAGGCGGCCGGGAGAAATCTCTTCGAGCGCCGGTGATTCGGTCGCGCAGAGATCGACGGCGTAAGGACAGCGGGGGTGGAAGTAGCAGCCCGAGGGCGGGTTGGCCGGGCTCGGAACGTCGCCCTGAAGCGGCGTCATGCCTGAGCGGATGCGCGGGTCGGCGACCGGCACGGCCGACATCAGCGCCGCGGTGTAGGGATGCTTGGGGCTGCGATAGAGCGCGTCGGTCGGCGCCATCTCGACGATCTTGCCGACATACATCACGACCACCCGGTCGCAGATGTGCTTCACCACGCCAAGATCGTGGGCGACGAACAGATAGGTCAGATGCAGCTCGCGTTGCAGCGTCAGCATCAGGTTCAAAACCTGGGCCTGGACCGAGACGTCGAGCGCCGAGACCGCCTCGTCGGCGACCACGAGCCGCGGGTTCAGCGCGAGCGCGCGCGCGATCACGATCCGCTGCCGCTGGCCGCCGCTGAACGCGTGCGGGAAGCGCTGCATGTATTCGGGGCGCAGGCCGACCAGGCGCAGCAGCTCCGCGACCCGCTCGGTGCGCCGCGCGCGATCGGTCATCCGGTCGATCACCAGCAGCGGTTCGCCTACGATGTCCAGGAGGTTCATGCGCGGATTGAGCGAGCCGTAGGGGTCCTGAAAGATCATCTGCATCTCGCGCCGCAAGGGACGCATGTCGGACTCGGCCACGCTGGCGACATCGACCTCCTCGCCCGCCGCGGTGCGGAACAGGATCTGGCCATCCGAGGGATCGAGGGCGCGCAGGATGCAGCGCGCCGTGGTGGTCTTACCGCAGCCGCTCTCGCCGACCAGACCCAGGGTCTCGCCCTCGGCGATCGCAAAGCTCACATCGTCGACCGCGCGGACCTGGCCCACGACCCTGCGCAGCACGCCCTTCCTGATCGGAAAATATTTTTGCAGGTGGCGGACCCGCAGCAGCGGTGGCTGGTCCGATCGGACGCGCTCGACCGGCATGCTCAGTCCTCGTCCACAGCGCTGTGATACAGAAAACAGCTCGCCGACTGCCGCTCGTTGATCGGCAGCAGCGCCGGCAGGCCGCGATCGCAGGTGCCCGGCATGTAATCGGCGCAGCGCGGGTAGAACGGGCAGCCGGCCGGCCGGTTGAACGGGTGCGGGATCGAGCCCACGATGGTCGGCAGCAGCTCCTTCGATGGCGCGTACATGGTCGGGATCGATTCCAGCAGCGCCCTGGTATAGGGGTGCTGCGGCCGATGGAAGATGTCGTCGACGGGGCCGGTCTCCATGACCCGGCCGAGATACATCACCACCACGTAGTCGGCGATCTGCGCGATCACGCCGAGATCGTGGGTGATGAAGATGATCGCCATGTCGTGCTGTGCCTGCAGGCCGCGCAGGAGGCTCAGCACCTGGGCCTGGGTGGTCACGTCGATCGCGGTGGTGGGCTCGTCGGCGATCAGCAGCTTGGGATCGCAGGACAGGGCCATGGCGATCATGACCCGCTGGCGCAGCCCGCCGCTCAGCTCCCAGGGATACATCGTCATGCGCTCGTGCGGGCTCGGCACGCCGACCTCGCGCATGCGGGCGATCACGATCCGCTCGGCGTCGGGCTTGCTGACGTCGCGGTGCAGCTGGACCGCCTCGACCAGCTGATTGCCGATCGTGTGCACCGGGCTCATCGCCGCCATCGGCTCCTGCGGGATCAACGCGATCTCGCTGCCGCGGATCGCCCGCATCTCCTTGCCATTGGCGTCCAGGGTGGCGAGATCGATGATCTCATGCTCGGCGCGCTGGTCGCGAGCGTTGCCGCGTGGCCGGCGGAACAGGATCTCGCCGCCGACGATCCGGCCGGGTCTTTGCACGATGCGCAAAACCGACTTGATCGTCACGCTCTTGCCGCAGCCGCTCTCGCCGACGATGCCGACGACCTGGCCCGGCTGGACGTCGAAGCTGACGCCGTCGACCGCCTTGGCCGTGCCCTCGTCCATCATGAAGAAGGTCTTCAGGTTGCGCACCGAGAGCAGCGGCTGGTCCATGGCGATTAGTGATAGGGGTCCGAGGCGTCGCGCAGACCGTCGCCCAGGATGTTCAGCGCGAGCACGGTGATGATCACCGCGAGGCCGGGCAGCAGCAGCCAGGGCGCCAGGGCGATCGACTGCAGGTTCTGTGCCTCCTGCAGCAGCACGCCCCAGCTGATCGCCGGTGGGCGCAGGCCGAGCCCGAGAAAGCTCAAGAACGTCTCGTTGATGATCATTACCGGCATCGGCCAGGGTCATCGCAGCGATGATGTGGCTGCTCATCGATGGCAGCATGTGGCGAAACACGATCCGCATCCGGCTGCTGCCGGACAGCTTGGCGGCGACTACGAAATCCTCCTCGCGCAGCGACAGGAAACGGCCGCGCACCTCGCGCCCGAGCGTGGTCCAGCCGATCAGCGCCAGGATCACGGTGATCGCCAGATAGGTCTGCTCGACCGACCAGCTGCGCGGCAGGGTCGCGGTCAGCGCCAGCCAGATGGGGATCGGCGGGATCGACTGGAGCAGCTCGATCACGCGCTGGATGCCCAGGTCGGCGAGGCCGCCGAAATAGCCCGAGATCCCGCCCAGGAAGATGCCCAGGATGGTGCTGAGGGCGACCGCGACCAGGCCGATCGAGAGCGAGACCTGGGTGCCGTACATCAGGCGGGACCATTGGTCTCGGCCCAACCGGTCGGTGCCCAGCAGATGGAAGGCCTCGTCAGATGCGGATCGGCCAGGCCGATCAAGTGCAGATCGGTCGGGAACAGCCAGAGCGCCCGCCATGGATAGCCCCTGGCGAACAGGCGCAGCGGGATCTTGCGGCTCTCGTCGATCTGCCACTCCATCCGCAAGGTCCTGGGATTGCGCGCGCCGGTCGCGCCATAGACGAACAGGCCGGCCCGTCGTCCCAAAAGTGCAGCCGCTGCACCGGAATGAACGAGCCCGTGGCGTCGCTCTGGTTCGGGTCCTGCGTGCTGAAGAAGCCGGGGAACAGGGCAACGATCGCGATGCAGAGCACGATCACGCCGCTGACCATGGCCAGGCGGTGCTTCCTGAAGCGCCACCAGACCAGCTTCCAGTTCGGCGCGACCGAGATCGCATCGCGCATCTCGGGCAGATCGAGGAGAGCGGGCGCGGTCGGCTCGGCGCTGGCGCCCGTCATGGCCTAGGTTTCCATGCGGATGCGAGGGTCGAGCCAGGCCAGCAGGATGTCGGACAAAAGCGTGCCGAGCACGGCGATCGCGAAATAGATCAGGACGATGCTGCCCGCCAAGAACATGTCCTGGCTGATCAGGGAGCGCAGCAGCAAGGGGCCGATGGTCGGCAGGTTGAGCACGGTCGCGACGATCAGGCTGCCGGAGAAGATCAGGGGTAGGTACCAGCCGAGGCTGCTGACCAGAGGATTGATCGCGAGGCGCACCGGATACTTCAGCACCAGCCGCCACTCCGACATGCCCTTGGCGCGCGCCATCTCCATATACGGCTTGTGCAGCTCGTCGAGCAGGTTGGCGCGCATGATGCGGGCGAGCCGGGCGGTGCCGTCGAGCCCCAGGATCACGATCGGCAGCCAGATGTGCTTGCCGAGGTCGACCACCCGAGCCTGGCTCCACGGCGCATCGACATAGGCCGGCGAGAACAGGCCCGTGATGGTGATGTTGAAGTAGGAGAAGGCCAGCCACATCAGGACCAGCGCCGTCATGAAGGTCGGCGTGGCGACGCCCAGGTAATTGAGCACCGTGAAGAAGTAGTCGTAGAAGGAATACTGACGGGTGGCGGAGAGGATGCCGATCGGCATCGCCACGGCAAAGGTGAAGAGCAAGGTGAACACGCCCAGCGCCAGGGTCAGCAGCAGGCGTTGCCCGATCAGCTCGGTGATCGGTTTTTGCCAGTCCAGCGAGATGCCGAGATCGCCTTGGAGGATCCGCGTGATCCATTTGAAGTATTGAACATACATCGGCTGGTCGAGGCCGTAGAGACTGCGCAGCGCGTCGATCTGGACCTGATCGATCGACGATCCCGAGGCGGCCAGCTCGGCGACGTAGCTGGTGATGAAGTCGCCGGGCGGCGCCTGAATCAGGATGAAGGCGACGATCGAGAAGATGAACAGCAGCAGCGGCAGGAGCAGCAGCCGCTTGATGATGTAGACCAGCATGGCCCTACGCGCCCTCGACGCCAGGCATCGACCGGGGCGGGCGCCGTGCCGGCCCGGGCAGGCGATCGTCCACGGAGGCTCCTCGAGCCGGCGCCGGCCGAGCTATTGGACGTAGAAGTACTGCTCCGGCCGGGTGTTGCCCGGCGTGCGCAGGGGCCAGTCGTTGCCGGCCGTCTCCGGCACGTTGCGTAGCTTGGCGTTGGCCACGATCACGCCCTGCACCATCGGCGTCAGGCCGACCGTGCCGATCTCCCAGACGTTGTCGGTCCAGATCTGGAACAGCTCGTGAGCGAGCTCGATCTGACGCTCGCGACCGGACACCTTGGCCTCGTCGATGATGTCCATCAGGTGCTGCAGCTCGGGCGCCGGCGGCACGCCCTGCGCGCCCTTGGTGTTGATCCACTCGTCGCTGAGCGGCGCCAGCGTCAGGCTTGGATTGCTGCGCACGTCGAACTTGGGCTGGCCGCTGAACGGGAAGCCGGTGGTGTCCTCGTTCCAGATCTCGATCTCGAGGTCGTTGGAATCGCGCATCGCGAAGTGCTGCGCGCGCTCGCGGATCTCGACATGGGCGCGCACGCCGACATCGGCCCAGTTCTCGACGACCAGCTGGCCGATGTCGGGCCAGTTGCCGAACGCCGGCACGACGCCGATCTCGAGGTCGAGCCGCTCGCCGTTGGGCAGCAGCCGAAAGCCGTCGGCATCGCGTTCGGTCAGGCCGATGCCGTCGAGCAGCTGGTTGGCCTTGTCGACGTCGTGCTCGGTGTATTTGAAGGCGTACTCGTCGCCCGGATAGTAGGGGTGGTTGGGCGCCGGCACCGGCTGCCTGGCCTCGCCGATGCCGAGGAAGGCCAGCTCCTTGATCGCGTCGCGGTCGATCGCATAGGACATGGCGATGCGGAAGTCCTTGTTCTGCAACAGCTCGCCGACCGCCGGGTCGTTGGCGTAGGTCTGGTTGAGCATCAGCACCGCGTCCGAGCCGCCGAAGGTCGGATAGGTCAGACCCGATAGCCGCTCTTGTCCCCGTTCTCGACCAGCACCGGGTAGTTGCTCATCTTGATGTGCCGGCCCTGCATGTCGATCTGGCCGCCGATCGCGGCGAGGTTCAGGGTCTCCGGATCGGAGAAGAAGGTGAAGCGCACCTCGTCGATATAGGGCAGCTGGTTGCCCTCCGTGTCCACGACGAAGTAGTAGGGGTTGCGCTTGATCACGAACACCTCGTCGGCGACCGTGCTGCCGTCCGGGACCCAGGCCGCGGTGCTGGGCCGGTGGCCGCTGGTGTGCGGAAAGGCCTCGACCGTGAACAGCTCGGTCCAGGTCTGGAAGCCGCGCTCGGCCACCTTGGCGTCGAGCTCCGCCTGGTCGACGAAATCCGGATGGAACTGCTTCATGTAGTGCGCCGGCACGAAGGACAGGTTGGAAATGGCCTTGTCGGCGCCGTCCATGTTGGCGAGATTGAGCAGGAAGGCGGTGTTGGGCTGGGCGAAGGTCCACTGCACGGTCGTGTCGTCCAGCTTCTCGACGGTCGCGACCGAGCCGTCGGCGTTCTGCATCCAGACCGGCACGCTCGGGCTCAGGTCCTCGTTGAGGACGATGTGGTCGTACCAGAACATGATATCGTCGGCGGTGAACGGCTCGCCGTCCGACCACTTCATGCCCTCGCGCAGGAACACCTTCCACTGGGTGAAGTCGTCGTTGGACTCCCAGCCCTTGGCGATGTGGGGGATCACCTCGCTGCCGTCGGGCGAATTACGCACCAGGGCATCGTACACGACGCGGGTGTAGTTGTTGTGATCGGAGGGGCCGAGAAAGCCGCGCCTTAGCGTGCCGCCGTAGGTGCCGATCTCCGCCACCTCCTCGACCAGGGGCTCCTTGGGCAGACGCTCCTCGACCGGCGGCAGATCGCCGGCCTGGACCATCGCCGCCAGCGCCGGCGCCTCATTGTACTGGGTCTGCGCCTGGGCGGGCGTTACGCTCGCCGCCGCCAGGCCAAAAAACAAGCTGCCGATCGCGAAGGGGGTTCGGATCGTTCCAGCGTTCATTGTCGTGCCCCCCGATTTTTGGTCATCGTCGTTGGATCAGCGCGATGGTAGTGGGGCGGGTCATGCTGTCAAGGCTAGCCCCCGCAAAGAGCACGGCGCCACGGATCAGCCAGCCGCCGCCGTGCCGCTTGGGTCGGGGCGCCAGCCTGGTCGACGACGCACCCAGCGCCGCCCGCACCGGCTCTCACCGACGAGACCTCGTGGTCTGGATCAGACCGATGATTTCCCAAACGTCTGATCGCAGAGACCACGAGATTCAAGGATTAGTAGTCCGCGAGGACACCAAACCTCGAAACCCTCCGTTCGGTTCGAACCACGAGGCTCACCGGCGCGACTTTGCACCAGATGGCCGCCGACAGGCGGCGGCGCCTCGCCGGTGGACCTCGAACCGTCGGCGATCGCGGGATGCTCCCCTTCGCGGCACGACCAAGGTCTCGGCGCTCGGACCCGGCCGGCTGCTCAGGAGCGCTACGATCAGATCGAGGGCCGCACCGCGCAGCCGGGCGCCAGGCCGGCAATCCAAGAGGCGCCGATCAGGGATCGGGCCGAGGCCCCAGCTCCGCGAACACGGCCTGGTAGACGGCCCGCTTGAACGGCACGATCAGCGCGAGCACCTCATCCGGCGCGGCCCAGCGCCAGCGGCGGAATTCTGGATTTGAGGCGTGGATGTCGATGTCGCCGTCTGTGCCGGCGAAGCGGAAGGCAAACCACTTCTGGCTTTGCCCGCGATAGCGGCCGCCGTGGAATGTCGGGATGGCCTCGGGGGGCAGGTCGTAGGCGTACCAGCGGCTGCTCTCGAGCGCCAGCTCGACCCGATCCGTGCCGATCTCCTCGACCAGCTCGCGCAGGGCGGCGTCCCGGGGTTGCTCACCACGATCGATGCCGCCCTGCGGCATCTGCCAGCCGCCGGTGACGCCGAGCCGCTCGCCGATGAAGACCAAGCCATCGGGATTGAGCACCATCAACCCGACACACGGTCGATAGCCCGGCAGCGGGCCGGACTCGCTGGTCTTGAGATGGCCGGGCTCGGGCGGCAAGCGCTAGCGCTCCTCGATGCTCGGTCGGCGATCGGCCCGAACACGAACCTCGCACCGCCCATTGCCGGCCGGCACGACCATCGCCTACGCTGCGCGTGGCGATGGCAGCCGGGCGATCGCGCCAGCCGTGAACCGCGCCGGCCCCCCGCCCCCCTCGACGGCGGTCCGGAAGCCCGTGTCGCAAGGACGGCGACGCAGTCCGCGGGGCGTGTCTGTCGAAGGCTACTGGACGGTGCGACCGCTGAACATCGCGACGCCGCGCAGCAGATCGAGGGCTCTCTCGAGCTGATAGTCTTCCTCGGCCTGAGCGTCATCGCCACCGCCGGCGTCGCCACTGCTGTTGCTGGCATCGCTGACCTGGTCGTCCGACTGATCGTTGTCCAGGCGATTGCGCAGATCGGCCTCGCGCCGCGACTGGCCCTCATCGATCGCCTCGACCCGCGCCTGCTGGACCTCGATGTCCGGCACGATACCCTTGGCCTGGATCGAGGTCCCGGCCGGCGTGTAGTAGCGCGCCGTGGTCAGCCGGATCGCGCCGTGACCCGGCAGGGGCATGATGGTCTGCACTGAGCCCTTGCCGAACGAGCGCGTGCCCATGATGATCGCCCGACCATGGTCCTTCAGGGCGCCGGCAACGATTTCGGACGCCGAGGCCGAGCCGCCGTTGATCAACACGACCATGGGCAGGCCGTTGACCAGATCCCCGCGCCGGGCGTTGAAGCGTTGCACGCTATCCGGCCGCCGGCCCCGCGTGGAGACGATCTCACCCTGGTCGAGAAACGCATCCGAAACCGCCACAGCCTGCTCGAGCAGGCCACCGGGGTTGTTGCGCAGGTCGACCACGATCCCCTTCATGTCGGGGCCGATCTCGGTCTCGAGCTCCTCGACCCCCTGGCGCAGGCTGCTTTCGGTCTGCTCGTTGAACGCCGTGATCCGGATGTAGCCGATATCATTCTCGCTGTGCCAGCGCACCGGCGAAATGGTGATCACGGCACGGGCCATGCTCACGTCGATCGGCTCTTCGCGACCCGCCCGGCGCAGGGTCAGGGCAATCGAGGTATCGACCGGGCCGCGCATCCGCTCGACCGCCTCGGCAAGCGACATGCCAAGCACCGGCTCGCTGTCGATGTGCGTGATCACATCGCCCGCCTGGATACCGGCCCGGTGCGCCGGCGTGTCGTCGATCGGCGACACCACCTTGACCAGACCGTCCTCCATGGTGACCTCAATGCCAAGGCCGCCGAACTCGCCCTTGGTCTGCACCTGCATGTCGCGGTACTTCTTGGCGTCGAGGTAGCCCGAATGCGGATCGAGCGCCGTCAACATGCCGTTGATCGCCGTCTCGATCAGCTCTTCGTCGCTGACGTCCTCGACATATTCGCCCCTGACCCGCTCGAACACGTCTCCGAACAGCTTCAGCTGCTGGAAGGTATCCGAAGAACCGGCCTGCGGCACGCTGGCCGGGATCACGTAGGCCGCGAACACGGCCAGTCCGACCGCTGCTACTCCGAAAACGCTGGTGCGCATCAACCTCTGACCTTGCTGCTGCTTCCCGCCAACCAGGGCAACGGGTTGACCGGTCGCCCCCTGCGTCTGAGCTCTACGCCAAGCTGCGGCGCAAGCCCGTCGACCACATCCATGACCCCGATGATCTCTCCGCCCCGGACCTCATCGCCAACGCCGACCCGAAGCTTCGAGAAGCCCCACAGTAACGTATGATATTCGCTGTCGTGTTCAATGATCAAGAGTAAGCCGTAGCCCTTGAAGGCGTCGGCGAACACAACGCGGCCGTCCTGCGGCGCCGCAACCCGCTGCCCCGGTACCGCGCTGATCATGACGCCGGTCTCGCGCCCGCGGTTATCGAACCGGGCGCGTGCCACGGCCCGCGACGGCCGGATCGGCGCCGGCGGCTGCAGGTGAGCGGGCGCTACGCGCGACGACAGCGTGGCGACCGACATGGCCACGGGGCCCGGGCGCGCGGTCGGACCCGTCGAGTCGCCGGGCGGCATCGCGGCATCGTGACGCGCCGCCCACACACGGGCTGCCAGCGACAACGGCTGGAGAACAGCGCGGTCGGGCTCGAGACGAGCGCGCAGCCGCCTCGCTTGGCCGGCTGCGCCTGCCGTTGTCATCGCCCGCGCCGTGTGTGGCTCGGAGGTCTGCGCCACGGCAATCGATCTCACAGCCCGGCCGCGCACCGCCGCGCCGGCCAGGCGCATTCCCGCGCGATCCCGCGCCGGCCGTGCGACATCGCCTTCCGCGCGTGCCCGATAGGCGAACTCGACCACCACCATCCTGCGCGCCAGACGGGTGCTGGCGCCCGTCAGACGGCGAAGCCCGGTGTCCAGCCCGACCAACCGCCGGAATGCGCTCCGACGCTGCTCGATCAGCGTCTCGCGTCGTTCCTGCAACTGCCGAATCTCGGCATCAAGAACCGGAATGCGACCGGCAACGCGCCGCCGCTCCTCGATGACCCGGTCGCCCCGCTGCGTCAACGCCACGCCAGCAGCATCGTGGTTGCGTAGCACGGCCAACAGCACCGGACCGAGCGCGCGCATCCGCGCCCGAAGCTTCGGATCCAGCTCACGACGCCGGCCGAGGCTCGCCAGATCGGCAAGCGCGCGCGCCGCCTGCCCGCGCCGCTGCTCGGTCGCCCGCAGGCGGGCGATCAGCCTGGGCACCACCCGATCGAGTGCGCGCTCCTGCGCCCGCAAGGCGTCCTGCTGGTCCGCGATCTCGGCTCCGGCCTGGTCCGCGCGCCGGCGCGCGGCGCCGATCTCGCCACTCAGCGCCCGCACCCTGCGCAACAATGACCGCCGTAGCGCCTGCCGATGCACGATCCGCTCGCGCGTTGCCCGGAGCTCTTCGAGCTCGGCCTGAAAGCCGTAGGCCGCGACCGTATCGGATGACCACAGAGCCGCCTGCGCCGATCGCGGCGACCCTATCAGGATGCCCGCCAGCACTGCCATGAGCGCCACCACCAGTACGCCAAAAATCCGATCGCCGGTACCGCCCGGCCGACGCGCCCCGGCACAGGCTGGCACACCACCTGATGCGGCACCGCTCTCTCTCGGTACGGATCGTCTTCGACGCGCCATCCCACATCCGCTCTCGGCCGGTCGGCAGCGCGCACACGGCGGTCAGATCCCGTGAGACCGGCCCCGGCAGCACGCGCGCTTCGACGCTCTCGGATGGAGACTGCAGCAGCTTGGTTTAAATCTCGTTAACCACGACCCCACGCCGAAAACGGCCTTCGCGGCGTCGTGCGATCGGATCACGGGCTCGCCGATGCGTCCAAAGGCTCCTGGATGGGCTCGCGTCGCTCGCGATAGATGTCGATCGCCTCCTTGGGCGCATCGATGTCGAGGGTGCTCAGCAGGCCACCGATCACGGCGAGGACCCGATACACCGCGAAGATCTCGGTGTACTCGGCCGTGGTCAGATCGGAGCGGGCGGCGAACAGCTCGTTCTCGGCATCGAGCAGGTCCAAAAGGCTGCGCTGCCCGAGATCGAACTGCTGGGCATAGGTATCGCGGGTCTCGCGTTGCGCGACCACCCGGGCGCGCAGCGCCTCGAGGCGGGCCTGCGCGGTGACCAGCGCATTGTAGCCGGTCCGCGCCTGCTGCTCGGCGTCGCGCTGCGCCTGGCGCAGGGTCTGCCGGGCTTCGTTGATGCGCTGAAAAGCCTCGCGCTCGCGTGCGATGTCGCCCCCGCCCCGGAACAGATTGTAGCGCAGCACCAGGAGCGCCTGCGCGTCGACGCTGCTGCCCTTGAGGCCGTCGATATTGTCGTTGGCGGAGGTGCCGACCTCGAGATCGAGGCTCGGATAGTAGCCCGAACGCGAGCCCTGGAGCTCGGCCTTGGCCACCTCGATGTCGGCATCGGCGATCTTGACGGTCGGACTGTCGACCCGCGCTTGTGAGGCCGCCGCCTCCGGGCTTTCGGGCAAGGCGTATTGCGGCGGGACGGATTCCGCGAGCGTGTCCGCCGGCGAGCCGACCACGCTGAGATAGAGCGCCTTGGCGTCTTCGAGATTGCCGTTCGCCGTGGCCAGCGCGCTCTGGGCCGCCGCGACCCGCGCCTTTGCCTGCTGCACGTCGGCGATCGAGCCGCCGCCCTGGCGCTCGAGCTCGACCACGCGGGCGAGCAGGCTGCGGTGCTGCTCGAGATTGTCGCGCGCCAGCTCGACCAAGGTCTGGTTGCGCAGCACGTTGAGATGCACCTCGACCGCGTCGAGCGCGATGAACTCGGCGGCCTCGGCAACCCGGTACGAGGCCGAGTTGACCCGCCCGAGCTGACGCTCGACCTCGCTCTGGGTCTCGAAGCCGTCGAACAGCATCTGCGTCAGGGTCAGCTGCGATTCCCAGCGCATCAGCGTGGTCGACGCGTCCCCGTCCGCCGGCCGGGTGGTCCGGTTGCGGGTGGTCACGCTGTTCGAGTACTCGGGCCCGGCTCCGGCGCGCAGGTCGACCGAGGGCAAATAGCCGGCGCGCGCCTGGCGCAGCTCCTGATCGATCGCCTTGCGATCGGCCTGCACCACGCCGACATCGGGATTGGTGCGCAGCGCGGCCTCGATGCTCTCCTCGAGCGTGCCGGCGTGGACGCTGCTGCTCAGCAAAGCGGTCGCGGCGGTCAGCACCGTCGCGAAAACCCAACCAGTGGATGATCTTGAGGCGTAGCTGGTCGACGTCATCTGGGCCCCTTGGGCACCCGCACGGGCGCTTCGAGCAAGCTCTTGGATTGCTTGAAAAACATCCTGTTTGATAGTTGTTGGGGCGAATTCCGTCAATCGTCTAGCAACTGGCGGGACGTAAACCGCTGCGGGCATTGAGGCGGCTCCCCTCGCAACGTGCAATGTTGCAGCGATGTTCTCGGATCTGGTTATTCACCGGCCGCCGGCTCATGTTATTGCAGCACAGGTCGCGACCCGTCGTCACGCAGCAGCCGCGGACTTCTCCCCCTGGTTGCTCTCACGCGGTCGCGATCGGCGTTCGCTAGGCACTGGAGACGTCGATGGCGCAGCCGGCACGGCCCCCAGACGACCGCGATCGGCGCGCCGACGCGGCGGTTCCGGTCCGGGATCGCACGACGGCCATGATGCCTGCGCCCGATCGGCCGGGCGTGCCGGCGGCCGAACCGGGCGCGGCGCGAGCGGCCGGGTCGCTTCCGGCCGTCGGCTCCGGGGACAAGGCCGCTGCGGACAAGACCGCTACGGACGGGGCCATCGCTGCGCCCAGCGCGATCGATCGCGATCCCCTGCTTGGCTGTCTGGTGCTGCTCAGCGGGCTGCTGGAGCTGCCGACGTCGGCCGAGCGGCTGACCGCCGGCTTGCCGCTCGAGGACGGTCGCCTAAGCCCGGCGCTGGCGCTGCGCGCGGCCTCGCGGGCGGGCCTCGCAGCGCGTCTGGTGCGGCGGCCGCTCGACCAGATCACCGAGCTCACCTTGCCGTGCATCCTGCTGCTCGAGGGGCGCGATGCCTGCGTCCTGGTCGAGCGATCCGGGGCGCGCGCGATCGTAGCACTGCCCGAAAGCGGCGGCCGGAGCGAGCTGCCGCTTGCCGATCTGGCCGCGCGCTATTCCGGCCATGCCGTGTTCGCCCGACCCGAGCTGAGGCTCGAGCGTCAGGCCGAGGGGGCCCGGGGCCGGCTGCGCGGCGGCTGGTTCTGGGGCACGCTGGTAGAGGCCTGGCCGATCTATGGCGAGGTGCTGCTGGCTGCGGCCCTGATCAATCTGTTCGTGCTCGCCGCGCCGCTGTTCATCATGAATGTCTACGACCGCGTCGTGCCGAATCACGCGATCGAGACGCTCTGGGTCCTGGCGGTCGGCGTGATGACCGTCTTTCTGTTCGATTTTCTGCTGCGCAACCTGCGCGGCTACTTCGTCGACAGTGCCGGGCGGATGGCGGACGTCAAGCTGGCCAGCCGGATCTTCGAGCAGGTGCTCGGCCTCAAGATGGCGGCGCGGCCGGCGAGCGCCGGCGCGTTCGCCAACAACCTGCGTGAATTCGAGAGCCTGCGCGACTTTATGACCTCGGCCACGGTGGTGGCGCTGGTCGATCTGCCGTTCGTGCTGCTGTTCATCGCGGTGGTATGGCTGATCGGCGGTCCGGTCGCCCTGGTGCCGGCGCTCGCGGTGCCGCTGGTGATCGGCGTCGGCCTGCTCCTGCAACTGCCGCTCAATGCGCTGGTCCGCCGCTCGTTCGAGGAGTCGGCGCAAAAGCATGGCGTGCTGGTCGAGAGCATCAACGGCCTGGAGACCATCAAGAGCACCGGTGCCGAAGGCCGCACCCAGCGGCGCTGGGAGCGTTATGTCGGCGCCACCGCCGGCTCGGCCATGCGCGCCCGCTCCCTGGCGTTGCTCGGCGTCAACTTCTCGGCGCTGGCGCAGAATCTGGTGACCGTGGGGGTGGTGATCTTCGGGGTCTATCGGATCGCCGATGGCGATATGACGGTCGGCGCCCTGGTCGCCTGCACCATCATCACCGGCCGGGCCATGGCGCCTTTGGCGCAGGTCGCCGGGATCCTGACCCGCTATCATCAGGCACGCTCCGCGTTCGACGCGCTCGATCAGGTGATGCACCTGCCGAACGAGCGGCCGCCGGATGCCCGCTTTCTGCATCGGCCACAGCTGCAGGGCGCGATCGCTTTCCAGAACGTCAGCTTCCGCTACCCGGGCGAGAAGCAGGCTGCGCTGGAGCAGGTCTCCTTCACGATCAAGCCGGGCGAGCGGGTCGGCCTGATCGGCCGGATCGGGTCGGGCAAGACCACGGTCGAGAAGCTGGTGCTGGGCCTGTACGAGCCCGAGCAGGGCGCGGTCCTGATCGACGGCACCGATCTGCGCCAGATCGATCCCGCCGACGTGCGGCGCCATGTCGGCTGCGTGCTCCAGGACGTGGTCCTGTTCCGCGGCACGATTCGCGACAACATCGCGCTCGGAGCGCCCTTCGTCGACGATCGGGCGGTGCTGCGCGCGGCGCAGCTTGCCGGGGCCGAGGATTTCGTCGCGCGCCACCCGCAAGGGTTCGATCTCGATGTCGGCGAGCGCGGCGAACGGCTGTCGGGCGGTCAGCGGCAGGCGATCGCCGTCGCTCGGGCGCTGGTGCTCGATCCGCCGATCCTGATGCTCGACGAGCCGACCAGCGCGATGGATCATGACGCCGAGAACCGGCTGAAGCAGCGGCTGGGCGAGATCCTCGACGGCAAGACCCTGCTGCTGGTGACGCATCGGACCTCGCTGCTGTCGCTGGTCGACCGGCTGATCGTGCTCGACCGCGGCCGGCTGCTCGCCGACGGCCCGAGGGAGGAGATCCTCAAGGCCCTGGCCGACGGCCGGATCCGGGCGCAGGGGTGAGGGCGATGACCGCAAGGCCGATCAGCGCGCAGCGCGAGCCGTCCGGTCGGGGCGAGCGACGCCGGAACGGGCGGGCGCGGCGCGAGGATGCCGACTTTGCGCTTGGCCGGGAGGGCGCCGACCTGCTTCGACCGCGCGGCTTCGCCCACCTCCTGCTGGTGGCGATCGCAGCCTTCTTCGTGCTGTTCTTCGCCTGGGCCAGCTGGGCGACCCTCGACGAGGTGACCCGCGGCGACGGCCGGGTGATTCCGTCCAGCCAGGTGCAGGTGGTCCAGAACCTGGAGGGCGGCATCGTCTCGCAGATCCTGGTGCACGAGGGCGAGATCGTGGAGCGCGGCCAGGTGCTGCTGCGGATCGACAATGTGCGCGCGGCCAGCGATCTGCGCGAGAACCGCAAGCGCTACCTGGCGCTGCTCGGCGCGCTGGCACGGCTGCGCGCCGAAGTCGACGGCACCGGCATCGCGTTCGCACCCGAGGTGCTGGCCGATGCCGCCGAGGTCGCCCGCAATGAGCGCGCCCTGTACGATGCGCGCCAGGAGGCGTTGCGCTCGGAGCTCGCGATCCTGCGCAGTCAGGCGACCCAGCGCCAGCAGGAGCTGGCCGAGTTGCAGCAGCGCCTCGCCCAGCTCGAGGGCTCGCACGCGCTGGCGCACCAGGAGCTCGAGATCACCGAGCCGCTCGCGGCCAAGCACATCGTTTCCAGGATCGACCTGTTGCGGCTCGAGCGCGAGGTCAACGACCTTGCCGGCGAGCTCGAGACCACGCGTCTTGGCATCGATCGGGTCAAGGCGTCCTCGGAGGAGGCCGATCGCAGGATCGAGGAGAAGTCCCTGAGCTTTCGCGCCGATGCGCAGCGCGAGCTCACCGTGGTTCAGGCCGAGGCGGCCGCGCTCGAGGAGAAGGTTGCCGCCGACGCCGACCGGGTCCAGCGCACCGATGTCCGCTCGCCGGTGCGCGGCACGACCAAGCAGCTGTTCGTCAATACGGTCGGCGGCGTGATCCAGCCGGGCGAGCATCTGGTGGAGATCGTACCGCTCGAGGACACCCTGCTGGTCGAGGCCAAGGTGCGGCCGGCCGACATCGCCTTCCTGCGCCCCGGTCAGCAGGCGACCGTCAAGGTCACGGCCTACGACTTCTCGATCTATGGCGGGCTCGACGCCGTGGTCGAGGACATCAGCGCCGACACGATCACCGACGAGAAGGGCGAGCGCTTCTATAGGATCCGCGTGCGAACCAAGGACAACACACTGGACAAGGGCGGCAAGCCACTGCCGATCATTCCCGGCATGACCACCGAGGTCGACATCCTGACCGGCGAGAAGACGGTGATGGACTACCTGCTGAAACCGATCCTGAAGGCGCGCCACAACGCGCTGCGCGAGCGCTGAACATAGGCGGGAAGCGCTTAGCGCGACGCGGCGGCCGGCGTCTGGCTGTCCGCCGACGAGGCGACCAGGGTCTTGACCGGCTTGACGTGCGCCCAGCGGGTGGTCTCGTTGGTCGAATAGTAGGGCACGTACTGGGGCAGCTGCTCCTGCGGCGTGACCCTCCGGGTCAGGTTGTCCAGGATGTAGACCTCGTCGCCGACATAGACGGCGAGCACGGCGTGCGCCAGATCGCGCACGATGTCCTGGACCACCACCAGGCGCAGCTGGTCGACCGCAAAGCCGAGCTCGCGCAAGGTGACGTACTTGGCGATCGCATAGTCCTCGCAATCACCCGAGTGCGCGAGGAATTCGAGCGGGCTGGCCCAGTAGTCACGCCGGCCGTAGTTCTTCGAATCCTCCTTGTAGCGCCAGGCGTTCAGGAAGCGGTTGACCCGGTCGAGCTGCTCGAGCCGGGGGCGCCCTTCCTCAGCGCGGATCATGGCCTGCCAGGCCTCGGCGCCGCGCGACGGGCAGTCGCCGTCGGGCTCGGCGCAGGCTCGATAGGTGCTTCGTTCGGCTTCGATCCGGTTCAGCGCACGCCGCCACTGGGGCAGTGCTGCCAGGGACGGGGCGCGGAATTCGGCGGTGCCGAACAGAGCGGGCTGGGCGGAGGCGGCTGGGGTCACGGCGAGCCAGGCGCCGAGCAAGGCCAATGCCTTGAGCGCAGTGTTCACGGGCTCAACTCCCTACCTTGGTCGCTGTTTTCGACTTGAGGCGTGCTTTGCGAACAGCTGTACGGGAGCGAGGTGAACGATCCGTTGGGCGGCTCGGGGACAGGGGCGCCGTGCGTACCCGGCTAGGGCATTTTCGACCTGCGTCGATCCGGCACCGGGGCCGGGTGGGGCCGGCGCGATGACGCGCCCGACGCGGCCGCCGCCGGCCGGACCGGCCGCGGAGGATTGCAGGCGACAGGGCCTGCCGCTAACAACACGGGATCTTGTGCAACCCACGCCGCGAGCCGCCATGACCTTGAGCAGCCCCCGGGTCGGCCTGATCATGGGCAGCCAGTCCGACTGGTCGACGCTGCGCCACGCCGCGACCACGCTCGAGGCGCTCGCGGTGCCCTACGAGAAGCGCATCGTGTCGGCCCATCGCACGCCGGAGCGGCTGGTGCGCTATGCCAGCGAGGCGCGCTCACGCGGGCTCGAGGTGATCGTTGCGGGCGCCGGAGGTGCCGCCCATCTGCCCGGCATGATCGCGTCGATGACCACCCTGCCGGTGCTCGGCGTGCCGATCGAGAGCCACGCGCTCAAGGGGCTCGACAGCCTGCTGTCGATCGTCCAGATGCCGGGCGGCGTGCCGGTCGGTACGCTCGCGATCGGGCGTGCCGGCGCGATCAACGCAGCACTCCTGGCGGCGGCGATCCTGGGCTTGAAGGACGAGGCGATCGCCACGGCGCTGACCGAATGGCGGGCGCGCCAGACCGCCGCCGTCGCTCAAACGCCCACTGAGACGCCGAGCGAGGGGCCCGACGAGACGCCAGACGAGTCGGGCGAGACGGCATGAGCCTGGTGCCGGGCGCGGTGATCGGCATGGTCGGCGGCGGCCAGCTCGGCCGCATGACCGCGCTCGCCGCTGCGCGGCTCGGCTATCGCTGCCATGTCCTGACGCCCGAGCCGGACAGCCCGGCGAGCCAGGTGACCAGCCTGGCGACCGTCGCGTCCTACGGCGACACCGCTGCCCTGGCGCGCTTTGCCGAGGCGGTCGACGTGGTCACCATGGAGTTCGAGAACCTGCCGGTCGAGACCATGGCCATGCTGGCGCGCACGCGCCCGGTCCGCCCGTCGCCCCTGGTGCTGTCGACCTGCCAGGATCGGCGCCGGGAGAAGGATTTTTTGCAGCGGATCGGGGTGCCGGTCGCGCCTTGGGTCAGCGTCGACGATGCGGATGCGCTCGCCGTGGCGCTGGCCGAGCTGGGTCGGCCGGCGATCCTCAAGACCGCGCGCCTCGGCTACGACGGCAAGGGCCAGGTTCGGATCGAGCCGGACAGCGCGCTCGACGACGCCCTGGCCACCGCGGCGATCAGCCCCTGCGTGCTGGAAGGCCTGGTCGATTTCGAGCGCGAAATCTCGGTGATCACCGCGCGCGGGCCGGACGGCGCCCGGGCGAGCTATGTGCCGGTCGAGAACCGGCATCGCGACCAGATCCTGATCCAGACCATCGCGCCGGCAGCGATCCCCGACGAGCTGGCCGCGCAGGCGCAGGCGCTGGCCGAGCGGATCGCGGACGGGCTCGACCTGGTCGGCCTGCTCGCGGTCGAGATGTTCGTCACCCGCGACGGCCAGCTCCTGGTCAACGAGCTGGCGCCACGGCCGCACAATTCGGGCCACTGGACGATCGATGCCTGCGCCGTCAGCCAGTTCGAGCAGCTGGTGCGGGCGATCTGCGGCCTGCCGCTGGGCGATCCCGAGCGGTTCGCCGACGCGGTGATGGACAATCTGCTCGGCGCCGACGTGCACCGCTGGGCCGCGCTGCTGGCCGAGCCGGGGGCGCGCCTGCATCTCTATGGCAAGGGCGAAATCCGCCCTGGCCGAAAGCTTGGCCACGTCACCCGTCTGTCGAAGTTTGGTTGATCTCGTCGCGCATCAATCTACGATTGCGCGAATTCGCATTGCTTTACGGTCCGAATCGGATCACATTCGCGGCACGGCCGGCGTCCGGGTCAGGCCGCACCTTCCGGTCGGGCCATGGAACGACTTGCCTGCCATCGGCACGTTCGCTTTGCGGCATGAGCATCCGCGATGAGCAACTGCTCGCCAGGCTACGGGCGCTCGGCAGCCGGGCACGGCGCGGCTCGATCGTCGACGCGACGGATGATACGGTAAGCCTGCTCGGCCTGCCCGAGCAGGATCTGACGCCGAGCGTGCGTGCGGCGCTGCGCCATCTGATCGAGGAAGTGGCGGGACTCCGGCAGGAGCTGGCAATGGCCCGGTCCCGCCTGACCGAGCTCGAACGCCTGGCGAACGAAGATTCGCTGGCGCCGATCAGCAACCGACGCGCCTTCCTGCGCGACCTGGCGCGCATGATCGGCTACGTCGAGCGCTATGGCGCGGCGTGCAGCCTGTTGTATTGCGATCTCAACGGGCTCAAGGCGATCAACGACACGTTTGGCCATGCGGCCGGTGACGCGGCCCTGATCCACGTCGCCCAAGTGCTGCTGGCCAAGACCCGGAGCTCCGATTCGGTCGGTCGTCTGGGCGGCGACGAGTTCGGCGTGCTGCTCACCCATGCCGACGAGACGGTGGCGCGCGACAAGGCCGCGCGGCTGGCGGATGCCGTGGCGGTCACCCGGCTCGCCTGGAAGGGCGAGATCATTCCGATTAGCATCGCCTCTGGCGCCCATCGCCTGGTCGCCGGCGAGGATCCTCAGGTGGCGCTCGCCGCCGCCGATCGCGCCATGTACCGCCAAAAGCGCGAGCACAGCCCCGGCCCGACCGTATCGGAGCCGATGGCGGAGCCTAGGCGATGATATCGGGCAACAGATCGCTTTCCAGGCGCGCGATCCGGTCCTTCATCGCAAGCTTTTGCTTCTTCAGCCGTTGCAGCTCGAGCTGATCGACCCGGCCGTCCTGCACCAGCGCCTGAATTCGCTCATCCAGGGCTCGATGCGCGGTGCGCAACTCAGCCAGCTTCCGCTCGATCTCGGACGACTCTGGCGATTCGGTCATCGCGACCTGCACGCTGTCTCGACTACATGCTGAGTATCGCGCACGACGCGTGAATATACTAGATATCCGAATCCGGCGAAACCTGGTTGACGCCGGTGCGATGGCCGGGTTCTTGAGAATCCAAGCGACCACGAGGAAGCGGTGATGCGCCTGGGCCTGTTGACCAGCGGCGGCGACTGCGCAGGCTTGAACGCGGTGATCCGCGCGGTGGTCAAGCGCGCGGTGCTGGGCCACGGCTGGCAGGTGTTCGGGATTCGCCAGGCGACCCACGGCCTGCTGTCGCGGCCGGTCGACGCGATCGAGCTGACCCCGGACGGCGTCGCCGGCCTGCTCAATCTGGGCGGCACGCTGCTCGGCACGACCAATCGCGACAATCCGTTCGCCTATCCGACCAGGGACGGCCCGGGGCTCGACCGCTCGGCGGTGGTGGCCGAGGGCTACCACGCTCTCGAGCTGGATGCGCTGATCGGGATCGGCGGCGACGGCAGCCTCGGCATCCTGCGGCGGCTGGCCGAGCAGGGCGGCTGGAGCCTGATCGGCATCCCCAAGACGATCGACAACGACGTTCGTCACACCGAGCATGCCATCGGCTTCAACAGCGCGGTGGCGATCGCGACCGAGGCGGTCGATCGGCTGCATGTCACCGCGGCCAGCCACAGCCGGGTCATGGTGCTCGAGGTCATGGGCCGCGATGCCGGCCACATCGCGCTGGCCGCCGGCATCGCAGGCGGCGCCGACGTGATCCTGATCCCCGAGATTCCGTACACGATGGAGGCTATCTGCGCCAAGGTCGAGGAGCGGCGACGACGGGGGCGCAACTTCAGCATCGTCGTGGTCGCCGAATCGGTCAAGGGCCCGGCCGGCGAGACGATCACCTATGTCGATGCGCACGGCCAGTCGCGCTATGGCGGGATCGGGGCCCTGGTTGCCCAGGAGGTCGCCGCGCGCACCGGCGCCGAGACCCGGGTCACGGTGCTGGGCCATGTCCAGCGCGGCGGCGCGCCGGCGCCACTCGACCGGGTGCTCGCCTCGGCGTTCGGCGTCTATGCCGTCGATCTGGTCGCGGCCGGCCGCTACGACCGGATGGTCGCCTGGCAGAACCGCCGGGTGGTCGACGTGCCCATCGCCGAGGCGATCGCCGCGTATCACGCGGTCGACCCGGACGATGCCCTGGTGCACACCGCGCGTGGTCTGGGTATCGCCTTCGGCGACGAGGTCGGGAGGGACTGAGCGATCGCTGCGCGCCGCCTGCTCGCCGACATCGGCGGCACCAACGCCCGCTTCGCGCTGACCGGCCGAACCGGGCGTCCGACTGCCGAGCAGAAGCTCCGCACGGCCGACTATCCGGGCCCGGTCGAGGCCGTGCGCGCCTATCTGGCCGATCGCGAGATCGACGAGGCGGTGTTCGCCATGGCGCTGCCGGTCGAGGCCGACTGGGTGCATCTGACCAACTCGCCCTGGGCCTTCTCGATCGAGGCGACCCGCAAGGCGCTTGGCTTGCAGCGGTTGAGCGTGATCAACGACTTCTCCGCCCAGGCGCTGGCGGTTCCCATGCTGACGCCGAAGGAACGGCTTCAGCTTGGCGAAGGTGAGCCGGTCGAGGGGGGCGCGATCGGCGTGATCGGGCCGGGCACCGGGCTTGGCGTCGGCGGCCTGGTCCGCATCGACGATGTCTGGCAGCCGATCGCAAGCGAAGGCGGGCATGTTTCGCTCGCCCTGCAGGACGAGGTCGACGCCGCGGTGTGGGGGCAGCTGCACCGGCGCTTTGGCCACGTCTCCAATGAGCGGGTGCTGTCCGGGCCGGGCCTGGTCAACCTGGCTGGTGCGCTTGCCGCGCTCGCGGGCCGCGAGCTCGGGATCGCCGACCCGACCGAGGTCACCCGGCGCGCCCGCGACGAGCATTGCCCCTTTTGCAGCGCGGCGCTCGAGCGGTTCTCGGCCACGCTCGGCGCGGCCGCGGGCGATCTCGCCCTGACGTTGTGCGCACAAGGCGGGATCTATATTGGAGGTGGTCTGGTCAAGCGCCTGGGCGATCTGTTCGATGTCGAGCGGTTTCGCGCGCGCTTCGTCGCCAAGGGCCGGTTCGAGGACTATCTGGCCGCCGTGCCGACCTATCTGGTGACCCGCCGCAACCCCGGGCTGCTGGGCGCCGCAGCCTTCCGTATCTCGCCTCGAGACGGCGCATGAGCAGCGCCTCGATCGATGGCGCCGTGTGGCCGCCCGAGCTGTTCTGGGACTACTCGGTCGCGCTCTATGCCAGGCCCGGGGTCGAGGCGGCATGCCTCGAGCTGCAGCAACGTCACCGGATCGACGTCAACCTGGTGCTGCTGTGCCTGTGGCTGGGCGAGCGCGGCACGGCACTGGACAGTGAGACCTTGGCCCGCCTTTGCCACGCGACCGAGCGCTGGCAGACCGAGGTGGTGCGGCCGCTGCGCGCGCTCCGCCGCCGCCTGAAGACGCGGATTGCCGATCGCGAGCCGAACAGCGTTGCCGGCGGCTGGCCGGGCCTCGCGGCATCGGTCCGCGAGCGCGCAATCGCGCTGGAAATCGACGCCGAGCATCTGGAGCAGGTGCATCTCGGCCACGCGGCGGCGGGATTGCCCGTGACCGCCGCGTCGGGCCCGGCGCTGGCCAGCGCCAATCTGCGCAACTACTGGCGGTTCGATCGGCGCGACCACAAGGCGCTTCGCACCTTGCTGGAACACGGCTTTGCGCAGGCGGCGCAGGCCGAGCTGGATGCCGGTTTGCGATGGCTGGACGGCGCCCTGGACTGATCCGGCCGCGACCAGGAACACGGGAACCTGCCATACCCCGTGCGCC
>CAVSVZ010000071.1:0-113183 GCA_963731495.1 uncultured Alphaproteobacteria bacterium
TCATCGGCCTCTGTCACATCGCGAGCCTGCTGCCTCGGCTTCAGCAGCCTCCTCGGCGGCTGTGCGCGCGAACGCGTCGCCGGTGCCTTGCGGGTCGCGATGCGACGTGTCAGGCGGATCGGCACCGACGCCCGTTGCGCCCCGGCTGTGACGGACCTTGTGGGTGCGCCATCGTGAACCTCCGTCAATGCTGTGAATGTGATCTCAGACCAGGCGTGCGCACGTCAGGCCAGCCCAAGCAGCGAGAGAACGGCCAGGACGACAACCACCACGCCGATGATGTAAAAGACGCTGTTCATGACGAGGCACCTCCGGATCTGTTCGTGATGGACAGAAAACGCTACGCCACTCGAGGCGGCGCCGTGAAATCGTCGAGAGCACCAACGGCGCACGCCGCGATTGGTTCCGGCACGTGTGAAAGCCCTCGAGCGGAGACGATCTGCGGACGGGCCGACGAACGCTGTAACGGCGGAACCAAGCGCTTGGGACCGCGTTGTCCCGCTTGGTCCCGCTCGGTCCGATCACCTTGAGGAAGAGTCTCCGTGAAACTGTTCGAATGCCAGCACTGCGGTCAGCTGCTGTTCTTCGAGAACACGAGTGCGAGCGCTGCGGCCACGCGCTGGGCTACCTGCCCGAGCGGACGACGCTCAGTGCGTTGCTCCCGGGGCGACGCCCAATGGCGGCCGCTCGCGGCGCCGACCAGCTGGGCATATTCTGCGCCAAGCCGCCATGCGCCTGCAACTGGCTGGTCCCCGCCGACGGCCACAACACTGCCCCGCTGCCGGCTCAATCAGACCATTCCCGACCTCGGTCGGCCGGACAACGTCCAGCGCTGGCAGCGCCTGGAAGCGGCCAAGCGCCGGTGGTCTACGGGATGTTGCGGCTGGGCCTGCCGCGTGGTCAGCCGGTCGAGGACCCGGCCGGGCTCGCCTTCGACTTCCTCGCCGATCCCGAGCCGATCTGGCAGGAGGGCCCGCAGGTCATGACCGGCCATGACGAGGGGCTGATCACGATCAACATCGCCGAGGCCGACGACGCCGAGCGCGAGCGCCGGCGACAGGACATGGCGGAGCCCTACCGCACCCTCCTCGGCCATTTCCGCCACGAATTCGGCCACTACTATTGGGATCGGCTGGTGCAGGGGACCGCGGTGGCAGGAGCCGTTTCGCGAGCTGTTCGGCGACGAGCGCCAGGACTACGGCGCCTGCCTCGATGCGCATCATGCGAATGGCCCGCCGGCATACTGGCAGCAGCGCTTCGTCAGCGCCTATGCCAGCGCGCATCCCTGGGAGGACTGGGCCGAGACCTGGGCCCACTATCTGCACATCGTCGACACGCTGGAGACCGCCCACGCGTTCAATCTGAGCATGCGTCCCGAAGCGGGCTCCGATCCCGCGCTGGCGATGGCCGCCGATTTCGACCCCTACGGCCATGCCGACTTCGATGCTCTGGTCGCGACGTGGCTACCCCTGACCTACGCGGTCAACAGCCTGAACCGCAGCATGGGCCAGCCCGACCTCTATCCGTTTGCGCTGGCGCCGGCCGTGATCGCGAAGCTGCGCTTCATCCACGACCTGATCGGACGAGCGGCAGGCGAGCGCTGAGCCAGGGTTGCCGAGTTCGATTTACGCTACGCCGCACCCTCGGTCACGCAAAAAACGTCCTTCAGGAATCTGTCGCTAAGGTATATCTTGCCCCGGCATTTGCACAACCATAAGGGGCTAGATCATGCCTGAATATAGTCGAAAGAAGGGAAGCGACACTTGGCATTGGTGCAAGAATTGCAGCAATTGGCCAACTGGTCGCCCAGGAATCGACTATGACTACCGGAACACGAAGCCAACTACTGGCGAGCTTGACAATGAGTGTCTGGCAAAGGACCGCGCTGGCGACTGCCAGTAGCATCTAAAGCAACAAAGAAACACAACACAGACTGACATGCTATTTCGAAACGGCTATCAAACTCGATAGCCGTTATTTGTTGTCCCCAATCGGTATATCTCCTGCACACTGTTCGATTCCCGGCAAGCTGGCCAGGATATGGCCCCATATGTCGAGAGCGTGACTGCTCCGTTCATCGAGCCACAGCCAGAGATGACCTGCAGCATCCCCGTGGCCGGAACATGATTGCAGGGTACACACGCCGTGTAGATCGTTCAGCGCATCGCAAAGCGGGATAATCTCGGGATCAACCCCCCATGGCCACCGATATCATCGGCCGGCCTCATGCAACTCGCCTTCGCGGTAGTCCATTCCTCAAGAATGCCGGCCTTATCGGCTTCGGTCAGATAGCGTGAATGCCAACCCCTCATAGTCCAGCCACTATGCCGGATCGCCTCGCCGCTCGCTGCCCAGGACAGGCATCATCGGGGTATGCCTTGCTCCTGTTTGCAAGTTACATAATCCCCTATTGATTGGGGATATTGTACTTGCCGTACCCGATGAGAGGGCTCATAAATGAGCGTTTTCGGGTGGCACCGGTTGATTCCACCAAATCTGTTGGCGGGGAGATGGATAGTCGTGCTCGTTTGCTATCTAGACGATAGCGGTAAAGATCCGCAAAATCCTGTCAGTACGATTGCCGGCTACGTCGCGAGGGAAGCGGCGTGGGCTGCCTTCGAGTCCGAAGGTGAGAGCTGGTTCAGCGAATATGGCGTGAACATCCTCCACGCGAAGGATTTGCAGGACACCGATGGTGAATTTAGCGGCTGGCCGGTCCTGAAGAAGCAAGCGTTCGTTCGCGAATATGCCGAGCCCGCTCCCCACATTTGATGATGGGCATGAGCATGTCGGCCGTGGAGCCGCCTACCAGGTGCAGGCGGCTGAAAGCGCGCGCAAGAGGACCGTAGTGCATATTCGTTGTGCATGAACATGATCCTGATTTGGCTGCTCGGATACCGAGGTGGAGAACTTGCCGATGCCGAGGGCCTTGCGTTCGTCTTGAATGCGGCCACGAAAACGGTCGGAGGCCAAACAGTTTTTTCGCAGTGCCGGAAATGCATGGCCTTGAGAAATTCTACTTTCAATCGGTTTTGTCCCAAAGGACGGATGTCAAGCCTATCCGGCTGGCGGACCATTGGCTTTCTATTCGCGGCGCGAAGCCGTCGCTCTTGAGAGGGCGCAGCGTGTCGGTGAGGAGGCCAGCCCAATCGATACCATGATGAGGATCGTTGCAGAAAATTTGCCGCACCGGGGATTTGTCGCGACTCATTTTGGTTCCAAAGCCAAAGGATAGGTCGATGCTTCTCGCACGATGAAACCTAGCTGTTATTTGCGATTCGTTGCTTTGGTTCCAAGAATCGTGCGAAACGCCCGCTCGAATGCTTCGCCAGTTTCATCCGCGCCAAGCTTCGGAGCGGTTTCCTTGAACCGCTCAGACTGCTCAGCTTGTGTCATATTCCTGGTCGGTTTCGGCGTCGGCTTTCGCTTCTGCTTTTCGGCCATATCGCTGTGGTCCCTCAATGAGTCGTTCGATAGGTGAGCCTCTTGCCAACGATGCCTTGGAGCGCCAGCTCGGCGCGCTGCACGTCTTGAAGCCCAGCCCGATCCGAAAGCTGTTCCGGAAATCGAACTCGGCAAGATAGCGATGCAGATGCTTCTCGCCACAGTGCTGGTAGACGCCGCGCAATCCCGCGCTTGAAGATGCTAAACACGTTCACGATGGTGTAGGTGTGCGCGTCGCCGCGAACCCACTCGTCATGGCTGTGGTTGACCGACTCGTGCCCGGCGAAGTGCCGGCCGATACGGGATAGTAGGGAGCCTCATCGGTCATCAGCCGAGTCTCGCGATCGACGTTGGCCTTGACGATCTTCTCGACCATGGGCCGGGACACGGATTCGACCTGCATCGAACGAACCGGCGCCCCCGCGCTCGACCAAGCTAAGCACCTTCATCTTGTGGCCGGGACCGCGCGACTTCCGCATGCCCTGTAGGCGCTCAATGTAGGTCTCGTCAGCCTCAACGACCTTGCCAGCGCCGCCCAACGGGCTAAGGGAGCCATCGCGCATCGCCTCGCGGATACGATGGCTCATAGACCGAGCGGTCTTAGGGTGACGCCAAGGGTCCGGTGCAATGGTAGGAGCTGATGCCCTTCTTGCTCGACGCCAGCAGGAGAATGGCTTGCAGCCAGAGGTGCAGCGCCACTCGCTGGCGTCGAGCAAGAAGGGCATCAGCTCCAACCAGTTGCACCGGACCCTTGGCGTCACCCTCAAGACCGCTTGGTCTATGAGCCATCGTATCCGCGAGGCGATGCGCGACGGCTCCTAGCCCGTTGGGCGGCGCTGGCAAGGTCGTTGAGGCTGACGAGACCTACATTGAGCGCCTACAGGGCATGCGGAAGTCGCGCGGTCCCGGCCACAAGATGAAGGTGCTTAGCTTGGTCGAGCGCGGGGGGCCGGTTCGTTCGATGCAGGTCGAATGAGTGCCCCGCCCATGGTCGAGAAGATCGTCAAGGCCAACGTCGATCGCGGGACTCGGCTGATGACCGATGAGGCTCCCTACTATCCCCGTATCGGCCGGCACTTCGCCGGGACGAAGTCCGTCAACCACAGCCATGGCGAGTGGGTTCGCGGCAAGTGCACACCAACACCATCGTGAACGTGTTTAGCATCTTCAAGCGCGGGATTGCGCGGCGTCTACCAGCACTGTGGCGAGAAGCATCTGCATCGCTATCTTGCCGAGTTCGATTTCCGGAACAGCTTTCGAATCGGGCTGGGCTTCAATGACGTGCAGCGCGCCGAGCTGGCGCTCCAAGGCATCGTTCGCAAGAGGCTCACCTATCGAACGACTCATTGAGGGACCACAGCGATATGGCCGAAAAAGCAGAAGCGAAAGCCGACGCCGAAACCGACCAGGAATATGACACAAGCTGAGCAGTCTGAGCGGTTCAAGGAAACCGCTCCGAAGCTTGGCGCGGATGAAACTGGCGAAGCATTCGAGCGGGCGTTTCGCACAATTCTTGGAACCAAAGCAACGAATCGCAAATAACAGCTAGGTTTCATCGTGCGAGAAGCATCGACGCTATCCCTTTGGCTTCGGAACCAAAATCAGTCGCGACAAATCCCCGGTGCGGCAAATTTTCTGCAATGATCCTCATCATGGTATCCATTGGGCTGGCCTCCTCACCGAGACGCCGCGCCCTCTCAAGAGCGACGGCTTCGCGCCGCGAATAGAAAGCCAATAGGTCCGCCAGCTGTATAGCTCGACATCCGTCCTTTGGCACAAAGCTGATTGAACGAAAAATCTTCTCAAGGCCATGCATTTCCCGCACTTGCCAAAAAAGCTGTTCGGCCTCTGAGTTGTTTTCGTGGCCGCATTCTAAGACCAACGCAAGGCCCTCGGTATTGGCAGCTTCTCCAACTCGGATATCCCGAAGCAGCCAATCAAGGATCACGTTCATGCAGAACGAATATGCAGTGACGGTCCTCTTGCGCCCGCTTTCAGCCGCCCGCACCTGGTAGGTGTCTTTGACGGCCGACATGCTCATGCCCATCATCAAATGTGGGGAGCGGGCTTGGCATATTCGCGAAACGAACGCTTGCTTCTTCAGGACCGGCCAGCCGCTAAATTCACCATCGGTGTCCTGCAAATCCTTCGCGTGGAGGATGTTCACGCCATATTCGCTGAACCAGCTCTCAACTTCGAACTCGAAGGCAGCCCACGCCGCTTCCCTCGCGACGTAGCCGGCAATCGTACTGACAGGATTCTGCGGATCTTTACCGCTATCGTCGAGATAGCAAACGAGCACGACTATCCATCTCCCCGCCAACAGATTTGGTGGAATCAACCGGTGCGACCCGAAAACGCTAATTTATGAGCCCTCTGATTGGGTACGGCAAGTACAATATCCCCAATCAATAGGGGATTATGTATCTTGCAAACAGGAGCAAGGCATACCCCGATGATGCCTGTCCTGGGCAGCGAGCGGCGAGGCGATCCGGCATAGTGGCTGGACTATGAGGGGTTGGCATTCACGCTATCTGACCGAAGCCGATAAGGCCGGCATTCTTGAGGAATGGACTACCGCGAAGGCGAGTCGCATGAGGCCGGCCGATGATATCGGTGGCCATGGGTGGGTTGATCCCGAGATTATCCCGCTTTGCGATGCGCTGAACGATCTACACGGCGTGTGTACCCTGCAATCATGTTCCGGCCACGGGGATGCTGCAGGTCATCTCTGGCTGTGGCTCGATGAACGGAGCAGTCACGCTCTCGACATATGGGGCCATATCCTGGCCAGCTTGCCGGGAATCGAAACAGTGTGCAGGAGATATACCGATTGGGGACAACAAATAACGGCTATCGAGTTTGATAGCCGTTTCGAAATAGCATGTCAGTCTGTGTTGTGTTTCTTTGTTGCTTTAGATGCTACTGGCAGTTGCCAGCGCGGTCCTTTGCCAGACACTCATTGTCAAGCTCGCCAGTAGTTGGCTTCGTGTTCCGGAAGTCATAGTCAATTCCTGGGCGACCAGTTGGCCAATTGCTGCAATTCTTGCACCAATGCCAAGTGTCGCTTCCCTTCTTTCGACGATATTCAGGCATGATCTAGCCCCTTATGGTTGTGCAAATGCCGGGGCAAGATATACCTTAGCGACAAATTCCTGAAGGACGTTTTTTGCGTGACCGAGGGTGCGGCGTAGCGTAAATCGAACTCGGCAACCCTGGCTCAGCGCTCGGCCGCCGCTCGTCCGATCAGGTCGTGAATGAAGCGTAGCTTCGCGACCACGGCCGGCGCCAGCGCGAACGGATAGAGGTCGGGCTGGCCCATGCTGCGGTTCAGGCTGTTGACCGCGTAGGTAAGCGGTAGCCAGGTCTCGATCAGCGCATCGAAGTCGGGATGGCCGTAGGGGTCGAAATCGGCGGCCATGGCCAGCGCGGGATCGGCGCCCGCTTCGGGCCGGATGCGCAGGTTGAAGGCGTGGGCGGTCTCCAGCGTGTCGACCAGGTGGAGATAGTGGGCCCAGGTCTCGGCCCAGTCTTCCCAGGGATGCGCGCTGGCATAGGCGCTGACGAAGCGCTGCTGCCAATACGCCGGCGGGCCATTCGCATGATGCGCATCGAGGCAGGCGCCATAGTCCTGGCGCTCGTCGCCGAACAGCTCTCGAAACGGCTCCTGCCACCCGGTCCCCTGCACCAGCCGGTCCCAATAGTAGTGGCCGACCTCGTGCCGAAAATGTCCGAGCAGCGTGCGATAGGGCTCCGCCATGTCTTGTCGGCGGCGCTCGCGCTCGGCGTCGTCGGCCTCGGCGATGTTGATCGTGATCAGGCCCGCGTCATGGCCGGTCATGACCCGCTCCTGGCTCGCCTGCCACATGGGGTCGGGATCGGCCAGGAAGTCGAAGGCGAGCCCGGCCGGGTCCTCGACCCGGCTGACCACGGGCAGGCCCAGCCGCAAGAGCCCGTAGACCATGCGGTGCTTGGCCGCTTCCAGGCGTTGCCAGAGCTGGACGTGATCCGGGCGATCGAGGCTCGGAATCGTGCGATTGAGCCGGCATGCGCCGCAGAACGGCTGTGTCCCGTCGGCGGGCACCAGCCAGTTGCAGGCGCCATGGCTGGCATTGGCGCAGAAGATGACCAGCTGATCGGGCGCCGCCAGCGGCCGCCATCGGTCGTTGCCCGCGGGCGACAACGCACTCAGCACCGTGCGCTCGGGCAGGTAGCCCAGCGTGTGTCCGCAGTGCTCGCAACTCGTGTTCTCGAAGAACAGGAGCTGACCACAATGCTGGCATTCGAACAGCTTCACGGAGACTCTTCCTCAAGGTGATCGGACCGAGCGGGACCAAGCGGGACAACGCGGTCCCAAGCGCTTGGTTCCGCCGTTACAGCGTTCGTCGGCCCGTCCGCAGATCGTCTCCGCTCGAGGGCTTTCACGCGTGCCGGAACCAATCGCGGCGTGCGCCGTTGGTGCTCTCGACGATTTCACGGCGCCGCCTCGAGTGGCGTAGCGTTTTCGTCCATCACCAACAGATCCGGAGGTGCCTCGTCATGAACAGCGTCTTTTACATCATCGGCGTGGTGGTTGTCGTCCTGGCCGTTCTCTCGCTGCTTGGGCTGGCCTGACGTGCGCACGCCTGGTCTGAGATCACATTCACAGCATTGACGGAGGTTCACGATGGCGCACCCACAAGGTCCGTCACAGCCGGGCGCAACGGGCGTCGGTGCCGATCCGCCTGACACGTCGCATCGCGACCCGCAAGGCACCGGCGACGCGTTCGCGCGCACAGCCGCCGAGGAGGCTGCTGAGCTGAGGCAGCAGGCTCGCGATGTGACCGAGGAGGTCAAGCACGAAGCCCGCGAGGCGGCTGAGGAGGCCAAGCAGCAGGCCCGAGCGAGCGCAGTCAGGCAGAAGGACGCCGCGGCCCATCGGATGGGCGGCTTCGCGCATGCCTTGAAGACTGCCTCCGACGATCTGCGGCAGCAGGGTCAGGGGTTCGCGGCCGATTACGTCCAGCAGGCCGCCGGTGGTCTCGAGCGCGCTTCCGATGCGATGCAGGAGCGCGATCTCGACGATCTGATCGGCAGTGTGGAGGACTTTGCGCGCCGGCAGCCCGTGGCCTTCCTCGGTGGCGCCGTCGTCGCCGGCTTCGGGCTCGCCCGCCTCATGAAGAGCTCGTCCGACCGGCGCCGCAGCGCCGTAGCCGGCTCCCGTTCGCATCAGGAGGTGCGGCATGATGCACACCGATGAGCGCTCCCTGAAGGATCTTCTCGCGGATCTGACCCACAGCATCACCACGCTGTTCCGCCAGGAGATCCAGCTCGCCCGTGCCGAGACCTCGGAGAAGATCACGCAGGTCGGCGTCGCGCTCGGCGCCATCGCCGGCGGCGCGATCCTGGCAATGGCCGCGCTGATCGTGCTGTTGCAGGCGCTGGTCATCGGCATCACCGAGGCCGGGGTGCCCGCCGGCTGGTCCGCGCTGATCGTAGGCGCGGTCGTCGCGGCCATCGCCTACATCCTGATTCACAAGGGCACCAGCGACCTGAAAGCGGGCAATCTCGCGCCGAGCCGCACGATGGATTCCATGAAGCGCGACGCCCACGTCGCGAGGGAGCAGGTACGATGAACACCCGGGCAACCACCACCGACCCCGGCGCGAAGTCGGCCGCGGAGATCGAGCGTGAGGTGCGCCAGTCGCGCGCGGAGGTCGAGGAGACGCTCGATGCTATCCAGGAGCGGCTGTCACCAGGCCAGCTGCTCGATCAAGCCGTCGGCTACTTGCGCGGCGGCCGCGGCGCCGATTTCGCGCGCAATCTCGGCAATTCCGTCGCCCAGAACCCGATACCGGTAGCCCTTGTGGGCGTCGGCCTCGCCTGGATGATGGTGGCTGGGCAGAGGCGGGACGAGCCCGGGTCGTACGCCCGGGACTGGCACCGCGATTGGGATGATGAAGATGGAGACGACGGCGGCGAGCCGTATGCCGGGGGAATGTACGAGTCTGGATTGCCATACGAGAGCGCGCCGGGTGCAGCCTATGCATCCGACTTGGATACGGACATCGGCGAAGGCGGGCATGCCCCTTCGCTTGGCGAGCGAGCTTCGGACGCCGGCAGTCATGTGGGCGAGCAGTTCGCTGAGGCGCGCGATCGCGCCAAGGACGCTGCCAGGAGGGCCAGGGAGAACGCCGAAGCCTT
This sequence comes from uncultured Alphaproteobacteria bacterium, assembly GCA_963731495.1. Taxonomy (GTDB): domain Bacteria; phylum Pseudomonadota; class Alphaproteobacteria; order Geminicoccales; family Geminicoccaceae; genus DASUGG01. The sequence continues at coordinate 9,628 of CAVSVZ010000071.1, forward strand.
GGGCGCCGGCGTCAGCGAGCGCCTGTCTGCCGCCGGCGACAGGGCGGCGGCCGCCACAGATCGGTTCAGGAGGCGGACGCGACGTGCTGGCGCCGGCGCGTATCGTTATGGGCGGCGCGCCAGGCAAAGCGCATTGCAGGCCATCAGCGAGCATCCGCTGATGTTGGGTGCGCTCGGCATCGCGGTCGGTGCGGCGCTCGGTGCCGCATTGCCGCCCAGTGAGACCGAGGACGAGTACATGGGCGAGGCCGGCGATGCGATCCAGCGGCGCTCGGCCAGCGTGGGCCGGGAGCAGCTTCACAGGGCACGCGGTGCCGCCCGTGCCGCTTACGACGAGGCGCGTGCCGAGGCCGAGGAGCAGGGTTTGACACCCGAGGCGGCTCGGGAAGCTGCCAAGGAAGCTGCCAGCTCCGCCATCGACAAAGCGGGTCATGTCGCGAGCGCCGCGGTGTCCGCAGCCGAACAAGCTGCAGCGACCGACACCAAGCCGCCTGAGCGTTCGAGCACCACCTGACAACCATGCCGATCGAAGCCGGACGACGGCCACGGGTCCGTCGTCCGGCGCACGATTGACGCGCTGAGGCCGTATTTCCCCGGTCACGCTCGATCGTTGATCGGGCCCAGGGGCGCCGCTTCTCGGCTGCTATCCGTCTGGCAGACCAGCGCGCAGGAGGACGAGCAAGGGAGTGAGCAATGTCGTCCGAGGAGGGTGATCGCGGTCGCTCGGCGAATCGGCCGAGTGAAATTCCGACGCTTGGCTGGCGCGACATTTTCTGGCGGGTCTGGGCGCAGATCGGGGAGGACAACATCTCGATCATCGCGGCGGGGGTCGCGTTCTATGCGATGTTCGCGGCGTTCCCGGCGATCACGACGTTCGTCTCGCTGTTCGGCCTGTTCTACGATGCGGGTCAGGTGCAGTCACAATTCGCCGCCTTCAAAGGCGTGATCCCCGACGACGCATGGAGTTTGCTCGACGACCAGCTGACGGCGGTGGTTTCCGCCAAGTCGCGAAACCTCGGCATCAGTGCCCTGGTGTCCTTCCTGATCGCATTCTGGAGCGCTGGTGCTGGCGTCCGTGCCATGATGACGGCCCTGAACATTGCGTACCAGGAGCAGGAGAAAAGAAGTCTCCTGCGGTTCTACGGGCTGGCATTTCTGTTCACGCTCGGCATCGTCGTGCTGGCGATCTTCGCCCTTGGCGTGATCGTGGTCGTGCCGATCCTCTTGAGCCTGCTCGAGCTCGGCGAGGTCTCCAATCTGTTGATCAGGCTCCTGCCGTGGCTGGTCCTGGCGATCTTCATCAGCGTCGCCTTGGGCGTGCTGTACCGCTATGGCACCAGCCGCAGGGAGCCGAAGACCCGCTGGGTCAGCCTGGGCGCGCTCCTGGCGACCGTGCTTTGGATCGGCGCATCGATTCTGTTCTCGATCTACGTCGCGAACTTCGGCAGCTACAACCAGACGTACGGCGCTTTGGGGGCCGCCATGATCCTGCTCCTGTGGCTCTGGATCAGCGCCTTCATCGTGCTGCTCGGCGCTGAGCTCAACGCCGAGATGGAGCATCAGACCGAGCGCGACACCACGACTGGGCGCGTAAAGCCTCTCGGCCAGCGAGGCGCGTTCGTGGCCGACCATGTTGGTGAGGCTCCCTGAGACGCGCTCTACGCTGACGCGCTCAACCGGTCGGGACCTTGGCGGGGTCGAGGCCGACCTGCTCGAGCTTGCGGTCGGCCTCGGCCTGATCCTCGGCGTCGGCCTTGGGCGGCTCGACCACGTCGGCCCCGCGAGGATGATGGTCGAGCGTGATCAGGATCGGAAAATGATCCGAGCCGAACGCCGGTAGCCTTTGCATGTCTTGGAGCAGGAAGTCGCTGCTGACGAAGACATGGTCGAGCGGCCAGCGGAGCAGCCGGTGGCTGGCGTGAAAGCTGTTGAACATGCCGCGGCCGATCCGGGGATCGAGCATGCGGCTGATCCGGCAGAACAGGCGGCTGGTGTGCGACCAGGCGACGTCGTTGAGGTCGCCGGCGACGATCGCCGCCCCTGGCTTGTGGACCATCTCCCGGGCGACCAGGACCAGCTCGGCATCGCGCGGCTCGGAGGTGCCGGCTTCGCTCGGGCTCGGCGGTTCCGGGTGCAGGCCGCAAAGCGTGATCACCGCGCCCGAGCGCAGCCGCACGCCGGTGCGCAACGATGGGACGTCCGGCTTCAGCAGGAAACGCAGCTGCGGCTCGACCAGCTCGAGCCTGGCATACAGCAACAGGCCGTAGGTGTTGCCGAGCGGATGCACCAGCCTGAAGGGATAGTCTTGCGCGATCTGCTCGAATTGCTCGCACCACCACCGATCGGTCTCGAGCGCGAGCACGAGGTCCGGCCGGTGCGCCCGGATCAGCGTGAGCAGGCGGTCGGCCTGCCGGTTGGACATCAGCACGTTGACCACCAGCAGGCTCAGCGTCCGCTCGCTCGAGGGCGACGGCGCCGCTGGAATCTCGACCCGCCAGAGCCGCGTGTAGGGCAGGATCACGGCGAGCTGATAGGCGATGCAGCCCAGCAGCGCCAGGCCGATCAGCTGGCCGGCGCGATCGTCCGTCAGCCCCGACAGCACCAGCGCCGCGAGCACGGCGAGCGAAGCCGCGACGATCTGCAGGCGCGGGAAGTCGCACGCTCTGAGCCACCAGGCCTGGTGCCTGGACAACGGCAACAGCGTGGCCACGACGCAAAGCAATCCAAGGACATACAAAACGGAGTGGATCATCGCCGAAGCTCGGACCGGCTGCGCCGCTGCAGGAACATGCACGATCGCAGTCGACGAGGCCGTCGGCAAGCCTCAGGTTGCAGCCGGTTACGGCTGCGACTCCCATCTGAGCGTCGCCTGGACGGAGAGCGTCTGTAGGCCTGCGAAGAGTAACGAAGCGTTTTGAAGGCGGCGAGACCCGGACGGCCGCCCTCGGCCATCCGGGCCACCCCACCCGCGAGGCTAGTTGGTCTTGTAAAGCGTGATGACGGCGATCGGGTCGTTGGTGGAGGTATCGTACACAAGGATGACGTCGTCGCCGGCCTTGAGCTCGTCGAGGCTGGTGCCACGGGTGTCCGAGGACACCGCGTACGGCTTACCGTCCACCACGATGATGCTGGCGTCGCTGTCGACCTCCTCGATCGGGCCGGACACCTCATCGGCCATGCCCGCGTCCTCGACCTTGGTGATCGTCATCGCGTTGTAAGGCTGGGCCTCCTCCGTTTCCGAAAGCCCGTAGAACACCTCGACCTCGTCGCCCTCTTGAAGCTCCGTGAGATTCGGACCCACCGTGTTGGTCGGAGAAACGGTAAAGACCGTATCTTCGATCATGAACGTCTTGCGGGTCTGATCGATGTCGGAGATGGCGCCGGTCATCTGGGCGGCGCTTGCCGGGACGGCCGCCAACGCCAGAGCCGCAGCCGCGGCCATGCCTGAGAATCGTCGCATTCGGTCCCTCCTTGCTTTGGTTACGGACTCGTGGGCGAACGAGGTGCCGCTGCATGAGTTCCAACACGAAGTCGGGATTTTTTGTGCCGCCATCGATGGAACGCCTCGTGATGGTCCTGCGTTTCTTGGGACATCGAGACCAAGGAGGAGAACTTTGGTGAACTGGGACCAAATCGAAGGGAACTGGAAGCAGTTCAAGGGCAAGGCCCGCCAACAGTGGGGCAAGCTCACCGACGACGAGATCGACCAGGTAGAGGGCAACCGTGAGCAACTGGTTGGCCGCGTCCAGGAGCGATACGGCGTCGCCCGCGACGAGGCCGAGCGTCAGGTCAAGGACTGGGAGGCGCGCCTGTAGCGCTGCCTTCTCGCGAGGTCGACCAGCGTCGACCGCATCAGGTTCTTACAGGCCTCCCAACCAACTCCGCCGGCGTCCTCTGTGGCGCCGGCGATTTTTTTATGCGGCGCCCGGCGCCCGGCGTCTCATCCGGCGGGCTGATCGTTCTCCGTCGAGACGGCCTTGACCACGGCGCCGCCGGTCAGGAGGCTCAGCTCGAGCACCGTTGTCGGAAACACGAAGAACGGATGCCCGGCCGCTGCGTAGACGGTCTCGAACCGGCCGAGGCTGTCGTCGATCGCGGTCGGCAGCCGTGCCGGGTGACCGACCGGCGCCACGCCGCCGATCGCGAAACCGGTCGCCTGGCGCACGCGGTCGGCATCGGCGCGTATCACCAGGCCCGACATGCCGAACGCAGCCGGCAGCGCCTTGGTGGCGCAGCGCCGGTCGCCGGCGATCAGCGCCATCACCGGCGTCCCGTCGATCGTGAACACCAGCGACTTCACGATCGCACCGAGCGGCACGCCGAGCGCCTCGGCCGCCGCCTGAGCCGTGCGCGCGGTGTCGGCCAGCTCGATCACCTCGGCCGCCGACCCGCCCTGACGCAGCGCCTGGCGGACGCGCTGCACCGCCGGGTGCCCGATCTGGCTGTGCGGGCGGCTCAAGGGGCGGGGATCTCCTGATCCGACGGCGGCACGTTGTAGCCGCGCTGCACGGCCGGCCGCGCGCGGATCGCATCGTACCAGCGGACCACGTTCGGAAAGTCCCTCAGGCCGTTGTCGAGGCCGTGCCAGGGCCAGCGCGCCACCCAGGGGAAGGTCGCGACATCGGCGATCGAGTAGTCGCCCGCCAGATAGTCGACCTTGTCGAGCCGCCGGTCCATGACGCCATAGAGCCGCTTGGTCTCGTTGACGTAGCGCTCGATCGCGTACGGGATCTTCTCCTTGGCGAAGCGGTTGAAGTGATGGGTCTGACCGAAGAACGGGCCGACCCCGCCCATCTGGAACATCAGCCACTGCAGCGTGTCCATGCGCTCGAGCGGATCGGTCGGCAGAAGCTTGCCGGTCTTCTCGGCCAGATAGATCAGGATCGCGCCCGATTCGAACACCGAGTAGCCGTTGTCGCGATCGACGATCGCCGGGATCTTGTTGTTCGGGCTGATCGCGAGAAATTCCGGCTTGAACTGGTCGTCCTGGCCGATGTGGACCGGGTGCACCTCGTAGGGCAGCCCGACCTCCTCGAGCATGATCGAGACCTTGCGTCCGTTGGGCGTGCCCCAGGTGTAGAGATCGATCACGATGCCTCCGTTGGTTCGTTGATCAAGGCATCCTCGGCGAGGATCGCCCGGAACCGGCGGTGATGCCGATCACGTGGGCTATCTAGCCATCGCCGGGGCCAATTGCCAATCGTGGATGCGCTGCGCATCGCGCGATCTCGCAATATCTCACACTTGCGCCTTGCATTCCGCAGCCGGCTGCACAAATCTGGAGCGATCGGTTGTCCGCGATTGCTGGCGTAGCCGTAGCTGCTTTCGAGCTTGGCCGCGTTACTCCCAGACATTGTGGCGTCCGGTCGTGGGGTTGCGCGAAGTGATGCTCGAATGCTTCGTGGTTTGCAAGGAATAGCTATGGCTACCGGAACAGTGAAGTGGTTCAATCCGACCAAGGGCTATGGATTCATCCAGCCCAGTGATGGTTCCAAGGATGCGTTCGTCCACATCTCGGCAGTCGAGCGGGCTGGCTTGCACAGTCTGCGCGAGGGCCAGAAGGTCGAGTACGAGCTGGTGCCCGGCCGCAACGGCAAGATGTCCGCAGAGAACCTGGTAGCGCTCGACTGAGCTACCGGTTTCGTTCGGAACGTTGATTTTCGGCGCTCGTGCCGGTCGGCACGGCGCCGCAATTGTTTAGGCAGAGGCGGGCACCGCGACGGCGCCCTCCGTGCGGTGCTGCGTTTGCCGTGATCCCGGCGCAGGTCGGCTCATTGCATGATGGGTGAGTCGAGGTGCGCTCCTCGAAAGGAGATCGATGGCACGTAAGCCCAACTATCGCTTCGAGCGGCTCGAGCGCGAGCGCACCCGAGCTGCCAAGAAGGCCGCACGCGCCAAGGCCAAGGCCGACCGCGTTGAGGAGGCCAAGCAGGAACCGGGCACGGACGCCGAGACGCCGGCAGCGCCGCCCGACGAGGAATAGCGCTCGCCCGAGGCCGCGTACGGTTCGGCGGCGACCTCCGACAGCGCGCGGTCCAGGCTTCCGGCATCGATGACGCTGCAGAACCGGGTCACGCCGACCGGCGACATCATCGCCGATCCGGCGCGCGGCACGCTGATGGGCAACCGCGGCATCCTGCACGATGCCGGCCGGCGGCTGGGCGCGGCACGCTGGCGCCACCCCCACTGGATCTGCTGCCGGCTGGCGTTCAAGGGGCGACGTCGCCAGGTCATGACGCCGCACCGCTGGACCGAGCTGTTCTTCCTCGACGAGGCGAGTGCGCTGGCAGCCGGACACCGGCCCTGCTGCGAATGTCGTCGCGAGGATTTTTCCAGGTTTCAGGCTGCCTGGCGACGCGTGCTCGGTGCCGATGACGCGTCGGCCGGGGCGATCGACCGGGTCCTGCACCGGGCCAGGGTCGAGCCGCGCACACGGCGCCAGATCCGCTTCCAAGCCCGGCTCGAGGACCTGCCCGATGGCGCCTTCGTGCTGCTGGCGGACGATCCGGCCCCGCACCTGGTCCGTGGCGCGCGCCTGCATCCCTGGCGCCCGGGCGGCTATCGACCGTCCCGCCCGCGCGGCTCCGGCAGCGCGCTGGTGCTGACACCCGCGCCCACGATCGCCGTGCTGCGCGCCGGCTACCTGCCGCTCGTGCACCCCTCCGCGGATGGTCTCCCTTCCGGTGATGGTCGGTGCTAGCGTGCGGCGGTTCGCATCGGGGAGGGGGCCGTGCCGTATCCGTATCGCAGCGCTCTGAGCATCCTGCTTCTCGCGGCCGTGATGGCCCTGGCGACGCCGGCCGGCGCCCAGGCGCAGGCGCCGCTGACGCGCCTGTACCTGCAGGAGAGCGCCAGCCGCGACGTCGAGCAGAACGTGCTGGTCGCGACGGTCCAGGCGCACGCCGAAGCGGCATCGCCGGCGGACGCACAGGCGGCCGTCAACAAGGCCATGGCGGCGGCGGTCGAGCGGGTCCAGGCAGCGGCCGGGATCCGCGCGGCGACCGGCGGCTACAGCGTCTATCAGCGCCGGGATCGGGACAACCGGCCGGTCGGCTGGGTCGCCGAGCAGGATCTGCGACTGACCTCGAAGGACCCGGCAGCGCTGTTGGAGCTGGCCGGCAGCCTGCAGGAGATGGGCCTGAACCTGAACGGGCTCGGCTGGCAGGTCGACGACGACACGAGGCGCAAGGTGCAGGACGAGCTGACCATCGAGGCGATCGCGACGCTGCGGCAGCGTGCCGCGGCGATCGCGGAGAGCGTCGAGATGCGGGTCGCCAACATCGACACGCTGCGAGTGGGCGGCGCCATGGAGGGGCCGCGCCCGATGATGGCGATGCGCGCCGAGGCGTTGGCCGGGGCGCCGCCGCCGACCGCGCTGCCCGACCTCGAGACGCTGCAGGCGAGCGTCGAGGCCGAGATCGTCCTGTCACCGCGCTAGTGTGCCGGCGCGTGAGGGCGCTTCAAGCGAACCGAGCGAACGCGTCCTTGCGCTGACGCAGTTTCAGGTGCGCTTACCCGGCCCGACGCCGCCCAAGCGCCACGACAGCCGCGATGGCTCAGCGCGCGTCGGGCGGCAGCTGCTCGAGCTGGCCCACCAGATAGAGCGCGGTGTGCTGCCAGGCGCGGTCGTTGTCGCCGCGAAAGTCGAGCACCTTGCGCAGGACCGGCCGCCCGGTCGCGGCATCCTTGATGTCGATCCACAAGGCCAGGATCAGCGAGCTGACCTTGCGCACATGGCCGGTCAGCACGCGCTGCGCGCCGGCCTCGCGCGCAAACGCGATCTCGCAGCCATTGCAGGCATGCAGCCACTGGCGCTTGCGGGTGGCATCGATCTCGGCCTGGATCTTTTGGGGATCGACCACGTCATAGACGTTTCGCGCGGAAAGCTCGGCGGACAGCGTCTCCCTGATCGCGGCCAGCCGACGCTCGTGGTCTTCGCGCTGGTCCGTCACCTCGCCCGAGGTGTCCACCAACTCGAGATTCAGCACCAGCAGGCTCGGCGGCTCGGCGCTGGCCGCATGCCCGGGCAGAACCAAACCCAGAATGATCGCTACATACGAAGCGCGTATCCGGGCCCAGACAAAGCATGCATGAGACACTCGGGGCCCTCCGGACTGCCGTAGCCAAGGATCAGCCGACCGCCGAACCGACCTCGATCGTCATTTTCGACGCCCGAACAGCGCCCGCGCCAGCGCGTCTCGATCGACACCGTGGTGGCGAGCGATGTCGCCAACAATAGCGCCAAGTGTACCGACGCGCATCGGACCATGATCCGGGACGGTGACGTGATGCTCACCGTTTCGATTGGTCGTCAAGCGTATGTGGCTGCCGGTTTGGCGGGTGATCTCGTAACCGAGCTTGCTCAGGGCTTTGGCGAGGTTGCGCCCCGAGAGGTCGCGCGGCAGCCTCATGCGGCGATGATTTCCTCTCGCACGAAATGCAGTCGAATGACCTTCGGCCGGTCGCTGTCGTCGAAATGGCAGCGGACCGCATCGCGAACGGCTTCGCGTAGCGCCTCGAGGCTGTCGGCCTCCGTGAAGATGGAAGGGCCGAGCGCGCGGGCGATGTAGCCGCCTTCCGGAGCCTCCTCGACCGAAAAGATGATCTCGCCGTCGGTACCGCTCATGGATGCAGCCTAGCAGACGAGGGCGCGAAGAGCACGATCATCCAACCCAGGGATCAGGAGATCACCAATCGCTTGCGCAGGATCGCTACGATCTCGGCAACATTGGCTGCGGGCAAGACTCCCAGCCTCGTGGCAACGCTGGCAGATATCGTCGCGATCTTGGCGGTGCGGATGACGGAAGGAATCGGGAGGCCGGCGGCCGTATGATCGTTGATCTCGACATCGTAAGGCCATCGTCGATTGGCCGCCGCTGTGATCATCAGCACCCAGAGTAGGTCATACGAATCGCCCAGACCCGCCGCGACAACGAGCGTCGGTCGGCGTTGCTGAATCGGCCGCTCGACATAGGGAAAGGGGACGGCGACGATCTGCCAGGGCTCAAAGCGAGGCATAGCCCTCGGTGTCGGCCTCTGATGCCCACTCCTCGAAACAGGCGAACGGATCTTCCTGCGCTGAGGGCTTCTTCACCGCCGTGAGAATCACGCGGCCATCGTGGATGGTGTAGCCGATCTGATCGCCAGGACCGACGTTGAGCGCCTCGCGAACGGCCTTCGGGAGGACGGTCTGTGCCTTCACGCCCAGCCGCGATGTGACGAAAGTGTCTGTCATTGACCAATGCCCATCGATGTATGAATGTCATACCAAATGACAGTTTCGTCAAGAACCGCCTAGCTTCTTTCTCAGCAGCTCGTTGACCAGCTGGGGATTGGCCTGGCCCTTGGTGGCTTTCATGACCTGGCCGACGAACCAGCCGATCGCCTTGGGGTTTTTGTGGTAGCTCGCGACCTGGGCGGGGTTGGCGGCGATCAGCTGGTCGACGATGGTCTCGAGCTGGCCGGTATCCGAGATCTGCGCAAGGCCCTGCCCGGCGACGATCGCTTCCGGGTCCTGGCCGGTCTCGAACATGGTCGCAAAGACGTCCTTGGCGATCCGGCCCGAGATCGTGCCGGCCTGGATCATGCCGACCAGCTGGCCCAGCTTGTCCGGCGTGACCGGCGCCAGCGCGATCTCGCGCCCGGCCCGATTCAGCGCCCCAAAAAGATCGCCGATCACCCAGTTCGCGACCAGCTTCGGATCATGCCCCTTTGCCGCCTGCTCGAAATAGTCGGCGCTCGCGCGCTCGGCGACCAGCACCTCGGCGTCGTAGGCGGAAAGGCCGTACTGCTCGATGAAGCGCGCCTTCTTGGCGTCCGGCAGCTCGGGCAGCCCGGCCTCGATGCGCGCGATGAGCGCCTCGTCGAGCTCGAGCGGCAAGCAGGTCCGGATCGGGGAAATAGCGGTAGTCGTGCGCCTCCTCCTTGGTGCGCATCGAGCGGGTCTCGCCCTTGCTCGACATCGAACAGCCGGGTCTCCTGCTCGATCGCACCGCCCGCCTCCAGAATCTCGATCTGGCGCTTCGCCTCGTACTCGATCGCGCGGCCGACGAAGCGCATCGAGTTCAGGTTCTTGATCTCGCAGCGCGTGCCCAGGGGTGCTCCGGGCCTGCGCACCGAGACATTGGCATCGCAGCGCAGGCTGCCTTCCTCCATGTTGCCGTCGCAGGTGCCGAGATAGCGCAGGATCGAGCGCAGCTTGCGCATATACAGCACGGCTTCCTCGGCCGAGCGCACGTCCGGCTCGGAGACGATCTCCATCAGCGCCACGCCCGAGCGGTTGAGGTCGACCAGCGTCGCGTCCGGGCGCTGGTCGTGCAGGCTCTTGCCGGCGTCCTGCTCGACATGCAGGCGCGTGATCCCGATGGCCTTGGTGCCGCCGTCGGGGAAGTCGATGGTGAGCGTGCCGTGGCCGACCAGCGGCTCGGCATATTGCGAGATCTGATAGCCCTGCGGCAGGTCGGGATAGAAGTAGTTCTTGCGCTCGAACACGGAGCGCTTGTTGATCTGGGCCTTCAGGCCCAGGCCGGTGCGCACCGCCTGCTCGATGCAAAAGCCGTTCACGGTCGGCAGCATGCCCGGCATGCCGGCATCGACCGGCGAGACATGGCTGTTCGGGCTTGCCGCCGAATGCGGTCGAAGCGCCCGAGAACAGCTTGGCGTTCGAGACGATCTGGGCGTGCACCTCGAGCCCGACCACCACTTCCCACGGGCCGGTGGCGCCCTGGATCAGGTTCTGCGCCTGCACGTCGTCCATGGTCACGCCCCCTTGGCAAGGCCGGGTGGCACGGCATCGAAGCCGGCGGCCGCTTCCAGCACGGCCGCGGCGCGCAGCACCGTCGCCTCGTCGAACGGCCGGCCGATCAGCTGCAGGCCCAGCGGCAGGCCGTCCGCGGACAACCCGGCCGGCACCGAGATGCCGGGCAGGCCGGCGAGGTTGGCCGGCACCGTGAACATGTCGTTCAGATACATCTGGATCGGATCGTCAAGCTTCTCGCCGATCGGGAAGGCGGCGTTGGGCGTGGTCGGCGCCAGCAGCAGCGTCGACCGTCTCGAACGCCTGCTCGAAATCGCGCAGGATCCTGGTGCGCACCTTCTGCGCCTTGATGTAGTAGGCGTCGTAGTAGCCGGCGGAGAGCACGTAGGTGCCGATCATCACCCGCCGGCGCACCTCCTCGCCGAAGCCTGCGGCGCGCGTCTTGGCGTAGGTGTCGAGCAGGTCCTCGCCCTCGACCCGCAGGCCAAAGCGCATGCCGTCATAGCGCGCGAGGTTGGACGAGGCCTCGGCCGGTGCGACGATGTAGTAGGCGGGCAGCGCGTATTGGGTGTGCGGCAGGCTGACCTCGGCGATCGTGCAGCCGGCCTCCTTCAGCCAGTCGACGCCCTGCTGCCAGAGCGCCAGGATCTCCGGCGGCGTACCGTCCACCCGGTACTCCTTCGGAATGCCGATGCGAAGGCCGCGGACATCGCCGGTGAGCGCCGCCTCGAGGTCGCCGAGCGGCCGGTCGGCGCTGGTGCTGTCGTGCGGATCGTGGCCGGCCATCTGCTGCAGCAGCAGCGCGCAGTCCTCGACCGTGCGCCCGATCGGGCCGGCCTGGTCGAGCGAGCTCGCGAACGCCACGATGCCGAAACGCGAGCAGCGGCCATAGGTCGGCTTCATGCCGACCACGCCACAGAACGCCGCCGGCTGGCGGATCGAGCCGCCGGTATCGGTGCCGATCGCGCCCGGGCACAGCCGGGCCGCGACCGCCGCGCTCGAGCCGCCCGAGCTGCCGCCCGGCACCAGCGGCGCCGAGCCCGCGGGCGTCCAGGGATTGACGGTCGGCTCGAAGTAGCTGGTCTGGGTCGACGAGCCCATGGCGAACTCGTCGAGGTTGGTCTTGCCGATCAGCACGGCGCCCGCGTCCCACAGCCTGGCGGTCACGGTCAATTCGTAGGGCGGCACGAAACCCTCGAGGATGTGCGAGCCGGCGGTGGTGGCGATGCCGCGCGTGCAGAACAGGTCCTTGACGCCGATCGGCAGGCCCTCGAGCGCGCGCGCATCGCCCGCCGCGATCCGGCGATCGGATCGTTCGGCCATCTCGAGCGCGCGCTCGGGAGTCGCCAGGATGAAGGCGTTGTGCCGATCCGCTGCGATCGCGTCGAGATGCGCCTGGACCAGCTCGGTCGCGGAAAACTGTCTGGCGGCGAGGCCGGCGCGCGCCTCGGCCAGGCTCAAAGCGGTCAGCGCGCTCATTCGACCACCTTGGGCACCACGAAATAGCCGTCCTGGCGCTCGGGCGCATTGGCGAGGATGTCCTCGGCCTTGCCGCCATCGGTGATCGCATCGTCGCGCCAGGCCATGTGCATTGCGACCACGCTGGTCATCGGGCGGCGTATCGGCGGTATCGACCTCGTTCAGCTGCTCGATCCAGCCCAGGATGTGCGACAGCTCGTCGGCGAGCGGCGCCAGCTCGGCCTGCGGCACCTCGATCCGGGCAAGGCCCGCGATGCGCGCGACCGTGGCTTCATCGAGCGACATCTGCGATGCTCTCCTTGGTTCGGACGGCCCCCGGCCCGGCGGGCCAAGGGGCTCTGATGACGGGCGAAAAAGGCGCGGCGGAAGCTACACCCCTTGCCGATTCTAGACAACCTCGAGGCGCTGGTCGATCTTGCCGAGCGCGCCGGCGATCGTGGCGGCGGTCACGAGCGGCCGGGCCTGCTGGCGCTGGACGTCAGCAAGCGGGCGATCGGCGTCGCCGGCGCCGATCCGAGCTGGCGGCTGGCGACGCCGCTTGGCACGGTCCGCCGGCAGCGCCTGGCGCAGGACCTCGCGGCGCTCGGCGAGATCGTGCGCGAGCGCGGCGGCAAAGCGCTGGTGATCGGCTGGCCGCTCAACATGGACGGCAGCGAGGGGCCACGCTGTCAGTCGGTGCGCGCGTTTGCGCACAGCCTCGATGCCGCGCTCGGCCTGCCGATGCTGCTATGGGACGAGCGCCTGACGACCTTCGCCGCCGAGGAGGCCGCCGCCGACCTGCGCGGCAACAGGCGCAGCCAGACGCTCGACGCCCTTGCGGCGGCGACGATCCTCCAGGACACTCTCAGATGCCGTTGCCCGTCTCGGGCAACGCGCCTCCCCTCGGAAGCCGTAGCCCCCGACTTAGCCTTCGACGGCTTTGATGTTGTCGGCCGAGGTCCGGCCGTCGCGGCCAGGTACCACCTGGAACTCGAGACGCTGGCCCTCGTCGAGCGACTCCATGCCGGCGCGCTGGACTGCCGAAATATGCACGAACACATCCTTGCCGCCGCTATCCGGCTGGATGAAGCCGAAACCCTTGGTCGGGTTGAACCACTTGACGGTGCCTAGAGGCATGGGCGAACTCCTCATCCGGCGACGCGCGCCTTGATCGTAGTCGTGACAGGGCACCAAGCCCTGCAGTGCGAGGTCGCAAGCGATCTCCTCGCCCTTCCAAATCGCGAGGCGATCGCGCCGGGGCGACGACGCTATGTTACCAAAGTTTAACCTTTCGGCGAACAAAAGTGAACAGCGCTGGCCGATCCCGATGGCGCCACGTCCGATCGGACCGCCGACGGACGAGCGATCGGCGGCGCCGCGGCGACGCGGAGGCGTCACCCCCAATAGCGCCCGCTCGCGCCGATCACGCAGGTGATCAGGCCGAGCGTCAGGTTGATCGCCACGATCATGCGGATCTGGCCGAGCTGCGTCGCGGCCGCTGGGTTGTCGCCGGCATCGAGCGCCCGCTGCATGCGCCGCCAGGGCGCGAAATAGAGGTGCGCGAACAGCGCCATCATGATCAGGCCGACGAGGTTCATGATGTGCACGTGCACGCCGGCGCCGGCAAAGCCCCCGAGCACGAGGAACAGCATGCCGTAGCCGCTCGCCAGCAGCGCCACGATGCTGGCCCAGACCCACGGAAAAAATTTTTCGAACACGCCGCGCCACAAAGCGAGGCGCGCCGGCGGCTCGAGGCTGCCGGCAAACGGCCGCAGCACCATGTACGCCAAGAACATCCCGCCGACCCAGATCACGGCGCCGAGGATGTGTAAGGTGAGACCGAGTATCATGGGCTATCCCGACATGGTGCTGTAGGTATCGCTGCCTGGCGGCTCAGCCGGCCGCCAGGCGCAGGGCGGCGGTGCGGCCCTCGCTGGCGCACCAGCGTCGATAGCCGCCCAGGCCCCGGTTCAACCACTCCCGGTCCGCCGCCACGCCGCCCGCGACGCGCAGCTCCCGGACCGTTTCGGGCGCGATGTCGCGCGCTTCGAGCAGCCGCGCGCGCAGGAGATCGAAGCCCCGCTGCGCCGCCGGCGTGAGCGTGCCGCACTTGCCCGCGACCGCGTGACTGTAGAACAGGTGATAGAGCGCCTCGCGCGATGCGGCATCCCGATAGCCGATCCAGGCGGTCGGGATCAGCAGGCCGACCAGGATCAGCGCGACCGGCAGCGCCCGCAGCCGGGCACCCAGCGCCGCGCCGAGCTCCGCCAAGCGCGCGCCGCTCATCAGGCATGCCCCAGGATCAGATCGGAGCCCTTCTCGCCGATCATGATGCAGGCGGCGTTGGTGTTACCCGACACCACCGTCGGCATGATCGAGGCGTCGGCGACCCGCAGCCCCAGGGTGCCGTGCACCTTGAGCCCGGGATCGACCACGCTGCCAGGCCGGTCCGCCGGCCCCATCGTGCAGGTGCTGGTAGGATGAAAGATCGTGCTGCCGCGCGCCCGCGCGTAGGCCAGCATGTCGTCGTCGGTGACCCGCGCGGGGCCGGGCTCGATCTCCTCCGCGATATAGGGCTTGAGCGCCTCGGTCTCCGCGAGGCGGCGGGTCAGCTGCAGGCCGGCGACGGTGCAGGCCCGATCGGCCTCGGCGTCGAGATAGTTGGCGACGATCGCCGGATGCTGCTCGGGATCGGCCGACTTGATCATGATCGAGCCGCGGCTCTCCGGCCGCAGCTGGCAGACGCTGGCGGTGAAGCCGGAGAACTTGTGCAGGGGCTCGCCCGCCTTGTCGGCGCTGAACAGCACGATGTGGAACTGCACGTCCGGGGTCGCGAGCTCGAGCCTGGTGCGCGCAAAGATGGCGCCCTGGCCGGCACCGACCGTGAGCGGCCCGGTTCGGTACAGCAGCCACTCCAGGCCCATCAGCACCCTGTGGACCAGGCTGTTCGCCCGGTCGTTCAAGGTGATCGGCTGGCTGCAGCGATAGACCGAGCGGACCTGGAAGTGATCCTGCAGATTGGCGCCGACGCCGGGCAGATCATGCACCACCTCGATGCCGTGCTCTCGCAGATGCCCGGCCGGACCGATCCCGGACAGCTGCAGGATCTGGGGCGAGCCGATCGCGCCCGCCGACAGCACGATCTCGCGGTTTGCGCGCGCGGCCCTGGTGACGCCGTCCTGGCGGTAGCGCACGCCAACGGCCCGCTTGCCCTCGAAGATCACGCGCTCGACCAGCGCCCTGGTCTGGATGTCGAGGTTCGGCCGCTTGCTCGCCGGCCGCAGATAGGCCACCGCGGCCGAGCAGCGCAGGCCCTTGCGGTTGGTCAGCTGAAAGTAGCCCGGCGCCCTCCTGGCTCGCGCCGTTGAAGTCGCTGTTGCGCGGAATGCCCAGCTCGTCGCAGGCCTGGATATAGGCCTCGCACAGCGGGTGCGGGTGCTTGGTATCGGACACGGCAAGAGGGCCGCCGGCGCCGTGCAGCGCGTCCGGGCCGCGCTCCTGGTCCTCGGCCTTGATGAAGTAGGGCAGGACGTCGTCCCAGTCCCAGCCCGGATTGCCGAGCTGGCGCCAGTGCCGAAAGTCCTCGGGCTGGCCGCGGATGTAGACCAGGCCGTTGATCGAGGACGAGCCGCCCAGGACCTTGCCGCGCGGCCAGACGATGCGGCGATGGTCGCAGCCGGGCTCCGGCTCGGTCTCGTAGCGCCAGGCGACCTTGGGATTGAAGATCGTCCGGTAGTAGCCGATCGGCAGGTGAATCCAGGGATCGCGATCACGGCCGCCGGCCTCGAGCAGCAGCACCCTGGTGCCCGGATCGGCGGACAGCCGGTTGGCCAGCACGCAGCCGGCCGAGCCGGCCCCGATCACGATGAAATCGTATGTTTGCCCCTCCGCCGCCATGGCCGGACACGCTCCTCCCCGAATCACTGCGATCATTTCTTAGACGGAGGCGGGGAGGCTGACTAGGGCCGGAGCGCACGGGTCCTGGCGTTCATATCGGCACGACGGGCCGCTCTTGGCGTGACGCGGGGCGAGCATCGGATGCGGTTGCGCGCTATGGTGCGCCTTCGGGTTGCGGGCCCGGGCCGATGCTCGAGGTCGCGGTCGCGGTCGCGCGACAGCAGAGGAGGTCGACATTACTGAGGCCACCTTCGACGTCTGCGTGATCGGCCACGTCGCGCGCGACATCAACACGATCGGCGGCGCCGAGCTCGAGCTGCGGCCCGGCGGGGCGGCCTACTACGCCACCATGGTATATGCCTGCCTCGGCCTGCGCAGCGCCGTGCTGACCAGGCTTGCCGCCAGGGACGAGCCGAGCTTGCTGGCGGAGCTGCATGCTACCGGCGTCACCGTGCTCAATCGTGGGGCCAGGCAGACCACGACTTTCCGCAACATCTATCCCCCGGAGCAGCCCGACGCGCGCATCCAGCGCGTCGATTCCCGGGCCGATTGCCTGACGGTCGCCGACCTGCCGCCGATGCGGGCGCGGATCTGGCAGATCGGACCGCTCACCGAGCAGGACATCGATCCCGCGATCATCGCGCACTGCGGCAAAGCCGGTGGTGCTGTCGCCATGGACGTGCAGGGCTTCACGCGGCGGATCGTGGCAGGGGAGGTGCGGGCGAGCGATCCCCTCGCAGGCGCCGGCCATCTGCGCCATGTCGACGTGCTCAAAGCCGACGAGGAGGAGATTCTGGCCTACACCGGCTGCCGGACCATCGACCAGGCGATCGCAAAAGTCCGGGATTTGGGCGTCGGCGAGGTGCTGATCACACGGGGCAGCCAGGGGTCGATCCTGATCGCCGATGGCGGTCAGCGAAGGATCGATGCGGTGCCGGCCCGGCGCGTGGTCGATGCCACCGGCTGTGGCGACACGTTTCTCGCGGCCTATATGGTGCACCGCCTCACGGGCGCGGACCCGGCCGCATGCGCGCGTTTTGCCTCAACCGTCGCCTCGCTCAAGATCGAGAGCTTCGGCGCGTTTCGTGGCCGCATGGAGGATATCGCAGAGCGGCGGGCGGGCCTGCAAGCGCCATAGCGGCAAGATCCCCGTTTCCGGCCCTGACGCGGCCCAATCTGGCCCGAGGAGCCAGGTGAGCCGGATGGTGCCCTGTTGCGTCGCCAGGAGCTCCCGCGCGGTCCGACGCGGCCCCGCTGCCCCCGAGAGCTGCCAGCTCCACACGGCGGTAACGCTCGGCGCCCCGCGGGTTCCGCCGAGCCACCACGCCGTGCTCTGCTGAATCGACCATCGTAGACGCCGGACCAACCGGCGCATCCTGCCTCAATCCGTGAACCGACAGGCTTTTCGGGCATGACCGGCGGTCCTACCTACGGGGTGAAACGGTCGCGCGATCGACGGTCGGGGAGTGGCGCCTGTTGAGCCTGGAAGAACTGCTGCAATTCGACCTCGTGACCTTCGGTCAGATCGTGCTGATCGATCTCACCCTTTCCGGCGACAATGCAATCATCATCGGTCTTGCTGCGGCCGGCCTGCCGCCGGCCGAACGTCGCCGGGCGATCGTCCTCGGCATCATCGGCGCGACGCTGCTGCGCGTGCTGTTCGCCTCCATGACCTACATGCTCCTGGAGATCGTCGGGTTGACCCTGGCGGGCGGCATTCTGTTGCTCTGGGTGACCCACAAGATGTGGCGCGAGACCCATGCCGGTGCGTCGAACCATGGTAGCTCCGCAGAGCAGGCGAAGCCCAAGACGCTGCGCAGCGCCATCCTCAGCATCCTGATCGCGGACGTCTCGATGTCGCTCGACAATGTCCTCGCGGTGGCAGGCGCCGCGCATGAGTATCCGGGCATGCTGATCTTCGGCCTGCTGCTCTCGATCGCGCTCATGGCGCTCGCGGCGAACCTGGTCGCGGGCGTGCTCGAGCGGCACCGCTGGCTCGCCTATCTGGGCGTCGCGGTCGTGGCCTATGTCGCGATCGACATGATCTGGCGCGGCATGGGTGAAGTGATGCATGCTGCGGCCCTTTAGCGCGGGTCGCCGCGCAGACGCAACCGCTTGGGAGAACGGTCTATGAGCGCGCGCACGATCGTGCTCGCCCTGATCTGCACCGTCTGGCTGGTGCCGATGGCAGCTCAGGCGGCGATGGTGCGGACGCTCAAATCGGAAGTCGGACCAAGCGAGTACGACACCGCCGACCGGCCGGACGGCCAGGCGGGTGGCCAGCTGCTCGGCCGCAACTACACGCTCGAGACGCTTCGTTGCCCCGATGGCGAGGCGATCGTCGGCGTGCGGGTCCGGCGTGGCTCGGTGCTCGACTACCTTGAGATCGGGTGCGCCGCCCCGCGCTGCGACGCCTCAGGCTGCCTGTGGGAAGGCGTGCATGGCGGCAGCGCGGCCGGCAATCCGACGGGCGGCAACCCGTCGCCGCCGATGATGTGCGAGCGCAGCCAGGTGGTGACCGGCTTCAGCGCCAAGGTGGTGACCTTCACGTCCTTCGACTACGTCGCCGACATCGAACTCGAATGCTCGGAGATCTCGTCCATCCAGTCGGCGCAGGGGGTGGTTCGGGTCGCCAACTACGGCGGCCGCCGGGTTCACCCCGAGGGCGGGCTCGGTGCGCCTACCACGAGCGGCGCCAGGGGCCTGACACGAAGCCAGGAAAGCGATTACGCCGACCATCTCCTGCCGGCCCGATGGCACCGCGGCAGCCGCCTTCTCGCTCGGGGTCGCGGTTTTCGTCCGGCCCGGCCAGCGCATCGTGCAGGCGATCTCGCTGTACTGTCCGCAGCTCGGCCCGCCCGGCGTCGAGACCCTCATCGAGGCGCTCGATCAATGCCTGCGCGTGCAAAGCGGCGTGGGCTATTACACCAGCCCCAGGGTGACGACCTATGGCGGCGCTGCGACCTACGACGGCACGGCGGGCGCGGTCCTCTACAATCCGAATTTTCTCAGCCTGCAGGCGCCGTACTGGCAGGTGTTCTGGCTGGCCGGCGCGTTCGCCGCGCATGTGGTGAACCTCGAGAAGCAGCGCTTTGGCACGACGCGCACGCCGGTCGCCTATGTCGGCGAGGGCGATTTCATCGCGGGCTATCTGGCGCGCTGCCTGCGCGATCAGAACCTGCTGCCGCGCGTCGCCTACAATTCGCCCGACCACCCCATGCTGCAATACGACGAGTTCCTCAGGACCAGCGGGTTCCGGCTGCCGGACGATCCGCCGGGGGTGCAACGACGTCCGGCCGATTGGGAAAACGGCTTCAAGACGATCCCCGATCTGCCGCCGGCGATCACCCACAACTAAAGGGCGGTGGCTGCGACGTCCCGATACGATCGGCTCGATTGCAGCAGCTCGCGGGTATAGGGGTGGTGGGGGCGACCGGCGCGCAGCACGTCGACGTCCAGCTCCTCGACGATCCTGCCCTCGGTCATTACCCCGATCCGCGCGCACAGATGGGCGACCACGGCCAGGTCGTGGCTGACCATCAGGAAGGTCAGGCCGGCGGCGTGCTGCAGGCTCTTGAGCAGGTTCAGGATCTCGGCCTGCACCGAGACGTCGAGCGACGAGGTCGGCTCGTCGAGCAGCAGGATCTTCGGCTCGACGATCAGGCAGCGCGCGATCGCGACGCGCTGGCGCTGGCCGCCGGACAGCTGGTGCGGATAGCGGAAAGTGAAGTCCGCACCGAGCCCGACCACGTCGAGCACATGTCGGATGCGCGCCTCCTGATCCGGGATGCCGTGGATCTTCAGGGGCTCGCGCAACACCGCATGCACCATCTTGCGCGGGTGGAGCGAGCCGTAGGGATCCTGGAACACCATCTGCACGGTCTTGAAGAAGGCGGCGTCGCGATGCCGGCGCACCTCCCGGCCGTCGACCAGGATGCTGCCCTCGTAGTCCGGATTGAGCCCGCTCGCCGCCCGCAACACCGTCGACTTGCCGCAGCCGGACTCGCCGATCAGGCCATAGGTGCCGCCTTCCGGCACGCGGAAGCTGACGCCGTCGACCGCGGTCACCGCATCCGTGCCGTGCCCGAAATGGACCCGCAGATGGTGGGATTCAATCGCGGCGATCGCGGCCGCGCCGCGCGCCATCAGGAGCCCCCATACGCGACCGGCCCGTCCAGCCAGGCCGGATCGCGGGTCGGCACGATCAGCTCCTCGACCGGCCGATCGAGCCGCGGCAGGCTGTCGAGCAGTGCCCGGGTGTAGGGGTGGCGCGCCTGGTCGAGGTGCCTGGCCGGCAACTCCTCCATGATCCGGCCGGCATACATCACCAGCACCCGATCGCAGAACTCGGCGACCAGATTGAGATCGTGACTGATGAAGATCAGGCCGGCACCTCTGGCGGTGACCAGCTCGTCCAGGATCGCCAGGACCTGCCGGCGCACGGTCACATCCAGCGCCGAGGTCGGCTCGTCGGCGATGATCAGGGCGGGCTCGGGGATCAGCATCATGGCGATCATGATGCGCTGGCCCATGCCGCCCGAGACCTCGTGCGGATAGAGCCGGTAGACCCGCTCGGGATCGCGGATGTGGACCGCGTCGAGCATGGCCAGGGTTTCGCGCCTGGCATCGCCTTTCGATGCCGACCGGTGAATGCGATAGGCCTCGGCAATCTGCTTGCCGACCGGGATCAGGGGATTGAGCGAGAACTTGGGGTCTTGCAGGATCATGGCGATCCGGCCGCCGCGCACGTCCCGCATCTGCCGCTCGCTGGCGGCCATGATGTCGATCGTCTCGAAGTGCAGTTTGGCCGCCGAGACCTGGGCCTTGGGCGGCAGCAGCTTGAGGACCGCGCGCCCGGTGGTCGACTTGCCGGAGCCGGATTCGCCGACGATCCCGACCTTCTCGCGACCGATCCGCAAGTTCACGTCGCGCACCACCCGGTTCGGCCCGCCCGGTCCCGGGAACGCGACGCACAAGCGCTCGACCGTAAGCAGCAGCTCATTCATGACGCGGGTCGAGCGCGTCGCGAAGACCGTCGCCGAACAGGTTGAAGCCCAGGCTGACCAGCAGGATCGCGCAGCCGGGTGCTGCCGCCAGCCACCAGTTGGTCAGCATGAACTGGCGACCTGACGAGAGCATGGCGCCCCATTCCGGCGACGGCGGCTGCGCGCCCAGCCCCAAAAAACCCAGGCCTGCCGCGGTCAGGATGATGCCCGCCATGTTGAGCGTGATCCGCACGATCACCGAGGTCAGGCACATCGGCATGATGTGATGGGTGATGATGCGGGTCCGGCTGGCACCCTGCATGCGCACGGCGGCGATGTAGTCGGCGCTGCGTACGGTCAGGGTCTCGGCCCGTGCCAGCCGGGCGATCGGCGGCCACGAGGCGAGCGAGATGGCGATGATCGCGTTCTCGATGCCCGCGCCCAGCGCGGCGACGAAGGCCAGCGCCAGGATCAGCGACGGGAACGACAGGAACACGTCGACCAGGCGCATCAGGGCGATGTCGACCCAGCCGCCCAGATAACCCGCGGTGGTGCCGATGATCAGGCCGAGCGGTGCCGCGATCAGCGCCGCCAAGGTGGCGATATAGAGCGTGATCCGGGCGCCATAGACCACACGGCTGTAGATGTCGCGACCCAGGTCGTCGGTGCCGAGCCAATGTGCCGACGAGGGCGGCTCCAGGCGGGCGGCCAGATCCTGCTCGAAGGGGCTCTGGGTCGCCAGATAGGGTGCCAGGAGCGCCACGATCACCAGTGCCAGCACGATCAGCATGCCGAAGAATGCAGTGTGGTTGGACTGCAGCCGCCGCCAGCTCTTCAACGCCGCCTGCGCCCGCGCCTGCGCGGGCGAGCGGGCGATCGGCGCCGCCAGCCAGGCCCGCAGGCCCTCGCGCCCGCCGCGGGTCCCAAGACCGCTGATCATCGCGTCCTCGGATCGAAGCTGCGATAGAAGATGTCGGTCAAGAGGTTGATGGCGATGAACATCATGCCGACCAGCAGCGTGCAGCCCATCACTGCGTTCATGTCGCCGCGCAGCAGCGCGGTGGTGAGATAGCGGCCGAAGCCCGGCCAGGCGAACACGGACTCGGTGAGCACCGCGCCCTCGAGCAGGAAGGCGTAGGACAGCGCCACCACCGTGACCAGCTGGACCCCGATATTGGGCAGGGCGTGCCGCCAGACGACGCGCGCGATGGACGCGCCCTTGGCCCTGGCCGCGATGATGTACTACTGGCTCAGCTGCTCGAGCATGAAGCTGCGGGTCATGCGGCTGATATAGGCGAGCGCGCCATAGGCCAGGATCGAGGCCGGCAGGATGATCCGGCTGAACACGTCGGCGAAGATGTCCCACCGCCCGGCGAGCGCGCTGTCGAGCAGATAGAGGCCGGTCCGGGGGTCCAGGTCGTACTGGTAGACCACATCGATCCGGCCCGGCGCGCCGACCCAGCCGAGCGAGGCATAGAACAGCACCAGCCCCATCAGGCCGAGCCAGAAGATCGGCGCCGAGTAGCCGATCAGCCCGACCACCCGGATGACCTGATCGACGATCGTATCGCGATACATCGCGGCCAGGACGCCCATCGGAATCCCGATGCCGGTGCCGAGCACGATCGCGACCGTGGCAAGCTCGATGGTTGCCGGAAACACGCGCGCGATGTCCTCGATCACCGGTTTGCCGCTCGCCAGCGAGGTGCCGAAGTCGAACGACATCGCATCGCGCAGATAGGTCAGGAACTGGATGTAGAGCGGCTGATCGAAGCCCAGCTGGACGTACATCTTGTCGTAGGCTGCCTGACTCGCATCGTCGCCCAGGATCGCCAGGATCGGGTCGAGCGGCAAAAGGCGGCCGATGAAGAAGGTCAGCGCCAGCAGCCCGAGCAGGGTGATCGCGACCGAGGCCAGGGTCCGCGCAAACGGCAACAGGTGACGCCAGGCCGAGCGGCCCGACGTCACCCTGCCAGCGGCCTCAGCCGGCAGCGAGCGTGCCATGGCCTAGTTCTTGGTCACGCCCGGATAATCGGTGCGGAAGGCGTGCCACTGCCAGTTCTCGACGTTCTTGCGCAACGCCGCATTGTTGGTGATCTGGAACATGTAGGCGAACGGGCCGTGCTGCATGTGGTCGAGCTGCAGCTCCCGATACATCTGCAGCTGCTTGTCCTTGTCGGTCTCGAACAGCGCGGCCTCGACCTTCTCGTTGAACTCCGGCTTGTACCAGGACGCCCGCCAGGTCGGATACATGGTGAGCTTGGCTTCCTCGGAGTTGTCCGGGTTGAACGCATGCCGCGACAGCATGCCATGGGCGTGCGGGACACTGGTCTGCCAGCCGATCAGCAGGGTATCGAAGTCACGCCCGCGGAAGCTCGAGAACAGCTGGGCGTCGGCCATCTGCTCGATGTCGAGCTTGATGCCGACCTTGCTGGCGTTCTCCTGGATGTGCTGGGCCACCGGTGCGTTGTAGGTCTGTGACCCGATGTTCATCTTGGCCTCGAAGCCGTCGCCGTAGCCAGCCTCGGTCAGCAGCGCCTTGGCCTTGTCGAGGTCGAGATAGAAGGGCTGGCCCTCCTTCTCGTCGAGCGCGCCGTAGGCACCCAGCGGCACCACGTCGGCGCGCGGGACACCGTCATAGGCCATCACGGTCTTCGCCAGGCCGTCGTAGTCGACCAGATACTTGAAGGCCAGCCTGACCCGGTCGTCCGCGAAGCGTTCCTGGGCATTGTTGAAGGCGATGTAGAACATCTGATGGAGCTTGGCGCTCTCGAGCTTGATGTCCGGGTTGCTCGCGAGGTCCTTCAGGTCCTCGGCACCGAGGTTGCGCGCAACGTCGATGTCGCCCTGCTCCAGCAGCAGGCGCTGCGCGCCGGCCTCGGGAACGTGGCGGATGATCCAGCGCTTCAGCTTCGGCGCTTCGCCGTAGTAGTTGTCGTTGGCCTCGAGCACGACCGACTCGCCCGCGTTCCATTGGCGGACATGGTAGGGACCTACGCAGGCGGTATTGGTGGTCAGATAGCCGTTGCCCAGGTCGCCATCCTTCTCGTTCTCGAGCAGCAATTTCTTGTCGAGCGCCTGCGCGACGCGATTGGACGCGATCGCCTGCAGGATGATCTCGATCGGATAGGGCTTGTCGAGATTCAGCACCAGGGTGTGATCGTCCGCCGCGACGATCTGCTCCTCCGCGGTGTCCGCAGTGAAGCCGTATTCGGTCAGGGTCGCGGAATTGCCGAAGCCGAGCTTGAGCACGCGCTGCATCGACCAGGCCACGTCCTCGGCGGTCATCGGGTTGCCCGACGGAAACACGGCGTTGTCGACCAGGTGAAAGGTGACCCGCAGGCCGTCGTCCGAGACCTCCCAGCTCTTCGCCAGCGCCGGCAAGCTGTTGGCCTCGTCGCTCATGTCATGGCGGACGAGGGCATCGCAGGTGTTGAGGATGATCTCGTTGGTCGTGACCTCGCCGATCTGGGCGGGATCGAGCGTGCTCATCGCGTCGATGTTCCACGCCATGACCAGGGTGTCGTCGGGCGTGGCTGCCAGGACCGCCGGGGCCGCAAGCAGACTGCTGGTGATCGCGGTGCCGGCCGCGAGTCGGAAAAACCTGTGCATGCCACATTCTCCCCAAAGGCGTGCGTTGATTGATGTGCGGTGGAGCTGTGTCCACCCGCCTGCCCTGCGGCTCGTCTTGCAAGAACGATACCATCACCGTGCCAATGAATCCACGGGCGCCGCCTCTAGGACTTGCCTGCCATCTCGGAGAGGCGCAACTTGGGCGCATCATCGTGACCCCGTCGATCGAGATGGCCGGAACAGTGCCGGGAAAAGTGGGCCGGGCGGAGTGGCTCGCCGGGTGGGACGTCGCGATGCCACCGATCGAGGGACCGCACAGAGCATGGCACGCGACGCGCTTTACGGCGAGATCGAGCCGTACCGAACCCATCGTCTGAACGTCGACCCACCGCACCAGCTCTATGTCGAGGAGAGCGGCAGCCCATCGGGCATTCCGGCGGTGTTCCTGCATGGCGGGCCGGGCGGCGGCAGCCGGCCCTGGCAGCGGCGGACCTTCGATCCAAAGCGCTTCCGGATCGTGCTGTTCGACCAGCGCGGCGCCGGGCGCTCGACGCCCTCGGCCGAGCTCGCCGGCAACACCACCCAGGATCTGATCGCGGACATCGAGCGCATCCGCGAGCATCTCGGCATCGAGGCCTGGCTGGTCGCGGGCGGCTCGTGGGGCAGCTGTCTGGGGCTGGCGTACGCGATCGCCCATCCGGAGCGCTGCCTGGGCCTTCGCCTGCACGGCATCTTCATGGCGAGCGAGGCGGAGATCCGCTTCTGGTTCCACGGCATCGCCCGCTTCTTTCCCGACCATTTCGAGGCATTCATCGCGCCGATTGCCGAGGCCGAGCGGGACGATCTGCTCGCCGCCTACTATCGCAGGCTGGTCGACCCGGACCCTGCCGTGCACATGCCGGCCGCGCAGGCCCTGCGCACCTTCTCGGCCAGGACCCAGACCCTGCTGCCGAGCGAGGCGCACGTCGCGACGCTGACCGAGCCCAAGGCCGCGCTCGAGATCAGCCGGATCTTTACCCATTACTGCGTGAACCGGGCCTTTCTCGAGGGCGGCGAGCTGCTCGATGGGGTCGCCCGGCTGCGCGACCTGCCCTGTGAGATCGTGCAGGGTCGCTACGACGTGGTGACGCCGATGCGGACGGCCTGGCGGCTGCACCAGGCGTGGCCGGAAGCGCGCCTGACCATCGTCGATCTGGCCAATCATGTGGCGACGCCCGAGGCGCCGGCCCTGAACCGGGCGCTGACCGAGGCGACCGACCGACTGGCCGATCGCCTGTCGGGAGACCCGGCGCCGACCATCGAGCAGTATCTCGCGCCGCCCTCCCACTTCAGCCCGGCGCTCTCGCCGGATGGCAAGGAGCTGGCGTGGATCTCCGATCGCACCGGGATCGATCAGATCTGGTCGTCAATGGCACTGGCGGATGGCAGCCAGAGCCGGCGGATTGCGACCTCGGAGAAGGTCGGGACTGTGGCCTTCAGCCCCAAGAGCAACGACCTGCTGTTCACCACCGATCGCGGCGGCGACGAGCATCATCAGCTCTGGCTGCTGCCGGAGGGCGCCGAGCCGCCGCGCGCGCTCACCGAGGCGCCAGGGGTCGTGTACGCCTGGGGCACCTGGGATCGGGAGGGCCGCCGGATCGCCTATGCCAGCAACGCGCGTGACGCCCGTCATATGGACGTCTACCTGCGGGCGCTCGACCAGCCGGAGGCGCAGCGCGTGCTCGAGGCCGAGGGCTGGCGCAAGCCGCTGAGCTTCTTCCCGGACGAGCAGAGCCTCCTGATTCAGGACAACCGGCGCGGCATGTGGGACGCCGACCTGGTGCGGCTCGATCTCGCCAGCGGCGAGACCACGCCGCTGTTGACGGGCGGCAGAACCCACTATGCCGCGGCCAAGTGGAAGAAGGACGGCAGCGGGCTCTACCTCGTCACCAATCACGGGCGCGCCTTCCACGGCCTTGCCTGGTTCGCTCCGGGCGCCGGCGAGCTGTCCTGGCTGGCCACGCCTGATGGCGATGTCGAGCAGCTCGCCATCTCGCGCGACGAGACGCAGCTGGTCTATTCGGTCAATGTCGAGGGCTACGCCCGGCTCTACCTGCGCGATGCTGCGAGCGGCGAGGAGCGTGCGCTCGACGGCCTGCCGCCCGGACGGCCCTCGAGCATCCAGTTCACCCCTGACGGCGGCCTGATTGTAGCGCTCGATCGCTTCACGGCGCCGTCCGCCCTGTATCGGATCGATCTGGCGAGCGGCGCGGCGCAGCCGCTGGTCGCCGATCCGATCGATCTCGACGAAGGCGACCTGGTCGAGCCGACGATCGTCAGCGTGCCGAGCTTCGACGGTCGCGAGGTCCCGGCATTTCTGTTCGAGCCGAAGGGCCCGGCGCCGGCGGGTGGCCGGCCCGCGCTGGTAATCGTCCATGGCGGCCCCGAGTCGCAATATGCCGCCCATTGGCGCGCCGAGGTGCAATACCTGGTCCGGCGCGGCTGGACCGTGGTCGCTCCCAATGTGCGCGGCTCGACCGGCTATGGCCGCGAATGGCAGTCGCTCGACGACCGTCGCCTGCGCATGGACAGCGTCAGGGATCTGAAGGCGGTGCGCGACTGGCTTGCGGCCCGGCCGACCGTCGACGGGTCGCGACTGGCGGTCTTCGGCCAGTCCTATGGCGGCTTCATGGTGCTGGCGGCGATCACCGAGTATCCGGATGACTGGAAGGTTGCGGCCGAGTTCTACGGCTTCGGCAACTTCCTGACCCTGCTGGAGACCACCGGCCCGTGGCGCCAGGTGCTGCGCGCCGCCGAATATGGCGATCCGGTCGCCGATCGCGAGGCGCTGGACTCGTTCTCGCCGATCCACAAGGCCGATCGGATCACGGCGCCGCTGTTCATCGCCCATGGCCTCGAGGACCCGCGCGTGCCGCCCGGCGAGAGCGAGATGATGGTCTCGGTCCTGCGCGGGCGCGGCCACCCCTACGAGATCCTGCGGATCGAGGGCGCGGGCCACGGCTTCCACCGGCAGGATCACCAGCTGGCGGTCTTTCCGGCGCTGGTCCGGTTTCTCGAACGACACATCTCCACGCGCGAAGGGCAGTGAGGCACATGCGGAACACGGACAGGATTTGGGATCTGGTCGACGCCAAGCGGGCGGTCTTCGAGCAGCTGGCCGACCGGATCTGGGAGATCCCCGAGATCGCCTATACCGAGTACGGCTCGGTGGCCGAGCATACCGCCATGCTCAACCGGCAGGGCTTCCGGGTCACCGAGAACGTGGCCGACATTCCGACCGCCGTGGTCGGCGAGGCGGGCGACGGCGGCCCGGTGATCGCGATCTTGGGCGAGTACGATGCGCTACCTGGCCTCAGCCAGGTCGCCGGGATCACCGAGCCCAAGCCGGTGGCGCAGGGCGGCAACGGCCATGGCTGCGGTCACAACCTGCTGGGCTCGGCAGCCCTCCTCGCGGCGACCGCGGTCAAGGACTATCTGGCCGAACGCGGCATCGAGGGGCGCGTGCGCTACTACGGCTGCCCGGCCGAGGAAGGCGGCGCCGCCAAGGCCTTCATGGCCCGCGCCGGCGCGTTCAGCGACGTCGACATTGCGATCTCCTGGCATCCGGCGTCGTTCACCCATGTCGACCATGCGCATTCGCTCGCCAACACGCGGATCAATTTCACGTTCACCGGCCGGGCGTCGCATGCCGCGGCGGCGCCGCATCTAGGCCGCAGCGCGCTGGACGCGGTCGAGCTGATGAATGTCGGCGTGAACTACATGCGCGAGCACATGCCGAGCGATGCCCGTATCCACTACGCCATGCTGGACGGCGGCGGCGTCGCCGCCAATGTCGTGCAGGCCTTCGCCAAGGTGCACTACGCGGTGCGGGCGCGCGACCTGCCCGGCATGGAGAAGCTGCTGGCGCGCGTGATCAGGATCGCACAGGGCGCCGCCATGATGACCGAGACCACCGTGCAGCCCCAGATCATCAGCGCGGTCTCGAACCTGCTCGGCAATGAGCCGCTCGAGCAGGCGATGCACGCCCATTTCGAACGCCTGGGCGCCGTGCCGTTCGATGACGAGGACCGCGATTTCGCCCGGCGTGTCCAGGCGACCCTCGGTCCCGACGACATGGCCAACGATTTTTTGCGCATTGGACTGCCGCTCGACCCGGACATGCCGCTCTGCAAGTCGGTGGTCGATCGGGGCGTCCGGGGCGAGCCGATGATCGGCTCGACCGATGTCGGCGACGTGAGCTGGACCGTGCCGACCGTGCAGGCCCGGGTGGCGACCCACGCGATCGGCACGCCGGGCCATTCCTGGCAGGTCACCGCGCAAGGAAAGACGCCTGCTGCGCACAAGGGTATGGTTCATGCCGCGAAAGTCATGGCGGGCACCGCGGTGGAGTGCCTTAGCAGGCCCTCGCTGATCGAGGCGGCGCAGGCCGATCACGCCGCGAGGCTCGGCCGGTCGCCCTATCGCTGTCCGATTCCCGAAGGCGTCCAGCCGCCCGTCCGGCCCCGGCCGGCCGCCGCGAGCGCCGCCTAGTGGTCTGGATCAGACAGATGATTCCCGAAGGTCTGGTCGCAGAAACCACTAAATTCAAGGAATTAGGGGTTCGCGAGGACACCAGACGTCGGAAGCCTCCGTTTGGTTCGAACCACGAGGAAATGGCTTGGACGCGGTAATCGTCAGATCGCGCTGATCGCGCGCGTTGCAAGGGCAGTTGTCGACGTCACGAGCCCAGCCCGCTCGCCCGCCCGGGCACCATGGCCATAGGATGGTGCTGGATAGCGGGGTGGAGAAGTGAGCTGGTCTCGAACCGATCTGCGTTGAAAGAGCGGCAAGGGCGCAGCGTATTCTGCTAGCGGAACTGCTGAATACGCGTCACGCGCAGGCCACCGAGACCGTGCTTCTCGATCGCCGCTTCCCAGCCCATGAACTCTTCGGTCGAAAGGTTGTAGCGCGTGCAGGCCTCTTCCAGGTTCAGGAGGCCGGCACGCACCGCCGCCACCACCTCGGCCTTGCGCCGTGCCACCCATCGCTGTGTCTCGGGCGGCGGCAGATCGTCGAGCGTCAGCACCTTGCCGTCGGGACCGACGAAGCTCTGGGGTCGGCCCGCGCTGCCTGCGGGCGTGTTCCTATCCGACATCAGCGTTTTCTCCAACCTCCTCGGCACCAACCGCCTCGGCGGGGGTCATTGCAGCGGAGTATCGGAGACGCCATTTAAGAAAAACCTAAAGCAGAAAGTAAAGTTTTCGTGGCTTCTACTTGCCATGGGACGCGATCGTCAGCACAGGATAACTGGAATTGACTTTGCGCTCTGATATGAGCTCGTGCTTCGAGCGTTACATCGGTGGTGGTGATCACACGACCATGGGCTGAACAAGACCGCTAGCCATCACGGCTTTCCCACAAAACCCGCAAGACAGCCCGATGTTGCCGACCCGCCCTCGTCGGGATTTGGCCGTGCGCGCCAAAAGAGGGCAAAGGACAGAGGGCAAACAATGCCCCGCGGCGGTGTTCGCCGCCTCAGGGCGTCTGCTGCTGTCCGGGATTGCGTCGGCGCTCAGTCGTCGCGATAGGCCTTCTCGCGGCGCTCGTGCCGCTCCTGGGCCTCGATGCTCAAGGTCGCGATCGGCCGCGCCTCGAGACGCCGCAGACCGATTGGCTCCTGGGTCTCCTCGCAATAGCCGTACGAGCCGTCGTCGATCCGCTTGAGCGCCTCGTCGATCTTGGTGAGCAGCTTACGCTCGCGATCGCGGGCCCTGAGCTGGAAGTTGCGCTCCGTCTCGACCGATGCCCAGTCGCTCATGTCGGCGACCCGATTGTCCTCTTCCTTCAGCTGACGCAAGGTCTCGTTGGAGCCGCGCAAGATCTCCTCCCGCCAGCTGACCAGCTTGCGGCGGAAATACTCCTGTTGGTCCTTGTTCATGTAGGGCTCGTCCTCGGTGGGACGATACTTCACGCTGACGAGGTCCGACATGCGTCCTCCAAAGCCTACGGCGAGTGCCGTGATCGCACCGGTCGGTCGCAGCTTCCTCATCGGGGGCGCTCCCGCCTCAAGGCGGACCTTCCCCTAACGCAGCCGGGCCCCTGGCGCAAGTCGATCTTGCAATAGGGCCAATTGGTGAAGATCTCGTGGCGGTCAGAAGCTCACAGCACGACGATCTGACCGCCCATGCCGAGCAGGGTCGCGAGCCCGCCGGCGTGGATCGGCACATCGTCGCGCAGGTCGTCGGCAGCCAGCTCGAGGGCGCGCAGGCCCATCTCGCAGACCATGACCTCGACGCCGAGCGCGACACAGGCCTGGAGCAGCTCCTCGAAGCCGGCCACGCCGCGCTGGCGATTGCGCGCATCGAGCGCTGCGCCGTCGGCAAGGTCGGGCTCGGCCAGCTCGGCAGAGACCGGCAGGCTCGCCCAGCCCGGCCGGCCCCGCCCATCGTCGGCAAGCAGGGCTCTGGTCGCGGCCAGGGTCACGAACAGCGTGGCCGGCCGGTCCAGGGCGGCAGCCGAGCTGGCGATCGAAAGCGCGTAGTGGGCCCGATCGAAGCGGCCATCCAGCAGCAGGACGCTGAGCCGCTCAGCCATGGCCGTTGCCACTGCCGGTAGGGGCTCCGCACACCGGGCAGTCCGGCTGCCGGGTGATCCGAATGGTGCGAAAGCGGGTGCCCAGGGCATCGTACAGCAACAGTGTTCCGGACAGGCTGTCGCCGACGCCGAGGATCTCTTTCACCACCTCCACCGCCTGCAGCGAGCCGACCACGCCGACCGCGGGGCCGAGCACACCGCCCTGGGCGCAGGTCGGGATCAGGTCCGGCGGCGGCTCGCTCGGGAACAGGCAGCGATAGCAGGGATGGGGCGCGCCGAGATACGCCTTGTAGGTCGTGAGCTGGCCCTCGAGACCTTGCACGGCCGCGCTGACCAGGGGCTTGCCGAGCCGCAGGCAGGCCGTATGCACGGCGTCGCGGCTGGCGAAGTTGTCGGTCCCGTCGGCGACCAGATCGTAGCCCTCGATCACGGCCGCGGCATTGTCCGGGTCGATCTTCAGATCGTGACGGTGGATCACCGTCTCGGGGTTGAGCGCGTGCGCGCTGAGCTCGGCACTCTCGGTCTTGGCCCTGCCGACCTGCGTGGTCGGATGGGCGATCTGCCGGTGCAGGTTGGAGAGCTCGACCCGATCGTGGTCGACGATGCCGAGCGTGCCGACCCCGGCTGCCGCCAGATAGAGGGTCAGCGGCGAGCCCAGACCGCCGGCACCGACCAGGAGAACCTTGGCATCGAGCAGCTTGGTCTGGCCGATACCGCCGATCTCGGGCAGCACGATGTGCCGGGCGTAGCGAAGCATCTGCTGTTCGGTGAACACGGGTGGCCACCTCGTCGTCGTGTGGACCGGCGGTGGCGCTGACCAATGCGGTCCGGGCAGATCGCCGGCGTCCCTGAAGGTAGGGCGACGGCGGCGCGCCGCCAAGCCGGCGCGCACGCCGGGACCAAGGTCGGACGCGGGTTAGCGCTCTCTGAAGAACAGCTCGATCTGGCGCAGGTGCCAGAGACCGAGCGGATCGTGAAAGCCGAGATGGCCGCCGCTCTGCGGCAAGAGCGCGGTCAGCTTGGGCTGGCGCGACCAGTCGCGGGTCAGATACGGGGCGGGCGGCACGAACGGATCGTCCTGGGCGTGGATCAGCAGCGTCTCGGTCCGGATGCTGTCGAGAAAGCGGCCCGACGCGTTGGCCTCGTAGAACTGGGCGGCGCTCCGGTAGCCGAGGCGTGGCGCGGTGAAGCGCTCGTCGAACTGCCACAGGCTGGAGGCGCCGAAAATGGCCTTGCGCTCGGCCTCGGTCAGCGCAGCGCCGTGCCCGGTGCTGGCCCGCTTGATGCTGGTCAGGAGGTAGCGGTGGTAGGGGAAGTTGCGCCAGCGCATCAGCGACTGGCAGCTCGCGGCGAGATCGAGCGGCGCCGAGACCGTAGCGGCGCGGCGCACCGCGCTGTGGCGCCCGGCCTCGCCCAGGAATTTCAGCAGCACGTTGCCGCCGAGGGAGAAGCCCACGGGCAGCACGCCCTCGCGGGTCAGCCACGGGTTCAGATGGTCGAGCAGGGTTCCGAAGTCGTCGCTGCTGCCGGCGTGGTAGAGACCGCTGCAGGCGGCGCGCGACGGACCGGCGCCGCGCTGGTTGACCATGAGCACCCGGTAGCCGCGGATCAGGAAGAACGCGGTCGCGATCGTCATGTAGCAGCTGCCCTCGCAGCCCGCGAGGCCGTGGATCAGGGCGACCAGAGGCCGGTCGCGATCGACCTGAGGCAGGTGCAAAGACGCGATCAGGCGATCGCCGGTGCCGTCTCTGAGCGGCACCTCGATCCGTTCGACCGCCCGGTTCGGCAAGGCGTGGCCGACGTCGAGCGCATAGTTGCGAATGGTCTGCAGGTCGCCGCCCCACCAGGGGCGCCGCGGATTGAAGTCCAACAGCGAGACGTCCGAGAAATTCACGCCGTTTCCCCACGCTTCGTATCGTTCTGCACATGACGCCACAAGCGCCTAATGCGTGCAGGGCTTATCACATAGTTTTATGCCAAGTTTTCGACGAAGCAAGATTGTTTACTTTAGTCGAGCCGATATTCGCGTAGTGATCGTCCCCGAGTATGACCGAGCGGCGGGGCGATCTTGGGGCTGTGCGAACGCGACGCCTCGTCCCCTTGGTGCGGGACGGCAGCGCGCCCACGCCGCGTCCACTGCCGGGCATCCGCGCTCCCAGGGAAGGCCATCGCGTGATTGGCTTCGTTTCGCAAAAAAACCTTGGCTCCGCAACTAGGATCGTGTACCTATACTACAGGACGATGCGCCTGTTGTGCAAGGGTCAAGGGAGCCGGCCATGGCCACCGCCAGACAGATCGCGGCCAATCGGGGGAACGCGCAACGGTCGACCGGGCCGAGGACGGCCGCCGGCAAGGCTGTGGCCGCACGCAACGCGCAAAAGCACGGCCTGCTCGCCAAGGAGGTTCTGGCGGAGGGCGAGAATGCCGCGGGGTTCGCCCGGCTCAGCCAGCGCCTGCGGGAGGCGCTGGCGCCCGAGGGCGAGATCGAGGAGGCGCTGTGCGCGCGGATCGTCGCCTGTGTGTGGCGGCTGCGGCGGGTGGTGCGGTTGGAGGGCGCGATCGTCGCCAACGAGGACGGGGTGCACATCACGAGCGTGCTCGAGCGTGGCTGGCTGCGCCACGACGAGGCGGACTGGCTGCGGCTGCTCTCGCAGCACGAGACGCGCCTGGACCGCATGCTGCACCGCGCGCTGCATGAATTGCAGCGTCTCCAGGCGCGCCGCGGCGGCACCCACGTCCCGCCGCCCCTGATGGTCGACGTCGACGTGCGCGGGCTTTCCGTTGGCGACGCTGACTGACGTGCATTGGCACGTCTCGGGCGAGGTCGTGCTGATGACGCTGCTCGGCGGCATGGGGCGATCTTCGGGCCCGTCGTCGGCGCCTTCGTGGCGGTGGCGCTGCAGAACGACCTGGCGCCGTTCGGCGGCTGGGCTCGAACTGGCCCGCGCGCTAGAGCGCCAACGCGAGGGCATCGCCAGGGGCAAGGCCGCCGGCAAGTACAAAGGGCCGGGGTCGCCCTTTTCGCTGTCCGCGCAGCGCCAGGGCTGGCGCAGGGTGGCTACGCCCACCCGCCTTCAACAAGGATGAAGCCGCCCGGTAGCACATCCATCAGGCTGCGGAACCGAGCAACCGGTAGACGCTGCTGCGGCCGATGCCGAGCCGGCGGGCGATCTCGCTCGGTCCGACACCCTCAGCCTTATTAAGGGCCTGGACCGGGGCCGCTTTGGCGCGAGCTGTTGCAGCACGCCCACGAATATCTTCGACTATCCCCGGCTCCGAGGCGGGGCGTGTCTCATTGGCTGCCAACCACCACAGTTCGAACGCCTGCACCTCCACCGGACCACCGCCTGCTAACTCCTGAAAGTCGTGGCAGGCGGCGAAGAGGACAACCTCGACATGCTTCTCTTCAAAGCCGCTTAGTTTCCCTTCGGGGTCACTGTCTGCGTGCTTAAAGAAGCGAGCGAACTGATGAAGCTCTCTGCACACTTCCTGTGGCGAGCGCCCCGTCGCTCCGGAAATCAGATCGAGAGAAGACGCCTGCCTCACCTTCGACAGGATGGTTGACAATACCTCGCGGGAGGCGGCCGCCAGCGTATAGATTGGCACCGGATCAGCGCAATCGAAGAACATACGTACCGCAGCTGCCAACTGCCTTTCCGCCGCGTCTATCTTAGTGATCTCGTTCCGTTCCGCCATGATCAACCTCCGCTCGGGTTTTAGTCGGCGGGCGGACTGTCGGTGCAAGTTGTTGCAAATCTGTTGCGCGGTAGGGGGTACCTGTCACAAGACTCCCGTCCCAAGCCGGCCGCGCTCGCCAGCGACCCTACCTGGGGCCGGTGGGATGAATAGAGTGGGGCGAGCACTCATTTGCACCTATTGCGCGGGTCCTCTCCGGGGAAGGTTATCCCGCTGTCAGAGAACGCTAGGATCGTTTGGCCACTATCGAGCCGCACGTGCGCCGCGTGGCCACCAGCGGTTTCTCCGACCCAGACGACAGAACCCCATCCCTCATCGATACGATCTCCGCTCAACAACCGTCCCTGTGCCCAAACGCGATCCCCAGCCTGCGGGCCGCCGTGCCACCAGCAAGCGATGTCATACGCCCTTTGCTCGATCGCGCCCCGAATTTCCGCTCGTTGCGCGGCCATCCTAGCTTTTGCCTCTGCTCGCCGAGCATGCTCTGTCTCTGCGCGCTCTGCAAGGTCGGCCGGGGAAGGCGGTGGATCGTTCAGATATGCAAGGGGAAGCGCCACGAGCAGTCCCACGCCAGCCAACAAACACGCTTGCATTCCGGTCACTTGTGACATGCTCCGATGCGGCAACCCTTCCAAGGGCGCTCATGACACGTCACTCTAGCGCAACCTGCACCTGACGTTGAAGAGCCTTGCTTAGGCATCGCTACGGAGGGATTTTAGAAATGGTACATCCCGACGACCAGCGCCACCACAAGGCTCAGCCGCCAGATTATGCGACTTGCTGCGCTCATGGCCCTTTGCTACCGGATTGGCTCAATGTGCGGCAAGCGTGTCGCGTGCTGATCCAGGAGCGGATCAAGGCCGGCCTCGCCCAAGTAGTCGCCCGGTGCGAGTAGGCGGCGGAGATGCCCGAGTGGGTAACCTGTGCCCTGATGTGGGCTGACACGCATCCGGGAGCTGCGGCCTGGGTTCAGGCAATCTGCACAATCATTGCGATTGCCATCGCCATCTTGGTGCCATGGCGCCAGCATCGTCGTGACGTGGAGCTGTCTCGGCGACTTCGTGTGGAGGATCGATTGCGGTCGATGGAGGCCGCTGCCGCGATCGTGATCAATGCTATGAACCTCATCGAGGACGCTTGGAAGCGCACCAAGACCCCCAATGATACCATGGGTTACATCCTTATGGATGTGTATGATCCGACCGCATTCGACTTTGCCGCACGCGCATTGGAAGAAATCAACCTTGCCAGTGTGCCGGACTGGGAGTTGATCAAACCAATCGTTGCGATGCGCAACTTGGTGCTAAAGGCGAAGGACCTGCCTTCCGCCATTCATAAGGCCGATGAGCAATACACCACGCCGCCGGATGAACTTAGGGAAGAACTCCATGTCGTGCGGGAAGAAGCCCACGGGCACACCTCCGGTGTCGAGGCGGCGGTCAACCGACTTCGGGGCGAGGTCCCCTAAAAGGCCCCCGCGAAAAACGCCCCGCAGAGGAGATCGCGCTGGCGGCCCTCAGGGCGCGATCCGTACAGAACCAGAAGGACAGCCAATGAGCATCGGCGGAAGGTGAGTTATGAAACGCAAGTCCGTCAAATTGGAGCTCAGGGTTTGGTATGATCAAAAGTCAGGCCGCATTAAGCTGGCCGGCTCTGGCCTTACGGCTTCGACGGTCAGCAACGATCCGGCAAGTAACCGGTACCATCCCAACTTGTACCGCAAGCTGACCAAGTGTCTTCGTGATGCAGGTGTGCCGGCACCGGGGGTTGCGCAATCCGATGCCTAGAGATCCTCGCAGCAGAAAACGGGCGGCCGGCGTGATCGGTCTGGCGTTGGCCTCTTGAGCGCGATGAGCCGATCGTATTGCTATCGCATCGTCAACGGCGACCCGAACTCTTGACCAGGTTCGTCCGGCTGTTGCGCTTTCCTGTTACGCACAGCGGAGGGGTGGCGGCCGGAAACCGGCAGATTTCCTAGCGTTTCAGTAGGGTGGGGGGCGCGGCTGGTGACCGTGATCATCGGCGCCATCTTCGTGGTCTGCGTGCTGTTCCGACGCGGGATCGCCGGCGAGATGGCCCGCATCTTCCGCCTCAAGGGCGTCTGATCTGCACCCACCCTATCGCTGGCGCGATGCCTTGTGCCCCGCCGTCGGGAAAGCCAGCCCTTCCGGGCTCCGCAGAGTAATGGGCTGGAAAAGGCTGGGCGCACGGCCTATTTGTAGCTACAATGGAACTACCTTAGGAGAGGATCATGGCTGCCGATGCGATTGTACGCGCCCGGATCGACGGGCAGGTGAAGCAGGAGGCCGCCCACGTGCTGGCGGAGATGGGGCTTACCGTTTCCGACGCCATCCGGCTCATGCTCATGCGCGTCGCCGCGGAGAAGGCGTTGCCCTTCCCGGTCAGGATGCCGAACGCCGAGACGGTCGCCGCCATGCAGGAGCTGGAACGGGGCGAAGGCATCAGGGCGGAAAACGTTGACGCGCTGATGGCCGATCTGAATGCGGACGATTGAGTACTCCAGAAGTTTCCGCAAGGATTTTAAGCGCCTCAACGCCAATCCAAGATACAGAAACCTGGACAGCCTATTGCAGGGCATCCTTGACCTGCTGGTGTCCGATCAACCCCTGCCGCCGCACAACAGGGACCACGCTCTTTCCGGCGATTGGACCGGTTACAGGGAATGTCATATCAGGCCCGATCTTCTGTTGATCTACCGGAAGTCCGGTGATGACCTGTTGCGCCTTGCGCGCCTCGGTTCACACAGCGAGCTTTTCCGGTGAAGAGGCTTCAGGCTTCGGCACAGCGCAGAGCGGTGTGCTGGACTTCGGCCCGTTGAGGGGGGCGTAAGGCGGATACGGGAGTGACACAATTGGCGCACTCGGGCCTGCCGCCGCTCAATGATGAGGATGCACTGGCTCGTCGATCGGGCGCCGCCAGAAGCGCCAAAAGATCTCGGCGTAGCCGCCGCGGTACAGCAAACCGCCGTTCTCGGCCAGGATCTGGCGGCGATGGGCGCGGTAGTAGGCGGGCAGCGCGTGCCACGGCAGGTCCGGCCGCTTGTGGTGGACATGGTGCAGGTTGTTGTTGAGGAACAGGAGCGAGAAGAACCGTCCCGCCTCGACCACGGCGCTGCGCTCGAACGGGCTGCTCGCCGCCTTGTGCTCGGCGAACGAGCGGACCAGGGTCAGGCTGGCGCCCGGCAGCACGAACAGCAGGAGATAGGCCCAAAGCGGGATGTGGCATACGCCGACCACCCAGAGCAGCACCAGGGCCACGGCCGGTAGGTGCCAGAGCCAGATGCCCAGATGACGGCGATCACCCCTGGCCAGCGCGGCAAGCTCGGCGCAGATGAACTGGCCGATCACCAGAAGCGGCCCGAGCAGCAGACGGCCGAGCAGCGTGTTGTCCGCCCGGAGCAGCGCGCGGGCCGGGCGGCCGAGGCGGCGCCAGGTCGCCTGGTCGACATAGAACGATTCCGGATCGCGCCAGGGTTCGGTCAGGATCTCGAAATCGTGGTGCGCGCGGTGGGCCGTCCGGTAGATCGCGAACGGCAGCCACAAGGACAGCGGCGGCCAGGCGATCGCATCGTTGATCCAGCGATGCGGCGACAGCTGGGCGTGCACGGCCTCGTGCTGCAAGGAGCCGTGCCAGGCGATCAGGCTGGCGCCCGCCGGCAGCACCAGCCACCACGGCAGCAGCTCATGGAACCAGGTGACCAGTCCCCAGCCGCCATAGATCGCCAGCGCGACCAGCCACGATGGGGCGGCCCGACCAAGCCAGTCGGACTCGGGTTTGCGCGTCCCAACAGATGCGGGCATGCCACGAACCTCCAAAAAAGGCGCCAAGACGCCTCCTTCGAACGCTCGCGACTACGTGAAGGAGCTACAGGTGGCCCTCGTTTTCTCCGCTATTTGGTCCAGCCGCGTTGCGGGGGCACACTCGTCAGCTGGAAGATACGCCCAGTGCGGGTGGAACGCCAGCGTCTCGTGTCGTTCCGGTCGGCGCTCAGCGCAGCAGATGAAGTAGCCAGAGCGGGATAGCCGGGATCAGCGAGACCAGCACGATCACGGTGAGATGGCTCAGCAGGAAAGGTGCCGATTCGCGGATCGCGCGCTCATAGGGCACCTCGGCGATCTGCGCCGCGGTCATCAGCGTCATGCCCACCGGCGGCGTGATGTTGGCGACGTTCAGCGTCACGATCATCACGATGGCGAAGTGCAGCGGGTCGAAGCCGAGCTGAGACCATCGCCGGCACCAGCACCGGCGCCACACCACCAGCGCCGGCAGCACGTCGATCACCGTGCCGAGCAGGATCAGCAGCAGGCAGTCGACCAGCAGGATCTGCACACAGCCGACGTCGCTGAACGTGGTGATCAGCGCCGGCGGCGTCGCGGGCGATGCCCGAGCGGGTGACGAACCAGCCGAGCACGGTCGAGGCGGCCAGCAGGAAGAACACCACGCCCGAGAAGCGCACCGTGGTCACCAGCGCATCGCCAGGATCTTGCGCAGCGTC
Source organism: uncultured Alphaproteobacteria bacterium (assembly GCA_963731495.1). GTDB lineage: Bacteria > Pseudomonadota > Alphaproteobacteria > Geminicoccales > Geminicoccaceae > DASUGG01. The sequence continues at coordinate 49,082 of CAVSVZ010000071.1, forward strand.
AGAGTGCGGTAGACGAGCAGCGCCGATGCCGATCGCGTAGACCGCGGCGAAGGCCGAGGCCTCGGTGACGGTGCGTCAGCCCCGAGAGGATGCCGCCGAGGATGATCACCGGCACCAGCAGGGCCGGGATGGTCGGCAGGAAGGTGCGCAGCATCACGCCAGCCGCGCAGGCTCGCTGCCTGGCGTGGGATAGCCGCGCCAGGCACGAGATGATCATGCTGGCGACCAGCAGGGTCAGCGCCATCAGCAGGCCCGGGCACGATGCCGGCGGCGAACAGGTCGAGCACCGAGACGTCACGCAGGATCGTGGCATAGACCACCATCACCACGCTGGGCGGGATGATCGGCCCGATGATCGACGAGCAGGCGGTCACCGCGGCGCTGTAGTCGGCGCGTCGTAGCCCTGCTTCTTCATCGCCGGGATCATGATCTTGCCGATCGCCACGGTATCGGTGATCGCCGCGCCGGTCAGGCCGGCGAAGAACACGCGAGACGGTGATGTTGACGTGGCTCAGCGCGCCGCGCACCCGGCCGAACAGGGCATTGTTGAAGCGCGATCAGCCGCTCGGTCAGCCCGGCCTGGTTCATCAGCTCGGCGGTGAAGATGAAATAGGGCACCGCGATCAGCAGATAGCCGGCGACGCCGGAGAACATGCGATCGGCAATGATCTCGAGGAAGCCGAGGCCGCCGATCGAGACCGCGCCGGCCAGCCCCGACATCACCATGACCACGGCGATCGGCGTGCCGATCGAGCAGCAGCACCACGAAGACCAGAATGGCGGGCGCCATCGCTCAGTCCGCCTCGCCGCGCACCAGCGCGTCGGCTTCCGCCTCGGCGTCGGCGAGGTCGAGCAGATGCAGGCCGCTGGCCAGATGTGCCAGCATGATCAGGCCGGTCACCGGCATGCAGGCGGCGACGAACCGGTTGTGAATCTGGATCTGGTCGGAGACCATGTAGTAGTGGGTGGTGCTGATGAAGAACTCCCAGCCGTACCAGACCAGCAGCAGCGCGAGCAGCGCCGATGAGCGCGACGTTGGCGTAGGCGACCCACAGCCTGAGGCGCGGCGGCAACCAGACCAGCAGCCGCCCATGGCGACATGCTCGCCACGCTTGAACGCGACGGTGATGCTGAGCATGCCGATCCATGGCATGAACAGCCGCGCCAGCGAATAGGTCCAGCTCAGGGCCGCGCCGGTAACCAGCTTGTAGAGGAAGCCGGTGAACGAGATCGCCAGCATGATCAACAGGCAGGCGATGCAGAACCACGATCACCTGCCGGTTCAACGCATCGCTGAAGGCACGCAGGCGCACCAGCAAGGCAGCCACTCCGTCGTTGTGCGAGGCTCGGATCGGGGCGCCGGCGGACCGGCGCCCCGCGACCGCTTGGTGTGTGCGGAAGGCTACTTGATGAACAACGCCTGATCGCGCGCCTTCTGCTCGTCGGTGATCCGGTCGACCTCGGCCCACAAGCTCATCGACCAGCGCCGGATCGATGCCGAAGTCGTTGGTGATCCACTCCTTCCACGCGGGGCGGGCGATCGTCGGCCATCTTTTGCTTCTCGTCCTCGGCGAGGATGATGCACTCCTTGAAGTGCTCGCAGGACTGCTGCCAGCCGATCACCGACGCCAGCGCGGCGATGCCATGCGACATCGCGACCGACTCGCGGGCGGAAGTCCACGATGATGGCCTTGTACTCGTCGGGCAGGCTCTGGAACCACGTCTCGCTGACCACCCAGGTGGCGGTGTTGTACACATGGCCGCTCCAGGTGGTGTAGTCGTTGACGTCCCAGAGCTTGAACGAGGCGGACACGCCCGGTGCATTGAACTGGCCGTCTGCCAGGCCGGTGCCCAGCGCGGTCAGCACCTCGCCCCAGGGCAGCGGCGTGGCCGAGGCGCCGAGCGCCTTCATGGTCGCGACGTGCGCCGGGTTCTCTTCGACGCGGATGCTGCAGCCCCTTGATGTCGTCGACGGTCTTGATCGGCCGCTCATTGTTGGTGAACGCCACGAAACCGCCGCCGTCGTCGAAGGTGCCGAGGTAGCGCAGACTGGCCTCTTCGACCATGCCCTTCATGAACTCGGCGTGCCAAGCGCCGTCAAGATATGCCCAGGCGACCCGGTAGTCGGGGAATAGGAAAGGCGTCGTGATGATCTGGTAGTCGGGGTAGAATGAGGACATTGCGCCCGACGACAGGACGCTCGACTGAACGGTCGTGCCTTCCTGCGCTTGCTTGCCGGTCTCGACCTCCGAGCCGAGCTGCGCCGGCACCGAACAACTGGACGTCGATGTCGCCGCCCGTGCGCGCCTCAACCAGGCTCTCGAAATGCGCCAGAGCCGGGCGCGATCTCGTTGTCGGTCAGATCCTCCGGCAGCAGATGCGCGACGACCATGGTGTAGGTCTGCGCCATCGCGACGCTCGAGGTCGCGGCAAAGCTGAGCGCAAGGGCGGGTCGCCAATGGGTCCCGAACCTCATCGGCGTTCTCCTTGTTTGTGGGTTGCCTCCTCAGCCGAGACGGTGATGCTAGCACAATGGCGGTGGCACACCCCAGCCGGTCGGTTAAGATTTCACAGGAAGGCGCAAGCAAAGAAGATGCCATGAGGGTCCTGGTTCTCGGCGGCGGCGTGATCGGCGTCACCACGGCGTGGTTTCTTGCCCGCGACGGTCACGAGGTGACGTTGCTCGAGCGCGAGCGGGGTGTCGCGCTGGGCGCCAGCTACGCCAACGGCAGCATGATCCACACCAGCCTGGTCGAGCCCTGGAACGAGCCCGGCATCGCGCTCAAGCTTTTGCGCTGGATCGGTCGCGACGATGCGCCGGCGGTGCTGCGCCCGGCGGCGATCCCCGGCATGCTCGGCTGGGGCATGGCGTTCTTGCGCAACGCCACGCCTGAGCGCCACCGCCGCCATACCCTGGTCAATCTGCGGCTTGCCCTGTTCTCCGCGCAGACGCTCCGGGAAGTGCGGCGCGAAACCGGCATCGAGCACGACCAGCAGGAGCGTGGCATTCTGAAGATCCTCCGCGAGCCGGCCGCGTTCGATGCAGGTGTCGCCCACGCCGAGCTGCTGGCGAGCGAGGGCCCGGTGCCGTATCGCGTGCTCGACCGGGCGGCGGTGCTCGCGTTCGAGCCGGCCCTGGCCGAGGGTGGCGAGGGCATTCATGGCGGCATCCTGTTTCCCGAGGACGAGAGCGGCGACTGCCACCTGTTCACCCGCCGGCTCGCCCAGGCGTTCGAGCGCCACGGCGGCAGGCTGCGGCTGGGCAGCACGGTCGAGCGCATCGAGGCCGAGGGCGATCGCATCACCGGCGTGCTCGCCGATGGCGGCCAACTCGAGGCCGATGCCTACGTGCTGGCGCTCGGCTGGAGCAGCCCGGCGCTGGGTCAAGGGCTGGGCCTTCGTCTGCCGGTCAATCCGGTCAAGGGCTATTCGATCACGGTGCCCAAGGGCGGCTGGAACGACGCGCCGCAGGTCGCGGTGGTCGACGAGACCCTCAAGGTCGGCGTCGTGCCACTGGGCAAGCGCATGCGGCTGGCGGGCAGCGCCGAGTTCACCGGCGCCGACCTGACCATCCATCCACGCCGCTCGGACTATGTCTGGCAGACCGCGATCAAGGTGTATCCGGCGCTCGCCCGATATGCCGACCCTGGTGCCATGGAGCACTGGGCCGGCATGCGGCCGATGACGCCGGACGGTCCGCCGATCCTGGGTCCGACCCGCTACCGGAACCTGTTCCTGAACACCGGGCACGGCCACCTCGGGTGGACCTTCGCCTGCGGCTCCGCGCGCGTGATCGCGGCCCTGGTCGCCGGCCAGAAACCGCCCATCTCGCTGGACGGGCTGACGCTCGATCGGTTCGGCTGACGTCCTTACATCTGTAAGCCATGGCCGAAATCGATATCCCCCATTTGTCCTTCAATAATAGGAAATGATCCAGTGAACTGCCAAGCACTTCGCGGCTAAATGAATCTTGCGGCAATAGAAACGCACCAGCGAAGCGATACGTTTGTTTTTCAATATCGTTGAGATTCTCGGACGTGATCCGACAGATGAATGTAAGATCATATGAGCAAGCTCGTGTGCTAGGTTGAATGCATTCCGTGGACCGCTGCTTACTTCGGCTGAATACAGAACATAAGGCCTCCCATCCTGCCAGCACGACACCGCATCCATATCGGGGCACGAAACCGCCTCTCGTATCAGGATAAACCCGTGCAGCTCCATGATCGCGGAGAGGTCGCGCACCGGGCCCTTCCCCAATCCCCAACGGTCTCTAACTTCCTCCGCCGAAATTTCGATCTGTTCGACGCTGCCCGCATGTGGATCGAAATCAATTGACGGCAGAGAAACCTCAGGTAGCTCGAGGAAACATGAGCTAGCCATTTATTCTCATCTGGCGCCGGTGACGCCCAGCATAAATGATATAACTCTCCATCTGAGCCAAATCCATATGTGAGCCACGCGTAAAGCTCAGGGACCTCTCCGACAACCTCGCCCATTGATTTCTTGTGTGCGGACCAGGAAAGAAGGTCAGGCTGAATAGCTAGCCGGATGTCCTGTCTGCTTTCGGCATCGTCCGGAAACGAAAGAGCATCATCGGTGCGACAGGCATGCGCAAGCACGCCAGGAGCGCAATCTCAAGCCAATGCCAGCGCCCCTTTGGCATTGGCTTCATCTCGGTTGCAAGGGGAGGTCCCCACGTCGGCAGAAAGCATGAATTTGACGGGCAGCCCAACGCGCCGAACGTAGCCGCGTATGTCGCCCCCCAAGGGCGTATCAAGAAAATTCCCGTCTCCGAAGAGATCGTCGGCTAGCAATACCCCTTCGCGCACGGCGCGCGCTAGCGCCGCATCGGTGATGGGCAGCTCAGCCGGCTCTCACTGCCGTTGTGGCCGCGGCACCTCCGTCGGCCGCATCGATCCCCTGTGCCGGCAGGATGAGATGCAACCGCACAGATTGCCTGCTCCGCAACACGGGTCATCTCGCGTGTTACCGAAAGTCGTGCTCACGCGGCTTGCTGGCACCCGGAACCTGCACTACCATTGCGTTTAAACAACGCCTCATCAGGGAAGCCGCTACTACCAACGACATCCGTGAGGCTAACCAGGTCTGGTGCCGGTGCGCATGCCCTGGCCGTCATGGCTGCATGCTGTCGGCGTCAGCACGCGCCGACCTGCTTCGGGTCGGCTCACCATGGGGTACTTTGCCACCCGGGGAGGGAAAGACGATGCGAATGGTAGAAAAGCGCAACGCCGCGGAGCGAGCCGAGCGGCCAGAGCGCGATGCCGCACTGTCGCGGCGCTCGCTGATCAAAGCGGTCGGGGTCGGGGCCGGTGCCCTGGCGGTCGGCAGCGTGGCCGCACGCGCCCAGGAGGCGATGGGACCGGTTTCGCCACCGACCACCGTCTCGAGCCCGCCGCGCGATTTCGGTCCCAACGGCGCACCGACCACCTACTTCTGGGATCCGGACGTCGTTTTGGTCGATCCGGCGTTCAGAGGCTTGGTGCAGCCGAACGCCTCGATCCACCGGCTCTGGACCGGTGCGGGGTGGGCCGAGGGGCCCGCATGGAGCGGCGAGGGCAAGTATCTCGTGTTCAGCGACATCCCGAACAACCGCCAGATGCGCTGGATCGAGGACGACGGCCGGGTGACCGTGTTCCGGATGCCGTCCAACAACAGCAACGGCAACAGCTTCGACTTTCAGGGTCGGCAGATGTCGTGCGAGCATCTGTATCGGCGCGTGGTCCGCTACGAACTCGACGGTTCCATCACCGTGCTCGCCGACAACTATCAGGGCAAGCGGCTGAACTCGCCGAACGACGTCGTGCCGCATCCGGACGGCAGCGTCTGGTTCACCGACCCGCCCTATGGCGGCCAGCTCTACGAGGGTGCTCCGGATGCCGCCGGCGGGCCGACCAATGCGGCGGGCCTGCTCAATCCGACGCTCGGCCAGCCGGCCGGCATCGGTCAGTGGAAGCGGGAGCTGCCGACCCAGACCTACCGGCTGGATTCCAACGGCACGCTGACGGTGGTCGCCACCGAGGACCAGGCGCCCGATCCCAACGGCCTGTGCTTCTCGCCCGACTACAAGAAGTTGTACATCGCCAGCACCGGCAAGGGGCCGGGCGACACCGGCCCGGGCGGTAAGGGCCAGATCTTCGTCGCGGACGTCGCCGACGACGGCACGACCTCCAACCACCGGCTGTTCAGCGATTGCGTGATCGACGACGTCAAGTGCGGTCCGGACGGCCTGCGCTGCGATGTCGCCGGCAATGTCTGGGCGTCCAGCAATGCCGGCCGCAACGTCGGCTACAACGGGGCCACCGTGTGGAGCCCGGATGCCAAGCTGATGGGTCGGATTCGCCTGCCCGAGGTTGGCGGCAATCTGTGCTTCGGCGGTCCCAAGCGCAACCGGCTGTTCATGATGGGCAGCCAGTCGATCTATGCCATCTTCACTTCCACCCAGGGCGCGGGGCCTGCTTGATCCGCCGAGCGGCGACGTGACGACAGTGCCCGCGTTGCTTCGGCAGCGCGGGCTTTTTCCTGCCGCTTGCACGCGCGTCGGTTCGCGCGCAGCATCCCGGCGTCCGGTAATCCTGCCGGGCGGTCTCGGACCGGGGCACACCGATCGAGCGGCTCGCGTTCCTCCTCCTGCTGTTGGCATGCCAGGGCATCGTGGCGCCGGCGCATGCCGAGGTCGCCTGGCCCGAGCTGTGCGCGCGCCTCGATCGCGCAAGCGAGCGGCCGCCGGACGAGGTGCGGCGCTACCGGATGTGGCTCAACGATGAGCCCGCGGGCCGCGAGGTCTTTCGCTTCTGGCGGGAGGGCGAGCGCATCCGCGTCGTGGTCGAGACCGAGCTCGCAGCCGACATCCTGATCTTCCCGGCCGATTTCCGACACTGCCGGGACGAATCGTGGCGCAAGACGACCGGCGGCCTGCAACTCCTCGAGTTGGACGGCGCAACCAACTACGCCGTGCCGTTCAAGCCCGACTACGAGGTCCACATCGAGCGCGACCCCAAAGGCGATGTCGTCTATCGCGGCAGCTCCACCGTGGGCTCGTTTGAGGAGCGCTATCCCGCGAACACCGGGGTGATCTCGCCGTGGTCCGTCCGCACGGTCGACTACGTTCAGGTGCTGAACGTGTTCGAGCACGGCGCCTATCAGGTCGAAAGCCGTCTGGTGGGACGTGCGACGGTGGACGGCGAGGAGGTCAGCCACTACGCCCTTACCGGCGGATGGCCGCGCCATCTGTGGTACCAGGAGGGCAAGATGATCCGGTTCTGCGCCAAGGAACCGTTCGACACCTATATCGAGACGGTTATCGAGGCCTACGCCGATCGTACGGTCGACGCGGTCGGGCTGAACCGGCCCTGCGCCGCGATGTTCGAATAGGGAGGAAGATCATGGCCAGGAGTGCACTCGTGGTGGGCGCCGGCGACGGCATCAGCGCTTCCTTTGCCCGCCTTCTGGCGCGCGACGGTATGCAGGTCGGACTGGTGGCGCGCCGGACCGACAAGCTGGCGGCGCTGCGCGACGAGGTCGGCGGCGCAGTGTTCGCCTGCGATGCTGCCGACCCCGACCAGGTAGCGCGCCTGTTCGACCAGGTCGACGATCAGCTCGGCGCGCTCGACGTGGTGCACTACAATCCGAGCTACCGGGCGCGGGGACTTGTGGTCGATCTCGATCCGGCCGAGGTGCAAAAGGCGCTGATGATCAGCGCCTTCGGCGGGTTTTTGGTCGCCCAACAGGCGGCGCGGCGCATGCTGCGCCAGGGCGGCGGCGCGATCCTGCTCACCGGCGCCTCGGCCAGCGTCAAGGGCTATGCGAACTCGTCGTCCTTCGCGATGGGCAAGTTCGCGCTGCGCGGGCTGGCCCAGAGCATGGCGCGCGAGCTGGCGCCGAAGAACATCCACGTCGCCCACTTCGTGATCGACGGCGGCGTGCGCGCCGGGCACCGGCCAGAGCCCGCCGATCGGCCCGACAGCATGCTCGATCCCGGACGCGATCGCGCAGACCTACATGGCGGTGCTCAAGCAGCCACGCAGCGCCTGGACCTGGGAGGTCGAGCTGCGCCCCTGGCTCGAGACTTTCTGACGCCACCACCGGCGCCGGTCCCCGCCGCAGGGAACTTTCACGCCGCTGCGATGTTTTTTAAGGGCGTCTCGAGCAGACGCTTTTTGAGGAGACGTCGCATGCTTGGCACCATCCTTCTGATCATCCTGATCCTGCTGTTGCTCGGCGCCCTGCCGGCGTGGCCCTACAGTCGGGGCTGGGGCTATTACCCGACCGGCGGCCTCGGCCTGGTCCTGATCATCGTGCTGATCCTGGTCCTGATGGGTCGGGTCTAGGAAATCGTCCGGCGCCCGGGCGAGCGTCGGCGCGGCCTCGACGCCCTTGGCGGGGGTGGATAGACTGCCGGTCAGCGACCAGGAGCGGGTTGGAGCCATGGCCAAGGTCAAGGCGCGGCCGGAAAGCGCGGCGCGCGCCGACTACGAGCGGGATTTTTTCGCCTGGACGCAGGAACAGGCGCAGATCCTGCGCGCTCGCGGCGCGCTCGGCCTCGATTGGGACAACCTCGCGGAGGAGATCGAACTCGATGGGCCGGCGCGACCGGCGCAAGCTGGAAAGCAGGCTTCGCCGCATCCTGCATCACCTCCTGAAATGGCAGGTGCAACCCGGCCTGCGCGGTCCGAGTTGGCGCAATACGCTGATCGAGCAACGACGCCAGGCGGACAAGCTGCTGAAGGAAAGCCCCAGTCTGCGCGCACAGGTCCCGGAGCTGGTCGACGAGGCGTATCTGGACGCCGTGCGGGATGCGGTCAACGAATCCGGGCTACGGCGGCAGACCTTCGCCGCCGATTGCCCCTTCACGGTCGAGCAGATCCTCGATCCCGACTACCTGCCCGACGACGAGGCGTGAACGCCGGCGCGCTCGGGCCCGGGTGGTGGCCCAGGATAGCTACACCCGCGTCAGCAGCTCGCCGCCCGCCGAGAACTCCAACGGCTGCGGGTGCGACAGCCGCTCGACATCGGAACGGCCCTCGATGTCCTCGTACAGCGACGGCGAGATCAGGATCTCGTTGATGTAGAGGGTCGAGCGGATCTGGCAGAGCTTGGCGTTCTCCGGATCCGAGCGCCAGCAGGTCGCGACCATGGCGCGCAGCACGGTCTGGTCGTCCGGCAGCACGGCGGGCATCCGGGCACCCTCGGTGCCGCCCGCGGTGATCGAGTTCATGTAGATCGAGGTCAGGTCAAGCCCGTTGGCGACCTTGCGCGTGGTGTAGTCGGCATTGCCGATGCCGACGCCGTTGCCGCCGGAATCCTCGGTCACGCCGAGCACCGCCAGCTTGTTGACATAGGGCGGCTCCGGGTCGGGGATGGTGCGCATGCCGACCCGGCCGACCACGGCAGGATCCATGCCGGCGCCGCTGATCTCCTTGCCGATCCACTCGACCGCCAGCGCGTCGATCCGCTCGAACGGCAGGTGCGGCGCCAGCGACTTGGCCACCTTCAGCAGACGCTCGTCGGTCGCGTAGAATGCCTCGGGCTCAACCCCTTCGATCGCCACCAGTTGCTTGTCGGCGTTCTCCACCAGCGCGATGCCGTAGGCAATCGGCGAATGCTCGATCGCGATCCTGGCGAGCGCCGGCAACACCTCGGTGTAGCCGCGCGGCCCGAGCGTGTGGACGTTGCGCGCGCCCGCCTGCTTGCCGAGCCCGACCGCGATCAGCTTGGTCAGCCCGCTCTCGACCGGCCGGTCGAAGCTGGTGTGCGACTTGACCCGGTTGATGCACAGCACGGCATCGGCGCCGGCGGCGTTGCGGTCGAACCGGCAGGGGATGCCGTGCATGGTCGAGGCGTACTCGACGGTCTCCATGGTCGCGCGGATCGGTGCGCCGACGGTCTGCTCGGTCACGCCCAGATGCGCCAGCATGCCGGCCTGGCCCTCGGCGGTGGCGCCGCCGTGGCTGCCCATGGCGGGCACGATGAACGGCTCGAAGTCGCGCTGCTTCAGGTGCCGCACCGCGGCCGCCACGACCTTCGGGATGTGGGCGATGCCACGGCTGCCGACCGCGATCGCGACGCTCGATCCGCTCGGCAGCTCCGCGAACTGCTTGGATCGGGCCAGCGCCTCGTCGACGGCGGCCGCGATGTCCTCGATGCCCTCGCGCGTGGGGTGATGCAGCCGCACCCGCATCATCGGCGGCAGCGGCACATTGGCCAGATGCGGCAAGTGGACTTCCGGAAAGGTCGGGCTGAGCATCGATCACGCCTCCCACGCTGGCAGCTTTGGCGCACTCTAGCACCAAGGTGCGGCTTGGGGCAGAGAGATTGACGAACCTGCGACGCACCATGCCGCCGCTTTGCCGGGCGGCGGCATCCCTTGCGATCGTATCGGCGGCGGGGTAGGGATGCCGTGGCGGTCCCGTCTCGCGGGCCACTTTCGTAGGATTTCACGGGCGTCATGGCGGCAACCAGCGCTAGCGCGGCGGCAGGGGCACGGACTGCGGGTGCGACCGTGCTGCCGATTCTCCTTGCGGTCAGTGCGGGCCACTTCCTCAACGACACGATGCAGTCGGTGCTGCTGTCGATCTATCCCCTGATCAAGGGGCCGCTGGCGCTCGACTTCCTGCATATCGGCATCATCACGCTGGCGTTCCAGCTGACCGCCTCGGTCCTGCAGCCGATCATCGGGCTCTACACCGACGTGCACCCGCGGCCGTTCTCGCTGGCGTTCGGGATGGCCGCGACCTTCGTCGGCGTGCTGGTGCTGTCCGTGGCGGGCGGCTTCGCCACCATGCTGCTGGCCGCGAGCCTGATCGGCATCGGCAGCTCGGTGTTCCACCCCGAGGCGTCGCGGGTGGCGCGGCTCGCGTCGGGCGGGCGCTATGGCTTCGCCCAGTCGGTGTTCCAGGTCGGCGGCAATACCGGGCAGGCGATCAGCCCGCTCTTGGTGGCGCTGCTGGTGATCCCGAACGGCCAGCTCTACATCGCCTGGTTTGCGCTCGGAGCCGTGATCGGCATCGTGATCCTGGGCCGGGTCGGTGTCTGGTATCGCGACCATCTGGCGCTGCGGCCGACCGGCGGCAAGGCTGCCGTGCTGGCCTCGGTCGGGCGCGTCCGCGCGATCGGTGCGGTCGCGATCCTGTTGGCGCTGACCTTCTCCAAGAACTTCTATGCGGCGGCCTTCGCCTCCTACTACACCTTCTTTCTGATCGACCGCTTCGGGGTGTCGGTCGGCAGTGCCCAGATCCACCTGTTCCTGTTCCTGGGTGCGGTGGCGGTGGGCACGCTGATCGGCGGCCCGATCGGCGATCGGATCGGCCGCAAGCCGATCCTGTGGATCTCGATCCTGGGCGTGCTGCCGCTGAGCGTGACCCTGCCGTTCGTCAGCCTGTTCTGGACCGACGTCCTGGCGGTGCTGATCGGCCTGACCATGGCCTCGGCCTTCCCGGCGATCGTGGTCTACGCCCAGCAGCTCCTGCCGGGCCGCGTCGGCATGATCGCCGGCCTGTTCTTCGGCTTCGCGTTCGGCATGGGCGGCATCGGTGCCGCCCTGATCGGCTGGCTGGCGGATACCGGCGGTATCGAGCGAGCGTTCCAGCTTTGCGCGCTGCTGCCGGCGATCGGTCTGCTGGTCGTGTTCCTGCCCAGTCTCGATGAGACGCGGGCGTAGCTGTTCACGCCGCAGCCGCTGCCGTCAGAGCCGCCCCGGTTTGTGATCGGGCCCGGCGGGTGTATACGCATAAGGCCGAGGCCGTCCAGGCGGCTCGGCCCCGAGCGAGCCATGAGGCTGGGAAGCATGCGCGTCGACTTGAACTACGGCCGGGGGACCCTGCCGGTCGATCTGGCGGACGATCTGGAGGTCACCGTCGTCCGCAAGCCTGCGATGCCGGTGCTGGCCGATCCGGAGGCCGCCGTGCGCGCGGCGCTGGCGGCGCCGGTCGGCGCACCGCCGCTGGTCGAGCTGGCGCGCCACGTCAAGCGCGCCTGCATCCTGATCTGCGACATCACCCGGCCGGTGCCGAACGGCCTGTTCCTGCCGATCGTGATCCGCCAGCTGCTCGAGGCGGGGCTTGCGGCGGACGCCATCACGGTGCTGGTCGCGACCGGGCTGCACCGGCCGAACGAGGGGGCGGAGCTCAAGGAGCTGGTCGGCAGCTCCTGGGTGATGGAGACGGTCCGGGTCGAGAACCATTTCGCGCGGGACGACGCCGCGCACGTCGATCTCGGCGCGACGCCGACCCGTGGCACGCCGGTCAAGCTCGATCGGCGCTTCGTCGAGGCCGATCTGCGGATCGTGACCGGACTGGTCGAGCCGCATTTCATGGCCGGCTACTCCGGCGGCCGCAAGGTGATCGCACCGGGCGTCGCCCACAAGGACACCATCACGACCTTCCACAGCGCGCGCTTCATGGCGCATCCCAAGGCCGAGAACTGCACGCTCGATGGCAATCCGCTGCACGAGGAGCAGCTCGAGATCGTCAGGATGCTGGGCGGTGCCTTGGCGCTCAACAGCGTGATCGACGAGGAGCGTCAGCTCTCGTTCGTGAATTTCGGCGAGATCGCCGCCAGCCACATGGCCGCCGTGCGCCACGTCGAGGGCTATGTGACGGTGCCGGTTGCCGCACGCTTTCAGACCGTGCTGACCAGTGCCGCCGGCTATCCGCTCGACAAGACCTACTATCAGACCGTCAAGGGCATGGTGTCGCCCATGGACATCGTGGCGCCGGGCGGCGATCTGATCATCGTCTCGGAATGCTCCGAGGGCATGGGCTCGAAAGAGTTCGTCGCCGCGCAGCGGCGGCTGGTCGAAGGTGGCGCCGACTCGCTTCATGGACGAGATCACGGGCAAGCGGTTTGCCGATATCGACGAATGGCAGACCCAGATGCAGCTGAAGCCGATGGGCGTCGGCACGGTCCACCTGTACACGGGCGGCCTGCCCGAGGCCCAGTACCCGCTGACCGGGGTTCACATGGTCACATCGGCTGCGGATGCTGTGCGCACGAGCGTTGCCCGCTCGGGCGAGCGCCGCATCGCCGTGATCCCCGAAGGTCCCTACGTGGTGCCCGTGCACCGCCCGGAGGCTTGAGCCGGCGCATGGGCCCTGCCCATATCCACCTCGATGCGCTGGGCGGCCTGGCCGGCGACATGTTCTTGGGGGCCATGCTCGACGCCTGGCCCGAGCTTGCCGACCGCGCGATCGGCGCGATGCGCGCGGCCGGCCTGCCGGAGAGCTGGCGGGTCTCGCATCTGGAGCACCGTGACGGTGCGCTTACCGGCTCGCGCCTCGCGATCGAGCCGCCTGCCGCCGGCGAGCATGCGCCGCATGGCCGCTATATCGAGATCCGCGAGCGGATCGCCAAGTCACCGCTCGAGCCGGGCGTGCGCGATCGGGCGCTGGCAATCCTGGGCCATCTGGCCGAGGCCGAGGCCGAAGTGCACGGGCGGCCGATCGACCAGGTGCATTTCCACGAGCTGGCCGATTGGGACTCGATCGCCGACATCGTCGGCGCCGCGTCCGTGATCGAGGCGCTCGGGGCCAGCTGGTCGTGCGGGCCGCTGCCGGTTGGTCGCGGCCGGATCAAGAGCAGCCACGGCGCCCTGCCGGTGCCGGCACCGGCCGCTGCGCTGCTGCTGCGGGGCTTTGCGCTGATCGACGACGGCATCGAGGGCGAGCGCGTGACCCCGACCGGCGCTGCGATCCTGCGCCATCTCGAGGTGACGCCGGGCCTGCCGCAAGGGGCCTGGCGCCTCGCTGCCACCGGCATCGGCTTTGGCACCAGGCGGCTGCCGGGGATCAGCAACGCGTTGCGTGTGCTGGCCTACGAGCAGGCCGCGGGCGCCCGGGTCGACCAGCAGGTCGCGGTGGTGAGCTTCGAGGTCGATGATCAGAACCCGGAGGAGCTGGCGCTCGGGCTGGAGGCGCTGCGCGCGACCGACGGCGTGATCGACGTGATCCAGCTGGCGGCGATCGGCAAGAAAGGGCGGCTGGCATCGCAGGTCCAGCTGCTGGCCCGGCCCGAGAGGCTGGACGCGGCGATCGATGCGTGTTTCGCTGAGACCACCACGCTGGGTCTGCGCTGGCGGATCGAGGCGCGCGCCGTGCTTTCTCGGGCGCGCCACACGGTGGCCGGTGCCGGGGGCGAGGTGGCGGTCAAGGTCGCGACCCGGCCGGGTGGCGCGCGCACCGCCAAGGCGGAGGTCGACGACATCGGCGCGGGACCAGGCGGGCAGGCGGGTCGGGCCGAGCGCAAGCGCCGGGCGGAGAGCCGGGCGATGCGCGAGATCGGAGAGCGGACGGCGGATGACGGCGATGGTTGAGCTGCGAACAGTGCTGGAGGAGATCGGCCGGGTCGCGATCGCGGTCAGCGGCGGGGTCGACAGCATGACGCTCGCGGTCGCGGCGCACCGGCAGCTCGGGCCGCGCGCCAGCATGCTGCACGCGGTCTCGCCCGCGGTGCCACCCGAAGCCACCGCGCGCGTGCGCCACTACGCCGAGCGTGACGGCTGGGACCTGAAAGTTCTGGATGCCGGCGAGTTCGCCGATCCCGACTATCTGCGCAATCCGGCCAACCGCTGCTACTTCTGCAAGACCAACCTCTATGGCGCCATGGCGGCGCGCACCACGGCCACTCTCGCCTCGGGCACCAATCTCGACGATCTCGGCGACTATCGGCCGGGCCTGCAGGCAGCGAGCGAGCACGGGGTTCGTCACCCCTATGTCGAGGCGGGGCTCGACAAGGCGGCGGTGCGCGCGCTGGCGCAGGAAATGGGCCTGGACGATCTCGCCGCCCTGCCGGCAGCACCCTGCCTGTCCAGCCGGCTCGAGACCGGCATCGACGTGACCGCGGAGCGCCTACGTCTCGTGCATGAGGTGGAGCGCCTGGTCAGCGAGCGCCTGAACCCGGCGACCGTGCGCTGCCGGCTCTTCCACGACGGCATCGCGATCCAGCTCGACCCGGCCAGCCTCGAAGGCATCGCTGGGCCTGTGGGCCTGCCGCTCAAAGCTGCGATCGAGATGCTCCTGGCAGAACGCGACCAGCACGCCGCCCTGCGCTTCGAGCCCTATCGCATGGGCAGCGCCTTCCGCCATCCCCGCAGGACCGCAGCCGCCACGCATGGCACCTGACGTCACCTTCGACTTCGAGCGCCAGCGACGGATCGGCCTGAGCGAGGCGGTCTTTTGCTCCGGCAAGACGCCGCTGCAGATCAGCGAGATCATCGCGCTGGCGCGCGGCCGATTGAGCCCGCTGCTGCTGACCCGGCTCGTGCCCGACACCCTCGAGGCGCTCTCGGCCGAGGACCGGGCGGCGCTCGACTACGACGCGCCCTCGCACACCGCGATCCTCGGCCCCTGGCAGCCGCCCGAGGGCGCCTCGCAGGTCGCGGTGGTCACGGCCGGCACCAGCGATCTGCGGGTCGCGCGCGAGGCGATCCGGACCCTGGCCTTCTACGATGTCGCCGCGCGCGAGACCGCCGATGTCGGCGTCGCCGGCCTGTGGCGCATTCTGGCGCAGGAGGAAGAGCTGCGCGGCTACCCGGTGGTGATCGTGGTCGCCGGCATGGAGGGTGCCCTGTTCTCGGTGGTCGCCGGCATGGTCGGCGGCCTGGTGGTCGCGGTGCCGACCTCGACCGGCTACGGCGTCGCGTTGGGCGGTACGACCGCGCTGCACGCCGCGCTCGCCAGCTGTGCGCCGGGCCTGGTCACGGTCAATATCGACAATGGCTATGGCGCCGCCTGCGCCGCGATCAGAGCGCTCGGGCTGCACGAACGCCCTGGTTCGAACCCGCCCGAGCGCTAACGCGCTTCGCGCAGCAGCCAGTCGCGGAACAACCGGATCTTGCGGATGCCGGCGCGCTCGCCGGCCGCAGACCAGGTAGTAGGGCTGGTCCTCGACCGCGAGCGCGAACGGGGCCGCGAGCTGGCGCGCGCCGAGCGCGTCGACCACGAACGGCGTATGCCCGATCGCGATGCCGAGGCCGGCGAGCGCCGCCTCGATCGCGTGCGATGAGCTCGAGAAGGTCAGCCAGCCGCGCGGCTCGAGGTCGCCGACGCCAGCGCGGTCAGCCAGCGGCGCCAGTCGTCGCGGCGCGGCCCGGCATCGACCTGGATCAGGACATGGCCGCGCAGATCGCCCGGCCTCCCGCAGCGGCTGGCGCGCCATCAGCGCCGGGCTCGCCACCGGGAACACCTGGTTCTCGATCAAGAAGATCGCTGCGGCAGCGTGGCCATTGGCCGTCACCGCTGCGGATCGACAGATCGACGTCGTCGCGGCCGAGGTCGACCAGCCGCGAGGTGGTCAAAAGGCGCACCTCGAGATCGGGATGGGCGCGCTGGAAGCCGGCCAGGCGCGGGATCAGCCAGCGCTGCGCGAAGGTCGCAAGCACCGAGACGGTCAGCACACGGGCCTGCGAGGTGGTGCGCAGATCCTCGGTTGCCGCCCGGATCTCGGCGAAGGCGCGCTGCAGCCGGGCGGCGAACACCTGGCCTTCGGCGGTCACCGCAATGCCGCCGGGGACGCGCCGGACCAGCGGCACCTCGACCAGCGCCTCGAGTTGACGAAGCTGCTGCGTGACCGCAGGCTGCGACACGCCGAGCTCGGCGGCCGCGCGCGTGACGCTGCCATGGCGGGCGACCGCCTCGAAGGCGCGCAGTCGGTTCAGCGGCGGCAGACCGGCGGGCATGGCCTGATCATAACCCTGGCTTATGGATGTCGTAATCTTCTAATTTGCTTTCCGCCCCATCGGGACGCTTAAGCTATCCCGTCCCATAAGAAAAGGTCGTCCCCGTGGAACTCTGGGTTCCGATCACCCTGTTCGCAGCGTTCTGCCAGAACCTGCGCTCGGCACTGCAAAAGCACCTGAAGGGCCGGCTCAGCACCTCGGGCGCCACCTTCTCGCGGTTCTTCTATGCAGTGCCGTTCGCCGCCCTTTATGCGACCGGGCTGGCCACGCTTGCCGGCTTTCCGGTGCCGCAGCCCAATCCGACCTTCGTGGCCTATGCGGTCGTGGGCGGGATCTGCCAGATCATCGCCACCGCGCTGCTGCTCTATCTGTTCGGCTTTCGCAATTTCGCGGTCGGCACCACCTACTCCAAGACCGAGACCGTGCAGACCGCGATCTTCGGCATCGTGATCCTGGGCGATCCGATCGGCCTCGGGGCCAGCATCGCGATCCTGGTGAGCCTGGCCGGCGTGATGGCGATCTCGGTCGCCACCACCCACATCCGCGCCCGCAGCCTGCTCACCAGCCTCACTCAGAAGACCGCGCTGATCGGCATCGTGTCCGGCACCTTCTTCGGCATCTCTGCGGTGTCCTATCGCGGCGCCTCGCTCTCGCTGGGCGGCGAAGATTTCTTGATGCGGGCGGCCTTCACACTGGCCTGCGTCACCGTGTTTCAGACCCTGGTGATGGCGGTCTACATGCGCCTGCGCGAGCCCGGCCAGATCACGAAGGTGATCGCGGCCTGGCGGGTCGCGGGCCTGGTCGGCCTGTCCGGCATGATGGGCTCGGCCGGCTGGTTCACCGCGATGACCATCCAGAACGCCGCCTATGTGCGCGCGCTCGGCCAGATCGAGCTGGTGTTCACCTTCGCCGCCTCGTACTTCTTCTTCCACGAGAAGACCAGCCGGATCGAGCTCACCGGCATCATCCTGGTAATCGGCGGCATCCTGATCCTGCTGCTGCACTAGGGCGTGTACTCATAAACTGCGGACTGCTGATGTCCGCTTCTGTGAAGGCTTTCGGACGCCGGCCCTCGGCGCTGCCCGCTACGTCACAACCGGCCGGCATCCGAAACCCTTCACACGACCGGCCTTGCCTTCGATCTGTGACTACGTCGGCAACCAGACGGAGAGCGGACTCATGTCCAGCTCAGCGTGTTCACCCAGGCCTCGATGGTGATCCGATCGGCGTCCTCGATCGCGGGATTGTCGCTGTGATGCGTATCGACAAGACTACGCGTCGCCCACGTCGAAGGACAACTTCATCTCCTCGACATAGAGCTCTGCTTCGATCACCGCGACCCCATCCCTGTTGGCCTCAGTCTTGGCCGTCTGCAAGCTGAAGATTCCGACCTGGGACAGCTCGATCTTCCCGAGTTCTTCCTTCCGGTCAGGTCCCAGAAACCGGATCTGGCCGCTGAGCTCGTCGGTGTCGGAGCATTTGCCGTCAATCACGAAGCTTTGAAACCAGTCTCTCCACGGACCGGCGTCAGCGGCCGAGAGCGTGATCTTGAGGTTGGGGAACTCGATCCGGGTGGCGCGCCTGGTCGGCCCGAAGCGGTCGCCGCCCGCGTCTGGGACCACAACTTGCTTGAGCGTGAACGAATCGATCTTTTTGCTTGAGCGTGAACGAATTGATCTTTGCGACCCGTTCGCAGGGCAGATCGCCGAGCTCGAAGCGAAAGTTCGAGCTGAGCCATCTCTTTGTCTTGACGCCCATGTTGGCCTTCAATCGCTCGCCGTGGCGTTGTTCATGGCGAAGGCGTTCGGGGTGAAGCCTGATCGTCATGTAGGCCGGGTCCTTGGAACTGCCGTTCAAGGCCGGGAAAGTGCACTCGGTGATGGTGCCCGCGATGGGGGCGGTTGTCAGCTCCCCAGGGGCATGCCCCTGGGGAGCTGCGGCAAATTCTTCGGGCGTAGCGTAGCCGAGCGCGGAATGGGGCCGGCTGCGGTTGTAGTCGAGCCGCCAGGCCTCGATGAGCCGGCGGGCGTCGGCGAGATCGAGGAACCAGTTCTCGTTGAGGCATTCATCGCGGAACCTCCCATTGAAGCTTTCAATGAAGGCATTTTGGGTCGGTTTGCCGAGGTCGATGAAGTGGAGCCGGACACCGTTGCGCCAAGCCCACTGGTCGAGCGCCTTGCCGATCATCTCAGGCCCGTTGTCGACGATGATCTCCTTGGGCAGGCCGCGGGTCTCGGCCAGGCGCTCCAGCGGATCGCCGGCCAGCACGTCCTCGAGCACTCCGAAGAAGGCCCAGAACGCAATCGCGCAGACGACGCCGAGCGCGAGCACGACCGGAACCTCGTTGCGCACCGGTCGAAGCAGCGCGCGCAGCCAGCGTTGTGGCGTCGTGGTGCCCTGATCGGACCAGCGCACGACGGCAGTCAGGAGGCGGGCGAGCAGCGGAATGCCACGGTTGATGAGGAGCCGCGTTGCAAACACGGCGGCCACGATGCTCGAGAGCAGCAGGACCGCGAGCAGCAGCAGGCGGAGGCTGACCGCCGCCGCCATCCCGAGCGCCGCGCCGAAGACGACCCCCGGAATGATGTGGGCGGGAGCCCAGACTAGCGCCGAGGCGATGTTGACCGCGTAGAAGCGGGTGGGCGGCATGTCGACCATGCCGGCGACTAGCGGCACGACCGAGCGCGGCCCCTGCATGAAGCGGGCGAGAAAGACGCTCTTGCCACCATGGCGAGCGAAGAGCGTCTCGCCGCGCGCGAGGATCGCCGGATTGCTGCGAAAGGGCCGCCAAAGCCGGATCTGCTCGTGGTAGCGGCGCCCGAGCCAGTAGGAGAGCCCGTCGCCGACGATCGCGCCTGCGATCGCCCAGGCCATGAGCGGCACGACGGCGATGGCCCCGGTGGGCACCAGGGCGCCGAGCGCGACGAGCGCGAACGAGCCCGGGAAGATCACGCCAACGATCGCGAGCGACTCGAGCAGCGCGGCGAGGAAGGCGAGCCCCCCGATGGCGTGCGGATGAGCGGCACTAAACGCTATCAGGCTATCGAAGGACCAGGACATGATGGCGGTGCGCAGCATGAAGAGATCAGTGGCGCGTCTAGATTCGCGAACGGAGGGGCAGGGCTCGGATAAGCGTTAGGCTGGCACATTCGCCACCACCGGCGAACGCGACAGAAGGACCGAACCGATCCCAGAGCCGCCCCATGTCGAAGCCCGCGGCGAGAAGCCCTGCCCCAGACTTAAGCCGGCGACCTCCCTAGGAGCCTGGTGGTCTGCAATGCACGCCGGGCTTTGCGAAAACGCCGGCCCTGTCGTGATAACGAATTGGATAACTACCCAGTTTCATTTGGAATCCGCTCTAATGAGCGCCGTCCTGTTCCCGAGAGAAACCCGTCGATCAGCGGTGCCATTTCGCCCGCAAGTTCCTCGGCCATGCCGAGCGTGCCGCGAGCTAGTCGCGGGCTTTCGATGCCCGGCAGGGCCGCAAGCGCTTCCATCTCGGCCCGAGACTTGGGCGGCGTATCAGGACCATAGATCAGCAGGATCGGGATGCGCACACGTCGGGCCGCGGCAAGAAAGGAGGCGCGGTCGTCGAACGGATCGAGGGCGCCGGTGACGAAGCAGGCCGAAGCGAAGCGAGCGCCGGGCCGGCGAGTAACCCGCATGCGATCGGTCAGGAGGCCGTCGCTCAGGAACATGGGGTCGGTGAACACGTGTCTGCGGTACATCATCCGCACCACGGGCCGCGAGACGTTCAGCCTGTAAAGCAGCTCGCCGATGACGGGCGCGTGGATCCATTTCCGGATGCGTCTCTGAACAGGCTTTCGGCCATTCATCATGGTCGGAAGCGGGCCACGCCAAGTGGGCGCGATCAGCACCAGCTGCGTGAAGCTCCCAGGCCGCCGCGCCTCGAGGTCGATCGCATAACCAGCGGCATGGCCGCAGGCAACGACTGGGAAAGAGCGGCTCGCGAGTTCGCCCTGGAGGTACGCTAGCAAATCTTCGAGAAATCTGCACAAGAGGTCACGATCATAGTCCAGTCGTGGCCTCGACGCGTCGCCGAAACCGGGCCAGTCGGTGATCACGCAACGACGTTTCCCAAGCTGCTCAGCAAGAGCTTGCAGCTCATTCCGAGTCGAAACTGTGCTCAGCGCTGGCAGCAATAGGATGGGCTCCGCCCTTGCGGGGCCCGATACGTCGTACCCGACGGGGAGGGGTGCGTTGCGCCAGCTCCACGCGAACGTCCGAGATTTGAGCGGTGACGAGCTGGGACTGGTGATCGCTGGCATGGCTCTACGCACCGAGCGCGGATCGAGAGCGGGCGTTGGCCGTTCCCGTCTGGAAAGGTAGCGGAAAATAGCTCATGATAGGGAACAGCACATCTTCGAGCGCCGGACAATGCAGGAACGGCCCACGCCAGGTGCCCGGTTCCAGCTGTCGTAGGGCGCGACGACGCTAGAAAAGCAAGCGCATGCCAAAGACGGCAGCGAGGGTGTCCGCCTCCTCGCCCTCTGCGCGGCCAAGGTCGGCAGTTTCCCCGAACGCCTTTTCGTAGGAGACGCCGATGTAGGGCGTCACGGCGCGATCGATCAGGTCGTAGCCGAGGCGCGCGCCCACCTCGAGCCACGGCGCGTCGGCACCGAGCGCCCGTTTCTCGTCATCGGTGAATGGGAGGTTGAACTCGAGGCTCGTGACCAAGTTCACGCGGTTGGTGATCAGAATTTCGTACTCGGCGTCGAGGCGGGACGAGACATCGCCGTCCTTGCTGACGAACAGGTCGAGATCCAGCTCGATCCACTGTGGCGCCAGGCCCTGGACACCGATCACACCGTAAACCTGATCGCTCCCCTCCGGGGTATCGAGCCGGACCGAGCCTTGGCGTCGAAGAAGTCGGAGATAGCGCGCTGGACGAGTAACTGGTTCTCGAGCCGTGCGAACGCGCCTTCAGCGAGCACGAACTCCGCCTCGCTCACGAGTTGCAACTTCCACTCGTCGGAACCGATAAAGGCATCGGCGTCCCAGGCCAGGACATCGTCGCCATCAACAAGCCGATATTCCAACTCCTCGAACTGCACCGCCCAGATGGACGGTGGCCCTTCCTGGGCCGCTGCCTGCGGCGCCGCGAGCGCCGGCGCGACCACCACAATGAGGACGGCAAGCCCTGTCGATTTCGCTCCCACCTGTTCAGCTCCTGAGGTCGTGCTGCATCGGCCGGTAGGAGCCGTCGGGACCTCCCTCGACCACGACCTTGCGGAACATCCCACTTTCCATGTGATAGGAGAGATGGCAGTGGAACGCCCACTCACCGGCCGCGTCGACCTCGGTCTCGGTGTAGACCGTGGTACCGGGCGCAATGCTGACGGCGTGCTTGAGCGGGTTCCACTTGCCGGCGCCGGTATCGAGGATGGTCCACATGCCGTGCAGGTGCATGGGGTGGCTCATCATGGTCTCGTTGACGAACTTGAAGCGTACCCGCTCGCCGTAGTGTAGCCGGATCGGTGCGGCGTCCTCGTACTTGATGCCGTTGATCGACCAGATGTAGCGCTCCATGTTGCCGGTCAGGCGCAGCTCGATCTCGCGGTGTGGCGGACGCACATCGTAGAGCGGCTTCTGCGCCTTCAGATCGGCATAAGAGAGGAACTTGCCGCCACTGGCGGCGACTGGCGTAAGTCCGCTGCCAGGTGCGTAGAACCGATCGTCGGCAGGCTGGCCACCGGCATGCGCGCCATGGTTCATACCCTGCTTCACCGTGCCGTCCGCCATGGTGTGACTACCTGCCGCGGCACCAGGTTGCGCCATGCCCTGCATCTGCCCGTGATCCATGCCGGCCATGGCGCCATGGTCCATGCTGCCGTGCGCCATGCCCATGTCGGCCATGGTGAGCAGCGGCGGCTCGCGCAGATCCGGCACCTCAGCGCTCATGCCGGCGCGGGGCGCGAGCGTACCGCGGGCGAAGCCGGAGCGGCCCATGGATTCCGCGAAGATCGTGTAGGCGCGGTCCTCCTTTGGCTGCACGAGCACATCGTAGGTTTCCGCGACTGCGATCCGGAACTCGTCGACCTTGACGGGCTGGACGTTGTTGCCGTCGGCCTGCACGACCGTTATCTCCAGACCCGGGATGCGGATGTCGAAGTACGTCATTGCCGAGGAGTTGATGAAGCGCAGGCGGATCCGCTCGCCCGGCTCGAACAGCCCCGTCCAGTTCTGCTCCGGACCCTTGCCGTTGATCAGCGCCGTGAAGCCCTGGACATCCTCGATGTCGGTCGGCATCATGCGCATGTTGCCCCAGGCTGCGCGATCGCCGATGGTGGCCCCGATCCCCTGGTTTGCGAAATCCCGGAACAGGTCGAAGACCGTCTGCTGCTGCCGGTTGTAATAGTCCGGCATCACCTTCAGGTTCCGCAGGATCCTGCCCGAGGAATGCGGGTGGGGGTCGCTCAGCTGGATGACGTAGTCGCGGTCGTAGCGAAATGGCTCGCGGCCCTCGGGCTCGATCACGATCGCGCCGAAAGCGCCGTCCGGCTCCTGCAGGCCGGTGTGGCTGTGATACCAGTAGGTGCCGGACTGAAGCATCGGAAATCGGTAGGTGAAGGTCTCGCCCGGCGCGATGCCGCCGTAGCTGATCACCGGCACGCCGTCCATTTGGTAGGACAGGATCAGCCCGTGCCAGTGGACGGACGTTGATCGGTCGAGGTTGTTGGTGACGTTGATCGTCACCTCCTCGCCTTCCTTGAAACGCAGCACGGGACCCGGCGAAGCGCCGTTGTAGCCGATCCCCTGACGCGTGAAGTCGCCGGTGTCGATCCTGACCTCATCGACGGTGAGATCGTAGGTTCCGGCCCGGAGGTTGGATGCCGCCCCAGTGCACAAGACCGCAACCGCCGCCAGCGTGACTACCGGTCGGCTCAGCCATGCGTTCATCTGATTGGTTCCCTGTTGCGGTCAAGGCGGGCCGCTTGGTGCAGGCCTCGCCTCGACCCGGTCAGATCAGCCCTGAATGTTGATCTCGCCCACCATGCCGGTCTCATAGTGACCGGGGACGTTGCAGGCGAACTCGAGATCCGCATCGGTTGTGAAGATCCAGATCAGCTCGGCCATCTGTCCCGGCTCGACCAGCCGGCTGTTCGGATCGTCGTGAACATGGCCCGACATGCCGTTCGGCCCGTGGTCCATCTTCATCATCTCGTGATCGATGCCGGTCGGCGTCAGCATGCCGTGTTCCATCATCGTCGCCATCTCTGCCTGGTGCTCGGCATGCATCGCCGCCGTGCCGATGTTGAACTCGTGCAGGAATTCGCCTTGGTTCTTGACGATGAAACGGACGGTCTCGCCCGCGCTGAGCTGGACCCGCTCCGGTTCGTAGTAGTTGTCGCTCATGACGATTTCGACCGTGCGGTCGACCGCGGCAGGATCGCCGGATTGGCCGATATCGGTCGCCAGGCCGTGAGGGTGGCCGCCGCCATGCTCGCCGGCCGCGAAGGCTGGCGCTGCGAGCGGCAGCGCGGGCGCAGCCGCAGCAATGACACCAAAGATGAGAAATGTGGGCACACGAAGGGTCATCGGGGATTTCTCCATCCGCTAAGAGGTCAGCGATGTCTCGGTGGGTGTATCGGCCGCGCGTGATCCGCTCTTGCGACCGTCAAGGTCGCCAGCGAAACGCACACTGCCCGGTGGTCTGGGCGGCGCCGATCAGGCTGATTCGGGCGGGGGAGTCGATGCCTCCGGCTTCAAGGAGCCGGCAAAGACGTCGCACGGCACAGACCAGGCCTCACGACGCAGCGGATGAACGCCCTCGCCCTGATGATCGAACAGGAGTTCCACTGGCGAGCAATGCTCGACCTCCGTGCACTCCTCATCAGCCGCGTCACTATGGTGGGCCACGTCCGGCCGGTACTCGTCCTGCTCAACGGCCGGCGGAGCCTGGTGGTGCCCATGCCCGATCGAGCCGGCCGCCGCATGGCTCGGCAGACCGGCAAAACCGACCGCCAGGGACGCACCAACAATCAAGCTCTTTCTAGTAAAGAAAGTGTGAAGAGAAGCGTCCTTAGAAGAACTTTCTCAGTTGTCAAGAGATGATACCGTTTGTGGCAGCGTACGTCAGAACCACATGCGTACGCCGCTGACGAAGGATAGTGCGCTCGCGTCCTCGTCGGCCGGCAGCATGTCAGCGGTATCACCGACCGCCTGCGTCCAGGAAACGCCGATTTAGGGCGCGAACTCACGAAAGATCTCGTAGCGTTCGGCTATGCCGGCGGTGACTACAACAAGCTGTGGCTGAAGAGCGAGGGCGAAGGTCTGTTCAAAGGGCGCCTCGAACAGGCGGAGTTGCAGGTCCTTTACAGCCGAGCGATCCTGCCCTATTGGGACGTCCAGGCGGGTGTACGTCATGACTTCAGGCCGAACCCTTCCCGCACCTATGCGGTGCTCGGCCTCGAAGGCTTCAACGCCTTCTGGTTCGAGGTCGAGACGACGCTCTTCGTGAGCAACGAGGGCGATTTGGCCGCAAGGCTGGAGGCCGAATTCGATCAGCCCTTGACACAGCGGCTGATCCTGCAGCCGCGCGCTGAACTGAACTTTCAGGCCCAGAAGGTCAGCGAACTCGGACTAGGTTCCGGCCTTACCGACTACGAGACCGGGCTCCGGCTAGTGCACTGACGCATTTTAAAGATTCCCATGGATGAGGTGTTGTGCCAAGCTGGCGCATGGCTCAGATCGTGTGTCCATTGGTCTCGGCTGCCGATCGTGCTCGTCTGGAGGCGATCGTGGCCGATCGCAACCGCGCGCAAAAACACGTGGCGCGGGCTCGGATCATCCTGGCCTCGGCCGACCGCTTGCCGGTTGCCGAGGTGGCGCGGCACGCGGGGGTCGGCCGGCCGGCGGTGTGGCGCTGGCAGCAGCGGTTCGCCGAAGCCGGGGTCGAGCGCCTTTTGCGCGACGCGGCACGTGGGCCGGGCAGGCGCCATCTGGGCGACGCAACCGTCCATCGCGTGGTGGCGCTGACCTGTGCCGAGCCGCCCGGCGAGGCCACCCATTGGACCGGCCGCGCCATGGCCAGGACGGTCGGCGTCTGCCTGCGCTCGGTCCAGCGCATCTGGGCCGCCCACAAGCTGCAGCCGCATCGCATCCGCACCTTCAAGCGCTCCAACGATCCCGACTTCGCCGCCAAGCCTGTCCTCGGGCCGGCGTAGCCGGACCCGTGGGCTCGAGGACATCGTCGGCCTGTACATGGCGCCGCCCAAACACGCCCTGGTTCTTTCGGTCGACGAAAAATCGCAGATCCAAGCGCTCGATCGCACCCAGCCGGGCCTGCCGCTCAAGCCGGGCAAGGCCGGCACCATGACGCACGATTACAAGCGCCACGGCACCACCACGCTGTTCGCCGCGCTCAACGTGCTCGAGGGCACGGTGATCAGCCGCGGCATGCAGCGCCACCGTCACCAGGAGTTCATCCGCTTCCTCAATACCGTCGAGCAGACGGTGCCGGCCGGCAAGGTGATCCACGCCATCATGGACAACTACGGCGCCCACAAGCACCCCAAGGTGCTCGCCTGGCTCGGGCGGCATCCGCGCTGGACCTTCCACTTCACGCCGACCTCGGGCTCGTGGCTGAATGCGGTCGAGACCTTCTTCTCGGCCCTGACCCGCCGCCGCATCCGCCGCGGCAGCTTCCACTCGATCGTCGACCTGCAGGCCGCCATCAACCGCTACATCGCCGAGCACAATGATGATCCCAAACCCTTCATCTGTCCAAACCTGCCGGTGACATCCTCACCAAAGTGAATCGTCTGAATGCGTCAGTGCACTAGTTGTCATGGACCGGCTCGCCGGGCACCTCGATGTCGCCGGTGGCGAGATCCTCCGCCGTGACCGGACCTTCCGGCTCGCGCACGTCCGAGCCCTGCGGGCGGCGAGGCCCCTTCGTGTGCATGAAGAGGATGAAGGGTAGAGCCTATAAGCGTGAGCGATGTGAGCAGCGCCCTTCCGATTAGGCGACCCATCAGGAGTGCTGCCCCGGCTTCAGAGCGACATTGACCACGCGGAACATGCCGGCATGAAAGTGGTAGAGCAGATGGCAGTGGAACGCCCAGTCGCCGAGTTCGACGGGCGTGATCAGCACCGAAAGCTTCTCGCCTGGCTTGACCATGATAGTGTGGACGCGTGGAATCCGATCGCCCTGCCCATTCTCGAGTTCCATCCACATGCCGTGCAGGTGGATGGGATGAGACATCATGGTCTGGTTCATCATGGTCAGGCGCAGGCGCTCGCCGAGATAGAACTGGATCTTATCGGCGTCCGAGAACTTCACCCCATCGAACGAGAAGATGTAACGCTCCATATTTGCCGTAAGGTTCAGGAAGATCTCGCGCTCGGGTTCCCGCGGATAAAGCGGGTTCAGCGCGCGCAGCTGGCTGTAGGTGAGCACGCGCCAGCCGTCGTGTCCGAGGCCGATGCCCGGCTCCTTCAGCCGCTCCTGCGGCTTCATGGTGCGCATCGCGACGTTGACGTCGGCGCCTTTGGGCATGTTCGGCATCGGCTCACGCATCATGCCGATCGATGGGGCGAGCGAATCGTCCATCCCGCCCATGCCGATATCCTCGAGCTTGCGCAAGGGGCGTGGCCGCCGGCTCGGCACTGGCCCCTCCATGCCCGCGCGCGGCGCCAGGGTAGCGCGGGCGTAGCCGCTTCGATCCAAGGTTTCCGCGAAGATCGTGTACGCCTGGTGGTCGGGCAACTCGACGATGAAGTCGTAGGTTTCTGCGACGCCGATCCGGAACTCGTCGGTCTCGACCGGCTCGACGTATTGCCCGTGCAGCTGGATCATGGTGATCGGCCGTCCCGGCACCCGGACATCGTAATGGGTCATGGCGGAAGCGTTGATCACCCGCACACGGACCCGCTCGCCCGGCTTGAACAGCGCGGTCCAGTTGTCGCTGGCGGCATGGCCGTTGAGCAGGTGAACATAACCGTGATCGGTAATGTTGAGCAGATCGCTCGGGGTCATGCCCATCTCGGCCCATGCGGTGCGTTCGCGCATTGTTGGTAAGAAGCCGCGCTCAGCCACGTCACGGACGAAATCGCCGAAGGTGCGGCGCTGATAATTGAAGTACTCTGAGCTTGTCTTCTTCAAGCGGTCGAAGATGAAGTGGGCGCTAGTCTCCGGGAAATCCGAGAGCACGACGATCACGTCGCGATCATAAGGAAAAGGCTCGCCTTCCTGCGGCTCGATGACGATCGGGCCGTAGAGCCCCTCCTGCTCTTGGAAGCGGGTGTGACTGTGATACCAGTAGGTGCCGTGCTGCTTGAGCTTGAAGCGGTAGGTGAAGGTGTCCCCAGCCCCGATGCCGGGAAAGTTCACGCCCGGGACGCCGTCCATCTCGAACGGCACCAGCAGGCCGTGCCAGTGGATCGAGCTGTCCTCGTCCAGCGCATTGGTGATGTTGAGGGTGACGTCATCGCCTTCGCGCATGTGGACAATGGGGCCAGGCACCGTGCCGTTGAAGGTCATCGGTCCGCGCTGGCGGCCATCGATGGTGATCGGCGTGCGGCCGATCGTGATGTCGTACCGGCTCCGCGGCTGCGATCGTGCCACGGCGAGGTCAGGCGCGGTTGCGGACCGAGCCCAGCCGGGCAGCAGCCCGGAGGCGACACCGCCAGCGCCATCGTCTGGGCGGAGGTACGACGCGAGATCGTTGGCAATGAGTTCTCCCTCTCTCTGAGCCCAATGGCTTCTGCAAAGATCTAACGTTACAGGCCCGGCCGTGGAGGTGATTGGAGGGCAACGGCTGGCACCGCGTGCGGTTCCCGCGGAAAGCCCCTGTCTTGCGGTGGGAGCAGGATCTCACAGCACCATGCCTCTGGAGCCATGCAAGCGCCGCGTCGGAACAGCCGCTGGCTCGAGCCGTATCCTCAGTGTTCTGCTGTTCAGATGCTGTTGCGGAGGGATCGGGATCTGCGGATCGTCATCACCGCGATTGTGGTTTTGCTCCTGCTATGTCGCGCAGCTGTCAGCCACAACTACCTTACGATGTCGCTGCAACCGCCCCCACAATCCCATAGTTCGCTGGGCATTAGACACGACGGCCAGCTAGTCGATTCGGCGCCGCGCCGTAGCGTCCAGCCACACGGCTGCCTTCCTTCCGAAGAGAATTTGTTCAGCCAACACTTTCTCCTTCGGTGCGCCAAGGTCCAGGAAACCCAGCACGTTGACCCACGGACCGGTCTGGATCACCATGGCGGGTGGGTCGCCGGCCGCCGCGATCCGGTCAATTTTGCCGAGCACCTCGCCGCTCAGGCCGAGCAGCTGCAGATCCTCCCGGGGCTGATGGGCACGATCAGCGACGGCGGTCGCGCTATCGGCCTCTGCCAAGCCGATTTCGATCAGGCGGCGCAGGCGGGAAGCGGCCTCGCCCAAGTGCCTGACGGCTTGGTCCGGAGCACCGTTCTGGATAGAGCGGCGGGCTTGCCGGATTGTCTCCGACGCGTCATGTGCGGCGCTGAGCGATAGGCCTTTGGCGATGGAGGTGCCGACCTCGGCGAGCCTGTGAGAGGCATTCAGCGCTCTCATGGCCGGGCCCCGCTGCCCGTCGCTGAGCAGGCGCGCGCTCTCCTCGACTTGTTGCAGGAGGCCGCCGAGGACCGGCCAGGCCCCCTTCGTGGCAGCGATGTCGAGTTGGCCCTGCGCTGCGACCCAACGAGGCGCCACAGGGAGAACGAGCGCGGCGACAAGGATGAGGGTGGAGAAACGCGTCACGGTCATGACATCCCGTGCTTCCAGCCGATCCGGACCAGCCACCAGTTCATCGGGATGGTGGCGATGGCTCCGGCGAGAAGGCCGAGGGCACCGAATCCCCAGAAGGCGACGGTTGTTGGATCGGGCTGCTCTCCCACCACGTTCGGCGTCACCAGCCGCATCACGAGGCCCATGCCGAGCATGACCGTAATCATGGAGAAGAACTCCGCTCGTCCGCCCAGGTACAGGGCCATCAACGGGCCGCTGCCCATGTTGCGCATGGCGATGTACTGAAAGATGAACCAGCCGAATGCGAACCCCACGGCATACTCGAACCAGAACTCGACCCAGAACGAGAAGTTCAGGAGGCGCGCGATGACCATGGCGGTCATGATGCCGAGGCCGTCGCCGCCGACGCAGTGGATCAACGATCCAGTGACCTTCTTCCAGGTCGCCTCGACATAGGCGTGATGCTCTTCGTTGGAGGCTCCGCCGCGTCCCGGCAGCCTTGGCCGACAGGTAGCCAGGTAGGCGATGATCCCGATCACCGAAAAGAAGAAGACGATGATCGGCCACGCGAGCTTGAGGGCGAAGTTGACCTGGGTGTTGACGCAGAAGCTGTCGTAGGCCACCCACGCCGCGCCCAGCGCTCCGGTGAGGTACCAGAGCCCCACGAACCAGGGCTCAGCCAGGAAGGTGAGAATGGACCAATCCAGCAAGTCGGCTCTCCGGGTGCGCTCGCGTTCTGCCGGGGTACAACGGGTCCGGGCGCTGCACGTTCCAGAGGAGTTCGGGTTGAAGCACGGCTGCTGCAGATCCGTAGGTCCCCACTGCTGCTTGACTCCGTACCGTGGTACGGAGCTCAGAATTTATCGAGGAACTGTTCCATGAAGGACATGACCATCGGACAGGTGGCGCGTTCCGCCGGGGTCGGCGTCGAGACGGTGCGCTTTTATGAACGACGCGGCTTGGTGGCGCGGCCGCCGAAGCCACTCGACGGCAGCTCCCGCCGCTACCCGGCAGAGGCGATCGGGCACATTCGCTTCATCCGGCAGGCGCAGGGGCTCGGTTTCTCGCTGCGGGAGATCGAAGAGCTCCTGTTGCTGCGGGCGGATCCGGCGACCGATTGTGCGGACGTCCGAGAACGTGCCGTCGCAAAGCTGGAGCACGTTCGAGGCAAGATCGAAGAGCTCGAGCGCTTGCGCCGGGCCCTCGAGACCTTGATCGCTGCGTGCCCGGGTAGCGGAGCGCTGCGTGCCTGCGCGATCATGGAGGCGCTGGCCAGGCGCGGCGCGGAAGCGAGTCCTCATGACCGCCGCCACAACAGGCCAAAGGACATGGCATGAGGCGCCGGCAGCCGCTGCGCGGCGCCGGTCGAGAAGTCGCTCGAGCGCGTCCCTTCGACAGGCGTGAGGCGGACGTACCGTTCGCCCAGCGCTTCGCCACCGTTGGCAAGGAGCCTAGTGTCCCAATTCTCAAGTTCGCTGCAAACCATGCGTTGCGAGGGTTCGGGTGCAGAAGCGCTGGATGGAGGCGAGGATGTCGTCGGCGGACTTGGTCCAGCGGAACGGTTGGGGGGCGGTGTTGTGGGCGTCGAGATAGGCGTGGATCGCGGCTTCGAGCTCCACGGTGGAGCGATGGACGCCGCGGCGCAGGGCTCGGTCGGTGAGCAGGGCGAAGAAGCGCTCGACCTGGTGGAGCCAGGACGCCGAGGTCGGGGTGAAGTGGACATGCCAGCGCGGCCGCTTGGCGAACCAGTGGCGGATCAGCTTGGTCTTGTGGGTGGCAACGTTGTCCATCACGATGTGGCTCTCGAGATCGGCCGGCACGTTGCCTTCGACGTGGTCGAGAAACTTGCGGAACTCGCTGGCCCGGTGCCGCTTGAAACACTTGCCGATGACCGTGCCGGCGGCGACATCGAGCGCCGCGAACAGCGAGGTGGTGCCGTGACGCTTGTAATCGTGCGTGCGCCGCTCGGCCTGGCCGGGCCGCATCGGCAAGAGCGGCTGGGTGCGATCGAGCGCCTGGATCTGCGACTTTTCGTCGACGCAAAGGACCAGCGCGCGCTCGGGCGGGTCGAGGTAGAGCCCGACGACATCCCTGACCTTGTCGACGAACAGCGGGTCGCTCGACAGCTTGAACGTCCCCTGCCGATGCGGCTGCAACCCGAACGCCTGCCAGATCCGGTGGATGGTCGAAGGCGCGTAGCCCGTGGCCCGGGCCATGGCGCGCAGGCTCCAGTGGGTCGCCCCCGCCGGCCGGGTCTCCAGCGTCCGGTGGATCGTCTGGGCGATCGCATCGTCGCCGATCTGCCGCGGCGCCCCCGGCCGCGGCTCGTCGTGCAGGCCGTCGAGGCGCGCCGCCGCAAAGCGCGCGCTAGCCGGACAGGGGTCGGGGCCCCTGTCCCCAACCCGGCCAGCGCGCGCCACTTGCCGGCGGTGTGCTGGGCGATCCTCAGGGCCTCGGCGATCGCGCTGTTGGTCAGCCCCTCCGCCGCCAGCAGCACGATCCGGGCGCGCAGCGCCAACCCTTGTGCGGTGCCGTGCCGGCGCACCAAGGCCTCCAGCTCGGCGCGCTCGGTCGCCATCAGATCAATCGACACCGCCTTGCCTCGTGCCATCCCACGCCTCCGCTCGTCGCTGGCGCAAGTTTGGCACGAAATTCGAGATCAGGACACTAGTTTGTGCGCTCGATCTCGTCGGGCTAGCCGAGCTTGAGGTCGCGGAGCGCTCGTGAGCGAAGACACGCTGATCCACGCCGTGGGCCTGTCGGTTGGGCTCGGGCTGCTGGGCTTTGTCGAGCCGTGCTCGATCGGCTCCGCCCTGGTCTTCGTCAAGTATGTCGAAGGCCAGAGGGCGGCCGCCCGGATCACTCAGGTCATCGTGTTCGCCCTGACGCGGGCGCTTTTCATTGGGGTGCTGGGGGCCCTTGCGGCGCTGATCGGCACCATGTTTCTCAGCCTGCAGAAGGGCGGCTGGCTCCTGCTCGGCCTGCTCTACATTTCGATCGGCGCCTTCTACGCCTTCGGCAAAGCCGACTTCCTGATGCGGAGCTTCGGCCCGAGCTTGTCACGCCTCGTGGGGTTGAGGGGCTCGATCGGTCTCGGCCTCCTGTTTGGGCTCAATATCCCGGCCTGCGCGGCTCCGCTGATCTTCGCGCTGCTTGGCGCGGCGGCCCTCAGCAGCAGTGGCGGTGGCACGGTGGCGGTGGGCTTCGTCAGCCTCGGCCTGTTCGGTCTCGCCCTCTCAGCCTGATCGGTCTCGGCGTCTGGTCCCTGTACTTCGGCCTGTTCGTCGACTTGGCGGACTGGACATGAAGGCGCGGATCAGGCGCCGCACCGCGGCGACAGCGCCGGACGACCGGGCTCGCGAGATGGGCCCGACATTCTGGAAGATCGCGTGTGCTGGGGCAGCCTTCCAGGCCGGGGCGGCGGCGGTGGATTCCGCGACTGTGGTCGCCAATCTCGTCGATCGCCTGACCGGCAACGTGTTCGCGGTCGGTGCCGCGAGCGCGGTGCTCAGGCTCGGCTGGCTCTTGCCACAGGTCGTCGTCGGCTTCCTTGCCCAGCGAGCCCAGAAGAGCATGCCCTTCTACATCGTCGGCGCCTTCGGCCGGGCGATCTGCCTAGCGCTGATCGCGATCCTGCTGAGCTTCGCCGTCGACCTGCCGGGGGCCTGGACGACCGGTGGCTTCCTCGCGCTCTGGACTCTCTACGCGTTCGTCAGCGGGATCGTCGCGGTCCCCTACAACGACATCGTCGGGCGCTCGATCCCGCCTCGCGCCCGCAGCCGGTTACTGGCACTTCGGTTCTTCGGCGGCGGCCTGCTGGCGCTAGGCATTGCCCTGATCATCCAGCGACTGCTGACGACGACGGGATTCTTCACAGCGCACGCACTGATCTTCGCGCTCGCGTCCGGGCTCATGGTGGTCTCGTCCCTGCGCGCAATGTCACGGCGAGTACGCTGGTGGGACCGATCAAGGGCCACCGTTGGTCCACAAGTGGTACCAACCGAACCACCACGCCGACGTGGCATTCTTGCTCGCCGCCAAGCGCGGAGTGCCGCAGCACCATTGGAACTTCGGCAGCATGCCGCCGCAGCCGCAGGTCGGCGAGCGCAGGTTCCGGGCTGAGACTGGTTGGCATCGGAAGAAATGATGAGAAGAACCTGGCTCTGGACACCGGCAGCTCTTCTTCTGCTGGCGGCCGGGTCGTACCTGGCCTTCGTCTACTTGACCTCGGCGCCTCTGCCGGAAAGCGTTCTCTACGGCAACGGCCGGATCGAGGGCACGGAAGTCCAGGTGAGCGCCGAGGTGTCCGGGCGCGTGATCGGGAGCAGCCTGGTCGAGGGGAGTTCTGTCGAAGCCAGTGACGTCCTGGTGCGGCTCGACGATGCGACCCTTCGCGCCGCGCTCGCTCAGACCAGAGCCGAAGCCGCCGCCGTCCAGCAGGAGGTCGCCGCGATTAAGGAGGAGCTGGCAACCGCCCGGCATCACCGGCAGACCGCCGAACAGGATCTCGCGCGCTACCGGGAACTGCAGGAGCGCGGCACGGTTGCCCCGCAACGACAGGAGCAGGCGGAGAATGTCGCGCGGGAGGCCCGTGGCCGTGTGCAGGCGCTCGAGGCGCGCCTCGAGGCGACTTCCGACCGTCTGGATGCGGCCAGGGAACAAGTCGAGCTTGCACGCATCCGGCTCGAGAAGACGGTGATCCGGGCGCCGATCGCCGCCACGGTCCTGGTCAAGGCAATCGAAGTCGGCGAGCTTGCGACACCTGGTCGGGCGATCGCGGTCCTGATCGACCTCTCCCGAATGGATCTCAAGGTGTTCATTCCGGAGAAGGATGTTGGCAAGGTCAGGTTGGACGACCCTGCGCGCGTCCGGGTCGATGCCTTTCCGGATCGTCTGGTCGAAGCGAACGTCGCCCGGGTGGACCAGCGGGCACAGTTCACGCCACGTGATATCCACATGCCCGAAGAACGTGTGCGCCTGGTGTTTGGCGTGACGCTGGACCTCGAGAATCCGGATGGCATTCTCAAGCCGGGCATGCCTGCCGACGCCTGGATCCTCTGGCAAGAGGACGCATCGTGGCCAGAGCACCTGATCGCCCCGAGGTAGGCACAGCCACCGTCGATACCGCCGTCATCGAGGCGAACGGCGTCGGGCGGCGCTTC
This sequence comes from uncultured Alphaproteobacteria bacterium, assembly GCA_963731495.1. Classification (GTDB taxonomy): domain Bacteria; phylum Pseudomonadota; class Alphaproteobacteria; order Geminicoccales; family Geminicoccaceae; genus DASUGG01. The sequence continues at coordinate 83,676 of CAVSVZ010000071.1, forward strand.
GCCGGGCACACCGCCCTGTCAGACATCGATCTGCGCGTGGGCGAAGGCGAGATCTTTGGCCTGCTCGGGCCGGACGGCGCCGGCAAGACCACGCTCCTACAGACCCTCGCCGCGATCCTCGACCCCAGCGAAGGAACCTGTCGCGTGCTCGGCTTCGATACCGTGCGCGAGGCTGCCGCCGTCAATGCGCGGATCGGATACATGTCGCAGGGGTTTACCCTCTACCAGCGCCTGACCGTCCGCGAGAAATCTTGCCTTTGCCGCCAGGATACGGAACGTACCGCCGCACGTTTCCGCCGGGCGGCAGGAGCGCCTGCTCGCAATGTCCGGGCTCACACCGTTTCTCGAACGGCACGAAGGGCAGCTTTCCGGCGGCATGCGCAAGAAGCTGGCGATTTGTACCAATCTGATCCATCGACCGCCGCTCCTCCTGCTCGACGAGCCCAGCCTTGGTGTCGATCCGATCTCCCGGCGCGAGCTTTGGCGCATGTTGCAAGAATTCCAGCGGGAGGGCACGACGATCGTCGTCACCACTTCCTACATGGACGAGGCCGGCCTTTGCGATCGCCTAGCGTTTCTCGATCGGGGGCACCTGATCGCGACCGGCTCACCGCAGGAGATCCGGCAGCTTGGGCGAGGCGCCGTGTTCGAGGTCGCTTCTCCTACGCCGGCAAAGGTTCAGGCGTTGCTCGCCAGCGATCCGCGGGTGCTCGGCGTCCAGTGGCGGGCGGAGCGCATCCGCTTCCAGGTCAGCCCGGGCAGCGGGCTCGCGCGCGATCTGCAGGCGAGTTCTGGCGCCTCTCGGCAGCGTCGATGGCGCCACGCCCACGGTCGAGGACATCTTCACCGTTCTTGCCCGATCAGAGGAGGAGCATGCTGCTGCCGCAGTCCCTGCCGCACTCGCTTCGACATCGCTGCAAGCGCCGGTCGCGCGGGTGGAGGGATCGGTCGAGGTCAAAGACTTGACCCGTCGTTTCGGCAAGTTCGTCGCCGTCGATCGCGTGTCGTTCGAAGTGAGTCCCGGTCAGATCTTCGGCTTCCTCGGTCCGAACGGGGCCGGCAAGACCACGGTGATCCGCATACTCTGTGGCTTGCTCGTACCTTCGGCCGGCAAGGCAGTGGTGGCAGGAGCCGATGTCGAACGGGAGGCACGCAAGCTGCGCGGCCGCATCGGCTATATGTCGCAGCGTTTTTCGCTCTATCCGGACCTTGCGGTCGGCGAAAACCTGAGCTTCTTCGCCAGCGTCTACAGCCTGAGCGGCGTGGCCAAGCGCCGGGCGATCGAATGGGCCACCGGCATGACCGGGCTTGCGGACCTGGAGGACCAGAGGGTCGGCAGCATCTCGGCGGCGCTGCGACAGCGCGTGGCGCTCGCCTGCAGCATCCTGCATTGGCCAGCGGTGATCTTTCTGGATGAGCCGACTTCCGGCGTCGATCCGCCCTCGCGGTACCGCTTCTGGCAGCTGATCAATGCCCTCGCCGCGGCCGGGATGACGGTCTTCGTCACCACCCACTATCTCCAAGAGGCGAGTTACTGCCACAGGCTCGCGCTGATGTCCGACGGCCGGCTGATCGCGCTCGGCAGCCTGGCGGAGCTCAGGGCAGAATTGAGAGACCAGCGCGCCGAGACGGCCGAAGACGTCTTCATCGCTTACATCGAGCGCGACCGCCGACTTCGTGCCGGCGTTGCAGGTGCACCGTGAACCTGCGCAGGATCGGCGCCGTGGTCGGTAAGGAAACCCGCGAGATCCTGCGCGATCCGGTGACGATCGGCGTCGCCCTGCTGCTGCCCTTGGTGATGCTGTTCCTGTTCGGTTATGCGATCTCGCTCGACATCGACGACGTGTCGCTCGGCATCCTGGACCAGGATCGGACGCCGGCCAGCCGCGCGCTCGAGGACGCCTTCGTGCGCAGCGGCTATTTCCGTCTAGAAGCCTCCTTCTCGAGTCCGGAGCAGGCCGAGGCAGCCCTCCAGCGGGGCGATGTCGACCTGGCGGTCATCATCCCGCCGCGATTCCACGCCGGGATCGTGCGCGCTGAGAGTCCGGCCGTGCAGGTGCTGGTGGACGGTACTTTTTCGGCCACCGCGCTCCTCGTGGCCAGCTACGCCGAGGCGATCATCTCGGCCTTCGGACGATCCGATCTGCCCCGTGTGCGGGTCGAGCCGCGGGTCTGGTACAACCCGCCGCTCAAGAGCGTAAACGATGTCGTGCCCGGGCTGTTCGGCGTGATCCTGATGGCGTTTCCGCCACTGCTGACGGCGCTCGCGATCGTCCGTGAGAAGGAGACCGGCTCGATCCAGCAGATCTTTGCCTCGCCGCTCACCGGCGCCGAGTTCATCGCCGGCAAGCTCGTGCCCTACGGTCTCATCGCGTTTGTTCAGATCGTGATGGTGATTGGCGTGGGGTTCGCCTGGTTTGCCGTGCCGTTCCGCGGCAGCCTCGCCTTCCTGCTCGCCGCGGGCCTGATCTATGTTTTCTGCACCGTCGGCATTGGCCTTCTCGTCTCCACCATCACGCGCAGCCAAGTGGTCGCGATGCTGCTGTCGCTGATCATCACCCTCATGCCGTCATTCCTGTTCTCCGGTTTTCTCTTTCCCATTTTCACGATGCCCTACGTCTTGCAGCTCTACACGCGGATCTTTCCGGCCGCCTACTTCGTCGAGCTGTCGCGCGGCATCACGCTCAAGGGCGCGGGCGTTCAGGAGCTCTGGCCGAACGTCGCGCTTCTGCTCGTCTACACGCTCGCCGTGTTTCTGCTTGCTACCTGGCGCTTCAAGAAGAAGGTCGCGTGATGCGCGCGCGCCTCGGCGGGCTTTTGATCAAAGAACTGATCCAGTTCTTTCGCGATCGCGTGATGCTGGTGCTGATCCTCTGGCTGTACACGGTGGAGGTCGTGATCTGTGCGTACGCGCTCTCGTTCGATGTCAAAAACCTGCCTCTGACGGTCGCCGACCTCGATCGCTCGCCGACGAGTCGTGAGCTGACCGAACGCTTCATCGTGAGCGGTGCGTTCTCGCTCGCCGGACATGCCGCGAGCGCGCAAGAGGCCGCGGGTCTTTTGGAAGACGGCAAGGCGCGGATTGCCCTCGTAATTCCAGAGGACTTCCAGGAGAGGCTCGAGCGTGATCGCACGCCCGCCGTGCAGGTGATCCTGGATGGCACCAATTCGAACACGGCCGCGCTAGCGCGGACCTACGCGCTCCAGATCATCGATCTGTTCGAGCGCAGCCGGTCCCTGACCGCCAGCGACCCGAACGCGATGCTCAGGCCGGCAATCCGGGTCTGGTACAATCCCGATCAGACCTTCACGCCGTTCGTGGTGCTCTCCATGATCGCGCTTGCAGCGCTGATGGTGGGCGTCATCCACCCGGCCGCCTCGATCGTGCGGGAGAAGGAGATCGGCACCATCGAGCAGCTCATGGTGACCCCGATCCGGACCGGCGAGCTGTTCCTCGCCAAGACCACGCCGACGCTTGCGATGGGGCTGCTCTCGGTGTTCCCGAGCCTGCTGATCGTCTGGTGGTTTGGCGTACCGCTGCGCGGCAGCCTGCTCCTGTTCCTTGGCATGACCGCTCTCTTCCTCATGAGCGCGATCGCCATTGGCGTGTTCGTCTCGGCGATCAGCCGGACCCTGCAGCAGGCGCTGCTGTTGAGCTTTTTCGGACTGTTCCCGGTGATGTTCATCTCCGGCACGCTCGCGCCGATCGCGAGCATGCCGGCCTTCCTGCAGAACCTGTCCCAGCTCAGCCCGCTCACCCACTACATGGAGGTGATCCTCGGCATCTTTCTCAAGGGCGCGGGTTTTGCCGAACTCTGGTCGCACGCGCTGGCGCTCGTCGCGATTGGCGCCCCTCTGTTTGCGCTTTCACTGTTTGTTTTCAAGAGAACAGTGACGTGAGGATCCTGTCTGATCCCTGTCCGTCCACGACGACCCGGAGACCGGCGCCGCCTCGACGGATGGCAAGCGTCAAGGTGCCATTTGCGCCAGGCGCGTCCGGCTGGTACTATTGAAATCAAAACATAACGAGCCTTCAGGAGAGGCGTGTCATGAGCAGCCTGCGAGCGCTTCGCTCGCTCAGGGTGCGTCAGATCGTAGCGTCGGCAGCCATTACTGTTGTGTTGGCGGCTGGCGCCTACGGCTGGGAACATTCCGGCAGCCTGCCCGCCGCGGATGGCGCGTTCACGATCGCGATGACGGATTACCGCTTCTCGCCCGCCAAGATGGTGTGGCGGGTCGGTGACCGCGTCACCATCACCCTCATCGAGCAATCGCAGACGGTACCGCCGAAGCCGCACGAATTCATGGTCGGTCGAACGCCGCGGACCGAGGAGACAGTGTTCGGCCTGCATCAGGAGGACGGGTTCGAGACGCCGTTCTTCTCCGGCACAACCATCGAGATCGTCTCCGGCTCCGGGCTGCAGATGCTGATGCCCGGCGCGGCGAAGCTCGCCGGGCTCGCGCCGATGCAGGTCATGGCGAAAGAACCAATGGGACCGATGGCGATGGAGGAGGAGGAGATGACCGGCTTCATGCCGGTGGTCGGCCCCAAAGGCCATCTCACCTTCTCGTTCATCGTGCCCGACAAGCCTGGCCAATGGACGTACGGCTGTTTCCAGCAGAGCGGGCAGCATTTCCTGAACGGCATGAAGGGGACGATCACCGTCTTACCCAAGGCCGCCTGAGGCCGCTGCGGCGGGTGTGCTCGCGGGCGAAAGCGAGGCCATATGGTATCTGACGACACGCGACGCGACCTGATCAGACTGGCTATCCTCTGGCTGGTCTTCTCGGTCATCGCCGAAGTCGTGACCGCTGATCTGATCGGCCATTACCCGGGTGCTGCCTCGAAGCAGGGCCTGGTTACCTCTGACGCGGTCGTCTTTCTCCTGCGAGTCACGGTCCCGGTTTTCGTTTTGGTCGTCCTGATCGTCGTCTATTCGATGATAAGGTTTCGGGTGGGGGACGACGACGGCCAGCCAAGCGACCACCAATACCGCACGGGTCGAGCGTTTCCCTGGGGCTGGGTGGTGGTGAGCACGGCCCTCAACGTCCTGTTCATCTTCCATCCGGGCATCACCGGGCTCTCCTCGCTCTGGTCGATCGCCACCGCTGCGACCGATCCGCTTGAGGTCGACGTGACCGCGAGCCAGTGGCAATGGCGCTTCGCCTATCCCGCACAGGGGCTAACGAACCAGGCCGAGCTCGTCGTGCCGGTCGACATGCCGGTCCGGTTCGTCCTGAGTTCGGCCGACGTGATTCATTCGTTCTGGGTCCCCGCGTGGGGCATCAAAAAGGCGGTGGTGCCAGGTCACGTCTGGACGCTCGTGGTGACGCCTGACCAGATCATCGACACCACGGCCGATCCGATGGCGCGCCTTCAATGCTCGCAGATCTGCGGTGTCGGTCATGCCGAGATGCGGGCGGTCGTCCGGGTCGTCTCCCCGGCCGATTTCAACACATGGATCGAGACCGCCCGGAGATCGGAAGGTGAGATGGGCGGCATGCGCATGCCCGGAATGAACATGCCGGCCACGAACATGCCGGGAATGGAAATGAATAGCCCCGGCGGCACACCGATGGCCCCGCCCGAGAATCAGATGAACATGGGGCCATCTATGGACATGGAGGAACCTGCCGGGCGCGCCGCTCCTTCCGGAGATGCCGGTTCGATGTCCATGCCGATGGAGCCTGTGCCCGGTCCGGGCGCTCAAGGGAACGACAAGATGCCAATGGGAGGCCATGACTGATGGCAACCACCGATATCGGCCTTGTCCCCGCAGCGCCCAGGAGCCGGTTCCTCGATGGCACGTTCCCGATGCTGCGTGCCGTTCTGTGGGCGATCATCGGCTTTATCATCGGGGCGTGGCTCACGGCCCTTCTTGCCGGCTCCGATCTGACCGCCGAACTGCCGGTGACGATCGGCTATGTGTTCGCCGTCGCCGGCTGGGTGCTCGGCGGCGGCGCCTGGGAGGGGTGGGTGCTGCCCTGGTTCGGCGTGCCATCGACGCTGGGACGAGGGCGAGGGCATTGCGCGCTATTTCCGCTTCAATACCGACCACAAGGTCATCGGTCTGCAATATCTGTGGGCGGCGATCTTCGCCTTCGGCATCGCCGGCGTGCTCGCCATGGTCATGCGCATCGAGCTGATGTCGCCGACGTTGTCGTTCTTCTCGACCAGCCAGAACTACAACACAGCCTTCTCCATTCACGGCACGCTGATGCTGTTTGCGGTCGCTGTGGTGGCCATCGTCGGCGGTTTCGGCAACTACTTCGTGCCGCTCATGATCGGTGCCGAGGACATGACGTTCCCCAGGCTGAACGGCGTGAGCTGGTGGCTCGTGTTGCCCGGCGTCTTCGCCATCCTGCTGAGCCCGCTGGTCGGCGGCTTTCAGACCGGCTGGACCGGCTACGCGCCGCTCTCGGCGATGGATGCGCCCGGCCAGGACCTCTATTATCTCGGCGTCCTTTCGCTCGGCCTGTCGTCGCTGTTGACGGCCATCAACGTCATCGCGACGACGCTCTATATGCGGGCGCCCGGACTGACAATGCGGCGTCTGCCGGTCTTCGTCTGGTCGATGCTGGTGACCTCGGTGCTCAACCTGATCTGGGTCCCGGTGATCGGCGCGGCGATGGTGATGGGGCTGCTCGACCGGCTGATCCCCACCAACTTCTTCTCCGCCGCAGGGGTTGCCGGTTCTGTGGCAGGACCTCTTCTGGCTGTTCGGCCATCCGGAGGTCTACATCATCATGCTGCCGGCATGGGGCATGTGGCTGGAGATCATCCCGGTGTTCAGCCGCAAGTCGCTGTTCGGCTACAACTGGGTCGCTGGCCGGTTTCCTCGGCGTCGTCGTGCTGTCGAGCTACGTGTGGACCCACCACATGTTCACGAACACGGCCGACGATCCGGCTGATCCCCTTCATGACGACGACCGAGCTGATCTCGATCCCGACCGGCTTCATGTACATCGCCGCCATCGGCACTCTGTGGCAGGGCCGGTTGCGGCTGCAGAACGCCAATGCTTTACGTCCTGATGAGCATGCTGAACTTCCTGATCGGCGGCTTCACCGGCGTCTTCCTGGCCGACGTGCCGGCGGACTTCCAGCTCCACAATACCTACTTCGTCGTCGCGCACTTCCACTACACGATCATCGGCGGCATGGTGTTCGCCTGGCTCGGCGCCACCCACTACTGGTTCCCGAAATATCTCCGGCCGCATGTACAACGAGACGGTCGGCAAGCTCGCCGCCTGGTAACGCTTCATCGCCTTCAACGCCGCCTTCTTCGCCATGTTCATCGCTGGCGTCGAGGGCATGAACCGGCGGGTGCGGTCTACATGCCCTATCTCGAAGGCATCAATATGTGGACCTCGCTGTGGTCCTTCGTGCTCGGCCTCGGCTTCTTCATCGCCTTCCTCAATATCGTGGTGGCGTGGCTCCGTGGCGCGCGGGCACCGGCCGATCCCTGGGGCGGCACGACGCTTGAATGGAAGACCACGTCGCCGCCGCCGCACGACAACTTCGATCAGGCAGCCCGTCGTGACGCGAGGACTTCTACATCTATGGGAAGGAGGCGAAGTGCATGACGTCCAGCCGCCGCCCTTGCACACGCCAGCGTTCTTCGCCCTATCGGACAACGACCGCCGCATGTATCGCGGCGGCATCTGGCTGTTGATCATCGCCGAGACGATGATCTTCGTCACGCTGTTCTCGACCCGCTTCGTGCTCGCCGGGCGGGGCGGCCCGCTCGGGCCCGGCGACGCCATCGGCACTCGGCATCACCGTCGCGCTTATCGTGAGCCTGATGCCGGCGGGCCTCGCGCTGCGCCGCATCGCTGCCGGCAACGCCGTGGCGATGTCGCGTCAACCTCGCCTCACCGCCCTGCTCGGCGGTCGCGGTCCTTGTCGCCATGGTCTTCGACTGGTTGACGCTTGTCATTCGCGCCGGGATCGGCGCTTCGGCGAGACCTACGTCATCTCCACCGGGCTATCACGCCGCCCATATCCTCATCGGTGCGATCTGGCTGGCGCCGCCGCTGTCGCCGGCCGCCGTGGCGCCTACACGCGAGACAATCACTGGGTCGTCGAAGGCGGCGTGCGGTTCTGGACCTTCGTCGTTACGATGTGGATCGCGCTCTACCTCGTCTTCTTCGCGCTGTGAGCACTTGGGGTCGCTCGCGTTTCGATGGTTGGATCTGAGACCGCTTGCCCTGACCGGGGCACCATCGCGAGCATGTCGTGCTGGAGGCATTGAGATGTCTGTTCTCGCCCTGCCGGAAAGTGCGGACCTCCCGGTTCTATGGTGGACGTGGTGGTTCGTCGTGGGTTCCGTCGTCTATGGCCTTCTCGCCGTCTGGTTCTGGATGAGCGGCCGTCGGAACGATCGCGCCGTGGCCGACGAGGGGAACACTGAGGCCCAGGACCACCACTGAAGACGCCCGGTTGGACGGGCTCCTCCGTTCCTATCACGCGGCTGAAGCCAATCCTCCGGTGGACGGGCAGTCCCCTTGGCCCGCTCACTCATTACATGGAGGTGATCCTCGGCATTCTTCCTCAAGGGCGCGGGCTTTGTCGAACTCTCGCCTCACGAGTTGGCGCTCCTGGCCATCGGCCTCCCGGTCGTTCGGGCTATCGCTCGCCGCACTCAGGAGGACGCTGACCTAAGACAAGAAATCTCGGTTCATCAGTCCCTGGAGCAGACGCCTGGGATCGTGCGGAAACGGGAAGACGATCGTTCTCGAGCGTTCGTTGGCAATGGTCATCAGCGTGGAGAGATAGCGCAGTTGCATGGCCTCGGGGCGGGCGGACAGGATCGTCGCGGCATCGAGGAATTTCTGCGCCGCCTGCTGCTCGCCTTCGGCCTCGATGATCTTGGCGCGCCGCGCGCGCTCGGCCTCGGCCTGCCGCGCAATCACCCGGATCATTCGCTCGTCGATGTCCACGTGCTTCAGCTCGACGTTGCTCACCTTGATGCCCCAGGCATCGGTCCGCTCGTCGAGGATGCGCTGCAGGTCCGCATTGAGCCTTTCGCGCTCGGCCAGCATCGCGTCCAGATCGTGGCGACCTAGGACGGACCGCAGCGTTGTTTGCGCCAACTGACTGGTGGCACTGTCAAAATCCTCGACCTGGATGATCGATCTGTCCGGCTGCACGACGCGGTAGTACACCACAGCGTTGACCTTCACAGAGACATTGTCCCGGGAGATCACGTCTTGCTGTGGCACATCCAGCACTCGCGTGCGTAAGTCCACCCGGACCATCTGCTGGATCACCGGGATCATGATGATGAGACCGGGTCCCATGACGCCGGTAAAGCGGCCCAGGGTGAACATGACGGACCGCTCATACTCGCGCAGGATCTTGATCGCCGCCGCGAGAAAAGCGCCGACAATTGCAACTACGAGCACATACCATACGGCGGACATCACGTGATCCTCTGGAGCCTAGCGGCTGGTAGCGATTTGGAGCGCGGTGGCCAGCTTTTGGTGCATCAGCTGCTATCCGAAGGCCAATCGTGGCGTCGTCCTCTCACGACCCGACCTCATCCAGATGCAGCCGGCGAAATCGCTGGTCCAACGCAGCGATCATGTAGGCCAGTAGCCTAGGGTCGATGTTGGACCAGCCGGCGGTGACGGTACCGTCCTTCCATAGCACGCAGGCGGCGACCGCTTCGATCTGCTCGTTTCGTTCAAGACCGCTCTGGAAGATCTCGGCTGGGGTGGTTCCATATAGGCTCTCGATTTTTGCCACCTCATTCCTCCGGTTTTGCTCAAGCGCTGCTCAGTCGTGCTGGGGCCACACTCAGCGCGGCAGGATCACCTCGACCCTGAGGCCGCCTTCGGTGCGGTTCTTAAGGTGGATCTCGCCGCCGTGGCCGCGCACGATGCTGCGGGCGACCGTGAGACCAAGCCCGGTGCCGCCGGTCTCGCGCGAGCGCGACGTCTCGATGCGATGGAACGGGTCGAAGACATTCTCGATCTGGTCACTGGGGATCCCGGGGCCTTGGTCATCGATGCGGACCACGACCGTGTTCTCGCTCGTTGAAAGGTCGACCCTGGCGATCTTCGCCGTAGCGGGCAGCGTTCTCGATCAGATTCGAGAGCGCCCGCCGCAGTGCGCTCGGACGGCATGTATAAGCCAGCCGTCCCTGCGTCTCAAACTCGACCTTGAGCCCTGTGTCTTCGAGGCTGTCGCAGACCCGCTGGACGAGCGCCACGAGATCGACCGTCTCCCGCGCTTCGTCGACGCTCATCCCGAGCGAAAGACAACGTGGATGCGATCATCCGCTCCATCTCTTCGAGGTCGCCGAGCGCCCGCGCCTGCTCGTCCTCATCGTCGATCAGCTCGGCCCGCAGCCGCAGGCGCATGATCGGGTGTGCGCAGATCGTGCGAGATGGCGGCGAGCATCTGCGTCCGGTCCTCGACGAAGCGGCGGATCCTCCGCTGCATCTCATTGAACGCATGGGCTGCCTGGCGAACCTCGCGCGGCCCGGTCTCCGGCAAGGCCGGCGCGCTCACATCGAGTCCCGAGCCGTCGCGCCGCGGCGGCAAGCGTCCGGAGCGGCGCCGCCATCTGATACACGACAATGGCGGACAGGAGCACGACCGCGCCAATCATGACGACCATCGACAGGATGAAGCGGAAGGAAAGAAGCGGGTCTCTCGGGTATACTGGTACGGTGAAGTTGAGCCAGGTGCCGTCCGAAAGCTGATATGAGACATCGACGACGTGCGCGTCGTTGGAATTCCGGCCCCAAACCCGTGCTCGCGGCTCCGGACCCCACGTAGCGCAGCTTGTAATCTGGCTCGCCGGCGCCGCCCAAGTACGACTCGAGGGCCGAGCGCAAGATCCGCGCCTGCCAGCCATCGGCCTGTTCGGAATCGATCGCGCTTCTGGCTGTGAGGCTGATCCGCAGGCGCGGGTCTTCAGCGAGCGCAACGACGCGCGCGCGCGCCGATGGCTCAGTCTTTTCCACGATGCGGGCAATGGTCGCCACCCGATCGGCTACGTGCTCGCCGCCCGTCAGCAGCAGAGCGGTCGTACGGTCGGTGAAATAGAGTCGCGATGCTCAAAACGTGGGAAATCGTCAGCCCGAGGATCAGCACGGCAAGGGTGCGCCCGGCGATCGTGTCAGGAATCAGGCGTTTCAGCATGGGAGACCGATGGGGTGAAGAGATAGCCGCCGCCGCGGACCGTCGTGATCAGTTCCGGGTTTTTGGGGTCAGGCTCGATCTTGCGCCGCAGGCGGCTCACCTGAATATCGATGGTTCGATCAAACGGTGCAGCGCCACGGCCGTGCGCCAGGTCCAGCAGCTGCTCACGGCTCAGCACCTGCTGCGGATGCTCCGCGAACGCAGCGAGGAGTTCGAACTCGGTCGGGCTGAGGTCGACGACGAAACCGTCCGGCGACTTCAGGCGCCGCCGGGCCAAGTCCAGTTGCCATCCCTCGAAAGCCAGGATTCTGGCCCGCTGCGCCAGAGGTATCCCGGTGTTCCGCGTGCGCCGCAACACCGATCGGATCCGGGCGAGCAACTCGCGCGGGCTGCAGGGCTTCGGCAGATAGTCATCGGCGCCCATCTCGAGTCCGATGATGCGATCCGTCTCCTCGCCCATTGCGGTGAGCATGATGATCGGAATGTCGGACGTCGCGCGCAGCTGCCGGCACAGCGTCAGACCATCCTCGCCCGGCAGCATGAGATCCAGAACGATCAGATTGATCCGCCAGTCGGCGAGCGTCTGGCGCATCTCGCGGCCGTCACGCGCCGTGCTGACCCTGAGCCCATGCCGCTCGAGGAAGCGGGCCAAAAGCCGCAACAGCTCGCGGTCGTCGTCGACAATCAGAACGTGCGCCAATTCTTCCATCATCTACCTCTTCGTCCACCCCCGACGAAGCCCGGCTGTCGCTCGCTGCTGGGCCGCGAGACCAAGGCGAATGCGTCGACCGGACTCACCGTGTCCCTTGAGCCGCTGGCCAGCGAGAGGCTGCCAACGGTGCCCCGCGGCCGATGTCACCCCCGGCGGAGAGCAGAGCCGACGAGATGACCAGCGAGCTCGGCACGTCGCGTGTCAGCTTCTCCAATCGCTCGGCAACGTTCACGGTATCGCCAATGACCGTGTATTCGAGCAGGCGCTGGTCGCCGAGAGCGCCGGCGAAGACCTCGCCGAAATGGCCGCCGATGCCGACTGCGATCGGATGACAGGCCCGCCTGTCTCTCGCTCTCTGGACCAGCGCTCGGTCATATCGAGCATCTCAAGGGCGCAGGCGATCGCCCGGCGGGCATCATCGGCGTGCGGACAGCGGCGTGCCGAACACCGCCATGATGGCGTCGCCGATGAACTTGTCGACCGTGCCATCATGGCTGAAGATCGGCGCCGACAGGCGGCTTCGAAACTCCGACAGAAACCCGCCCAACTCCGTCGGATCCATCGCCTCGGCCATGGCCGTGAAGCCGCGGATGTCGACGAACAGCACAGCCACGCGCTGACGGCTTCCCGCCAGCAGGTGCTCGTCTGGACTTGCCGCCAGCCGTTCTGCCAGGTTCGGCGAGAAATAGCGCGATAGCTTTGCCACGCGGTAGGTCTGGTTGATCGATTCGAAGAGCAGACGTCTGGTTCGTCGCCCAGTCACAAAGAGAATCACGGCTGACAGCCCAATAATCGTAACTGGGAAAGCCTGGAAGAGCATGAAGTTCCCGAGCATTCCCTGACCAGCCATGGGCATGCCGTGACCGGGCATGCTGCCATCGCCGAGCCGAAAGCAGAAAGCCGCCGACTTCGACGGTCAGGACGAACAAGGCCGCAGCATAGACGACCAGCCACGGCCGGTAGCGCATGGAGGCATGGACCATGATGACGAATACCAGGGTCGCGACCGGCATGGCGAAACTGTGGGTCGGCGGCATGCCGATCATCTCGGTCAGCAGCAGCAGCTGGATCGACACCATCACGATGTCGAAGGTGACGAACAGATAAGGGATCGACGGATGGAAGATCCTCCGCCAGGCGAGACCGATGCCGATCAGCGTCCCGACGCCGTACAAGCAGAACCATGTCGGAGATATCGAGCCGATGCAGGCCCTGGTCGGTGAAGGCGACGACCGACAGGAACGACGCGAAAATGATGCAGCCGGAAGAGCGCGGCGACCCGCTCGCCGTCGAGCTCGGCCTGGCGCAACAGGTCATGCGTGTCGGCCACGGGCGCACGCCGGTGCGCCTGCTCCCGCGTTGCTGGCGTCCCTCTTCCGGCGCCATCCAAGCGTCCCGACGGCTACTCGGCAGCGCGCCTCGGATGTTCGAAGAGAACTGCGTCGCTTTCGCCAAGAGCCAGCCCTCCGCTGTCGCTTGGTAGCGCCCGTTCACTGCCGCTCTCAGCACGAAATTGTATCGGACTGTATCAGGCGACGCCTCCTGAAACAGTCCGCTACCAAATCGCCTGGGGGCGGACATTGTGCACTTCCGGCACCACAATTAGCTCGCTTGGTGCGGCCTGGCGCGCGGAGGGACGCCAGGATCCTGCGGTCTACAGTTAGATGAGGCACCGCCCTGCGCTTATTGAAGCAGTGCAAGGAGGTGAGCATGACGGACAGGCGATGGAGCGCGAACACCGCCTGCGGCTCGCGGATGGGCGCACCCTCGCCTGCCTCGAGTTGGGCGACCCCGAAGGAAGCCCGGTCCTGTACTTTCACGGTTATCCGGGCTCGCGCCTGGAGGGCCGCCTCGCGGCAGGCGCCGCGCGGCGGCACGGCTTGCGACTGATTGCGCCAGATCGTCCCGGGTTCGGTGGCATCCACGTTCCTGCCGGGTCGGACGATCAGTGCCTGGGCGGCGGACATGGCGGAGCTGGCGGATCAGTTTGAGCTGGAGCGCTTCGCCATCGTCGGGGTCTCCGGCGGTGGCCCTTATGCCCTCGCCTGCGCCGCACGCATCCCTGAGCGTATCAGCCGCGTGGCCTGATCGCCGCCGTGGGGCCGCTCGCCCGCACGCAACTCACGCACGACATGGTCACGCTGAACCGATTGGCGTTGGCGCTCGCCGCGCGCTCGCCGTTCCTGGCGCGTCTGGCTGCCCAACTCGTGGCGAGGTGGATTCGCCGCCACCCAGGACACCAACTCGCGCACATGATGGCCACCGCGCCCCCCGCGGACCGCCGGGTGCTCGCCGATCCCGGCTACCGTGCGATGTTCATTGAGAGCACGGCGGAGGCGCTGCGCCAGGGCGGACGCGGCGCCGCGTGGGAGCTGACGCTGCTGGCGCGGCCTTGGGACTTCAGGCTGCAGGAAGTGACTGTACCGGTGCGGATCTGGCAGGGACTGGCCGACAACATCGTGCCTGCGGCAACCGCGCAGCACCTCGCGGCGGCGCTGCCAAGCAGCGAGTGCCACTACCTCCCGGACGAGGGCCACCTCTCGCTGATTGTCCGCCACCTCGACGCCGTCCTCGCCGACCTGCGCGCATAAGCGGTTTGGTCGATGGGAAGATAGAGAGGAACACAGCCATGGCGAAAACACGCGCCGAGCAGCAGCAGTTGACCCGAGAGGCGGCGACCTGGAGACGATCGATCTCGCGATCGATCAGGATGGGTCGCCGGTGACGCTGGAGGCCGGGAGCTGGTTCGTCTGCTTCGTGCCCGGGCTCAAGAAGCAATGGTGGCACCGGTTCGTGAACGAGATGCACAAGCATGTCTTCGCCATGCGGCCGGCGCGGCCGGGCGAATGGACCCTCTTCGAGCCGTGGTGGCATCGTCTGCTCACGGCCACGATCAACTCGGAGCAGGCGCGGAAGTTTCTCCTTTGGGGAGCGCGCGGCGACGTCCTGCTCGTGCGCGAAGCGATCCCCGGACGGGGCAGCCAAGCCCGCGGCTGGATGACGTGCGCGGCGCTTGCGTCTTACCTCCTCGGACGCCCGTACTGGGTGTGGACGCCCCACGGGCTCTACAAGCTCCTGCTACGCGAGCCGAATGTCTGCCGCGTCGATGTCTCAGTGCTCCTGACGTTCGACGCCACTGAGCTGGCCGGCAAATCACGGGTCATCGCGGCCTGCGATGAATGCGCGCCGAGTGCGCCGAAACCGCCGGGGGCACCGAAGCCGTTCTGCATGCACTGCGGCCGCGACCTCATGCCCGGCTGGGACCGACCCGAGACACAGGTGCCGAGGTAACGGTAATGCCAGACAAAACGACGGTCGCGCCCGGGATTGGTGGGCCGCGTACAACACTCGGAGCCCGAAACGCATTGCGCCACGCATTGCGGCGCCTAGGTCGCGGTTTGGCTCCCGGACATCAAACCGGAGGCACGGAGGACGCTTGCACCACCAAGCCGCCCAGCACTTTTGAACTCGAGGATCGTTGCGTCGACACTCGGGCCCGGGGACGGACGCACTCTGAAGCTGGAATTTCGGTCTGTTCATGTACGAAACTGACGCCGCAATCACACACGTCATCAACGGTCTTGCCGGTAAGAACACCGTGCTCGATTTCCTGATGATCTGGGTTTCGACGATCGGCGTTCCGCTCCTCGTCCTGGCAGTCGCTTTCCAATGGTGGCGGCGGGGCGATCGGCAGCACACGCGGCATGTTCTTCTCGCCGCCGGCTTCTCCTTCCTGCTCGGCCTCGCGCTCAACCAGCTGATCCTGCTGTTCGCGCATCGAACGCGCCCATATGACGCCGGTGTCACGCACCTCTTGATTGCCCCCAGCGCCGACCCTTCGTTTCCCTCCGATCACGCAACGGCGACCGTCGCCATCGCGGCAGCCTTTCTCTTCCACGGGATGCGGCGGCTCGGGCTCTGGTTTCTGGCGGCCGCAGTGCTGGTGATCGTTTCACGCGTCTACATCGGCACGCATTACGTGAGCGATGTTCTCGGCGGCGTCCTGACCGGGATCGTCGCGGCCGCGCTCGTTCGCGCTCTGTATCGCGAGGGAACACGAGCGGACCGAGCGCTCACCGGCATCTTGTAGGCGCGTTGGGATGTGACGTCCTTTCTCTCCACCGTCACCGCGTTCATCGCCGCACACCCGCATCTGGCCTATGCGGGAGTGCTCCTGCTCGCCCTGTCGGAATCCATCCCGATTGTCGGCGCCGTCGTCCCCGGCTCGGCCGTCATCCTCGCCATCAGCGCGCTCGTGCCGACCGGGGCGGTAACTCTCTGGCCGCTGCTCGTCGCGGCGGTTGCAGGCGCGATCATCGGCGACGGCCTCTCGTTCTGGATCGGCCATCGCTATCATCGCAAGATTTCGAATGTCCGGCCGCTGAACCGTTACCCGGCGCTGATCGCCCGGAGCGAAGGCTTTTTCGCCCGACACGGTGACAAGAGCGTCTTTCTCGCCCGCTTCACCCCCGGCGTACGTGTCTTCATCCCCCTCATTGCCGGCATACTGCGGATGCCGCCGCGGCGGTTCTATGCCGCCAATGTCCTGTCCGCACTCGCCTGGGCGCCATCGCACATCCTGCCGGGCGTGCTGGTCGGCGCCTCGTTCAGCCTGTTCGGAGCCGCCGCGAAGCCGCTTGCCGTTTTGCTCGTTCTCCTGGTCGTCTTGATCTGGGCGACGATCCACGTCGTGCGCTTCGCCCTGCGTCGCGGCATGCCGCTCCTGTCAGGCGCGGTGGAGCGCATCCGCGTGTGGGCTGGTACCCGGGATTCCCGGTGGAGGCGGATCTTCCTCATCATGCTTGATCCATCGCGCTCCGACGCCAGGGGACTAGCGCTGCTGGCTCTCCTGCTGTTCGGCGCCGCCTGGGTGTTCTTCGGCATCCTCGAAGACGTCGTCAGCGGCGATCCCCTGGTGCGTGCCGATATCGCGATCTACCAGGCGCTCCGGGACCTGCGCACAGCCCCTGGCGACAAGGTGATGATCGCCATCACCGAGCTGGGCGATACAGTCGTCGTGGTGACAATGACGCTCGTCGTGTGCCTGTGGCTCGCCTGGAAACGCGCCTGGCGCACGGCTGCCTATTGGCTGGTGGCGATCGCTGGCGCTTCCGTCCTCAACACCGTGATCAAGGTCGCGCTCCACCGCGGCCGGCCCGGCGAGTTGCTCTACACCGGCTCGAGCGCCTTCTCCTTCCCCAGCGGCCACAGCACGGTCAACATCGTTCTCTACGGCTTCCTCGCCTTCTTGATCGCCCGGGAGCTGCATCCCGCATGGCGCCTTCCGGTCGCCTTCAGCGTCGCTTGCCTTGTGTTCATGATCGCGTTTTCGCGCCTCTACCTCGGCGCCCACTGGCTCTCCGATGTGGTCGGCGGGCTGGCGTTCGGGACAGCCTGGCTCGCCGCGCTCGGCTTCTCCTATCTGCGCAAGCGGTCCGAATCGGTCGGCGCGACGGGCCTGATCGTCGTCGGGTGCGCGGCGCTTGCCGTCGCCGGGGCCATCAACATCTCTCGGCATCACGCGTTCGACGTCGAACGCTATGCTGTCAAGAGTACAGTGGCCACCATGCCTGCGGACACGTGGTGGCAAACCGGATGGCAGCAGCTCCCAGCCCGGCGGATCGATCTCACCGGCGAGATCGAAGAGCCGCTGACCATCCAATGGGCCGGAAGCCTGACCTCTGTGCGGGAGTTGTTGCTGGGCAAGGGATGGCGCGCGCCAGCGCCTTGGACCCCGCTCGACACCCTGGGCTGGCTGACCACAAAGGTCACTCCCACCGAGCTACCCGTCATTCCCGATCTCGCCAGTGGACGGCTTCCGAGCCTGACCCTCATTCTGCCAAACGATACGGCACCGAAGGCATCGCGGTGGGTGCTCCGGCTGTGGGGTGTCGACCTGAAGCTCACCAACCGGACCGCATTTCCGGTTTGGGTCGGATCGGTCGTCGAGGAGCGTCTCGACCGACCCCTTTCGCTCTTCACGGTCACCTTCACGCAGTCCGACATGAACACACCGCGAGACATGTTAGCCAACGAACTCCAATCGGGACGTCTTGCCACTCGCACCCACGAGACCGTGAACGCCGACTGGGACGAGCGGGTCCTGCTGCTCCGCGAAGGCGGCCTTGAAGGCACGAGCAACCGGTGACGCCGGCTGCGGAGCCGTAGGGTGTGCGGTCATCGGGTCCAAACCTGTCTCACAGCGTCGCCCGATAGAACGAACCGCCTTGGGCTAGGGCGCGCAGCCGGGAGGCGGATGACACAACCAGAAGCACGCTATGGCGACGAGACTATCAGCATCGGAATGGACCCGCGAGGAGTTGCGCCCTTCGATCGATGGCCAGCCGCGAGCAGCGACGAATGCTCCGCCCCGCTCCGCGTCGCCACGCAGTTGATCGTGGAGGAGGCCTTGGAGGCGGAGGTCGAGGAGGCGCTGGGCCCGTGGCTTCGGAATTGTATCGGTGTGTATCAAAGCCGCCGCCCTGCAACACTCAGAAACTAAATCGCCGTCGGCCACGCATTGCGGCGCCCTGCTCGCGGCCTAGTTCCCAGAGATCGAAACACGCTCACGGAGGACGCTGCCATGACCAAGCCGACCAGGATGTTGATCTCGACGATCGCCGGCATCGCCGTACTCGCGGTCGCCAGCTCGGCAGCGTTCGCCCAGGCGGGTATGATGCGGCAGGGTGAAGGCATGGGTACCGGGATGATGGGGCCCCAGATGCAACAGATGCCCGGCACGCCCGGTCAGGGCATGGGATATCAGCAAACGCCATGCCCGCCCGGTCAGGGCATGGGCCCAGGGATGATGGGGCCTCAGATTCAACAAATGCCCGGGATGATGGGCCAAGGCATGGGGCCGGGCATGATGGGCCAAGGCATGCAGCAGATGCCCGGCATGCCTGGTCAGGGCACGGGGCCGGGCATGATGGGTCCGGGTGGCATGCACGCCATGATGGCGCAGCGCATGGGCGGTCGGGGCATGATGGGTGGCCAAGGCCCCGCGATGCGGGTCACCCCTACCCAGCACCTGACGACTGACGACGTCCGGCACTTCTTTGGGCACTGGCTCGAGTGGCAGGACAACCCACGCCTCAAGCTGGGCAAGGTCGAGCAGGTCGATGAGGACACCATCGTCGCCGAAATCGTCACGGTCGACGACTCTCTGGTTCAGCGCTTCAAGGTCGACCGCCATAGCGGCGACGTGCAGCCGGACACCGGCGGGCAACAGCAGCCGCAGAACTGAGCGGGCCGAGCGAGGAGAAGGTCAAAATCGGATGCGCACACGCATCACGAGCGCGCTCTGGGTCGTGCCGGCGGCCTTTCTGGCCGGGCCTGCGTACGGCCAGACGCCCGCCGGCCCACCGGATTGGTGGTACTGGCATCACGATGATTTTGGCTGGGGACACATGGTCTTCGGTTCCCTGATGATGCTCCTGTTTTGGGGCGGTGCCATCCTGCTGATCGTGCTGGCAGTCCGCTACCTCGGCCATGGCTCGGCTGGGGGCGGTGAGCACGCCACGGCCATCAAGACGCCGGTCCAGATCCTCGAGGAGCGCTTCGCCCGCGGCGAGATCGACAAGGAGGAGTTCGAAGAGCGCAAGCGGGCACTTTCCAGATGAATTGGACTGTGGGTCTGCGGGCGCGGAGATCGACATGGAGTTCTTTGCTCTACTTCGCATTCTTGGGCCGGCCTGATCTTCCTCATCATGCGCTTTGGCTGCGGCGCTCACATCATGGGGCACGGGCATCGTAAGCAGCGTGAATCGGCCGAGGACGCCAACAAGACGACGGCCAACCCGCGCTGGATCGCCCCCGAGGAGGATGTCGATCCGGTATGCGGCAAAGCTGTCGCCACAGCGACGGCCAAGTCCGCCGTGCACGATGGCTGGGTCTACTATTTCTGCTCCTCGGCTTGCCGCGAGCGCTTCGAAGCGGCCCCTAAAAACTACCTCGGCAACAGCCGATCGGAGTTGCCGGCGGAGCTGGAGCATAGCCATGGCTGACATGATCACCATGCGAACAACGAAAAAGACACCCGGCGTGCCTCTTGCTCACTCCGGGGTCACCAGGATCCCGATCGCTGCGTTCGGGATGAGCCTCGGCCTGTTCTTCGTCATCACCTTCGTACTCTGCGTGCTTTTCGATCTCTGGTTCCCCGGTCAGGCCATGTACCAGACCTGGCTGCGCCTCCTGCCGGGTTTTACCTGGCTCACTTGGCCGAGCTTCTTCCTGGGCCTGGCCGAGAGCTTCGCGTACGGCTGGTATGTCGCCCTGGTGTTCGGTCCGCTCTACAACGTTTTCGCTGGAAGATTGGCGCGATGACGAACGCACGCCGGCGACGCGCTCCTGCGCCGACCTCCGGCGCGCCGCTGCTGGTCGCGCGCGACCGCATGTGGGCGAAAGGTGGCGCATGAGCATTCTCGACGCTTTCGTCCGGAACCGCCATATCGCGTATTTCTCGATGGAGGTTGCGCTCAGGCCGGAGATCCACACTTACGCAGGCGGTCTCGGCATTCTGGCGGGTGACGTAGCCCGGGCCTGCGCCGACCTCGAACTACCGGTCGTGTTCGTCACCCTGATCAGCCGCGACGGCTACCTGTATCAGGAGATCGACGGGAAGGGCCGCCAAGTCGATCGCCCCGACCCGTGGGATCCTGAAGCCTGGGCAACAAAGCTCGACGCCAAAATTGCAGCACAGATCGAGTGGCGCGAGGTCTGGGTGCGACCCTGGCTATACCTGGTCGAAGGGGGCTCGGGGTACGCAGTACCCGTCATCATGCTCGATACCGACCTCGAGGAGAATGCGCCCGAGGATAGACTCATCACGCAGCGTCTGTACGGCGGCGATCAGGCCTACCGCCTGCGTCAGGAGATCGTGCTCGGCATCGCCGGCTTGCGCATCCTGCGGGCGCTGGGCTTCGAGATTCACACCTATCACCTCAACGAAGGCCACGCCGCGCTGCTCTGCCTCGATCTGCTCCGCCGCTACCAAAGGTCAGGCGATGCCATCTTGCCCGAGGAATGCAGCGATTTTGTCAAGGACCTGTGCGCGGCCTGCCTCTACGACGTGATGCGGGTTCGTGAGTTCTGCGTCTTCACCACGCACACGCCGGTGGAGGCGGGGCACGACCGCTTCCCCTACTCATTGGTGGAGCGCCTGCTCGGAGACTTCCTGCCGCTTGACCAGCTCAAGCTGGTGGGCGGTGCGGACCAGCTCAACCTGACGCGTGTCGCCCTGAACCTGAGCAACTACGTGAACGGCGTTGCCGAGCGGCACGCAGAGACCTCGCGCCGGCTGTTCAAGGGCTATCGGATCCACGCCATCACCAATGGCGTGCACGCCGCCACCTGGGCCGCGCCGAGCATCGCCCGCCTCTTTCAGTCCGAGATCCCGCACTGGCAGCATGAGCCCGAGCGCCTGGTGCGAGCAGATCGTCTGCCAGATGACGCGGTTTGGGCAGCGCATCAGGAGGCCAAACACAGGCTGATCGAGAAGATCGACGAGCGATCGGGCATCGCCATGGAAGCCGAGGTGCCGCTGATCGGCTACGCGCGGCGGATGACCGGCTACAAGAGACCTGATCTGCTGTTCGCCGATCTCGAGCGTTTGATCACCATCCACGACAAGAATCCTCTGCAGATCGTGTTTGCCGGCAAGGCGCATCCACAAGACGAGACCGGCAAGCGCGCAATCGAGCAGATCCATCGGCACATCGAGCACTTGTCGGGAACCATCCGGACGGCATTCCTCCCGAACTACGATATGGATCTCGCCAGCTACCTGGTCTCGGGCGCGGACGTCTGGCTCAATACGCCGCTACCTCCGCTGGAGGCTTCGGGGACAAGCGGCATGAAGGCGGCGCTCAACGGCGTGCTCAATCTCAGCGTACCGGACGGCTGGTGGTCCGAGGCCGTGATCGAAGGCGAGACCGGCTGGGCGATCGGCGCCGGCCAATCCGGAAGCCGCGGATCAGGACTCCGAGATCCTGTGCGACAAGCTCGAGCATCAGGTCCTCTCCATGTATTACGG
The DNA here is from genome assembly GCA_963731495.1 of uncultured Alphaproteobacteria bacterium. Classification (GTDB taxonomy): domain Bacteria; phylum Pseudomonadota; class Alphaproteobacteria; order Geminicoccales; family Geminicoccaceae; genus DASUGG01. Next base: position 105,573 of record CAVSVZ010000071.1, read on the forward strand.
CGACCGGACTAAATGGATCTGGATGATGAAAGCGGCGATGAGCAAGCTTGGTTACTACTTCAATAGTCATCGCATGATGCGCCGCTACGCAGCCGAGGCCTATCTGCGATGATCCAGCGTCGGATACTGATGCATGGAAAAGCCGGCCACGGATGAGAGGACTGGGAGCATGGCGCAGGTAAGGGAACTCCGCAACAGAACTCCGCAGCCTGCCTCGGCGCCGGAACCAGGACATCTCGAGCTCGAGATCGGCGGCATGACGTGCGCCCATTGTCCGCCGCTGCTCGAGAAGGCGCTCAAGAGCGTGGACGGGGTCAGGGCTGCGCGCGTCAACCTCTCGGCGCAGCGGGCGAGCGTCGATTACGACCCCGGACAAACGAGCGCACACGAGATCCTCGAGACGATCCGGGGCGCCGGTTACACCGCGGGCACAGCCAAGGTCCGGGTCGGCATCAAAGGCATGACGTGCTCTTCCTGCGTGAGCCAAATCGAGCACGCTCTCAAGGCGACGCCGGGCGCGGTCTCATGCTCGGTCAGCCTCGGCTCGGAGGCCGCCGATGTCGTCTATCTGCCCGAGCGGGTGGACCGCGCGCGGCATCGACCGCGCCATCGAGGCGAGTGGCTACCAGCCGGTAGAACCGACGGCCGACACCGAGGAAGCGCAGGACGCCCAGGCGGGCGAGCAGGAACGCGAGTACCGCACCTTGATGCGCAAGTTCTGGTTCGCGGCGATTGTCTCGATCCCGGTGATGGGCCTGAGCTACCCCGACCTGATCCCCGGACTTCGCGACTGGATGCCAATGGGAAGCGTCGAGCGGCAGGTCGTATGGGGAGCTTCTCGGCGTCCTCACTCTCCCGGTGCTGCTGTGGTCGGGCTCGCAGTTCTACGTCGGCATGTGGCAGGCCCTGAAGCACCGCTCAGCCAACATGCACACGCTGATCGCAATCGGGATCAGCGCCGCCTTCCTCTATTCGGTGGTCGCCGTGACGTTCCCGGGGATCTTCCCCGACCCGAGCCTGGCTGAGGTGTTCTGGGACGTCAGCGCCGTCGTGGTCGCGCTCGTGGTGCTCGGCCTCGCCCTGGAGCTCAAGGCCAAGGGCCGCACCTCCGAGGCGATCAAGAAGCTGATCGGGCTGCAGGCCAAGACCGCGCGCGTGGTCCGCGACGGCAAGGAGATCGACCTGCCCGTCGAGGAGGTCGTGGTCGGCGACATCGTCATCGTGCGGCCGGGCGAGAAGATCCCGGTCGACGGCGAGGTGATCGAAGGCTCGAGCGCGGTCGACGAGTCGATGATCACCGGCGAGTCGATGCCGGTCGAGAAGCGGGTCGGCGACGAGGTCATCGGCGCGACGCTCAACAAGACCGGCAGCTTCAAGTTCCATGCCACTAAGGTCGGCAAGGACACGGCGCTCGCCAGCATCATCCGCATGGTCAAGGACGCCCAGGGCTCGAAGGCGCCGATCCAGCGGGTGGTCGACGTCGTCTCCGGCTACTTCGTGCCGACGGTGATGATCCTCGCCGTCCTGGCCTTCGTCTTCTGGTACGACGTCGGGCCCGAGCCGCGGTTCGTTTACGCGACTGATCGTTCTGGTCACGACGCTGATCATCGCTTGCCCCTGCGCGCTCGGCCTCGCCACGCCGACCTCGCTGACCGTCGGCATCGGCAAGGGGGCGGAGAATGGCATCCTGATCCGCTCGGGCGACGCGCTGCAGACGGCGCAGCACCTGGACAGCATCGTGCTCGACAAGACCGGCACGATCACCAGAGGCGAGCCGGCGCTGACCGACGTGGTGCCCTCCGCCGGCTTCGAGGAGGCGGAGGTGCTGAGGCTCGCGGCGTCGCTCGAGCGCGGCTCGGAGCACCCGCTCGGCGAGGCGATCGTCGGCGGAGCGCAAGCACGCGGCCTCGCGCTCGCGGATGCCAAGGACTTCGCGGCGATCCCTGGCCACGGGGTGAGCGGCATGGTCGACGGCCGCGACGTGCTGCTCGGCAACGCCAAGCTGATGCACAAGCGCAACGTCGATGCCGCTGCCCTCGACAGAGGCCTGGCAGCGCCTGGCCAGATGAGGGCAAGACCCCGATGTACGTCGCGATCGACGGCAAGGCCGCCGGCCTGGTCGCGGTCGCGGACACGGTCAAGCCGGACTCCAGAGTCGGCGATTGCCGAGCTCAAGCGCCTGGGCCTCGAGGTGGTCATGATCACCGGCGACAACCAGCGCACCGCGGACGCCATCGCCCGCGAGGTCGCAGTCGACCGGGTGCTGGCCGAGGTGCTGCCCGACGACAAGGCGCACGAGGTGCAGAAGCTGCAGCTCGAGGGCAAGAGCGTCGGCGATGGTCGGCGACGGCATCAACGACGCCCCGGCACTCGCCCAGGCCGACGTAGGCTTCGCCATCGGCACCGGCACTGATGTCGCGATCGAGGCGAGCGACGTCACCCTGATCAAGGGCAGCCTGATCGGCGTGGTCACCGCGATCGAGATCAGCCGCGCGACCATGCGCAACGTGCGCCAGAACCTGGTCGGCGCGTTCGGCTACAACGCGCTCGGTATCCCGGTCGCCATGGGCCTGCTCTATCCCTTCTTCGGGCTGCTGTTGTCGCCGCTGATCGCTGCCGCCGCCATGGCCTTCAGCTCGGTGACCGTGGTCACCAACGCCAACCGGCTGCGCTTCTTCCAGCCCAAGAGGGTCGCATCATGATGCTCGGATCAATGGATCGTCACCATCGCCGGCCTTGCTCTGGTCGCGTTCATCGTCTGGTTCTTCTGGATGAAGCGCACCAAAGGCGTGCGCGCGGTCGAGGCGAGCGGCGGTTATCAGGAGGCCATGATCCTGGTCAAGGGCGGCTATACCCCCGACACCATCTTCGTCCGCCACGGCAAGCCCGTGCGCCTCAACTTTCGCCGCGAGGAGACTGCGTCCTGCTCCGACAAGGTGATCTTCGCCGACTTTGCGAAGAGCGCCGACCTGCCGACCGGCGAGCACGGTGGCCAGTCGAATTCCTGCCCGAGAAGCCCGGCGAGTACGAGTTCGCCTGCCCGATGGGCATGTTCCGCGGCAAGCTGATCGTGGAATAGCCGACGCCGAGGGATGCAAGAGCACAGTGAAGTCGATGCGTGCGATCAGACCCCCGGCGATGAATGGCCGCGTCTATGTGACCAGGACTGAGAAGCCGAAGGTCAGGATGCTTGATCCAGGTTTCCTCGGGTGATCGTCGAGACCCGGTTTCAGGTCGCCGGCAAACACGTTGAGGCAGCGCGAGGGCCTTTGTTCTAGGGGCATGCGGGAGGAGGAAGCCAATGCGAGCCAAGGACGTGATGACGTCGCCGATCGTGACAGTGGGGCCCGAAGCGACGGTGCAGGAGATCGCCAAGCTTCTGATCGAGCGGCAGGTGAGCGGCATGCCGGTACTAGACCAAGGCGGGCGGGTCGTCGGGATCGTGAGTGAGGGCGATCTGATGCGCCGCGTCGAGCATGCGGATGAGCGCCACCGGTCATGGTGGCTGAAGCTGTTCTCAGACGAGATCACCGAAGCGACCGAGTACGTCAAGACGCACGGGCGGCGCGCCGCCGAGGTGATGACCCGCGACGTGGTCACGGTCGACGAGGACACGCCGCTGCACGAGATCGCAGCTCTCCTGGAAGAGCGGCGCATCAAGCGCGTGCCAGTGGTGCGCGACGGCCGCCTGGTTGGCATCGTCAGCCGGGCCAACCTCCTCCACGGCCTGGCGGCGCGGGCCAGTGGAGGCTCCGCTCCCTTCGTCGGATGACGAGGCGATCCGCGCCCGCATCTCGACCAAACTGCGCAAGGACCTCGGCGGCATGACCGAGTTCGTCAACGTGGTTGTCGATCAGGGCGTCGTCGATCTGTGGGGTACGACCAATTCGCCTGAGGTCGCGGAGGCCATCCGGGTTGCCGCGGAGAGCACGCCGGGTGTGCAGGAGGTCCGGCACCACGTCACCGTCCTGCCGCCAATGGTGCGAGCCGCGCTCGGCGCCGAATGACCAGGAGGAGCGAGCAATGACTTCCGCGAACCGCCACTCCAGCGGCTTTGGCGGCTTTGTCCGGTCACGTACCGGCATCGCGCTGCTGGTCTTTCTGGCGGTTGGCGCCTTCCTTTTGATTTCCATGCTTGGGTAGCAAACCTTCGTCTTCCAGACGAAGGGCTTCAGCATGAGGGCAAGAATGGCCATACTCCCGCTCCCGGACATGGGCCCACTGCCGTGGGCCCATGATTCGGGAGGGGGAGTATGGCCTACGACAAGGGTTGCCACACGGTTTTCTATCACCGCTATCACATCGTGTTCGCGACCAAGTACCGGTCGACGTGCTGCGCGGCACGCTGCGCTTGCGGGTGCGCGAGATCGTCCGCCAGGTGTGCGCCGAGCTCGGCGTGACCATCGTCAAGGGGGTGCTGTCGCAGGACCACGTGCACATGTTCGTCGCGGTGCCGCCGCAACTCGCGATCAGCGAGCTGATGCGCCGGGTCAAGGGCCGCTCGTCGCGCAAGATCCAGCAGGAGTTCCCCGCGATCCGCAAGCGCTACTGGGGCTGCCACTTCTGGGCGCGGGGCTACTTTCTCGACCACCAGCGGCAACATCACCGACGCCGTCATACTTCAGTATCTGGAGCAGCACATCCAACCTACAGGCGTCAGCCGGTAGTGGTTCAGTTACGAGCATCGAGCGCACATCCCTGGCGACTACTGGCTGCTGGGCGGACTGGTCGCGCTCTGCCTGCTGATGCACGTCTTCATGCATGGCGGACACGGAGGGCGACGACGCCCCGCACGGAGACCGGCGATGAGCAACGGCGCGCCGGCCTACGGTCTCTGGTCGCTGGTCATCATCAACTCGGCCATCTTCATCTTCTTCGCGTTCAGCTTCTTCAAGCCCAAGACGAAGCGTGACTGGCGTTCATTCGGTGCCTTCAGCGCATTTCTGAATCGCGCTGTTTACGGAGATGTACGGCTTCCCGCTTACGATCTATTTCCTCTCGGGGTGGCTGCAGGCCAATTATCCAGAGGTGAACTGGTTCTCACACGATGCCGGCCACCTCCCGGAGATGCTGTTCGGCTGGAGGACAAATCCGCATTTCGGCCCGTTCCACCTTTTGAGCATCGCCTCCATCGGCGGCGGCTTCATCCTGATCTCGACCGCTTGGCGCGTGCTTTACCAGGCACAGCGGCAGGGAGAGCTGGCGACGACCGGACCGTACGCCCATCGTCCGCCACCCGCAATATGTCGGCTTCATCCTGGTCATGTTCGGCTTTCTGCTGCAATGGCCGACGCTTCTGACGCTCGCCATGTTCCCAATCCTCGTCTGGATGTACATCCGGCTCGCACGCGCTGAAGAGCGCGAAGCGCTGACTGCGTTCGGGGAGGCGTATGCGCGCTACGCGTCGCGCGTCCCGGGTTTCATGCCGCGGCTACACCGCTTCGCCGAGGACTCGGTCTAAAAGCTGAGCGGCAGATGCTGCACTGATATTTCGGGCGTGTTGGGCGTTAAAGAGAGCTTACGGCCTTGCCGTCGATGCCGACGCAGCGGCATCAGCACGGACCTCACGAGGGGGGCCTTCATGACCATCGCCGTCGTCCTCGCCATCTCTCTGGTTCTCGCCACCGCTAGCTTCCATTACTTTGTTCTACGCTGGCTTTCTGGCGGGATGGCGCGTATCGCCATGCCGCCTGCTCGTCGTGTCTTGTGCATTGTATTCGTCGCGCTCGTGGCACACGTGAGCGAAATCGTCCTGTACGCTGGCGCGTATGGGGTCTCGGTGCGGGGCCTTGGCCTCGGTGTCTTCGGTGGTCTAGCCGTCGAGCAGCCTCTCGACTTTCTTTATTTCTCGATCGCGACCTACACGTCCCTAGGCCTCGGCGACGTGTTCCCAGGTGGCCATCTGCGTTTCCTGGCCGGGGTCGAGGCGCTGAATGGCCTATTGTTAATCGCTTGGTCGGCTTCGTTCATCTATCTCGCGATGGGCCGCTTGTGGCCGTGGGAGCGCTGCGTCGAGCCGGCACGCCAACGCCGGTAGGAGGCCGGATGTAAGAGAGCCCGACGCTGATCTTCCACGTCGGGCGTGCGGATCCGTTCTGGTCGGTCCCAGGTAGCGCTACAAGTCGTCTGGACCTCGCGCAATCCAGTGCAAGGGGCGCATTCACTGCCACATCAACCATGTCACCCATGACGGCATCGAGTCGCATGGCGGGAGTGGCATGACCATCATAGCACGTGAGCCCACGAGCGCAGGTGAAAGAGTGTATCAGACTGTAACAAGGCGGCGCATCTGCAACATTTCGCTACCAAGGAGATGCAAACGAAAGGTCGTGACAATGTCCCATGCGACCCATGTCTTATTTATCGGCACGATCGGCAGCTCGCTTCGAGGCCTGGTAGACTCAGTCGGCCGGGCCGCCCGAATGCCGTGATCAGCGGATGGAAGGAGCGGAGATGTCTGCATCACTCAGATTATCGGCGTTGGCGGTTGTTGTTCTTGGCATCACGACCGCCTTGCCGGCTCAGTCGGCCGACCGAGCCGCTCCAAGTCCGGGCGGAGGCGCCGCGCAAGAAAAAACGTCAGTCATGATGGGCGCTGAGATGATGGGCAATCAGCCGTCCCTTCTGATGCCGATGATGAACCCCGCGCGCGGGCGGGAGCTGTTCGCGAGCAAGGGTTGCGTGGTGTGCCATTCGATCAACGGTGTCGGTGGCGAGGACGCCCCGCCCTTGGATGCCGCGACCATGCCCGGCCCAATGAACCCGTTCGAGTTCACGGCGAAGATGTGGCGCGGCGCGCAGGCCATGATCTACATGCAGCAGGAGGAGCTCGGGCAACAGATCGAGTTCAACGGTCAGGAGCTTGCCGATATCATCGCCTTCGCCCACAGCCCCCAGGAACAGCAGAAGTTCTCGGAGAACGACATTCCGCCGCGGATCAAGGATCTGATGCACCACATGGAAGAGGGTGGAGACGACGAAGAGCACCACGACGCCGATTGAGGGCGGTCATTCAGCGCGTCACAATGAATTTCCGGGACCACTTCATTGTTTCCGATAGCGGCATGGACGCACGCGACCGGAAGTTTGTAAGTGAGCTTGTGAAGCGTGTAGGCAAGGCTTGTCGGCAGTACCCGACAGGGACCGTGCACAAGGCTGCGGACGCGCATGGGAACGTGGTGTGGTCGCTTTAATCGGCGTCCGTTTTTGGTTTCAATTGCACTTCCGGAACCGGCCGCACGCGTTCCAACATATAAGTGGAATACTTATCTACAATTCTCTGTATATCCTTATCACTAAACCGATATTTCTTTTGCTCTCCGCCGTATTCAAAGAAAAACGTTATTGGACCTATTTCCTTTATGTATTGCTCGTATTTTATCGCCTTTTCTTCTGGGTCAAAATAAACTAAAACATCTAAAACTGCTCCAACTGGGACTGATTTATTTCTTTTAACGAAACCTTTTTTCCATTAACATTGATTTTCGGTGTGTATATTTGACCGGTAATATCGGAACGCAGATAAATGTCGAAGTCTACGAGCGGGTCGTCTGTTCTATTGACAGTTTGCGCTTGGAATTGATGCACCAGCAACTGCCCATGAGCAATACA
>CAVSVZ010000072.1:0-277468 GCA_963731495.1 uncultured Alphaproteobacteria bacterium
CCTACGACCTCGAGCAGCTGCAGCAGGTGGCGCGAGGCGTTTTCCTCCGCCTACGCCTACGCCGAGGACCACGGGGAAAGCTCCATCAACATTCGCATCTCGGACACGGGCGAGGCCTATGCGTCCGGCAATACGGTGTACATCACGCCGCGGCAGGCGGCGATGCTGCGCAAGGATGGCATCGACGTTTCGTCCTAAATGTCGACCGACGACGTCCCGTCCCTCATTTCCTCGATCGGCAGCGCGCGGCAGCACCAAGCTGGGCGCGATGGTCGAGGACACGTATGTGGCCGAGCAACTCGGCGAAGCCGCAAAGATCATTAACGAGGAAGCCCAATCGATGTACGAGGTGTTCGGGAACGACGAAAAAATTGACTTCGGAATCTCCTCCACCGGCAGTGCCTATTCTGGTGACCACACCATTTATCTTACGCCTGAGCAGTACGCGATGCTGCAGAACCATGGCATCGACGTCACGCCCGGCAGCTCCATGACGCCAAGCGACGCCATGACCGCCGCCGGCGAGGCGGGCGAAGCCGCCGCCTCGGAGCTGTCGGATCTGTCGCTCTCGGATCTGACATCAAAGCTGGACCTGCGCACGGTCGTCCACAGCGCCGCGATCGCCGACAGGTTGATCGATCACTGGAAGGCGTACGAAGCGAAGCACGGGATTCTCCCAGCCGACGACATGAATTCGGACCAGGCGCCGGGGAGCGCATCAGGCGACACCACCTCGGACCAGGTCGACGACGCGGTGCTGAGTTTCGGCAGCACCTGCGTCAGCGCCTCCGCCAAGGATGGCAGCCTCGGCGACTGGCCGGGCGCGGTCGCCATCGCCAGGCCCAGCGCCGATAAGCTCGGCGAGGCCTTCTCCACGGCCCAGCAGGAAGTGGTCTCGGATCTGACGTCCAAAGCCAGCGTCGGGGAGGAGGGCAGCGTCGACGTGCCGCAAAGCACCGTCTGACGGGCGGCCGCCCGTCGGCGTTCGGCACGCGCGAGGCCCGCAGGGATTCGCGGGTCTGGCGGATCGCGAGCCTTACTGGGCGGTCCAGCCGCCCTCGATCGGCAGGGTCGCCCCGGTCATCTGCGCCGCGGCATCGCTGCAGAGGAAAACCACCAGGGCCCCCAGGCTCTCGACCGGCACCCATTGGCCGGACGGTTGCTTGTCGAGCAGGATCCTCGCGGCCTCCTCGATGCCGATGCTGCGCGCGGCGCGATGTCCGCGGCCTGCTGCATGGTCGATTCGGTGCCGGTGAAGCCCGGGCAGATCGCGTTGCAGGTGATGCCGGAGCCGGCGGTCTCGAGCGCCGTCACCTTGGTCAGGCCGACCATGGCGTGCTTGGCCGCGACAAAGGCCGACTTGCCGGGCGAGGCCACCAGGCCGTGCACCGAGGCCTGGTTGACGATCCGGCCCCAGCCGCGCGCCCGCATGGTGCGGCAAGCCCGCGGGCGTGGCATGAAACGCGGCGCCGAGATTGGTCGCGACGATCGAATCGAAGATCTCTGGCGGGAACTCTTCGATCGGCGCGACGTGCTGCTGGGCCGCGGCGTTGACCAGCACGTCGATGGGCCGAAGCGCGCCACCGTCGCCTCGACCGTTCGCGCTCATCGCTCTCCTAATCCGCCAGCACCACCATGCGTGCCGGCTGCCAGCCGAGCCAGACCTGGTCGCCGCCCTGCTCGAGGAAGAACGGGTCGACCCGGACGTCCAGGCGCCGCTCGTGGCCGGCATCGACCACCAGGTTGGTGCGCGCGCCCTTGAACACCCGCTCGACGATGCGGCCGGCGATCGCGGTTCTCGGTGTCCGGCTCGTCCCACGAGCAGGCGATGTGATCGGGCCGCAAGGCCACGTGCACGGTGCGGCCATGCGCCAGCACGTCGTGCGGTGCTTGCGCGACCAGCGGCGTGCCCGCCCAGTCCAGGCGCAGCCGGTCGCCCTCGGCGCCGTCGATCGTGCAGGTCAGAAAATTGGATTCGCCGATGAAGCTGGCGACGAAGCGGCCCCTGGGCCGGTGATAGAGCTCGGCCGGGCTGCCCGCCTGCTCGATCCGGCCGGCGTTCATGACCACCACCGTGTCGGACATGGTGAGCGCCTCTTCCTGGTCGTGGGTCACGAACAGGAAGGTTTTTTCGGTCTGCTCCTGGATGCGCTTGAGCTCGATCTGCATCTGCTGGCGCAGCTTGGCGTCGAGCGCGCCGAGCGGCTCGTCGAGCAGCAGCACCTTGGGGTCGGGCGCCAGCGCGCGGGCCAGCGCGATCCGCTGCCGCTGGCCGCCGGACAGCTGCGCCGGCTGGCGCTCGGCCAGATCGGACAGCTGGACCAGCGCCAGAAGGTCCGCGACGCGGGCCGCGATCGTGGCGCGATCGGCCCCCTTCATCTCGAGGCCGAAGGCGATGTTCTGGGCGACGCTCATGTGCGGGAACAGGGCGTAGTCCTGGAACACCATGTTGACGTCGCGCCGATAGGGCGGCTTGCCGGTCACGTCCTGGCCGTCCAGCAGCACGCGGCCCGCGCTCGGCGTCTCGAAGCCGCCCAGCATGCGCAGCGTGGTCGACTTGCCGCAGCCGGACGGGCCGAGCAGGGTCACGAACTCGCCACGCGCGATGTCCAGCTCGAGCCGGTCGACCGCGACCGTGTCGCCAAACCGCTTGGTGACCGCCTCGAAGCGGACGATCGGGTCGATCACGGCCGCCATGGGCTCACGCCCGCTGGCGGCGCATGAAGCGCTCGGCATAGATGCCCAGCGCCGCGGTGATCACCAGCACGATGGTCGAGATCGCGTTGATCTCGGGTGACATGCCGGAATGCAGCTTGGCGAAGATCAGCACCGGCAGGGTCGGCTGGAAGCCGCCCAGGAAGAACGAGCGCAGAAAGTCATCGAAGCTCACCAGCAGCGCGAAGATGCAGGCGCCGAACAGAGCGGGCTTGAGGAACGGCAGGGTGATGCGGAAGAAGGTCACGAGCTCGTCGGCGCCCAGATCCTTGGCCGCCTCGATCAGGCTGGGCTTGAGTGCATTCAGCCGGGTCAGCACCATCAGCGTGACGAAGGGGACGTTGTGGATGGTGTGGCCGAGAATGATCGCCGCGGTGCCAGGCTCGAGGTCGATCGCCTTGATGAACAGGCGAAGCGAGATCGCCGAGATGATGCCCGGCATGACCGCCGGCAGGGCCATCAGCGCGAACAGCACCGCCTTGCCGAAGAATTCTTGTGGGGCCCAGGAACAGCCCCAGCAGCAGGCCCAGCACCAACGCCCCCGCGGTCGAGGCCAGCGCGATGAAGACCGAGTAGCCGAACGCGGTCATCATGTCCTGGTCGCGCACCACCTCGGCATACCAGCGCAGCGTCCAGTTCTCGATCGGAAAGCCGATGAAGCGGGAGTCCTTGAAGCCCATCGCGACCATCACCGCGATCGGGATCAGCAGATAGATCACGAACGCCCAATAGAGCGCGGGCAGGGCCAGATCGCGAGACCGGCTCATGACATCAACTGGGCGCCCTTGCTGCCCAGCAGGCGGTAGAACAGCAGCACCAGCGTCAGCGTGCTGACCAGCAGGATCACGGCGAACCCGGCGCCGACCGGCCAGCGGTCGCCGGCGATGTGGAAGAAGTTGCCGATCGTCTCGGCGAACAGCGTGGTGCTCGGCCCGCCGAGCAGGCGCGGCACGGCGTAGTAGCCGGTCGCGAGCAGGAACACCAGGGTGCAGCCCGACGCGATGCCGTCCTTGGACAGGGGCAGGGTGACCCGCCAGAAGCGGCGCAGCGGCCCGGCGCCGAGATCGGCCGCCGCCTCCAGAAGGTTGTCGTCGATCTTCTCGATCGCGGCGTAGAGCGGCAGCAGCATGTACAGCGCGGTCAGATAGAGGACGCCGCTGCCGAGCGAGAAGTAGGTGTACATGAACGGGATCGGCCGCTCGAGCAGCCCGAGCCATTGCAGCACCAGGTTGAGGAAGCCCCGATTGCCGAGCATCACCATCACCGCGAAGGTGCGGATGATGTAGCTGACCCAGAACGGCGCCAGCAGGATCAGGAGGTAACGCACCTGGCGTGAGGCCGGCAGCCGCTTGGCGATGAAGTAGGCGACCGGATAGACCACCACCAAGGTGATGGCGGTCACCGTGATCGAAAACACCAGGGTGCGCACGAACGGCGCCAGATAGATCCGCTCGGTCAGGAACGCGCCGTAGTGGGCGAGCGTGAACGAGGCCTCGCGGCCGGCGGTCAGCGGGTATTCGGCATAGAAGCTGATCCGCAGCATCTGCACGATCGGCCCGAGATGGGCCGCCAGCAGCCAGAACAGGGGAACCAGGCCGAGCAGGATCAGCCGGCGGCGCTCGCCACCCAGCGCGAGCCGGCTGAGCGAGCGGTAGGCCCTGCTGGTGACCAGCCGGCCCCAGCCGGATGCGCGTGGCAGGGTGATCCGCTCGGCGAGCGCCATGACCCGAGGTGAGCGCCGCCCTTAAGCGGCTTTGACTTCCTCGACCGCGCGGTCGATCAGGTCGTACTTCATCTCGTTGGCATCGGCGCGGAAGAACACCAGGCGCTCGAGTTCCTCCTGGCTGAGCGTCGCCGCCTTGCGCTCCTGTTCGGACAGGCCCGCCTCGGCGCCCTTCAGGGTGGAAAGGAAGCCGCTCGATCGGGTCATCTCGGTGCCGGTCGCGGGGTCGGCGAGCAGCGCGTCCAGGAAGGCGTAGGCGTTGTCCAGGTTCTTGGCGTTGTTGGCCACGTTCAAAGTGTAGACGAACGCGAAGCTGCCCTCCTTCGGAATGGTGTAGGCCAGCGGGAAGCCGTCCATGATCAGCTTGGCGGCCGCACCCGACCAGGTCTGGGCAAGGGCGATGTCGCCGTTGATGAACATCTGCTGCACCTCGGCGCTCGAGTCGTAGTACTTGCGCACCATGTCCTTGTGCTCGATCAGGTAGTCGCGCGCCGCGTCGACGGCGGCTTTGGCCTCGTCCGGCTTGCCCATGTACTTGATCATGTTGCCGTCGTAGCCGAGATAGAGCAGCACGCAGGACATGAAGTCCTGCACGATGTAGGCGGTCTGTCCCTCGAATTTTGGGTCGAACATCACCGCCCAGCTTTCGGCTTCCTCGGGCGACACCTGGTCGGTGTTGTAGGACAGGCCCTCGGAGCCCATCAGGATCGGCACGCCCCACTTTTCACCGGTGATCGTGATCCACTCGCTCTCGGTGTAGACCGGGTTGATGTTGCCCCAGTTTTTGAGCCGCTCGACGTCGATCGGCGAGAGCAGGTCGGAATCGATGAACTGGCGGAAGCGATGGCCGGCGACCGTGACGATGTCGGCTGAGAGGTCCGGCGCCTCGGCGGCCATCAGGTTGAACTCCTTGCCCTGGTCGTCGATCAGGCGGGTCTGGATCTCGATCCCGGTGTCGCTCTGGAATTTTTCCTTGAACGCCTCGGGCACGAAGCCGTCATAGGTCCAGATGTTGACCACGCCGGCGGCGCGCGCCGAGCGGCTGCGGATGATCGCCGGTGCGGCGAGCAGGCCGCCGGCAGCGGCAGCAGTCTTCAGAACCGTACGACGGCTCGTGGTGGTGCGCTTCATCACTTCCTCCCTCTGCGAGGCATCGGCCCAGCTTTGCCCAGGCGGGCGACAACCACAAGGCCGTAAGCAAGAACCTTGCCTCAGGCGCGGGTCTGCCGGCCCACAGCGTGCGGCAGGAACGAGCCGCTCCAGGCCGCCGCCAGCAGGACGAGCCCGAGCACATCGACGATCCATGAGGTCGGGAACATCAGGCAGCCTGCCGCCAAGAAGAACAGGCCACGCTGCCAGGGCGCGATCAGGCCACGCACGAACTCCGCACCCTGCAGGCCCATCGCCAGCGCCAGATTGCCGAGCAGATAGGCCGTGGCCGCGTGCGCGACCTCGAGTGGCGAGCCCAGCAGCAAGAGTTCCGGCAGATAGGCGAAGCTGAACTCCTCGATGCCGAAAGCGTTGCTTTCTCCGTCCGAGAGGGTCAAACTCAGTCTTCTGCGACCGGCAAAGCGGGAATGTCGGCTGAGGTGTTCTTTCGCCGAAGCGATCGACCTCAGCTTTTTAGGAGAACTAGTTGTGGTAACTCGATTCGAGGAGCTTCAAGAAACTGAAAAAAGCGCTTGTGTGACTTCATGCTCAACAAACGTGTATCACTATTTCTTGGATCCGGAGCAAGTCTCGACTTCGATTGGCCAAGAAGGACCAATGAACTCGGCCGGTACCCTTAAGGACGACTTGATTGCGTTGAATGATCTTCCCGCAACAGCTTCCTTACAGCAAGCCTACTCGGTGTTGACCGCGGACCAAGTAAGAGAAAAACTCACAAATCACTATACCTGTGTTGAAGCTGGACCGACTGCGGAACGCTTGGCCAACCAGCCGTGGCGAAGAATTTACACCTTGAATGTCGATAACTGTGTAGAATTTGCATTTAGGAAATTAATCGAGGCTAGAGAATTCGACGCCGATTGCATCGAGAGCTTCAACTTCGTAGACGGGTACTCGGAGCTGTTAAGCACGACAATAACGTCAGGAAATTCATAGATGAATATGCGGAAGAATATTATGCGGCACTGAAGCCATTGTGCGGATGGAATGCACGGTATTGGGAGCAGATGTCGCGTGAGTCCCGTTGGTCTAACCGGAGTGCCACACTTTTTATCTTGTGTTTTGGTGATGTAATCCAATTCTTGGAAATGGGGGGGGCAACTATCCGGAGAACAGTACGAGAAACTACGAGATATGGTGTCGATTACACAGGCATTAAGGATTAAGGATCCCGAAACTAATAAATCTGAGGAAAAGGCTTTTTGGGAGTCTATAAATTGTCGGCGAGAGAAATCGACTGCAATATCTAAGAGGCGAGAAGAGCGCATTGTTAGTTCTGCCGCGTGTTTTTGTTGCCGCTTTGTCGAGCCGCCGGTGGTGACCCGGGGTGACGTTGATGTCCGGGAACTCGTTCGAGATCTCGGTGCCGCGACGCCGACCATGTAGTACATCACGCCGCCAGGTTGGAGCCGCCCCAGGCGATGTCCTGCTTGTCCTGTGCGAGCGCCGCACCGGCGGTGAGCACACCGGTCGCGACGGGGATCGATACGGTGGTCCTCACGATCTCTGCCTCCTTGGCTGGCTCTGGTTGATTGTCGACATGTCAGCCAGCCAAAGTTGCAGACATCACGCCATCAGGCAAGCCGGTCCTTGGTGCCATAAAACCGCCGCGCGTGGGCGGCAGTGATCTTGCCGTCGGCGAGATCGCGCCGGATCGCGGCCGGATCGCGCAGGGCCGGATCGCCATGACCACCGCCACCCGGCTGCTCGTGGCGGATCACATCGCCGGCCCGAATGGTCATGGTGACCTTGGCCGGCAGGTCCCGTGCCTCGCCGTCCGGATTGAGCAGGTTGCGGCAGCAACGCGCGGGCTGGCCGCCGGCCAGGCCATAGGGCGGGAAGCGGTGGCGGTCGGCGCGCAGCTGCAGGATCGCCTCGGGCGCCAGCAGCCGGTACTGGCGGACTAGGCCGAGCCCGCCCCGGAACCGTCCCGCCCCACAGCTGTCGGGCAGGTAGCCGAACGTCTCGATCAGCACGGGGGCGCGCGCCTCCAGCACCTCGACCGGCGTGTTCGACATGTTCTGGGACGGGTTGGTGACGCCCTCGATGCCGTCTTTGTCCGGTCGGCCGCCCCAGGCGCCGTTGATCATGTCAACCACCACGAACGGCGTGCGGTGCTCGTCATAGCCGCCGATGCAGACCACGGTGTTGCCGCCTTCGCCGGCCGCCGGCATGCGCTCGGGCACGATCTTCGCGAGTGCACCGAACATCGTGTCGACCACCCGGTAGCCGGTGAGTGCGCGCGCCGCGACCGGGGCCGGCGGATACGGGTTGAGGATCGTGCCCTCGGGCGCCCTCACCTCGATGCAGCGGAACACTCCGGCATTGTTGGGCACGTCGCGGCCGAGCGCGCAGCGCACCGACAGGTAGGTCGCAGACCGCGTGAACGACATGGTGCTGTTGATCGCACCCCTGACCTGCGCCGAGCTGCCGGAAAAATCGACCAGCACGCTGTCCTCGCGCACCGTGATCGCGACCCGGATCGGGATCGGCTCCTCGGAAAAGCCGTCACCGTCGATGTGGTCCTCGAAGCGGAAAATGCCCTTGGGCCAGGCGGCGATCGCGCTGCGGGTCAGGCGCTCGGCATAGTCGATCAGCTCGCGCACATAGGCCTGCACGGTGTCGCGGCCATAGCGCGCCACCAGCTTCTGAAACTCGCGCTCGCCGATCCGGCACGCCGCGTACTGCGCCTCGATGTCGCCCAGCACCAGCTTCGGCACCCGGACCGCACACTCGATCATCGCGAACAGCGTCATGTTGCGCTTGCCGCGCTCATAGAGCTTGAGCGGCGGGATGCGCAGGCCCTCCTGAAAGATCTCGGTGGAATCGCTGGCGTTCGAGCCGGGCACGCGGCCGCCCATGTCGCACTGATGGGCGATCACCACGGCAAAACCGAGCAGCGTCTCGGCCTCGAAGATCGGCTTGAACATGAACACGTCGGGCAGGTGCATGCCGCCGGCATAGGGGTCGTTCAGGATGATCACGTCGCCCGGCGCCAGATCGTCCCGATAGTGCTTTTGCACCTCGGCCATCGCATCCGGCACCGCGCCCAGATGCAGCGCCACGGTCTTGGCCTGGGCGATGATCTGGCCCTCGGCATCGCAAAGGGTCGCGGAATAGTCCAAGACGTCGCGCACGATCGGCGAGCGCGCCGTGCGCATCACCGTGTAGGCCATCTCGTCGGCGATCGAGTCGAACGCGCTCTTGATCACCGCAAAGGTGATCGGGTCGGCGAGGCCCGTCATGTCGGCTCCAGGATCAGGTTGCCCAGCGCATCGCTGCTGCCGCGCCAGCCCGGCGGCACGACCACGGTGGTGTCGTACGCCTCGATGATCAGCGGCCCCTCGAACGTCGGTCCGATGGCGCCTCGCGCAACCACCGGCACGTCGATGGCGGCGTCGTCATCCATCCAGGCGGATCGCGCTTTGGTGTCCGCCTCCGCGGCCAGGCCGAGCCGGGCATGCGCCCGGTCCAGCGCCTTGTCCCGGACGCCGCGGGCCAGGGCGCGCAGATTGACCACCTCGACCGGCTCGTCCAACTCATAGGCGTACAGTTTGCGGTACTCGGCCCGAAATTTTTCGGCCAGCTGGGCGAGGCCGGAAGAGGTGAGGGCGCCCCGATCGAGCGGCAGGATCAGCTCACTGTCCTGGCCCTCGAAGCGCAGATCGACCTCGAAGGCGATCTCGCCGTCGGGAAAACCCTCGGCCGCGAGCGCCGCGCGCGCCTCCGCCTCGAGCTTTCCGAGGATCTCGGCCGCGTCGGACGACATCAGCGTTTCGAGGCTCCCCGGGAACGCGCGCACAAAGGGCCGCTCGACGTCGCTCTCGAGCATGCCCACTGCCGTGAACACGCCGGACAGCGGCGGCACGATCACGCGACGGATGCCCAGCGCCACGGCCAGATCGCAGGCGTGCACCGGGCCGCTGCCGCCGAACGCGATCAGGCTGTGATCGCGCGGATCGACGCCGCGCTCGACCGTGACCGCCCGCAGCGCCCGCGCCATGCTCGCATTGGCGAGTTTTCTAATGCCCAGGGCGGCCGCCTCGACCGAAAGGCGCAGCGGCTCCGCAACATCGCGCGCGATCGCGGCCCGGGCGAGGTCGGGCCGCAAGGCCAGCGCGCCGCCGACCAGCCGGGTCGGATTGAGCAGGCCCAGCACGACATTGGCGTCGGTGACGGTGGCCCGGGTGCCGCCCTGGCCGTAGCAGGCGGGGCCGGGCTCGGCGCCGGCAGAGGCGGGCCCGACCTGAAGCAGCCCGCCCTGGTCGACGGTCGCGATCGAGCCGGCGCCGGCGCCGACCTCGGCGATGTCGATCGCCGGCACCTTCAAGAGATAGCCGCCGGCCTTGATGAAGCGCGAGGAGGTCGAGATGCCCTCGCGAAACTCGTATTCCTGGGTGCGCACCAGCGCGCCGTCTTCGATCAGCGCGGCCTTGGCCGTGGTGCCGCCCATGTCGAATGCGATCGCGTGGCGCGTCTCGATCGCGCGCGCCAGGCGCGCTGCGCCGACCACGCCGGCGGCCGGACCCGAGCCGATGAAGAAGACAGGCCGCTCGGCCGCGGTCTCGATGCCGACCGCACCGCCATTCGAGGTTACCACCAGGACCGGCGCCTCGATGCCGAGCCCGGCCAGACCATCCTTGAGGCTCCCCAGATAGCGCCGCATCACGGGCAGCAGATACGCGTTGACCACGGTGGTGCTGGTCCGCTCGTACTCCTTGATCTGCGGCAGGATGTCGATCGAGGCGCACAGCGCGATCTCGGGATGCTTTTTGCGCACGAGGTTCGCGGCCGCGCGCTCGTGCGCGGGGTTGCGATAGCTGTTGATCAGGCAGATCGCGATCGCCTCGATGCCTACACGGACCAGCTCATCCGCCGCCTCGATCACGCTCGCCTCGTCGAGCGGCTCGAGCACGGCACCGTCGGCGCCGATCCGCTCGTTGACCTCGAGCCGGTGGCGGCGCCGGACCAGCGGCTCCGGCTTGTCCCAGGCCAGGTCGTACAGCTCGGGCGTGCGCACCCGGCCGATCTCAAGCACGTCGCGAAAGCCGCGGGTGGTGAGCAGGCCCGTGCGCGCGCCGGCACGCTGCAGGATCGCGTTCGAGCCGACCGTGGTGCCGTGCAGGATTTCCTGGATTGCCCGCGGCGCTACCTCGGCATGAGCCAGGATCGCCGCGATGCCGTCGACCACGGCACGCTCCGGCTCGTGCGTGGTCGACGACACCTTGTGCACGAACATCGTGCCATCGGCGCGGCTCAGCACGATGTCGGTGAACGTGCCGCCGATGTCGACCGCGATCGCTGCCTGATCCTGCCGCGCCTTCGAGGTCTTCATGCGCTCAGCCCTCGTAGCCGGCCAGGCGCGGCAGGAACAGCACCAGACCGGGCCACAGGCTCATCACCAGGAGCGCAATGAACAAGGCGCCCAGGAACGGCCAGATCTCCTTCAGGATCGCGTGCAGCGGAATGCCGGTCACGCCGCTGATCAGGAACAGCATCTCGCCATAGGGCGGCGTGATCAGCCCGATCATCATGTTGACCACGATCACCACGCCGAAATGGACCGTGTCGATATCGAGCGCATGCACCGAAGGGATCACGATCGGCACGATCACCAAAAGCATCAGGAGGGTGTCGAGAAAGCAGCCCAGCAGCAGGAACACGACGTTGATCAGCAGCATGAACAAGGGCGCCGGCAGGCCGGAATCCGCGATCCAGGCGCCGAACACCTCGGGGATCTGCTCGCTCGCCACGACGTAGTTGATGAACAGCGCGCCGATGATCGTGATCGCGACAATCGCGGTCGACTTGGCCGAGCGGATCAGGGTGTCCAAAAGCTCGCGCAGGCCGAGCGCGCGATAGAAACCCAAGGCCAGCAGCAGCGCATAGGCCGCGGCAACCGCAGCGGCCTCGGTCGGCGTGACCGCACCCGAATAGATGCCGCCCAGCAGGATCACCGGCAGCAGCAGGGCCGGGAAGGCGTCGCGTACGGTCGGCAGCACGTCGGCGCGGGCGATCGGCTCCTCGATCGGGAAATTGCGCCGGGTCGCGATGATGTGGATCAGCGCCATCAGCACCGCGCCCATGAACAGGCCGGGCAGCACGCCGCCGATGAACAGGTAGCCGATCGAGGTGTTGGCGACGACCGCGTACAGCACCATCGGAATCGAGGGCGGGATGATCGGGCCGATGGTGGCGGAGGCCGCGGTCACCGCACCGGCAAAGCCCGGCGTGTAGCGCTGGTCGCGCAGCATCAGGTTGATCATCAGCTTGCCGGGACCGGCGGCATCGGCCAGGGCACTGCCGCTCATGCCCGAAAAAATGATGCTGAGCACCACGTTGATCTGGGCGAGGCCGCCGCGCAGCCGGCCGACCAGCAGCGAGGTGAAGCGCAGCAGGCGCTCGCTGATCGCGCCCGAGTTCATGATCTCCGCGGCGAAGATGAACATCGGCACCGCGAGCAGCACGAAGCTCTTGAACAGCCGGTTCAGCCCCTGCTCGGCGAGCAGGCCGACGTCCTGGCCGGAGATCAGAAGGTAGAGGAAGCCGGAGGCGATCATCGCCAGGCCGATCGGCATGCCGATCGCGGCCCAGCCGAAGAAGCAGACGAACATCAGGCCGGCGGCGAAGCTCATCGCGGCTCAGAGCTCCTCGCGCCAGCCGGCGCCGAGCAGGCGCTTCAGGCGCACCAGGCCGAACAGCACGGTCAGCACCAAAAACAGCACGAAGCACGAGAACACGATGTTGAACGGGATGTGCAAAGACAGGGTGCGCATCCGTGCCATGAAGCTGACGAAGTCGACCGTGCCCGGCAGCCCGGCCAGGAACAGCACGGCAATGATCCCGGTATTGGCGATCGCGAGCCAGCGGCGCGGCCCCGGCCGGACATGGTGGTAGAGCATGTCGAACGCGATGTGCTCGCGCTCGCGCACCAGGGCGCCCGCCGTGAAGCACACGCCCCAGACATAGGCGAGCGAGCACAGCTCGAGCGTCCAGGTCACCGGATCGTTCAGCACATAGCGGGTGAACACCTGCACCATGAAGGCGCCGAACATGGTCGCGAACAGGCCAGCGCTGACCAGCTCGGCGCCCCGGTGCAGAATTCGTCCGACGCGCGCTCCGCGCGTGGTCACCTCGTCCGCGTTCAGAGGGCGTTGATCCGATCGACCATGCCTTTCGGCCAGTTGGCCGAGAAGTCGGAGTTCAGATACTCGGCCTGCACGTGCTCGCGGAAGGCGTCGAGGTCGGGTGTGGTGGCGGTCATGCCCTTCTCTTTCAGGAAGTCGACTGCCTCGGCCTCGGTGTTGCTGATGCCGTCATTGTTGAACGCGATCGCGGCATCGGCGGCGGTCTGCACCGCCGCTTTCTCCTTATCGGACAAGCTGTCCCAGAACGGCTTGGCCATCGCGAAGAAGATGGTCGAGACCAGATGGCCGGTCAGCACCACCTGATCGGTGACCTCGTAGAACTTGGCCGAGATCACGTCGGCGAGCGGCTGCTCGACCGCATCGACCGTGCCGGTCTTGAGCGCCAGATAGACCTCGTCGAAGGCAATCGGGGTCGGGTTGCCGCCGAGCGCCGCGCCTAAGAACTGCCAGCTCTCCGAGCCCGGCACGCGCAGCTTCATGCCGGCGAGATCGTCCGGCGTCTGCACGTCCTTGGGCTCGCGCAGCAGGATGTGGCGCTGGCCGTGGTACTGCGTGCCGAGCGCCTGCACGCCGAGGTCGTCGGCGATTTTCTGGAACACCTCGTCGCCGATGTCGCTGGAAAAAATCGCTTCCAGGTGGTCGCGATCGCGGATCAGGTAGCCTGCGGTGAAGATCGAGTACTCCGGGATCTGCTCGGCGACGTCCTGGGGCGAGATCAGGCCGATCTCGAGATTGCCGCGCTGCATCGCCGGGATCTCGGTGCCCTGGGCGAACAGGGTGGCGTTGAGGTGGATCTGGACGTCGAACTGGCCGGGTGCGGCTTCCTCGAGCGCATCCTTGAACACCACCAGCGACTTGGACAGCCACTCGTCCGGCCCGCCCGGGGTCGAGATCCGGATCACCTTGGCCTCGGCGTGGGCGCTGCGGATGAAGGCCGGCATGGCAAGTGCCACGGCCGTGGTGCCGAGCATCGCCCGGCGGCTGATCCGCGCGAAGCTTGACGATCGATCGTTCATGGAGGTGCTCCCTTTGCTTGTTATGGATCAGCGGTCCTGCGCGGGCCGTCCGACGTGCGCAGCGCGTCGATGCCCGGATGATCGATCGGCAGACAGGATCGGTCAAGCGACGTTGACAACGTTGACAATCCTTCACCCGCCGCCTTGGTTGCCGACGTATAACGAGGAGTTCCTATGCCAACCGAACGGCCCGACCTGACCAGCGCCCCAAGGCTGATCTGCGCGGTGGCGACGCCCTTGCAGGCCGACTTCACGGTCGATCGCGACCTGCTGCGCGAGCACGCGCGTGATCTGCTAGCGCGCGGCTGCGATGGCTTGGCCGTGTTCGGCACCTCGGGCGAGGGGCCGTGCCTGCCGCTGGCCGAGCGCCGCTCCTCGCTCGAGCTTCTGCTGGCGGCGGGTCTCGCGCCTGAACGCCTGGTGCTCGGTGCCAGCAGCGCGAGCCTCGCCGATGCCTCCGAGCTGACCCGGCACGCGCTGTCCGTGGGTGTCCAAACCGTGCTTCTGATGCCGCCATTCTTTCTGCGCGCCGCGGCCAGCGAGGAGGGCGTGTTCCGCTTCTATGCCGAGGTGATCGAGCGCGCCGCCGATCCGCGCCTGCGGCTGCTGCTCTACAATTTTCCGGCAATCAGCGGCGTCCTCCTGCCGGTGGGCCTGATCCGCAGGCTGCGCGAGGCCTTCGGCGACGTGGTGCACGGCATCAAGGACAGCGGCGGCGATTTCGCGCAGACGCAAGCCTATCTCGAGACGTTCCCCGAACTCACGATCTATACCGGCACCGAGGTGCATGCCCGGCGCGCGCTGGCACTCGGCGGCACCGGCACCATCTGCGGCCTCGGCAACGCGCTGCCGCAGGCCATGCGCCGCTATCTCGACGCGCCCGACGAGGACGAGGCGGCCCGCTGGGAAGCGCTGATCAAAGCGGTCGACGATGCGATCTGCGTCTGGCCGTTTCTGCCGGCCTGCAAGACCGTGATTGCTCGTTCGATCCGCATCGAGGACTGGCGCCGCGTGCTGCCGCCGCTCGCCCCCCTCGACGACGAAAGCTTCGGCCGGCTCGGCGTGGCGCTCGACGAGATCGCGGAGCGGCATGGCATGCCCGTCGGCTAGACCTCTTGCGCCTGCCTAGATCGGAGCCCAGCTAAGGCTTGCGAGGCCACGTCCTCGCCCCGCACTGGGTCGTCAAGACCGGGACAGCCCGGCCCCTTGCCAGGAGGGCCGCGCATGGCCTGGATTACTCTCCTCTTTGCCGGATTGTTCGAGGTCGTGTGGTCCTTCTTCATGAAGGAATCCCACGGCTTTTCCCGCCTCGGGCCGAGCGTGATCACGGTTGCCGCGATGATCGTGAGCTTCGTGCTGCTTGCGATCGCAATGAGATCCCTTCCGCTCGGGACGGCCTATACGGTCTGGACCGGCATCGGCGCGGTCGGCGCATTCGGCCTCGGCGTCGTGGTGCTGGGCGAGCCGCTCAGCCTGCTTCGTGTGGCCGCCGCCGCGCTGATCCTCTCTGGCATCGTCCTGATGAAGGTCGGCTCGCCGAGCTAACGCGGCGCCCCTCACCGCGGAGGATGTGCTCGGACCGCCTCCTCATTGACCTCGGTGCCCCAGCCGGGCCCGTCCGGCAGCAGCAGGTAACCGCCCTCGATCCGCGGCTGCACCGTGAACAGCTCGTCGTACCAGGGCACCTTGTCGAGATCGATCTCCATGATCCGGAAGTTCGGGACCACCGCGCAGAAATGCGCGTTCATCATGGTCGCGAGGTGGCCATAGAAATTGTGCGGCGCGACGTTGATCTCGTAGGTGTCCGCCATGGCCGCGATCTTGAGCGACTCGGCGACGCCGTTCCAGGGCGTGTCGATGATCACCGTGTCCATCGCCTGCGCCTCGAAGAACGGCCGATAGCCCCGCCGGTGGAACAGGCACTCGCCCGAGGCCAGCGGGATGGTCGTACCCTCGCGGATCGTGCGCAGGGCGTCGGGCGCATAGCAGTCGATCTCGATCCAGAACAGGTCGAACGGCTCCATGGCGCGCGCCATCTTCCGAAAGCCTTCCGTTTTGTAGTTGAAGTTGAGGTCGACCAGGATGTCCATGTCGGGCCCGGTGCCCTCGCGGAAGGCGGCGAGCTGGTCGCGGATCGCTTTGATCTCGCGCCGCTCGGCATTGAGCGCCGGAAAACCCTCGCCGCGCGCGAAGCCGGGTCCGTGGGTGTGCGGTCTGCCCTCGAAGATCATCACGTTGGTCTTGAGCGCGGTCAGCCCGGCCGCGACGACCTCGCGGCCGAGTGCCACCACCTCGTCGAGCGAGCGGATCGGCGGGATCTGCATCTGCTCGGGCCAAGTCACCCGGTAGGTGCCGCAGTGCGACCAGTAGAGGCGGATGCGATCGCGCACCGGTCCGCCGAACAGCTCGTAGACCGGCACGCCCAGCGCCTTGGCCTTGATGTCCAGGAGCGCGTTCTCGATCGCCCCCAGCGCCTGCTGGATCACGCCGCCGATCGCCTGGCGGCGGATCGCGAACAGATAGGCGATGACCGCCTCATAGGCGCGCGGGTCGCGCCCGACCACGTGCGGCGCCAGGTTCTCGATCACCGAGGTGACGCCCTTGCCGCCGAACGATTCGTTGTACTCGGACCAGCCGACCAGCCCGTCGTCGGTGGTGATCTTCAGAAAGTCGAAATTGCGGTGGCCGGCATCGGCGTGCAGGCATTCGAGCGCGGCAATCTTCATGAGGTGCCCCCGGTTTTGCTCAGTGCTGCGCCGGCGTCATCTGGCCGATCGGCTGCTCGTGCGGATCGATGAAGTCGACCACCGGATCGCCGGTGCGGCCATAGCCCGACCAGACCCGAAAGCCCAGCAGCTCGAGCAGATCAGGCGAGGCCGCTCGGAGCACCTCGGGCCGCGTGCCGACGCAAAAATTCTCCTGGGGCCGGAGCTGCGGGCCGCAGAAGGTGGTGAGCAGGCCCATGCGCCGGCTGTTGCCGGTATTGGCGCCGGTGCCGTGCCACAGGCGGCCGTCGAACACCATGGCGCTGCCGGCCGGGCCGACCGCACCGACCGTCGACACGTCGACGTCGCGCTCCGGATCCGGCTGGCGGCCCTTCAGATGACTACCGGGCACGATCCGGGTTGCGCCATTCTCCTCGGAAAAATCGTCGAGCATCCACATGATGTTGCAGCACGCCGTAACTGTGACCATCGAGGGCTCTTTCGGGTCCTCGTCGAACCGGTCACGTCGCATCGAGCCGATCGGCAGGGGCCTGCGCTCGCGCCGGGTCGGTGCCGGCATCCACCACTGATCGGTGTGCAGCTTCATGGCGACGCCGCCGGGATTGGCAATGTTGGCGGTGTAGCTGGACAACAGATAGTGCTCGCCGAGCAGGTGGCCGACCAGTTCTCGCGCGAGCGGATGCGACAGCACGTCGAGAAACACCTGGCCCTTGTTGACCAGCATCCAGACCCGCTGGTTGACGCCTCTGGCCGCACTGAAGGCGTCGGTGCGCAGCCTGCCGTCGGCGTCGCGGAACGAGCCCCAGTTCTGATCCGGCGCGCCGTCGAAATAGCCGACGCCCGCCTCGCGCTCGGCCAGTGCCTGCTCCTCCAGCCGGCTGCGCAACGCCACCACCTGGTCCGCATCGAGCGCCTCCGCCAGCAGGCAGTAGCCGAACCGGTCCAGGTCCGCCTTGGCGATCGCCAGGTCTTTCGTTGCTTGCGGCAGATCCTGCCCAAGACTGTCCGCCATTCCGGTGCCTCCCCACCCCCCGATGCCTTGCTTGGCGCAAGCGTACGAGGAAACCCGACGCGGCGGAAGGACAACGCAGCTCGTCACCAGGAGGAGGTAGTCAGTCGACGAGGCCGTGTCCCAGCGCGGCAGCGTCGTCTCGACGAGCGCCGAGGATCCGCGGTTGGCAGCGCAACCGCGGCCCACGATTGGCCAGGTCAGCCGAATGCTCTACTTCACGGCGGTGCCGTAGAAAACCACGTCTGGAAAGACGTATGTACCGTCAGGCTGCTTGTAGGGTGCGGCGTTCGCGTACGTCGAGGCTTCGATTAGATCGCTGAGTTCCTTCCGCAGCGTGCCGAGGTCTGCGAACTCGCGACCGGCCCTGATGAGAGGCTGCAGCGAGGCGAGCTTGCAGATAACCTCGAGCGGTTCGATCTGGCATTCCTGAAATCCTGCATCTTTGATGAGTTCGGACACCACCTTCATATCGGTTTCCATAAGGAGCGGGCCGCCTGGCATTGCCTCCAATTCGTGGTGTTCGACCACGGCCATAAAGAATGCCCCAAAACTCTTCTGCGCTTCTTGGTTGGGAATAATGAAGACGAACCGTCCTCCCGGTTTCAAAACGCGGTGGATCGAGCGAAAGGCGACGGCCGGACGAGCCAAATGGTGCAGCGCATAGCTCGCCGTCACGACGTCGAAGATCTCATCCTCGAACGGCAGGTCCTCGACATCGGCATTGCGAATGTCGAGATGCGGCTGCTCGTTCCTTGCGATCTCGACCATCTCTTGAGAGAAGTCGATACCGCTGACATTGGCACCCATGCGGGCAAACGCTGCGGTAAAGCTCGCGGGTCCACACCCCACGTCGAGCATGCGAACGCCGTCGCGGATATGCCCGGAATCGCTGATGACCTGGAAGCCCTGCTTGGTCAGAGGTTCCAGTGTCTCGATATAGATGGGGGCGCAACGATCCCAGGTCGTACGCTCGTGCTCGGCAACATGCTGTGGATCAGAGGCCGTCGTCATGTTGAAATCCTCCCGTGAACGCAGATGGAATTCGACCCGGAAATGACCGGGTGGCGGCTTGCGAGGTCCGAGCGTGCGCCGACCCGACGCGAGGGACAAGACTGCAGGGCCCGGATGAGGCCTTTGGTCGCGCAATGCCGAACGGATAAACATCAGCCCGGAGGGAGCAGTCATGGTGGGACAGCACGAAGGCGGCTGCGTGTGTGGCGCGGTGCGCTACGTCGCCCATGGCGAGCCCGAACGCGTCACCATCTGTCATTGCACCTGGTGCCAACGACGGACCGGCTCGGCGTTTGCGGTCGAGGTCGTGTTCAGGACAGAAAACGTGACCCTTGTCGGCGATACACTGCGCACCTACCGGCATATCTCGGATGAGTCGGGCCGCTGGCTCGATCAGCAGTTCTGCTCGCGTTGCGGCACCAACATCGGCATCACGCTCGAGGCCGTGCCGGGCATTTGGACCATCGCCGCGGGCACCTTCGACGATCCGGCCTGGATCAACCCCGAGACATGCACATTTCGCTACGTCTACCTGCGCTCGGCGCAAGGCTGGTCGAATGTTCCTGATGGCGCCGAGCCATACGAAGCGCATTTTCGTCCATGACCGCAACGCACCCACGCTCGGGCTGCTCGGGTGGAATTGCGGTGGCGCCTGGATTGATCTAGGGTTTTTCGGCCAACCACGTCGGTTTCAGCAAAGGAGCCTCGGCCGATGATGCTCAGTGCGCGCGAGGGCGCTCGGTCGCGGCTCGCAGACCACCCGGTGCCTCTGCTTCACGTTGAGGGAATTCTGTCTCCGGGCCTGCAACATGGGTTGCCGCACGCGCGCCCGGCTTGATGGCCCCGGCGGCACCAGGAGCAGCGATCAGGCGGAGGAGAAAAAAGCCCATGTTGACCCCACACGGACTCTCGGCGGCGCTCATCAGGACGATCGTCGTTGCCATGTTCTGTTGCTCAGCCGTCGCCAGGGCCGATGCGGTCAGCGTGACCGATCAGCGGGGCAAGCTGATCGAGCTCGACGCGCCGGCGCAGCGCGTGATCATCCTGCCCAAGCCTCTCCCCTCGCTGGTGATCGCGCTCGACCAGGGAACCGAGCACCTGATCGGCCTCCATCCGGCCGCACAGGCCGTGCTGATGGCAGGCTGGCTCGGCGAGCGGTTTCCCGAGATCGTCGACATCGACACCAGCATCGTGGGCGACGGCTTCATGCCGAACGTCGAGGCGATGCTCGTGGCCAAGCCGGACGTGGTCTTCCAGTGGACGAGCCGGGGTCCGACGATCATCGAGCCCATGGAGCGGGTCGGGATCCCGGTGGTCGGGATCAGCTGGGGCACCTACGAGATCGAGGCCGGATGGATCGAGATCATGGGCAAGGTGCTCGGTCGCGAGGACCGCGCCAAGGCGATTCTCGACTGGCATGCGAAGGTGAGGGCCGACATCGGCCGCGTGGTCGATCCGATTCCGGAGGAGGAGCGGACCACCATGCTGTTCTTCGATCAGTTCGACGAGCTCACGGTGTTTGGACGCGACGAGTATTTCTTCCAGGTGCCGGAGCTTCGCAATCTGGCGGTCGAGCTCGACCAACCGACGGTTGCGATCGACCCTGAGCAGCTGCTGTCCTGGGACCCGGACATCATCTTCCTCAACTTCTATGATCTGAAGGCGGATCCGCAGCAGGTCTACGACGATCCGCGCTTTGCCGGCCTGAAGGCCGTCCAGAACCGTCGGGTCTACAAGACGCCCCTGCTCGACACATCGGCGCACGAGGCGCCTCTGGTCTGGGGCTGGATGGCCGCGCTCGCTTACCCGGACAAGTTCGAGACCGATCATCGGGCCGAAATCGCGAGCCAGCTCAAGGCCTTGTATGGCGTCGGGCCGAACGACGATCAGATCGATGAAATCCTGCAGCTGGCGCTGAACGGAGACAGCAATCGCTACAATGAGCTGTTCGGCCGTTGACCGGCCGGCGCTGGCAGGGGCGGCCGAACAGCAGATCAGCCTCCGGGGCTTCCGGATGACGGACCTGTCCGCCGCCCGGCAGCCGCGGGCGACCTCTTGATGAGGTCGCGCGCCGAGCGTCTGGCTCGAGAAGTAGCATTGGGGGGCGGGGCTCGGGCCGTCGGCACGAAGCCCGCATCGAGCGCCGGCAGCCAGGCCGCTCGCCGTCTGTTCTGGGTGATCGTGGCCCTGGCCTTGCCGCTGGCCGTGGTCGGCTCGCTGTCCGCGGGGCGATACGCGATCCCGTTTGCCAACGTGGTCGGCATCCTGCTCGACCGCCTGGTGCCGCTCGGGATCTCGTTCCCGGGCACCGAGGTGAGCGTGGTCGAGCTGGTCCGGCTGCCGCGCATCCTGGCGGCGCTGCTCGCCGGTGCCGGCCTCGCGATCGCCGGCGCGGCCCTGCAGGGCGTGTTCCGCAATCCGCTGGTCGGGCCGCAGATCATCGGCGTGTCGTCGGGTGCCGGCTTCGGCGGTGCGCTCGCCATCCTGCTGTTCGGCACCGCCGCGGCGACGGTCGGCTTCGCCTTCGTGTTCGGCCTCGGCGCGATCGCCTTGGTGTACCTTCTGAGCCGCATGGAGAGCCAGGCGCCGATCCTGCTGCTGGTGCTCGCCGGCGTGGTCACCAGCGCCTTCTTCACCGCCCTGATCTCCCTGGTCAAATATGTCGCAGACCCCGACAACAAGCTGCCCGCGATCGTCTACTGGCTGATGGGCAGCCTCGCCAGCATCGGCTGGAGCGACGTCCTGGTGCTGGCCGTCCCGGCGATCGGGGGCGGCCTGCTGATCTACGGGCTGCGCTTTCGGATCAACGTGCTCTCGTTCGGCGACGAGGACGCGCATGCCCTGGGTGTTCCGGTCGAGCCGACCCGCTGGCTGGTCCTGGTCGCGGTCGCGCTGATCTCGGCGGCGGTCGTGGCGGTCGCCGGGATCGTCGGCTGGATCGGGCTGGTCGTGCCCCATTTCGCCCGCGGCCTGGTCGGCCCCAGTCACGACGCGCTGCTGCCGGCTGCGGCCGCGCTGGGCGCGCTCTATTTGCTGCTGATCGACGATGTGGCGCGGACCGCGACCGCTGCCGAGATCCCGCTCGGCATTCTGACCGCCCTGATCGGTGCGCCTGTGTTCGCCTTCCTGCTGCGGCGCATGCACCTGTCCGGTTGGCGCCGTGATTGAGGTGCCATGATTGAGGTGCCATGATTGAGGTGCAAGACGGCGGCGTCGCGTTCGGCGGCAGGTTCGTGTTCCGCCATCTCGGCTTTCGCCTGGAGACCGGGCAGACGCTCGCGCTGCTCGGGCGCAACGGTCGCGGCAAGACCACCTTGCTGCGCGCCCTGCTCGGCCTGCAGCGCTGGACCGAAGGTCGGGCCCGGGTCGAGGGCAGCACCGGCTATGTGCCGCAGCGGGCCGGCACGCCGTTCGACTTCACGGTGCTCGAGGTGGTGCTGACCGGGCGCGCCCGTCACCTCGGCATGCTCCAGAGCCCGGGCACCGCGGATTACGCTCTTGCGCGCGAGGCGCTCGATACCCTCGGCATGCAGGACTTCGAGCACCGCCGGATCGAGGAGCTGAGCGGCGGCGAGCGGCAACTGGTGTTCATCGCGCGCGCGCTCGCCTCGGAATGCGACGTGCTGGTGCTCGACGAGCCGACCTCTGCGCTCGACTTCAACAATCAGGATCTTATTCTCTCGACCCTGCGTCGGATCAGCCAGGAGCGCGCGCTGACCATCGTGTTCGCCTCCCACTATCCGCAGCATGCGATCCATCTGGCCGACCGTGTGCTGCTGATGGAGGGCGTCGAGGACCACCTGTTCGGCACGGCGAGCGAGGTCATGACCGAGGCCGAGCTGAGCCGCCTGTACCACATCCCGATCCGCCGCGTCGTGCTCGGGCCCGGCGTGACCTCCGTTGTCCCTGTCTTTTCGTCCTAGATCCGGTCCGACAAAGCTGCGCGACTCGCTCGAGCAGAGCGGCGTGCCGGACCTTCGGCGTAACTACGCGCTGCAACTGATCGCCGGCGGCTTTCTGTTCATCGCCCTCCAGTTCGGCAACACACGGCTGGTCGTGCCCTGGATCGGCGCGAACCTCGGGGTTGCCTATTTTCTGGTTGCGGCGATCCTGCCGGTCCTGCAGCTGGGCCAGATCGTCGGCCAGCTCGGCAGCGCTCCGTTCATTGCCCGGGCCCGGACGAGCAAGACATCCGTGGTGGCGACCAGCCTGGTGCTGGCCGTGGCCCTGGCGGCGGTGGTTGTCGCGGTCAAGAGCCTGCCGGCGCAGGCCGCGGCGGTGGTGCTGCTGCTCTGCATGCTGGTGTTTGGCGCGTGTCACGGCGCCCTCAACGTCGGCTACGAGAACCTGCTGGCCCACACCATCGTACCGCGGGTACGCGGACGGCTGATGGCGGACCGCGCCTCGCTCGGCGGTCTCGTGGCCGTCTTGCTCGGGCTGCTCGTGATGTTGCTGCCGGCGGACGATCGCAACGGCGATGACGTGCTGTGGTGGGCCGTCGCCGGCTGGCTGGGGATGATGGTCGCCTATGCGGCGCTGCGCGAGCCTGCCTCCGAACGGTCCAAGGAACCGTTCTCGTGGCAGGAGCTGCTGCGGGGCCTGCGCCTGATCGGGGCCTACCGCTGGTACCGTGACCTGCTGCTGGCCAATACCTTGCTCCTGAGCGTCGAGCTCGCCATCCCGTTCTACGCGATTCACGCCGCCACGCTGACCGACGACCGGACGGGCAACGTCACCCTGTTCGTGATCACCAGCAGCGTGGGCGTCCTGATCAGCGGACTGCTCTGGAAGGCTTTTTCGGTCCGCGGGCGGATCATCGCGGGTGCTGTGGTCTGCGCGCTCGGCGGCGGCCTGACGTTCTTCGTGCAAGGCGTCGATCACGGCAATATTCCCTACTACTACGCCTTCCTGTTCATCCTCCTGACCCTGGGCGAGCAGGGCTCGATCCAGGGGCGCCTGACCTATCTGGACAACCGTGCGCCCGAGCACGACCGGCCGATCCTGGTCGCCACCACCAGCACCGCCGGTTGGGTCGTCGGCATCGGCGTATCGGCGGTCCTCGCCGCGGCCGGCAGCCTGTCCGACATCCGCACCCCGCTGGTGATCCTGATCCTCTTCAACCTGGCCTCGGCGCTCTACGTGTGGCGAGCCCTGGAGGCGGACGACCTACCTGCCGCGCCCGTGTGAGGCTGCCGTCGCGGACGCGCCGAGGTGTCGGCGCCGCCTCTGCCGCTTCACGTTGGACTGGGCCCGCGAGCAGGGTTTTGCCGGCACGCAGTTTAACGCCGTGGCCGAATCCAATGACGCCGCCGTCGACCTTTACCAGCGCTTCGGCTTCACCATCATCGGCACCGTCCCCGGCGCCTTCGCCCACCCGACCCTCGGTCGCGTGGGCCTGCATGTGATGTACTGCGCATTCTGAGCGGAGATCGGGCGAGGCAGCAGCGTTGGTGGTGATATCAATTCGCTATTCTGTTGAGGACGGTTTCATCTCATTGAACTCGATTGCCATCGTCGCGTGGTAGTCGAGCCGTTGGTGCCAATTCCTACTCATGATGACCAGCACGGCGTATACAATCACCCCCACGACCAGGGCCGGTATGCTGCCAACCCAATGCCCTGGAAGCGCATCCACCTCGATGTTGGTCCACCGGAGACAGATGTCTGCGACCAGGCCGGCGAAGAAGCCCATTGTCGCAGCATGAATCGCTGGCCAGCCCTCTCGACGTCCCAGCTCTCGCTCCGTTGCTTCATAAGCGAAGCGAAACGGGTCCTTGATTGGACGCGAGAGCTGCTGATCTCGCCAGTCCACGTAGCAGGCCTGGAAGAACTTTTCGTCGATAGCACGATAGTCCCGCTCACCCAGGAATGGCTTCATCATCGCGAACTCCGAACCGATTGCAACTTAGAGGAGAAATTGGCGAGCCAGTGGCGCTCGTCAAGCGAGCACATCCTTGTCAGCATCGTCGGTACCAAGTAGCGCATCCCATGTTTCGCGGGCGCGGGCACGCCACCGTTCCAGTTCTTCGAACATCGACCTGATCTGAAGGCTCTCAAAGCTGGTTGGGCAGTGATTATCGTGTTCGACCTTGTGTCCGAGCTGTGTGATCAAGTTGCGGAAGCGAGGCCTGAGTACCTACAAAGGCCGTAGTAGTGCCCGATCACGCCCCTTCGGGGCGTGTTGGCACGGATTCCCACGGTCTCAGTGACAACTGCCAAATCCTAAGGAATCCGAATGGCGCAGGAATCCTCGGGAAGCTGCGATGACCACCACCGGCCACCACAGCCCTGGGTTTCCACGAGCCGTTTCCCCGTGCGCCTTCTTTAGCGCAGGGCTCCGGGCCCGCAATTGTCGTTTCCGCGAGCTTCCTCTAAACCTCGCACGGGCCCTGCTGGCGAAAACAATCGGGAGGAACCATGCCTGGACCCTTGAGCGGCTACACGGTCATCGATCTGAGCGCGATGATCTCCGGGCCGCTCGCCACCATGATCCTGGCCGACCAGGGCGCCGACGTGATCAAGGTCGAGAACCCGGCGGGCGGCGACCACACCCGGGCCGTCTCCAGCCGGCGCGGGGGCTTTTCCGCATCGTTCCTCAACAACAACCGCAACAAGCGCTCGATCGCGCTCAACCTCAAGGACCCGCGCGGCCTGGAGGTGCTCAAGCAGCTGCTGAAAGGCGCCGACGTGTTCGTCCAGAATTTCCGGCCGGGCGTGGCCGAGCGCATGGGACTCGGCGAGGCGGCGGTGCGCGAGATCGCCCCGAACGTCGTCTACGTCTCGATCAGCGGCTTCGGCGAGGCCGGGCCCTATGCCAACAAGCCGGTGTTCGATCCGCTGGTCCAGGCGCTCTCGGGCCTGACCACGGTCCAGGCCGGCGCCGACGATGTGCGCCCGCGCCTGGTGCGCACCATCCTGCCCGACAAGCTCACCGGCATCACGGCGTCCCAGGCGATCACCGCGGCCCTGCTCGCGCGCGAGCGCACCGGCCAGGGCCAGCATGTCCGCCTCTCCATGCTGGACAGCGTGATCGCCTTCCTGTGGAGCTCGGACATGAGCAACCAGACCTTCGTCGGCGACGAGGCCCCCCAGGAGAAGGCGCAGAGCTTCATCGACCTGATCTACGAGACCCAGGACGGCTACATCTCGGTCGCGGTGCAGACCGATCGGCAGTGGGCGAACCTCGCCCGCGCGCTCGAGCGGCCGCAATGGCTCGATGATCCGCGCTTCGAGACGGCGGCCGGGCGCCATGAGCACATCGACGCGCGGCTGACCATGACCCAGGAGGTGTTGCGTACCAGAATCTCGGCGGAGTGGCTCGAGCGCCTGGATGCTGCGGACGTGCCGTGCGCGCCGGTGCTGAGGCGCAAGGACATGATCTGCCACCCGCAGGTGCTGGCCAACCAGACGGTGGTCGAGCTCGACCATCCGCGCGCGGGCCGCCTGCGCCAGGCTCGCCCCGCGGCGCGGTTCTCAAAGACGCCGGCCGAGATCCGCACGGGCGGCCCGGTGCTCGGCGAGCATACCGAGGAGATCCTCGACGGCCTGGGCTACGATCGCGGGGCGATCGACGAGCTGCGCGAGGCCGGCGTGATCGGCGCGCCCGAGGCCGTGGCATGATCGATTTCTACTACTGGCCGACGCCGAACGGCTGGAAGGTCGCGATCATGCTGGAGGAGTGCGGCCTTGCCTACCGCATGATCCCGGTCGATATCGGCAAGGGCGACCAGTTCGACCCGGCCTTCCTCGAGATCAGCCCCAACCACCGCATGCCGGCGATCGTCGATCACGACGTCGACGGTCGACCCGATCCCTGTGTTCGAGTCCGGCGCGATCCTGCTCTATCTGGCCGAGAAGACCGGGCAGTTCCTGCCCAAAAGCCCGCTCGGCCGCAAGGAAGCGATGGAGTGGCTGTTCTGGCAGGTCGGCAATCAGGGGCCGATGGCCGGCCAGCTCAGCCACTTCGTCAACTACGCGCCCGA
The DNA here is from genome assembly GCA_963731495.1 of uncultured Alphaproteobacteria bacterium. Taxonomy (GTDB): domain Bacteria; phylum Pseudomonadota; class Alphaproteobacteria; order Geminicoccales; family Geminicoccaceae; genus DASUGG01. Next base: position 26,504 of record CAVSVZ010000072.1, read on the forward strand.
GGGCCAGGACTACGCCAGGCAGCGCTATGCCAACGAGTACGACCGCTGCCTGGGCGTGCTCGAGCGTCGGCTCGAGGGCCGCGACTACATCCTGGGCGACTACTCGATCGTCGACATGATCTGCTGGCCCTGGGTGCTGATCGCCAAGCCGCTCGGCCAGTCACTCGACGCCTTCCCGAACGTTGCCGCCTGGCGCCAGCGGGTTAAGCAGCGGCCCGCCGTGCAGGCCGGCGTCGACCTCGGCAAGGAATTTCGCCGCCAGGGCCCGCCGAGCGAAGCCGAGCGCAAGGTGCTGTTCAACCAGACCGCTCGGTCTGCCGATCGATAGCCACGGGCTCGGCAGGCGCCGGCGTGCCGGTTCGCAGCTGCTCGGTGCGCCAGATGATGAACACGCCGCTGCCGACGATCAGGGCCATGCCCAGGCCCGCGACCGCATCCGGCACGTCGCGCCAGAACAAAAAGCCCCACAGGGTGGCGAACGGCAGGGCGATGTACTCGAACGGCGCAATGGTCGCCGCTTCGGTGCTCCGATAGGCCTGGGATAGCAAGATGCTCGCGGTGGCGATCAGCACGCCGACCAGCCCGAACAGCGGCAGGTCCTCGCCGCTCGGCAGGCGCCAGGAGCGCAGCAGGAAATCCAGGCTCGGATCGTCGCCGCCGCCGTAGCGGCCGTCGCCCACGGCGAGCCCCATCGCGACCCCGGCGACGATGAAGATCAGCTGCACGGAGAATGCCATGGCCGCCGCGCTGTCGGTCGTGCCCAGCCGACGCGTCAGGACCTGCATCACCGCATAGGTGGCCGCAGCGCCGACGGGCAGCAGCGCGACATAGCCGAACAGGCTGCTGCCAGGCCGTACCACGATCACCACCCCGGCCAAGCCGACCAGCACCGCGGCGAGGCGGCGGCGCCCGACCTGCTCGCCCAGCAGGACCGCCGACAGCAGCGTGATGAACAGAGGCGCGACAAAGAACATCGCCGTCGCCTCGGCGACCGGCATCGCGATCAGCCCCAGGAAGAAGCAGGAGTTGGTCGCCAGCAACAGCAGGCCACGCGTCAGGTGCAGCGACCAGCGCCGGGTCCTCAGGTCGCGCAGCCTGGACATCGCGCTCAGCACGGTGAGCGTGATCGTCGCTGCGATCAGCGAGCGGGTCAGCACGATCTGATGCAGCGGGTAGGTCGCCCCCAGCCACTTCACGATGCTGTCCTGCAGCGACAAGGTCATCATGGCGGCGACGATGCACACGATGCCCGGGGCTGCGCCCGAAGACCACCGGCGCATGCTTCCCTCCCTTCAGATCGTTTTCGGCGACGCGCTGCTGCGCGTGGCGCGCCCCTCTCTATGGCCGTCCGATCGGGCGGCCTCGAACACGACAGGCGGCATGCGCCAGTCCCGGGCCTGCGCTCGCCGCGGCATTTCTCGGGCGAACGTGAGCGTGCTGCCGGCGAGCGCGATGCGATCCTCGAGGCTGGTCATCACGGTGGGCGCGATCAGGGCCGCGATGCCCAAGGCCTCGATCGCGCCGGCCTGGTCCGCGTCCGCCTCGTCGATCACCAGCCCGTCGATCAGGCCGGCGTAGAAGCGCGCGATCGCGACCGCATCGGTGCCCAGGTCGAGCTCGGCCATCATCTTGGCGGCAGGTCCCTTGAGCGCACGGCCACCGACCAGCGGCGAGACCGCGACGATCGGCGCCTGGGCCCGCTCGAGCGCGGCGCTAAGCCCGGCCACCGCCAGGATCGGCGCGACGCTGATCAGTGGGTTCGAGGGCGCGATCACGATTGCCTCCAGCGCGGGGCCTCTGAGCGCCTCGACCAGCCCCGGCGCCGGCTTTGCCGCCTGCGCACCGACGAAGGCCAGGCCCTTGACTTTGGGCGCGCTGCGGCGGCCGACAAAGTAGTCCTGAAAGGCGAGCCTGCCCTCGTCGGTGTCGATCCAGGTCCTGACCGGATCGTCGCTCATCGGCGCGATGCGAAAGCCGACGCCGAGCTGCCTTCGCACTTCATCCGTGACCCTGCTCAGCCGCTCGCCCCGGCGCAGGCGCTCGCTGCGCAGGACATGCAGAGCGAGATCGCCATCGCCCAGCTGGAACCAGGCAGGCCCGCCCAGGTCGCCCAGCACTCTCATGAAGGTCCAGGTCTCGTCGCGGCGGCCCCAGCCGGTCTGCGGGTTGTCGAGCCCGGCGCCGGCATAGAGCAGCGAGTCGGCATCCGGGCAGATGGTGAGCCCCATGTGCTCGAAATCATCGCCGCCATTGGCGATCACCAGGAGCTGCGAAGGCTCGAGCTGGCGGGCCAGGCCGACCACCAGCTTGGCACCGCCGGTCCCGCCGGACAGCGCCACGACCCTGGGAGCTTGTTCGCTCATCGGAACAGATCCTGCTCGAGCGGCCGGATCAGGTCGGCCGCCGTACCGTTTGCACCGGGATCGGCCAAGCCGCCGCGCACCAGCACGACCGGCCGGCCCTCGTCCGCTTGGCCCTGGAGCAGCGAGGCGAGGCTGGCCAGCTGGTCGGCCAACGCGGCCTCGCTCACCTGCAGCTGGCGGCCGAACAGATCGGGCCGGCCGCGCAGGTCCTGCAGCGCATGCAGGCCCCAGCAGCCGATCGCGGTGCCGATCTGGCCACGCCGCCAGGCCCGGCCGACGCTGTCGTTGATGATCACGCCGACATGGCGGCCATCGCGGGCGAGCGCCTTGCCGAGCCGCGCGCAGCTCGCATCCGCATCTTTTGGCAGCATCAGGACGACCTCGCCTTCGCCCGCGCCCTCGACGTTCGAGGCATCGACGCCGGCATTGGCCATGACCATCCCGAGGCGATGGCGCGTGATGATCAGGTTTTCGCGCACGCGCAGCACCTCGCGGCTCTCCTGGAGAATGACCTCGACCAGGCGCGGATCCTTGCCGGCGCGTTCCGCCAGCCGCAACGCTTCCTGCGACGGCCGCACGGTTTCCAGCCGCACGAAGCGGTCCTCGGCCTTGGACACGATCTTTTGGGCCACCACCAGCACGTCGCCTGAGGAAAGCGACAGCTCGGCGCGGATCAGCGCGTCCTCGATCAGCCGCGCCAGGTTGTCGCCCGGCCGCACCAGCGGCATGCCGGGCAGGGCGATCGCCTCGAGCCGCGCAGGGTGAGGTCTTGAGCTGCAAGCGCCACTACTCGTCGTCGGGCGGCGAGGTGATCACCAAAAACACCAGGTCGACCAGGCCGGTGTTGGCGATCGCATGCTCGACGCCGGGCGGCAGGAAGATCACATCGTGCTTGCGTACCACCCGCCGCTCGCCCTCGATCTCCATCAGACCCTCGCCTTCGAGCACGTGGTAGACCTGCTCCTGCACCTTGTGCGCATGCGGCTCGACATAGGCCATGGGCTGGTAGCACGAGATGCGGTGGTCGAGCTTGCGCGAGCCCAGGTTCTCGGGGCGGACCAGCATCTTGGAATACGCCCCGCCGTGGTGGCCGGGCGGCGATTCCCACGGCACCTCGGCGATGTGGCGGATCAAGGTGTCGAGCTTGCTCGGCATGATGCCTCCTCGTTCAGGATGATGTGCGCGCCAGCAGGGCGGCGAGCTCGGGCCCGAGCCCGTCGCTCGCACGCGCGCCGATCGCGGCAAAGCCGCCGCGCCGTGCCTTGGCGGGCGCAAGCCGGACCAGCAGCTCGGCAAGGCCGATGCCGCTGGCCACGCCTTCGACCAGCGGGCAGGGCACCTGCGGCTGGAGCAGGGGTGGCAGGCCCGCCATCACGGCGCCGGCCAGGATCACCGCCTCCGCACCGTGGCGCTCGATCAGCCCCTTGGCGGCAGCCGCGATCTGCGCGTGCAGGGCCTGCGGGTCCTTCAGCATGTCGGCCGGGCTCGCATCGATGCCGTGCACGCCGGCAAGCCGGCCGGCAAGGCCGTAGCCGGCCACGATCTCGCGAACAGGATCGCAGCGCTGCGCTCGCCATAGGTGACGATCCCGAACGGTCCGCCCAGGGTGCAGGCCACAAGGCAGGCGGCCTCGGTCATGCCGACCACCGGCACGTCCATGAGCTCGCGCAGGGCGCGCAGGCCGACATCGAACGAGACGCCGATCACCACCGCATCGATGCCGCGCGCCGTGCTGCGCCACCAGATCGAGCGCCGCATGCTCGGCCAGGGCCATCTCGGTCGCGGGTGCCGATGATCGGCGCGCCGAAGGTGCCGGTGACCGCCAGGATCTCGGTGCCGGGGGCCGCGACCCGGCGCGCCTCGGCGGCGATCCGCTCCGTCACCGCCTGCGGTGGTGTTGGCGTTGATCAGCAGGATCTTCATGCGGGCCTAGCGCGGCTTCCAGGCAGTAGCGGGCGACGTCGGCATGGGTCGCGAACCAGACGCCCGTCATGGCCCTTGATGTAGTCGATCAGCGCCTCGAGCATCCGGATGCGCGAGCGATGGCCGATGACGTGCGGGTGCATGGTCAGCACATAGAGGCCGCGCTCCTCATAGGCGCCGTCGAACTCGGCCTGAAGATCTCGAGCACGGCCGATGGCGGCGTGTAGGGGCGCAGCGCCGTGAACCGGTCCATGTTGAAGTAGACCGCATCGTCGCGGATCCATTCGACCGGCAGCTCGACCATGCCGGTGGGCTCGCCGTCCTCGAGGATCTCGTAGGGATCGTCGTCGGCCATCAGCGAGGAGTCGTACAGCAGGCCCATCTCGCGACTGATCGCCAGGGTGTGCTGGGAAAAATCCCAGGACGGCGTGCGGATGCCGACCGGGCGGCGGCCGCTGACCCGCTCGAGCACGTCGGCCGCGCGCATCTGCAGGTCGCGCTCGGTGTCCGGCGCCAGGATGCTGTTGAGCTCGTGGATCCAGCCGTGAATGCCGATCTCGTGGCCGGCATCGGCCAGCGCCGCGCTGCTCGTCGGGGTAGAGCAGGGCGACCACCGCCGGCACGAAGAAGGTCGCGGGCAGGTCGTGCTTGGCGAGCAGGCGCCGGATGCGCGGAATGCCCTGGCGATTGCCGTACTGGCCCTGGCGACAGCTTGCCGGGCGAGCGTTCGCCGTGGCGCAGGGTCGACGTCTCGTGATCGCTGTCGAACGACAGCGCGACCGCGACCGCGCGCCCCACCGGGCCAGCGTCCGGGGCAGCAGCGAGCGCCCGGCGCGGACCTTGTCGACGATCGGGCGCCAGGTCTCTTCGGGCCACGCCCAGGGCTGCACGTCTTGGTCTGCCATTTTCTCTCCCCCGCCAGCCCCGGCATATCACCAAGCGCGCCGGTGCTTGTCCATGGGCGTTATCGAGGAGGGGCCGCTCCACGGTCGGTGCAGGCGTACGGCTTGTAAGAATTCGCCGGCTCGGCCAACATGATGGCCTTCCGGCCAGCAGCCGGTCGCACGCTTGCAGCAGACGATGAGCAGCCTCCTGATCCCCCTCGGCGGCACGGTGCTGGCGCAGGCCGCGGCCGCCATGCTGCTGCTGGCGATTCCGGTGCTGGGGCCGGCGCTGACCGGGATGCTCGGGATCGCGCCCGAGCGGGTCGGCCTGCTGACCGGCGCGTCCGCGGTCGGCATCGTCTGGTTCATGACCGTGAGCCGGCTGTTCCTGGCGCGCTTCGGGCCGCTGCGCTCGCTGCAGATCGGCCTCGACGCTGGGCGCCATGGCGCTGCTGAGCTTCGCCGTGACGGGCTGGCCGCTGATCCTGCTGTCCGCCTTCCTGGTCGGCGCGGGCTACGCGCCGAACGCGCCGGCATCCAGCGTGATCCTGGCGCAGATCAGCACGCGGCGGCAGATGTCCCTGGTGTTCTCGATCAAGCAGGCGGCGGTGCCGCTGGGCGGCGTGCTCTCGGGCCTGCTGGTGCCTTCATGCTGACCCGCGCCGGGCTCGAGATCGCGCTGGCGGCGGTGGCGATCGTCCCCTTGATGGTGGCGATGCTGGTCCAGCCCCTGCGCGCGCGGTTCGACGGCATCGCCGATCCCCAGGCGCCGTTCGGCCTTCGTGCGCTGATCAGCCCCGCCAATGTCGTTCACCTGATCAAGGCGGTGGGGGTCGCCGCCGAGCTCCGCCTGCTGACGGCGAGCGGCGTCGCGTTCTCGGTGATGCAGGGCGCGATCTTCGGCTTCCTGGTCGACCCACCTGGTCGACGGCGTCGGCCTCGCCTACACCACGGCGGGCTTTTGCTTCTCGATCATGGCGACCTCGAGCGTGGTGAGCCGGCTGGCGATCGGCGCGCTGGCGAGCGCTTTGGACAAGCCGCGCCAGACCCTGGCCGCGCTCGGCATCGCCGGCTTCCTGATCGCCCTGGTCAGCGCGAGCCTGAGCCCCGCCTGGCCGCTGTGGGCGCTGATGATCGCGAGCGCGCTCTCCGGCGTCGCCGCCGGCAGCTGGAACGGCATCTATCTCGGCGAGATCGCCCGCGCGGCCCCCGAAGGCGAGATCGGCCAGGCGACCGCCGGCTCGACCTTCTTCGTGTTCATCGGCTATGCGCTGGGCCCGGTGGTGTTCAGCACCCTGGTGACGCTCTCCGGCGGCTACGTCGCTGCCCTACGTGCTGTCGGGTCTCTGCGTGCTGGTGGCGGGGATCACGCTCGGGCTGAGGAGCAGAACGCTCACCGCGTATCGATAGCTCCGAAGCGACGGAGCGCTCTGTGACCTTCCTCCGAGCCGCTCTTCCTCGTCGTCATGGTGGCATCGGCTCCGAGTTTGCGGCATCGCTTCGCGATGCCGATCTGTGCTTTGTAGTCGGGGGCAAGCCGTGACCGTGATAGCGGCCGTCTCACTTTTCGACGGCGTGATGTTGATAGCCGATAGCCGGGTGACCGTCACACCCGAGGGGCGGCGCGCGTACCATTGCGACATCGCCCATGATAGATTTTTCCCCTCACAGCCAACATGGCGTTGGCATTCTCGGGTGATGTTCGAGCCGCTGCAATGCTCGCACGGCGTTTGATCCGCCACTTGAAGCGGCGCCGGCGGCTCGACACCGTGAGCCTGCTGCAATGGCTTCCCCGATGCCTCAAAGAGACGTATCGCCGAATGCAGGTGAGCCGGCGGATGGCGCGCCCTATGGAGAGATCCAATTCATCGTCGCCGCGATCATTCCGGATCGCACGAACGTCGTGGATAGAGCTCGCGTCGCGGACATACTGCGCCGAGCCGTGTCGCCGGATGCATCGATGCAGCGAATTGGATGCCCGATGTGGCGATGCGGGTCTTGATGACGCCGGCGGAGATGACGCATGTTCCGATTCCCGGATCGCCGGCCGTTGTGCTGGGCGTCATGCGGTCGCCAGTTTTCGCCCTCGAACGGTTCGCGCCCCTTAGCTGTATTGCGATTGGAAGCGGTCACGGTGCCAACGTGGAGATGGAACGAGCCGCCGATTGCTCGTCGCGGATCGACGCGGAGATAGCCTTCAAGATGGGGCTTGAGGCGGCAGTGCAAATTTCGTGGCGCAGAACGATGTGGATTCGGTCGGCGGCATGTATCCGTGCGTGAAAATCGATAGGCGTGGGCTCGCGTTTCTTGGGGGAACGCACAGGTTTCCACTGTACGAAGTTGCGCTCACGTTTGAGCCGAAAATGAAGCGCTGGATTCAAGTAAATCGAACGACAGGCAAGAAGCAGCCGCTGATTTGGCCGTGGGAGATAATGAGATCGGTTCCCGATTCCCGACCGTCCATTTGATGATTATCGACAGGCGGCCGAGCACTTCAATCCAAGACGAGGAAAGCGGGACGTAGTGCCGGCGGCAGTTCCTTCGCTAAAGCCGGGAGACTCCCTGGGCCACGATTGACTAACCGGGTTCTGTGGCCGTGGAATCGGAGATTGGAAACCAATCTCTTAGCTCCGGCCTCTCACGCATATTTTGCGTCATATCAAACTTGAGAGTCATGTTAGTAAGGGTCAGGGATATGGAATTGGCAACGCTCCCTAATTATTGCGACACTCTCAGCATCCTTAGGTGTCTCTTGCGTGCCAGCCATATGAAAGCGTGGAGGAATTCCCACCGAACATATCCATGACTTCGGGATAGCGAGCATGAACATAGTTGGAATAGGTACTATACACGCTGTATAACAACGTTTTAGGAGAGGTGCCGGCCAACAACGTACTCTCCGGATCGACCCTATTCAACTCCTCTAATATGGACCTACTGATTTCGCTGTGAATATCTCCTTGGCGAACAACTTGCTTTGCCAAAAGTCAGCGCTGCTATTTCTGTGAAAATCTGAGAAAAAACTTTTAATCAGTTTTTCTCTGTCGTTCACTCACTTCATCACGCATGTAAGCCGGCAAGCACATACTCTATAATGACTCAAGGCATCGACAATTATTCTCACAAGGACGCACACCTCTTGATTGTATCCGTATTGCGCGAGTACGACAGAGGCATTAAGACCACTCACAGTTCGGACGGCCTTTATCAGACAAAAATGCTTCGGCGTAGGATTCAAGTAACGAAACCCAGCATAGGATGTGCCAGTGTACATGCTAGGCTGTGGCACAGACGCAGCAAACACATCGACCACGGCAGCAAAAAGCGTCGCATGTTTGCGTATCTGATCCAATTCTTTTTTCATCTCACGCTCTATAGACAATATCATCGGGAGCGAGACCGCGGCGGACCGCCCGTCGTGGAGTTCTAGCCGAAGGATTCCTCGAATGGCTGCCATGGTCAGGATGCCTTTTTGTTGAGGGTAATGGGCAACCGGGCCAAGCCCATGAAGACGACGGACGTGGTGCCGCAACGCTCTCGCGACAAGGCCCGCGGTCTCCGTGCCCGTCGTCCAGCTTCATCCATTGGGTACGCTATCGTCGCCTGCCAAGTCGCTTGCGCCTTGGCGAGTTCGACCTCCCTTAGCCGTCGTCTCTCATTGAGTGGGTCCACCAAACCCGGCACGGCTCACTTCAACAGATGACACTCCGCGCGGTGGCCGGTGCCGATCTCGCGCAGCGGCGGCACCTCGTCGGCGCAGCGCTTGAAGGCGTAGGGGCAGCGGTTGCGAAAGCGGCGGCCGGACAGCGGGTTGCGGGCGTCGGGCATACCGCCCTTGATCGGCAGGGGTTCGTGCGACGGGTCGACATGCGGCGCCGGCACCGCCTTGACCAGGGCCTCGCAGGGCAGGGTATTTCGCCGACTTCATGCCGCGCCACGAGTGCTCTTCGGTCTCTTCTGAGAGCGGACGGGGCGAGCGGTAGCGCGCGCCGTGTTCAGTGCCACGGCGGCCCGAATGAGCGCCTTCAACGCCTTTTCATCGATCTTGTCGCCCTCATGGAAATCGATGGCGCGCCTGGTGTTGCCTTCGAGGCTGGCGTTGAACAGGCCTGTGGGGTCCTCCAGCGAGGCGCCCTTGGCGAAGGTCATCTTCACGATCTTCTTATACGTCTCACCGGTGCAGATCATTCCGGCGTGCGACCACACCGGAACCCCTCGCCACTTCCACTCCTCGACCACTTCGGGGTCGGCCTGCTTGATCAAGGCGCGGAGCTGGGAGAGCATCTCGCCCCGCCAGTCGCCCAGCTCCTTGATTCTCGCATCGATCAGCTGAGAGGGAGAGTCTCCTTCTGTTCCTTCCATCGGATCGTTCTTCTTCATCATGGTGGTTGTCGGTTTCTTCGTGGCCGGGATGGCCTAACCCGGGGCAATCTCAACTGCATCTTCGGTGTGAATATTCAAGGAACCCGATATCAAGGCCCGCCGGCATGCGACGCAACAACACCCTGTTCGGCGGCCTCGGCGGCCCTGCTCAGATCCGGCTAGACTCGTTCGGGCCAGCGCTGTGCGCCGTGCCGAATTCTGAGGACTTCAACCCGTTCAGTGATTCGGTAGAGGACGATGTAGGGTGTTCCGGCGATCACAAGCTCGCGTGTGCCTGCGATGCGCCCCTCGCGGCCAATCCGGGGGAAGAAGGCCAGTCCCGCCACCCGCTCGACAATCAGCCGTACAATACGCTGCGCGGCCTCCGGATCGTCCCGTGCGATGTAGTCTGTAATGTCGTCTAGATTGCGGAGCGCCCGCCGTGTCCAGACGATCTCATCCATCAGGGACGTATTTGCGCACCACCGTCCTGACCTCTTCGGGCGTGGCAAAGTCGCCCGCCTCGGCTTCCTTGATGGCCTGGCGCGTCTTCTGATCCTGCCACGCTTCGAGATCGGCGTCGGGCTCGGCCGACGTCGGTTTGGTGGCCTCGTCCAGCGTGAGCGGACGCTTCGTGCGGGTCTTGGTCATAGGCGCAGCATACAGGATCGCGGTCAGCGCTTGCAAATCGACATCGTGGAAGCAGCCGCGCCCCGCGAATGCTAGTTCAACAAATGGCACGCCGCGCGGTGGCCGGTGCCGATCTCGCGCAGCGCCGGCACTTCCTCGGCACAGCGCTTGAAGGCATAGGGGCAGCGGTCGCGAAAGCGGCAGCCGGAGGGCGGGTTGCGCGCGTCCGGCACGCCGCCCTTGATCGGCAGGGGCTCGTGCGACTGGTCGACATGCGGTACCGGCACCGCCTTGACCAGGGCCTGGGTGTAGGGGTGCTGCGGCCGGTGCACGACCTCCTCGGTCGGGCCGTCCTCGACCACCACGCCGCAGTACATGGTGAGCGTGCGCTCGCAGACATAGCGGACCAGGGCGAGGTCGTGGGAGATGTAGGCCGCGGCGATGCCCATCTGCTCGCCGATCTCCTTCATCACGTTCAGGATGCCGGCGCGCACCGAGACATCCAGCATCGAGACCGGCTCGTCGGCGACGATGAACTCGGGCTCGACCACCAGCGCGCGGGCCAGCACGACGCGTTGCAGCTGGCCGCCCGAGAGCTGGTGCGGGTATTTGTCGGCGTAGGTCTCGACGTCGGGCAGGTGCACCCGGCCCATGGCGATGCGGATGCGCTCGCGATGCTCGGCCGCCGGCACCCTGGTGTTGCGCAGCGGCTCGGCCAGCGAGGTCGCCATGGTGAAGCGCGGGTTGAGCGCATCGAACGGGTTCTGGAAGACCAGCTGCGCGCGCCGGCGGAACGACAGCAAGGCGTCGCCGGTGCGTCGAGGACAGAGGCTGGCCGTCGAACCGGATCTCACCGGCGGTCGGCGTGATCAGTCTCAGCAGCAGCCGGCCGAGCGTGGTCTTGCCGCAGCCGGACTCGCCGAGGATGCCGACATTCTCGCCGCGGCGGATGGCAAAGCTGACGCCGTCGACCGCCTTGACCGCCGGCCGCTCGCCGCGCAGCACCTGGCCGAGCTTGCGCGAGACCGGGAAGTGCTTGACCAGGTCTTCGGCCTCGACCAGCGGGCTCATGCGACCCGAGCCCCAGTCTGTTCCCAGGTGTCGGTGCGGCTTGCCCGGATGCGCAGGGCCGCCGCCTCGCTGCTGCGCCAGCAGGCGGCGCGATGGCCCGGCCGTGTGTGTGCCAGCGCCGGCGCTTCCTGGCAGCGCTCGATCGTGAACGGGCAGCGCGGCGCGAACCGGCAGCCGGTGGGCGGGTCGAGCAGGCTCGGCGGCGCACCCTCGATCGGCACCAGCTTGCCCTGGCTGCGCGCGAGATCGGGAAACGCGTTGCACAGGCCCATGGTGTAGGGATGGTCGGGCCGCCCCAGCACGTCCTCGCAAGTGCCCAACTCGACCACCTGGCCGGCATACATCACGACCACCGCATCGCACAGATAGGCCACCACGCTGATGTCGTGGGTCACCAGGATCACCGACAGGTTCAGCTCGGCCTGGAGGCCGCGCAGCACGTCCAGCACCTGGCGCTGGACCACCACATCCAGCGCGGTCACCGGCTCGTCGGCGATCACCAGCTTGGGCCGCAGCGCCAAAGCGAGCGCGATCGCGACCCGCTGGCGCATGCCGCCCGAGAACTGGTGCGGATAGTCGTCGAGCCGTCCGGCCTCGATGCCGACCATCGAGAACAGCTCGGCGGCGCGGGCGCGTGCGGCGCCCTTGCCCATGCCGCCGCGCTCGATCAGCACCTCGCTCATCTGCCGGCCGACCCGGTAGACCGGATCGAGCGAGTTCATGGCGCTTTGTGGAATGAACGCGATGTTCTTCCAGCGATGGGCGTTCATCCGGCGCGCCGAGAGGGTCAGCAGATCCTGACCTTCGAACAGGATGCGGCCGCCTGCGACCCGGGCGCTTGCCGGCATCACCCGCGGGATGGCGCGGGCGAGCGTGGTCTTGCCGCAGCCGCTCTCGCCGACCAGGCCCACGATCTGTCCGGGCTCCACCACGAAGCTGGCGCCGTCGACCGCGCGCGCGACCCCCTGCGGGGTCACGTAGTGAACGCAGAGGTCTTCGATCTGGAGGATCGGCAAAGTCCGGGCCTCAGTCGCGCAGCTTGGGGAAGAAGATCTCTTCGTAGCCGCGGGTGATGAAGAAGCCCGCGAGCACGATCAGCACGATGCACACGCCGGGCGGCACGAACCAGTAGTAGTGGCCGCGCGAGAGCGCCTGGCTGGCATAGGCGTCCTGCAGCATGTAGCCCCAGGTCACTGTATCGGACGGGCCGAAGCCCAAAAAGCTGATGCTGGCCTCGGTCAGGATCGCCCAGCCGACTGCGATCGAGCCGTACAAGAGCGTCATCGGCAGGATGTTGGGCGCAATGTGCACGAACAGGATCTTGGCGTTCGAGGCGCCCGAGACCACGGCCGCCTCGACGAAGGCGCGCTCGCGCAAAGACAGCACCTGGCTCCGGATCACCCGGCCGCTATTGGGCCACAGCAGCAGCGCGATCGCGAGGACCACGTTCCACATGCTGGGCTCGAGGAAGGCCGCCAGCACCACGACGAAGGGCAGGAACGGGATGCCCAACGCGATATCGGCAAGGCGCATCAGGACATTGTCGATCCAGCCGCCGAAATAGCCCGCGACCAGGCCGACCACGGTGCCGGCCGTGACCACCGCGACCGCCGCCGAGAGGCCGACGATCAGGGCACCCTGGGTGCCGTAGACCAGCTGCGAGTAGATGTCGCGGCCGAGATTGGTGGTCCCCAGATAGTGCTCGGGGCCGGGCGGCACGCTGCGCGCGAGCTTGCCGCCCTCGAGAAACAGGATTTTCAGCGGATCGTTGGTCGCGAGCCAGGGGGCCAGCAGCGCGACCAGGATGAACACCAGGTAGATCGCGAGCCCGACCAGCGCGAACGGATCGTGGGTCGGCAGCACCAGGTAGCGGCGCAGCTTGCCGAGCCGGCCAGAGGTCTCCTCGAGGCCGGGCCCCGCGATCGGCTGCCTAGCGAGCGCCATAGCTGACCCTCGGATCGAGCACCGCGTACAGCAGGTCGGCGACGAAGTTCATGGTCACCAGCACCATGGTGATCAAAAGGAACGCTCCCTGCGCCAGCGGATAGTCGCTGTTGGCGACGGCGCTGACCAGCAGACGGCCGATCCCCGGCCAGCTGAACACGGTCTCGATCACGACATTGCCGGCAACCGAGAAGCCGATGCCGAGCGCGAACGCGGTCACCACCGGCAACAGCGCGTTGCGGGCCGCATGCCGCATCACGATCGCCCACTCCGAGAGCCCTTTCATGCGCGCCATGGTGACGAACTCGTCACCCATCACCTCGAGCATGTTGGAGCGCATCAGCAACAGCGGCAGGCCCTGCAGATAGAGCGCCAGGGTGAACGCCGGCAGCACCAGATGGCGCAGGAAGTCAGTGGAGAAGATCATCGCCCAGGTGTTGTCGTACGACGCGCCGGCCGTCACCGCACCGCCCGACGGGAACCAGCCGAGCGAGAACGAGAAGATCGCGAGGAACACCATGCCGAGCCAGAACTCGGGCGCGGCGCGGGTGGCCAGCACGATCGGAATGGTGGCCCCTTCGATCCAGGTACCCCGCTGCCAGGCGATGAAGGCGCCGGCGACCACGCCGAAGGCGTAGGCGATCAGAAGGGAGGTCAGGGTCAGCACGATGCTGTTGGGGAAGACCTCGAGAACCATTTCCAGGACCGGCCGCTTGTAGCGGAACGAGGTGCCGAGCTCGCCCTGCAGCAGGTTGGCCATGAAGTCGCCGTATTGCACGTAGAGCGGCTGGTCGAGGCCGAACTGCTCGAGCAGGAGCTGCTGCTGCTCCTCGGTGAAGGTGTTGTCGATGAAGGCGGTCCGGGGATCGCCCGGCATCAGCCGGAACATGAAGAACAGGATGGAGGCCACCGCCCAGAGCACGAAGACGGTGTAGCCGAGCCTCCTCAGGAAAAATCCCATGCGGGATCCCCGGACCTTTTCGCGATGCGGACCGGTCCTACTCGGTCGAGTATTGCTCGGTCACGCCGTCGGGATAGTGCAGCCTGCCGTCGATCAGCTCGTAGCCGCCCTCGGCGAGCTCGGCCTTGGCGACGTCCTCGCCGGTCTCGATCGGCAGCACCTTGTCGTCATGCCAGAACGGTAGGGCCGGCGAGACGATGCTGTTGGACGGCACCGAGAAGCCGTTCCAGGCCGCCGCCACCATCAGCTCGCGCGGCACCGCGAACGACAGCGCGCGGCGGAAATGCGGATCGTCGAACGGCGCGTGGCGAAGGTTGAACGCCAGGAACTGGAAGCCGATGTCGACCGAATCGACGATCCCGAGATCGCCGTCCTCCTCGGCGACGTCGAGCAGGATCTGCGGATCGCCCGTGTAGTCGGACATGAAGTTGACCTCGCCGCTCCGCAGCATGCCGAGCGCCGCCTCGACATTGGGCACGATGCGCAGGATCCAGCGGTCCATCTTGGGTGCCGCCCAGTGATCCTTGTTGGCCTCGAGCACGACCTGCTGCTGCAGCGTCCAGTCGACATACTTGAACGGACCGGAGCCGATCCGCAACTCCTCGACATACTGCTCGGCGTTCTCGGGCTTGGTGACCAGCTCCGCCATGATCGGCTCCCAGATGTGCTTGGGGATCAGGTTGATCTTGGCGAGCGTCGAGGTCAGGAACGCGGCGTTCGGCTGGGCCAGCGTCATCTTGATCGTCTGGTCGTCGACCTTCTCGATCGAGGTGATGCCCTCGACGAACGGCTTGTACATCGGCGCTTCGTCGCCCATGGCCGGCGCCTCGAACGAGAACATCACGTCCTCGACCGTGACCGGATTGCCGTCGTGCCACTTCATGTCGGGCCGGATCTTGATCTCGATCGTGGTCGGGTCGAGCCACTGGTAGCTCTCGGCCGCCCAGGGCTGGGGCAGGCCATCGGGCCCGATCCGCATCAGCCGGTCCCAGATCAGCTCGGTCACCCAGCTGTCGGTCGCACCGCTGATGTAGAGCGGGTTGATCGCGTTCATCTCGTCCGAGCTGTTGAGGATCATGTCCTTCTGGTCGCCGAGCGGCTCGGCGCCGATGAAGGTCCAGAAATTCTTGATGCCCAGGCCCGGCTGCTCGACCATCGAATCCGGGTTCCACACGGTCTTGTCGAAGGCGAACACCTTGGTCGGGTGGACCAGCAGCATGTACGGCTGATCCTCGGCGATGATCTCCTGCGACTGCTTGACCAGCGCCTGGCGCTTGCTCTCGTCGGTCTCGACCCGCTGCGCCTCGGCGACCTTGTCGTACTCCGGGTTGATGTAGCCGACGAAGTTGTAGCCGCTCTCCGCGGTCGAGGAGTGGAACAGGTTGTAGGTCAGCTCGTCCGGATCGCTGCGCTCCGGGCGGCCCACCATCTGCCACATGGTGGTGTCCCATTTGTCCCGGTTGTACCAGACCAGGTCGGACTGCTGCGGACGCGGGATGCCGCGGACCTCGACCTCGAGCCCGAGATCCTTCCAGGCCTGGGCGATCAGCTGGGCCGCCTGATAGGCCTGCGGGTTCGCCGCCTGCGCCCGTGCCCAGATGATCAGCGGCCGGATCGCATCGCCCGCCGCGAGCGCCGGTGACGCGATCAACAGGGCTGCGCTGGCCGTGAAGGCAAACCGGGTGATACCGCCTGTGAGCTTCATCATCTGCCTCTTTCCCTCGGGCCGGCTGCCGGCGCGGGCCGCCTGACCGTTCTCGTTGGATACCGATCTGGCAAGATGTGTGCCAGCTGTTGTTCGCTGGGTCGCCTTGCGCTACCCGCTCCGGCACGCTCGTCTTTTTTTGCAAGACGAAACAGCGTTTCGGAATTGTGGCCGATGCGCTAGCGTGACTCAACCCCTTTGTCGGGTGCCGGCAAGGCGATCCGCACACGGGGTGCCAACGGTGAAGTCCAGAAAACGGAGGTCGGGATGCGCGCCAGCGAGCAGGCGTTCTTGAGTGAGGTCAGCACCGAGGCGCCATGGGCGCTGATCGAAGATTTTGCACGGATGCCCCGCTGGCGGCCGGAAGACGTCAATCGGGCCGCCGACCATCTGGCCGAGCGGCTGCGGACCCTGGACCTGCCGGTCGAGATGTACGCGCCGGAGGTCTATCTGAGCATCCCGATCGATGCCTCGGTCGAGGCCGGCGGCGAGACGTTTCGCGCCAAGCCGCCCTCGAACGCGCGAAGCGCGCCGGGCGGCATCGCGGGCGAGCTGGTCTATGTCGGCGCCAATCTCGCCAATCTTCGCTCCTACTCCAAGGACGTGCGTGACCTGTTCGGCTCCTCGATCGGCTCGGCCGCCGAGGCCAGGGCCAAGCTCACCGGCAAGATCTTGCTGACCGAAGGCTTCGGCAATCCGGCGCTGACCGCGTTCGCGGAGGAGTGGGGTGCGATCGGCCTGATCGCGATCAATCCCGGCGTGGACATCCACTGGGGCACGTGTACCACGATCTGGGGCACGCCCGATCTCGACGATCTGCCGCGCAAGCCGAAGATCCCGGTGGTCGCGGTCGCCAAGCCCTCGGGCGAGAAGCTGATCGCGCTCGCCGCGCGGGGCGCCAGCGCCACCATCCGGACCGAGCTGCAGGAAGGCTGGTTCGTCCAAAAAATTCCCGTGGTGCAGATCCCGGGTACGGTCGAGCCGGATCGCTTCGTGCTGGTGCACGGCCACTACGACAGCTGGGACGTCGGCGTCGGCGACAACGCCACCGGCGATGCCACCCTGCTCGAGCTTTCGCGCGTCTTGTGGAAGCATCGTGACCAGCTCAAGCGCTCGGTCCGGATCGCCTGGTGGCCCGGCCATTCGACCGGCCGCTATGCCGGCAGCACCTGGTACAGCGATGCCTTCGCGCGCGACCTCGCCGCCAACTGCGTCGCCCAGGTCAACTGCGACTCGCCGGGCTGCCGGTGGGCGACCAGCTACCATCAGACCACCTGCATGAGCGAGCTGAAGGGCATGGTCGCTGAGGTGATCGAGCAGGTCGCCGGCACCAGGCCCGCGTTCAAGCGGCCGAACCAGGCCGGCGACTATTCCTTCAACAATATCGGCATCTCGAGCCATTACATGCTGAGCTCGACCATGCCGGACGACCTGCGCGCCGAGAAGGGCTACTACGCGGTCAGCGGCTGCGGCGGCAACGTCGCCTGGCACACCGAGAACGATCAGCTCGAGATCGCCGATCGCGAGGTGCTCGGGCGCGACATCGAGATCTACCTGCTCTCGGTCCTGCGCCACGCCAATGCCGACCTGCTGCCGGCCGACTGGCGGGCCACCGCCGCCGAGTTCCAGGCGACCATCGCGGGCTATCAGGAGGCTGCCGGCGAGCTGTTCGACCTGTCGCCGGCACGCCGCGCGACCGAGGACCTGGCGGCCGCCCTGGAGCACTTTTATGCCGCCGCCAACGACGGCACGCTCGACCTTGCGCGGGCCAATGAGATCCAGATGCGGCTCGCCCGGATCCTGGTGCCGATCAACTTTACGCGCGAGCCCCGTTTCCGGCATGACCCCGCCTACACCTGCCCGCCGCTGCCGACCCTGCACACGGCGACGGAGCTCGCCGGGCACGGCGAGGATACGCTGGGCTTCGCGACAACCCAGCTGATGCGCGGGCAGAACCGCTATATCGCGGCGATCGACGAAGCGCAGGCGCTGGTCGAGGGCGCGCTGGCCGAGGGCGGCGGGCGATGACGCGCATCCTCTATCAGTTCGCGACTGCCAAGCAGCACACCGATCTCGGCCAGGCCGAGGTGGAGCGCCGGCTTGCTTATCTGCGCACCAAGGTCTCGCCCGGCACCGAGGTCGAGGTGGCAACCCCACCGGTGGGTCCTGGCAGCATCGAGAGCGACTACGAGGCGGCGCTCGCCGTGCCCGAGATCCTGCGCTCGATCGACCAGGCGCAGGCGCGCGGCTTCGATGTGGCGATCATCAGCTGCTTCTCCGATCCAGGCCTCGAGCCCGCCCGCGAGATCGCCCGCATCCCGATCCTCGGGTCCGGCCTGTGCGCCATGCATGCCGCCGCCATGCTGGGCCCGCGCTTTTCGATCATGTCGCCGCGCGCTGGCGGCAACCGGTCCCGCGAGCTCGCCCGCCGCCATGGGCTGGAGGGCTTCTTTGCCTCGTCGCGCGGCATCGGGCTGTCGGTCATGGAGCTGGCGCGCGATCGCGAGGGCTGCATGCGTCAGATCGTCGACGCGGGCTGCAAGGCGATCGACCAGGACGGTGCCGATGTGCTGATCCTCGGCTGCATGAGCATGGCGTTCCACGACGTTGCCGAGGACTTGCAGGAGCGCCTCGGCGTACCCGTGGTCAACCCGGTCGCTGCCAGCCTGGCGATGGCCGAGTACCTGGCCAGAAACGGCTTGTGTCACAGCAAGCGGGCCTACGCCGACCCGCCCAAGCGCGAGTTCTTGAGTTGACCCGCGCTTGGCGCGCGCCAGCCGCGGGGCTCGCCAGGCCATCGACGTGGGGGGGGGCTTGTATTTATTCCTAGGATCGAATAGATTGATGCCGCCGGGTGGTCGCCCGACATCGTTCCATCCACGGAGATCCCAGCCATGGCCAGATCCAAGGCCGCGCAGCGCGTGGCCGCGCAGAACGTCACCGCCAAGCGCGCGGCCCCCTTGAGTCCCGCGCGTGCCGAGGCCAGCCGGAAGAGTGCCAAACCGAAAGGACCCAAGGCCCCGGAAGGCGAGGCGCGCTCGGCACAGAACGCGCTGAAGCACGGTCTGCGCGCCGGGACACTTGCGGTGGTCGGCGACGAGGACCCCGAAGAGTTCGCCGCGTTCGAGGCGGCGTTGATCACCGACCTGGCGCCCGAGGGCGTCTTGCAGACCACTGTGGCAGGCCAGCTTGTCCACGCGGCCTGGCGGCTCGAGCGGGCCGATCTGATCGAGGCCGAGCTGTTGGGGCATGAGATGGAGGGTGCGTCCGGCGACGAGGGCGACCTCGACCTTGCGCCGCTTCACGACAGCAACGGCGCGTTCGACATGTTGCTGCGCTACCGCGCTTCCGCCCAGGCCGAGTTTTTCCGCGCACTGCGCACCCTCGAAGAGCTGAAGGCCCAAGCGGCTGCCGGCCGGGTGGAGCGCCGGCAACCGGACCAACCCGAAGCCCGTGCATCCGAATCGCCGATCGAACCCGAGAGCCGCAGAAAACCAAACGAATCACGGGTCACGGCGGTCGGTCCCACCGACGCCCGCGCCATCCTGCTCGACACGAAGCGGATTTCCAAGACCATCCATTAGCGCAAGGGTCAGCGACGTCGAGCCGGCCCGGCTAGATCGCGCGCGCCGTTCTCTGGATATCCATGAGCGGCGCGATGCCATCCTGCTCGAGCGCGCGGCAGGCGAGCCCAACCTGGTCCACCGCTGATGCGGACAGCTTGCCCGCGGCCGCATCCTCGAGCTTGGCGGCCAGCTCGGCGTCGCTGAGCGGCCGCTCCGGCATGCCCTTCAGGTCCTCGAGCCGGCGCTCCAGCCGCCGGCCGTCGGCCAGGTGCACCGTCATGCGCTGGCGGAATACGGCATCCTCGTCATGGGCGCGCACGTCGATGCGCTCGGCGAGATCCCGGACCGCGGCGTCGCCGAGCACACGCTCCGGCCGGAACTGGGCGAGCGCGACCCGGCCATGGCTGAAGGCGAGGGCCAGGGTGTAGGCGAGGCTGAACTGGGCTGCGACGCGCGGTTCCGGCTCGGGCGCGAACGGCTTGCCGACCAGCTCGTGCATCAGCTGGCTGGTCTCGATCTCGACCCGCTCGATCGCCTCGGCCCGCACGCCGTCCCGCTGCACCAGGTCGAGCGCCATCTCGATGCCGCCATGGGTCGAGCGGCAGGACGGCCAGGGCTTCAGGCTGATCGCGCTGACGTCCCAGCGGCTGCCGAGGCGGTCGATCGCGGCGCCCAGATCGGCATCGGGCGCCAGCAGCGCGCTCAGGCCGAAGGCGCCGCCCAGATATAACCCGGGCGCATGCAGGCCAGCGCGCACCAGATCGAGCGCCGTGGTGGCGTTGAGGGCGGCGATGCCCGCCATCGCGTTCTTGGCGCTGGCGCGCTCGAGGATCGGCTGCCGGCTGGCACCCGCGATCGTCGTCGCGAGGCCGATCACATGCCCGATGCCATGCCGGTCGAGGCCGCCGAGCTTGGCGGCGCCGGCGGCAGCACCAATCAGCCCGGCGATCCCGGTCGGCAGCCAGCCGCCGTGCGCCCGATGCCACAGCATGCGGCCGATCCGGCACGACACCTCGAACGCGGCCACCGCGGCACACAGGAATTGCTCGCCGCCGGCGCCACAGGCCTCGCCGACCGCGAGGAGCGTTGGGAAGATCACGGCGCTGCCATGCACCGCGCCCGGATCGTAGGTGTCGTCCCACTCCGACCAATGGGCAAGCATGCCGTTGTGCAGCGCCGCCTGTGGTGCTGGCACTCTGGTCCGATCGCCGACCAGGCCGCTTTCGCCGGCGCCGCCGCGCGCCACGATCTGCGCGCGCACCTGGTCGGTCACCGGGTCGCCGAGGCCCGCCAGCATGCAGGCGGACGTGTCCAGCAGCAGGGTTCCGACCGATTTTCGCGCGGCGTCGGGAAGGGCGCCGGCGTCGAGATCCGCGACGAAGGCGGTGAGCTCTTCCTCGACCCTCATCGACCGTCTCTGATCCTGTGGGGCGCCGAGCCTGTATCAGCTCAAGGTCGCGAGCAGGCGGTAGAGCAGCTCGCTGCGCGGCCCCAGCGACGAGATGTAGAGCTGCTCGTGGTCGGAATGGCCGCCCTGGCCATCGACGCCGAGGCCATCGAGGGTCGGCACGACCCGCGCCGTGAAGTTGCCGTCGCTGCAGCCGCCGGTGGTCAGGTCCTCCAGCACGAAGCCGATCTCGGCGGCGAGGTTCTTGGCATGCGCGAACAGCGCCGCGATCGCCGGCGTCTTCTCGTAGGGCGGCCGGTTCAGCCCGCCACGCACCGCAATGCGGATATCGGGGTTTGCCGGCGCCAGCCCCTCGATCGCCGCGCACATCGCCTCGGCCGAGGCCATGGTCGGCACGCGGGTCTCGACCCGTGCGCTGCAATGCGCGGGCACGACATTGACCCCGGTGCCGCCGGCGACCAGGCCGACATTGACCGTGACGCCCGTGTGGTAATCGGTCATCGCCTCGAGCTTCAGGATCTGGCGGCACATCTCGGCGATCGCATTACGCCCGTCCTCGTGGCGCGAGCCGGCATGCGAGGCAACCCCGAAGGTCTCGAGGTCGTAGCGGGCGACGCCCTTGCGCGCGGTCACGATCTTGCCGCCTTCGCGCGCCGGCTCCGTCACCAACACGACCTTGTTCTCGGCGGCCAGGCGCTCGATCAGCGGCCGCGAGGTCGGGCTGCCGATCTCCTCGTCGCTGAGGAACAGGTGGGTGACCGGCAGCGGCGAGCGCTCGCTCCGCTTGAGGAAGCGGCCCAAAGCATGAAACGCGATGTAGGC
This sequence comes from uncultured Alphaproteobacteria bacterium, assembly GCA_963731495.1. GTDB lineage: Bacteria > Pseudomonadota > Alphaproteobacteria > Geminicoccales > Geminicoccaceae > DASUGG01. The sequence continues at coordinate 48,143 of CAVSVZ010000072.1, forward strand.
GCCGCCCTTCATGTCGTAGATGCCAGGTCCGAACGCCTTGTCGCCCTCGACCCGAAACGGCATGCCCGCCAGCGTACCCTTGGGGTGCACGGTGTCCAGGTGGCTCAGGATCAGGATGCCCGGGTCGTCGTTGTTCCATGGTGCGTGCGCGATCAGGTGATCGCCATAGCCGTCCTGGCCAGGCTGCCGCTCGGTCCTGGCGCCGAGTGCCCGATAGGCGCCCTCGACCTCGGCGACCATGGCCTGGACGCCCGGCAGGTCCGCCGTGTGGCTCTCGATCTCGACCCAGGCGCGGATGCCATCCAGGATCTCCGATGCGCTCATTCGGGTACTCCTTCTCGCTCGCCAAGGTCGAAGAACAGGCCGGCCATGATGGTCAGCGCCTCGCGCGTGAGTGGTGCCAGCAGATGCTCGTTCGGCCCGTGCTGGCAGCAGCCGCCATAGGAATGCGGGATCCAGATCACCGGCAGGCCGAGATGGCGGCCGAACAGCTCGCTCGGCAGGCCGCCTGAGGAATTGGGCACCAGGTTCGGCCGCTGGCCGAGGGTGCGCTCGACTGACGCCATGGTCCACCCGACCCAGCGATTGTCCGGGTCGGTCCGCCAGGCCGGAAAGAAGTTGGCCTGGACGCGCTCGATCTGGACCTGCTGGAAGCCATGCTCGTCGAGATGGCGGCGCAGTGCCGGCAGAAAGGTCTCCGGATCGACATCGGCGGTAAACCGGATCTGGCAGCGGGCGCGGGCGTCGGGCTGGACGCCGTTGACCGGGTTCTCGGGCCGGCCGGTGATGAACGCCAGGATGATGAAGCTGGTCCAGCCATACATCTTCTCGGCCAGGGTCAGGCCGGGCTCGCCCCAGTCCTCGGGCATGATCAGGCTCGGATCGGCCGGATCGACCTCGAGCCCGGCAAGCGCCTTGCGCACCGCCGGCGGAATCTCTTTCGGCAGCCATTCCGGGATCAGGATGCGGCCGCGCTCACTGACGATCGAGGCGAGCGCATGCGCCAGGATCACACCCGGGTCCTCGAGCACGCCGCCCCAGTGGCCGGAATGGCGGCTGCCTTCGCGCAGATGGATCGAGAGATCGAAGGCGAGCCCACCCCGATTGCCGAGCTTGACGTCGGCATGGCTCGGCTTCATGCGCGGGCCGTCCGAGGCGATCAGCACGTCCGCGCTCAAGATGTCCTTGTGCGCGCCGCAGAACGCGTCGAGGCCGATCGAGCCGACCTCCTCGCTGGTCTCGATCAGGATCTTGGAGTTGAAGCCGTGTGCGCCGCGCTCTTCGAGCACGCTGGCGAGCGCCGCCATGATGATGCTGTGCTGACCTTTGTTGTCGGCAGTGCCGCGACCGTACCAGCGATCGCCCTTGACGGTGGTGGTCCAGGGATCGAGCCCGGCACGCCACTGCTCGGGGATGCCGCGCACGACGTCGCCATGGCCGTAGGTGAGCAGCGTCGACAGGTCCTCGCCCTCGTGGCGCTCGGCCACCAGGAACGGGCCGCCGGCCGGATCGGGGTTCGCGAACACCTCGCTGGTGTAGCCGTAGCGGGCGAGCCAGGGCGCGATCTCGTCATCGAGATAGCGACGAAGGTCCGGCGCCCGCGCGCGCTCCTGGCTCTCGGTCGGCACCGCGACCCGCCGGCGCAGGTCGTCGAGGAACGCACCGCTGTCGAAGTGCTCGGCAGCACGAGCGATGGCACCTTCGCGCGTGCCACTCACCTGCTAGCCCCCCTGGACCAGGCGCTTCGCTTCGCGCAAGGCTGCTACCAGCCGGTTCTGGCCGCGGGTCAGCTGGGTCAGCGCGAAGCCGAGCTGGTGATCATCGAACCCGGCCAGCTCGTTGGCCCAGGCGAGCGTCGGCAGCGGCGGCATCGGCAGCGCCGGGTCGTGGCGAAAACGCGCCTCACGCGTGAAGTTGATCGGCACCAGGATTCTCGCGAGCCGCATGATCACCCGGTTGGCCTCGGCCGGCGCGATGGTGCCCTGCCGGACTCTGTCATAGAAATCGGCCGAGGGCATGATCGAGATCGTCGATCGCGGCATGGCTCGGCGAAAGGTCGAAGCGCTCGCCGGCGGCCTCCCGGTAACCGTTCAGCGTCTGCCTGAACTCGGCCATGGTGGCGCGCCAGTCGAACGGCAGGATCTCGGCATTGGCGACGCCGAGCACGGCGGCGAGATAGACCTTGATGTCGCGCACCAGGTTGTCCCGGATCCGCGATCTCGAGCTGGTCGTCCTCGGTGTGCCAGGCGATGTTGCCGCCACAGCCGCCCACCGCGTAGTAGCCCTTCTCGGCACGCTCATCGTCCGGCATGGTCGAGCTGAGCATGAAGAAGCTGGACAGGCCGATGTTGTTGAAGGCGTAGTCGCCGGCCCGATGCGGCCGCTCGCCGTGGCTGTCCAGCCCGGTGACCTCGCGGATCACCTTCTGGCAGTAGCCTTCTGTCTCGGACATCCACGAGATGTCCTTGAACACGCTGGCCCAGCGGCAGCCGGGCGAATTGCAGTTGACCTGCGCGATGCAGCTCTCGTCGAGATCGAGCGCGAAGCGGTCGGCGAACCAGGTGCTGCCGGCATAACGGCCGGTCGAATGGCCGGGCCACCAGGCGATCCGCACAGAGCGCTTGAGCTGGTCGCGCTTCGTCCACAGCACGCGCGCGATCTCGAGCAGGGTGGCATCGCCGGTGGCATTGTCGCCGACGCCGACGTCCCAGCTGTCATAGTGGCCATGCAGCAGCACGAATTTTTCGGGCTCCTGCTGGCCCCTGATCTCGACCACCGGGATCGGCTGCTTGTACCAGCCCTCCTCCATCTCGGTGCGCAGGGTGACCCGGCCGCCCGCCTCGGCAATCGCGATCAGCTTCTTGCCGTCGGGGTTGTTGACGGCGCACACGGGAATCCCGGGCTTGCGCGGCAGGTCATCCAGATCGGGCGTGCCCCAGATCGAGGTGCAGATGCCCCAATGCGCGTTGGTGCCGGGGTTCACCGCGATCACGCCCACCGCACCTTTCTGCTCGAACTCCAGGATCTTGTGCGGGAACGAGAAGCCCTCCGAGATCACGATCTTGCCGCGCAGCCGCTCGGGCGACGACAGCGATTCGTCCTGGTTCTTGTCGAACAGGTTGCTGATGCTGCTGCTGATCTTGGCCGGCACATAGACCAGCTCCGCCTCGAGCCCGTCGCGGCAGTCGGTGCTGTAGGCGGGCGGCTTGGCGCGAAAGTTCCCGGCCTCGCTCCTGACCTCGGCGGTATAGGGGATGCTGAGATAGAGCGAGGGCTCGTGCACCGTAACCGGCACGCCGTGCGCCTGCAGCCGGCCGACGATCTCCTTTACGCTGTTGGCGACGTCGTCCGGCTTCCAGCGCGGCATCTTGGCGTAGGTCAGGACCAGGTCCCAGGGCAGCTCGGCCGAGACGGCCTCCAGCATGCTCGTGGCGGTGGCCATGCTTTCCTCCCGCAGGCGGCGTGTTTCGCCTTATGAAACTCCGTTTCGACGGCCGTGCGCAAGCCCCCTCGTGCCGGCCCGTGCTCTTTCCGCGCTCAGGCGGTCAGGGCCGTGCTGCGAGTCAGGCCGAGCTCGGCCGACAGCCGCTCGGCGGCATCCAGGATCAGCTTGCGAAAGCGCCGGCGCTCGGCCGCGGTCAGACGCGAGAGCGGGCCCGCCACCGACAGCGCGGCCACCACCTCGCCGGAAAAGTCGCGCACCGGTGTCGCCATCGAGAACGCGTCGGCGTCGAGCTCGCCGATGCTCAGCGTGAAGCCGGTCTGGCGGATCTCGGCGAGCGTGCGTGCCAGCTTGTTGCGATCGGTGATCGAGGTCGGCGTGTAGCCCTCGAGCGGTCGGTCGAGAATTGCGAGCCGCACCTCCTCGGGCGCGAACGCCAGCAGGACTTTCGAGCCGCCGCCGGCATGCAGCGGCACGTGCCGGCCGACCTGGGCGAACAGCCGCAGTGGCTGGGGCGATTCGCGCATCGCGATGCAGACCGCATGCAGGTCCTCGCGCACGGTCAGCAGCGCATTCTCGCGTGTGGTGTGCGCCAGCTCGTCGAGCACCGGCGCGGCCGCGGCGATCAGCGCCGACTGGCGCCTTGTGTGCTCGGCCAGGAACAGGGTGCGATAGCCCAAGCGATAGGTGCGGGCATCCGGGTTCTTGTGCACGTAGCCGCGCTGCTCCAGCGTGTAGAGCAGGCGAAACACCAGGCTCTTGGTGTTGCCGGTGCGCTCTGCCAGCTCGGTTACCCCGAGGTCCGGATACTGCGCCATCACCTCGAGCAGGCCGAAGGCGCGGTCGACCGCGGCGACATGATAGGACATCGCGCTAGCGGCGGAGCCGGGCGTGGGCCCGAGGGGGAGGGGGCTGAGATCGGCAAGGGCGAGTATCAGGCATGAGGGCGATCCGTGGTTGCGAAGCGTGGCGTTTCGGGCTCTGATGTTCGTCTGTCTGTTTCAATACGCGAATACGCGTTTCGGTGTAAGGCCTCCGGGGGAGAACCGCAATGGATGACGTGGCACAGGACGTGCTGGCCGAGATCGCTCTGGACGAGCCTTGGGGCCTGGTCGAGGCGTTCGCCCACCAGCCGCGCGAGAAGCCGGAGGACGCCAATCGCGGCGCCGATCTGATCGTCGAGCGGCTGCGTCGGCACGGCATCCCGGTCACCGTGCACGAGCCGGAGATCTATCTGAGCCTGCCGATCCGGGCCGAGGTCCGTGCGGCGGGCAAGGCCTTTCACGCTAAGCCGCCCGCCTTCGCCGCCAGCAAACCCGAAGGTGTGAGCGCGCCGCTGCTCTATCTGCCGACGTCCGGCGGTGGCACGCCGCTCGATCGCGACCCGCAGGCGGCAGGCGCCGAGGTCGCCGGCAAGGCCGTGATCATCGAGGGCTTCGCCCTGCCCAACTTCGTCGCCGGCCTGGAGGCGGCGGGCGCCGCCGCCGTGATCGCAGTCAATCCGGGCGAGCGGATTCACTGGGGCACGGTCAGCACGATCTGGGGCACGCCCGAGCCGGAAGACCTGGCGCGCCTGCCAAAAATTCCGTCCGCGGCGGTCAACCAGGCCGACGGCCAGGCGCTGATCGCCCTGGCGACCTCAGGCGCCGAGGCCACCGTGGCGACCGAACTCGAGACCGGATGGTTCATGCAGAAGCTGCCGGTGGTCGAGATCAAGGGCAGCAGCGAGCCCGAAGCCTTCGTCCTGGTGCACGGCCATTACGACAGCTGGCGCGAAGGGGTCGGCGACAATGGCACCGGCAATGCCTGCATGCTCGAGGTGGCGCGCGTGCTGTGGGCCGGACGCGATCAGCTCAAGCGCTCGGTGCGCCTCGCCTGGTGGCCCGGCCACTCGACCGGGCGCTATGCCGGCAGCGCCTGGTTCGCCGACACCTTTGCGCTCGATCTGGCCGACCACTGCATCGTTCACATGAACTGCGACTCGCCCGGCTGCCGCTGGGCGACCAGCTATCGCAGCATCAGCGCAACGGCCGAGTGCGAGGCCGCGCTCAAGACCATCGTGCGCGACGCCACCGGCCAGGAGACCGCGGGCAAGCGACCCCAGCGCAACAGCGACTACACCTTCAACAATATCGGCATCTCGGCCTGCCTCAGCGCATCCTCGATGATGACGCCCGAGGCGCTCGAGGAGCACGGCTATTACGTGGTCGGCGGCTGCGGCGGCAACATCGCCTGGCACACCGAGGACGATACCTTCGAGATCGCCGACCGCGACGTGCTGAAGAAGGACATCGAGCTGTACACGACCGCGGTCCTGCACTTCGCCAATGCCGAAATCGTGCCGATCGACTGGCGTGCGACGGCGGCAGAGTTCAAGGAGACCATCGATCGCTACCAGAACGCGGCCGGCGGGCGCTTCGACCTCGAGCCCTCGCGCCGCGCGCTCGGCGCGCTCTCGGCTGCGCTCGATCGCTTCTATGGCGCGATCGACTCCCGTGCGATCTCGCCGCAGGCAGCCAATGCCGCGATCCGCGACCTCGCCCGGATCCTGATCCCGATCAACTTCACGCGCGGGCCGCGCTTCCAGCACGATCCGGCGCTCAATGTCCCTCAGCTGCCGACCATCGAGCCGGCGCTGCGTCTGGACCGGCACGGCGCCGAGACCATCGGCTTTGCGAGGGGGCAGCTGCTGCGCGGTCAGAACCGGCTGATCGCGGCGCTGCGTGCAGCGACCCGCCGGATCGAGTGGGCCAGCCAGGGATGAGCCGCACGATGCGCGCCGCCTGGTACGAGGTGACCGGTCCGGCGCGCGACGTGATCCGGATCGGCGAGCTGCCGCGGCCCGAGCCAGGCCCGGGCGAGGTCCTGGTCCGCGTGCACGCGTCGGGCATCAATCCCTCGGATACCAAGCGGCGTGCCGGCTGGCGCAAGGAACCCTTGGCCTGGCCCCGGATCATCCCGCACAGCGATGGTGCCGGCGTGATCGAGGCGGTCGGCGCCGGGGTCGGGCGAGAGCGCCTGGGCGAGCGGGTCTGGCTCTGGAACGCCCAGCGCGGCCGGGCGAGCGGCACATGCGCCGAATATGTGGCGCTACCCCAGGCGCAGGCCGTGGCCCTGCCGGACCACACCGGCTTCGTCGAGGGCGCATGTCTGGGCGTGCCTGCCAGCACGGCGCATTTCGCCGTCCTCTCCGACGGCCCCCTGGTCGGGCAGACGGTGCTGGTGCAGGGTGGGGCAGGGGCGGTCGGCGACTGCGCCGTGCAATGGGCGAGGCGCGCGGGCGCCCGCGTGATCGCGACGGTCGGCAGCGAGACCAAGGCCGAACTGGCACGCGCATCCGGCGCCGATGCCACGATCAACCGGCGCACCGAGGATGTGGTGCGGCGCGTGCTCGATCTGACCGACGGCCAGGGCGTCGATCGGATCGTCGAGGTCGACTTCGGCGCCAATCTCGAGCAGGACGTGGCGCTGATCAGGCCTAACGGCGTGATCGCGAGCTATTCCTCGACCGCCGCCCCCGAGCCGGTCTTTCCGTACTATCCGCTCGCCTACAAAGGGGTGACGCTGCGCCTGGTCCAGGCCTACATCTTGCCCGAGCCAGCGCGCGCGCTCGCGATCGCCGATATCGGCGAGGCGCTGGGCGATGGCGGGCTCAAGCACCGGATCGCCGGCGTGTTTCCGCTGGACGAGACTGCGGCGGCACACGAGTTGCTGGAGAGCGGCGAGGTGATCGGCAACGTCGTCGTGGCAATCGACTAGAAGGCACCGGCCATGCCGTTTTCGACCTATATGCGCTCCGAGATCGGCCATGCCGAGATCGAGCCCAGGCACCCGCTCGAGGCCGGCAGCCACGCCGAGCTGGTGATCACCTACACTGCCGGCAGCTTCGGCATCGACGATACCGGTGCGATCAAGATCAGCTGGCGTACCGCCTCGGATTCGGCAAAGCCGCAGCTCACCGATCCCAGGGCGCCGAACTACACCACGGCGCATGCGACCAACGGCGCGGCGCTGGAGCTCGAGTACAATCGCAACAACATTCGGCCGTGGGTCAGCACGCTGTTCATCCGGGTCGGCCGCGGGTTCCTGCGCGCGGGCGATCAGATCGTCGTGCGCCTGGGCGATCGCCGTCACGGCTCGCCCGGCTACCGCCTCCAGACCGCGCGCGAAAAACCGTTCTGGTTCAAGGTCTTCGTCGACGCCTTCTCGACCTACGACTTCGTCGAGCTGCCGGACTCGCCGACGCTCGAGCTGGTGCCGGGCCCCGTGGTGCGCTGGAAGGCGATCCTGCCGACGCTTGCTCGCACGGGCCAGCCGTTCCGGCTCGCCGTCGTGGGCGAGGATCGTTGGGGCAATCCGAGCGAGCAGGCGGATGCCACGCTTCGTCTCGCCGCCGACCGGCCGGTCGAGGGGCTGCCCGAGACCCTCGAGGTGCGCGGCGGCAACGGCACGGCCGTGGTCGAAGGCCTGCGCGTGCATGAGCCCGGCGATCTGCGGATCGACCTTTGCGATGAGCGGGGCAAGCGGCTGGCCCGCTCCAATCCGCTGCGCGTCGCGACCGAGCCGGCGCTTAACCACTACTGGGGCGATCTGCACGGCCAGAGCGGCGAGACGGTCGGCACCGGCACCGCGGCCGAGTACTACCGCTTCGCGCGCGACAAGGCGTTCGTCGACATCGTCGGCCACCAGGGCAACGATTTCCAGATCGACACCGCGTTCTGGGCCGAGATCAACCGGATTGCCGCCGAGCTCGACGAGCCGGAAAAATTCGTCGCCTTGCCCGGCTACGAGTGGTCCGGCAACACTGGCATGGGCGGCGATCGCAACGTGTTCTTCCTGGAGCAGGACCGGCCGATCTTCCGCTCGTCCCGCGTGTTGCTCGACGAAGACCACGACGCGCTCAACGACTGCCATCGGGTCGATCAGCTGTTCGAGAAGCTCGAGGGCCACGACGCGGTGGTGATCGCCCATGTCGGCGGTCGCTATGCCGACCTGCGGGTCGGTCACGACGGCCGCTTCGAGCGTGCGGTCGAGGTCCACTCCTGCTGGGGCACCTTCGAGTGGCTGCTGCACGACGCGTTCGATCTCGGCCACCGGGTCGGGGTGGTCTGCCACAGCGACGACCACAAGGGCCGGCCCGGCGCGGCCTGGCCCGGTGCCGGTCAGTTCGGCGCGATCGGCGGGCTCACCTGCTACCTGATGCCCAAGCTCGACCGGGCGACCCTGTTCGAGACCCTGCGCCGGCGCCATCACTACGGCACCACCGGCACGCGGCTGTACCTGGACGTCCAGGCGCGCCTGCCCGAGGGCGCCGAGCTGTTCGACGACGATCCCAAGCTCGGGCCCACCGCGACCGCCCCCGCCGCCCGCGCGATCATGGGCGACATCGTCCGCGCCGACGGCGAGGTGCTCTTAGAGATCGAGGCCGCGGGCTCCGCGCCGCTCGAGCGCATCGTGGTGTTCAATGGCAAGCAGCCGGTCGCGACCCATCGCGGCTATGACGGGCGGCAGCTCGGTCGCCGCATCCGCGTGCTGCTCGAGGGCGCGGAGTACCGCGGCCGCGGCCGCGAGGTCTTCTGGCAGGGCCATGCACGGCTGGTCGGCAACCGCTTCGAGCGGGCGCAGGCGATCAATCTGTTCAACGCCGACAAGCCGCTGCGCCTGGCTGCCGACGGCTCGCGGATCGACTTCGACACGGTGACCACGGGCAATTTCTGCGGCTTCGACCTATGGCTGGCGGACCCGCAGGCCGGCGAGATCGACATCCTGACCGACGTCGTGACCGCGCGCATAAGGGTCGCCGAGATCGGCCTGGAGGACCGGATCGTCGATGCCGGCGGGCTCGAGCGGCGGCTTCGCCTGTTCCGCCTGCCGGACGTCAACGACAGGTGGAGCATGCGCTTGGAGCAGCCGGTGCGCCTGCGGCCTGGCGTCGACAACCCGCTCTACATCCGGCTCACCCAGGAGGACGGCCATCAGGCCTGGTCGAGCCCGATCTACGTGATTGCCGAGTGAGGGTTGGTCTGGCACGCACGGGCCCTTGGCGGCGCGAAGTGGCGCACTAACATCATTTAGTCAGGGTGCCTTGTTGGGAGGTGATGATGCGATCGACGCTGCTCGGGTGGATCTTTGCGCTGCTGGCCCCCTTCATGACGGCATCACCCGATGCGGCGGAGCTCATGCCGGATCCGGCCCTGTCGCCGGCAGAGGTCATCGACATCCAGCTGAGCGCGCTGCAGGCCAACGACACGCCCGAACGTGACGCGGGCATCGCGCAGACCTGGGCCTTTGCGCATCCCGACAACAGGCGGATGACCGGCCCGCTGCCGCGTTTCGCCCAGATGATCAAAGGGCCGCAATATCAGGTTCTCCTGGGCCACCAATCGCACGAGATCAACGAGGTGTTCCGGACCGCCGACGAGGCTGCCTTCGCGGTGATCGTCACCAGCCGGAGCGGCAATGTGGTTGGCTTCCGGTGGGCCGTCGCGCGGGTCGCCGAGGGCGAGCATGCCGGTGCCTGGATGACCGTCGCGGTCTCGCGGCCCGTGCCGGTCGGCAAGGCGATCTGATCCCCCTTCGGCCCCGGACCACACGGCGCATGATCCCTTTCTCGGTTCTCGATCTCGCACCGATCATCGAAGGCGGCGGCGCTTCCCAGTCCTTCCGCGACACGCTCGATCTCGCCCAGCACACGGAGCGTTGGGGCTTTCGCCGCTACTGGCTGGCCGAGCATCACAACATGCCCGGCATCGCGAGCGCTGCGACCGCGATCCTGATCGCGCATGTTGCCGGCGGCACGTCTGCGATCCGGGTCGGCGCCGGCGGCATCATGCTGCCCAATCACGCGCCGCTGGTGATCGCCGAGCAGTTCGGCACGCTGGAGGCGCTGTTCCCCGGCCGGATCGACCTCGGTCTGGGGCGGGCACCGGGCGGCGACTACGCCGTCGCCCATGCGCTCAGGCGGACCCTGGTCGGCGGGCCGGACCGCTTCCCGCAGGACGTCATGGAGCTTCAGAGCTATTTCGAGCGGCCCCAGCCGGGCCAGCAGGTGCAGGCCGTGCCCGGCGCTGGTATGAGAGTCCCGATCTGGATGCTGGGCTCCAGCCTGTTCGGCGCCCAGCTGGCAGCGGCGCTGGGCCTGCCCTATGCGTTTGCCTCGCACTTCGCGCCGGGTGCCATGATGCAGGCGATCGACGTCTATCGCCGGGGCTTCCAGCCGTCCGATCAGCTGGCCGAGCCGTATGTCATGCTGGGCTTCAACGTGATTGCCGCCGACACCGACGACGAGGCCCGCTTCCTGTCGAGCTCACGCGTGCAGGCGTTCTTGAGCCTGCGCCGCGGCCGTCCGACCCGGCTGCCGCCGCCCTCCGAGCGGGTCGAGATGTCGCGCCAGGAGGAGGCCATGCTGCGCGAAGCCTTGTCCTGCTCGGCGGTCGGTGCGCCCGAGACGGTGCGCACAGCCCTGGCCGCGTTCATCGAGCGGACCCGGCCCGACGAGCTGATCATCGCAGCGCAGATCTACGACCATGCCGCGCGGTTGCGCTCCTACGAGATCGCCGCCGAGGTCCGGCGGTCCCTGTAGTCTGACGATCGTCACGCGCTGGCGCGGCGGACGATCTCGAAGCCGACGTCGACCACCAGGGGGTCGGGCTCGCCCCCTTCCAGCCGGGTCAGGATCAGCCGCGCCGCCTCCTCGCCCATCCGCCGCCGCGGAATCCGCACCGTGGTCAGCGCCGGCACGATCTCGCCGGCGATCGGCAGGTCGTCGAAGCCGGCGACCGCGATCTGCGCCGGCACGCCGAGCCCGCGCCGCTGACACTCCAGCAGCACGCCGACCGCGAGCACGTCGGTCGAGCAGAAGATCGCATCGATCTCGACCCGGCGCTCGAGCAGGCTGCGCAGCGCCCGGCAGCGCCGCCGCCGATGCTGAGCTCGGTCTCGACGATCTGCGCCGGATCGGCCGCAAGGCCCGCGGCGTCGAGCGCGCTACGATAGCCACGCAGCCGGTCGGCGAGGCGGTCGTTGGCGCCGATCGGCGAGTAGACATAGGCGATGCGTCGGCGGCCGCGTCTCGATCAGCTGGCGCATCATGGCCCGGCTGCGCGCAGGCTCGAATAGCCGGCGGCCATGTCGATCGGCTCGTGCGGCAGATTGGCGACCTCGACCACCGGCAGCCCGGACGCGACTAGCATCGTCCGCGTCGCCGCGCTGTGGGTGATGCCGGTCAGATAGACCGCCTCGGGCTGGCGCGCCAGGAACGAGCGCACCATCTCCTCCTCTTCCTCGACCGAGAAGTTGGTGCAGCCGAGCAGCAGGTGCAGGCCGGCGGCCCGGCAGCGCTCGTTCATCGCCTGGATGATCTCGGCGTGCAGCGAGTTGTCGATGGTCGGGATCAGGGCGGCGACGATGCCGGTGCGCGCCACCACCAGCGACTGGGCCACGAGGTTCGGCACGATAGCCCAGCTCGCGGATCACCCCCTCGACGCGGGCCCGGGTCTCCGGCGCCACCTTGTCCGGGGTATGCAACACGCGGGAAACGGTAACCGGGGCGACGCCTGCCTGACGCGCCACCTCGACCATGCGCACTGCTGCTCGTCCGCCGCGTCCGTGTCGCCCTCGTCTCGAGGCTCCCTGTTGCTGGCATCGACGCGTTGCAATTCTCTGATGGAAGCGCTACCATAGGCCGGAGCACGAATCAGGGGAGGCCAGGGTGGCCGTCGCGGCCCAACGCGCGCGGCGTCCCGCACCGGCGCTTCGTGCACAGCACCGGTTTCCTGTATGCTCGCTCGCTGTTCGCGCTGGTGGTCTATGGCAGCTGATCGCGCTGGCGATCGGCAACCACGTCGATTCTGCCGCAACCCTGGACCGTCGCGGTCGACCTCTGGAAGCTGCTGCTCGGCGGCGAGGTCTTCAGCAATGCCGCGATCAGCATCGGCCCGGCTGGTGGTGAGCTTCCTGCTGGCCGCGCGCGATCGCCATTCCGCTCGGCCTGCTGATGGGCCTCTCGCCCTCGGCCAGCGATCTGATCGACCCCGTGGTCGAGCTGCTCCGGCCGATCTCCGGCATCGCCTGGATCCCGCTCGCCCTGTTCATCTTCGGGGTCGGCAACGAGCTGCCGATCTTCATCATCACCTATGTCGCCGTCTTTCCCTTCCTGCTCAATACCATCGCCGGCGTGCGCGCGGCCGACCGCACCCTGATCCGCGCCGCCCGCACCATGGGCCTGTCGCAAGCGCGCCATCATCCGCCAGGTGGTGGTTCCTGGCGCCCTGCCGCACATCCTGACCGGCGCGCGCATCGCCGGCGGCGCGGTCTGGATGGCGCTGGTCGCGGCCGAGCTGATCGGCGCGCCCAGCGGCCTCGGCTTCGCCATCGAGTGGTACCGCCAGCTCCTGATGACGCCCAAGGTGATCGCCTTCATCCTGGTGATCAGCGTGCTCGGCTACCTGACCGACCGGGCCCTTCGCTGGCTGCAGCAGCGGCTGACCCCCTGGGCGACCGGCATCGGAGCCGCCGAATGACCGCGCGTCTGGCCGCTGCGCTCGCTGTTCCTGCCGGTGCTGCTGATCGCGCTCTGGCAGATCTGGGGCCTCGGCCTGCCGGAGAAGAGCCGTGCGCCGGTGCCGTTCGAGGTGATCGAGGCGGCAGGCCGCCTGATCGGCAACGGCGCCCTGCCGACCGCCGTCCTGCTGAGCCTCGGCCGGGTCGGCCTCGGCTTCCTGCTCGCCGGCTAGCTCGCCTTGGTGCTCGGCCTGCTGATGGGTTACATCCGCACCGTCGAGCGCAACCTCGACCCGATCGTCGAGAGCTTCCGGCCGGTCGCGCCGATCGCGCTCCTGCCGCTCGCCATCCTGTGGTTCGGCACCGGCACGCCGGCCGCGGTGTTCATCGTCGCCTACGCCGCCTTCTTCCCGATGATCATCAACACCATCGCACGGCGTGAAGGCGGTCGAGCGGCGGCTGGTGCAGGCGGCGCAGACCTTGGGCCTGCCGCGCTGGCGATCCTGCGCACGGTGATCCTGCCGGCGGCGCTGCCCGCGATCTTCGTCGGCGCGCGGCTCGCCGATGGGCGCTGGCCTGGATGTCGATCGTCGCCGCCGAGCTCGCGGTCGGCTCCAAGGGCGGCGGCGGTGGCACCGGCGGCATCGGCGAGATGATGTTCGTGTTCTACGCCTACTACATCGAGCTCGACAGCATCGTCGTCTGCATGATCACCGTCGGGCTGGTCGCGCTCGCCATCGATCACGGCCTGCGCTGCCTGCAGCGCTGGATGATGCCATGGGCATGAGCGCCAAGACGCAAGGCCCCGCGCGCAAGCCCGATCTCGCGGGCAAGCTCGGCCTCACGCCCAAGCTTGGTCTGGCCAACCTGCGCAAGGAGTTCGTGGTGCCGCGCACCCACGAGCAGGTGGTCGCCGTCGAGGACGTCAGCCTTGCCGTCGAGGCGGGCGAGTTTCTGGTGATCGTCGGTCCGTCCGGCTGCGGCAAGAGCACCATCTTGAACCTTCTGGCCGGGCTCGAGCATGCCCACCGGCGGCCGGGTCGAGATGGATGGCCGGCCGATCGAGGGGCCGGCCGCCGAGCGCGGCATGGTGTTCCAGGACTATGCGCTGTTTCCCTGGAAGACGGTGTTCGAGAATGTCGAGTTCGGCCTGCGCTACGGTCCCCGACGCCGCAGCATCGGTGCTGGCGAGCGGCGCGAGCGGGTGCGCCACTACATCGATCTGGTGGACCTTCAGGGCTCCGCCGAAAAATATCCGCATGAGCTGTCCGGCGGCATGCGCCAGCGTTGCGCGATCGCCCGCCTGCTGGCGAACGAGCCCGAGGTGCTGCTGATGGACGAGCCGTTCGCGGCGCTCGACGCGCAGACCCGGATCATCCTGCAGGAGGAGCTGCTGCGCATCTGGGGCGAGGTGCGTCCGCAGGCGGAGCGCAAGACCGTGGTGTTCATCACCCACTCGATCGACGAGGCCGTGTTCCTGGCCGATCGGGTGGTCGTGATGAGCAGCCATCCGGGCCGGATCATCCGCACCTTCGAGGTCGATCTGGCGCGGCCGCGCGACGAGACCGTGCGCAGCGATGCGCGCTTTCAGGCGCTCAACCAGGAGATCTGGTCGCTGATCCGCGACGAGGTCTACCGCGCCGCCATGACCGGGGACGGCCAGCAGTGACCGCCGCGACCCGGCACAACCCAAGGGAGGTCAAGTGATGTTGCCAAATCCGCTCACGCGCCGTGCCCTGCACGCTGCCTTCTGCTCGGCGCCATCGGGGCGCTCGGCGCGCCCGGCCTCGCGCAGGGCCAGGACCTCAAGCAGCTCGAGGTCTCGGTCGGCCGCCAGCCCTGGGCCGCCGGCAACTCGCCGATCACCCAGTACATGATCCAGAACAAGCTGTTCGAGCAGAAGGCCAAGGAGCTCGGCTACGACCTGACCGTCGACTACCGCGACTATCCCTCGGCCATGCCTCAGGTCGAGGCCTTCGTCGGCGGCAATCTCGACTTCGGCATGTGGGGCAACACGCCGATCGTGCGCGGCATCGCCCAGGGCCAGCCCTGGACCGTGCTGAACGTCGGCGAGGGCCATCTGCGCTTCATCATCGTCACGCGGCCCGACAGCGGCATCCACAATGTCCAGGATCTCGAGGGCAAGACCGTCGGCGCGCTGCTGGGCGGCGACCCCTACAACGCGCTCTCGCAGATTCTGTATGGCGAGCTCGGCTCGGGCGATCCGCGCGCGCACGACATCAACATCATCAACACGCCGACCCAGGCGCAGGCCTCGACCGTGCCCGCCGGCATGGACGCCGCCGTCGTGATCCTGCCGTTCTACCTCAAGGCCAAGGCGGATCTCGGCATCGTCGGCATCGTCAACTCGTTCGGCTACACCGGAGGACGGCTATCAGGGCCCGGCCGGCGAGGGTGCCGGCCATCTCCTGCCTTCGGTCAAGGACTCGCAGTTCTACCCGGACGGCTTCTACCTGCACCGCTCGTTCTGGGTCGTGCAGAACAGCCTGCTCGACGAGCATCCCGACGTGGTGACCGCGTTCATCGCGGCGCAGCAGCAGGCGGTCGAGGACCTGGCCAAGATGGATCCGGCCGAGATCTCACAGATCTCCGCCGAGTACTGGAACCTGCCGCCCGAGATGGGCGCCGAGGTGGTCAAGGACGAGGTGCTGTTCATCCGCGGCTGGGTGTGGCCGACCGAGGGCGATGCCGGTGCTCTGCTGGCGATCTCGAAGTTCATGGTCGAGGGCGGCCTGATCGAGGAGCCGCTGACCTGGGATCAGGTCAAGGACGCGATGCGTCCGGCTGCCGGTCTCATGAAGAAGGCCTGGGAGATGACCGGCGATGTGCCGCCGGAAGTCCGAGTTTCGCGCGACCGACACCCAGGACATCCGCGGCCTGCCGGTATGGGAGATGGACAAGTGGGCTGACCGCTGAGCGTTCGCGCCTGCCCGGGAGCGGCCCTGCCGCTTCCGGTGTCCCTTTGATCTGACAAGGAGCTTTGACGATGGCCGAGACGGTCGGCTTCATCGGCCTCGGCACCATGGGCCGACCGATGGCACTGAATGTTCGAAAGCACGGCCATCCGATGGTCGTGTTCGATGTGATCGAAGCCGCGCTGGCGACGCTGATCGAGGCGGGCGCCCGCGCGGCCGGCTCGCCCCGGGAGGTCGCCGCGGCGAGCGACGTGGTGATCACCATGCTGCCCGATGCGCCCGACGTCGAGCAGGCAGCGCTCGGGCGGGGCGGCATCATCGAGGGCCTGCGCTCCGATGCCGTCTATGTCGACATGAGCACGATCGACCCCGACACCACACGCCGGATCGGCCGGGCGTTCGCCGAGCGCGGCCTGCGCACGATGGACTGCCCGGTCGGCCGCACCCAGGATCACGCCGTGGCCGGCACGCTGCTGCTGATGGCCGGCGGCGATCCGGCGATCGTCGAGCAGGCGCGCCCGGTCCTGATGTGCATGGGCGAGACCCTGGTCCACTGCGGCGATCTCGGCTGCGGCCAGGCGATGAAGCTCGCCAACAACTGTTTGGCCGCCTCGATCCTGGCCGCGACCTGCGAGGCGCTGGTGACCGGGATCAAGGCGGGCCTGTCGCTCGAGATGATGCGCGAGGTGCTCGGCGGCACCATGGCCGCCAATGCCGCGCTCTCGACCTCGCTGCCCAAGAAGGCGCTGCGCGGCGATTTCTCGCCGGGCTTCATGGTGCACCTGGCGCACAAGGACGTGCGCCTGGCGCTCGAGATGGCGCGCTCGCTCGGCGTCTCGACCCCGCTCGGCCATGGAGCGCTCGCCGCGCTCGCCGACGCCCGCGCGCACGGCATGGAGCGCGACGATATCTCGAGCCTCCTGCGCCTGCGCGAGCAGGAAGCCGACCTCGAGGTCCGGCTCAGTCCCGCCGCTCGCGGGTGACGGACGTGGCTAGACCTGCACGCCGCGCGTCAGCGCGCCGTCGATCACCAGGTTGGTGCCGCTGGTGAAGCTGGACGCCGGGCTCGCCAGGAACACGATGCCGCGGCCGACCTCCTCGGCCGTCGCCATCCGCCCGCTCGGATTGAGATCCATCGCCTGCTTGAACAGCTCCGGATTGTTCTGCTCGATCCAGGCCCAGATGCCGCCCTCGAAATAGACGTTGCCGGGCGACACTGCGTTCGACCCGGATGCCCTTGCCGGCAAGGCGGTAGGCCAGCCCTTGGGCGTAGTGCACCAGCGCCGCCTTGAAGCCGCCATAGGCCGGGCCGGTGAAGTCGATCTCGCGGCCCGAGACGCTGGAGACGATCGTGATCGAGGGATGCTTGCTCTGTCTCGAGATAGGGCAGGGCGGCGTTCACCGTGCGCACGGTGTGCATCATGTCGACCTCGAACGCGTTGCGCCAGGCCTCCTCGTTGTCCTGGACTGCCAGCGCCGAGACGTTGGCGACCACGATGTCGATGCCGCCCAGCGCCTTGGCCGCATTCTCGACCCAGCCCTCGAGCGCCGCCTTGTCTGCGACGTCGATCGCCTGGCCATGGGCCGTGACGCCCTTGCTCTTGAGCGCCTCGACCGCGGCTTTGACCTCGGCCTCGGTGCGCGCGCAGACGCTGACGTTGCAGCCCTCATCCGCCAGGATGTCGGCGGCGCGCCGGCCGATGCCCTTGGTGCCGCCGGTGACGATCGCGCGCAGGCCGCGCAAGCCCAGATCCATGACCCGTCCCTCCCGTGAATGCCCTCAGGTCAGATACGACTTCAGCAGCGACGCGCCCAGGGTGTATTTCGGGTCGACCATGTTGCCGAGCCGGACCCGGCCGGCCTGGGTCAGCAGAAAATACGCCTCGACCTCGTCGAAGCCGTAGTCGGCGACCAGCCAGCGGATCAGCTCGCGATAGGCGATGCGCGCGGCATCCTCCATCGGGCGCGTGCTGCCGATGGTCATGATGAACTTGTCGTTCTCGAGCCGCGGCCAGGCGAACGGCCAGTTCTTGATCAGGTCGACCTGGACCGTGGTGGTCGACGGGATCTCCACGGCCACGCCGCACAGCTCGCCGTCGCCCTGGGTGGCGTGGCAGTCGCCGAGATAGAGATAGGCGTCCTTGTGGTGGACCGGGAAATAGACCACCGCACCCGGACAGATGTCGGGCAGGTCCATGTTGCCGCCCCAATAGTCGGGCTGCAGCGAGGTCACCGCCTCGATCTCGGGCGACACGCCGAGCGTGCCGATGAACGGCTCGTAGGGCAGGGTGATCTTGCTGTTGAACTTGATGCCCTGCTCGGTGACCTCCATCTTCTTGACCCGCTCGGGCAGGGGCGGGTTGAGCAGGGCGGTGTTGTTGGTCGCGACCAGGCCGCCGAACTCGGTGATCAGCGCCGTGGTGCCGGCCGGCTGCGGCCCGCGCGGCTTGATGCTGTGGATGTAGACGCACAG
This sequence comes from uncultured Alphaproteobacteria bacterium, assembly GCA_963731495.1. GTDB lineage: Bacteria > Pseudomonadota > Alphaproteobacteria > Geminicoccales > Geminicoccaceae > DASUGG01. Next base: position 66,495 of record CAVSVZ010000072.1, read on the forward strand.
CGCGTCGCCCTTCTCGGCGCCGGCGACCGCGATCGGGCCGCATTGCGGATTGAGGAAGGGCACGTTGAGCAGGGCAGACGGCTGGTCGCTCTCGCTCTTGATCGCGCCCTCGAACGCATCCTGGGTCTCGGCCACGACCAGGTCGCCGGGCTCGATGTGCAGGACCGGCTCGGCGTAGGGCCCATAGACATAATGGTACTTGCCCTGCTTCTCGACGGTCAGCTCATGGGTCTTGCCCGGCTTGCCCTTGGCGACGCCCTTGCGTCCCATGTAGCTGCCCTCGAGCCATGTGCTCATCTTGGTCCTCCCGGATCAGAGTGCGAGATGGTGGCTCAGCGCCGTGACGTCGGCGATCGCCGCCCGGTCGAGCGCGGCCGTCAGCCTGCCTTTGTCCATGACATAGGCGCGCTGCGCGACCGTCTGGATCAGGTCGATGTTCTGCTCGACGATCAGGATGCCGATCGGCTGCTCGGCGACCAGCTTGACCAGGAAATCGCCGATCTCCTGGACGATCGAAGGCTGCACGCCGTCCGAGGGCTCGTCGAGCAGGATCAGGTCCGGCCGGCCGACCAGCGCGCGCGCGATCGCCAGCATCTCCTGCTGGCCGCCGGACAGCGTGCCGCCGCGCTGGCGCGCGCGCTCCTTGAGGAACGGGAAGTAGCCGTAGACCTCGTCGAGCGCGAGCGCGCCGGCGGCGAGGTTGATCAGCCGGCCGAGGCGCAGATTGTCGAGCACCGATCAGGTGCGGAAAGATCTCGCGGCCCTGCGGCACATAGCCGATGCCCAGGCGCGCCCGGCGATCGGACGAGAGGCCCGCGACCTCATCGCCCTTGTACAGGATACGGCCGCGCCGGGTCGGCAGGATGCCGATCAGCGCCTTCATCAGCGTGGTCTTGCCGACCCCGTTGCGGCCGAGCACCGCGACGATCTCGCCGGGCTGGATCTCGAGGTCGACGCCTTGCAGGACGTCGCCGGCGCCGTAGCCGGCACGCAGCTCGCCGACCTGCAGGAGCGCGCTCATCTCAGGCGCGCCCCAGATAGATGTCGCGCACGTCCTGGCGCGCGGTCACCTCGGCCAGCGGCCCGTCGGCGAAGATCCGGCCGTAGTGCATGACCGTGACCCGATCGGCGACCTCGCGCACGAAGGCGATGTCGTGCTCGACCACCACGATGGTGAGCCCGGTGGCGTTCAGGTGACGCAGGACCTTGGCGGTGTGGCTGGTCTCCTCGGGCGACATGCCGGCGGTCGGCTCGTCGAGCAGGACGACGCGCGGCCCGCCCGCCAGCACCATCAGGATCTCGAGCCACTGGCGCTGGTGATGCGGGATCTCGCGCGCCAGGGACTCGTCGGTCTCGGACAGCTCGAACGCCTCGAGCGCGTAGCGGTAGCGCTCCTCGCCGTCGCCGCTGCGCAGCGCCATCGGCACCGCCAGGTTCTGGCGGACCGACAGCTCGCCGAAGGTGCGGTTGGTCTGGAAGGTCAGGCCGATCCCAAGGCGCACCCGCGCGAACGGCGCCAGGCGCGTGATCTCGCGGCCCTCGAACAGGATGCGGCCGGCATCCGGCTGCTGGATGCCGCACAGCAGCGAGAAGAAGGTCGACTTGCCGGCGCCGTTCGGACCGATGATGCATTGCAGGGCGCCGCCGTGGATCGTCAGGTCGACGTCGTCGGTCGCGACCACGCCGCCGAACCGCTTGGCCAGCTGCTCGACCTCGAGGATCGCCCCGTTCCTGGTCGAGGATGCCGTCATGCCGCCCGCCTCCGCCGCGGCGACAGCAGATCGGCCAGGCTGACGATGATGCCGCGCGGGAAGAACAGCATCACCGCGACCAGAAGCCCGCCGATGATCACGAGCGCATACTGGTTGCCCTGCGAGGACAGCGCGTAGTTCAGCCAGTTCAGGGCATAGGTGCCGAAGATCACCGCGAGCAGCTTGTCGCGGCCGCCGACCGCGACCCAGATCACCGGCAGCGCCGCCTGCAGGAGGCCGACCTGGGTCGGCGTGATGTAGTTGCCCCACTGCACGTAGAGCAGGCCCGACAGGCCTGCCAGCACGGCCGCGAGCACGAAGGTCGCCCACTGCCGGAAGCGGATGTCGTAGCCCAGGATCTCGGTGCGCAGCGCATCCTCGCGGATCGCCAGCAGCACCTTGCCCCAGGACGCGTTGACCAGCATCCGGCAGCCGAAATAGCAGGCCAGCACCAGGATCAGCACATAGTAGAAGAACGGGAAGCCGAAGAAGACGTAGTCGCCCAGCTGGAAGGACGGGATGCCGGTCATGCCGTTGTAGCCGCCGAGCTGAACGCTGCCGACCCGCCACTGATAGCCGGCGGTCTGGCCGAGAAAGGTCTCCAGCAGCAGGGTCAGCACCAGGGTCAGGATCGGCACGATCCACATCTGGACGCGCGCGTAGAACACGAAGTAGCCGAACACCGCGGCGACCAGCGCTGACGCCGCAAGGCCGGCGAGCGAGCCGACCAGCGGCCCCCAGGACAGCCCGACCAGGTTGCCCGCGACGATGCCGTAGGTGTAGCCGGCGATGCCGAAATAGGCGACCTGGCCGAAGCTCAGCACGCCGCAATAGCCCCACAGCAGGCAGAGCCCGAGCGCCATCGGGATGTTCAACAGGTAGTAGCTGATGTTGTAGGCCTCGAACTCGGTCAGCCAGATCGGCGCAGCGCAGAACGCCGCAACCACCAGCGCGAACGGCAGCCAGAACACCGGGCCGCGGCCGATGTCCTCGTTGCCGCCGATCAGCTCCAGGAACCGCATCAGCTCACCCGGGCGCCGCGATCGAGCCGGCGCTGGATCGCCGCGGAGATCCCGTCGGGGATCAGGCGGATGATCACCAGCGCTGCGACCAGCAGCGCCACCGTGCCGAGGAACGCGCCGACCAGGAAGCCGACCGGCGTCTTGACCAGCGAGAGCAGCAGGCTGCTGCTGAGCGCGCCCGCGATCACATTGGCGGCGCCGCCGACCACCACGGTGATGAACGCCGGCGCCACGAACTGCTGGCCCATGAACGGCTGGATCGAGGTGGTCGGCGCCAGCAGCGCGCCGGACATGCCGGCAAGGCCCGCGCCCAGGCTGAAGGTCAGCATGTAGATGCGATCGGTGTTGACGCCGAGCGCGCGCGCCATGGTCGCGTTCTGCATCGTCGCGCGCGCCTGCAGGCCGATCTCGGTGCGGTTGTAGAGCCACCAGAGCGCCGCGATCAGCGCGGCGCACAGCACGATCATGCCGACCCAGTAGTCGGAGAACGAATACTGGCCGAACGCAAAGTTGCCGCCCGGGATCGGGATCGCCGGCATGAAAGGACCGAGCAGCAGGAGCGTGCCCTGGGCGAGGATCAGGCTGATCCCCCAGGTCACCACCAGGGCGCCGAGCTCGCGCCCGTAGAAGCGGCGCACCACCAGCCGCTCGAGGATCGCGCCGAAGATGCCGACGGCCACGAAGGCGCAGATCACGGACAGCCAGAACGGCGCGCCGCGCTGGTAGACGATGGTCGCGGTGTAGGCGCCCAGCATCATCAGCTCGCCATGGGCGAGGTTGATGATGTTCATCATGCCCAGGATGACGATCAGCCCGAGCGCGCAGAGCAGGAGGAACGCAGCGTTGGTGCCGAACTGATAGAGCACGCTCACGATGACGGCGAGCTCATCCATCGCGCGTTCCTCCGAGACCCGTTTCCGGCATAACGGGCGGGACAAGCCCGCCCGTCAAGTCCGTCGCCAAACCAGGGATCGGCCTAGACGAAGGAAAAGTACGGATCCTCATCCGGCACGTACTGCTTGTACTCCGGATTGCGGATCAGATTGACGCCCAGGCGCTGCAGCCACCAGGCCTGGATCATCGGCCAGTCGCGCAGGAAGCTGACATTGTGCTGCTCGTCGCAATGGGCGAGCCGGATCGGGTGTGCGCAGTGATGGGTGCCGGGCTCCAGGAACACGCCGCCTTCTGGCGCCTCGATACCCCAGCCCAGCTCGAGCGCCTTGCGCACGGTCTCCTGGTCGGTGGTGTGGGCCAGGCGCGCCGCCTTGGCGTAGAGATGGATCGTGAAGTAGGTGTTCTGCGCCATCTCGCCGATGTACTGGTCGTCGGGGAACATCTCCATCCAGCGCTTGACGAACGCGCGGTTACGCGCCGTCGGCACCTCCATCTGGTACTGGATGGCGTTGTGCATGTTGGCGAGCGAGGGCGGCGGGAAGCGCTTGTGCTCGTAGCCCTGGGCCATGTTGACGGTCGAGGCCATCGGGAACTTCAGGCCGGCGGCGGCCGCCTGCGGGTAGTAGTTGTGGTGGTTCTGGCCGACCAGCAGGGTCATCACCCAGTCGGGCTTGGCCTGCTGGATGCGGGCGATCACCTGGCTGAACTCGGACACCGAGAGCGGGATGAACTCCTCGCCGATGATATTGCCGCCGACCAGCGGGATGAAGGCGCGGGTCCAGGCCGCGGTCAGCTGGCCGAAGTTGTAGTCGGCCGCGATCGTGTAGCAGTTCGGCCCGAAGTGCTCGACCATGTACTGCACGGTCGGGATCACCTGCTGCTCGCACACCGGCCCGGTGCAGAAGGTGTTGGCGTCGGCGACGCCGCCTTCGTACTGGTTGGTGTAGAAGTAGAGCTGCTTGAACTGGTCGACGATCGGACGGATCGCCTCGCGCTCGGCGCTGGCGAAGCCGGCGACCAGGACGTCGACCTTGTCCTGCTGGATCATGCGGCGGGCAAGCTGCTGCCAGATGGCGTTGTTGCTCTGGCCGTCGGCCGAGACCAGATCGACCTCGCGGCCGAGCATGCCCTGATCGCCGGAATCGATCAGGATGTCGTCGTCCTCGTCGAACACCAGGTCCGCCTTGTCCTGGGCGCCGCCGTCGTTGACGACGTCGAGCGCGGTGCCCTCCTTGCTGATCACCGGCGGCTTGGTGGCGACCTTGCCGAGCACGCCGAGCATGCCGGCGCCGATGTTCGGATCGCCCTTGAGGGTCTTGCCCTCGTTGATCTCCTTCACGGCGAGCTGGGCGGCGTGCAGCTTCTGCAGGCCATAGACCGCGAGATTGCCGCTCTCGTCCTCGATGAAGCCGATCTTCACCGGCCCGGTGTCCTGTGCCAGCGCCCGCATCCGGCTGCGATCGAAGCCGCGCAGATAGGTGGCGGTGCCGAGGCCGGCGGCAACGCTGCCGACGCCGACATTGCGCAAGAGCTCACGCCGCTTGAGCCCCGACCCCGGCGTCTCGGACGGCCGTGCGGTGGCCTGCTCGGCGGCGGGGTTGACGTCATCGACCTTCTTGTTCTCGTCGGACATGCCTCTCGCTCCTTTGCGGATACACCGTTGTCACCGGGAGCCCGATCGGGCCACCGGCCTGTCAGCCGCTGCTCATCCGGCGAACAGCCTTGCTCTGGTGCTTCTCGATGAGCTGCTGACTGAACTCCTCGACCGTAGTGCGTCGCGCCATGCTTTCCCGGCGCAGCATGCGAAACGCCTCGTCGTCGTCGAAGCCGTGCCGCTGCATCAGCGTCAGCACGGCCTTGATCACATGCCGACGCGCGGCGTGGCGCGACGTCATGGTCGCGAGCTGGGCCTGCAGGCCAGCCAGCCTGCGATGGCCGTTGACCGCCACGAAAATCGCGCTGAACACGCCCTGGGCGCGCACCGGCTTGACCAGGAAGGCGCTCGCCGCGATCTCGACCACGCGCAGCAGCCGGCTCGGGGTCTCGTGGCCGATCACCGCGACGATCGGCGGCGTGCGGGCTTCGGACAAAGGCGGCAGCGCGCCGAGATCGGCATCGACGAACAGGATGCCGGCCTCCTTGAGCAGCGCGTCCGGCACGGTCTCGATGGCAGGCTCCAGCAGGGTGACGCACAGGCCAAGCTGGGTGAGCGTCCGCTCCAGCACCGCCCGGTTGCGGTCGGCGTCGTGCAGCACCAGCGCGCCGAGCCCACGAAAGCTCTGGATCGGGCCGGCGGGGCTCATTTGATCACCCGCAGCTGGGGCCGGCGCGCGGGCACGGCCGGCTTGGCGCGCTCGCTCCAGACCAGATAGGGGTCCGGCTTCACCGGCCCGTCGGCCTGGTAGATGATGTCGAACCCGAACGCCCGGTTCGAGATGCCGATGCGCGGCGTCAGATAGCAGTGGCGATTGTTGCGATCGATGTGGACCCGGCCCTGGGGCGCGTCGAGCGCGGTTTCCGGAACTGCGGCGCGCACCGCGACCATGTCCGTGCTGGCGGCGCGACGCAGCGCGCGGCCGAGCAGCTGGACCGCGATGTAGGAGGATTCGGCGTCGGCGCTGGTCGGGCCGCTGTCCGGAAAGCGTGCGCGATACAGCTCGACGAAGGCCGCGTTGCTACGGCCGGCGACGCTCTCGAAATAGACCGACGAGCTGATGTGGCCGTCGGCTGCATCGGCGCCGATCTCGATCAGCTCCGGCTCGGCCAGCGAGCAGCTGGCGATCGGCACCAGCTTGGGCTGATCGATGCCGCGTGCGGCCGCCGCCTGGCGGATCTGGCGGAAGAAGGCGTAGGCGCTGTCGCCGATCAGCGTGTTGAACACGAATCTCGGCCGGCAGTCGAGCACCTGATCGACGATCGCGGAGACGTCGGTCTCGCCGACTGGCAGGTAGCGCTCGACGATCACCTGGCCGCCGGCATCCTGCACCGCCTCCCGCATGATCTTGTTGTTTTCCCACGCCCAGATGTAGTTCGAGCCGACCAGATAGGCGTTGCGCCCGAACCGGCCGAGCATGTGGTCGGCGAGTGGCACGATGTGCTGGTTGGGGGCGGCGCCGGTATAGATGACGTTCTCGCTGCTCTCAAAACCCTCATAGTGCGACGGGTACCAGAGCAGGCCGTCATACTTTTCGAAGAACGGCAGCACCTCCTTGCGGCTCGAGGAGGTATAGCAGCCGACCACGTGCACCAGCTGCTGGTCGGCGAGCATCGCGCGTGCCAACTCGGCGTAGCGGTCGTTGCGGCCGCCCGGGTCGCGCACGACCGGCTCGAGCGTGAACGGGAAGGCGGGATCGGCATTGACCTGCTCGAGTGCGAGCAGGGCGCCGTTCAACATCGCCCGGCCGATCGTCCGGTAGGGGCCCGAGGTCGAAAACAGGAGTCCGATCCTGATGGAGCCGGAGTCCGACAAGCGCTTCTCCCAATCCCAAAACAAAACGAGCCCGGTGGCTCTCGCCACGGGCTTCGTTGCCCAACCTCGGCTTATGATGGCTTGCGTCGCAGGCGGGCTCGCGTGGAGCCAGAAACAGAGCGGCGCTGCTCCTCTGAGGAACTGACCACCGCAGGGAGGACCCGTCAAGCGGTTTTGTCGCGATCATTGCCGCTTACCTGAGCAGTCGGCTGACCTGCCTATTGTCCAGGCAATGCCGTGCCTGAATGCAACAGACGAGCGGATGCGGCCTCAGCAGATGGGAGGTCAACCAAAGCAGGGCGCCCCAGCCCCGGTCGATACGCCCCGTGCAGCCGTCAGCAGATGGATGATCGATTCATGCCGACCGTGACAGGGCTCGCCAGGCGCTCGGGGGATCAGTCCGCAGGGAGAGCGTTGTCGGCTTCGCGAACGCGACGGGCGAGCAGCCTGCACAGCTCGATGGCCATGTCCGGATGCTCGTGACACAGCTCCTGAAAGACCGTGGCGCGCAGGAACCAGACCCGCGAATCCTCAAGCGCCGTCATCCTTGGCCATGGCACCCGCTCGCCGACCAGGGCGACCTCGCCGAAGCAGGCGGGCGCCGCCAGCGTCTGGGGGCGCTCGGGATGCTCGAGCGAGAGCACACCCGCCTCCAGGATCAGAAGGTCCTGCCAGCCCCTGCTGCCCACGACCTGTTCGCCGGCGAGGTAGGTGCGCGGCTGAACCGATCGCGACACCTCGACCATGGTCTCGAAGGGGACGTAGCGGAACAGCGGTGTCCGCTTGAGCGCGACGATGCGCTCGAACTCGTCGTCGTCCAACGCCATGGCTTGCTCTCCTTTCGGACCCGAGCCGGTCGTCCTGGTCGAAGGCTGGCTCCGGGACCGTAGCGAGGGCGGCGTTGCCAGCAGCGCCACCGCGCGGCGCAGCCAGGGGCTCATCGAGGCTCTGGCCTCGACCAGTATCCGCCCGACTGTGTCCGCGCCCGAGTTCGAGCGGTCGCTCATCGCCGCTCTCGAACAGGACGTAGCGCAGCAGCGCCACCGCACCCGGGGCAAGTCGGGACCCAGGCGTGGCGGCAATCAGCTCGAAGGCGCAGGCCCGGCTTCGCTGGTCGTCGCTTTGCAGCGCGTCCCTGATCCGGCGCGCCAGCCGGACTCTCGATCGCTGATGAAAGGGCGGCCATGACCACATCGACGATGCGTGCCTGGTGCTCGCAAAGGCAGAGCTCGAGCGTTGACCAGCGCGCGCGATCATGGCGCGCGGCGATCGAGGCGAGCAGTCCGGCGGTGCGTTCCGCATCCTGTTGGAGCGCTCGCACGAAGCCCGCGAGCAGGCGTCGCGCCTCGGGCGTCGCGATCTGCGCGAGCGCCCGGACGGCATCGGGGGTGCTCGCGCAGACGGTGCGCAGCCGTCCGCGCAGCGCGGCCGTTGTCTGATCGCCGTACGCGCACAGCGCTTCGGCGACTCGATGGCGGACGTGGCGACTGGGATCGTCCAGGGCGGCGAGCAGCTCCGCCACCGCTCGAGCCGGAGCAAGCGTGCGGCTCAGCAGGACGATCGCCTCGGCCCGCACAAACGGGTCGGGTCGACTCGCGAGTCGTCGCAGGATGTCGGTCGTGGCGCCGCTCACCGGTCCCGCGGCGCTGTTCAGCATGACCAACGCGCGGCATTGCTGCTCCGGCGCCGCGCTGGCGAGGCAGGCGAACAGCAGCAGCGCCAGATCGGCCCGCTCCGCGGACACGATGGCGTCCACCAGATCCGAGGCGATCTCGGCATCGCCGATCAGCGGCTGGATCTGGTCCCAGGCTCGGAGCCCCTGTGCGACCACATAGCCCAGCACCAGGACGGTCGGATCGTGCGCGCCAAGGATACGCGGCTGGTGCTCGGGCTGCAGCGGCGCCCGGCGGATCAGCAGCACGAGCAGCGCAAGCTTGACCTCCTCCGTGCCGCCGCGGGCGAGGGTCCTGCCCAGGAAACTCTGCCCCCAAGGCCGGGGGGCGTCAGCGACAAGACGTGCGAGCGCGGTCCTGGTCACCCGATCTGGGCGCGTCGCCAGCGCCAGCAGATCGTCCTCGAGCGTGGCCGGGCCGTGACGTCGTGCCAGCGCGACGCCAAGCAGGCATAGCTCGACCTCGCGGCTGTGCAGCAGTGTCCTGATGCGCGGTGCCGACAGGAGCTCGGAGCCGACGGCTTGACCGGGCGTGATCAGCCCCGCGCCGACGTTGGCGCGCAGGGTCGGCAGGAACAGGACGCCGATGCCGACGCCGAGCAGCACGAACAGACCCGCGAACACCAGCGAGACGTACTCGACCTGACGCAGCGCGGCATCGGAATCCACAGCCCACAGGACCACGCCCGCGAGCGCCAGTCCGATCGGGTAGAAGATGCCTTCCGACAGTGTTCGCGCGCGGCCCTGGCAGCTGAGCGGAAGCGGGATGTAGTTGGCATTGCCGATCGGCAGGAAGATCGCATTGCTGACCGCCTCGATGTTGACGTGCATCGCGACCGCCGCCGGCAGCCTCGGGCTGATGGTCAGGAGGAGCAGGCTGCCAAGCGAGGTCATCGGGAAGGCGAGATTGCGCAGCAAGGGGCCGGCGCGCTCCAGCAGAACCCGCGTCAGGGTGTACAGCAGCCCGAATTCGATGATCTGCATGAAGGCGAACAGGAGCGACAGAAATTCCGTGAGCTCGACGTCGCTCGCGAACCGCGTCTCGTAGATCGACAGGACCAGAAATTCCGAGAGCCCGTAGAGAAGAGTGACGACCAGAGCATTGAGCGCGATCAGAAGGGCCAGGGGATAGCGCTTGAGCAGGCGGCCAAGCAGCAACGGGCCGCTGCCTTCTTCGGCTCCGTCGAGGTCCGAATGATTGTCCGGGACTTCACGAAGCCGGCGCGCCACCACGTCGAGCTGGACCATGAGCAGGACGGCGAGCGGCAGCAGCAACAGGAGAAAGTCGGGCGGTGACAGGGTGCCAGCGCCAACGCGGGCGATCGTCCCGCCCGCTGCACCGCCGAGCGCCAGCGCCATGTAGATGAGCGGGGTCCCACGCCGGAACTCGAAGGCATCGAGGTAGGCGGCGACCACGACCCAGAACACGATGTCAAGGATGATCTCGAATGCGGTCGCGCTCGCCAGCAGAGCGAAGCCGATGCCGGGAACGCCGAGCGCCAGCGGAATGCACAGCGCTGCGGTACCGCCCAGCAGGGCCGCGAAGGTGAGCTGCGCGAGCCGCACTTTGGGCACGCGGTCAATGATCGAGCCCAGGCCGAACGAGAGCAGGATCGCGATCGCCGCGAAGCCCACATAGAAGGGCGGCAGTCCGGCCGCGCCCTGCTCGGAGACGAACTGGGCCACGCCGATCGTCGACAACAGGACCTTGGCCGCGGCCAGGGTCGCTGCGATGCCAAGAAAATGACAGACACAGCGCGCTCGCGCGGCTGGCAGCCTGATCCAACGCTGCAGGCTGAACGCGCGGATCGCCGACACCGAACCGAGCAAGACGCCGTCGCCCTGGCAGCACTCGATCAGACGAGATCGCCAATGGCGATTCTTCGGCCGATCGCACTGCTCCACTCCTGTGAAGGAGAGCAACGTTGCCCCGATCAGCGAGCTGGCACCCAGTCCCAAGCATTTCGGTCTCATCGGGCGTTGCTCTGCGGATGCACGCGCGCTCGCGCCGTGGTCAGTCTGTCGCTGGCGATCGCACGTCCGCTTTCGCGCCACGTTCGGAAAGGCATTGCGACGGGCTTGGGAGGGATCGGACGCCTGTGCATGGCGATCCGAGGTGGCGCCATGGCACGCGCCCATTCAGCAGGCTTTCGCCGAGAGGTGCCCGATCGGACGAACCGCCGCCAGCGTCATCTCGAATCCGAGGCGGCGGCCAGCGACTTGATCGACGAGATTCACGAGCGGATAGGATCTGCCTCGAGCAATCAGGTTGCACTCGACCTCGCCGATCCCGAACGTCGTGATCAAGGACCGGCGGATGAATTCTTGGTCCAGATGGTCCTGACAGGTGAAGACATCAGCGCTCAGGAAGCGCCGGCGCGGAAAGGTGTGCACGCTGAGGTGGCTCTGCGCGACCAGAACGATGCCGGTGATACCGCCGGGATCCTTCTGGTTGCGTGGCCCCACCTCGACCAGGCTGGGCTCCAGCAGCTTGTCCATGCCGAGCGCGGCCGGTGTCTGGTCGAGCCAGCCACGGATCACCTCGATGTCGCCGAGCCGACCGGGGTCACCGAGATAGCCGTCGAGCGTCAGGTGCCAGCCGAAGGGTGCCCGCTCGCTCGGTCGAGCCGGCGTAGTTCCTGTGCAAACCATGATCTCCTACACCTGCTCAGTCTCACAGAGGCTCAAAACATGGCTAACAAGGTATAAACCAAAATAGGTGAACAAATGGTAAAAAGCTTCAACTTTTCGTAGATACGCGGCGATTTTTCGCAAGAGTTGCCCGGGCCCCGTGTCAGCGGTCCCCTGATGCCGGCACGGCCGATCTGACGACTTCGAGGAGCGGGAAGCTCGGCGGGCGATGAAGGACGATGCGACAATCTATCTTTGCCGGGCATTTACCAGGTCTCAATAGATCGGCTGGTATGAGGATGTGGGTCTTTATTCATCGAGCGACTGGACGCCATGATCGCTTCCCGCGGCAAGGTGCTGCACCACGTCATCGTACCGATTGCATTGCTCGTCGCCCTGTCTCTGGGCGTCGTTGTGGCATTCATCTGGTTCAGCGCGCGGGCCCAGGACGAGGTGGCCCTCGAACAGTCGATCGACACCGTGCGGGATGCGATCGAACGTCAGCTGGCCAAGATCGGTCTTGCCGCCAAAGACTACTCGTGGTGGGACGAGGCGGTCGCCAACCTCGACATCGCCCTCGACGAAGACTGGGCCGACGACAATGTCGGCCTCTACATCCATCACGTCCACGGATACGAGCTGAGCCTCGTGATCGACCGCGAGGATCACACCATCTACGCGCAGCTCGATGGCGAGCGCCGATCGGAGCTCGATGCCTTCGACCTGTTGACACCGGAGCTGCATGCGCTGGTCGAGCGGGCTCGCGACACGCCGATGGAGGAACCGCAGCCAGCAACCGGGATCCTGCCGTTCGGGGACGGCCTGGTCATGGTCGGTGCCAGCGCCGTGACGCCGCAGGAGCCGGGAGAGCCGTCAGCCTCCGACGGTCGCCGCGTGGTCGTGGTGTTCGCGAAGAAGCTGACCGAGGAACTGTTGCAGGGCATTGCCGAGCCGCTGCCTTTGACCGGTCTGCGCCTGGTTTCGCCGGCCACGACCTTGCAGAGCGACGCGTTCATGCCGTTGCGTGCGCCGGAGGGCAATCTGCTCGGCGACCTCGTCTGGCAGCCGCATCAGCCTGGCACCGCATTCCTCCACGCGGTCATGCCTGCCTTGGCGATCGCGATCCTGGTGATCGGCGCCTTCACTTACGCGGTGCTCCGTCACGCGCGCGAAACCACCAACACCATCGAGGCCAGCGAGGCCCGCTTCCGCGATGTCGCTGACGCCAGCTCCGACTGGATCTGGGAAGTCGACCGCTCGCTCCGCCTGACCTTCATCTCCGAGCGCTATGCGCTCGTGACCGGGAGGCCTCCCGAGGCGAGCCTTGGCACACCGATCGCAGGGCTGTTCCACGCCGGCGAGAACCCCGAGCGGTGGCGCCGTTACCTGGACGATCTTGAGAAGTGGCGCCCCTTTCGGAATGTCATCTCCTTGTGCGAGGACGCCAACGGCATGAACCGGACGGTTCGCCTCGCTGGCAAACCGGTGCTCGACGCTGCGGGCAAGGCCGTCGGCTACCGCGGCACCGCCACCGACATCACGGCGGAGATCGAAGCGGGTCGCCGGGCCGAATATCTCGCCATGCACGATCCCCTCACCGAGCTGCCCAACCGGGTTCTGCTGCTCGAGCGGCTCGAGCAGGCGATCGCGAGCGTCGGCCGCCGGCGGGACATGGCGGCCCTGCTGCTGCTCGACCTCGACCGCTTCAAGGACATCAACGATACCCTCGGCCACCCGGCGGGCGATCTCTTGCTGGAACAGGTTGCGGTGCGGCTCAGCGCCTGTGTGCGCGAGGTCGATACCGTGGCCCGGATCGGCGGCGATGAGTTCAGCATCGTTCTGGTCGGCATCCAGAACGCGGTCGACGCGCAGCTGCTGAGCCGGCGTCTCCTCGAAACCTTTCAGACCCCGTTCGATCTTGCCGGCCACGAGGTCCTGGTGACCGCCAGTGTCGGCGTCGCGCTCATTCCCACGGACGGCACGATCCCCGACAAGCTGCTGCAGCATGCCGATATCGCGCTCTACCGGGCCAAGGAAGAGGGACGAAACGCAAGCCGGTTCTTCGAGCCGGAGATGGATGCGCGCCTGCAACGGCGCAAGGCGCTCGAGCGCGAGCTGCGACTGGCGCTGAGCCGCGACGAGCTCTCGCTCTACTATCAGCCGAAGGTGTCCTTGCGGAACGACGAGGTGGTCGGCAGCGAGGCGCTGGTGCGCTGGCAGCATCCCGAGCGGGGCCTTGTGCCGCCAGGCGATTTTATCGGGGTTGCCGAAGAGACGGGTCTGATCCTGCAGCTGGGCGAGTGGGTGTTGCGGACCGCCTGCCGGCAGGCGGCGCAATGGCCCGGGCTCGAGGTGTCGGTCAATATCTCGCCTGCACAGTTCCGCCAGCCCGACCTCGTGCAGATCGTGCGCAGCGCGCTCGAGGACTCCGGCCTGCCACCTCATTATCTCGAGCTCGAGGTCACGGAAAGCGTCCTGATCCAGCAGCCCGACGCCGCCGCGAAGCTGCTGGACGAGTTGAAGGCGCTCGGCGTCCACGTTGCGATGGACGATTTCGGCACCGGCTACTCGAGCCTCAGCTACCTGCAGCGCTTCCACTTCGACAAGATCAAGATCGATCGCTCGTTCATCGGGGCGGTCGGCAACGAGCCGTCCGCGCAGGCGATCGTTCGGGCCGTCATCAATCTTGCCAACAGCCTCGGCATGGTGACCTGTGCCGAGGGTGTGGAAACCAGTGACCAGCTGGGTGCGCTGCGCTGCGAAGGCTGCAGCGAGGTGCAAGGCTTCCTGTTCGGCAAACCGATGCCGGCGGACGAGTTCGCGCAACGGTACGGCGCGCGTGCAGCTGGCTTGTCCAGACGGATCGAGGTGTGGACCACCAGCCCGGCGTGACGCGACGGACCCTCGTCGCGAGTGATCCATGGAGCGGACCGATCGGACGGCACAGCCGGTCTGCGGGCGATGCTGCGATGCTGGTGACCTGACGTCGGCTGCGGGCTGACGCACTTCCCGGCTGACGTCGGACCACCGGGCCGGCGTACGTCGCATCTCTTGCCATCAGCCGGGCGTCGCGAGCTTGCGCCGCACCTCGGCTTCGTCGAGCCGGCCCTCCTCGACCGCGTGGCAGCGGACCTGGCCGGACCCGGAGGCGATCGTGCGCGGCGCCTCGATCCGGCAACGCTCGTTCGCGAACGGGCAGCGCGGATGGAAATAGCAGCCGGACGGCGGGTTGATCGGGCTCGGCACCTCGCCCGCGACCGGGATGCGTCGGCGCCCGCTCATCTCGAGATCGGGGATCGCATCGAGCAGCATGCGCGTATAGGGATGGTGCGGCCTTCGGAACACCTCGCGCGCCGGGCCCCACTCGACCAGCCGGCCGAGATACATCACGCCGAGCTCGTCCGAGATGTGGTGGACCACCGCCAGGTCGTGGCTGATGAACAGGTAGGTCAGGCCGAGCTCGCGCTGCAGGTCGCGCATCAGGTTCAGGATCTGCGCCTGCACCGAGACGTCGAGCGCCGAGGTCGGCTCGTCGCAGACCAGGAACTCGGGCTTGCTGGCCAGCGCGCGCGCGATCGAGATGCGCTGGCGCTGCCCGCCCGAGAACTCGTGCGGGAACTTCTCGCCGTCGCGCGGGCTGAGGCGGACCTGCTCGAGCAGCTCGCCGACCCGGCGCGACCACCGCGCGATCGTCCGGCAGCAGCCGGTGCACGCGCAACGGCTCGGCGATGATGTCCAGCACCCGCCAGCGCGGATTGAGGCTGGCGTAGGGGTCCTGGAAGATCATCTGCATGCGCTTGCGGATGGCCGCCATGGCCCTGCGGCTGTCCGGCCGCGCCATGTCGACGCCGTCGAAGCGGATCGCGCCGCGGGTCGGCGCGTACAGGCCGACGACCAGGCGCGCCACGGTCGACTTGCCGCAGCCGGATTCGCCGACCAGGCTGAAGGTCCTGCCGCGCGCGATCTCGAAGCTGACGCCGTCGACCGCGCGCACGATCGCGTGGCCCGTGCGCTGCAGGACACGGTTGAGCCAGGGCGGCGAGACGTCGAAATGCTTGGTCAGTCCCTCGACCTCGAGCAGCGGACGGCCCGGGTCGCGCCGCGGGTTGCGCGATTGCCGCCATCAGGCCGCCTCGAGGTGCAGCCAGCAGGCCGCCTGCGAGCCGCCGACCGGCATCAGCTCCGGCCGCTCGCGCCGGCAACGCTCGAACGCGTTCGGGCAGCGCGGATGGAACGCGCAGCCCGGCGGGATCTCGGTCAGCCGCGGCATCGAGCCCTCGATCTGGGCGAGCTTGCCCATGTCGTGCCCGACCATCGGGATCGAGCCCATCAGCCCTTCGGTATAGGGGTGCTTGGCGTGCTTGATCACCTCGCGCACCGGCCCGACCTCGACGATGCGGCCGGCATACATGACCGCGACCCGGTCGGCGGTCTCGGCGATGACGCCCATGTCGTGGGTGATCAGCATGACCGCCGCGCCGTGCTCGCTCGCACAGCCGCTTCAGCAGCTTGATGATCTGCGCCTGGATCGAGACGTCGAGCGCGGTGGTCGGCTCGTCGGCGATGACCAGGCGCGGGTTGGCGCAGAGCGCCAGCGCGATCACGACGCGCTGGCGCATGCCGCCCGAGAACTGGTGCGGATACTGGTCGATCCGCTGGGCGGGCGCGGGGATGCCGACCTCGGCCAGCAGGTCGATCGCGCGCTGGCCGCGCCTCGGCCTGCGCTCATGTCGTCGTGGGTGCTGGATCGTCTCGATCAGCTGCTGGCCGATCGTGTAGAGCGGGTTGAGGCTGGTCAGCGGGTCCTGGAAGACCATGCCGATGCGCTGGCCGCGGATCTGGCGCAGCTCGCTCGTAGGGCAGGTTGTCGATCCGCTCGCCATCGAGGAGGACCTCGCCGCCGCGCGATCCGGCCGGGCGGCTCCAGCAGGCCGATGATCGCCGCGCCGGTCAGCGACTTGCCGGCGCCGGACTCGCCGACCACGCCCAGCACCTCGCCCTCGCCGATGTCGAAGGACACGTCGTCGACGGCGACCAGCGTGCCGCGGCGGGTCGGGAACTCGACGCGCAGGTGCTCGACCTCGAGCAGCGAGTCGGGTCGCGTCGTCGCGTCGGTCGGGCCTGCGGCCATCAGCGCAGCTTCGGGTTGAGCGCGTCGCGCAGCCAGTCGCCCAGCAGGTTGACCGCCAGCACCAGCAGCACCAGCGCGAGCCCGGGAAAGATGGTGATCCACCACTCGCCGGAGAACAGAAAGTCGTTGCCGATGCGGATCAGCGTGCCGAGCGAGGGTGCGTCGCCGGCACGCCGACGCCGAGGAAGGACAGCGTGGCCTCGGTGATGATCGCGATCGCCAGGCTGATGGTCGCGATCACCAGCACCGGCCCCATCACGTTGGGCAGCACGTGGCGCAGCATGATCAGCACCGGATGGACGCCGATCACCCGGGCCGCCTGCACGTATTCCTTGTTGCGCTCGACCATGGTCGAGCCGCGCACGGTGCGGGCGAAGTGGACCCAGTGCGAGGCGGCGATCGCCAGGATCAGGACGTAGATCTTGAACGCCTTGTGCGCCGCGGGGTCCATGATCGAGCCGATGATGCCGTCGATCAGCAGCGCGATCAGGATCGCCGGGAAGGTCAGCTGGACGTCGGCGATGCGCATGATCACGGTGTCGAGCGCGCCGCCGACATAGCCGCTCAGCAGCCCGAGCAGCGTGCCGACCAGCGGCCGCGAGCACGACCGAGGCGAAGCCGACCAGCAGCGAGATCCGCAGCCCGAACATGATCGCGGACAGCATGTCGCGGCCCTGGTCGTCGGTGCCCAGCAGGAAGCCCGGATCGCCGCCCTCGACCCAGGCCGGCGGCCGGAACGCGTCCATCAGGTTCAGGGTCGCCAGGTTGAAGGGGTCGTGCGGCGCGAGCCATGGCGCCAGCAGGGCTGCCAGAAACATCAGCAGCGTGACGATCGCGGCCGCGATGGTGACCGGCGAGCGGGTGAAGCTGTGATAGAGGTCGCTGTCGAAGAAGCGCCGCAGGTCGTCGCCAAGGCGCGCACGAAACCGCAGCGACAGACGGTCGAGCTCGGGCGAGCGCGTGGCCACCGCTCAGACCGCCGCGACCGCGCGCTCGACCCGCAGGCGCGGATCGACGGCGTAGTACAGCAGATCGACGGCCAGGTTGATCATCACGAAGAACAGCGCGATCAGCACCAGGTAGCTCGACATGATCGGGATGTCGACGAACTGGATCGCCTGGATGAACAGAAGACCCATGCCCGGCCACTGGAACACCGTCTCGGTGATGATCGAGAACGCGATCATCGCGCCGATCTGCAGGCCGATGATGGTGATCACCGGCACCAGCGTGTTCTTCAGCGCGTGGCCGAAATTGATGCTGCGGTCGCTCAGGCCGCGGGCGCGGGCGAACTTGATGTAGTCGGTGCGCAGCACCTCCAGCATCTCGGCGCGCACCAGGCGCATGATCAGGGTCAGCTGGAACAGCGCCAGCGTGAACGCCGGCATGATCAGATGGCTCCAGCCCTGCAAGGTGAGCAGGCCGGTCTCCCAGGAGCCGATCCGCACGGTGCCGCCGCGCCCGAAGGTCGGCAGCCAGCCCAGCCATACGCCGAAGGTCAGGATCAGCAGGATGCCGATCAGGAAGGTCGGCAGCGAGATGCCGATCAGCGACACGGTCAGGAAGATGCGGCTGAGCCACGAATCGCGGTGCAGGCCGGTATAGACGCCCATCGGCACGCCGATCACGAGCGCCATCACGGCCGAGACGAACACCAGCTCCAGGGTCGCCGGCAGGCGCTGCGCGATCAGCTCGCTGACCGGCTTGCCCATGCGGTACGACAGGCCGAAGTCGCCCTGCACCGCATTGCTGACCCATTTGACGAACTGGATCGGGATCGGATCGTTCAGGCCGAGGCGCTCGCGCAGCGCCTCACGCTGGGCGAGCGTGGTCTCCTGGCCGACCATGTTGTTGATCGGATCGCCGACGAACTGGAACAGACAGAAGGAGATCAGCCCGACGACCAGCATGACCAGGATCGCCTGGAGCAGCCGTCGTATGATGAAGGCGAGCATCCGCCGGCCTCCGGGGGCGCCGTGCCGGGGCGGGCCGGGATGGCCGGACCCGCCCCGCGACCCTTGCCTACTTCATCACCACGGTGCGCAGGTCGACGTCGTTGAACGGGCGCTGGACCACGTTCTCGACCTTATCGCCGCGGATGCCCCAGGCCAGGGCCTGCTGGTGCAGCGGGATGTGGCCGACGTCGTCCTTATGGATCTGGAACGCCTCGCGGATCATCTCGTTGCGCTTGGCATCGTCGATCTCGACCGCGATCTGGTCGGTCAGCTCCTCGACCTTCGGGTTTGAGTAGCGGCCGCAGTCCCAGGTGCCCTGCGCCTCGCCGTCCATGGTCATCAGGTTCTGCAAGGCGTTGTAGGCGTCATACGAGCCGGGCGTCCAGCCGAGCATGTAGAAGCTGGTATTGTTGTCCTCGGCCTGGCCGATCTTGTTGAAATGCAGCGACTTGGTCTGCGCGTTCAGGGTCACGTCGATGCCGATCCGCTCGAGCATCGGCACGATCGCGGTGCAGATCGCCTCGTCGTTGACGTAGCGATCGTTCGGGCAGTCCAGGGTCACGGGGAAGCCGTCGGCATAGCCGGCTTCCGCCAGCAGCTCCTTCGAGTGGTCCGGATCGTAGGCATAGGGGGTGTTCATGTCCTCCTGGAAGCCGTTGATCCCCGGTGCGATCATCAGGCCCGTGGGCGTCGACGCGCCGCGCATCACGACCCGCTTGATGGCGTCGAGATCGATCGCGTGCGCGAACGCCTCGCGCACCTGCTGGTCCTTGAACGGGTTCTTGCCAGAGCCCGGCATGTCGAGCAACTCGTCACGCCACTGGTCCATGCCGAGGAAGATCGTGCGCAGCTCCGGCCCCTGCAGCACCTCGACGTTGGCATCGCTCTCGAGGCGCTGGATGTCCTGGAGCGGCACCGGATACATCAGGTCGATCTCGCCCGAGAGCAGCGCTGCGACCCGGGTCGCGTCGTTGCTGATCGGCGTGAACACCGCCTGGTCGAGGTTGTCGGTGCGGTTCTCCTGGTTCCACCAGTCCTCGTTGGGCTCGAGCACCAGGCGGTTGTCCTGGACCCACTCGACCACCTTGAACGGGCCGGTGCCGTTGGCATGCGTGTTGGCGAAGTTGGCCTTGCCGGCGCCCTTGACCACGTCGAAGGCGTCGTTCTCCTCCATGTACTCCTGATCGACGATGTAGAAGTTGGGCATGTTGAGCAGCAGGGTCGGGTCGGGGCCCTCGGTCACCAGCTCGACCGTGTAGTCGTCGACCTTGCTGAGCTCCTTGACCGATGCCAGCGCGAACGACATCTCCGAGGCGTCCTGCTTCTGGCGCTTGAAGGAATAGACCACATCATCGGCATTGAACGGGTTGCCGTTGTGGAACGTCACGCCCTCGCGCAGCTTGAAGGTCCAGGTGACGCCGTCGTCGCCGAGCTGCCACGCGGTCGCCAGATCGGGCTCGAGCGAGAGATCCGGCAGCCGATGCAGCAGCCGGCCATAGATGTTGCCCTTCATGGCGTTGGTCGGGCCCTCGTTGTTGGCATGCGGGTCCAGACCGAGGATGTCACCCGTGGTGGCGTAACGGAACACCTTGTCCTGTGCTGCCACGGGCATCGAAAGCAGGGCTACGGCGCCTACCGCAGCCACCAGACCGAATGTCAGACGCATCGTCCTTCCCCTTAGTACGCGTGTTTGTGCGACCAGCTCGGCCGACCGCGTGCTTGACGATGAATGCCTGCTACGGCCGAGCGTCGTCGCCGACCGAACGGGTCGGCGGCCTCCTAGCGAGAGACCCTAGCCCCGCGGTCGGATTCGAAACAAGGCCCAATCGCCCCCTCCTCGCGGCGTGTCTGTCTTGCGAACGCAGCCTACCCTTGCACGGAGCGGGCTGGACGAGTGCCTTCGCCATGCTCACATCGAGCGTTGTTCACGTCCGGCAACGTACGCTACGCAAGGGCTGTGCCAGGAGGGGATGCCATCATGTCCATTCGGCCCGTCAAGCGGATCGTCGAGTCCAGGCCCACCATGGAAGGCGCCGGCGTCAAGCTGCACCGCGCCTTCGGCTTCGGCGAGACCGGCGAGTTCGACCCGTTCCTGCTGTTCGACGATTTCCGCAACGAGCGTCCCGACGACTATCGCGCCGGCTTTCCCGTGGCATCCGCATCGCGGCATCGAGACCATCACCTACGTGCTCGCGGGCCGGTCGACCACGGCGACAGCCTGGGCAACCGGGGCACGCTCGGCGCCGGCGACGTGCAGTGGATGACCGCCGGCAGCGGCATCCTGCATCAGGAGATGCCGCAGGGTGACCCACGGGCCGCATGCACGGCTTTCAGCTCTGGGCCAATCTGCCGTCAGCTCGCTCAAGATGACGGCGCCGCGCTACCAGGACATCCACGGGCGGCGAGATCCCCGAGGTCATCGACGACGACGGCACGCGCGTGCGGGTCGTCTGCGGCGACTTCTGGGGCAAGCGCGGCCCGGTCGACGGCATCGCCGCCGACCCGCGCTATCTCGACATCTCGGTGCCGCCGGGCCGGCGCAAGACGCTGCCGGTCGAGACCTACCGCCACGCCTTCGCCTACGTCTTCGAGGGCTCCGGGCACCTTCCGCGACGCCTCGGAGCCGTTCGGCGTGCTGACCGAGAAGCGGTGGACCCGAGCAGCGAGGTCGTCTGATGCGCGAGCAGACCGGCAACCGCTCGCTGGTGCTGTTCGACACCGGCGACGAGGTGACGGTGCAGGCCGGCGAGGAGGGCATCCGGTTCCTGCTGGTCTCCGGCAAGCCGCTCGAGGAGCCGGTCGCCTGGTACGGGCCGATCGTGATGAACACCCAGGCCGAGCTGCAGCAGGCGGTGACCGAGCTGCGCAACGGCACGTTCATCAGGCCCTGATGCTGCGCGTGCTCCTGTGGTGTTATGCGCCGCTGCGCCGCTGGTCTACGTAAGAAGTCACGAACTGCTCGAGCTCGGGTGTGTCGCACTCGAAGCCCATCGACGCGGCCTGCTCGACCGTCTCGCGGCCCTTCATGCCCTCTTCGACCGCGAGGTGCATCATGACAAACGCGCCCGAGCGCTTGCCGGAGGCGCAGTGGACGTAGATCGGCCGCGGCAGGTCCCGGAGCAGCTCACGAAAGCCGTCGACCAGCTCTGGATTCATGCGCATCACTCTTCACCGGATAGTGCAGGTAGGTCATGCCGAGGTCGCGCGCCATCCGGCCCTCCTTCCTCAGGCGATTGTAGCTGCTGGTCCTCGCCGGCCGCGCGCAAATTGATGACCGTCTGAAAACCCTCCTGCTCTAGCTCTTTCAGGTCGGCTTCAGCAGGATGCTTCTTGCCGACGGTGAACGCGTCGTTGATCTGGATTCCGTCGGTCATCAGAGATCTCCTCCAGTGGTTGTGCAGCCCGACGGCTGCCGGTTCAATCCTGCGTCACCTCGAAGCCCGCAGCGTTCCAAGCCTGCCAGCTGCCCGGAATGTTGCGGACGTCGTCTGAAACCGTGGGCCTAGCAGGCTGGCGCCGATGCTGGCCCGGAACCCACTGTCGCAGTAGACGGCGGTCGCGCGGTCGCGGTCGAGATCTCGGGCGTGTTCGAGGAGGTCGGGCACGAAGACATGGACCGCGCCCGGAATGTGCCCGGCCTACCATTCGCCGGGAGATCGGACGTCGAGCAGCTGGAGGCCGTCGCAACTGGCGCTCAACTCGTGGACGGTCATCTGGGGGACCCTCCGCAACGGCAGGCCGGCGTTCTGCCAGGCTTTCATCCCGCCGACCAGGTAGCCGGCAAACCGGGTGAAGCCGGTCCGCCAGAGCAGCGTGAGGATTCGCGGCAGTTGGAAGTCCTCTTCGAGAACCAGCAGGGTTGCCATGTCAGGATCGAGCGTGTCGCCGGCCCAGACGGAGAGTTCGGGCCGGAACCGCCGATGTTGATCGCCCCCGGGACGTGGCCGCCGCCGAAAGCCAGCATCGAGCGGACATCCAGCGTCTGGATCTGCTCGCTTTCGACTGCTTTCGGAACTCGTTGACCGCCAGCCCGGGGCAAGTCGGCACGTGGCCCAGCACCGGCGGGCCGGCGGCATTGACCTTCTTCAATCGCGGATAGTGGGCCGGGATCGGCGGGGCGTCCTCCTCGACGAGCTGCCGAAATCGGTCCAGTTCGTCGATATTTAGGAAGCGGATTGAATCGCCGTTCGTAGCCGATCGTGCTCACGGCCGGTCACCGATGTCGGCACCGCAGGCCGATCCGCGCCGTGGCATGGGAAGATGACCACGCCGTCATCGAGCTTCCGATAGAAGTCCTGCAGCGTGTGGAACAGCTTCTCGGTCAGTTGCTCGGTCGCTTCTTCGCCCAGCAGGTCCGGCCGGCCCGCCGACCCGACGAAGAGAGAATCGCCGGTCAGTACGCCCCAGGGGTTGTCCGACCGGTTCTTCTCGGCCAGGAGGAAGGCGACGTGTTCGGGTGTATGGCCCGGCGTAATTGCGCGGTGAACAGGGCATCGCCGTAGACGAAAGTGTCTCCGTCGCGGACCGGAGCATGGGGAAAGTCGTATTCCGCGCCGCCCTCGTGGCTGCAATGGATCTCCGCTCCGCCGGCCGCGCGGCCAGCTCGCGCGAGCCGCTCATGAAGTCGGCGTGGATGTGCGTTTCGAAGATATCGGTGATCGAGAGGCCGCGTTGACGGGCGGTCTCCAGGTAGACCTCCACGTCGGGCCGGGGATCGATAACGGCTGCGGTTCCGGCGACCATCATCTCCGACCAGATACGAAAGCTGTGCGATACCGTCGGCCAAGATCTGCTCGATCCGCATCGTCATGATCACACTCGCCCCATGAAAAATCTCACACCTGCAGCGATCAGGAGACACCAGCATGAACGTCTCTCATCGACGGCAGTTCCGGGCAGAGGCCTTGGCACAGCGCGCGCGCTGGGCACCTCCGCGCCGTCTGTACCGCGCAAAGCGCGGCCCGGTCGACGGCATCGCGGCCGATCCGCGTTATCTCGGCATCTCGGTGCCGCCCGGCCGGCGCAAGACGCTGTCGGTCGAGACTTACCGCCACGCCTTTGCCTATGTGTTCGAAGGCTCAGGAACCTTTCGAGGCGCCTTGGAGCCCGTTCGGCGTCCTGGCCGAAAAGGGCACACTCGAACAGGAGGTCTTGGTCCGCGAGCAGACCGGCAACCGCTCGCTGGTGCTGTTCGATACCGGCGACGGGGTCACCGTGCAGGCCGGGGAGGAAGGCATTCGGTTCCTCCTGATCTCCGGCCAGCAGCTCGAGGAGCCAGTCGCCTGGTATGGGCCGATCGTGATGAACGTCCAGGCGGAACTGCGCCAAGCGGTGGCGGAGCTGCGTGATGGCACGTTCGTCAGGCACCGTTGAGCAGCGAAGGCTGCTTCCCGCTGTCAGGAGCAGGGATCATGGCGTGCCACGTGGGTGGGAGATGCCTCAGCCCGCCAGTGCCGCGATCGGGATCGTTACGCTGCGCGCGGCCGTGCCGTCCATGCCGCGCACCGACAGAGTGATCTGGCCTGCCTGCCAGTCGATGTCGATCGTGCCGAAATTGTCCGCGCGATAGACTTCGCCCAGGCGTAGCGGCCCGGTGTCACGATTGTTGCTAACCGCCATGTTGATGCCGCTCGAGGTGATCTCGTAGAGGTCGTAGGGCACACCCTCGCTCAGGCGATACAGCGCGCCCATATGGCGATCGCCCGAGATCAGCACCACGCCCTTCGCGCCGGTCTCGGCGATCAGGTCGAGCAGCTTTTGGCGCTCGAGGGGCAGGTTGCCCCAGCGCTCGAAGCCGTGGTCCTCGGCCAGCACCTGCACCGAGGAGACGATCAGCCGCAGATCGGCCGGTTGCTCGAGCTGCGCGCGCAGCCACGCCCACTGGGCCTCGCCCAGCATGGTCTTGGCCGGATCGGGATCGGGCAGATAGGCTTCCTTGCCGAGCGCGCCGCGCTGATCGGTCGGCCGCAGCGGCGAGCGGAAGGTCCTGGTGTCCAGCAGGATCACCTGGACCTGCTGCCCGGCCGGGCCGAAGGTCGCCGCGTGGTAGACGCCGGGGCGCTGCGCCCGCGGATCATCGTCGGCGATGTGCCAGAAGGCGAGGAACAGCTCCTGCGCGCGCTCCTTGTACGGAAAATCCGCGCCACCGTCGTTGCGGCCGAAGTCGTGATCGTCCCAGACCGCGAGCACCGGTACCTGCGCGCGCAGCGCTTTGATGCCCTCGACCTCGGAGGCCGCGGCGTAGGCCGCACGCAGCTCGGTCATGTCCCCGCTGGTCACATCGCCATAGACATTGTCGCCGGTGAAGATGAACAGCTCGGGCCGATAGGCGAGCACCGCGGCCCAGATCGGCTGTGGCTTGTTCTGATTCGCGCACGATCCGAACGCGATCCGCGCGAGCGGCGCTTCCTGGGCGCTCGCGGCGCCCGCGACCGTCAGGATCGCGACCGCCAGAGATCGCCAGCTCAGGCTCATCGCATTCACCTCCGCCACGGGATGTCGCCGGGCCCTTTTTGACAGGCGCCGCTGCTCGTTTGCAAGCCTTGCCAAGAGCGCGCCGCCGGGCTCTAAGACCCCTGCAGACCTAAGGGAGGCAATCGCCATGATCTTCGACCACCGCACCTATACCGTCCGGCCTGGCACGCTCGCCAAGCACCTGAAGCTGTACGAGGAGTACGGCTTTGCCGCGCAAAAGCGCCATCTGGGCGAGCCGTTCCTGTACGCGATGACCGAGACCGGCGAGCTGAACACCTATGTCCATGTCTGGGCCTACGAGGATGCGGCCGATCGCGCAAAGAAGCGCGCCGCCATGGAGGCCGATCCCGATTGGGCGACCTATCGGCAAAAGAGCGCCGAAGCCGGCTACCTGATCCGCCAGGAGAACAAGATCCTGACGCCTGCGCCGTTCTTCAAAAAGACGTAGGAGCAGTCCAGCTCGATCCGTCGCCGCCTCCGGCCACCGCAGTGAGCACCCTTGGCGGGTCGCTGCAAGGGGAGGTCGGCGGTGATCCGACGTTCTACGGGCGGCTCGAGCCGTTTGTAGACTTCGCCACTGTCGCCGATGCCCGACACTACGTCGACGCCCCCGACGACTGGCTGGTCCTCGTCGCCGATATCAAGGATTCGACGGAGGCGGCGCGCGCCGGCCGCTACAAGGACGTCAACCTGGTCGGTGCCGCCTGCATCACGGCGGTCCTCAATGTCACCCGGGGTCTGGAGTTGCCCTTCGTGTTCGGTGGCGATGGTGCGACGCTGTTGGTCCCTTCCACCGCGCGCGCCGTCGTGGCGCCCGCTCTGCTCCGAACGCGGCGCCTCGCCGAGCAGGCCTTCGGGCTCGAACTGCGGCTCGGCGCGGTTCCGGTCGAGGAGCTGCGACGGCGTGGCCGGCGCGTGCTGGTCGGCAAATTCGCTCTGAGCCCGGGCAATCATCTCGCGATGTTCGCCGGTGGAGGCCTCGAGCTGGCCGACCGCCTGATCAAGGACGGCGAGGGTTTTGGTCTCGAAGACGAGATCGATCCCGGCCCGCCCGATCTGAGCGGCCTGTCCTGTCGCTGGCAGCCTCTCGAGTCGCTGCGCGGCGAAATGCTGACGTTGCTCGTGCGCATGCGCGAGATCGACGGCCTGCCGCTGCAGCAGGAGATGGTCGAGCGCCTCAGGCACATCCTCGAGGAGGCGCCGGAGCGGGCGTCACCGGTTCAGCCCGCCAATATGCGCTTCGTGTGGCCACCCGCCGGGCTCGAGGCTGAGGCCAGGCTCACCCGTGGCCGGACCTCACTGTGGCGCCGACGCGCCCGGCTCTGGTACGAATCCCTGTTGCAGTCGGTGGCCGAGCGCTTCGATCTGCGGATCGGCCCTTACAACGCACCGGTCTACCGCGAAGAGCTGCGGCGCAACTCCGACTACCGCAAGGTCGCGGATACGCTGCACATGGTGCTCGACTGCACGGCGGAGCAGATCGTCCAGATCGAGGCGTACCTCGAGGGGCTGCGGGCGCAGGGCCGGATCGCGTACGGCCTGCACCGGGCGGACCGGGCGCTCATGACGTGCCTCGTCTTCTCGCTGGAGGAGAGCCGGCACGTCCATTTCGTGGACGGTGCCGACGGTGGCTATGCCCTGGCCGCCTTGCAGCTCAAGGCACAGCTCCGGGCGGACGTGCACCACGCCGCAGAGGGTACCGCCGATCCCGCCAGCACGCTCGCCTAACGGCGCCCGGCATCGGGCAGTGCGTCGCTGCCGGGTCCGAGCGCACGCTGCATCAGCACGGTGTCGACCCATCGACCGTGCTTGAAGCCGACGCTCTCGAACGTGCCGACCAGGCGAAAGCCGAGCTGCCGGTGCAGCGCGATCGAGCCGGTATTGCCGCTGTTGCCGATCACCGCGATCATCTGGCGCCAGGGACCGCTCTCGCAGCGCGCGATCAGGGCCGACAGCAGCGCCCGGCCGATGCCGCGACCCCGCATCTCCGGGGCGACATAGACCAAATCCTCGATCGTGTGCCGATAGGCCGGCCGTGGCCGGTAGGCGCTGGCATAGGCATAGCCGGCCACCCGGCCGTCCAGCTCTGCGGTAAGATAGGGCAGGCCCAGCTCGAGAACGGCCGCCCGGCGCGCCAGCAAGGCATCGGTGGTCGGCGGCACCTCCTCGAAGCTGGCCAGGCCATGCAGCACCTGCTCGGCGTAGATCGCCTGGATGGTCGGCATGTCCTGCTCGATCGTGTCCCGCACGATCACGGCTTGCCGGTGCGAGTCCGCCGAGCCGCACGCGTTTGTCATCGTCGACTCCAGCATCTTCGGGCGCGGCACCACCGATGCCAGGCGACCGGGCGGGCGGTCATTCGGCTCCCGGTCGCCGCCGGAACATCACGGTCGCGATCATGGTCAGCACCTCCTGGCCGCGCTGGTTGGTCACGGCGCAGCGAATGCGGGCAGCGCCGCGGTCCGGCCGTGATCGGGACGGCCTCACCTCCAGGATCTCGACCCCTGCCTCGAGGTCGTCGCCGGGACAGACCGGCTTCAGCCAGCGCAACTCGTCGAGCCCGGGCGAGCCGATCGCCGCGGCGCGGTTCAGCAGGCCTTCGGCGAACAGCCGCATGAAGATGCACGCCGTGTGCCAGCCGCTCGCGATCAGCTGGCCATAGATCGAAGCCTTGGCCGCCTGCTCGTCCAGGTGAAAGGGCTGCGGGTCCCACGCGCCGGCGAACGCGACGATCTCGTCGCGATCCACGCTGCGCCCACCGAGCGCGAAGGTCTGACCCGGCTGCAGATCGTCGAGATAGATCTCGGGCATGACGCTCGGTCCGTCCTTCTCTTCAGGCGGTGCTGCCGCGTGGTGCTTCCGGCATTGGCCACGGGCGGGCCGCCTCGAACGCGCGGGCGGCGCGCAGCACCAGCGCATCGGCATGCATGGGGCCCACGATCTGCAGACCGACCGGCAGGCCGGCAGCGGTGAAGCCGCAGGGCACTGAGGCTGCCGGCTGCTGGGTCAGGTTGAACGGGTTGCTGAAGGGCGCCCAGTCGATCCAGCGCTGCTGGCGCGCCGGGTCCGACAGCTCGGCGCCGGCCTGAAACGCCGGGATCGGCACGCTCGGCGTCAGCAGCAGGTCGAACCGCCCGTGGAAGGCGCACATCGTCTGGCCGAGCGCACCGCGCTGGCCGACCGCATCGAGATAGTCCATGAGCCCGATCTGCTCACCGGCGGTTGCGATCTCGATCAATCCAGGGTCCATTTCGGCGCGCTGGCCGGCGTCATAATGACGCAGGAGGTTGGCGGCGCCGGCATACCAGTGCGTGATGAAGGTCTGTTGCGGGCTGGCGAAGCCGGGATCGGTCTGCTCGACGTCCGCGCCCAGCTCCTCGAACACGCCTGCGGCCGCGGCGACAAGGTCGGCCACCTCCGGATCGACCTCGGCAAAGCCCAGATCGGGGCTGAACGCGATCTTGAGCCCGCGCACGCCGTCCTCGTGCCCGATCCGGTGGTCGCGCGGGTCGTAGGGCAGGGCCAGCCAGTCGCGGCTGTCCGGCAGCGCCAGCACGTTCAGCATCAGCGCGGCGTCGCTCACGGCGCGGGTCATCGGCCCGAGATGGGCGACCGTTGCGAACGGGCTGAGCGGCCAGGCCGGCACCCGTCCGAAGCTCGGCTTGAGGCCGAAGATGCCTGTGAAGCTGGCCGGGATGCGGATCGATCCGCCGCCATCCGTGCCGATGTGCAAGGCCCCCATGCCGAGCGCGCAGGCCGCGGCGGCGCCGCCGCTCGAGCCGCCCGGCGTCTTGGCGACGTCCCACGGGTTGCGCGTGATCCCGGTGAGCGGGCTGTCGGTCACCGCCTTCCAGCCGAACTCCGGGGTGGTGGTCTTGCCGACCAGCACCGCACCCTGCTCGCGCAGCCGCGCGGTCGCCGGCGCGTCCTCGTCCCACGGCTGCTCGCGCGCGATCGCCCGGCTGCCGCGCAGGGTCGGCCAGCCCCTGGTCAGCACGATGTCCTTGATCACGGTCGGCACGCCGTCGACCAGGCCTGTCGGCGCGCCGCGTCGCCAGCGATCCTCCGAGGCACGGGCCGCCGCCAGCGCGCCCTCGGCATCGACCAGGCAGAACGCGTTGAGCGCGCCATCGAATCGCTCGATCCGCTCCAGCACGGCCCGGGTCGCCTCGACCGGGGAGAGTTGCTTGCGGCGGTACAGGCCGATCAGCTCGGTCGCGCTGAGCCGGGCGGGATCGGTGGTCATGGCGTGGTCCTCGATGTTCGCTGGTTTGGCGGTCACGGTGCAGGGATTCCCATAGCGGGCAGGACCCGCGGCAGCAAGCGCCGGCCGAGGCGTCCGCGCCGGAAAGCCTGGCTCGATCACCGCCAGGTTGGGTCGAAACGCTCGATGGGCGTGCCGCGGGGTGCGCACCGGCCAAGTCGTTAGCGATCGATCAATCGTGCGTGCGTATCCCTATCGTGCTCGAGGTCTGGCGGTCGAGGCGCGATGGCGCAGGCCCACTCGATCCGGCGCAATCGGGCGCGCCGGCGGCGCGAACCTTGCGCGACCGAGCGTTGCGGATGTTGGAGGTTGATCGAGCGATGCGCAGAATACCGAGATGTCTGGTGGTCATCGGTGTGGCGCTCAGCCTGGCCGGTGTGTACCAGGTCCACGGCCACCTGTCGGCCGCGGCCGACGCCCGGCGGATCGAGGTCTGGCATGGGCTGGAGCAGCGGGTCGGCCATCTGGGCGACGCCCAGGACGACTTCAATCTGCTCGGGCGCGTACCGGAGGTCGATCAGCTGTTCTCGCTGCAATACAGCCTCAACGATGCGATCCCGGTCGAGCTGAACTTCCGTGGCTACCGGCGCCTGGCGGCGGACGGTCACTTCAACGCCGACATTCCGATCGCCAGCCTGCAGCCCGGACCGAACCGGATCACGCTCGAGGCGCGCTTCCTCGACGGCGACATTGCCCGTCGCGAGGTCACCATCACGCGCATGGACGGCGCCAACCCACTGCCGGTCACGATCGATTGGTCGCAGGTCGAGGAGCCGCAGGATGTCGGCCAGTATGTCGACGGCGAGTGGCGGCTCGACGAGGACGGCCTGCACCCGGCGCATGTCGGCTACGACCGGATCTTCCTGATCGGCGAGCGGGACTGGCAGGACTACGAGGTCACCGCCGAGGTCACCGTGCACGAGGTCCCCGCAACGACCGGGCCGGTGAGTGGCGGCAACGGGCTCGGCCTGATCATGCGCTTTGCCGGACACCGGGTCGGCGGCCCTGTGCGCTTCCCGGTCGCCCAGCCGAAATGGGGCTATCTGCCGCTCGGCGCGATCGCCTGGCTACGCTGGCACCGCGGTCATCCGGATGCCCCGGCCGTAAGGCAATTCATGGCCGGCAGCGTCAAGGATACGATCGACCACAGCCCGATCGACGTTGTGCCCGGCATGCGTTATGTGATCAAAGCCCGCGCCCAGACCTTGCCCGACGATGCCTTGGGCCGCGGCGTGACCCGCTACGCGTTCAAGATCTGGCCCGCCGATGCTGAGGAGCCGGCGGCGTGGGACTGGCAGGAGGTTCAGGTCAGCCCCGATGCGCTGCGCAGCGGGGCGGTCGGGTTGCTCGCCCACCACGTCGATGCGAGCTTCGGCAAGATCAGCGTCGTGCCCTTGCCGCCCGAGACCAGCTGACGCCTGGTGCTCTGGAGCAGGCGGATGGTTCATACGTCTGATTGCAGAGAGCACCAGATTCCGCAGTAGATTTCAATGAGATCGTGCAGCGCAAGCCGGCCATCAGAGAGCTCTTCTGATAGCCTCGCTGCACTAGCACGCGGGCAGCCACGGCGCCAGGCGCCTCATCAGCCAGGAGCCGAAGGCGAGCCCCAGCGCGCCGCCCAGCGTGTCGAAGATGACGTCGTCGATCGAAGGAAACCGGCTCGGCAGGAACAGCTGGAGCGTCTCGAACGACAGGCTGATGCCGGCGACCACCAGCACCAGGACGGCGAAGGTGCGCCGGTCGCGGCACCACACCATCAGGCCCAGCAGGCAGCCGAGCGGCAGGTACATCACCGTGTTGAGCAGCGCGTCCTCCAGGTTGAGCGGCACGAGCGGCACCAGCTTCGGCGGATTCCGGTCCAGGGCGCAGGTCGCCGGCACGCCGACCTGCTCGAGCCGGGCATAGTCGATCGCACCTACGGGACCGGCGATCACCGCCTTGCGAATGTCGCCGAGCCAGGGCCGGTCGCAGCTCATCTCGTTGCCGAGCGCGAGACCGAAACCGGGGTCCCACGTGCCGAGCACCGAGGTCGGCAGCGCGGCCGCCAGCTCCTGCGCGCCATCGATCGCAACGGTGAGCCCGCCCGGCCGCAGGCGAAGGTCGATCGCTACCCACTCTCCGGCCTGGAACACGTGCTTGAGCCGCGCTACCGGCCGGCCGCCGCGCCGCCCGTTGAGGTCGGTCTCCTCGGTTCGCAGACGCACGACAAGGCCGTCTCCGTACTGCGCCAGCGTCAGGTTCCGCAGATAGGGATCCGCTGAGATCGTCAGGATCCGTGCCGGCCCCCACTGGCTGGTTGCGCGTGGCCGGACCTCCAGGAAAACGTCGAGTGTCTCCGCCTGGCTCGCCGCCCGCAGGGGAGCGAGGGGCGGTCCGGCGATCACGAGGCCGGCCGTCGGAAAGCTCCATCCTTCGGTCAGCGGTGTCGCACCGTTGACCAGCCGGTCCGAGGATCGCCAGTCGAACGGCTCGAGAGACGCATAGGCATAGACCGCCAGCAGCAGCACCAGGGCGGTCCAGCGCAGCAGTGCGTAGCGCCACAAGCCGAGGATGGACCAGCGCCCGGGGCTCCTCCGCTGCTCGCAGGTTTCGATTTCGATCACGCTCCCTCGTCCCATCGGCCGCTCGATTCGCTGACGCCATGGTGGATCATTCGGCGCCACCAGCGCTCCTCCGGGGTGAGCTTGGCGGTGAAGGGTTCATGGTGTGTTAACGTGGTCGCGGGCATGTGGGTGCCGACATCCGCGACGCCCGCCACGCATAAGCCTGAACAGCCTGGAGCCGCAAGGATGAGCGCATGGACCGTGTACCTGTCTGGTGAGATTCACTCCGACTGGCGCGAGCGGGTCGTCGAGGGTGCATCGGCCCTGGACCTGCCGATCGTCTTCACCGCGCCGGTGACGGATCATGACGCTTCGGACAACTGCGGCGTCGCGATCCTCGGCAGCGAGACCAGCTCGTTCTGGAAGGACCACAAGGGCGCCAAGCTCAACGGTATCCGCACGCGCACCCTCCTGGAAAAAGCGGACATCGTCGTGGTCCGCTTCGGCGACCGGTACAAGCAATGGAACGCGGCGTTCGACGCAGGCTATGCTGCGGCGCTCGGCAAGCCGCTGATCGTCAATCATCCGCCCGACCTGACCCACCCGCTCAAGGAGGTCGACGCGGCGGCGCTCGCGGTCTGCGAGACGCCCGAGCAGGTGGTCGAGGTGCTGCGCTACGTCACCACGGGCGCGCTCGCCGGCTGATGGCAGCGGATATCGCGAGTGCCTGCAGCATGGATGCGATCTTTCGTCGGGCGCAGGAGGCGCAGCTCGCGGGCCGTCTGGACGAGGCCGAGGACCTCTACCGGGAAGCGCTCGCGCTCGACCCCGACGGCGCGCAGGTGATCCACGGGATCGGCAATCTGCTGCAGCAGCGCGGTGCGTTCGCCGAGGCGATCGAGCACTATCGTCGGGTGCTGTCCCTGGCGCCGGACCTCGCGCTCGCCCACTACAATCTGGGGTACTCGCTCGAGCAGCTCGGCCGGCGCGACGAAGCCGTGCAGGCCTATCGCGACGCACTGGCCCGACGGCCCGACATCGCGCTCGCCCAGTTCCGCCTCGGCTCACTTCTGCACGACATGGGACAGCTCGACGAGGCGGCTGAGTGCTACCAGCGAGCGATCGCGCTGAAGCCCGACCTCGCGCGGGCGCACTATCAGCTCGGCAAGCTCCTGCAGAGGCAGAGCCGGCTAGAGCAGTCCGCGGAAGCGTTTCTGAGGGCGATCGAGATCGACCCGGATTTCGGGGCAGCGCACCTCGGGCTCGCGACGACCCGACGCCTGCAGGGACGGATCGACGATACCGCCGACTGCCTGCGTGCGGCGCTGCGCTCCGCGCCCGACAACGCCGAGATCCACGCCATGCTCGGCAACATGCTCACCCTCCAGCAGGACGTCGAGCAGGCCAGAATCTGCTTCGCCGCGGCTTTGCGCTGCCAGCCGAACCACGCAGGCGCGAAGCTCGGCCACTGCTTGAGCCAGCTGCCGGCCGTCTACCAAAGCGAGACCGAGCTCAGGGAGCGGCGCCACGCGTACCAACAGGCGCTGGAGGAGCTTTGTGCCCACTACGAGACCGCTAAGACTTCCGAGCTGGCGTCCGCTGCCGATACGGTCGGCAGGTTCCAGCCGTTCTTTCTCACCTATCAGGGCTTCGACGACCGGCCCCTTCAGCAACGCTACGGCCAGCTGATGTGTCGGCTGATGAGCGCGCGCTATCCGGCGTGGTCACGACCGCGCCATCCCGCACCCTATGCCGGTGGTCGGAAGCTGCGGGTAGGGTTCGTGTCCGCTTTCTTTTGGGGGCACTCGAACTGGAAGATTCCGATCCGCGGCTGGGTCGGGCAGATCGACCGTTCCCGCTTCGAGCTGTTCGGCTACTACACCGCGGGTGTGACGGACAGGCACACCGAGGACGCTGCCGAGTGCTTCGCGAGCTTCGTGCAGGGGCCCCGGTCCTTGCCGCGTTGGTGTGAGCTGATTGTGGAGCACCGGCTCGACGCCCTGATCTTTCCCGGGATCGGCATGGATATGGCGACAATGCGGCTGGGCTGCATGCGGTTGGCGCCGGTCCAGATCGCGTCCTGGGGCCATCCCGTGACCAGCGGCCTGCCGACCATGGACTACTTTCTGAGCAGCGGGCTCATGGAACCTGCCGACGGACAGGCACACTATACCGAGCGCCTGGTCACGCTGCCAAATCTTTCGATTTACTATCCGCCTTCGCAGACCAGGCGAGTCCAGAAAACCAGGGAAGATTTCGGCGTCGCTCGCAACGAGATCTTCTTCTGGTGTTGTCAGTCGCTGATGAAATATCTGCCGCGGAATGATGATGTCTTCGTCAGGATTGCCCAACAGCTGCCACGGTCCAAGTTCGTCTTCATTGATCTCAATCCCGTCTTTTCCCAGATTTTTCGCCGCCGGATGAACAGGGTGTTCGATGCCGCCGGGCTGGATTTCGAGAAACGGAGCGTTTTCCTATCCAAGCTCTATGTCGAGGAATTTGCTACCGCGGCGGCTCATGCCAACGTGTTCCTCGACAGCATCGACTGGTCCGGCTGCAATTCCACGCTGGAGTCGCTAGCCCAGAACTGCCCGGTGGTGACGCTGGCCGGAGATCTGATGCGGGGACGCCATACCACCGCGATCCTCCGGCGGATGGAGCTGACCGAGCTGATCGCACAGGACAAGGACGAATATGTCGAGCTCGCGGTCCGTCTCGGGCGCGATCGAGCCTACCGCCGGTCCTTGCGTGAGCACATCGGCAGGCAGAAGACGCTGCTCTACAACGACCTCGCGCCGGTCAGGGCGCTTGAGCAATTCCTTTTGCAGACCGCGCAAGATGCATCCCCATAGGCAATTTCCCAAACGGCCCCGCCTCCCGCGCTGAGACGCACGGACCTGAACGCCACCGTAGCGGATGCGTGTTGCTCGTTTGATGGGCGAGCGCCGCTGGCGCTTCCGGAACCACCTGGACGGCGTCGCGTTCCAACACCGGGCATTAGCACAGGATCATGCGGGGTGGACGACTTGAGCACGAGGGCGGCCGATCGGTTCGGTCGCAGGATGGTGCAGTCCTGCCTGATTGGCATGGCCTTTGTCCTGGGCGCGCTCGTGCTGTGGCAGGCCAGCGGGCTAATCCTGTTGATCTTCGCCGGCATCTTGGTGGCGATCCTGCTCGACGCGCTCGCGGATCCCCTCGCGCGATGGCTGCCCGTGCCGCGCACCGCACTGGTCGTCGTGATGAGCCTGCTGGTCGTCGCCGCCCTGGTCGTTGGACTGATGTTGACGGGGCCTCAGCTGGTCGCGCAGGGAGGGCAGCTTCGTGACAGCGTGATCGACGCCGCGGAGGCTGTGCGGCGGTGGGCGATGTCGATCGACGCGGTGGAGCAGACCGTCGAGGCGTCCGCGATCAAGCCGTCCGAGCTCCTGCCCAGCGCCAGCGGCGCGCTCGGTGGTGTGGTCACCGTGATCGGGACGACCTTCGGCGGACTGGCCGATCTCGTCCTGATCGCCTTCTTTGGCCTGTACCTGGCGGTGAGCCCCGAGACCTATTCGGATGCCACGATCCGGCTGGTCCCGGTCGAGCGCAGGGATCGGGCGCGACAGGTTCTGCACGAGACCGCGGCGACGCTTCGGCACTGGCTGCTCGGCACGTCGGCGGTGATGCTCCTGCTCGGGATCATCACCTACGCCGGCCTGCGGCTGATCGGCGTGCCGCTCGCGCTCCTGCTTGCCGTGGTCTCGGGCCTGGCCGCCTTCGTGCCGATCATCGGGCCGATGGTGGCGGGCGGGCTCATGGTGCTGGTCGCCTTCTCGGAGAGCTGGCACCTGGCGCTTTGGGCGGGCGGCTTCTACGTCCTGCTGCAGACGCTCGAGAGCTACCTTCTCACACCCCTGATCCAGGAGCGTGCGATCGATCTGCCTCCCGCCGTGGTCATCGCGGCGCAGGTGCTGATGGGCCTGCTGTTCGGTGTGCTGGGCGTGGTGCTGGCGACGCCGCTCGCGGCGGTCGCATCGGTCATGATCCAGCGACTCTACGTTGAAGGTCTGCTCGAAGCCGAGCCTTAGGACCATCGCCCGCCGGGAACCTGGGCAGCGGATGCGCGTTGAGCTTTGCGACGTTGCAGCTAGCAAGGCACCTGTTCGCGCAACCCATGGATAAGCAGATCGAAAGGCCGATCGTGGTCATCACTGGCGCCGCCGGTGCGATCGGCTCGGCCCTCGCCCAGGCGCTCGAGCCCGACTACACCGTGGTCGGCTTCGATCTCGAGGGCGGCGACGCACCGGTCGACTGCATCGCGATCGACCTGACCTCGGGCGAATTCGGTCGAGCTGGCGCTACGTAAATTCCGCGAACGCTATGGTCCGCGGATCGCAAGCGTCGTCCACCTGGCCGCGTATTTCGACTTCACCGGCGAGCAGCACCCGCTCTACGAGAAGGTCAACATCGAAGGCACGCGCCGGCTGCTGCGCGCGCTGCGGGAATTTCAGGTCGGGCAGTTCGTCTACTCGGGCACGATGCTGGTGCATCGCGCCGGGCGAGCCCGGCGAGCGGATCGACGAGCAGGCGGCGGTCGCGCCGAAATGGGCCTATCCCGAGTCCAAGGCAGCGGCCGAGGCGGCGATCCGCGAGGAGCATGGCGCGATCCCCTATGTGCTGCTCCATCTCGCCGGCCTCTACGACGACCGCACCGCGGTGCCGACGCTCGCCCACCAGATCGCGCGGATCTACGAGCGCGACCTCAAGAGCCACCTCTATGCCGGCGATCCCGCCGCCGGCCAGGCCTTCCTCCACAAGGACGACATGATCGATGCCTTTCGCCGGGTGATCGATCGGCGCGAGCAGCTGCCCGACGACGTGACCATCCTGGTCGGTGAGCCGGACGCGATGAGCTACGGCGAGCTGCAGGAGGCGATCGGCCGGCTGGTCCACGGCGAGGACGAATGGGCTACGCTCGCCGTGCCCAAGCCCTGGCCAGGGCCGGCGCCCGGCTCGAGGAAATGTCCGAGCCGGTGGTGCCGGATGCGATCGATCAGGGCGAGAAGCCGTTCATCCGGCCGTTCATGGTCGACATGGCCGACGATCACTACGCGCTCGACATCACGCGCGCGCGCGCGATCTGCTCGGCTGGCAACCGCAGACGCTCGATCCGCGCCACCCTGCCTCGAATCATCCAGGCGCTGAAGGATGATCCGCTCGCCTGGTACCGCGACAACGGCATCACGCCACCGCCCTGGCTGGAGAGCGCGGCCGAGGAGGTCGACGACCCCGAGGCGCTTCGGGCCGAGGAGAGCTGCGCTATCGCACCGAGCATCGGCGCAATCTCTGGGCGCACTTCATCAATCTCGGTCTCGGCACATGGCTGATCACCTCGCCCGCGACGCTCGGCTATCAGTCGCTGTGGCTTGCCTGGAGCGATGTGCTGTCGGGATTGCGGTGGTGGTCCTGGCGTTCGTGTCGCTGTCCTGGCGCTTTCCGATCGCGCGCTGGGCCTGCGCCGGGGTCGGCCTGTGGCTGCTGTCCGCCCCCTTGCTGTTCTGGGCACCGACGGCGGCCGCCTACCTGAACGATACGCTGGTCGGCGCGTTGGTCATGGGATTTGCGGTCGCGACCCGTCCCACCCCCGGCGTCGACCCGGTCGCGCGCGCGCTCGGCCCGACCATTCCGCCCGGCTGGGATTTCTCGCCGTCCAGCTGGTTCCAGCGGATGCCGATCATCATCCTCGCGTTCGTCGGGCTGTATGTGTCGCGCTATCTGGCCGCCTATCAGCTCGGCCATATCGACGGCGTGTGGGAGCCTTTCTTTGCCGGCGGGCCGGACCCGAAGAACGGCACCGAGGAGATCATCACCTCGAGCGTGTCCGAAGCCTGGCCGGTCTCGGACGCCGGCATTGGCGCGCTCACCTATCTGCTCGAGATTCTGACCGGCCTGATCGGCTCGGCGCGGCGCTGGCGCACCATGCCCTGGCTGGTGATCCTGTTCGGCATCATGATCGTGCCGCTCGGCGCGGTGTCGATCACCTTCATCGTGATCCAGCCGATCGTGATCGGCACCTGGTGCACGCTGTGCCTGATCGCGGCTGCCGCCATGCTCCTGCAGATCCCGTACTCGCTCGACGAGCTGGTCGCGACCGGCCAGTTCCTGTGGCGCCGCAAGCGGGCGGGCAAAGGGCTGGTCCGGGTGTTCTTCGTCGGCGACACCGACGACGATCCCGACCAGCGCGGACGCGAGGCGGCCGAGGACAGCTTCGAGCAGAGCCCGCGGCGGATCGTGAACGAGATGCTGAGCGGTGGCATCGGGGTTCCGTGGAACCTCGCCTTGTGCCTGCTGATCGGCGTCTGGCTGATGTGCACGCGGATCACGCTCGGCAACGACGACGGCATGGCCAACGCCGACCATCTGATCGGCTCGCTGGTCCTGACCATCACCGTCAGCGCGTTTGCCGAGATCGCGCGCCCGCTGCGCCTGCTCAACATCGCCTGCGGCGCGGCCCTGCTGTACACGCCGTTCGCCTATGGCGTCGACTGGGTTCCGGCGATCGCGAGCTTCGTCTGCGGCATCGGTCTGATGGCGCTGAGCGTGCCGCGCGGCCGGATCAGGAACCACTACGGCTCGTGGAGCAGGCTGATCGTCTGAGCGGCTAAGGTGCTGGTGACGCACCCTCGCGGACTTGCCACGCCTTCTGGAACGGCGCATCGTCGCCCTTTGGCCCGGTGCTACGCATCAAAGGAGCATTCGATGGCAGACGATGCCGCCAAGATCGTCGAGATCTGCGAGCGCGAATGGCCGGACGCCAAGGACGATTGCAGCAAATTCGTCAAGGCCGTCGCCGG
Source organism: uncultured Alphaproteobacteria bacterium (assembly GCA_963731495.1). Taxonomy (GTDB): domain Bacteria; phylum Pseudomonadota; class Alphaproteobacteria; order Geminicoccales; family Geminicoccaceae; genus DASUGG01. The sequence continues at coordinate 105,134 of CAVSVZ010000072.1, forward strand.
CGCGCTCGGCATCAACTTGACCGGCAACGCCGACAGCATCGTCGATCAGATCGTGGGCGCGGGTTGGACCAGGCTCGCCGACGGCAGGGCGGCTGCGCGGGAAGCCACGCTGGGTTCACTGGTGATCGGCGGCCTCAAAGGCAGCGATCAGGAGGAGCCGAGCGCGCACGGACATGTGGTCGTGGTGGTCGAGGGCCCGTTGAACCGGGACAAATATCCGAGCGCATACTGGGGTCAGCTGGGCGGGATCGGGAAGCAGAACGAGACCATCAACTGGTCCTGGCGCAGCGGTGATCGCGACCGCGTCATCTACGGTGCCCGCACGCCGGCCGCCACTGCATGACCCCGGGTGCGATCCCCCGGTCTGCGATCTGTCCGCTCGCCGGCTGCAGCATGCTGTTCGCTGCGCTGGCAGCGCAGGCGTCGACGGCCGCCTCGGCGCTCTCGTTCCAGCCGGTCGCGGTCGACGGCAGCAACGCCACGGTCGCGAACCACGTGCTCGAGCTCGTGGGTCCGGATGCGCCTGAAGCGCCCACGCTTTGGGAGGGGCCGATCCTGGTGCGCGATGGCGCCCGTCTGCGCTGCACGCTCGACGCCGAGCTGATCGCCGGGCTCTATGCGGACCGCGCAGGACGCGCCCTTCTGGTCGTCTCGCTAAGCGGCGCGAGCACCTACCTGAGCCTGTTCGACCTGGATGATTGCGCGCTCGCTGCAGCGAGCGAAGCGCTGTTCACCGAAGGGATCGATGTCAGCGGAACGCGGATCGAGGTTCAGCCCGGCTGCGAATGCCCCCATTCCCCCGAGATCTGCACGTGCGCGGCAGCCAAGGTGCTGCAGGTGGAAGACGATCTGGCTATGCGAGAGGACGTCGTGGCTTCGCGAGCGCTGACCCGCGCGCAGCTCGGCGTCGCCTTCGCAGGGGAGGCTCGGGTCGCTCACCCGGGCGGTCCCGGAGCCCGCATCCTCGACGACTGACCCTGCGCGGGGCCTCGTCACGCATGGGCGCCGGTGATCTCGGCCAGCAGGCGAAAGAAGCCGCGTTTGCGCTCGGAGCCGATCGACCAGTCGACCGGCACGCTCTGATAGCCCTCACAAAAACCTTCGCCGGTCATCCGATAGTCGAAATAGCCCCAGCCCGCACCTTCCTCCAACGCCGCCAGCATGTGGTTGTCCGGTCTGTCGAAGTCGAAGTGGTCGTCCTCGTTGAACAGGATCGGCTGGCCGCGATAGTTCTTGGCGGCGCGGCAGTCGCGGACCATCTGGCGGATCTGCGCGGTGCTCTCGACATGGTTGCCGTGCAGCAGCAGGAAATCTGCGGTCTCGATCATCGCCTCGGTCGGCAGCGAGCCGCCGCGCATGCTGGTGCTGGCGAGCAAATGGCCTGACGGCGTGGCAAGCTTGCCGGCCGAGCGGCGCTGGACCAGCGCGATCAGCTCGTGACCGCGCTCCGCCTTGAGGATGTCGTGTGTGTAGCGGGGCACGTCGGCCTCGTTGGCGATCTCGACCAGGACATGGCCGTAGCTCTGCGCCACCAGCCAGTCGGTGGTCGCCTCGACCGCGCGGATCACCGCCCGCTCGTCGCGCAGCCGGTCGTCCTGGCCGAAATAGTACAGGCCCAGGATCACCGCCATGCCGAGCTGATCGGCAGCATCGAGGATGCGGGTCAGCCGGTCCAGATAGGGTGCGTGCAGCCGGCCATCCTCGCTGAAGGCCGAGTTGTGCCACGGCTGGTCCTTGCTGTAGCCCTCGGGGCTGCCGCCCTGGAGATTCAGGGTGATGCCCCGCAGCCCGGCGGCATGCCAGCTCGGCATCGCCGCCACGAACTCGTCGGTGTTGCGCTCGGCGTCCCACGGTCCGTCCGGGTAGGCCCAGCGACCCCGCGTGGCCGGGTTGAGGTCGTCGAAGGTGCCTTGCACCATGCGTGCGTTGAGCAGCAGCCCTTCGACCTTGCGATCCCGATAGCGTCGCCCGGGATAGGTCGGCTCGCCGTCGATCAGGAAGGCGTCACCCTCGATGCTGACGATCGTCTCGCGCTGCGTCATGTCGTGGCCCCCTCGGCGGCCGCACGTCCGGCCATGATCTGTTCCACCAGCGCCAGGTCGGCCGGCTTGTCGACGTCGATCGCGGCCTCGGGGAACGGCAGCTCGACCGCGCGGATGGTGGCGCCGACCCTGGCCGAAAGATGGCGCATGGCGCCATCCAGGCTGAGGCGGCCGAGGGCAAAGCGCAGCAGGGCGATCGGCCCGACCTCCGCGATCATCCGCCAGGGACGCTTGCGATGCAGCTCCAGGCGGGTCCAGAACCGCACCACGCGGGTCGCGTCGGGCGATTGCAGCAGGAACAGGTTGCAGCCGCTGTAGCCTTCGCCTGCGAAGCGGTAGTAGGTGCGGATCGCATTCGGATAGCTGCGCTGCAGCAGCGATGCCCGGACCACCGCCACGGCCGCATCGGCATCGGCCGGCACGGCGCTGCAAAAATGGTCGATCATCGCGGCGCTGAGCAGCGGGTGGTCAGCGGTGGTGATCAGAAGCGGCAAGGGCAGCGCCTCAAGCGCCCGCAGCACGCTGCGAGCGGGACTGGTCGCGGCATCGATCAACGTCATCGCGCCTTGCGCGACCAGCTGGTCGAACTCGGCCTCGGCACCGGCCACCAGGGCGTCCTGCTCGAGGCACACGGCAATCGGCCCGACGCTGTGGCTCGCCCGCAGCGCCCGCAGCACCCGGATCAGCATGGCCACGCCGTCGACCCTGACCAGCGCCTTGTGGCTCTGTCCCGCGTGACGGGCGAGCAGATCCTGCGGCCGGCTGGCCGCCAGCACCAGGGCCTGGGCGGCGATCACACTAGCGATTTCTCGAAGATCCGGTAGGTCTTGTAGACCTTGCCGCCGATGCTCTCGATCACGCGCCGCATCGGCAGATTGTCCTCGAGCACCCAGGACAGCTCGATCCGCTCCAGGCGTTCCTTCATCAGGCCCTGGCGCAGCGATTCCAGCACCATGAGGATCAGCGCCGAGCCGAGCAGGGTCCGGCGATAGGCGGTGCGGATGCCCATCAGCAGCACGCGGCCGCTGCGTGGCCGGGCCATCTTGAGACGCCACAGCAGCTTGGCCCAGCCGAACGGCAGCAGCCGGCCGTTCAGGTCGGCGATCGCCTCGTACAGGTTGGGCAGGCAGACGATCATGCAGGCGGGTGCGTCGTCGACCTCGGCGATCCGGATCAGGTCCGGCCGGATCAGCGGGCGCATGCCGTTGGCGATATGGGTGATCTCGGCCTCGGTGAACGGCACCGAGCCCCAGTTCTCGGCCCAGGCGTCGTTGAAGATGTCCATGATCACCGCGAGCTCGGCCTGGTAGCGGGACATGTCGACCGCGCGCACCTGGACCCGATGCGCTTCGCTGGTGCGCTCGAGCAGTGCCTCGCCGCGGATCGGCGGCGTCGAGCGCACGTCATAGTCGTAGGCCAGCAGATCCTTGGCCTTGCGGTAGCCCGTCTCCTCGATCCGTCGGGCCACGTAAGGCTTAGCGAAGCCCATCATCAGCATCGCCGGCGCATCGAAGCCATCGACCAGGAGGCCGCACTCCTCGTTGATCGACAGGTTGAACGGCCCGAGCACCCGCTTCATGCCGCGCGCGCGCAACCAGTGCTCGGCGGTGTCGAGCAGGGCGCGAAACACGTCCGGGTCGTCCTCGGCGTCGAGCATGCCGAAATGTCCAGTCGCGTTGCGGTACTTCTCGAGATAGAGCTGATCAATCTGCGCGCTGATCCGGCCGACCGCTCGCCCGTCGCGATAGGCGAGCCAGTACTGGCCCTCGGCATGCTGGAAATAGGCATTCTTGTCGAAGCGCAGACTGTCGCGGCGCTCCATGAGCAGCGGCGCCACGTAGTTCGGGCAGTCGCGATAGAGGTCGTTGGGCAGCCGAATGAAGGTTTCCAGCTTGCGCCGCCCGTGCACGGGCTCGATGTGGATCTGGCGTGAACCAGATGCCACGTCGCGGTGCGGCTGATCGGAGGCCAGTTTTGCCGGCTGGCTCATGGCATCTTCTCGGTAACGACGCGCCTGCCGGGGAGGCGCAATCGGTGGACACATCGGGGATCGGAAAGGTACCTGACGCGCGGTCCGGCGTCACAAAAAATTGCGGCTGGGCGCGGATCGTCCGCCCCAGCCGGGCAACTTGGTGCTTCAAACGATGACGCTCGGACGACGAAACGGCCGCCCGAGCGCTCTGGCCGAGCAGATGTTCTAGTTTTCCGGTGTGATCGTCATCACGTTGATCGGCGACTTGCCGGACACCGCGTCTGCATTGGAGAAGGTGATCCGATAGGTCTTGCCCTCCTCCAGGTCACCGACCTTGACGCCGACGACGTTCATGTCGCCGGCGGTGAAGGTCCGGCCATGCATCTGGAACGTATTGGCCGTCTTGTTGATGTTCGAAACCGGGCCGGTTTCCGAGTTGGCGAAGGCAACGTTAGCCATGAGCGCCACTGCCCCTGCGACGGCCACTCCCAAGATCTTCCGCATGATGTCTCCTCTCACCAGCTTGCGGTCAGGCGTCAAAGACGACTGAACTGAGGTACACGGACACTAACTCCACTGCAACGGGTGCGCAACCATAGCTGCAATCTCTATGTGCTAAAAATTGGACCTCCGTGCATCGGGCTGCCCCTCTTATGTTCGTCGGGATTGTCGAGCGCCGCTGAAAGACCTGCCAGCCGACCTCGTGCTCTTCGCTTTTGCAGAGGCCACGGACGAGGACTATCTCGTTCGACTGATCAAGCGGCAGATGGCGCCTCTTGGCCGGTGATCGGCCTTGGTTGACGCTTCGGCTGAGACCACTCCCCGACCCGACGGCGCCAATCGACCGCCGATAATCGCTCAGTTTCCTCAATCCAGCGACCACGTCAATCTGCCAATTCGTCTTGCGATGCCTGAACAGACGAGTGTGGCAACAGGAACACACATCGACGGCGACTGAGGCGTGATGGAGCCAGGGGTGGTGAAACAGGAGATCGACCAATGCTACCGAGCGGCCACTGCCGAAGAGACCGGCTCGTGCGCTCGAGCATTTGGGATCGTCAGGTCGAACCGGCGCTCGGTGACGAACCGTTCGCCGGTCTCGGCGAGCCCCCTGACCTCGACCTCGAGCTGCCATCCGGCGGGCACGGCGCTGATCCTGCACAGATGCCAGCTGGCATGCTCGTGACCCGGGTGCCGGCGCGCCGAGCCGGACGGCACGCCGAGCACCGGCGCCTTGCCGCCTGGCGTGGCGAGCTGATCCTGGCTGAAGCGGTGATGGTGCCCATGCAGCACGAGCTCGGCGCCGGCACGCTCGATCACCGCGCGGAACGCCGCCTGATCGATCAGGCTTTTGCGGTCGGCCACCATCCCGGCGATCGGGGGGTGGTGGACCAGGACGACCCGAAACAGCGACTGCGCGCCGAGCTGCTCGAGCTGCCGGGCCAGCCGCGCCAGCTGCCCGGCGCCGACCCGGCCCGTCGCGTACCGCCACGGACAAGGATACGCGCTCGACACACCGATCAGCGCGATCTCGCCGCGCCGCCGCACGAACGGAAAGCCGCCCTCGTCCTGGATCGGTGCTGTGGGCTCCGACATGAAGGGGCGCCAGCGCGCGAGCGATTGCTGCCAGGGTACCTTGACGTAGGCATCGTGATTGCCGGGGATGACGGTGAGCGCATCGCTCGGGCACAGCGCCCGCAGCCATCGCGCGGAGCTGATGAACTCCTCCGGCAGGGCGATGTTGGTCAGATCGCCGGTAATCGCGATATGGTCGGGCGCGTGCTGGCGAAGATCGTCGACCAGCGCTGCGAGCACGGCCTGATCGTGAACGAGCTTGCGCTTGAGCCGGTAGGAAAGGTAGCCAAGGATGCGCTTGCTGGCGAGTTCGTGCCAGCGGGGCGCCGCCGGCAGCGGCAGGTGAAGATCGGACAGGTGCGCCAAGGTGAACATCAGGTGGCTGTTGTGGTGACTGGCGCGGGTAAGTCAAGCGCGCGCGCTGGCGCAGGACCCATCGCCCGGGTGCAGACCACGGCATGAGCAGAGTCGGCGTCGTCACCAATCCGGGCAGCCGGCGCAACCGCTTGCGCCTGGACGGCATTCGCGCGGTGCTCGAGCGCTATCCCGAGACACTTCACGCCGAGGCCGCGCAGGTCGGCGATCTCGAAGGGATCATGAGCGAGTTCGCCCGACGCGAGGTCGACCTGGTCGTGGTCAATGGCGGCGACGGCACCGTGCACTCGGCGCTGACCGAGCTGTGCAACGGCGGCGCCTATGGGCAGCTGCCGGCGATCGCGGTGCTCGCGACCGGGATGACCAATCTGATTGCCCTGGACGTCGGCTTGGCAGGCCGGCCCGAGGCTGCGCTCGTCCGGCTGCTCGATCGGGTCGACGCCGGCGGCGAGCTGGTGCCCCTCAGGCGGCGCCTTTTGTCGCTCAGCACCGGCGGCAACCGGCCGCCGCTGCACGGCATGTTCTTCGGCACGGCCGCGTTCCACCAGGCCGTGCGCATGGCCCGCAAGGAGGTCCATCCGACCGGTGCCAGGGGCTCCGTGGCGTTCGCCATGAGCCTCGCGCTCGCCATCTGGCGCGCCCTGTCGGGTCGGTCCGACCGGCCGGGCCCCTTGTTCCAAGGGCAGGACATGACGATCGACCTCGACGGCGTCCGCCAGTCGGGCGAGCGCTATTTCCTGGTACTGGCCACGACGCTGCGTCGGCTGATCCTCGGGCTGATGCCGTTCTGGGGCCAGGGTGGTGGCCAGATCCGCTACACCAGCATCGCCTTTCCGCCGGCCCGGCTGGCCTGCGCCCTGCTGCCGGTGCTGCGCGGCCAGCCGCGACCCTGGATGAGCCAGCGCGGCTATGTCAGCCTGGCGGTCGACGACATCGCCATCACGACCCGAGATCCCCTGGTGATCGATGGCGAGTTCGTGGTGCCGGAACCGAATGTCCCCGTGTTGCTGCGCAGCAATCGGGAGGCGGTGTTCGTGCGCTGCTGATGCAAGAGCATGGAGGATAGGGGCGACGATCGGGTCAGGCTCGAGGCGTGGATCGCTCGCGAAGTCGCGCAGCCGGTCCATCCCGCCGCGCTGGCGATCGTCGATGCCATACGTCCGCGCCACGGCGCAATCGCGGCTATCCTGTTCTACGGCTCCTGCCTGCGCCAGCCCGCGGCGGCGTCCACGCCACCCGATGGGATCCTGGATTTCTACGTCGTGGTGGATGGCTATCGCGAGGCCTATGCGAGCCGGTCGCTCGCGCTGGCGAACGCGATCCTGCCGCCTAACGTGTTCCACGTCCTGGCGCCATGGAACGGCCAGACGGTGCGGGCCAAGTACGCGGTGATCAGCACGGCGCAGTTTCGCCGCGGCCTGTCGCCAGCCAGCCTGCAGACGTCGCTTTGGGCGCGCTTTGCCCAGCCGAGCAGACTCGTTTGGGTTCGCGATCAGGCCGCCCGCCGCGCGATCGAGGTGGCGCTGGCCGAGGCGGTGGTCACCATGGTCGCCGCGGTAGCACCACTGCTCGACCGGGACACCGACGCCGAGCATCTGTGGCTTCGTGCCTTTCGCGAGACCTACCGCGCGGAGCTTCGCACCGAGGACGCCGGGCGTGCGCGCCATCTCTACGAGAGCGACCGTGAGCGCTATGACACGATCACGCCTTGGGCGCTGGCCGCGGCGGAGATCGTGGGAAATGCCACGTCGGCCGAGCGCGCCCGCCGATTCGCGCAGATCCGGTGGGTCGGGCGCCGCCTGCTCGGCAAGACCCTGTCGGTGCTGCGGCTGATCAAAGCCGGGTTCACCTTCGATGGCGGCGTCGACTACATCTTATGGAAGATCGAGCGGCACTCCGGCGTGCGTCTGCCGGCAAGCCCCTGGCAGCGGCGCCACCCGGTGCTCGCTTCGCCGGTGTTCCTCTGGCGTCTCTACCGGCTGGGCGCGATCCGCTGAGTGCTGAGAACCTCAGCCGACCGCCAGGCGGGGCGGCGCCTCGAGCAGGCCGGTCTCGTAGGCGACCTCGGTCACCACGTCGACCATGTGGCGCAGCTGCTCGGTGGTGTGCGCCGCGCACACGCTGCAGCGCAGCAGCGGCTCGCCCGAGGGGGTCGCCGGCGGCAGCGCCAGATTGACGTACACGCCGGCATCGAGCACGGCCTGCCACATCTGGATCGCCATCTCCGGGCTCGGCAGCCGGATCGCCACCACCGGTCCTTGCGTCGGTCCTAGCAGGAAGCCGCGCCGATCGAGCGCCTCGTACAGCGTGCCGATATTGCGCCACAGCCGGTGCCGCAGGTCCGGCCGCGTCGCCACCGTGTCGAGCGCCGCGCGCACCGAGGCGATCACCGACGGCGGCAGCGATGCCGTGAACATGTAGGGCCGGCAGACGATCCGCAGAATCTCGAAATCGGGGTTGTCGGACACGCAGAAGCCGCCGACCGCGCCGAGGCTCTTGCTGAACGTGCCGACGATGAAATCGACGTCGTCCTCGACGCCGGCGGCTTGGGCCAGGCCGCGGCCGGTGTCGCCCAGCACGCCGAGCGAATGGGCCTCGTCGACCACCAGATAGGCGCCGTGCCGACGCTTGACCTCGACCATCTCGGCGAGCGGCGCCTGATCGCCGAGCATGCTGTAGATGCCCTCGACGACGATCACCTTGTTGCCGGGCTGATCGGCCAGGCGCTGCAGGCGCTTGTCGAGATCGGCCGGATCGTTGTGGCGGAACCGGATGACCGTCGCGCTGCGAGAGCTTGCAGGCATCGTAGATGCTGGCATGGCAGTCGGCGTCGATCAGCAGGTAGTCCTTGGGACCGGCCACGGTCGAGATGATGCCGAGATTGGCCTGATAGCCGGTCGAGAACACCATGCCGTGCTCGCGCCCGTAGAACTCGGCGAGCGCGCGCTCGAGCGCCCGATGGCCGCCATAGGAGCCGTTGGCGATCGACGAGCCGGTGGTGCCGGTGCCGAAGCTCTCGATCGCCGAGCGTGCCGCCGCGATGCAGCCCGGCTCGAAGGTCAGGCCGAGATAGTTGTTGGTGCCGGCGAGCAGGGTGCGGCGACCCTTGATGATCGCCTCGGTCGGCGACAGCACGCGGTCCATGCGCACGCCGAACGGATCGGTGCCGGCTGCCTTGATGGCGTTGTGGGAGTGCATCAGGGGCGCGAATCGATCGAACAGAGCCATGATTTCACGCTCCTTCCGTCAGTTGCTCGATGACCTGCACCAAGTCACCGACCGTCCTGATCTCGGGAATCAGGTTCAAAGGGATCGAGATGTCGAACTTCTCTTCGACCTGCATCAGCAAATTCATCACGGCAAGCGAATCCAGATCGAGATCCGCCGTGATGTCGGTGTCTTTGGTGATGGGAGCGTCTTGCCGCCTGAACGGCTCGAGCACTTTGGCCACCTCTTCGAAGGCAGCCTCGCCAACGCTCGTCACAGGTAGAGCCCTTCAACATCTTATGCGCCGACTCGAGTCCTCAACGACGTGCGGACGGGAATGATCCCTCCGAACTCGGCCGGATGTGGCAGTTTTGCGGCAGCGAGTGAAGTAACAAATTGTGCCAGTTTGTGACAGTTGCGGCGCACCTTGGTCACAGCCAGCCTTGCTGCCGGTACCAAGCGATGGTCGAGGCAAACCCTTGGCGAAGCGGGATCATCGGGCGCCAGGCGGTTCGCTCGATCAGGGGGCTGCTGTCACAGACCCAGTCGTGATGGTAGAATTCGCGCACCTTGCCCGGTGTCAGCATCGGCGTGTAGCCGGTCAGGCGCGCCAGCAGCATGTTGAGCGATCCAAGGCTGTACGGGATCGCCATCGGTACGCGCAGAATGCGACAGTGCCGGCCGAACGCCGCGGCCGCGACCTCGATCATCTCGCGCCAGCCATAGCCGCCGCTGGCATCGTCGACCTCGGCCACCATGCCCTGGCTGCGTTCGTCCGGCAGCAGCGCGCCGACCGCCGCCGCCAGATCCTCGACATGGATCAACGACAGGCGCGCGCCTTTCGGTTCCGAGCACCGGCGCGAAGCCGCGGCCGACGCTGCGAAAGAACAACAGGGTTGCGCGATCGCCGGGGCCATAGACCGCAGGCGGCCGCAGGATCGTCCAAGGCAGCGCGCCGCCGGCCGCGCGCAGCGCCTGCTCGCCGGCATGCTTGCTGGCGGCGTAGTCGGACAGGCCGGGCTCACGCGCCGCAAGCGACGACATCAGGACAAAGCGGGGCGGACTCGGCGCCGCCGCCGCGATCTCGACCAGGCGGCCGACACCCACGGCATTGCCCTGGAAGAACGCGTCGCGCGAGCGCGCCTTGATCAGGCCGGCGATGTGGACCACGGCGTCGGCGCCGTGCACCAGGCGCTGCAGGCTGGCCGGATCGTCGAGCGCGCCGCGGATGGTCTCGACGTTCGGCCCGAGCTGCGAAGGGTCGAGCGCACGCCGCGTCAGAACGCGCACCCGCCAGCCATCCGCGCTCAGCCGGCGGACGACATGCGGGCCGATGAAGCCGGTGGCGCCGGTAACCGCGACCGTGGGCGGCACCGATCAGTTCGCTGCGGCGCCGGCGTTCGCGCGCTCCGGCGGCGCACCCGGGTCCGATGCGGGCTCGGCGTCATAGGCGCCGTCCAAAAAGCTCTGCTTGGCACGCGAGCGGCTGAGCTTGCCGGACGAGGTCTGCGGCAGCGCGTGCGGGCGCACCAGCACGACCTTGCACTCGATCGCCGAGGTCTGCTGCGCGACCGCTTTGACGTCGCGCTCGAGTTGGGTGCGCGCTTGCGGATCGGTCAGCCGGCACTGCACCAGCAGCACCACGGGCTCGTCGCCATCGGCAGCGTCGAGCGAGAAGGCGGCGACGTCGCCGCGACGCAGGCCCGGCAGCTGCTCGATCGCCCATTCCAGGTCCTGCGGCCAGACATTGCGGCCGTGCACGATGATCAGGTCCTTGCTGCGGCCGGTAATGGTCAGCGCGCCACCCGTCAGGTAGCCGAGATCGCCGGTATCGAGCCAGCCGTCCTTGAACACCTCGGCGCTCGCCTCCGGCTCGCCGAAATAGCCCTCGGCGATGCTCGGGCCGCGCACGAAGATCCGGCCGAGCCGGCGCTCGGGCAGGAGCTGGCCCTGATCGTCCCGGATCTCGACCACGTGGCCCGGCAGGGCCTCGCCGCAGACCACGAAGCCGCGCACGTCAGCGGCATCGGTGTCCGGTCCGGCCGGCTCGGCGATCCGGTCCTCGGCCAGCCGATGCCGGTCGACGGTGTCGACCACGAGGCCCTGGCCGAGCGGCGAGAAGCTCACGGCCAGGGTCGCCTCGGCCATGCCGTAGCTCGGCACGAAGGCGCTCGCCCGAAAGCCGTAGGGCTGAAAGACCTCGGCGAAGCGCCTCGGCACGCGCGGCTCGATCATGTCGCCGCCGATGCCGGCCGCCCGCCAGCTGCTCAGGTCGAGGTCGTGGCTGCCGGCCTCGGCACGGCGCGCGCACAGATCGTAGCCGAAGGTCGGGCTGTAGGACAGCGAGCCGCGATGCCGGCTCAGCAGGGTCAGCCAGACCAGCGGCCGCCTGGCGAAGTCGCGGGTCGCCAGGAAATCGACCGTGAGCTGGCACAACAGCGGCGTCAGCATGAAACCGACCAGCCCCATGTCGTGGTAGAGCGGCAGCCAGGACACGCAGCGATCGCCCGGCGCCGCCTGCAGGCCATAGCTGGCGATGGCATGGCCATTGGCCATGAGCGCGCGCTGCCGGACGTCGATGCCCAAGGGCCAGCGCGTGCTGCCGGACGAATATTGCAGATAGCAGCGATCGTCCGGGCCGAACGGCCGCAGCGCGGCGCCGTCGCCCGGCAGGCCGTAGAAATCGCCGGGGCCGCCGATCATGATCTCGGCTGGCTGCTCGCGCGCGGCATCGCGCAGGAAATCGACCATGCCGTCCGGCGCCATGGCGGCAAGCGCGCCGCAGCTCTTCATCTGGCGGGCGAGCCCTGCGACATAGGCCTCGCGCCCGCCGAGCCCGGCCGGCAGCGCCGCCGGCACCGGCACGATCCCGGCATACTGGCAGGCGAAGAAGGTCACCAGGACATCGGGATCGGTGTCGGCCAGCAGCATGATCCGGCTGCCCGCCGGGAAGCCCTGCCTGGTCAGCCCTTGCGCCAGCCCGATCGCCCGCTCGCGCAGCTCGCGATAGGGCAGGGCGGCGGTCAGCTGGCCGCGCGCGGAGTAGAAATTGCAGCCGGTCTCGCCGCGCGCGGCATAGTCGAGCGCCTCGGTGAGCGTCGCGAAATCGGCTCTGCGATAGGGCAGACGGTCGCTGGTGGTCGGCGTCGGGGTCATGGTCTCGCAGAAAAATGTAGCGGTCGCGGCATCACATCGCGTGATGGGCAAATCGGGCCGGCAGCTTTACAAGACACGCGAGCCGGCAGCAAGCCGTTCGTGATGGCCGGGCGTGGAAGGAACAAGCGCTTTGCGGACTGAGACTACACGAACCATAACGATCGCGCTTTCCGTATGCGGTGCGATCGCGCTATTGCCGCTCGGTGCGCTCGCCGCCGACCAGGAAGCCGCTGGCCTGCCGTTTGCGCCGAGGCCGGACCAGGGCCTGTTCCTGATCATCTCCGACATCCATTTCGATCCGTTCGCGGATGCGGCGATCGTCAAGCAGCTGGTCGACGCCGATGTCGGTGCCTGGCCCGCCATCTTCGAGCGCTCGAAGCAGACCGGCTTCGCGCAATACGGCGAAGACGCCAACGATCCCTTGATGAGGTCGATGCTCGATGCCGCCCGGCGCCTGGTGCCTCAGCCCGACTTCGTGCTCTATCCCGGCGACTATCTGGCGCACGCGTTCGAGACCAAGTTCGACATCTATGTCGGCGGCGACCGCGAGGCGTACCAGGACTTCGTGATCAAGACCGTGACCTTCGTTTCGGACCGGCTGCAGGACGCCTTCGCCGGCATCCCAATCTACGGCGCGCTCGGCAATGTCGATTCCTTCTGCGGCGACTACAGGATCGCTCCCGGCGAGACCTTCCTGGCACAGGTCGGCAGGCTGTGGGCCCGGCACAGCGCCAATCCCAGGGCCTTCAACGATTTCGGCATCGGCGGCTTCTACGTGGTGCCCCACCCGAGCGTGCCCAAGCGCGATCTGATCGTGCTCAACAACATCTTCTGGTCGGTCGGAGTACGAGGACCGCTGCAACCCGCGGGGCGGTGATCCCGGCGCCGCGCAGATGGCCTGGCTGGAGTGGACCCTGTATCGGATTAAGGCACGGGGCCGGACCGCCTCGCTGCTGATGCACATCCCACCCGGCATTGACAGCTACAAGTCGTCGCACAGCGCGGGCGCCTGCCGCGACAAGGTGCTGCCGTTCCTCAAGCAGCCCTATGACCGGCAATTCCCGGCCCTGCTCGAGCGCTACAAAAGCATCCTGCAGGACAGCTGGTCCGGCCACACCCACATGGACGACTTCCGGGTGGTCGCCACGGCCGCGGGCGAGCCCATCCTGCTGACCCACATCACGCCCGCGGTCAGCCCGGTCTACCGCAACAACCCGGCGTTCGGCGTGGTCCTGTACGACCGGGCCAGCGGCCAGCCGATCGACTACGCCACGGTCTATCTGACCAATCTGGAGCGCGCCGGCCGTGGCGAGGAGGCCAGGTGGGCGGTCGAGTACAGCTTCAAGGGCGCCTACGGCTATCAGGTCCTGGATCCGACGACGGCGACCGAGCTCGCAAAGGCGATCCGCTCAGACCCGGCGATCCGCGACGACTACATCGCGTTCTTCCCGGTCAAGACGTCGGCCAAGGATCCGCCGATCAACCAGCAGAACTGGCGGGCCTTTTCCTGCGCCCAGACCGAGCTGGCGCCTGAAGCCTTCGCCGACTGCTACTGCGGCGACGACAATGCCCGTTAGCCGCACTCCCATCGCGTGGGGCTCTTCGCCTTTCGTCCAGGCCGGACCTGCCGCTGACGAGGGATCGTGATCAGCGCGCCGGCGCGATCATCCCATGGCCGGCGTCCGGCCCCGTGGCCAGGGGATCGGGGCCAAATCGGTTTGTGCCTCTTGTGCCGGGCAGAAAGCCCAGATCGATCAGGATCCAGAGCGAGCCGAGTAGGGGAATCAAGCCGACCAGCACGAACCAGCCTGACCTGTTGCGGTCGTGACAGCGCTTGATCGACAGCATGCAGGTCGGGACCAGCAACACCAGGAAGACGACCGCCGAGACGACGAACATATCCAAGGTCGCGTCGACGGTCATGAACAGCTCGGGAAGGATCGAAAGGACGAACAGCGGCAGCGATGCCAGCCAGTAACCTTCCCGCGTGATTTTGCCATGAGGCGAGCCGAAGAGCGCCACGAGATTCACCGCAATCCCCTCCTCCTCTTGCCCATGCCGCAGGAGGATATGCGGCCTTCCTTGCCAAAGGATTGCGCGCTCGATCGGACGCGGCCACTCGACGGGCCGTCGAGCTCCCCGGTCCTGGGCGGCCGCCGCTCCAGACGGGGCGATCATCCGGATCAGGAAATCCACACGCCGCCCGGCCATTTCGGCGAAACGGCTGACGCCGGTGCCGCGAGGCCATCGGAAGAGTCCTCTGATTGCCTGCTGACGCTGCACGATCTCCTTGGAAGCCAGGGCTCTCGCGAGCAGACGGACGAACCATCCGTCTGCTCGCAGAGCACTAGTCCCGCCCGCCGTGCCTCGCTCAGGCGAACAGGTGCAATCGGCTCTCCAGCAACTGCTCGAGCAATTCGGCCTGCTTGCGCTTGTTCTTCCCGTGGCTCGGATAGCCCCGGCGATCGCGGATCATCCACTCCACCCGCGATTGCGAGAACGCTGCACGCGAGGCGATGCCCTCGTCGCGCGCAACGTCGAGGATCGTCTCCTCGACCACCTTCCCGATGCTCATGGTCAAAGGGGACGCATGGGTGATCGTCCCGGGAGATTCGTGGCCGTCATAGGAGGCGATCTGGGGAGACGATCTGACCGTCGACGTCGCTCTGTGCGTAGCCTGGCTCGTCGTTGGCGATTCGCCGACGGATGTCTTCGTGGTGCTTGAGGACACCGAATGGATCAAATTGCGACATCACAGCCCTCCTGCCTTATGACTCGTTTCAAAGCGAGGGATCGTAGGGCTGGCCGGGCGGCGCGCCAAGCGCCTGGTCAGCGCCGGGCGGCAAGAGGAGAGGGACATGGACCCCGAGGACTTTCGGCGCGAGGCGCACCGCCTGGTCGACTGGATGGCGGACTACCTGGCCAATGTCGAGCGCTATCCGGTCCGCGCCCAGGTCGAGCCCGGCGCGATCACAGCGCAGCTGCCGGCGGCACCCCCGGCCGAAGCCGAGCCGGTCGCCGACATCATGGCGGATTTCGAGCGCACTGTGCTGCCCGGCATGACCCATTGGCAGCATCCGAGCTTCTTCGCCTACTTCCCCGGCAATTCCAGCCCGCCTTCGGTGCTCGCCGAGATGCTGACGGCCACGCTCGCGGCCCAGTGCATGCTGTGGCAGACCTCGCCGGCCGCGACCGAGATGGAGACCCGCGTGCTCGACTGGCTGCGCCAGATGATCGGGCTGCCGGCGGGCTTTACCGGCGTGATCCAGGACAGCGCATCGAGCGCCACGCTGTGCGCGATCCTGACCGCGCGCGAGCGGGCCACGGACTGGCGCGCCAACGACGAGGGGCTTTCCGCCTGTCCGCCGCTGGTCTTCTATGCCTCCGAGGAGGCCCATTCCTCGGTCGAGAAAGCGGTCAAGATCGCAGGCCTGGGCCGCCAGCAGCTGCGCCCGATTCCGACCGACCAGAAATTCTCCATGCGGCCCGACCTGCTGGATGCCGCGATCCGCGAGGATCGTGCGCTTGGCCTGGTGCCGGCCGGCGTGGTCGCTACGTTAGGCGCGACCGGCGTCGGTGCAGTCGACCCGTGCGGCAGGTCGCCGAGATCTGTCGCGACCAGAGCCTGTATCTGCATGTCGATGCCGCCTGGGCCGGCAGCGCGCTCTTGCTCGAGGAGCAGCGCTGGATGATCGAGGGAATCGGGACGGCCGACAGCTTCGTGCTCAACCCACACAAGTGGCTGTTGACCAATTTCGACTGCTCGGCCCATTTCGTGCGTGAGCCGGACCAGCTGATCCGCACGCTGTCGATCCTGCCGCTCTACCTGACCTCGCGCGAGACGGACGTGATCGACTATCGCGACTGGGGCGTGCCGCTCGGCCGACGCTTTCGCGCGCTCAAGCTGTGGTTCGTGATCCGCGCCTACGGGGTCGAGCGCCTCAAGGCGATGCTGCGCCATCACATCGCCCTGACCGCGGACCTGGCCGCCCAGATCGAGGCCACCCCCGATTTCGAGCTGACCACGCCTGCCAACCTGGCCCTGCTCACCTTTCGCTACCGCCCGCCCAGCGCCGATGACTCCCTCAACGAGCCCGCCCTCGACGCCCTCAACGGGCGCCTGCTGCACACGCTGAACGACAGCGGCCGGCTCTACCTTACGCCGACCCGCGTGCGCGGCCGCTACGTGATCCGCTTCACGATCGGCCAGCGCACCACCGAGCGCGCTCACGTCCAGCGCGCCTGGCAGCTGATCCAACAGACCGCGCGCGGTCTCGAAGTCGATCCAGCCACTACGGCCGCGCCCAGCGCCCAAGAAACCCGGGCCTGACAGCGGCCCTCGCCCGAGCCGGCAGGTCCCGCGAGCAGGCCGCACGGCATCATCGCCGCAACCCTCTCGACCGGTCCGCGGCGAACATCGTCGGCCGCGCGTTAAGTTAAGGCGAACATCGTCGGCCGCGCGGGACTACGCCTCGCTTACGCCCGGCCTCGATCGGGAGCTGCCCGACGCGCCACAGCCCGCCTGCAGCCTGCTCTTGGGCGATCAATCTGCCTCGATTATTGCCGTCACCGTTGGTTGTTCGCGCAACGGCTTCAACCATAGGGCATGATGCTTAACGACGCGTAAACGGCGGGTTGACGCTTGTGAGGACCCCGACGAAACCTCGACCGTTCGATGCTTGTGGGCCCGAAGGCGCCGTGCACCCCATTCGCGATCTATGACGTACAGTCGACCATCGGAAGGTCGCCCGTTCGCACGTCCCCGGGACCTGGCCGCGCGGCACCTTGGCCGCCGCAGCCATCGTGCTTGGCGCCTTGTCTGGCTACACCGTCGCCAGCACGCCGCCGTCGACATAGAGGGTCTGGCCGTTGACGAAGTCGGACGCGCTCGACGCCAAGAAGATGCAGGCGCCCTGCAGCTCCTCGAGCTTGCCCCAGCGGCCGGCCGGCGTGCGCGCCTCGAGCCAGGCGTTGAACTTGGCATCCTCCATCAGCGCCTTGTTGAGCGGCGTCTCGAAATAGCCGGGGCCGATCGCGTTGACCTGGATGTTGTAGCGCGCCCAGTCGGTGCACATGCCTTTGGTCAGGTTCTTGACCGCACCCTTGGACGCCGTATACGGCGCGATCGAGTAGCGCGAGGCCTCGCTCATCAGCGATGCGATGTTGATGATCTTGCCGCGCTGGCGGGCGATCATGCGCCTGGCGACCGCTTGGCCGACATAGAACACGCTGTCCAGGTTGGTGCGCATCAGCTCGTGCCAGGTCTCGACCGGAAAATCCTCGAGCGGCATGCGCCGCTGGATGCCGGCATTGTTGACCAGGATGTCGAGCGGGCCATCTCCCTCGATCCGCGCGATCGCGGCCTCGACCGCGGGCGCATCGGTGACGTCGAACGCATCGCCGACCACCTGTGCGCCGTCCGCCGACAGGCTTGCGACCGCTGCGTCGAGCTTGGCCTGATCTCTGCCGTTTAGCACCACGGCGGCGCCGGCCGCGGCCAAGCCACGCGCCAGGCTCAGCCCGATGCCCTGGCTCGAGCCGGTGACCAGCGCCCGCTTGCCGGTCAGATCGAACAACTGCAGCGACATGGAAAGCTCCCCGATGGCGCGCTCAGTGGAAGAACATCGTGATTCCGGGGAACAGCAGCACGATCGCCAGGACCAGCAGCTGGATGCCGATGAACGGCATGAACCCGCGGAAGATGTCCGGCAGGGTGATATGCGGCGGCGCCACCGACTTGAGGTAGAAGGCGGCCGGGCCGAACGGTGGGCTCAGGAAGCTCACCTGCATGTTGACGCAGAACAGGATGCCGTACCAGACCGAGACGAAGGCCGCATCGAGACTGGCGATCAGCCCGAGCTCCTCGATCGGCAGGGCTTTCACGATCGGCAGGAACACCGGCATCACCAGCAGCACGATGCCGACCCAGTCCATGATCGCGCCCAGGAACAGAAAGATCAGCATCATGACGAGGAGAACGCCGAGCGTCGGCAGCTCGGCGCCGACGATCAGGTTGGCGACGTAAGTCGGTCCTCCGGCGATCGAATAGGCCCCGGCGAGCGCGGTGGCGCCGAAGGTCACCCACAAGATCGTGCCGGTGGATTTGAAGGTCCGCATCAGCGCCTCGCGGAACAAGGTCCACGACATCTCGCGCCGCAGGATGATGATCACCAGCACCGCGATGGTGCCCATGCCGGCCGCCTCGGTGATGCCCGTGATGCCGCCATAGATCGAGCCCAGCACCACGAATACGACCAACAGCGGCGGGACCAGCTTCGGCACCGCCTTGAGCTTGTCGGCAAAGGTGATGTCTGCGCTGCCTTCGGGCAGCGGCGCCTGGTCCGGGTGCATGCGCGTGCGGATGATGATGTAGACGATGTACAGGCCGCCAAGCAGGAAGCCCGGCACGAACGCCGCCCGGAACAGGGCGTAGATCGAGGTGTCGGTGATCAGCCCATAGATGATCAGCACGATCGAGGGCGGGATCATGGTGCCGAGGCTGCCCGAGGCGCAGATCGTGCCGATCGCGAGGTTCTGGTTGTACCCGAGGCGCAGCATCTGGGGCAGCGCGATCAGGCCCAGGAGCACCACCTCGCCGCCGATGATGCCCGACATCGCGGCCATGATGATCGCCATGATCGCGGTCACGATGGCGATGCCGCCGCGGGTCCGGGCGAGCCAGGTGTTGATGCTGTTGTACATGTCTCGGGCGATGCCCGAGCGCTCGAGCAGGCAGGCCATGAAGATGAACAGCGGCACCGAGATCAGCACGTAATCGGTGGTCAATCCATACATCCGCTGGGCGATCACGTTCAGCGGACCGGTGCCGAACGAGGCGAACAGAAAGTCCGGCCCAAACTTCATCAACAGAACCAGGACGGCCAGGAAGCCGGACGCAAATCCCAGCGGCATACCTATTGCCAGCAGGATAATCATGCAGACAAGCAAGACTATCGAAATCGTGCCGACATCCATCCTCGGCCCTCCGTCGGGGCTTATGTGTGGTGACTAGTCGACGTATTCTTGGGCGACGTCTTCGACCAGGTCGTGCACTTCTTTTTTCTTCTGCCAATCGGCAATCAGATTGGCGACCGCCTGCACCGCGATCAGCACCACGGTGACCTGAATCAGCGGCTTCATCGTGGCAGGAATCGGCGGGTCCCACGCAGTGCCGAAGGTTTCCCACCGCATCAGCTTGTCCCAGGCTTCCTTGCCGCCCCCCCAGACGACGGCCGCCGAGAACAGGCAGATGAACAGGGTCGACAGGAGATCGAACAGGCGCTGCACGTTGCGCGGCACCATGTCATACAGGATGAAAATGCGGATGTGGCCGCGCTGCTGCATCACGTAGAGGCCGGCCAGCAGATAGACCATGCCGGCGGTCCACAGCGACATCTCGTTGACCCAGAGCGTCGGGCTCTGGAAGACGTAGCGCATCACCACCTCGTAGAACATGATCAGCACGATGAAGGCGATGATGAACATCGCCACCCGGCTGATGCCGATGCTGATCCAGTCCATCCAGCTGGTCTTCTCGTGCTCGACCACAACGCCCTCCCCGGCCGACTGCGATCGTCCGGCGGGCCCGTGAGCGCCCGCCGGATCAGGTCATCAAAGTGCCGCGTCGGTCTGGCTCAGTCGAGCAGGCCGAGGACGTTCATGAACTCGATGTGGCTGTCGACCAGCGCGCGCGCCTCCGGCGTCTTGTCGGCCCAGCGCTGCCAGTTCTTCTGCGCCGCCTGCCGGAATGCCGCACGGTCCTCCGGCGACCAGTCCCACAAGGTGACGCCTTTCTCGGCCAGCGCCTTGGCGGCTTTGGCGTTCTCGACCTCGAAGGTGAGCGCGGTCTGGAAGGCGAGCTTCTGCATCGCCACGTCGAAGATCCGCTGGATGTCCTCGGGCAACAAGTCCCAGACGTCCTTGCGGATCGCCAGGTGATCCGACGGCATCGAGTGGAAGCCCGGATAGGTCGCGTTGGACACCAGATCATAGAGGCCGAGGCCGACATTGTTGGCGAGGCCCGATGCGTCCGCCCCGTCGATGATGCCGGTCTCGAGCGCGGTGAACACCTCGGTGAAATCCATCACCACCGGCTTGGCGCCGAGCTCGGCGAAGATCTCGGTCTCGAGGCCGGGCGGCGAGCGGAACTTCCAGTCCTTGAGGTCCTCGGGACCGGCCAGGGGCTTCGAGGATGCGAGGGATTCCTGCCCGTAGATCCACCAGCCGATCAGCTGCATGCCGAACTGGTTGTAGAGCTCGTTGGCCTTCTCCTCGCCGCCGCCCTGATAGAACCACTCATACTGCTGCCAGGGCGTGTCGTAGCCGCCCATGATGTCGCCGACGAACTGAAAGGCGGGGTTCTTGCCGGTCTGGTAGGCGCCGCCGGTCATGTCGCCGTCGAGGATGCCGGTCGCGGCGGCGTCGAAGGTCTCGACCGATTTCACGACCGATGACGAGTAGAACATCTCGATCTTGACCCGCCCGCCCGACATGGTCTGGACGTCGTCGACAAACTGTGCCGCCAGCTTGCCGGAGACGGTTTCGGGCGCGTAGTGGGTCTGAATACGGAGCGTGTACTCCTGGGCGCTCGCGGCCCAGGACATGCTGATCACGGCTGCAGCAGCCGCGGCCATGCCCAATCCCTTCATGCGTCATCTCCCTGCGTGTGGTTGTTTCGCCGATCGCGATGATCAGCCGAATCTCGAAGCCATCCTGCGTTCTATCTAGACAGCTGAATTTCGACGCGTCAATCGCGCCCGCCGTATGGTCGCTGCCGGACGGGTGCTATCGATGCTCTGCGTGGCCTGCCTCAGTTGAGCAGGCCGAGGACGTTCATGAAGGCGATGTGGCTGTCGACCAGCGCGCGCCTCCGGGGTCTTGTCGGCCCAGCGCTGCCAGTGTTTCTGTGCCACCTGGCGGAATGCCGCACGGTCCTCCGGCGACCAGTCCCACAGCGTGACGCCTTTCTCGGCGAGCGTCTTGGCGGCTTTGGCGTTCTCGAAGGTGAGCGAGGTCTGGAAGGCGAGCTTCTGCATGGCCACCTCGAAGATCCGCTGGATATCCCCCGGCAGCCCGTCCCAGACGTCCTTGCGGATCGCCAGGTGGTCAGACGGCATCGAGTGAAAGCCGGGGTAGGTCGCGTTGGACACCAGGTCGTAGAGGCCGAGACCGGCGTTGTCGGCGAGGCCGGATGCGTCCGCTCCGTCGACGATGCCGGTCTCGAGGGCGGTGGGCACTTCGGTGAAATCCATCACCACCGGTTTGGCGCCGAGCTCGGCGAAGATCTCGGTCTGGAGACCGGGCGGCGAGCGGAACTTCCAGTTCTCGAGGTCGTCGACACCGGCCAGGGGCTTCGACGATGAGAGCGATTCCTGACCGAGGATCCACCAGCCGACCAGCTGCATGCCAAACTGGTTGAAGAGCTCGTTGGCTTTCTCCTGGCCCCCGGCCTGATAGAACCATTCGTACTGCTGCCAGGGCGTGTGGTAGCCGCCCATGATGTCGCCGACGAACTGAAAGGCGGGGTTCTTGCCGGTCAGATAGCCGGCGCCCGTCATGTCGCCGTCGAGAATCCCCGTGGCCGCGGCGTCAAAGGTCTCGGCCGCTTTGACGATCGACGACGAGGTAGAACATCTCGATCTTGACCCGGCCGCGAGACATCGTCTCGACATCGTCCACGAACTGCGCCACCAGCTTGCCAGGGACGGATGCGGGCGCATAGAGGGTTTGAATGCGGAGCGTTTGCTCCTGGGCACCCGCAGCCCAGGACGTGCTGATCATGGCCGCAGCCGTCGCCGCGCACAATCCCTTCACCCGTCGTCTCCCTGGCTTGGTGGGTCGCGATCGCCTTATTCCTTTTGGTTGAAGGTCCACATGCAGAGATCTATCTAGACGGAAGATTTCTGGCGCGTCAATCGCCCCGACGCTTGCCGAATGTGTGACCGCGGTGCGCCGACAACCTCTCAGGCCGTCGCCTTCGAGCCCTGCCAGTCGTCCAGCACTTTTCGCGCCTGTGGCGGGTCCACCTCCTCCCCGTCGGGGCCGGTCTTGGCGGTCAGCTCGATCACGTAGCCGTTCGGATCGCGCAGATAGATCGAGTGGATGAAGCCGTGGTCCGAGATGCCGCGGGTCTCGATGCCGTGCGCCTTGCCCTTGGCCATCATCCGCTCGAGCACGCCCTGTTCGACCTCCAAGGCGATGTGCAGGTCGAAGTCGTGCTGGTCCTTGAACGCGAACGGCTTGTCGGGCACCTCGAAGAAGGCGAGGTACGAGCCGTCGTCCATCTGATAGAAGGTGTGCAGGACGTTCGCCTTGTCGCCGGTCTTGGTGGTGGTGATCGCCAGCGACGAGGCCAGCGGCAGCCCCAGAAAATCCTCGTAGAACTTGCGGGTCTCCTCGGAATCCCGGCAGCGATAGGCGTTGTGGTGCAGTCCCTTGATCATCGCGTGTCTCCCTGCACGCATCCTTGCGCTACGCCTTCATATGCACGCGCAAAGGCCGCCAGGCCAGTCCCCATGGTCGAATGTCGAACGATGCACGTGAGGGTGCCGGAGCGCCTCCGCATTCCCCAGGCCAGCGAATCGCGATGATTACCTGCACCCGGGATGCTCGCCCCGCATGCGGGGCGAGCATCCCGGGACCTCGACGCGAGGTCAGGCGGACTTCAGCGCATCGTACAGGCCGCGCTCGAACTGCCGTATGTCTTGAGCACCTCGGTGTCGGCGAACGGCAGCATCTGGGTCATGATCGTGCCGGTCACCCGCTTGGTCGGGTCGATCCAGAAGTAGGTGTTGAACAGACCGGCCCAGCACAGGCTGCCGGCGCTGCGTCCGTTCGGCCCGGGCTCGGTGTTGATGTCGAACGAGAGCCCCCACTTGTGGCTCATGCCGGGGAAGAAGTTGGCATCGTTCGAAAGATCCGGGCGGACCGTCTTCAAGGTCTCGACCTCGAGGTCGCCGATGTGGTTCTGCCGCATCAGCGCCACCGTCTCGGGCTTGAGCACCTGCGCGCCGTTGAAGGTGCCGTCGTTCAGCAGCATCTGCAGGAAGGCGATGTAGTCCCTGGGCGTGCTGAACAGGGCGCCGCCGCCCATGAAGAACTCGGGACGCTGCGGCATCTCGAACGGCATCGCTTCGAGCGAGCCGTCCTCCTTGCGGCTGTACATCGTGGCGACCCGCGCCTTCTGCGCCGAGCTGATCAGGAAGCCGGTAACGGTCATGCCGAGCGGCTGGAAGATGTTCTCGCGGAAATAGATCTCGAGCGACTGATCGCTGACCGCCTCCACCGCCTTGCCGACCCAATCCATGTTGATGCCGTACTCCCAGCGCTCGCCGGGATCGAACATGATCGGCGCCAGGAACGAATCGTTGTCGCACTCGCCGATGAACGGGATGCCGGTGACCTTCTCGTACCGGCCCATCGGCTCGTCCCAGATGCTGTACCCGAAGCCGGCGGTATGGGTCAGGAGATGGCGCAGGGTGATCGGCCGCTTGGCCGGTCGCAGCATCGGCGCGCCGGACGCATCGAACCCCTCGAGCACCGCAAGCTGAGGTTGACTTCTATCCGATCATAGGCAACTGAAAATCGCCCTGCGCCGCTCCGCTGCAATTCGCCACATCTTGGACTTCACCTTGAGCCAAAGGGACCTCGGTCGTATCCCGGGCCAAGTAAGTCCTTGCAGGGCCTCCGACAGCGACCAGGCCGATCTTGCCCGGGGTCAAGCTCGATCGGGACCGCCCGGCGACGCATCGCCCGACCGTGTCTTGACCGGCAGGCGGGCAGAGGGCATGTCCAAGGCATGCTTGTGCTGGCCTCGGTGATTGGCGTGGACCGCTCGCCCGGTATGTCCGAGCCGGCATGGACCAGCCTTGCCTTGGCCTTGATGCTGGCCGGGTGGCTGGCGTGGCCCGGGGAGCTTGCGCCGGCGGCGCGGGCTGAGCCGTTGACCCTCGAGGGCCTGACCTTCAGCGACGAGCTGGGTGGGGTCGAGATCAAGCAGGGCTGGGGTACCGGCACGCTCGACGACCCGTTCGTCCTGGTCGAGGAGATCACCGAGTACGAGCCCGCGATCCTGGTCATACGCGGCATGACCCATCGGTTCGGCAATCGGATCCGCTCCCATCACGAGGTCGGCTTCGCGCTGACCAAGATCGTGCGCAACTCGACCGAGCAGACCTGGACCCAGTTCGATCTGGAGCTGCGCGAGCTGATCGATCAGTCGAGCCCGTTCGGCGACGGCCTGTCGTTCGGCCAGGCGACCGAGGCCGGGCATCCGTTCTCGGCCGACAGCTTTGCCGAGAACATTGAGACCCGCGAGCCCTACGACGGCGTCACCTTCTTCGGCGGTGCGGTCGAGCCGGGCGAGACCGTGGTGCTCAGCGTCGTGGTCACCGACACCACACCGCGGTGGCAGTTTTACCTGCTGCAAAAGCGCGACAGTCCACTGGCAGCTTTGCCCGACCTGCCCGGAAAGCCTGGTCGGACCGTGGTGGCGCCGGCCGTAAGCGCGCTGCCTTTACCGGAACCAGCGGTCCCGGAACGGGTCGTCATGGCGGGCGACTAGCGCAGCGAGGCGATCAGAGAAATCCTCTGGTGGCCGGATGCCGCCCGCAGCGTCTAACCAACCCGGTCCAGGAAGGCGAGCGTGCGTTCCTTAAGCAGAACAGCGGCCTGCTCGTTGTAGTCGCCTGTGCTCGGGTCGGCGAACAGGTGGGCCGAACCCGGGTAGAGCAACAGCTCTGCGGTCGGAACCTGCTCAACCAGCGCCTCGGCTACGGCTCTGTCTTCCTCGGTCCACTCGTCGGCGTCCATCATATGGATCTGGAGAGGGACGGCCTCGGGCCACGAGGTCCCGAACTCGGACGGCGACACGCAGGCATGGAAGAAAAGCGCGCCTCTCGCCCCTGGACGCGTCTGCGCCAGCGCCTGCGCCGGCAGCACGCCAAGCGAGAAGCCTGCATAGACGATGTCGGCAGGCAGTTCCCTGGCCGCGTCCGAACCGCGGCGGATGATCTCCGGAAAACCGATCTGCTCGGCGTAGGCAACACCCTCCTTGAGGTCGCTGTAGGTGCGCCCGTCATAGAGGTCAGGTGTGTGGACGGTGTGGCCGGCTGCCCGCAAGTCGTCGGCAAACGTCAGGAACCCAGGCGTCTGCCCTTGCGCGTGATGAAACAGGAGGACCGTTGCCATCACGGCACCGTAGCCAACCTCCGCTTCGTCGGTCAATGCTGCGCAAGCGCATCAGAAAGGCCAAGGGATGTCCAACAGGCATCGCACGCCTGGCGCGCGTCCACCTTCCTCATTCGGTCCGGAGGATCCCGCGCAGCGACGCATTCGCTCGATGGGTCGGTCTTTGCCGAGAATCCCTGGGCTCGACCCGAGGGCCCGGCAATCCGGTGGGTTCCTGGATGCCCGGCCCAGGGCGAGTCGTCTGAACGCGCCTGCGTGTCAGGTCGTGGTCGACTGCAGGAGAATCTCGACACGCCGGTTCTGCTCTCTGCCGGCGGCCGTGGCATTGCTGGCGCGCGGGTCGTTCTCGCCATGGCCGATGGCATGCATGCGGCTGGAGGGCACGCCGAGCCGGTTGAGCTGGGCCCGCACTGCTCCCGCGCGGCGCTCGGACAGGGACTGATTGTAGGTCGCCGAGCCGGTCGAATCGGTGTAGCCGACGATCGTCACCTGGTTGTCGGGATAGCGGGTCAGGACATCGGCGACCTTGGCCAGGGTCGGCTCGAAAGCGGGCTTGACCGCCGCGCTGTCGACGTCGAACGAGACCTGGTTGGCAAGCGTCAGCTTGAGCAGGTCCGCGCGCACGCGCTCGACCTCGACCTGGTGCTGCATGCGCTCGCTCGCCAGCTGCTCGCGCAGCTCGGCTTCCTGGCGATCCATCAGATAGCCGATACCGCCGCCGGCCGCAGCGCCGGCCGCGGCGCCGATCAGGGTGCCGCCGACCCGGTTGCCCTTGCCGGCCACGCGGTTGCCGAGCACGCCGCCGGCGACCGAGCCGACCACGGCGCCGATCGCCGTCTTGTTGGCGGATTGCGTGCCGTCCGCATGGGTGGTGCAGCCGGCCAGCCCGAGACCAAGGACCACATAAAGCGTCTTGCGCATGAGCTTTCCCCGCGAAAATCGTCGATGCAGCGGCCAATCGGGTGATACGCTGATTGATACGCCCGGCAGCCTTATCGTTGGCCTAACAGCGGCGCTCTTTTTCGAAGGCGGCGCTTGGCGAGGCCTCGGGCCGGAGCAGTATCTCCCTGATGAGGGCGCTCGCTCAATCCTTGGTTGACTGCCTTGGCGCGACGTGATCCGGGGGCGGTGTCGGCGACCATGATGTCAGCCACCTGTGCTATGATGGGTCATGCTCGAGCCCGACCAGCCGTTGTTCGATCCGCGTTGCGATGCCTTCGCAGCGCTCGGCGTGCGCGATCCGCATGCGTTCACCGATGCCGGCGAGGCGGTCGCGCGGATCACCGAGATCTACGATCGGGGCGTGGCGATCGTCGCCGACGCGTTCGAGCGTTTCAGGGTCGGCGCCAAACCCGAGCGGCTGAGCGTGATCGAGGCTTTCTACCCGTTCATCGGCATCAAGCTGGAACGCGACGAGCTCAATCTCGACGCGCGGCGCTCGTTCGGCGCCCTGCACGATCCGGGCATCTACGGCACCACGCTCACCCGGCCGTCCCTGTTCGGCGACTACTATCGGCGCCAGATCGGCCTGCTGCTCGACAACCACAAGGTGCCGGTGATCGTCGGCATCAGCGATCGACGCATGCCGCTGCCGTTCGTGATCGAAGACGCCACCGCGGACATTCGCGACGATCGGATCGGCGCGCTCGAAGCTGCCTTCGCGCTGCCCGACATGCGCTTCATCGACGATGCCATCGCGAACGGCACCTTTCGGCCGCAGCCCGGCGAGCCCAAGCCGCTCGCCCTGTTCACGGCCGAGCGGGTCGACTACTCGCTGCAGCGCGTCCACCACTACACCGCGACCGCGCCCGAGCATGTCCAGCGCTTCATCCTGCTGACCAACTACCAGCGCTACGTCGAGCACTTCATCGAATACGCCCGCGACCAGATCGAGCACGGCGAAGCCTACGACAGCTTCGTCGAGCCCGGCGACGTCATCACCTCCAGATCAGACGCGACCGCGCAGCACGCGCGCGGCCGGGCGCCGCGCCATATGCCGCAGATGCCGGCCTACCATCTGACCCGCCCGGACCGGACGGGGATCACCATGGTCAACATCGGCATCGGGCCGTCGAACGCGCGCACGATCACCGATCACCTGGCGGTCCTGCGGCCGCATTGCTGGCTGATGCTGGGCCATTGCGCCGGCCTCAGGCGCACCCAGCGGCTGGGCGACTACGTGCTCGCGCACGGCTATGCGCGCGAGGATCACGTGCTCGACCAGGACCTGCCGCTGTTCGTGACCGTGCCGCCGATCGCCGAGGTCCAGGTCGCGCTCGAGCAGGCGGTGGTCAACGTCACCGGGCTGCAGGGGCCGGAGATCAAGACCCGGATGCGCACCGGCACGGTCGCGACCACCGACAACCGCAATTGGGAGCTGCGCTACGACGAGCTGTTCGAGCGGCTCAACCAGCAGCGCGCAATCGCCGTCGACATGGAGAGCGCCACGATCGCCGCCAACGGTTTTCGCCTGCGTGTGCCTTACGGGACGCTCTTGTGCGTGTCCGATAAGCCGCTGCATGGCGAGATCAAGCTGCGCGGCATGGCCAACCAGTTCTATCGCGAGCGGATCAACCAGCACCTCAAGATCGGCCTCGAGGCGATCCGCATCCTGCGCGACCAGGTCGGGCCGGACCACGTGCACTCACGCAAGCTCAGGAGCTTCGACGAGCCGGCGTTCCGGTAGACCGCGAGGCTTACTGCGGCTACGGCAGACTCGTGGCACATCGAGCGGCGGCTACCCTAACTGTCAGCCAGCTAGCTTCAGCAAGATCCACCAGATGAGCAACAAGGTAGCGACCTGGACGGCGAGCGAGATACCGAGCATCCATTTGAGGACGGCAAGATCGTTCTCGAGCGTGTTCACGCGCTACTCCAGGCTCATGCCGCCACCCGCGGCGGCGCGCGATCCTCAATCCGCGCCAGCGCCTCCCGGATCACGTCGGTCCCCGCACCGGGGCGATGGGCTGACTCGGACAGGTAGCGGCGCCAGGCACGTGCGCCGGGCAGGCCGTTGAACAGTCCCATCAGGTGGCGGGTGATCGCCTTGAGCGGGGTGCCATCGGCCAGCTCGCGCTCGATGTAGGGCAGCAGCCTGGCCACGACCTGCTCGCGACCTGGCACCATCTCCGTCGTGCCCAGCAGCTCCCGCTGCCAGGCTGCAAGGCAGTAGGGGTTCTGGTAGGCCTCGCGGCCGATCATCACGCCATCGACCAGGGCGAGCTGCTCGCGCGCCTGGTCGAGCGTGCGGATGCCGCCGTTGACCACCACGGTCAGCGCCGGAACGTCGCGCTTGACGCGATGGACGACCTCGTAGCGGAGCGGCGGGATTTCGCGGTTCTGCTTGGGGTTCAGGCCGGCTAGGATCGCCTTGCGGGCATGCAGGAGCAGCGTGCGGCAACCCGCGGCCGCGACCGCCTCCACAAGACGTGCGAGGAAGTCGTAGCTGTCCTGATGGTCGATGCCGATCCGGGTCTTGACGGTGACCGGCACGTCGACCGCCCGGGCCATGGCCGCGACGCAGCGCGCCACCAGATCCGGCTCGGCCATCAGGCAGGCGCCGAAGCGGGCATTCTGCACGCGGCCGCTCGGGCAGCCGACGTTCAGGTTGATCTCGTCATAGCCGAAGCGCTGGCCGATCTCGGCACAGCGCGCCAGGTCGTCCGGGTCGGCGCCGCCCAGCTGCAAGGCGACCGGATGCTCGGCCGGATCGAAGCGCAGGAAGCGATCGGCATCGCCGTGCAGGATCGCGCCCGTCGGGATCATCTCGGTGTACAGCCGGACGTGGCGCGCGATCAGGCGCAGAAAGTAACGCTCGTGCCGATCGGTCCACTCCATCATCGGCGCGACGCAAAGCCGGTGCGGGCAGTCTTCTGCCGGGCACGGCCCATTAGCCGGCCCTCGCTGTGCCCATGTCGTACTTTCGCTCACGTCGACCACCGCCCCGTCAGGCTGCGAGATGGCATCATCGTGACAAAAAGCCAGGCCCGATGGCAACCCTCAGGGCATCCGACTAAACCGGCAAAGGTTTTTGCGCGGTCTCCGGCAACCGGACGGTGGCAATGAGCGAGATCACTGCCGCCGCCATGAGGTAGTAGGCTGGGGCGAAATCGTCCGCGGTGCGCTGTACCAGATAGGTGGCTACCAACGGGGTGGTGCCGCCGAACAGACCGAGACAGAGGTTGTAGCCGATGGCCGAAGCGCTGCAGCGCGCGCCGGCCGGCAAGATCTCGACCATGACCGCCGAGAGACCGGCATAGCCGGCACCATAGAGTACCGCAAAGCCGACCTGCCCGGCCAGAATCAAGACAAAACTGTGGTGATGCATGATCCACCACAGCGGCTAGGCCAACAGCAGGCTGCCCACGGCTGCGAAATAGAGCACGGGCTTGCGGCCGATGCGATCCGACAGCATCGCCGCGACGGTGACCGCCGGCATCATGACCACGAGGCTAAGGGTGTTGATGTCGAGGGCATCCGCGGTCGAGATGTCCATGCGCTCGGTCAGGTAGGAGGTGGCGTAGACCCAAAGCAGGTAGAAGCCCACGGCATTGACCAGCGACAGGGCGATGATGCGTAGCACCGTCCGCAAATGGTCCCGCAGAGCCGCGACAATGGGTGCCGAGGCAACCGGTCGGGCCGCCGCGAGGGCAGGGGGCTCAGTCATGTGGCGGCGGAAGAGGGTGCCGCAAACGGCGATCACCGCGCCGAGCAGGAATGGCACGCGCCAGCCCCAGTCATCGAGGGCGCGCGGCCAGGAGATTGCTCATGAGCGATGCGATGGCCGAGCCCAATAGGAAGCCAACGGTGCTGCCGAACATCGGCCAGCTCGCGTAGAAACCGCGCCGCTGCGATGGGGCGTGCTCGACCAGGAAGACGATCGAGCCCGGATATTCGCCGCCGACGGAGAGGCCCTGCAGGATGCGCAGCGCGACCAGGAGTCCGGCCGCGGCAGTGCCGATCTCGGCATGGGTCGGAAGCAGGCCGATCAAGGTCGTCCCGCCGCCCATCATCATGACCGAGAGGATCAGCGCCCGCTTGCGGCCGATCCGATCGCCGACATGGCCGAGAAGGATGCCGCCCAAGGGGCGCACCCCGTACCCTATGGCGAAGACGGAGAAAGCTGCCAACAGCGACGCGACCGGATCGTCCGCAGGAAAGAAGAGCTTGCCCAGAATTGGCGCCAGGGTGCCGTAGACCGCAAAGTCGTACCACTCCAGCACGTTGCCGATCGCGCCGGAGAGGACGTTACGCTGCGGGCTGGTCTTCGATGAGATGGCGCTTTTCCCCGGTTCTCGACAGTGGGGAGAACCATGACCGCATCTCGCGGATCAGCAAGCCCTGTGTGACGAGGACCAGGTATCTAACGATTTGGCCGCTCCGGCTCACGGAACGAACCCGCTTCGCGGGAGGGGTTGCACGCGGGATGGCGTGCTCGGCAGGTGGCGGTGGTGATCGGCTGAACGGATTGGGGTGACGGGACAGGGGGCCCGTTTCGAGGATCGAGGGGTGTCCAACCTCACCTCGAGACGGGAGCACCCCGATGAAGGACGAGACCATCAGCCCGCTGCGCCGGCGCATGATCGAAGACATGACGGTCCGCAACTTCAGCGCCGACACCCAGCGCAACTACATCCGTGCCGTCAAGAACCTGGCGATCTTTCTGGGTCGATCGCCGGATACCGCCACGCCTGAGGAGCTTCGCCGCTTCCAGCTGCATCTGAGCGAGAACCGCGTGCGTCCGCCAACGATCAACGCCACGGTGACGGCGTTGCGGTTCTTCTTCAACGTGACGGTCGACCGACCCGATGTCACCAGGCCACTGACCTTTGTCGCCGAGCCGCGCAAGATCCCCGTGGTCCTCAACCCCGAGGAGGTGGTGCGCTTTCTGGAGGCAGCGCCGGGGCCGAAGTACAAGGCGGCGTTCGCAGCGGCCTATGGCGCGGGCCTGCGCGTGTCAGAGGTGGCAGCGCTGAAGGTCTCCGACATCGACTCCCAGCGCATGATGCTCCGGGTCGAGCAGGGCAAAGGACGCAAAGATCGCCATGCGATGCTGTCACCCCAACTGCTCGAGCTGCTGCGCGACTGGTATCGCATCGCGCGGCCTCAAGCCTGGCTGTTCCCTGGCCGCGATCCGCTGCTGCCGCTGACCACACGTCAACTCAATCGCGCTTGCCATGCTGCCGCCCACATGGCCGAGATCAAGAAGCGGGTGACGCCGCACACGCTCCGGCACAGCTTCGCCACTCACCTCCTCGAGCAGAACATCGACATCCGCGTGATCCAGGTCCTGTTGGGTCATGCCAAGCTCGACACCACCGCGCTCTACACCCGGGTCGCCACCACCACGATCCGCGCGGTGATCAGCCCGCGCGACCGGCTCGGGCCGCTCGCCGAGGGGAGACCACGAGCGGAGACCTGACCCGGCGGCCGTGGGCCGCCCGAGGCTGGAGGTCGCCGACATCTTCGATCGCCACGGGACCGCCTGGCGCCGGGCCAATGCGGGCCATGTGAGCCTCGGCCAGCTGCAGGTGATGTCGGCCATCGTGAGCTGCCGCACCGCGGCGCTCGGCGGCCACGTCACGCGCTGTGAAGCCTGCGCGCACACCGAGATCGCCTACAACTCCTGCCGCAACCGCCACTGCCCGAAGTGTCAGGGAGCCGCCGCCAGGGACTGGCTGGCAGAGCGACAAGCCGAGCTCTTGCCGGTGCCCTACTTCCACCTCGTCTTCACCCTGCCGGCCGCGATCGCCGACATCGCTTACCAGAACAAGGCGATGATCTACGATCTCCTGTTCAAGGCATCGTCCGAGACGCTGCTGACGATCGCCGCCGACCCGAAGCACCTCGGGGCAAGGATCGGGATCACCGCGGTGCTCCACAGCTGGGGCTCGGCCATGACCCATCATCCGCACGTCCACATGATCGTGCCCGGCGGCGGGCGCTCGGCCGATGGATCCAAGTGGGTCGCGTCCAAGCCGGGCTTCTTCGTGCCGGTGCGCGTGCTCGCGAAGCTCTTCCGCAGGCTGATGCTGGAGAAGCTCGAAGCCGCTCACGCGAGCGGCCGGCTGACGTTCTTCGGCGAACACGCCGGCCTGCGCGACCCCAAGGCCTTCGCCGCGCAGCTCGCACCGCTCCGTAAGAAGAACTGGTTCGTCTACGCCAAGCCGCCCTTCGCCGGGCCCCAAGCGGTGCTCGCCTATCTCGCGCGCTACACCCACCGCGTCGCGATCTCGAACCGCCGGCTGGTCGCCCTCGACGCGGACGGCGTCACGTTCCGATCCAAGGACTACCGTCGCAACGGGCAGCAGCGCTACCGGACCATGACCCTCGCGCCCGGCGAGTTCATCCGGCGCTTCCTGCTCCACGTCCTGCCCAAGAGCTTCCACCGCATCCGCCACTACGGGTTCCTCGCGAGCGCCGCGCGCCAGGCGAACATTGCCCGTGCCAGGGAGTTGCTCGCCGCACTCGAGCCGCCAACGGCGCCCGACGCGACGACCAAGGCCACCGCCACGGCGCCAACCGACCATCGTCCGCCATGCCCGTGCTGCGGCGGGCGCATGATCGTCATCGAGACCTTCGAGCGCGGCGGCGGCCCGCGCGACCCGCCTCGGCCCGAACCCGGGATCAGGACCGAGGCCGCATGACCCCCAAGAACCCCTCATCGCAGCGCAAGCCCGCCGCAGGCCATCGCCACCAGCGACAGGCCGACCGCACCCTCATCCCTCCGATCCTACGACCCGGACCGCCGATCGCACCGACATCGACGGCCCTGGGCGCCCGAGATCGCACTCCTCGCCACCTCTCTCGCGATCTCTCCGCCGCCCAAGCGATCCAGCGCCTCCATCGAAGCCGTCCCCAACGCCGCCGCCCACCGTTGGCGCCCGTCAAATCCCCATAGCCCCCAGAAGGTAGCATCCGGCCCCCGCGGGTTCCTTCCCTGGAGGCTTTCGGACGCCGGCCCTCGGCGCTGCCCGCTACGTCACAACCGGCCGGCATCCGAAACCCTTCACACGACCGGCCGCAAGATATCTTCCGTGCTGCGTCTGCATTCGGAAGTTCCGGGGCGGCCACGCAGCCGGGTGCTCGAGAGAGCGCAGCCGCGCGCCAGCCACGGGAGAGACGAGTCGCACGTCACGCCGACGCTGCGCGCGCTTCGGTAGACACGGTTGCATGTTCCGATGCCCCAAGACCGCCGGGCACTGGCCGAGCTTCGGTGGTCAGATGCGCTCGCGGATCGCCTCGATGTCGATCGACTGGAATTCCTCGGGCAGCTCGTAGCTCTCGGCGTCCGCCTTGACCCTGGCATGGTCGAAGTCGTTGGCGGGCCCGACGAAGTCGTTGGTCAGCACGTCCTCCGGCGCGATCGGTTTGCTGATCTGGCCGATCTCGTGGATCGTGTCGAAGAACAGCTTCCAGCGGTCGAAGTCGTGATAGCCCCAGCCCTCGCGGCTTTCCCAGTCGCCGCGGAACACGTTGGCCAGCTCCATCATCAACTCGACCGCGACCGGTGGTTCCAGGGTCGAGGCCAGCGCCGGGAACTGCTCGAGCACGATGTGGGTCGCGGCGCGCGGGTTCAGATGGCCGAACTCGAGCCCCATCGCCCAGGCGCGCAGATAGGCCTCGTACAGCTCCTTCTTGGCGGGATCCTCGAAGTCGGCGCGACGGATCACGAAGCTGTTCGCCGGGAACTTCGAGAAGTCGCGCCCCAGCAGGTAGTCGAAGTCCAGTCCCTGGCCGGTCCACTGGGCGCGCAGCCCTTCCCAGCTGAGCGCGGCGTCGCCCTGGCCCTGCGCCAGCGCCTGGCCCCACAGGTTGCCGGCCTCGGCGTAGTTGACGCTGTCGGGCGCGATCCCGGCCTGCGCCAGCATCGGGTCGACGATCGCCTGCCAGCCGGCGCTGCCAAGCAGGATGGTCTTGCCCTCCAGCTCCTTGATGTCGGCCGGCGCCTCGCCCTTGCGGAAGGCAAAGTCGAACACGTCATTGGCACCCATATCCCAGACCGAGGTCAGCGGCATGCCCTGCTCCAGGCCGAGCGAGAACACGCCGGGCGAGGGAAAGCCCACATCGGCCTGGTCCTGGTCGACCAGCTTGATGGTCGCGGTCGCCTCCATCGGCCCCGGCTCGAGGCTCGTCTCGATGTCGCCGAAATAGCCGTACTTCTTGGCGATCCAATAGGGATAGTCGTCGAGCACCTCGATCGTGCCGCGCGGGCTGACCCAGCGCACGGTGCCCTCGACGGCGCCGGCCGCGCGCGGCCACATGCCGGCAAGCGCAGCCGCCGATACCCCGGCACCGGTCACTTCGAGGAACCACCTGCGCGACCCGTTCAGGCCGGCGAGCGGACGATCGGTCATTGGTTCATCCTCCCAAAGGTGCGAGCTAAGCCTCCCAGCTCGCCCACTTCTTGCCGATCCAGAAGAACAGAACGTAGATCGAAATGCCGATCATCGCCAGGACCAGGATGCAGGCGAAGAACTGCGGCATCTGGATCAAGGATGAGTAGTAGGCGAGCCGGTTGCCGAGGCCCGACGAGCCGCCGACCATCTCGGCGCCGACCGCGGTCAGCAGGCCGAAGATCGAGCCGATCATCAGGCCTACGATCACCATCGGCATCGCCATCGGGATGCGGATCTTGAGGAAGATCTGCAAGGTGCTGGCGCCGAACGAGCGGGCCAGCGCGATCTTGGCGAGATCGACGCGCCGGAAGCCGGTCGCTGAATTGATCATCACCATCGGGCCCGAGGCGAGCGCCACGGCGATGATCCGCGGCTCGAGGCCAAAGCCGAAGCGCAGGATCAAAAGCGGCACCAGCGCCAGCATCGGCGTCGTCACCAGCAGCAGGATGTAGGGTGCTACGATCTTCTCGACGAACGGAAACTGCGTGATCACCGCAGCCAGGACGAAGCCGATCGACGCGCCGATCGCGAAGCCGACCAGCAGCTCGGTGAGCGTTACCCCGATATGCGGCGCCAGCAGCGGAAAGTCGGAGATCAGCGCGCCGAAAATCATGCTCGGCGGCGGCATGATGTATTGCGGCACCTCGAGCACGCGCAGCAACAGCTCGGTGCCGCCGACCACGAACACGGCGAACAGGATGATGGCGGCGATCTCGGCCCAGGTGCGGATGCCGCCGAGCGTCGAGGTCAGCGCCGACAGATTGGTCACATCGACCGAGCTGTCGACCTCGCCGGATTTCTCGAAGGTCGGGATCTGGTCGCGCAGCTGGCTGTCCATGGTCCTTCAGACCAGCTCGACGTCGAGGCCTGCGCGGGCCCCGGCACCGTGGTCGATCGAGCCCTTGATCTCGGCGACCAGCTCGAAGAAATGC
This sequence comes from uncultured Alphaproteobacteria bacterium, assembly GCA_963731495.1. Taxonomy (GTDB): domain Bacteria; phylum Pseudomonadota; class Alphaproteobacteria; order Geminicoccales; family Geminicoccaceae; genus DASUGG01. Next base: position 140,979 of record CAVSVZ010000072.1, read on the forward strand.
GGCTGGGCGGTGACCTCGAGCGGCCGCGGGCGCGGCAGGTCGATCGCAAAGATGTTGGCGAGCCGGCCGGGCCGCGGCGTCATGACCATGATCCGATCGGCCAAAAACACCGCCTCGGCGATGTTGTGGGTGATGAACACGATGGTCTTGCCGGTCTCCAGCCAGATTTCCTGCAGCAACAGGTTCATCTCGTCGCGGGTGAAGGCATCGAGCGCGCCGAACGGCTCGTCCATGAGCAGGAGCGACGGATCGACCGAGAGCGAGCGCACGATCGAGGCGCGCTGCTGCATGCCGCCCGACAGCTCCCTCGGATATTTGTGCTCGAAGCCCAAAAGCCCGACCCGCTCGAGCAGGTGCGTGATCCGATCGCCATGGTCCTGCGGGCGCAGGTGCTTGATCTCGAACGGCAGGTGGATGTTCTTGAGCAGCGAGCGCCAGGGCAGCAGGTTGGCCTCCTGGAACACCATGCCGATCTGCGGATGCGGCCGGGTCACCGGCTCGCCGTCGAGCAGCACCTGTCCGCTGGTCAGGCTGTGCAGCCCGGCCATGGCCCACAGCAGGGTCGACTTGCCGCAGCCGCTCGGGCCGAGCACGCAGACCAGCTCGCCGTCCTGGACGCGCATCGAATAATCCTCGAGCGCATGCACCAGCCCGCTCCTGGTCTCGTAGTGCTTGGTCGCGTGCTCGACGACCAGCTTCGCCGGCGCGCCGATCGCCTCTCCTCCCATGCTCGCGCTGTCCCTGCAGCGATCCGCGCGGTGAGCGCTCCCTCGCACCCTCTCTCACGCGGCCGATCAGCGTCAAGCGGGTTGTCCCGCCGCCGGTTTCCAAGCTCATGGCCCAGCGCTATCATCGCCGCAACACGGCGGGCTCGGGGAGGATGGCGATGAGCGAACGGTCCGGATTCTGGTCGTCGGCGTCGGCAACATGGGCGGTCTCGCACGCCAAGGCCTACCACAAGCTTCCGGGCTTCGAGATCTGCGGCCTGATGAGCCGCGCGATCGAGTCGCGCACGCGACCTGCCGGCCGAGCTCGACGGCTATCCGCAAATTCCAGGATTTCGAGCAGGCGCTGGCCGAGACCAGGCCCGATGCGGTCTCGATCAACACCTGGCCCAACACCCATGCCGAGCTGGCGCTGCGCGCCATGGACGCCGGCTGCCACGTGTTCATGGAAAAGCCGATCGCGACCAACATCGAGGATGCCGAGGCGGTGGTCGCCAAGGCGCGGGCGAAGAACAAGAAGCTCGTGCTCGGCTACATCCTGCGCCACCACCCAGCCTGGACCAAGTTCGTCGAGGTCGGCCGCACGCTCGGCAAGCCGCTGGTCATGCGCATGAACCTCAACCAGCAGTCCTCGGGCCCGGCCTGGAACTGGCACAAGAACCTGATGGAGAGCCTGACGCCGCTGGTCGACTGCGGCGTGCACTATGTCGACATCATGTGCCAGATGACCCGGGCCAAGCCGGTGCGCGTGCACGGCATCGGCGCCCATCTGTCCGACGAGACCCGCCAGCAGAACTACGGCCACCTGCACGTGGTGTTCGACGACGGCTCGGTCGGCTGGTACGAGGCCGGCTGGGGCCCGATGATGAGCGAGGTCGCCTATTTCGTGAAGGACGTGGTCGGCCCCAAGGGCTGCGTCTCGATCCTGGTGCCGCAGGAGGGCCAGACCGAGGCCAGCGCCGAAAAGATCTCGGATTCCGCCGACATCGACCAGCACACCAAGACCAACGCGCTCAAGCTCCACCACGCCGACATCGACGCGGACAACAACTTCACCCGCAAGGACGAGTGGATCAACATGGCCGACGAGCCGGACCACCAGGAGCTGTGCGACCGCGAGCAGGCGTTCTTCCTGAAGGCGATCCGCGAGGACCTGGACCTGTCCGACTGGATGGACGATGCGGTCAATAGCCTGCGCATCGTGCTGGCGGCCGACGAGAGCATCCGCACCAAGCGCGCCGTCGAGCTGTAGCCGACATCTGCGCGCGGCGGCCACCGATCGATTGACAGCCGCAGGGGCCGCCGCATACTCGAACCAGGCCGGCCGCGCGCATGTCCGAGCGGCGAGCAAAAAGAACGAGGGAGTGCAAGGGATGAAGAAAGAACTTTACGAGAGCCTGTTCGCAAGGCCGACACGGCGTCGCTTTCTCCAGGCCACCGCGGTCGTCGGCGCCGCCTCGGCCGTGGGCGGCTTGCCGCGGCGGCGCGCGGGCGCAGAGCGATCTGCGCACCCAGATCCTGCAGATCCCCGGCGTCGGCATGGGCTCGCCCACCGATGCCGACTGGCAGAAGGTCGGCGCGCTGTGCCTCGACGCGACCAAGGCCAACGTCAGCCGAGGGCGAGTTCCAGGGCGTCGAGCTGACCTTCATGGGGCTCAACAACCAGAACCTGCACAACTTCCTGTTCCGCGGCTTCCTCAAGCCCTGGGAGGAGTACACCGGCGCCACAGATCAGCTGGATCGACCTGGCGCAGGCCGACTACAACGCCCGCCTGCAGCAGTCGATCGCGACCGGCACGGTCGATTTCGACATCATCGAGATGGGCGCGCCCTTCGAGGGCGACGTCTGCGGCAAGGGCCTCGCGTCGGTGATGCCCGACTGGGTCGCCAAGCAGATCGAGATGGACGACTACGTCGGCTACCTCCAGGCGCCGGTCGGCACCTGGGACGGCAAGACCTATCGCATCTCGATCGACGGCGACTGCCACAACTTCAATTACCGCACCGACTACTTCGCCGACGCGGAGCTCGCCAAGGCCTGGCAGGCGGAAGGCCACGAAGGCGAGTGGGCCGTGCCGACCACCTGGCAGCAGGTCCAGGAGGTCGACCAAGTTCCTCAAGGGCAAGCAGGTCGGCGGCTTCGACGCCTACGGCTATCTCGACCCGCTCAAGGGCTGGGGCGGCTTCGGCTTCTACTTCCTCGGCAGCCGCGCCACCGCCTACGCCAAGCATCCGGACGATCCGGCCTGGCTGTTCGACGTCGACACCATGAAGCCGCGCGTCAACAACCCGGCCTGGGTGCGCGCGATCCAGGACGTGCTCGACGTGCTCGACGCCCAGCCGCCCGACCAGCTCAACGCCGATCCCGGCACCACCGGCTTCCAGCAGTTCCTGGCCGGCACCGGATCGATGCTGTCCTGGTGGGGCGACATCGGCTCGAACGCCAAGACCAGCGACAGCTCGGTGGTCGGCGACGTGGTCGGCTTCGAGCATCCTGCCGGGCTCGGACGACGTCTACAACCACAAGACCGGCCAGTGGGACACGCTGCCCGACGGCCCCAACTACGCGCCCAACATGGCCTATATCGGCTGGGGCGTCTACGTCATGGCGCGGGTCGACAGCGATCCGAAGAAGCAGAAGGCGGCCTGGAGCGCTGCGGCGCATCTCGGCGGCAAGGACCTCTCGCTGTGGTGCGCGGCCTATCCGTCCGGGCTTCCAGCCCTACCGCAACAGCCACTTCGACATCCGCGGAATGGGTGGCTGCCGGCTACGACGAGGCGTTCATCGCGGACTATCTCGGCTCCGAGGCGGATTCCTACAATCACCCGAATGCCGCGATCGAGCCGCGCATCCCCGGCATCTTCCAGTACTACAGCGTCGCCGAGGACGAGCTGGCCAAGATCTATGCCGGCCAGTTCGACGCGCAGACCGGCGCCGACAACATCGCCGCGGCATGGGAGAAGATCACCGACCAGATCGGCCGTGACCAGCAGATCGCGCTCTACAAGGCCTCGCTCGGCATCTAGCGCCGGGCACACCTCCCCACGGCTGGCGGCGTCCGCGCCGCCAGCCGCGTGCGCGCGAGCGTGAAGATGGCCGCAGTCGCAGGCCGAAGGCGACCAGCTGCACATCGTGGGGGCGGGCGAGCTGTCGGCCGGCCCGCTCGCCGTCGGCCGGGCGATCCTGATCATCGCCTCGCTCGGGCTCGCCGGCACCTGTCCTGCAGGTCCTCGACCGACCGGGTGATCGCGCTCGGCCTCGCGACCTGGCGGCCGCTGCTCTACGCCTTCCTGCTGTGGGCGCGTGGCACTCTGCGTCGCCCAGGCGATGATCCGCGGCGAGATGGGCCTGCGCGCACTGTTCGTGCTGCCCGCGGTGCTGTTCACCGTCGCGATGGTGATCTTCCCGATGCTGTTCGGGCTCTACATCGCGTTTACCGACTGGAACCTCAGCGCGTTCGCCGGTCGGCGGTTCAACGGCCTCGACAACATCCGCCAGATGATCCAGGACCCGTTCTACTGGAACGCGCTGCGCAACATGGTCTGGTACGTGCTGGCGGTGTCGGTCGAGTATGCGATCGCCTTCGGCCTGGCCCTGCTGCTCAACGCCCAGATCCGGGCGCGAAAATTCTTCCGCGTGGTCTTTCTGATGCCGCTCATGCTGAGCCCGGTCGCGGTCAGCTGGATGGTCGGCAAGTCGTTGATGGAGAACCGCTTCGGTCCGGCGGCGACGCTCGCGCGCCATCTGGGCTGGGACAGCCCGGCGTTCTTCACCTCGCCCGAGATCGCGCGGCTCAGCATCGAGGTGATGGACGCCTGGACCTTCATCCCGCTGATGATGGTCATGCTGCTCGCCGGGCTGCAGGCGTTGCCCAAGGAGGTGATGGAGGCGGCCGAGGTCGACGGCGCCAACGCCTGGCAGCGGTTCTGGAAGGTGGTGTTTCCGCTGATGATGCCGGTCAGCGTCACGGCGATCGTGATCCGGATCATTTTCAAGCTGAAGCTCGCCGACATCATCATCAACGTCACCGCCGGCGGTCCCGGCGGCGCCACCGATTCGGTCACCAGCTTCATCTTCCGCGAGTATCGCGACCGCTCCAACGTCGGCTACGGCACGCTGCTCGCGATGGTCTATCTGGTGCTGATCATCGTGTTCGTGACGGTGCTGCTGAGCTTCGTCAATCGCCGCATGCGCAGGGTCACATGAAGACCGCGGCACTGCCGCTCAGCCCCACCGTCGAGCGCAGCGTCGCCCGGCGCAGCGGCCTGTTCGCGAGCAAGATCCTGATCTATGGCGCGCTGATTCTCTGGGCGTTCATCTGCCTGTTCCCGATCTACTGGACCGTCTCGACCTCGTTCAAGACCGCGCCCAATGTGATGCAGGGCGCGCTGTTGCCCTGGGTCGACTTCGAGCCCGCACGGCTGGGCTGGCGCTCGCTCGGCCTGTCGCCGGACACCATCACCCGGACCTCGACGGTGCGCGACGAGTTCCTCAAGCGCTTCGCCAACAGCGTGGTCAGCTCGGTCGGCGCGTCGTTGCTCGCGGTCTGGATCGGCTCGCTCGCCGCCTACGGCCTCAGCCGGTTCTCCTATCGCTTCGGCCCGATGCGCAACAAGGACATCGCCTTCTTCTTCCTCTCGCAGCTGATCCTGCCACCGGTGGTGCTCGCCCTGCCGTTCCTGGTGCTCTACAAGGAGCTCGCCCTGCTCGACACCAGCATCGGGCTGATCCTGCTCTACACGCTGATGGTGCTGCCGATCGTGATCTGGGTGATGCGCGATCAGTTCGGCGGCGATCCCGATCGAGCTCGAGGAGGCGGCGCTGGTCGACGGCCTGTCGGTCTGGGGCGCGTTCCTGCGCATCGTGCTGCCGCTCGCTCTGCCGGGCATGGTGGCGGCGTTCATCCTGTCGCTGGTGCTGTGCTGGAACGAGTACTTCTTTGCCGCCCTGCTCACCAGCACGGATGCGAAAACCCTGCCGGTGATGGTGGCGAGCCAGACCGGCTCCCAGGGCATCAACTGGTGGTCCATGGCGGCGCTGTCGACCGCCGCGATCGCGCCGCTGGTGCTCGTGGGCGTCTTTTTGGAGCGCTACATCATCAAGGGCATGACCGCCGGGGCCGGGCGCTGATGCCGAACGATCGGGAGGGAACATGCTGAAAAACATCGATCCGCTGCTCAATGCGGAGGTGCTTCATGCGCTGCGCGCGATGGGGCATGGCGACGCGCTGATCCTGTGCGATACGAACTTTCCCGCCGACTCGGTGGCGCGCCAGACGGTGCTGGGGCGGCTGCTGCGGATCGACGGCGTCGACGCGCCGCGCGCAGCGCGAGCGATCCTGTCGGTGTTTCCCCTGGACACGTTCGTCGACCACGCGGCGCTGCGGATGGAGGTTGTGGACCAACCGAACGAGGTCCCTGACGGTGCAGGCCGAGGTCCAGCGCGAGATCGACCGGGCCGAGGGCAAGGCCTCGCCGATGGGCTCGATCGAGCGCTTCGCCTTCTACGAGCGCGCCCGGCAGTCCTACTGCGTGATCGCGACCGGCGAGCGCCGGTTCTACGGCTGCTTCGTGTTCCAGAAAGGCGTGATCCCGCCTGAGGGAAAGTGACAGTCGCATCCCGGCGCGCTAGGTTTTTTGCGTACGTCTCGAGCCCGGCCGAGTGGCATGCCTTACACCATCGATCCGAAGGTCGATCGCGAATGGGTCGACGAGTTCCGCAAGCGACCGGTCGGGCCGCACAGCCCCCATCTGCAGCGGGTGCTGAACACCCTGCGGGGTGGCCCTCTCGCCGGACGCTACGTGCTGATCTGCACGAGGCCCCATCGCGAGTGGGTGCTGGCGCGCCATCCAGGTGGGCGCGGCAAGCCATTTGAGATCCTGGACCAGCACCGCTTCTCGAGCCTCGAGGAGGCCGAGTGGACCGTCTTCCGCCTGCGCTGGAAGGAGCATACCGGCCAGGACCTGAATTAGAGCCGACGTTCAACGAGGTGAGGGGGCGCACGTGCTGAAGATCGTCGGCTACGGCGACCGGTTGTCGGTGGCGCCGGGCGAGACCATCCGCTTCATGGTCAGCGCCGCGGACGACAAGCGCTATCGGGCCAAGCTGGTCCGCATCATCCACGGCGACTGCAACCCCCAGGGCCCCGGCTTCAAGGCCGAGCAGGTCGCGAGCGCGTTCGAGGGCAGCTACCAGGGCCGCCAGCAGGAGATTCTTGCGGGCTCCTATGTCCGCGCGCCGCACCACGAGGGCTGCGAAGGGCTCGGCCCGTTCACGCTCGCCGCCATGGTCTGTCCGACCACGCCCGCCAAGGGTGCGCAGGGGATCCTCGGCAAATGGGACGAAGCCCGCGGCGCCGGCGTCCGGCTCGAGGTCGGCGAGGATGGCGGGCTCGCCGTGACCCTGGCGGACGGCCGTGGCGGCCGCACCGTGATCGGCACCGGCAAGCCGATGCTGGTGCGGCGCTGGTACTTGGTGGCCGCCGCCTACGATCCCGCGCAAGGCCTCGTCACGCTGGTCCAGCGGCCGGTCGAAGCCTATGCCTATGACGACGCGGCCGAGGTCACCAGCACGGTCGACACAGCACCGGTCTGGCCCGAAAGCCCGCTGATCATCGCCGGCTGGCCGCTGGATCAGGAGCGGGTCGGCGGCCACTACAACGGCAAGATCGACAGCCCCACGATCCTGTCCCGCGCCTTATCCGCCGGCGAGCTGGACAGCATGTTCCTGCGGCCGATGCCGACCGCGATCCGTGACAGCCTGGTGGTGGCGTACGATTTTTCGCGCGAGATCCCATCGACGCGCGCGATCGATCTCGGCCCGTTCGCCCTGCACGGTGAGGTGGTCAATCTGCCGGCGCGCGCCATGAAGGGCTGGAACTGGACCGGCGAGGAGCAGTGCTGGTGGCGCAAGCCCGAGCACTACGGCGCCATCCATTTTCATGACGACGACCTCTACGATGCCGGCTGGGCGAGCGATTTCTCGCTCACCGTGCCCGCCGACATGCCAAGCGGGGTCTATGCCGCCCACCTGGCGATCGAGGGGCCGGACGGCGAGGCGGAGGACGGCACCGGCGAGGACTACATCCCGTTCTTCGTCCGCCCGCCCCGCGGCGCCGCGGGGCGCAGGGGCCGGCCCAAGCTCGCCCTCCTCGCGCCGACCGCGGCCTACATGGCCTACGCCAACCATCAGGAGCACCTGCACGCCGAGCCGGCGGAGATGGTGATCGGGCGCCTGCTGGTGTTTCAGCCGACCGATCTGTTCTGGCATGACCACGCCGAATACGGCGCCTCGCTCTACGACCTGCACTCCGACGGCAGCGGGGTCTGCTACTCCTCGCGCCTGCGACCGATCCTCAACATGCGCCCCAAATACAGCTCGTGGCTCGGCGGCAACGGCTCGGGCCTGTGGCAGTTCAATGCGGACACCCATCTGACCGACTGGCTCGAGCACGAGGGCCTTGCCTTCGACGTGATCACCGACGAGGATCTGCACGAGGAGGGCTTCGATGCGCTCGCCGCCTATCAGGTGGTCGTGACCGGCACGCACCCCGAGTACTACTCGACCGCGATGTGGGACGCGATGAAGGCCTGGCTGGATCGCGGCGGCCGTCTCGCGTACGTCGCCGCCAATGGCTGGTACTGGCGCATCGCCTTTCACCCGACCCTGCCGGGCGTGATCGAGGTGCGCCGCGCCGAGGACGGCATCCGCACCTGGGAGGCGCATCCGGGCGAGTACTACCATGCGTTCACGGGCGAGTATGGCGGCCTGTGGCGACGCATCGGCCGGCCGCCGAACGTGATGTGCGGGATCGGCTTCACCGCCCAGGGCTTCGACGTCAGCTCGTACTACGTGCGCAAGGCGGACAGCTTCGATCCGCGCGCCGCGTTCATCTTCGAGGGCATCGGGCCGGACGAGAAGATCGGCGATTTCGGCCTGATCGGCGGCGGCGCTGCCGGCCTCGAGCTGGACCGGGTCGCGTTCTCTCTGGGCTCGCCGCCGAACACGCTGCTCTTGGCGAGCTCGGAAGGGCACACCGACCTGATCACCCTGGTCAACGAGGAGTTCACCGTGGTGCCGCCGAACGTCGGCGGCTCGCAGCACCCGAACGTGCGCGCCGACCTCGCCTTCTTCGAGACGCGCGCAGGCGGTGCGGTGTTCTCGACCGGCTCGATCGCCTGGTGCGGCTCGCTCTCGCACAACAATTACGACAACAACGTCGCGCGCATTACGGGCAACGTGATCCGCCGCTTTCTCGACCCGGCGCCGTTCGACGTGTGAACTATCGCACATCTGCCATCCTCAGACGCGCATAAAACAGGAATGGCCGCCGACCGCAGGTTGCCATCCACGGCATCGGGTCTGGCGGGGCTGAACTGACACGGGGTCTTGGTCATGACACGCATCTGCATGCCTGCCGCGCTGGTGTTGTCGATCGCGATCGTTGGGCCGGCGTGGGCATTCGAGCCGATGGACGGCTGTTTCGTCGCGGCCGCGGTCTGTCCCGCGGTCCAGTCGATCAAAACCGCGAGCAATCCCGGTGGGATCGTCACCGAGGTCGAGCGATCCTACCAGCTGCTCGGCGCCAATCGGGCGGACCAGCCGAGCCACTTCCAGGTCCGGATCCCGGCAGCCGATCCGCGCGATCGCTGGGTCGAGGTCGGCTGCGGCAACGTGGTCGCGGCGTGCGACCTGCCCGATGGGCCTCCACCGCCCCCGCCTGACGAAACCTCCGGCTACGTTCTGGCGGTGAGCTGGCAGCCGGCGTTCTGCCAGACCCATCAAAGCAAGTCCGAATGCCAGACGCAGACCCCCGAACGCTTCGACAGCGTCAATCTCGCCCTGCATGGCCTCTGGCCGCAGCCGCGCGGCAACGAGTATTGCGGCGTCAGCCCGCAGCAGCGGAGCGACGACGCGGCCGGCCGCTGGAGCGACCTGCCGCCCGTCGAGCTCTCGGACCAGCTCCGCGCCGATCTCGACGTGGTCATGCCCGGGACCCGGTCCGATCTTCAGCGGCACGAATGGACCAGGCACGGCACCTGCTACAGCGACACCGCCGAGGAGTATTTTGCCGAAGCGCTGCAGCTGATGAACCAGCTCAACGCCAGCCCCGTGCGCGTGCTGTTCGCCACGCGCATCGGCGAGTCCGTCAGCGCCGACGAGCTGCGCGCCGCGTTCGACCAGGCCTTCGGCGCCGGTGCCGGCGCGCGCGTCAAGATCGCCTGCAGCGGCGGGCTGATCACCGAGCTTCAGATCTCTCTCGACGGCCCGATCACCGAGACCACCCGGTTCGCCGATCTGCTCGCCGCGGCCGACCCGTCGGGCGGCGACTGCTCGGGCGGCCGGATCGACCCGGCCGGCTTCTAGTGTCCCGATCGAGAAGCTTGTGAGATGATTCGCGCCCGAACCCGAACGAGGGATAGGTCCTCGGGCCAAGCCCGAGGACGACAACCACTGGTGCCCGAGGACGACAACAACTGCGGGGTGGCCGCCCCGTGCTGTCGTCCTCGGGCTTGACCCGAGGACCCATCTAGCCGGCCGCGAGGCGGGGTAGAGCGGCGCCAGGCGCTCGTACAGCTCGCGATAGAGGGCGTAGTGGCGGGCATAGCGATCGGCGTTCGCCGGATTGGGCGCCACGACGCCGGCCGGGCGCACATACCGGGTGATCTCGTCCCAGTCGGCGAAGGCGCCGACGCCGACGCCGGCGACATAGGCGGCACCCAGGCACGAGCCGGGATGGCCCGCCAGCAGCTCGACCGGGTGACCCAGGATGTCGGCGGCGATCTGCATCCACACGCGGCTTTCCGCGCCGCCATCCGAGGCGACCACGCGGCGCACGTCTGTCCCATCTCGTCGAACACCTCGACATGGTGGCGAAAGCCGAACGCCACGGCCTCGAGCGCCGCGCGCCAGATGTGGCCGAGGGTGTGGTGCAGGCCGAGCCCGACCAGGGTGCCGCGCGCATACGGGTCGTGGATCGGCGTCTTCTCGCCGAGAAAATAGGGCAGGAGGATCAGCCCATCGGCGCCCGGCGGCACGTCTGCGGCCAGACGATCGAGACGGGCGTGCGGTTTCTCGCGCCGCTTGCTCGATGCCGCCTGCCAGCTCGCGCACGATCCAGTTCAGCACCGCACCCGAGCACGCCATGCAGCCGTTCGGCATGAACAGGCCGGGCACCAGGTGGTAGTCGAGAAACAGCCGTGGATCGGGTTTCGGCCGGTCGGTCGCCAGCAGGATGTCGCCGGCACCGCCGAACTTGATCAGGAGATCGCCGTCGCGCCTGATCCCGGCAACGAAGGCGAGACGCGACGTGGTCGGCGCAGCCGGCCACGACCGGCGTGCCCGCGGCAAGGCCGGTGGCCGATGCCGCGGCGGCGGTCACCTCGCCGATCACCTCGTGCGATGCTTTGACAGGCAGGAAGCTGTCGCGGCTCGATGTGGCCGAGTGCGACCAGTTCAGGATCGATCCGGCCGCTGTCCAGGTCCACGAAGCCGGACTTCGAGCGCCCAGTTGTGCTCGATCACGCGGACGCCGGTGAGCCGCCAGTTGATGTAATCGTACGAGCCGAACACCGTGGCGATCTTGCGAACACGTGCGGCTCATGGCGCTCGAGCCAGCGCAGCTTGGCGGCGACCAGCTGCTGGTTGATGCCGTTGCCGGTACGGCGCACGAACGTTTTTGGGTCGATCTCGGCGGCCAGCTCCGCCACCTCGCGGCCGGTCGCGTCCGTCGCTCTGCTGGATGCTGCGGCGGAGCAGCCGGCCACCGGCATCCAGCAGGACCACCGCAGGCAGCATGCCGGTGACGCCGATCGCGGCGATCGTCGGCGGGGCTTCGGCCTGCCTTGGCGAGCAGCTCGGGGATGACGGCACAGCTATTGTGCCACCACTGCTCGGGATCCTCTTCGGCCCAGCCCGGCCGATCCGAATGCAGGTCGACCGGCCGCTGCGCGAGCGCCAGCGTGTGTCCGTCGCTGTCGATCAGGATGCCGATGGTCGAGGTCGTGCCGATGTCGATGCCGAGCGTCAGCGCCATCGCGCGCGCAGCTCCTCGACCCGGTCCATGAACCGCTTGACGCGGTCGCCGTCGACCGGGCCCAGGTGTCGCCGCCGACCTTGAAGTGCGTGCCGATCACGCAGCCATCGGCCACCTCGAGCGTGGCCGCGACGTTATCGATGGTGACGCCGGTATTGGCGAACACGGGCACATCGGGACAGCGCAGCCTTGACCTTCTGCAGGTCCGACTGCTCGGCGGGCTGGCCGGTCAGCGGCCCCGACACGCAGATCACGTCGGCAAGCGAGGAGAACACCGCGCTCACGGCACGCTGCGCGATCGGCCGGTCGTCGAGTGGGGCGGCGAACTCGGCGTTGATGTTGAACAGCAGCTTGAGGTCCGGCCGGCCGAGCGTCGCCCGCAGGCGCAGCGCGCCCGCGCAGTCGGGCTGCCACAGCCCCATGTCCGAGGCATAGACGCCGGTAAAGATCTCGCGCGCGAACGCAGCGCCGGTGGCGACGGCAAGCGCCACGGTAGCATACGGGTCCCACAGATAGTTCACGCCGAACGGCACGCGCAGCATCGGCGTCAGGCGCGCCACGATCACGCTCATCGCGGCCAGGCTCTCGGGCGTCGCCTTGAGAAGGTAGGGCCGGTCGCCCTCGTTGCCGAACATGATCGCGTCGACGCCGCCTTCCTGCAGCTTCTCGAGGTCGGCTGCGACCGCATCGGCCAGCGCATCGATGCCGCCGTCCCGATCGTAACCCGGCGCGCCGGGCAACGGCCCCAGATGGGCCATGGCGATGATCGGCTTCTTCTTCGTAAAGAGATCAAGCGGCATCGGAACTCACCGTCTGTGCACGTCGTGGGATCACGTTGGTAGTCGAGGGATCGAACAGCTGGATGTCGGCCGGATCGATGTAGACCCGCTGCTCGCCACCGACCGGCGCGCTGAAGCCGGCGCCCATGCGCGCCGAGATCTCCGCAGCACCCGGCAAGCTCGCGACCAGGATAATCTCCGGGCCCAACGCCTCGAGGGCCACGACCTGGACCTGGACCGGCTGCATCGTCGGCTGGACCTGATGCTCGTGGATGTCCTCGGGGCGGATGCCGAGAATCACGTCGCGGTCGCGCCAGGCGGCATAGGCTCCGGTATCGGCGCTCGGCAGCGACAAGGCCAAGCTGCCGCACACGACCCGCAGGCGACCATCGCGCTCGCCTTCGATATGGGCGTCGACAAGGTTCATCGGCGGGCTTGCCAGGAAGCCGGCGACGAAGGTCGATGCCGGGTTGCGATAGACCTCCATGGGCGGGCCTACCTGCACGATGCGGCCGTGGTTCATGATGCAGATCCGCTCGCCCATGGTCATCGCCTCGACCTGATCGTGGGTCACGTGCACGATCGTGCGGCCGAGCCGCCGGTGCAGCTTGACCAGCTCGGTGCGCATGCTGCTGCGCAGCTTGGCGTCGAGGTTGGAGAGCGGCTCGTCGAGCAGGTAGGCGACCGGGTCGCGGATCAGCGCGCGCCCGAGCGCCACCCGCTGCCGCTGGCCGCCGGAAAGCTCGCGCGGGCTTGCGGTCCAACAGCTCGACGATGCCCAGCATCGTCGCGGTATCGCGCACCTTCGCGTCGATCTCGGCGCGCGCATGCCCGCGAATCCGCATGCCGAAGCCGAGATTGCCCGCGACGCTCATGTGCGGGAACAGCGCGTAGTTCTGAAAGACGATGGCGAGGTTGCGGTCTTTCGGGTCGACGTCGTTGATCCGGTGCTCGCCGATGTAGAGATTGCCCGCGGTGACCGATTTCAGCCCCGCGATCATCCGCAGCGTGGTCGACTTGCCGCAACCCGACGGGCCGAGCAGGATCATGAACTCGCCATCGCGTATGGAGAGGTCGATCTGATCGACCGCCTTGACGTCGGGCGGGTAGATCTTGCTGAGATGCTCGAGGAGAATGTCGTTTCCGGCCATGCTTTTACGCCAGCGAGCGCATGTATCGGTAGAGGTAGACGGTGAGCGTCATGACAATCAGCAGAAGGATGATCGAGAGGGCGGCGGCCTGGCCGATGTTCAGGCCGACGAACGCCTGCCGGTAGATGAAGTAGCTGACCAGATCGGTCGCCTGGCCCGGCCCGCCACGGGTCATGATGTAGACCAGATCGTAGGTCCGGACCGCGAAGATCAGCCGGATCAGGAGCGTCACCATGATCACCGGGCGCATCAGGGGCAGGGTGACGTGGAGGAAGGTCTGGATCGTCGAGGCGCCCTCCATGCGCGCCGCTTCGTACGGCTCGCGCGGCAGCGCCGAGAGCCCCGCCAGCAGCAGCACCACCATGAACGAGACCTGATGCCAGATGTCGACCATGACCAGGGTCCAGAACGCGTTCTGCGGATCGCCCAGCCAGTTCACCGCCCCGATGCCGATCAGGCTCAGCAGGTAGTTCACGATGCCGAGCACCGGATGCAGGAACATCCGCCAGATGAGCCCGACCACCACGGGGTTCATCAGCAGAGGGAACAGCAGGATCAGGTAGTAGATGTTCTTACCGCGCTCGACCGTATTGAGCATCAGCGCGACCGTGAAGCCCACGACAAACTCCAACATCACCACTGCGGCGACGAACCACAGCGTCACCCAGAGCGACTGCCCGAACTCGGCGTTGTTGAGCGCGCGCGCATAGTGGCCGAGCCCGACGAACACGTCGTGGGTCGGCTGGATCAGGGTGAAGTCGAAGGCGCTGGTGTAGAGCGTGAACAGGATCGGGAACAGGATGACCAGGAACAGCGCGAGCAGGCCCGGCGCGGCCATCAGGTAGCCGAACCGATGATCCCTTCGCTCGATCGAGGCCGTGGCGAGCGCTGCGCTCATCCCATTCCCGATGGGCTGATCGATGCTCAGCGCTTGCCGTCCTTCTCGAGCAGCTCCTCGAACTCGGCGTTGGCGGCCTGGAGCGCCTCCTCGCTGCTCTTCTCGCCGGTCACCGCGAGCGACAGCTCACGCCCCAGCACCTCGACGAACTGCGGCGTGTAGGTGAACACCGGGAAGTTGCGCGCCGTGTCGAGAACGTTCCGCAGCGCCGGGTAGTAGGGATACTTCGCGGCCAGCTCCGGGTCGTCGAACACGTCGCTTCGGGTTGGCGAGCCGCCCAGCAGCGCGCGCTGCTTGGCGATCTCCGGGCTCTCGATCCACTTCAGGAACGTCCAGGCGGCCTCAGGGTTCGGGCTCGACTTCGGAATCGCCCAGCCCCAGGCGCCGTTCAGGCCGCCGCTCGGCACCGCCGCAATCTCCACCTTGCCTACCACCGTCGACTGCTCCGGATCGTCGTAGGCGGTGCGGAACATGTTGTAGGTGATGTAGCTGAACGCCTTGCCTTGGGCTGCGACGTTGAACGCCTCGTCGAAACCGAAGCTCGCGGCCCCAGGCGGACCATAGTCGCCGAGATTGGTCTTGTAGGCCTCGAGCGCGGCCAGCGCCTCGGGCGTGTCGAGCGTCGGCTTCCACGTGCCTTCCTCGTAGTACTGCCCGCCCTCGGCATACAGATAGTTCGACCATTCCATGGCGATCGGATCGGGCCGCAGCCCCTGGTTGACCACGCCGTAGAAGTCGACCTGGCCGTCGCCGTTGGTATCGCGCGTGAAGAACGCGACCTGCTTCATGTATTCGTCCCAGGTCTCGGGCACGCGCAGATCGATGCCGTATTTTTCCTTGAACGCCGCCTGCTCCTGCGGATCGTCGATCAGGTCCTTCCGGTAGGTCAGGCCCATGGCGTAGTTGTAGAAGGGCAGCATGTAGGTGACGCCGTCGACCTCGGCCTACCAGGTTCATCAGCGAATTGAAGTAGACCGAGGTGTCGAAGCCGTCCTGCTCGATGCGCTCGTCGAGCGGCTGCAGCCAGCCGGCCTTGGTGAACTCGCCGACCCAGTAGAAGTCGACCACGATCAGGTCGTAGCTGCCGGTCGGTGCCACCAGCTGCGGCACCAGCTTGGTGTGCATCTCGGCGTAGTTCACGACCTCGATGTCGACGTCGATGCCGGTCTCCTCGGTGAACTGCGGCACGACCTCCTGCACGAAGCGCGTATCGGGCACGCTTTCCATCAGGATGTGGATGGTCTCGGCATGGGCCGAGCCGGCGATCAACGCGATCGCCGAACCTAGCATCAGCAGCTTCGTCATTTTTGCCTCTCCCTACCCTTTGTCAGGTGGTTACTTGATGGCGCCGAGCGAGAGCCCCTTGATCAGATATTTGCGCAGGAACGGCAACAGCAGAAAGACAGGGATCACCGAGAACAGGGTGGCGGCGGCCAGCAGCGCGATCTCGACCCCGCGATGGGTCTCGAGCGTCGAGAGGCCGACCGGCAGGGTGTTGGTCTGCCGGCCCGAGAGAATCAGGGCGAGCAGGAACTCGTTCCAGCTCAAGATGAAGCCCAGCAGGCCCGCCGCGAGGATGCCGGGTGCCGCGACCGGCACGGCGACGTGCAGGAAGGCCTGGAAGCGCGTGCAGCCCTCGCACCGCGCCGCCTCCTCGAGCTGCTTGGCCTCGCCCTCGAAGAAGGCCACCAGCAGCCAGGCGAGGAACGGCAGGTTGATCGTAAGATGCGCCACGATCAACGCCGCATGCGTGTTGAGCAGCCCGGCGCCCAGGAACAGCGCGAACAGCGGCAGCACCAGGATCACCGGCGGCAGCATCTGGCTGGACAGCACGCCGAGACGAAGCCAGTGACCGCCGGTGTCGAACCGGGCGAAGGCATAGGCCATGGCCGTTGCCAGCGGCAGGGCGATCGCCGTCGAGGCGACCGCGACGATCACGCTGTTGGTGAACCAGGTCGCAAACGGATAGGCGGAGAAGATCTCGATGTAGTTGTCGAGCTTCGGCGCCGTCCACTCAGGCGGGATCCGATAGGCGGTGACCTTGTCGGTGAGGCTGACCCGCAGGACCCAGAGCAGCGGCAGCAGGATGGCCGCCGAGAACAGGATCAGGATCGCATGCGGCACCGCAACCTTCAGTGCCCTGCGCAGGCCGGCGCCCCGCCGCACCACCGGCGCCGCGACTGATCGCTCCGCCGCGGCCATCAGTCCATGCGCACGCCGCCGGTGACGCTCAGCGCCTCGCCGGTGATGAAGCGGGCGGCATCGCTCGCCAGAAACACCACCGCGTCGGCGACGTCCGCCGGCTCCTCGAGCCGGCCGAGCGGCGTGAGGGCGACGTACTCCTCGCGCACCGCGTGCGGTCGTCATGCCGCGCAGCTTCGCTTCCCAGACCACCTCGCGATCCTGCATCGACGTGCGCACGAAGCCGGGACAGACGCAGTTGACGCGGATGCCGTGCGGCGCGACCTCGCGGGCGAGCGCCTGGGTGAACCCCACCACCGCGAACTTGCTTGCGGAATAGTGGGCGAGCAGCGGAGCACCCTGCTTGCCGGCGAGCGAGGCGGTGTTGACGATCACGCCCTTGACGCCATGCGCCAGAAAATGGCGTACGGCCGCCTGGTTGGTCAGGAACACGCCCTTGGCGTTGACCGCCATGTTGTGGTCCCACTCCGCCTCGGTGAGGTCGATCACGGGGTTCATGGTGGAGACGCCGGCATTGGCGCACACGATCTCGAGCCCGCCCAGATTCCCGGCGGCGTGCTCGATGACCTGCTTGGTCTCGAGGGCATCGGTGACGTCGAGACGGAACGCGATCGCGCCCTCGAGCCGCTCCGCGACCGCCTGGGCATCGGCGACGCGAACGTCGGTGACGGCGACGCGCGCACCGGCCGCAGCAAGGGCCTCGGCGATCGCACGGCCGATGCCGGTGGCACCACCCGTCACCAGGGCGCGCCGGCCTTCGAGCAAGCGGGCCGCAGGCATTGTTCCCCCATGGCTTTCGACACCGTGCAGCGACCATATCAGGGATCGCACGGGCCGCAACGGCCGCTCGTCGTGCTCCGTCCGGCGGCCGGCTGAAACAACTGAAACAATTCGGCTCCTGGCGGACATCATTCTGAAACGAGCCGGACCCAGAGTTGCAAGCGACGCCGGATGCTTCGCTAGAGATATGGCTTTGATGCTGGCGTGCGTTGCCCTCTAGCGTGATGACTTGGCGCCTCTCGTTTGCCGGATGCTGTGCCGGCCATTGCCTCTCAAACCCACCTGGCTCGGCGGGGGACCTCCCCCGCCGCTTTTTTGGTACGCGGCGCAGTGCGGCACGCGTTCGGCCTTTCGCGTGCAACAGGTTACTTGTCGCCCTCATCGTGATACCGTTCGGGGCTCGCCGTCGGGTTCCTTGGACGGAGGTGATGAGCGCTTTCGACCGGCACAGCGGCATCTGGCCCTCGGCGTGGCGCAAAACGCGTCGCCGCTCACGAGGTTTGTGGCCTGCACTCCTGCCGATCGTGGGCCGATGCGCCTTGCTTGCGAGCTGCTGCTTTGTGTCGGCCGATGCGATCGCAAAGACCTGGACGACCGGCGGTCTGTCGTTCAGCGACGAACTCGGCGGCGCGCGTCTGGTCAGCGCGAGCGGCACTGGCACGCGCGACGATCCGATCGTCCTGGTCGAGGAGATCACCGGTGCGGAGCCGGCCATCCTGGTCATCCGCAACAACCGGACCGGCCGCGTCAACATCTCGCCGGCGCTGGGTTTTCTTTCCCTTTCCGTGGTCAACGTCATCGCCAATCGCGGCCGGTGGGCCTGGGCCGGATTCGACCTGGAGCTTCGGCGTCACGTCGACCAGCCGAGCGTCTACACCGACGGCCTCTCGTTCGACCAGCCCCAGAACTTCGCCCGTGTAGCCAAGGCCGACCGGTTCGCGCAGACGCAGCAGGACGACGAGCCGTTCGATCGCATCCGCTTCGACGGCGGCAGCGTCGATCCGGCGGAGCATCTGCGCCTCGACTTCGACATCGTCGACGCGAACGGCGGCCCGATCTTCTATCTGGTGCAGCGACCGATCGTCCTGTTCGCCTGGGACCAGCGTCCTGCTCCGACGTGGCTGGCGTTCCTGGGAGGCATCTTCGATGTCGAATGACGGAACGCCGTTTCCCGCAGGTGATCCGCGGCGCAGGTCCTGAGCAGGCCGAACACCCGCGCGATCGCGGCGGCCGCGTGGTCGGCCTGGTCGTCGGGCGTGATCACGGTGACGCGCGCCTCCTCCTGGTCGACGATGGTCAACAGGCCCCAGACGCCGTCGGCAACCGGGAACGAAGCGGCCATCAGGGCGGGATTGCTGCGCAACGCCGTGGTCGTGATCCCGGGATAGCGGAAGCGGTGGCGAATCCGCGCGTGCGCGAACAGGGGCACGTCGATCGCCAGCTCGGTCGCCAGCCTGGCGAGATTGGCAAGATGGCGGACTATGCCGCCGTCCAGCCGGGTCGACGCGATCAGCGCCTTCCAGCGCAGCAGGTTCGCCTGGAGCAGCTCAGCGGCGGCGTCGGCGCTATGGTTCCGCATGGCGTCGGCGAGCAGGAGGGTCTCAGGGAAGGCTGCCCGGACGCCGGCCACCCGTCCGAATCGATAGTGCTTCATGCTCACCGGCAGGTAGGCCTCGACCAGGCGACCGTGCTGGCGCAGATAGCCCAGCTGGGCGCTGATCACGGCCGGCAGCGCCGTCTGCGAGGGATCGGCCTCTTTGAGGTCGAGGCGAAGCATGCTTGCCCGGTAGCCGCTGCAGGCCGATCGATAGCGCCGGATGGCCGCGCGGCACCGCCGGTCCGCCATGCCGGATCCGGCCGGATGCTCGCCGGAAAGAAGTCCGCTCGGGTCTGTCTCCTGTCGCCAGGCACGCAGGCGCCTTGGGTGCGCGGCGGCCCGCTCGTGAATCGCGCGTCCGATCTCGCTCGCGTCGCTGCCGTCGATCAGCGCGTGGTCGACCACGATGCCGAAGTGATCCGATGCGAACAGCACCAGGTTGGCATTGCCGAACCATCGATTACCGCCATCGCCGAACTGCGTGCGCAGCAGCAGGGTCGACGGAGGCGCGTGAGGGGAGACGCGGTCGTCGATCTCGACCACGGCCAGTGCTTCCTGGCATCGCCTCATCAGCGTCTGTTGGAGCGATGGCGCCATCATCGCCCGCAGTGCGAGCGCCTCCTCCTTGGCCAGCGCCGTGTGCACGAAAGGGGACGTGTCGGCGAACCTCTCGTGCTCTCGGATAAAGGCGTCGATCGCTCTGCCGATCGAGGGCGTGCCGATCACGGTGCCGGCATCCAATACCGCCCGGACGAACCCCACCCTGCCGCGATAGACGACGGCGACATAGGTCGGATCGCGTTTGCGCACGAGGCGGTCGGCTGGCGTGTCGATCTGCCGGTACAGGCCGAACACGGCGCACTCGGAGGTCGGGCAATCGAACGGCCGCCCCGCCGGCCGCGCACAGCAGGCCCTGTGGTCGAGCCATTGACCGGCGGCGCTGTGGATCAGCACCGCCGCACGCACCGCAGGCGGCGCGTCGCGCAGGTTGGCCGGCAGGCGATAGAGGACGGCGGGCGCCTGGCTGATCGGATCCAACGGTATCGAGCCGCGCGCCGTCAGATATTGCCGGCGATACAGATCGGCAAGATGGCGGCCGCCCGAGCGCGCCTGACGGTCGGCAAGGGTCTGATGCAGCGCGCGCCCGTGCGACGAGGTGAACCGGTCGATCTCCGCGAGCAGCGCCGCCCGCTCGGCGCCCGCATCCACGCCCCGACAGCCCGCCGCCAGCTCGAGCTTGAGCTGCTCCGCAAACCTCCGGAGGTCCGGCAAAGGTTGGATCGGCCGGAAGGCAGGCGCGGCCTGGTCGGTCTCGACGGGACGTGCGGCTCGGCCTGCCATGCCTGCTTGCATCCATCGTGGCGCCCGATCGGCGGATTCTGCGCGCCGCTGATTGCCTGTGATCTTTTGCCGATCGCAAAGGCAGGCTACAGGCGGTCTTGAGGCCGGACTAGCTGCCCGGATTGGGGGACATGCCCCACGAATCGGTGGGATCCAGGCCCGGAAAGGGTGCAGTTGGAGCTAGCGTTCGTCCTCGGCGATCACCCAGGGCTCGTTTAGCGCCTCGGTCTGCCACGCCAGGAACGCCGGCCACGCCAGGACGGCATCGGCGTAGGCCTGGCCGGGGGCGTCGAGCGCCACGCCATAGGTCCGAAAGCGGCTGGCGACCGGCGTATACATCGCATCGGCGGCCGAGTAGCGCCCGAACAGGAAAGGACCGCCTTCGCCGAACCGCGCGCGGCACGCATGCCAGATCGCCGTGACCCGCGCGATGTCCAGGGCGACCCCGGGGCCGCGGCCCTTGCCGGGCAGGTCCTTGCGCAGGTTCATCGGCATCTGGTCGCGCAACGCCGCAAAGCCGGCATGCATCTCCGCTGCGATCGAGCGCGCCATGGCCCGGGCATCCGTATCCGCCGGCCACAGGCCCGCGTCCGGACACAGCTCCGCCAAATATTCGATGATCGCGAGCGAATCCCAGACCACCCGATCGCCATGCTTGAGCACCGGCACCCTGCCGGCCGGCGAATGGCGGAGCAGCGCCGCGTGCGACCCGGGCTCCGACAGTCGCACCAGCTCCGTCTCGAACGCGAGCCCGCTTTGGCTCGCCGCGAGCCAGCCGCGCAGCGACCAGGACGAGTAGTTTCGATTGCCGATGATCAGGGTGCAGGCGGTCATGCCCGGGCTGCTGGCGCGGGGTTGCGGTAGCTCGTGATCACCCAGGGTTCCTGCATTGCCGCAGCCTGCCACGCCAGGAACGAAGGCATGGCCAGCACGGCATCGGCATAAGCCTGACATGGGCCGTCGAGCTCAACGCCATAGCTGCGAAAGCGCGCCGCGACCGGCGCGTACATCGCATCGGCGATCGAGAACGCGCCGAACAGGAAGGGGCCGCCATCGCCAAGGCGCGCGCGGCACTCGCGCCAGATCGCCGTGACCCGCTCGATGTCGGCAGCGACGGCGTCGCTGCGTCCCTGACCCTGCAGATGCGCGCGCAGGTCCATCGGCATGCCGTTGCGCAGGGCCTGGAACCCGGCGTGCATCTCGGCCGAGATGCAGCGTGCCAGCGCCCGCGCGCCCGGGTCCGCCGGCCATAGCGCCGCATCAGGGCAGGTTTCGGCGAGATCCTCCATGATCGCCAGCGAATCCCAGACCGCGCGGCCGTCGTGCTCGAGCACCGGCACCTTGCCGGCCGGAGAGTGCTCCAGCAGCGCCGCCTTGGATTCGGGCCGGTAGAGCGGGATCACGATCTCGTCGAACGGGATGCCTGCCTGGCGCATGGCCAGCCAGGGCCGCAGCGACCAGGACGAGTAGTTCTTGTTACCGACGATCAGGGTGAAGCTCGCCACGGCCGGTCAGCCCTCTTCGTCCTGCTTGCCCGGCACCAGCTTGAGCGAGGCCGAGTTCATGCAGTAGCGCTGGCCCGTCGGCTCCGGCCCGTCCGGGAAGACATGGCCGAGATGGGCATCGCAGCGGCTGCAAAGGGCCTCGGTGCGTTCCATGAACAGGCTCTGATCGGTCTCGGTGCTGACCGCATCCGGCTCGATCGGCTCGTAAAAGCTCGGCCAGCCGGTTCTGAAGTCATACTTGGTCGCGGCATCGAACAGCGGTTGCCCGCAACACACGCAGACATAGGTGCCCGGCTCCTTGCTGGCGTGATAGGCGCCGGTGAACGGCCGCTCCGTGCCCTTCTTGCGGGCCACGTAGTACTGCTCCTTGGTCAGCTGCTGCTGCCACTCGGCATCCGACTTTACCACCTTGTCGACCATGTTCCCTCCGCTCGTTGCCAGAGATCAGATGCGCCAACCGATCGAATAGACCCGCGTCCTGGGGCCGTAAAGTCGAGATGGTGTCGGTAGGAGACCTGATCGCCAGGACGCGCTAGCATCGCCGGGTCTCGGCGGAGGTAAGCGATGCAGCTCTACGACTACTGGCGGAGTTCGGCGGCCTATCGGGTGCGGATTGCCCTCAACCTGAAAGGCCTGACCTACGAGCAGATCGCGATCGACCTGCGCAAGGGCGCGCACCGTGCCGGCACCTATCGCGCGCGCAACCCGCAGGGACTGGTGCCCTATCTGCAGGACGGCGAGGTCGGCATCGGCCAGTCGTTCGCGATCATGGAGTATCTCGACGAGCGCTACCCCCGGCCGCCGCTTCTGCCCAAAGACCCGGCGGGGCGTGCCTATGCGCGCGCGCTGGCACTGGCGATCGTGTGCGAGATCCATCCGCTCAACAATCTGCGCGTGCTGCAATATCTCGAGCAGCGCGGCGATCCCGAGCCCGACCGGCTGGCCTGGTACCGCCATTGGGTCGGCCAGGGCTTCGAGCCGATCGAGGCGGTGCTCGCCGAGCGGGGCGACCCTTTCTGCTTCGGCGATGCGCCGACGCTCGCGGACGTCTGCCTGATCCCACAAGTGTACAATGCGCGTCGCTACCGCTGCGATCTCGAGCCCTACCCGACGATTCGCGCGATCGACCAGCACTGCCGTCAGATCGAGGCGTTCGCCAAAGCGGCCCCGGAGCTGCAGCCGGACGCCGTCACCGGCAGCTAGCAGCCCCCACCTTCTGTCGTCCTCGGGCTTGACGTGCGCATTTGTCGTCCTCGGGCTTGACCCGAGGACCCAATCCCACGTTGAATCGCTGGTGACCTATTACGTCTACATGCTCGCGAGCCGGCCTCGAGGCACTCTCTATATCGGTGTTACCGGGGATCTG
Source organism: uncultured Alphaproteobacteria bacterium (assembly GCA_963731495.1). Classification (GTDB taxonomy): domain Bacteria; phylum Pseudomonadota; class Alphaproteobacteria; order Geminicoccales; family Geminicoccaceae; genus DASUGG01. Next base: position 164,359 of record CAVSVZ010000072.1, read on the forward strand.
ACGCGCCGCGTCTTCGAGCATCGATCCGGTACGGTGTCGGGCTTCACGTCCCGATATGGTGTCCACCGCCTGGTATGGTTCGAGGTCTTTGACAACGTCGCCGGGGCCATCCAGCGTGAGAAAACCCTGAAGCACTGGCTGCGAGCCTGGAAGATCGCCCTGATCGAGCGAACCAACCCGACCTGGCTTGACCTGTATGAGGAGATCGCGCTGTGAGCCATAGAGGGGTGCTCAGGCCAGGTTGGAGAGAGAGGCGCCAACCCCGGTCTCCGGCCTGAGACCCATCCCTCTTCGACTCGAGCGGAAAGGGCACCTTGTCACTATCTCCAACGGCTTCTCACCACGACTGCTGATTGGGTCCTCGGGTCAAGCCCGAGGACGACAGGGTGGACATCCGAAGTCCTTGCATTTTTTCCTATATTCGGATAAATTAATGCCACCGGGTGGTCGCCCGGAGCCCCTCCAAAATTTTTCGGGATGGTTCCCTATGTCCAGACCCAAAGCCGCGCAGCGCGTGGCCGCAGCGAACGTCACCGCCACGCTCTCCGCCCTCTTGAGCCCGGCGCGCGCCGAAGCCAGCCGGCGCAATGGCGCCAAGTCGCGGGGCCCGAAGACGCCCGAAGGCAAGCAACGCTCGGCGCAGAACGCGCTCAAGCACGGGCTGCGTGCCGAAACCTTCGCCGTGGTCGGCGACGAGGACCCGCAAGAGTTCGCCGCGTTCGAGGCGGCGATGCTCGACAGCCTGTCACCGCAGGACCCGTTGCAGGGCTTTTTCGCGGGCCGGATCGTGCGCGCGGCCTGGCGGCTCGAGCGGGCCGATCAGATCGAGGCCGAGCTGTTTGACCGCCAGATGGAGGGCCTGTTCGACGACGGCGACCTCGGGCTGGCTCTGATCAAGGACGGCAATGGGCGCCAGGGCTGGTTGGGGAAAGGGGCCCCAACCCCTTTCTAGCCCTGGCGCCGCGCCTTCGACACGCTGCTGCGCTATCGCGCCGCCGCCCAGGCCGAGGTGTTCCGCACGCTGCGCACCCTCAAGGCGCTGCAGGCCGAGGCGGCGCAGGAAACGACGCGCGAGGCAGCGCACGCGAAAGGCGAGCGACCGAACGAACCGGAAATCCGCACCAATGCTGGCCAATCACGTGCCGAAGCGGCACTTCCCACGGCTTCGCCCGCCACCTCGGCTGCAGCTTTGATCGAGATCGCGCCGGCCCCGGACTCCGCAGCCGAGCCTGCGCCGCTTGCGCACACCGCGCCGCCAGGCGCTCGCCCTGTCGCCGCCATGCTACCGAGCAAACCCGAAAGCCGCAGAAAACCTGGCGGATCGCAGAGCACTACGGCCGATCGCAGCGGTGCGCAGGCCCTCTTGCGCAACGGAGAACGGACCCCCACGACGGCCCGCTAGCGCAGGTTTCGCATCGGCCGAGCGCGCTTTGGCGGCGCTGGCCGCACCGCGTGATCTCTGCCTTTCCCGCAGCCTCGCTGACGCGAACCTTGAATCCGATGCCGGCTGCGCCAATAGTCCGCTCAACCGTTGTTTGAACTGGCGTCCGGCGTCGGACCTTCAGGCGCGGCGCCCAACCGTTGGAGCGGTCGATGGCCAACCGGCGATACGTCTCCTATCCCAAGGTCGAGGGCCGCGCCTCGCGCCAGGCACATGCCGATTTCCCGGAAGGCACCTACGAGCGCGAGCTCGGCAAGGAAGGGTTTTTCGGCCCGGCGACCCACATGTACCACCGCCACCCGCCGACCGGCTGGGTCGACTGGGAGGGACCGCTGCGGCCGCGCTGCTTCGATCTCAACCAGATCGCGGGCGTCCGACCCTCGCCCTGGGATGCGCCGACCTGCCTGCACAATGGCCAGGTCAAGCTCGCCTTCTGGCGGGCGCCGACCAGGATGGAGGACCTCGCTCGCAACGGTGACGGCGATCAGCTGATCTTCGTGCACGAGGGTGCGGGCGATCTGTTCTGCGACTACGGCCATCTCGAGTTTTCTGCGGGCGACTACATCGTCGTGCCGCGCAGCACGATGTGGCGTCTGGAGGGCGCGACGCCGGTCACGGCGCTGCTGATCGAGGCGACCAACGGCTCGCTGATGCTGCCGGACAAGGGCATGGTCGGCCAGCATGCGATCTTCGATCCGGCGATGCTCGACGTGCCGCAGATCGACGACGCCTTCCTGGCGCAGCAGGGCGAGGTGGAGACCAGGGTGCGGATCAAGCGGCGCGGTGCCGTCAGCACCGTGACCTACCCGTTCAACCCGCTCGATGCGGTCGGCTGGTCGGGCGACCTTACGGTCTGTCGCATCAATGTGCGCGACATCCGGCCGCTGATGAGCCACCGCTATCACCTGCCGCCCTCGGCGCACACCACCTTCGTCGGCCCGGGCTTCGTGGTCTGCACCTTCTGCCCGCGTCCGATCGAGACCGACCCGGGTGCGCTCAAGCTGCCGTTCTTCCACAACAACGACGATTTCGACGAGGTGATCTTCTACCATCGCGGCGACTTCACCAGCCGCGACAACATCGAGGCCGGCATGGTCACCTTCCATCCCTGCGGCTTCACCCATGGCCCGCACCCCGAGGCGCTGCGCGGCATGTTCGAGGCCAAGCGCGAGGCGACCGACGAGTATGCCGTGATGCTCGACACCCGCGACGCGCTCGAGATCGGCGAGGCCGCGGGCGCTGTCGAGAACCGGCGCTATGTCGAGAGCTGGCAGGCGCCCGCCGGTCCGGCGCCGAAGATCCCGGCCGGCGGCCGATGAGGCTCGCCTCGCTCAGGGCCGGGCGCGACGGCCGGCTGGTCGTCGTGCGCGCTGATCTGGCCCGGGCGCTCGCGGTGCCGGAGATCGCGCCGACCCTGCAGGCAGCCCTCGACGACTGGGCCAACGTCGAGCCGCGCCTGCGCGAGGTCGCGGCACGGCTGGAGCAGGGCGACGCGCCCGACGCCGTCGCGTTCGATCCGGCCGCCTGCGCCGCCCCGCTGCCGCGCGCCTATCAGTTCGCCGATGGCAGCGCCTATCTCAACCACGTCCGGCTGGTGCGCCAAGCGCGCGGTGCCGAGCTGCCCGAAAGTTTCTTGCATGATCCCCTGATGTATCAGGGCGCCTCCGACGGCTTCCTCGGGCCGACCGATCCGATCGCGGTCGCCGACGAGGCGTTCGGCATCGACCTCGAGGCCGAGGTCGCCGTGATCACCGACGACGTGCCCATGGGCGTGAGCCCGGAAGCGGCACGGGAGCATGTCAAGCTGGTCATGCTGCTGAACGACGTGTCGCTGCGGCGCCTGATCCCGAACGAGCTGGCCAAGGGCTTCGGCTTCTTCCAGGGCAAGCCGCGCAGCGCCTGCTCGCCGGTCGCGGTGACGCCTGACGGCCTGGGTTCCGCCTGGCGCGACGGCCGGCTGCATGGGCCGCTGCGGTCCTGGATCAACGGGCAGGAGTTCGGCCGGCCCGACGCCGGCGTCGAGATGCAATTCGACTTCGGCCAGCTGATCGCGCATGCGGCCAGGACCCGGCCGCTTGCCGCCGGCACGATCGTCGGCTCCGGCACGATCTCGAATGCGGATCGCGCCGTCGGCTCGTCGTGCCTTGCCGAGGTGCGCACGATCGAGGCGATCGAGCAGGGCAAGGCCGCGACCTCGTTCCTCAGCTTCGGCGATCGCGTCCGGATCGACATGCTGGACGGCGATCGCTCGATCTTCGGCGCGATCGACCAGCAGGTTGTCCGCTACGACGGCCCGTAACGTCGCCCAACCGCTCTAAGCGCCGCCCTCTCCGGGCGAGGTCTCGGCAGTCCGGATGCCCTGCTGGTCGAGCAGCGGCTGGATCGCCGGCGCGAGACCCTTGAGCAGTTGCGCCGGCAGCGAGCTCGTGAAATTGAAGCCCTCGGCGTCGGAACCGCCGACGTAGATGGTGATGTTGCCGAACAGGCGATCGCCGATGAAGAACACCACGGTGGCGGTGCGGCTCACGGCTTGCGAGTCGATCAGCCGACCACCCGGGCCGAACGTCTTGCGGCGGTTATCGCCGGTGCCGGTCTTGGCGCCGATCGCGATCGGCACGCCGTCCTGGTCGCCAAAAGCGCCGCGCAGCCGGACGGCGGTCCCATTTTCGACCACGTCGACCATCGCCTTGCGGACCAACCGCGCGATCTCCGGCGCGAGCACCCTCACGGCTGGCTTGGGCTGGTCGGCGAGCACGGTCTCGTAGGGCGTGTCCTGGGCGAAATGCAGGCGCTCGACCCGCACGGCCGGCTGCCAGACGCCGTCATTGAGCAGGATGCCGACCAGCTCGGCCAGCGCCTCGGGCCGGTCGGCCGAGCTGCCGATCGCGGTGGCATAGGACGGCACCAGATGGTCGAACGGGTAGCCGAGGCGCCGCCACGCCTCGTGGAGCCGCGCGAAGGCCTCCTCCTCGAGCAGGATACGGATGCGTTTGTCCTGCTTGGCCTTGCGTCCGGTCTTGAACAGCCAGGCATAGCTCTCCTGGCGCACGTCAGCCGAGGCCTCGAGCATGGCGCTGCGGCTGGTGGCCGCGTGCTCCTGCCACCAGGCGGCAAGCCACAGCTTGAGCGGGTGCACCCTGGCGATATAAGCCCGGTCGTTGAGGTTGAACCGCTCGGGACCATGCTCGTCATAGAGCCGCGCCAGGTCGTGCGCGCTCGGCGGCTGCGGCAGGCGAGCGCTCACGAAAGCATCGAACGCGGCGCGATCTGCGGTTGGTCGTACTGACCGGAGAATCTCGGCCAGCCGGGTGCCACGCGGGTGCACCTCGCTCGCCACGCGATCGAGCACCTGGTCGGGCGTCAGACCGGCAAACTCGGTGTAGAACTGGTTCAGGAAGGTGGTGCCCTCGCGGTCGGCAAACCGCGTGAGGTAGCTCGCGCGCAGGGGATTTTCCGGATCGTCCAGGATCGCGTCGGCGGGGGCGCCCTCGGCCTGATAGTATTTGACGATGTCGCGCATCATCCGGATGAACACAAGATTGACCGAATGGCGAAACGCCTCGGCAACGCTCATCACGCGGCCGTTGTCATCAGCGTTGAAGTTGGCGAAGTGATGCACGCCGCCGCCGGTGAAGAAGCGCTCCCACGGGCTCGCCGAGTAGCGCCGCGCCATCGCCGCCTCGAGCATCGCCTCCAGGCTGACATCGGCAGCGGTGTGCAGATACAGCAGGGCCCACTGGCTGAGTGGATCAGTCGCCGATGATGCCGCCTCCTGGCGTCCGGCAGAGTCGAGCCCGCCCAGCCGGTCGTGCAGCGCGGCGACGATCTCGAGATAGGTGATCAGGGTGCGCAGCTTTGCGGTCGAGCCGAGGTCGAGCTTGGCGCCGCTGTTGAGATCGAACGGCTGGTTCAGGTTGTCGGTCTGGACCCGCAGATAGTTCACGCCATCGCCGCGCTCGTAGAGGGTGAGGCTGGCGATCAGGGGCTCACCCGAGTGATCGGGATCGAGCAGATGACGACCGTAGAGCCCCAGGTCGCGCGCCGCCATGGGATCGGTCAGCTGCTGGAGCTCCGAGGTGAGCCGTCGCTGGGCCGCCAGATCGATGCTGGTGCCGGCCGTCAGATCGAGCCGGTCGAGCGCGTACAGGCTGGGCACGCCGAGCAGGTCGAGCAATTCGGTGCGGATCGCACTGGCCGCCTTCTGGTCGACGAACGGCACCTCGGCCGCGGCCGGTGGCTCGGCGGCGAACTGTAGCCGCTGCGCGAGTGCCACCCGGCCGAGCGCATCATCGATCACGCCCGCGGCGATCAGCAGGCGAAGATAGCGATCAGCCAGGGCCTCGAGGTCGTTGCGGCCGCCCACCAGATAATGGGCTGGCCGTCGCTGGGCCAGCAGCAGGCTCAGCACCTGACGGTAGAACAGCGCCTTCTCGGCCTGTTGCTCTGCCGTCCCGCCATGGTCGCGCAGCGCCCGATTGACCTGCTCGAAGTCGCTGCCGAACCAGGCGTACAGGCCGTCGCCGATGCCGTTGACCTCACCGAAGCCGGCGCGGGCGGCGAGCGGGGTGGAGTTGAGGTAGTCGACCACGATCTGCCGGCGGGCCGCGCTGGTGTCGGGGCCGTCGAGATAGGCGCGCAGGCTGGCCGAGACCATCTGCTTCAGCTTCTCACCGACGTCGTCGGTGCGGCCGAACGGCGAGTGGCGGTATTTCTCGATCTGGGTGGCAAGGGTGCTCGCGCCGGACACGTTGATGGTCGGATCCGCGAGCTTGGCGAGCGCGCTCGGCATCACCGCCAGCAGCCGATCCCACTCGATTGCCGGATTGCGCCAGGCGGCGCTCGGGTCGAGCAGCTCACGGTTCTCGATGAACAGCAGCGTGTTGACCACCAGGCCCGGTACCGCCTCGAAGTCGGGATGGATCCGCTCCGGGAAGCGCGCTTCGAACATCGAAGCACCCTCGTGATCGAGCACGACCAGGCCAGCCTGGGTGCGCTCCCGGTAGATCGGATAGATCCCCTGCCCGATCGTGGCGAGATGGCGCTCGGAAAGACGTGCCTGTTGCTCGACCCGATAGTCACGCTGGTCGAGCCGGGCAATGAACTGCGGCAGATCGGTGTAGCCGAGCCTGCGATCATAGGGGCCGGTCGATGGGAACCGGATGCTCGGGCTCGGCCCGGTCCCCAGCGTGAAATCGAGCTCGCCGGCGATCCGGCTGAGGATCGCGGATTGCAACCAAAAGGACTTGCTCTCCGTGAATGCACCGAAAGCCACGGTTGAAAGTATGGCCAGTGCGGCGAGCTCCAGCCGCTACCCGGCGCCAACGGCGAGGTCGTTTCATCTTGAGGAACAGCACTCGTTTGCGGGCCTATATCCGGCCCTTTGAATCTAATTTTACACAAGTCCCAGGGTTCGCAAGAAGCGGCTCGTGAATGTGATCGCGGTCACCGGGTACGCTTCGGCAAATCATTGGCGAACTGTGGCGCCAGGGTTACAAATAGAGCGGACAATCGCCTCGGGCCGGGGAGGACGACGTGAGCTTTGCTTCGCAGGGCGATCTCGCCGACAAGAAGATCACGTTCGCCGAGCTGGCGGACGGCGTGTACGCCTACACAGCCGAGGGCGACCCCAACTCGGGGGTGATCATCGGCGACGATGGCGTGATGGTGGTCGATGCCACCGCCACGCCGGTCATGGCCAAGGCGCTGGTCGAGCGGATCCGTACGGTCACCGACAAGCCGGTAAAGTATGTGCTGCTGACCCACTATCACGCGGTGCGGGTGATGGGCGCCTCGGGCTTCGGCGCGCAGGAGATCATCGCCAGCAAGGATACCCACGGCCTGATCGAGGAGCGCGGCGCAGCAGGATTTCGACAGCGAGGTCGGCCGCTTTCCGCGGCTGTTCCGTGCGGTCGAGACGGTGCCCGGGCTGACCTGGCCGACCATGGCGTTCGAGGGCTCGATGACCGTCTGGCTGGGCCGAAGGCGAATCGAGATCATGCAGCTCGGGCGCGGCCACACCAAGGGCGACACCGTGGCCTGGCTGCCCGAGGAGCAGGTGCTGTTCAGTGGCGATCTGGTCGAGTATGGCGCAGCGCCCTACACGGGCGACGCCTATCTCACCGACTGGCCGGCGACGCTCGATCGGGTGCGCGCGCTGGGTGCGCAAAAGCTGGTGCCGGGCCGTGGCGATGCCCTGGCGGATCCCGGGCAGGTCGCGGCCGGAATCGCCGAGACCCAGGATTTTCTGACCACGATGTTCGGCACGGTCCGCCAGGGCGTGGCCGACGGGCAAGACGCTCAAGCAGGTCTATGAGGACGCTCACGCCGTCCTGCAGCCGCGCTTCGGCCACTGGGTCATCTTCGAGCACTGCATGCCGTTCGACATCTCGCGCGCCTATGACGAGGCGAGCGGTGTGGTCGATCCCAAGATCTGGACCGCCGAGCGCGATCAGGAGATGTGGCGCGCCCTGCAGGACTGATCGATGCAACCGCAATACGCCTTCCGGCCGAGCCGCGACCAGCAGCCCGGACGCCGGGCGCATCACCCTGTGGTCATTGTCGGCGCCGGGCCGGTCGGCCTGTCGCTCGCGATCGATCTGGCGCTGCGCGGCGTGGCCAGCGTGGTGCTCGAGGCCGGCACCTCGCTGGGCGGGGTCACGCGCGATCTGCTACGCCAAGCGCTCGCTCGAAATTCTCGATCGCCTCGGGATCGGCCAGCGCATGCTCGACAAGGGCGTCACCTGGCAGCGTGGCAAGGTGTTCTGGCGCGAGCAGATGGTCTACGCGTTCGACCTCCTGCCCGAGCCCGGCCACCGCATGCCGGCGTTCGTCAATCTGCAGCAGTACTATCTCGAGCAGTTCCTGATCGAGCGGGCGCAGGAGCTGTCGGTCGACCTGCGCTTCGGCCATCGGCTGACCGACGTCACGGCTGAACAGGACGGCGTCCGCATCGAGATCGCGACCCCGAGCGGCGACTACGCCATGACCTGCGACTGGCTGCTCGCCTGCGATGGCGCGCACAGCACGGTGCGTCATGCGCTCGGGCTGGCGTTCGAGGGCAGGGTGTTTCACGACCAGTTCCTGATCACCGACGTCAAGATGGACGCGGACTATCCCGCCCGAGCGTTGGTTCTGGTTCGATCCGCCGTTTCACCGCGGCCAGTCGGCCCTGCTGCACAGCCAGCCCGACCATATCTGGCGGATCGATCTGCAGCTCGGCAACGACGCCGACCCCCAGGTCGAGACGAGGCCCGAGCGGGTGACGACCCGATTGAAGGCGATGCTCGGCGAGGATCGGCCGTTCGAGGTGCAGTGGATCAGCATCTACACGTTCCAGTGCCGGCGCCTCGACCGCTTCCGCCACGGCCGCGTGATCTTCCTGGGCGACGCCGCCCATCAGGTGTCGCCGTTCGGCGCACGTGGCTTCAACAGCGGCATCCAGGACGCCGACAACCTGGCCTGGAAGCTCGCCTATGTGCTCGCGCGCCTGGCGCCCGAAGCTTTGCTCGACAGCTATGACGAGGAGCGGCTGGTGGCGGCGGACGAGAACATCCGGAACTCGACCCGCTCGACCGAGTTCATCACGCCGCACAATGCGGCCAGCCATGTGATGCGCGACGCCGTGCTGACGCTAGCCGAGCATCACGAGTTCGCGCGGAGGATGATCAATAGCGGCCGTCTGTCGACCCCGACCCATCTCGGCTTCTCGTCGCTGGTCACGGCGGATCGCGACCCGTTCGAGGGCGGCGTCGCGCCCGGCTCGCCGTGCCAGGACGCGCCGTTGCTGCACGGCGACGTGCCCTGCTGGCTGCTTCACCAGCTGGCGCCGAGCGCGACCCTGCTGCTGTTCCTGGATCATGCAGACGCGCTCGATGCGAGGATGGCGGGCGCGCTTCGTTCCCTGGCCCGTGAGCCGGTGCCGATCGAGAGCCGTATCATCCTGCGCCAGGCCGAAGGCGCACCGCCGGCGATCGAGGGGCTGCACGCGCTGACCGATGTCGAGGGCCTGGCCGGCAAGCGCTACGATGCCGAGCATGGCGCCGTCTATCTGGTCCGATCGGATCAGCATGTCAGCGCGCGCTGGCGCCGATTCGAGGCCGATGCGGTGCGGCAGGCGGCGCGGCGCGCCCTCGATGGTGCTGGCCAGGCCCAGCCCGTCTCCGAGCGGAGCACGAGATCATGACCGGGATCAACGAGACGACCCGAGGGGCCCTGCGGCTCGAGCCGGTGGCCGATCCCGATGCGATCTATCAGATCCTGGTCGACGCGCACGGCGGCCTTGATGCGGAGCAGGTCCGTGCCCTCGATGCCCGGCTGATCCTGCTGCTGGCCAACCACATCGGCGATGCCGGGATCATCGCCCAGGCGGTCGCCGCCGCTCGCGCCGGACTCGATCGACAGTAAGGGCGCTCGTCAGCCGATCCAGGCTGACGCCGGCGGACCGATCAGGGCTTGACGCGGACCGTGGAGCCCTTGATCTGCCTGACCAGCTCGCCGTCGTCGAAGCGCCGAAACACGATGTCGAGGCCGATGTCGGTCAGCACCCGATCGTAGATCTGCAGCTCGTACCTGCCATCCTCCAGCACGGCGAAGCTGTAGACGTGGAGCGCGTCGCCATCGAGGCCGGCCCAGCGAACCGCCTGGCCGCTCATCGGTGTCATCTCCTCGCGCTCGCGAAAGGGGTTGTCGGCCTCGACCTCGACATAGAAGCGCCGGTCGTCCGCGGGCTCGAAGTGCGCGCCTTGCACGTCGCGCTCGACGCCGGGGACGTCACGCCGACCGCCGACCTTGGTGACGGTAATCCAGTGGATCTGAAAGCCGTCGTCGTGAAACGGCTCGATCACGATGTCCATGTCGCGCGAGGAGGCCACGTCGCCACGGATTGGCTCGACCTCGGCGTTGCCGACGTAGGTGCCGAAAAAATCGCTGAGTTCGGCCGCCAAGGCGTTGTTGCTGGTGAGGCCAGCGATCGCCAGAAGGCCGAGCGTGATCGCGCGCACGCGATCTTGGAAGTCGCGAGTACGCCAAGCACCACATCGCCTCAGCCCTCGCCTCGCTGAAGCTGACCCTCCAGGGTCAGTTCCACGCCATGCTCGGTGCGCAGGCTATAGAGCGCTGTCATGCCGTCGCCCGTCAGCGTCCGCACGTGCTGGTAGAGATCGAAACCACCGCGCTCATCGATCACCAGGCCATAGACGGACAGTGTTTGGTCACTTAGGCGGGCCCAGAGCAAGGGCTCGCCCTTGAGAGGATTGTTGGTCGAGGGATCGCCGAACAGCCGCAGCAGCATGGAGCTCTGTTCGGGGTTGAAAGCGAAGACGCCTTGTCGATCGGTCGGCGTGAATCGTGCCTCGATCGTGCTTCGGACCAGCGGCGCGTCCGAGTTTTCCTGCGTGAAGCCCGTCCACTGCATCCGAAAGCCGCTGCCGTCGGGCTCGATCAGGACGTTGAGATCGGCAGGCGTGGCGTCGATGCCGCCACCCTCATTAGTGGTCAGCGTGGCGCCCTGCCAGTCGCCGTAGAACGCGGCGGGAAGAGCGTCCTGCGCCAACGCCGGGCTCGCGCCGAGCAGCGCGACCAGGACCAAGGGCCACATTACACCGCTACTTCTCATCTTCACGCAGCCGATTCGTTTGCCCCACTCGCCTCAGACCAAGCGCTACAACAGGTGCAGAAGTTCGACAACCAAGAGTCGAGCGACCCGGGACCATATGGCGCAGCTACCCCGCGTTGACCTGGTCAAGGGCCCGGATCAGTGCGTCGAATGGCAGCAGCACGCACTCATGCCGGCTCTTGTGCCGGTGCACCGGCTCGAACGCCCCGAGCTCGGGCCAGAGACCGTTGTTCGATGCGCTTGGCCCTTCGACCATCAGCTGCTTCAGCCGCCTGGCATTCTCACGCAGCGCCGCCGGCGTCTGCCCCGGCGCGCGCGCGCCGATCACGGCGGCGGAAGCCTGACAGAGCAGGCAGCCTCGCACCTCGTGGCGAACCGCGCCGACGTATCCATCCTCCAGGCTCAGATCCAATGTCACGCGATCGCCGCACAGCGGGTTGTCGACCCGGACGCTGGCCTGCGGCGCCTCGAGCCGCCCGTGGCCCGTGGCCTCGCGCGCCAGCTCGAGGATCGCCTGGTGGTACAGGTCGTCCTTCATCAGCGCAGCGGTCACGATGCCGTCTCGAGCAGCGCCGAGAGCGCGGCCAGCGTATCGATATCGACCAGCGCGGCGTCGTCATCCATCTCGATCTCGACCACCTCGTCGGCATGGGCGCCGATCAGATGGCGGGCGCCGACGTCGCCGCTCACCTCACGCATCTCCGGCACGAAGCGCGTGCCGAACAAGACGGGGTTGCCGCGCTTGCCGTTCACGGTCGGCACGCAGATGGCGCGTCCCTCGGTCGGGTTGAACGCGGCGATCAGACGGTCGATCTGCCCGGCCTTGATGCGCGGCATGTCGGCCAGCGCGACCAGCACGCCGTCGACCTCGGGCAGGGCATCGAGGCCTGCCCGCAAGGACGTGCTGAGGCCGTCTGCATAGTCCGGATTGTGGCACCATTGCACCGGCCGGTCGCCGAGCGCTGCACGCACCCGCTCTTCCTCGTGGCCGGTCACGACGATCACCGGCGACGCGCGTGAGGCCAGCATCGCATCGACCACGTGGCTCGCCATCGGTCGGCCGTCGACCAGCGCCAGCAGCTTGTTGTCCGTTCCCATACGGCGTGACTGGCCGGCGGCCAGCACGATCGCCGCGACCTGGCCGGGGCGCGCGGGCGCCGCACCGTCCCGCGGCTGAGGTCGTGTCGGAATCTCCATGAGCAGGCCGCCGACCCCCATGTCCATGATGTCGGTGCGGCCAACCGGGATGTCTGCGGCCAGCCGCTGCAGGACCCAGTCGAAGCCGTTCAGCTTGGGCGAGCGCGCGCAGCCCGGCAGGCCCAGGACCGGGCGACCGCCCTGGCGCGCCAGCAGCAGGAGATTGCCCGGGTCGACCGGCATGCCAAAATGCTCGACCGTACCGCCTGCTGCCTCGATCGCCGCCGGTAGCACATCGCGCCGATCGGTGATCGCGGAAGCGCCGGCAATCAGCACGAGATCCGCCTGGCTCGCCCGGACCCGCTCGGCGAGCGCAGGCACGGCGTGATCGCAACGGGCTTCGCTCACCAGCCGGCCGCCGACAGCAGTGATCCGCTCGGCGGTCACCGCCACGGTCTTGTCGAGCACCAATTCCTTGGTTCCTGGCAGCCGGGTCTGGATCAGGGCGACATCGAGCGCACGGTACGGCGCGACCCGCAGCAGCGGACCCTCGGCGGCGCAAGCACACCATTGCTCGACCACCGCGCCTTTTGCGGCGAACGGAATGATCTTGACCGTGGCGACCATCTGCTTGGGCTGGACCTCGGCGAATTCGGTCAGGGTCGCGATGGTCACCGCCTCGTCGAGCCGGTTCAGGCGATCGATCCGCGCGCGGTCGAGCACCAGCAGGCCGGCCTGCTCGGCGAACAGATTGACCCGGCCGGTAAACGGCCGGTCGATCCGGACCTGCTCACCCGCGACCGCTTCGGCAATCAGCCGGGCGGCCTCGTTCTCTTCGACATCTCCCGGCTCGAGCTTGGCGGCGATCACGTCGCGGATGCCGCTGGTGCGCAGCGCCTCGACATCCGCGGCACTCAGTCGCCGGCCCTTCTTGTAGGCCAGCTTGCCGATCCGCAAGGCGTGGGCGAGCACGGCACCTTCCGCCTGGTCGAGCGGGATCGCGCCAAATCTCATGCCGCCTGGTCCGAGGTCACCTGGCCCGTGGCGGGCCGGTCTTCGGGCTGTTGCCGGAGCACCCGGGTCATCTCGGCCATGACCGAGATCGCGATCTCGGCCGGGCTGACCGCGCCGAGATCCAGCCCGGCGGGTCCATGGATGCGCGCCAATGTCCGGGCGTCGTGACCGAGCGCCTGCAGCCGTTCGAGCCGCGCCGCATGGGTCCGCCGGCTGCCGAGCGCTGCGATATAGAACGCCTCGGAGCGCAACGCCAGATCGAGCGCCGGGTCGTCGAGCTTGGGATCGTGGGTCAGGGTCACCACGGCGGTGCGCGCATCGGGCCGCAGCTCCTCGAGCGCCTCGTCCGGCCAGTCCTGCCGGAGATGGACGCCGGGAAAGCGGGCATCGCTGGCGAAGGAGCCGCGCGGGTCGATCACGGTGACGTCGTAGCCGGCGACGGTCGCGATCGGTACCAGTGCCTGGGCGATATGCACCGCGCCGACCACCATGAGGCGAAGCGGCGGATTGAAGACCTGGATGAACACCGGCCCGTCGCCGGTCGGCAGCGTCATGCCTTTGTCGCGGCGAAGAGCGTCAGCGATCACGTCCAGGACCGGAGGGGGCACCTCGCCGAGGGCGACCTGACCGTCGACCACCAGAGCCTCGGCGCCGCTCTGCAGCCAGCGCAGCAGCGCGCTCGGACGCTTGGCCGCACGCGCCTCGAGCAGCCGATCGAGGATTTCTTGTTTCATGGCGCCGCTCCCGTCACCGAAAGGCCAGGATCATTGCGATGATCCTGGGTCGCGAAGCATATATAGGCCCTTGCGCACGTCACACCACGGGCGACATGCCGCCATCCAGGTTGATCGCGGCGCCGGTGATGAAGGCCGCGCGCTCGGACACCAGGAAGGCTGCCAGATCGGCGTACTCCTCGGCCTCGCCCATCCGGCCGAGCGGGACGCGCGCAGACATCTCGGCATACAGCTCCTCGACCGGCCGGGTGCCGGCGCGCCGATGCCATTGCGCGCTCTTGATCAGACCGATGCAGATGGTGTTCACCCGGATCTTGGCGCTGGCATATTCGTTCGCCAGCGACTTGGTGAGATTGATGCCGGCGGCGCGGGTGACCGAGGTCGGCAGCGAGCGTGCGGCCGGTGCCTTGCCGCCGACGATCGTGGCATTGACGATGCTGCCGCCGCCGCGCTCGCGCATGATCGGCACGACCCGCCGGCACAGGCGCACGGCCGCCATCAGCTTGAGATCGATGTCCCACTGCCAGGCCTCGTCGTCGAGCGCTTCGAGCGAGGCGGCGGCCGAGGTGCCGGCGTTGTTGATCAGGATGTCGACGCCGCCGAAGCGGTCCATGGTCGCATCGACCAGGGCATTGATCTCGGCGGCCGAAGCAACGTCGGCTGGGCATGCCAGCACCTCGGCCGAGGTCTGTTCGGCGATCGCTGCCGCAGCGGCGCTCAAGTGATCCTCGCGGCGGGCGCAGATCGCGACCTTGCAACCTTCGGACGCGAGCCGGAGCGCCGTCGCCCGCCCCAGACCGTCGCTGCCGCCGGTCACGATCGCCACCTTGCCCTGCAGTCCAAGCTCCATTGCATGCCTCCCATCTCTGCAGCGCCATGTGATCCGATCGCGGCGCTGCCGTCCAGCGTTGCGTCGCCCGTCGCGGCGGATCCCGGGCTTGGCGTTGCGGCAAAGCCTTGCGTCGCATTTGCGGCTCGCCGATGCTTGGGTCCGGTGGTCCATCGAGCGAAGGGCTCGTGATCCCGTGAACAGGCGCATCGCCTCTGCTCTGATCCTGACGCTGCTGGCGCGCTTCCTGTTGCCGGGCCTCGCGATGGCGTTGTCGGCCGAGCCATCGTCTCCGAGCACGCTCAAGATCTGCACCGCCGACGGCATCAAGGAGATCGCGCTCGACGCGAGCGGACAGGATCGGCGTCCACGACACGACCGGGCGCCGCAGATGCACCACTGCTGTCCATGCGGCGTGCTGTGCGGCGGCTGCGTCCTGTCGGTACCCGAGCGGATCGGTCTGCCCGTCGCCTATGCTGCGGAGCCGGCCTTCCGGTTGCACCCCGAGTCCGACGCCCCCGTCATGGCAAGGGGGCTGCCGGCGCACCGCTCACGCGCACCGCCGAACTTGAGCTGAGCAGTCTCATCCGACCGCCGGTCCTTCGGGACCTGGCATCACGCTCGTTTGAAGAGAGGTTGATCATGCTCAAGACCCTTGTTCCATGCAGCCTTGCGTTGGTGCTGCTTGCGCTGCCCGGCACTGCCACTGCCCACGCTACGCCCGAAGTAGTCCCGCAAGCTCCCGCCGCGCCGGCCGGGGCTAAAGCGGCGCGGACGATCATCGCGCAAAGTGACAAGATGCAGGGGCATGGCAGCCATGGCGACATGGCGAGCTTCACCGTCGGCGACCTCGTGGTCGAAGCCCCCTGGGCGCGCGAGAGCGTCACCAAATCCGGGGCCGCCTATCTGACGGTGCGCAATGATGGCGATCAGGATGATCGCCTGATCGGCGTCTCGGCCGACGTTGCGGAGATGGCCCAGATCCATGAGAGCACGATGCAGGACGGCGTCATGAAGATGCGCCCGGTCGAGGCGATCGAGGTGCCGGCGCACGGCGAAGCCGCGCTCGAGCCGGGCGGCCTGCACATCATGCTGATGGGCCTCAAGGCGCCGCTCGAGGAGGGCAAGAGCTTCCCGCTGACCCTCACGTTCGAGAACGCCGGCGAGATCGAGGTCATGACGACGATCGAGGGACATCGCACATGCCGGCGGAGGCCACGACCACACGCACAGCAACTGATTAGAGGGCCGGTGAGGCGGCACAAGCCGCCCTGCCGGCTACAAGGAGCGTGGCAGGCGCGCGACGGCTTGCGGCCGCCGTCGTCGCTCCGGGCACGCTGGCGATGCGCGCGATCGCGGAGGCTGAGCGTGTAGATCGTGCGTTACTGCACCGCCTCGATGTAGACCTCCAGCTTGCCGCCGCAGGCGAGGCCGACTTCCCAGGCCTGCTCGTTGGAGACGCCGTAGTCCAGAAGCTTGGGCGGCGCGCCCGCCATCACCTCGAGCGCCTCCTTGACCACCGCGCCCTCGATGCAGCCGCCCGAGACCGAGCCTACCATCTCGCCCTGCTCGTTGATTCCGAGCTGGCTGCCGACCGGTCGGGGCGAGGAGCCCCACGTGCTGACCACCGTCGCGACCGCCGCTTTGTGCCCGGCCTGCTGCCAGGCTGCCACCTGCTCCAGAACCTGATCCTGCTCGGCCATCGGGAACCTCCGCTCGACGCCGCTCTTGTCATGTAGGATATCCGGGCTCGCGATGGAACGCTTCTTGCGTTTTGATCTGGCGCATGGTTGTGCTGGGCGGGGGCTCGGATACTGCCCGGCGTTGAAGCCAGGTAGGCATGATACAACTCGAGGGAGGGGCGGTTGGGAGCGACTGGATGGTAAGAGGTGCCTTGATCACCGGTGCCGGGGCCGGGATCGGCCGGGCCGCGGCCCTGCTGTTCGCCAGGGAGGGCGCGCGCGTCGGCGTGGCCGAGATCGTGCGCGAGCGTGGCGAGGCGACCGTGTCGTGCGATCAAGGCGGCGGGCGGCCAGGCGATCTTCCTCGAGACCGACGTGAGCAAGCCTGCCAGCGTCGAGGCCGCGGTCTGGGCGACGGTCAATGCGTTCGACGGCCTGGACGTGCTCTACAACAATGCCGGCGGCGCCACGCCGGGCGACGGCAAGGTGACCGAGATCGCGATCGAGGAGTTCTGGCGCACCATCGGCGTCGATCTCCTCGGCACCTTTCTGGGCTGCCGGTTCGCGCTGCCGGTGATGGCGGAGCGTGGCGGCGGGTCGATCATCAACACGACCTCGGTGCGCGCCCTGATCGGCACGGCCGGCGCCGATGCCTACAGTGCCGCCAAGGGCGGCGTGCTTACCTTGACCAAGGCGCTGGCACTGCAGTGGGCGCGCGAGCAACATACGGGTCAACGCCGTCTCGCCGGGCGTGGTGCTGAGCGAGCGGGTGCGCGGCATGCTGCACGACGACGATCCGCTCCTGAAAAAGTCCCTGCTGGGCGCCGGCGAGCCCGAGGACGTGGCGCAGATGGCCCTGTTCTTGGCGTCCGACGAATCGGCCCGGATCACCGGCGCGATCATGCCGGTCGACAGCGGCGCCACCGCGATCTGAGTCCTGCGGGGCGCTGACATCCGCCGGCACGGGCCGGCGGCCGAGGTTGGTCGACCGCCGGCCGGACCAGGCGTCGACTATCGACCGTCAGGTAGGCATACATACCAGCGGCGAAATGGCCCTCTTCATTGCAGAAGAGCAGATATTTTCCGGGCATGAGGTCCACCGTCAGCGTGCCGTTCTCCCCGGGCTCGAGATCGCCGAGCTCCTGGAGGTCGGGAAGCTTGCTCTCTTGGAGTCGAGCTCCGGCCTGGGTGATGGGAAGCTGCTCGGGCGCAAGGTCGGTCTTGGCGATCAGGAACTCGTGCTCCTCGTCGTTCTTCGAAACGTTGGTGACCTCGAAGGTCACCTCGCCCGCCTTCACCTTCGTCGCGCTGAGGTCCATGCCCTGCGATCCGTCCGGCTTATCCCACATGTCGACCTTGATCGTCGCGTCGGCGGCGGCTGGCGTGGCTCAGACAGCCCCAGCATCGCGTCCCAGCAGTCCGGCGAGCATGCCGCATTGGCGATCGTGTTTCGATTGGTCATCGAGGTTGCCTCTCTGCCCATTATCGATCACATGGCGGAACGCGCCAGTGATCCAGGAAGGCAACCGAGCACCTGCTGCGATGGCTTCGGCATTGAGATGGATCAACAACCGCCGAGGCGACCGATGAGGGCGGGGCTATGATGACAGCCGGCGTCGGCCAGCCGGACGCCTTGCCTCAGAGCGAACGCCAGTGCTGGCCGTGGCGGCTGGCGCGCAGCGGCCGGTGCGCGGGGGCGCCGGCTTCGGCTTGCGCTGGCGCGTCTGCGCCAGCTCGCTGCCAGCTCGAGATACCCTCCTCGCGGCGTGGGCCGAAGCGGCCCAGTGCCTCGGTCAGCTGTCCCAGGCTCTCCAGATTGTGCACCGGCCGAAAATCGTCGACATGGTTGATGATCGCGCGCGAGCCCGTCGCGATCGGCGCGTAGCCCTCGTAGCGCAGCAGCGGGTTCAGCCAGATCAGCCGCCGGCAGCTCTTGTGCAGGCGCTCGATCTCGCGCTCGAGGCCGACGCCGGCGTCACGGTCGAGCCCGTCGGTGATCAGCAGCACCAGGGCGCCCTGCGCCCAGCACGCGGCGCGACCAGACGCGGTTGAACTCGTGCAGGCAGTGACCGATCCGCGTGCCGCCGGACCAGTCCTGGACCTGGTCGCCGACCTTGGCCAGCGCCACATCGACGTCGCGCTGGCGCAGCTGGCGGCTGATGTTGGTGAGCCGCGTGCCGAACACGAAGCAGTGCACCCGGTCGCGATCATTGGTGACCGCGTGCATGAAGTGCAGCAGCATGCGCGAGTAGCGCTCCATCGAGCCGGAGATGTCGCACAGGATGACCAGAGGCGGGTGACGGCGCAGGCGGCGCTTGTGGGCGAGATCGATGATGGCGCCACCGCCGCGCAGCGACTGGCGAAGCGTGCGGCGCAGGTCGACCCGGCGGCCGCGCGGCTCGGGCCGGAAGCGGCGGGTCGGCACGGCGCGGATCGGCAGCCGCATGGTGCGGATCGCGGCCTTGGCGCTTGGCGACCTCGTCGGCCGACATCTGCTCGAAGTCTTTCTGCTGCAACACCTCGCTCGGCGAGAAGGTCAGCGTCGCATCGAGCTCGATCGGGGTTTACTCCTCGGCCTCGCCCTGGCCCGGCTGCTTTTGCGGGCCCAGCGCTTCGGCCAGCCGGCGCGCGAGCTCCGCTTGGCTTCGCGGCGCCTGCCACCTCGATCTGTGGCATCAGCAGCTGCATCGCGCGCTCGAGCAGGTCCGGCTTGCGCCAGAAAATGTGGAATGCCTGGTCGAACAGCATCGCGCTGGTCGCGTCGGTTGACGAACACCGCATGCAGGGTCCAGTAGAAGTCGCGGCGGTTGCCGAGATCGATCACCTCGACCGCGCGGACCGCATCCAGCACTTTGCCCGGGCCGACCGGCAGGCCCGCCGCACGCAGCACGCGCGCGAAGTGCATGATATTGGCGACAAAGCGGCCAGGCGTGAATTTTTCGCGCTCGACCACGCGCGATTGTGGTTCGTGCAAGACGGTGCCTTTCCTTGCGGATGGGCGCACTTTACTCCTGATGCCCCGCCGGGCAAGGCGCCCTGATGATGGCCCGGGGCGAGGGGATTTTCGGGAGGGCCGTGTGCGAGCCGGGTTCATCTTCAGCGAGGCGCCGTTTGCCTCGGCCCACGCCTCGACCATCGCCGAGAGCCGGCGCGGGCTGGTCGCCGCCTGGTTCGGCGGACCTTTTGAAAGTCACCCCGAGGTCGGCATCTGGCTCGCCCGTCGCGACGGCGACGACTGGTCGGCGCCTCGGCAGATCGCTCGGGGCCAGGACCGACGCGGCCGGCGCAGCCCATGCTGGAATCCGGTGCTGTTCCAGCCGCGTGGGGGTCCTTTGCTGCTGTTCTACAAGGTCGGGCCGAGCCCGCGCCGCTGGTGGGGCATGATGATGCGCTCGAACGACGGCGGCCGCAGCTGGTCGGCGGCCGAGCGTCTGCCGCGCGGCATCCTCGGCCCGATCAAGAACAAGCCGATCGAGTTGTTGGACGGCACGCTGCTTTGTCCCTCGAGCACCGAATCGCTGGTCTGGCGCTGCCACCTGGAATCCACGCCAGACCATGGCAGGAGCTGGCAGAAGCTGCCCGCGCTCAGAGGGTCGCGTACCGGCGGCTCGATCCAGCCCAGCATCCTGCGCTATCCCGACGGCCAGATGCAGATCGTCTGCCGCAGCCGGCAGCGCATGATCACCTCGTGCCGCTCCGTAGACGGCATGCGCTGGGACCGGATGGCGCCGCTGGGCCTGCCGAACCCCGACAGCGGCATCGATGCCGTGGTGCTCGCCGACGGCCGGGCGCTGCTGGTCTACAACCACACCGTGCGCGGCCGCACACCGCTCAACCTCGCCTGGTCGACCGACGGCCGGCGCTGGCAGCCGTCCCGCGTGCTCGAGGACGCGTCGGGCGAATACTCCTATCCGGCTGTGATCCAGGGTGCGGATGGTCGCATCCATATCACCTACACCTGGCAGCGTCGGCGCATCCGCCATGTCGAGCTCGATCCGGGCGATCTCTGAGCGGGTGCGTCGCTCGGTCGCATCGCGGGGGTGCACCGCCGCTCGAGCATTTGCCGCGGACGGACGAACGTGGGACCATCAACCTGCGCGTCTAGCCAAACCAGAGCGTGGCCGGGCAATCATGCCCCGCGTCTGAGGGAGGGACGCAAATGTCGGGTCTGCGTGCAGGATCGATCGCCCTGATCGCGTTCGCCGCGGTGATCGGCACCTCGGCGTCGGCGGCGGAGCCGGCACCAAGCGATCACGCCAGCCTCAGCGACAGCCAGATCGACCAGCGCATCCAGTTCCTCGAGCAGCGGCTCGAGGACAGCAAGAGGCACGGCCAGATCTGGTTCTGGAGCTGGTTCGCCATCAATGGCGGCAGCATGATCGGCAACGGTGTGATCGCCGCCACGAGAGGCCAGCACGACGATCGGGTCAACTACGCGACCGGCGCCGCGCTGGGTGCGATCGGTCTGGCCGATCTGTTCCTGCGGCCGCTCGAAGCGCGCTACGGCGCCGATCCGATCCGCGGGCTGCCCGACGCGACCCGGGAGCAGAAGCTGGCGAAGCTGCGCGCCGCCGAGGATCAGCTCCGGGGCAACGCCGTGCGCGCCGAGGAGCGACACCAGGTGCTGCCCTATGTCGGCAATGCCGGGCTCGCCCTGGCCGCGGGACTCACGGTCGGGCTCCTGGGCCAGCGCGGCGACGGCATCATCACCGGGATGACAACGCTTGCTGGCGGCACGGTCAATCTTCTGACCCAGCCCGCCCGACCCGAGCGCGACTGGGACGACTATCTCGCCCAGTACGGCTCTGGGACCGGGCGGCGCACCGCGGGCGTTGACGTCGATGTCGTGCTGGCGACCTTCGAGGACGGCGGCAAGGTCAACCTTCGCCTGCGCTGGTAGGGGAGCTACGGCCTGGGCGTCACGCGCAGCTACTGTTCGAACACGACCGAGTCGATCTTGGCGCCGAGCGCCTCGAGATGGCCCTTGAGGTCGGCGACCATCTGCTTGGGTCCGCAGACATAGAAGTGCTGGTCGAAGTCGGTGAGCTTTTCCTCGAGGAAGGCGCGGTCGATCAGCCGGCTCTCAAGCGTCGGGTCGGCCTCGTCGGTCACCGTAAAGACGCAATGCAGCCCGTTCATCGCCTCGAACTCGTCGCGCAGGATGATGTCACGGTTGGTCTTGTTCGAGAACAGCAGCGCGTTGCCGGCGATCTGGCCGTCCTTGGCGAGCTGCCGGAGGATTGCGATGAACGGCGTCACGCCGGCGCCACCCGCGATGAAGACGCCGGGGCCCTTGTATTGGATCGTGCCCCAGGGGTCCTCGATCAGGAGGCGCTCGCCGGCTTCGAGGCTGCCGAGCTGGGCGGTCACGCCCTCATGGTCCGGATAGATCTTGATCGTGAGCTCGAGGTCCGGCCAGTCATTGAGCGAGGTGAACGTGAACGGCCGCTTCTTCTTGTCCCACCCGGGCCGCTCGATCGATACCAGCGTCGCCTGCCCGGGCTCGAAGCGGTAGTCCTCCGGCTTGCGCACGGTGAACCGGCGCACGTCATGCGTGACCGGCTCGACCTTCAGAATCTCCACCTTGTGCGGCATGGCAACACCTCCTCCGACCAACACGGCGCAACCGTCACGGCCGGCCAAACTGCATGGTCGCGCGACCCTTTGCTGAGATGTAGGGGTCTGTACACCAAATTCTCGCTATCAAACGCGAGCGACGCGTATGCGGTTCCTTGAACGGCTGCAATCAGTCGGCGATCGGCGGTCGCCTGCTACGCGAGAGGCAGACCATCATACACGGCGTCGAGAAACAACTCGATGCCGGGCGGATCGAGACGCAAAGGGTCGGGCGGCGCGATGTTGGTCAAGAATTGGCCGCCGAGATCGTCGCGTCGCTCGTGGTGCACGATCTGGCGGCGGTCCTGATGCACCACCAGGTAGTGGCGAAGGCTCGGGATGTCGAGATAGAGCGTAAGCTTGCGCCCGGTGTCATCGGTCTCGTTCGAAGGCGACAGGATCTCGATGATCAGCACCGGCTCATCGACCCGCGGCGTCGAGAAGTCCAAGGGCGCACAGTGACCACGACATCGGTGATCAGCGACGAGCCGTGGACCTCCACGATCGCCCCGTCGATCAGCACGCTGCAGGCGCTGCCGCGCAGACTCTCGCAAAGCACGCTACCGACGTTGCTCTTGATCAGCGTGTGCGCCTTCGACCCCGGCACCACGGGCTTCGGGGCGCGGTCAATGAACTCCCGCACGTTCTCCTGGCGATCGTGCCAGGCACGGAACGCATCGAGAGTGCGTGGCCAGTCGGACTGCGGCTGCATGCACCACCTCTCGTCCGCGCCATCATAGCGCATGTGCCAGGGCAGGCCAAAGCTCGCCCGAGCCACGGCCTCAGCGTGCGCGGTCTTCGCGAACCAGTTCCGTGCTGTCGGTCTGGGTTACCTTGGGGGTCAAAGCGGCGATCTGGTCGGCAAGCGCGCGCTGCGCTCGCCCGGCGGGCATGTGGACGCGGTAGCTCGTCAGATCAGCCTCTCCGCGGGCAACGGCGATCGCATGCTCGATCCCAGCCTTGATCTTGTCGAACGCCTGCTTGCTCATCTTGCGCATGCGCGTGGCTTCGCTCACCCCGCCGCGGCCAGCTCCGCCTTGACCTCCGCAAGAATCCGCGCGGCTTCGGAGCCCTGGATCTTGGCGATGTCGTCCTGGTACTTGAGCAGCGTGCCGAGCGTGTCGTTGATCGTTTGCGGGTCGAGCTCCAGGCGATCGAGGGTCATCAGCGCCTGGGTCCAGTCCAGGGTCTCGGCGACGCCCGGCAGCTTGAACAGGTCCTCGCCGCGCAGCCTCTGCACGAAGCCCACGATCTGCTTCGAGAGGCGTTCGGCGGCGCCGGGCTGGCGGACGCGGATGATCTCCAGCTCGCGCTCGGCGCTCGGATAGTCGACCCAGTGATAGAAGCAGCGGCGCTTGAGCGCGTCGTGGATCTCGCGGGTGCGGTTCGACGTGATGATCACGATCGGCGGCTGCTTGGCCTTGATCGTGCCGATCTCCGGGATGGTGATCTGGAAGTCAGCCAGCACCTCGAGCAAGTACGCTTCGAACGGCTCGTCGGTGCGATCCAGCTCGTCGATCAGCAGCACGGGCGGCCCGGCGCCCTCGTGCGGCTGGAGCGCCTGCAGCAGCGGCCGATGGATCAGGAAACGCTCGGTGAAGATGTCCTGGGCGAGGCTCTCGCGATCGGTGGTGCCTTCCGCCTCGGCCATGCGGATCTCGAGCATCTGGCGGGCATAGTTCCACTCGTATACCGCCGAGCTGACGTCGAGGCCCTCATAGCACTGGAGGCGGACCAGGCGCCGGTGCAGCGTGTCGGCCAGGACCTTGCCGATCTCGGTCTTGCCGACCCCGGCCTCGCCCTCGAGGAACAGCGGCCGGCCGAGCTTGAGCGCCAGGTAGAGCGAGGTTGCGAGCGCCCGGTCGGCGACATAGTTGCCGCCAGCCAGGAGTGCCTGGGTGTCGTCGACGGAGGTGATCTCAGCGTTGGTCATCGCGCTTTCGCAAGCTGTCAGGGTGCGGCGCTCTTAGAGCACATCGCACCGGTTCTGGCCATGATCTGGCGCAAATGGCCAAGGTCCGACTCAGTCGGCGTGGCGGCGTACCAGATCGACCACCCGGGCGGCGATCGCCTCGATCGCGGCCTGCTGCGCCGGGTCCTTGAGCCGGCCGTCGTCGCCAAAGGCGGCGAGGCCGCCGCCGACCGAGCGCTGCTGCGGGATCACCAGGACGCCCACGCTGGTCAGCACGTGCCGCAGCTGGCCCAGCCCCCGCAGCCCGCCGAGCGCGCCCGGCGCCGCCGACATCAGCCCGGCGATCTTGCCGGCGAACGCGGCGACGATCCGGTCGTCATGGCCGCGGCGCGAGATCCAGTCGATGGTGTTCTTGAGCATGCCGCTCATGCCGCCATTGTATTCCGGCGCGCTGATCAGCAGGCCCTCATGCGCCTTGAACACCTCCTTCAGCGCGTGCGCCGTGGCGGGCAGGCCTTCGTTGGCCTCCATGTCGCCGTCATAGTAGGGCATCGGGTAGTCGCGCAGGTCGATCAGCGTGACCTCGCCGCCGGCCGCCCTCGCCGCATCCGCCGCGATCCGGATCAGCCGCTTGTTGAGCGAGCCCTCACGCGTGCTGCCGGCAAAGGCCAGGATCTTGGGTGGCTCGGTCATGATCCCTCCGCTCTGCGCCCTTCGTGACCATCGGCTCGCCTTTAGGGCTGCCCGCCACGGTGAAGGCCAGCATCGACGAGGAGCGCTAGCCGCGCCGCCGCGCGCGTTGCCGGGGCGCGGCCGCCTCGGGGGCGATCGGTCCGAGCAGCCGCTCGATCATCGCGAGATCGGGTGGCGGACCTGCGGGTCGCGTCGCCAGCGCCTCGGCCATCGCCGCGATGTGCACGGGCGTCGTGCCGCAGCAGCCGCCGATGATTCGAGCCCCGGCATCGCGCGCCAGACAGGCATAATCGGCCATGATCTCGGGCGTGCCGTCGTAGCGGATCTCGCCATCGTGATAGTGGGGCAGGCCGCAGTTGCCCTTGGCGACGATGACGTCGTCCGGCCCGGCCGCGCGCATCAGGCCGAGCACGCTCTCGACCAGCTGTGCCGGGCCGACGCCGCAATTGGCTCCGAACGCTACAGGTCTTGCCGCCAGGCCCTCACGCAGGCCCATCGCCGCCTCGCAGGTCAGGCCCATCATAGTGCGGCCGCGGGTATCGAAGGTCATCGTGGCGACGATCGGCAGCCCGGTCGGCGCCGCCCCGGCGACCGCGGCAGCAAGCTCCTCGACCGACGAGATGGTCTCGATCCACAGCAGATCGGCGCCGCCTTCGGCCAGCGCCCGGGCCTGCTCGGCGAACACGGCCTCGCCCTCGGCCTGGGTGAGGGCGCCGACCGGCGCAAAAATATCGCCGGTCGGACCGATGTCGCCGGCGACCAGGACCGGACGCGCCGCCTGCTCGGCCGCCTCGCGCGCCAGCCGGGCGGCCGCGCGGTTGAGCTCGCCAACCCGATGCTCGGCGCCATGCAGCGCCAGCCGCCTGCGATTGGCGCCGAAGCTGTTGGTCAGCAGCAGATCGCTGCCGGCCGCGACAAAGCCCTGGTGCACCGCGCGTACCTGGTCCGGCCGCTCGACGTTCCAAAGCTCCGGCGAGCCGCCGGTTTCCAGGCCGCGCGCGAACAGGCTGGTGCCCATGGCGCCGTCGGCGAGCACCACGGCCTTGGCCGCGAGCAGGCGGGAGAGTGGATCCATGAGGCTAGGAGACGAGCTGCGTGAGTTTTCGGGCGCGGCGCAGCTGTCTGGCATCGGCGATGCCGCCGGCGCCGTGCGCATGGCGCCGCACGCGCAGCTGGAGCACGACCTGGACCTGCTCGGCCGGCGACATCGTGGACCAGCGCGCGATCTCGTCGGCGGTGCGCAGGCAGCCGATACAGCTGCCCCCGGCACGATCGAGCTTGCAGACGCCGATACAGGGGGAAGGGATCTTCACCGACATCAGGCTTCCTGGCGTTCCTGCTTGATCTCCTGCGACGATGCGCCCAGCCGTCGCTCGAACCGTCCTCAGATAGAGCGCACGGGACGTGCGCGCAAGCGAGCGCAGGCAGGACCGTCGTTGTTCGTTCAACCGACGGAACCAAGCCGGCGACGCACCGTTGCAACCGGCGCGCCCGCATACCGGCCTCGCTCTCGGGGCCGGGGGATCGCAGCGGGCAAGGGAACGAGGGAGCCGATACGATGACCGTGAGGACGACACGCGAGCTTCTGATCGACGAGCTGCGCGACATCTATCACGCCGAGAAGCAGCTGGTGAAGGCGCTGCCGAAGATGGCCAAGGCGGCCAAGGCAGACAAGCTGCGCCAAGCGTTCGAGCACCATCTGGAGGAGACCAAGGGGCAGGTGGAGCGCCTGGAGCAGGTGTTCGAGAAGCTGGATGTGCGCGCCAGCCGCAAGCGCTGCGAGGCGATGGAAGGCCTGATCGACGAGGCCAAGGAGATGATCGAGGAGATCAAGACACCCGAGGTTCTCGATGCCGCCCTGATCGTCGGCGCGCAGAAGGTCGAGCACTACGAGATCGCCTCCTACGGCTCGGTCTGTGCGCTGGCCGAGGCGCTCGGGCAGGACGACGTCACCAAACTGCTCGAGCAGACCCTGGAGGAGGAAAAGGCCGCGGATCAAAAGCTGAACCAGCTTGCGATTTCCGACGTCAACAAGTCGGCGCTCGCCGCGGCGGCCTGAGGCCGCAACCGACGCCACGTGCGAGGGGCCGGTGCGCAAGGTGCCGGCCCTTCTTCGTGTGAGCCTGCCGCTGCGCGCGCCGGCTCACTTTTCCGCCGCTCGGTTTCGCTCTACGCTGGTGCCAACCGTGAACCAAGTGCTCGGGAGGCACATCGATGTCGAACTTGAACTCAAGGCATCATCGGGGCCTGGCTGCCGCTCGCCTGCGCCGCCACTTTGTTGGGGCCGAGCCTGGCCTATGCGGCCGATCCGGACAGCTGCAAGGCCGTGCGTTTCTCGGATGTCGGCTGGACCGACATCACCTCGACCACCGCAGCGACCGCAGTCGTGCTCGAGGGTCTGGGCTACGAGCCCGAGGTCGAGATCCTGTCGGTGCCGGTGACCTATGCCAGCATGAAGAACCAGGACATCGACGTGTTCCTCGGC
The DNA here is from genome assembly GCA_963731495.1 of uncultured Alphaproteobacteria bacterium. GTDB lineage: Bacteria > Pseudomonadota > Alphaproteobacteria > Geminicoccales > Geminicoccaceae > DASUGG01. Next base: position 191,515 of record CAVSVZ010000072.1, read on the forward strand.
AACTGGATGCCGACCATGGAAGGCGACGTGCGCCCCTATCTCGACGACGGCTCGGTCGAATCGACCGGCGTCAACCTAGAGGGTGCCAAGTACACGCTGGCGGTGCCGACCTATCTGGCCGACCAGGGCCTGAAAGATTTTGCCGACATCGCCAAGTTTCGCGACCAGCTGGATGGCCAGATCTACGGCATCGAGCCAGGTAACGACGGCAATCGCCTGATCCTGCAGATGATCGACGAGGACGCGTTCGGCCTGAAGGGTTTCGATCTCGTCGAGAGTTCGGAGCAGGGCATGCTTGCTCAGGTCGCGCGCGCGACCCGGGCCGAGGATCCGATCGTGTTCCTTGGCTGGGAGCCGCACCCGATGAACGCGAATTTCGGTCTCACCTATCTGTCGGGCGGCGACGACTGGTTCGGCCCGGATTACGGCGGCGCCACGGTCTATACCAACGTCCGCACCGGTCTCCTGCAGGAGTGCCCGAACCTCGGCAATCTCCTGAACAACCTGCAGTTCACGCTGCCGATGGAAAACGAGATCATGGGCGCCATTCTTGACCAGGGCGAGGACCCGGACGCGGCGGCCTCGGCCTGGCTGAAGGAGCATCCCGACGTGGTCGAGGGCTGGCTCGTGGGCGTGACCACCTTCGACGGCGACCCGGGCCTGCCGGCGGTCAAGGAGCACCTCGGCATCTCGCAGGGGAATCGCATAAGGGATTTGTAGAATCTTTTTGATGGGGCATGTGCTTGATGTCGTGCCGCCTTGGTTTGGGGAGGACGGCGGCATGGAGCGGTTTCGGGCGTGTTTTGGCGATCTGGTCGACCCGCGCACGGGCAACGCGCAGCGGCACGATCTGTGTGAGATCCTGCTGATCGCGCTGGCGGCGAGCTTGTGCGGTGCCGAGAGCTGCGTGGATATGGCCCTGTTCGGGCGCGCCAAAGAGCCGTTCTTGCGCCGCTTTCTGCGCCTGGAGGGCGGGGTTCCCAGCCACGACACCTTCTCGCGGATCTTTCGGCTGCTGGACCCGGACGCCTTCGAGACCAGCTTCGGCCGCTTCGTCGCCGCCTTCGCTGCGCCGCGCAACGAGGTGGGGTGGCGGTCGACGGCAAGACGGCCAGGCGCAGCTTCGACCGGCAGGGCGGACGCCGGCCGCTGCACATGGTGAGCGCCTGGGCGTGCGCGCAGCGGCTGGTGCTGGGGCAGCGGCGGGTCGACGGTGCCAGCAACGAGATCGAGGCGCTGCCCGAGCTTTTGGCGCTGCTCGCGCTCGAGGGCCGGATCGTCACCGCCGATGCGATGCACTGCCAAAAGGCCACGGCGCAAACCATCCTGAACCGCGGCGGCGATTACGCCCTGGCGCTAAAAGGCAACCAGCCGGCGCTGTACGAGGACGTGCGCCTGTGGCTGGACGATCCCATGACCCCGGTCGACGACGCCTGCCAGACGGTCGATGGCGACCACGGCCGGATCGAGACCCGCCGCGCGATGGTCGCGCACGACGTCGCCTGGCTCGCCGAACGCCACGGTTTTCCTGGCCTTGCCGCGGTCGCCAAAGTGACCGCCAAGCGCGAGCTCGACGGCAAGACCACCACCGCCAGCCGCTACTACCTGCTCTCGGCCAAGCTCGGCGCCGCCCGCATCGCCCAGATCGTGCGCGCCCACTGGCAGATCGAGAACCGCCTGCACTGGGTGCTCGACGTGGTCATGGACGAGGACGGCTCGCGCGCCCGCAAGGACCACGCCCCGGAAAATCTCGCCCGGCTGCGCCGCTTTGCCCTCAATCTGCTGCGCACCAACCCTGATCCCGGCTCGACCCGCGGCAAAATCAAGCGCGCCGGCTGGGACGACGCCTTCCTCCTCCAAATCCTCGCCGCCGCCTAATGCGATTGCCTTGCGGCATCTCGTGAAGCTGGTCACGCCACCTCGAGCGCGTCGTACAGTGTGCGCTCGAAAGTCGGCGTAGAGCTGCATGGCCTCGGCGTCGACGAACGGCAGGATCTGGGTCAGGATCACGCCCGTGACCTGCCGCGTCGGGTCGATCCAGAAGTAGGTGTTGCCGAGGCCCGCCCAGGTCAGGCTGCCGGCGCGCCGGCCGCTCGGCGCGTGCTCGGTGTTGATCAGGAAGCCCAGGCCCCACTTCTTGGTCATGCCCGGGAAGAACTCGGCATCGTTCGAGCGCTCGGGAGCCGCGCTGCGCAGCATGCCGACCGTCAGATCGCCGATGTGGTTCTCGGCCATCTGGGCCACGGTCTCGGGGCGCAGCAGCCGCGCATCACCCAGCCGTCCGCCGTGCAGCAGCATGCGCGCAAACGTAAGGTAGTCGCGCGCGGTCGCGTGCAGCCCGCCGCCGCCCCCAAAAAACTCCGGCCCTGCCGGCAAGGCGAACGCGATCGGCGCGAGCGCGCCGTCCGGCTGGCGCTGGTGCACGGTCGCAAGGCGTGCGCGCTGGCCGGGCTCGGGCACGAAGGCGGTGTCAGCCATGCCGAGCGGCTCGAAGATGTGCTCGCGAAAATAGGCATCGAGGCGCTGGCCGCTGGCCGCCTCGATCGCCTGGCCGACCCAGTCGGTGTTGATGCCGTATTCCCAGCGCTCGCCGGGGTCGAAGATCAGCGGCGCTTGGAGCGCTGCGCGCTGGCCACTGCCGGTCGCCGGCAGGCCCGTGGCCTCCATGTAGCCGGCCGATGTCGGGATTCCAGTTGTTGTAGCTGAAGCCTGCGGTGTGGGTCAGCAGATGGCGCAGGGTGATCGGCCGGCGCGCCGGCCGAAGGCGAGGCTGGCCGTCGGCATCGAAGCCGTCCAGCACCTGCGGTGCGGCGAGCCCGGGCAACAGCTCGCCGATCGGCGCATCGAGCGACAGGCGGCCTTGCTCGACCAGCTGCATCGCCGCCACCGAGGTGATGGCCTTGGTCATCGACGCGATCCAGAACACGGTATCGAGGCTCATCGGGGCGTCGCCCTCGAGGCTGCGCCGCCCGAACGCCCCCTCGTAGACCACGCCGTTCGCATCCGCCGCCATCGCGACCACGCCCGGCACCGCGCCGCGCTCGACCGCCGCCTCCAACGCCCGATCGATGGTGCTGGTGTCGATCATCTGCTCTCCCCCCTGCCGACATGCGGCTTACGCCCCATGATCGCTCGCGCGGTCCCAGGCGTGCAAGGCACGCAGACGTGACGTCTTCTTGTTCTGATGCTCGCTCATGCGTGCGAGCAGGCCCTTGAGCACGTCGATCGCCTCGCCGACATGGGGGCCCTTGTTGAGCATGACGCATTCGGCCCGCGCCGACATCGCCGCGTCGGTCATCTCACCGCGCGTGAACGTGCCCTTCTTGCGCAGGCTCTCGAGCACCTCGGTCGCCCAGACGATCGGCACATGCGCCGCCTCGCACAGCCACAGCAGCTCCTCCTGCATCTCGGCGAGCCGGGCGAAGCCGATGCCGAGCGCCAGGTCGCCGCGCGCGATCATGACGCCGAACGGCTGCCAGCGCGCCGCCTGCACGATGATTTCCGGAAGGTTCCTGATCGCTTGCAGCGTCTCGACCTTGGCGATCAGGCCGAGCCGCCGCCAGTCGGCCCGTCGGGCCGCCATCTCTTGTTGCAGGCAGGCGACGTCCTCCGGCCGCTGCACGAAGCTGTAGCCGATCATGTCGACCTCGCGGGCCGCGAAGTCGAGCGCCGCGAGGTCGGCCGGCATCAGCGGGTCGAGGGACAGCTCGGTGTCGGGGAAGACCAGGCCCTTCTCGGGCTTGAGCTTGGCGCCCTTGGGTCCCGTCCGCAGCACGCGCACCAGCACGCCCTCCTCCTGCCGCTGCTCGACCACGCCCTGAAGCTTGCCGTCGTCGAACCAGACGGTGTGGCCGGGCGCAAGGCGGTCGAGCACCTGCGGCAGCGTGCAGGCCGCCTGACTGGGAAGGCGCTCGTCGTCGAGACACGCTCGGACCAGCAGCAGGTGGTCGCCCGGCTTCAGCCGCCGGCGCTGCGGCTGCACAACGCCGGCGGTCCGGCAGGACGGCCCAGCGAGGTCGAACAGGATGCGCAGGTCCCGCCCGCACCGCTGCCCGGCGCGCCGCACGTTCGCGACCATGGCCGCCCAGCAGTCCGGCGTGTCGTGGGCGCCGTTGATCCGAGCGACGTCCATGCCGCGGCGGGTGAGGTCGACAACGACCTCCGGATCTTCGGCCGCGTCGGTGCCGAGCGTCACCATGATCGCCCGCCGCGGCGGGGCGCTCCTGCCGAACAGCTCGGCGCTGTTGCGATCGAGCAGACGCTCGCCACGATAGAAGGCGCGCGCGCTCGGGAACGGCGCCCGCTCGCCGACACGGGGGGCGAGCGCCGCGATCACGGCGTCGAGATTCGCCAGCACGCGCGCCTCGAGGCGCCCCAGCGACGACAGCCCGAGCAGGGTCAGCTCGTCCTGCAAATCGCGCAGGTCGCGCCGGCGCAACGCCAGATAGTGCGCGAGGTTCACGCTTCCGAGCTTGAAGGCGTGGCGAGCGAGCGGGCGTGGCCAGCGCCCCTGCGTCTCCTGCCCTTCGGCGGCGAGGTCGGCACGCAGCGCCCGAAGCGTAGCGAGCAGCTTTGCAGCTGCGGGTGCCCGCAGCGTTTCCGGCTCGAGCAGGCGGGGGTGCGGCGTCCGACAAGTCCGTCTCCCTGTAGGATCGCAGCCGATCATCCGATCGCCGTGGTGTGAGAACTCTGTGACAGATCGAAGGCAGTTGACGGCAGACGGGCGCCGCGAGAGGCTCTGAACTGTGAATTGTGCTTGACGACGTGCACCAGTGCCCGGGGGGACCGCAATGGACTGGCTGACCTCGTACAAGATCCCACTCGGCAAATGGATCGCCGCGTTCGTCGATTTCCTGAATGACCATGCCGCCTGGGCCTTCAATGCCACGTCCGACGTGCTGGGCTTTCTGATCGACGGGCTGATCGACCTGATGCTGCTGTGCCCGCCGCTGCTGCTGATCGCGATCTTCGCGGCGATCGCCTACTGGCTGCATCGCTCGATCGGCCTGGTCGTGCTGATCGTGCTTTCGCTGCTGCTGGTGATCAACCTCGGCTACTGGGACGAGACCATCGAGACCCTCGCCCTGGTGGTGTTCGCGACCCTGGTCTGCATGGTGGTCGGCGTGCCGGTGGGGATCGCGGCGGCGCATCGTCCCTGGCTGTACACGGTGCTTCGGCCGGTGCTCGATCTGATGCAGACGATCCCGACCTTCGTCTATCTGATCCCGGCCCTGATCCTGTTCGGGCTCGGCGTCGTGCCTGGCCTGATCTCGACCGTGATCTTCGCGATCCCGGCGCCGGTCCGGCTCACCTATCTCGGCGTCTCCTCGGCGCCGCGCACCCTGATCGAGGCCGGCGAGGCGTTCGGCGCGACCAGGCGCCAGCTGCTCTGGAAGGTCGAGCTGCCGCACGCCATGCCGACCATCATGGCAGGGCTGACCCAATGCATCATGCTGTCGCTCTCGATGGTCGTGATCGCCGCCCTGGTCGGCGCCGGCGGCCTCGGCAAGCCGGTGGTGCGCGCGCTCAACACCGTGAACATCGGCCAGGGCTTCGAGGCCGGGCTCGCGATCGTGCTGGTGGCGATCCTGTTGGACCGGGTCTGCAAGCAGCGCGGCTCGCAGGGCGGAGGTTGAGCCGTGGCCGAGGTCGACTTCAGGCATGTGGACGTGGTGTTCGGCCCCGATCCGCAGACGGCGCTCAAGCTCTTGGATGAGGGCGAGACGCGCGAGACCATCCTTGAGGAGACCGGGCATGTGATCGGCGTCGCCGATGGCACGATCGCGATCGAGCCCGGCGAGATCTGCGTGCTGATGGGTCTGTCCGGCTCCGGCAAGTCGACGCTCCTGCGTTGCGTCAACCGGCTGAACAAGGCGACCCGCGGCGCCGTCCTGGTGCACGATGCCGAAGGCGCAATCGATGTCACGAGCTGCGATCCGAAGACGCTCAGGCGTCTGCGCACCCATCGGATCGCGATGGTGTTCCAGCAATTCGCGCTGCTGCCCTGGCGGACCGTGACAGAGAACGTGGGCTTCGGTCTCGAATTGCGCGGTATGAGCCGGGCCGAGCGCGACCGCCTGGTCGAGGACAAGCTGAAGCTGGTGAACCTCGATCAATGGGGCGACAAATACGCCCACGAGCTGTCCGGCGGCATGCAGCAGCGGGTCGGCCTGGCGCGCGCCTTCGCGACCGATGCCGACATTCTGCTCATGGATGAGCCCTTCTCGGCGCTCGACCCGCTGATCCGCGGCCGCCTGCAGGACGAGCTCCTGGACCTGCAGCGCTCCCTGCGAAAGACCATCGTGTTCGTCAGCCACGACCTTGACGAAGCGATGAAGCTCGGCACCCACATCGCGATCATGGAGAGCGGTCGCATCGTCCAGTACGGCCGGCCCGAGGAGATCGCCCTGGCGCCTGCAAGTCCCTATGTCGCCGACTTCGTCGCGCATATGAATCCCTTGAACGTGCTGAGCGGCGCGTCGCTGATGACGCCTTTGGCGGAGCTCGCGCGTCGCGGCGACGACGTGCTGCTCGATGCCAGGACGATGGCCACGCTCGATCCCAAGGGCCGGCCGACCTCGGTCAGGATCGCCGGCCGATCCGGCCGGCTGGTAGGGTTCGAGGACGCGGCGTCGGCAGGAGCCGACATGATCGTCATGGCGCCCGGCGAGATCAAGCTGCGCACCGCGCTCGAGCTGCGCCACCAGACCGGCAATCCGGTCGCCCTGGTCGAGGACGGCCGGCTGATCGGCGCGATCGGCGACGACGAGATCTATCGCGGCATCCTGCGCCAGACCGGCATCGCGGGGTGAGGTCGTGCTCGTCATCGACCAGGCCCAGATCGATGCCGCCCTGACATGGCCGTCGCTGATCGACGCGCTCGACGCCGGGCACCGGCTCGGCCGTGGTCAGACCCACGACGTGCTGCTCGAGGAGAGCGGGAATATCCTGCTCAGCCGGACTGCCTGGAAGGCGGGCTACGGCATCGGCATCAAGACCGTCACCGGCTTCTTCGGCAATCCCGGCCGCACGCCGCCGCTGCCCTCGGTCCAGGGCGTGTTCGTGCTGTTCGACCATGACGACGGGCGGCCGCTGGCCGTGATCGACGGCGCCGGCATCACGGCCTGGAAGACCGCGGCAGATTCCGCCCTCGGGTCACGCTACCTGTCCCGCCCGGACGCCGCCTGCCTGCTGATGGTCGGCGCCGGCGCGCTGGCCAAGCCGCTGATCCAGGCTCATCTGAGCGTGCGGCCCGAGATCGGAAAAATCCTGCTTTGGAACCGCACGCCGGCGCGCGCCCAAGCGCTGGCAGCCGAGCTTGGCGCGGAGAGTATCGCGGTCGAAGTCGCGGCGGACCTCGCCGAGGCCGTGCGTCAGGCCGATATCGTGAGTTGCGCCACCAGGAGCGAGCAGCCGCTGATCCGAGGCGCTTGGCTCAAGCCTGGCGCGCACCTTGACCTGATTGGCGCGTTCACGGCCACCATGCGCGAGGCGGACGATGAGGCGCTCAGGCGGGGCCGGCTGTTCGTCGATGCGCGCGAGACCACCGTCGAGCACATCGGCGAGCTGATGATCCCGATCGCGCACGGCGTGATCGGCGAGGCCGACGTGCTGGCCGATCTGTACGATCTCGCCGCGGGCTCCGGCTGGCAGCGCGCGCCCGAGGACATCACGATCTACAAGAACGGCGGCGGCGCGCATCTCGACCTGATGACCGCGGTCGCGATCTGGCGCGGCGTCGTCCGGGAGGGCGGCGGCTAGGGCGTGGTCAGATACTGCGCGAGCAGCATCATGCCGGCACCCGCGGCAATGGTCGAGCCGAGGCTGCAGATTGCGCCGAGGATGCGCCGCGGCAGCGAGTGCTCCGGTGGCGGCAGCACGGACATCGGCCCCAGCCGCCCGGGCAGCTCATCTGCCGGCTCTAGATGGCGGAGAGGCCACGGATCGATAGGCATTGCACCGATGCCTGCTGGTAGTCCCTCGGCGCGACGGGTAGGCTCTGACATACGGTTCATTGAGTTGTTCGACTTGTGCGTGCAGATGGTCCGTCAAGCGAGGCGTGAGAACCCTCGAAAGCGGATGGCAGCCATTCGCCGGTGCGATCTTCGAGGAGAGCTTACGAAGTGCCCGGCCCGCCGGACCAACGACGATGGCTCACAAACCGGCGACGCGGGCGTGAGCCGTGCTTGCCTGTTCGGGGGGCGCTGCGCTCTCTTCTTCGGCTCTGGCCTCCTCGGCATAGAGAGCCGCCGCCACCACGCCCTGTCGTGGCGATTGGGCAATGTAAGCGCCCTGCTCGGCGAGCGGCAGAGCCGCCCGCTGGGTCATCCGGTAGACGGCGAATACGCCGAGAGCGACGTGGATCGTTGCCAGCCACCAGAAAAAGCCGTTCGGGCCAAAGGCCTGCATGGCGAGTGCCGTGCTGACCGGGCCGAACACCGCTCCGACGCCGCCGATCAGCACCAGCGTGCCGCTCGCTGGCACGATCTGATCGGGCTCCAAATAGTCGTTGGTATAGGCGATGCAGAGCGAATACATCGGCAGGCTCATGCCGCCGAACAGGGCGGTGAGCGCGAACAGGCCGAGCAACGAATGGCTGGCGGAAAGGCCCGCGAAGATCGCGCACAGGGCGGCGAGAAAGGTCACGACGGTCAGCACCCGGCGCCGGTCGAAGGAATCCGAGAGCCGGCCGAGTGGCCACTGGAAGAACATGCCACCGAGCATGATCAGGCTGACCAGGATCGAGGTGTCGCGAATCGAAAGTCCGCTCTCGCGGCCATAAACCGCGGACATACCGAAATAGGCGCCGTTCGCCATCATCACCGCGAAATAGCCCACCACGCCGGTCGGCGAGACCCGGTAGAGCTGCCGGATGCCGACCTGGCGCGGCGCCTCGAACGGTGGCGTCTGGCCGGTCGACAGCAGCATCGGGATCAGCGCGAGCGACACCAGCACCGAGACCAGGATGAACAAAGTGGCGCCGGACGGATCGGCGACGTTGAGCAGCCCCTGGCCGGCGGCCGCGCCGCCGAGCATGATCACCATGTAGACCGACAACAACTGGCCGCGGTTCCGGTTGGTCGCCTGTGCGTTGAGCCAGCTTTCCGCGACGATGTAGAGGCCGGCATAGCAAAAGCCGCTGACCAGGCGGATCACGGTCCAGGTCGCCGGGTTGATCCACAGCGAATGGATCAGGATCGCGGTCGAGGCGAGCGAAGCGAGGGCCGCGAACACCCGGACATGGCCAACTCGCGCAAGCATCTTCGGGGTCAGCACCGAGCCGACCAGGAAGCCGGCGAAATAGCCGGACATCAGGATGCCGGTCGCCGCCGTCGGGAAGCCTTCGAGGGTCGCGCGGATGCCGAGCAGCGAGCCCTGCAGGCCGTTGCCGACCATCAACAGGGCGACGCCCAGCAGGAGCGCCCAGCACGAGGCGATCGCGGCGATCATGGCGACCCTCCTGTTCGGCGGAGTTGGGCAGAGATCCCATCGAAGGCGCCTCGCCGAGCGCAGCGCTTCCTACGCTGCCTGCCTGTTTGCGGCAAGTCGAATTGGAGCGTTGACGCGTGCCGGCAGTAGCGCTGGCGCAACACTCCGGCTAGGTTGTCGCGATCCAGCCACGACGGACAGGCGAGGACCTTGGACGCGGCGGCGATCGAGACCCCTTCGGGCAAGGGTTCTGGCGACGAGAATTTTCAGGTCGGCTCATGGCTGCTGCCGGCGGCGCTGCGTCCCCATGTCGCGGCCTTCTATGCGTTCGTACGCGCAGCCGATGACATCGGTGACAACCCGGCGCTCGCCCCCGACGACAAGATCGCGCGGCTGGATGCCTTCGAGCAGGCGCTGATCGGCCCGCCTGAAGCAGCCGCGGCGCTGCCCAAGGCGCAGGTGCTGCGCGCCAGCCTGGCCGAGACCGGCGTGACCCCGCAGCATGCGGTCGACCTGCTCGCCGCCTTCAAGCGGGATGCGACCAAGCTTCGCTATCGCGACTGGCCGGACCTCCTGGGCTACTGCGCGCTGTCCGCCTCGCCGGTCGGGCGCTATCTGCTCGATCTGCACGGCGAGCGGCGGGAGCTCTACGCCTATTCGGACCCCTTGTGCGATGCCCTGCAGGTGCTGAACCACCTGCAGGACTGCCAGGACGATTTTCGCGCGCTGAACCGCGTCTATCTGCCGCTGGACAGCTTTGTCGCGGCCGGGGTCGGCGTCACGGAGCTCGACCTGCCGAGCGCCTCGCCGGCCATGCGCCAGGTGCTCGATCGGGCGCTCGACGGGGTGGAGGACTTGCTCGCGCGCGCGAGCAAGCTGCCGCGGGTGCTGGCGAGCCGGCGGCTCGCGGCCGAATCCGGCGTGATCGTCGCGATCGCCCAGCGGCTTGCGGTGCTGCTGCGCCGGCGCGATCCGCTGGCCACGCGAGTCGAGCTGACCAAGCCGCAGTTCCTGCTGTGCGGTGCGAAGGGCTTGGGCATGGCGCTCGGGCCCCGCCGTGCCGCTTCCGGACGGCCCGCGCCGATCTCCCCATCGGGTCGCGCCGCGCGATGAGCACACCGTATCAGTCGGCGATCACCAACGTCGGGGCGGCGACCAACGATCTTGCCGCCTCGCAGGAGCACGTGCGTAACGTCGTCGCCGGTTCGGGCACGTCGTTCTTCTGGGGCATGCGCCTGCTGCCCGCGGCCAAGCGGCAGGCGATGTTCGCGATCTATGCGTTCTGCCGCGAGGTCGACGACATCGCCGACAGCGAGGCGCCACCTGCCAAGAAACAGGCGGAGCTGGCGCTGTGGCGCGCCGAGGTCGATGCGCTGTATGCCGGTCGGCCGGGCAGGGCCACGACGATCGCGCTGGCGGAGCCGGTCGAGCGGTTCGATCTGCCGCGCGCCGAGTTCGAGGCGATGATCGACGGCATGGAGATGGATGCGACCGAGGCGATGCGCGCACCGCCCATGGCCAAGCTCGAGCGCTACTGCCGATGCGTCGCCGGTGCGGTCGGCGTGCTCTCGGTGCGCGTGTTCGGCGCGCGCTCGCCCGATCGCGATGCCGGCGCGACCGCGCTGGGCGACGCCTTGCAGCTGACCAACATCCTGCGCGATCTGGCCGAGGATGCGGGCTTTGGCCGCCTCTATCTGCCGCGCGAGCTGCTCGAGCAGCACGGCATCACGAGCGACGATCCGGCGACCGTGCTGCGCGATCCGGCCCTGCCGGCGGTCTGCCGCGAGCTGGCGGCGCGGGCTAAAGAGCGCTTCGAGGCCGCCGACCGCTGGCTCGCCGAGGAGGATCGCCGAGACGTGCGCCCGGCGCTGATCATGCGCGGGGTCTATCGCCTTACCCTCGAGCGGCTGATCGCTCACGACTGGCAGCAGCTCGATCCGCCGGTTCGCCTCGGCAAGGCGGAGCGGCTCTGGGTTGCGATCCGCCAGGGTCTTCTCTGAGCGCAATGGCGGTCGTGCACATCGTCGGGGCCGGTCTCGCCGGCCTTGCCGCGGCGGTGCGGCTGACCCTCGAGGGCCGACCGGTGACCCTCTACGAGGCGGCGCAGCAGGCCGGCGGCCGCTGCCGGTCCTATTTCGATCGCACCCTCGGTCGGGTGATCGACAACGGCAATCACCTCCTGCTGTCCGGCAATCGCAGCGCCATGGCCTATCTCGATGCGATCGGTGCACAGGGCAGCCTGATCGGGCCGGACGACTGCAGCTTTCCGTTCATGGATCTGGTGACCGGCGAGCGTTGGGTGATCCGGCCCAATCGTGGTCCGCTGCCGTTCTGGATCGCCCTGCCGTCGCGTCGCGTGCCCGGCACCAGCGTGCGCGCCTATCTGGCTGCCTGGCGACTGGCCCGCGCCGCACAAGGTCAGACCGTCGCCGATTGTCTCGACCCGCACGACCCGCTGTGGCGGGCTTTTTGGGATCCGCTCGCGACCGCGGTGCTCAACACGCCGCCCGAGGCCGGCTCGGCCCATCTTCTTTGGGCGGCGCTGTGGCAGAGCTTTGCCCGTGGCGCTGCCGGCTGCCGGCCGCTGATCGCCCGCGACAGCCTGGCCGCCAGCCTGATCGAGCCTGCTCTGGCCCTGCTTGCCCGCTATGGCGTCGAGCCCGCTTTCGGCCACCGGCTGCGCGCGATCGAGCGTGACGGCCGGGCACTTGCCCTGGATTTCGTCCAGGGCAGGGTGGCGCTCGGCGACGAGGACCGCGTGATCGTCGCGCTACCGCCCGCGCAGGCCGGGGCGATCCTGCCGGAGATCGCGGTACCCGAGGGCAGCCATCCGATCGTCAACGGCCATTTCCGCCTGCGAAACCCCCTGCCTGATCGGCCGCTCCTGACGGGCCTGGTCGGCGGCACGGCCCAGTGGTTGTTCCTGCGCGACGATCTGGCGAGCCTGACGGTCAGCGCCGCCGACGCGTTGGCCGAGCAGCCCGCCGAGGCGATCGCCGAGCGTCTGTGGGCGGATACCGCCAGGGCGCTCGACCTGCCGGCAGAGCCCCAGCCGCCAGGCCGGATCGTCAAGGAGAAGCGGGCGACCTTCGCCCAGACTCCGGCGGCAGCCGCCGCGCGGCCTGGCGCGCGCACCCGCTGGCCCAATCTCCTGCTGGCGGGCGACTGGACCGCGACCGGCTTGCCGGCCACCATCGAAGGTGCGATCCGCTCGGGGCACAGCGCGGCGGCGCTCGTCCTGGCGTCCAATTAGTACTTCCCATTTGACAACTTATGGTAGAATCAGCCTCCGTAAGTGACGCGAGCGACGGAGCCGCATGGGGCAAATGACGCAGGCCGGTGAGATCGCATCCGGGCAGGCCGGGCACGGGCTCGGTATCGTGGTCGGCACAGCGGCCGCCGCGAAATGTTTCCTGCACCTGCCCGAGAGCGTCGTGCCGTTGATCGTGATCAGCTACGGCGATCCCGGCCGCGCTCGCACGGGCGCGAAGCAGCTCCTCGCGAGGGGTGCACGCGCGCTGATCAGCTTTGGTCCCGCGGTCGGCCTGGCCCCGGTGCTGCGGCCGGGCGACCTGGTGATCGCGGAGCATGTCGTGCTGCCATCCGGTGAGACGGTTTCGACCGATCCGGGCTGGCGTGCCCAGCTGGTGCGCTGTCTCAGCCCGCTCAACCCCAATCTCAAGGTCGCGCGCCTTGCCGGACGCGACCAGCTGGCAGCGTCGGCGAGCGAAAAGCGTGCGGTCTTTCAGGCGACCTTCGCCGCTGCGCTGGACAGCGAAAGTCATGCGGTCGCCGAGGTGGCGGCGGCTGAGGGTCTGCCGTTTCTGGCGGTGCGGGCGATCGCCGAGCCGGCCGAGCAGAGCCGGCCGGCCGCCGCCTATCGCACACGCCAGGGCCACGCCTATGCGGCACTGGTGCTGGCCAGCCTGGGCCGGCCGTGGGAGCTGCCCTCCGTCTGGCGGTTTGCCAGGAATGGCCGGGCGGCGCTCGCGACCCTGCGCCAGGTCGCGGCGCTCGGACCCGGTCCTCTGGCGTTCGGCGGCTGACCGAGGTTGCCTTCTGCAGTCCGCCCGCGTAGATCTGCCAGGGTGACGGTGGCCCGTCGTGGGCATCACGGGAATCCGGTGCGGCGCAAGCCAAAGCCGGGGCTGCCCCCGCAACTGTAGGCGGCGAGCCGATACCTGAAGGCCACTGGTGCCAGCACTGGGAAGGCAGGGTGTCGGCGTCGACCCGCGAGCCAGGAGACCGACCGTCACGCGGTCGCCAGTGCGATGCCGCCGGGCGGGGCGTATCGGCGGAAGGCGGAGCTGGTCCGTGGGACCGATCGCCGTGTCGCAGTGGCATGGGTCCACCCTTGCGCGAGGCTCCCATGTCCCATCTCCGTCTTCCTTCAGTGATCGGCGTGATGGCGCTGGTCGGCAGTGTGTTCGGCAGCGGGGCGTCGGCGGGCGCGCTGGATACGCCGGAGCGGTACGTATTCGTGCCCAATCGGAGTTCGGCCGATGTCGCGGTGATCGACACCCGCACCGACACGCTGGTGACCCGCATTGCGGTTGGCAATGTGCCGCATCAGGTCGCGATCTCGGATGTCGCCGGCAAGCTGGTCGCCAGCAATACCGCCGACGACACCATCTCGGTGGTCGATCTCGCGACGCTCGAGACCTCGACCTTAAAGCTCGACCACGAGCCCGAGCACATGGAGCTGGACCCGAGCGGACGATTGCTGGCGGTCGGCAATATCGGTGCCGGCACGGTGTCCCTGGTCGCGCTCGATCCGCCACAGGAAATCGCACGGGTCGACGGGCTGTACTCGCCGCACAATCTGACCTTCAGCCCGGACGGCTCCCGGCTCTATGTCGCCAATCTCGGCGCCAACCACATCAGCGTGATCGACGTCGCCAAGGCCGAGATGGTCGACGAGATCCAGGTGGCGGAGCCCACGGTCGCGAGTGGCGATGCGCAGGCCGACGGCGAGTTCCAGGGCATCATCAACGTCACCCGCACGCCCGACGGCCGGCTCGGCTTCGCGGCGCATGGCGAGGGCAACCGGCTGGCGGTGCTCGATCTGCGCACCGGCGCGCTGAAAGCCAATCTGGAGCTCGGCGCGCTGCCCTGGCGGGCGTACAGCACCGCCGATGGCCGCTACATGCTGGTGCCCAACAACGGCGAGGCGACGCTCTCGGTGATCTCGACCGCGACGCTCGAGGAGGTGGCCCGGCTGCCGGGCGCCGAGGACATGACCGGGGTCAACACCGGTTGGTTCGAGACCACGGCCGTGGTGCTCAGCCGGGGCGAGGGCAAGGCGCTGGTGTACGATCTCGAGGCGATGGCGAAGGTCGGCGAGATCACGCTGCCGGGCACACCGGAGACCGGCGTCACCACGCCCGACGGCACCAGGCTCTACGTTGCGCTCAGCGACACTGACCAGGTTGCGGTGATCGATTTGCGCGCACGGGCGCTGGTGCACATGATCGACGATGTCGGCGACGAGCCCTGGGGTGCCACCATGCTCGGCGCCCTCAACTACTGCCACTAGGCGGCGGCGCCAGCGTGGAATCGACGCGACGAAGCCTGGTCACGCGGTCGATCGGACCGCTGCTGGGCCTGCTTTTGTCGGTGCCGCAGGCTGCGCCGTGCGCGGA
This sequence comes from uncultured Alphaproteobacteria bacterium, assembly GCA_963731495.1. Taxonomy (GTDB): domain Bacteria; phylum Pseudomonadota; class Alphaproteobacteria; order Geminicoccales; family Geminicoccaceae; genus DASUGG01. Next base: position 206,586 of record CAVSVZ010000072.1, read on the forward strand.
GCCTCAGGCCGTGGCGCCGCCGGGCTGGTCGAACGGCATCGATCTCACCTTCGGGCCCATGTTCGGGCGCCAACCCAACGGCACGGTGCTGCAGCGGGTGCCGCCGCCCGACACGGACACGATCCGCTGGGTGGACAGTCGCCGATCGATTGACCTGATCGTCCATCTCGATGAGGGCGATCGGCTGGTCCGTCTCGACCGGTTCGGGCGCGAGGTCGAGCACGAGCTGAACCTGGCCCTGATGTGGGCGCGGGGCCTGGTGCTCGATCTGCGGTCGAATTGTGGCGGCAGTCTCAGACGGATGATGCGCGTGGCCGCGAGGTTCACCGGGCCGGTTCCCGACGCGGTTCGGCTGATCCGGCCGGATGACATCCGACGGCTGTCGATTCCGGCGCCCATGGGGGGCATCTGGCACCGTCCGATCACGGTGCTGGTCGGTGCCGAGACCATGAGCAGCGGCGAGGTGCTGGCGGCGTTGCTGCGCCGCTATGCCCACGCGACCGTGTTGGGCGAGCGTACCTTCGGCAAGGACTACGCGCTGCGGGTGGAGCCGATCGACCAGGAATGGCGTGCGCTGATCCCCGACGGCCGGATCGAGGTCCCAGACGAAATTCTTGCGGGCGGCCTGTTGCCGGACGGTCCGATCCCGCCCGAGCTGGCCTCGCGTATCGCCAAAAACTGAGGGCCGCGCCCCCGAAAGGACGCGGCCCTTGGATTTGCGCCGTGCTCAGTGCAGCGTGGCACCCTCGACGTTCATCTTGACGCGCCAGACCTCGTTTTTGCCGGCTTCCGTGATGTACAGATGGCCGTCGTGGAACGCGACGTTGGTGGTCTGCGCGCCGGCCTCGTTCGGCAGCGGGATGACGCCGACGATGAAGCCGTCCGAATCGAGGACCACCACCTCCTTGCCCATGTAGTGGGCAATGTAGACGTTGCCGTCGGCGTCGGTCGCCATGCCGTCGGTGCCCCAGCCGCCACTGAGGTGCGCCGCCACATGGGCAAAGCCGACGTCGATATCGCCCGGTGCGAGGATCGGCACCGCGATCACCTCCTGGGCGTTGAAGTCACCGATGTAGAGCGTCTTGTCATCGGGCGACAGCGTGACCCCGTTGGGGAAATGCAGGTCGTCGGCGAGCCGCGTGATCTTCTTGTCCGGCGCGACGTAGTACAGGCCGCCGGTCGCGTGCAGCACGCTCGAGCCCCAGGGGTCGGTGAAGTAGATGCCGCCGACCTCGTCGACGATCAGGTCGTTGGGGCCGTGGAAGTTCTCGTTGTTGAAGTAGCGCATGTAGTCCTCGACCTTGCCGGTCGCCGGGTCGAGCGTGAACACGCCGCGCTTGCGGTCGACGCCGTACAGCTTGCCGTCATGGAACTTGAGCCCTTGCGGTTCGCCGCCGGTCTGTGCGGCGGTGGTGCACTGGCCGTCCGCGGTCACCTTCTCGATGTTGCCGCTCTCGATGCTGACCATCCAGAGATTGCCCTGGTCATCGAAGGCCGGTCCTTCGAGAAAGTCGCCGCACTGCACGAATTTTTCGGGCGTGCAGTCGCCGCACAGCTTCTCCATCGAAACGGTGCGCGATACGCCTTGGGCTGGCGTCGCCATGGCGGCGCCCGCAGGCTGCGACACACCGCCTGCGCATACCGTAGCCAGCATCGTGCCGACCAGCAGGCCGGCGGTGCGGTTGGATTGTGAAACCACCATTTTGGTTATGACTCCCCTGTTCGTTGTTGTTCTGGGAGGAAGGCGCCGAACTCGACAAATGAGCGCCGAGGTCCCGCGACTTCCGCCCTTGTTGTGCCTCCGACGATGCTCTTTGGTTGAGCGGCGAGAGGCCTCCCGCCGATCGGCGGGTGAGCTGACCATAGTCCTGATCTTCGGCCCGCGTAAACCCGTTTGCGGGCGACTGATCGACGATCGCGGCGCGCCACCGTCGCGGCATGAAAAAGGCCGCGTCCCGGAGGACGCGGCCCACTCGCTCGAAGTGACCGGATCGATCAGTCGATCGCGATCGGAGCGCCGGCCGAGCCGGTCGCGCCGGTGATCGGCATCGGGCTGAACATGTAGGTGAACACGTACACGCCATCGTCGGCGAGCTGCTTGAGCATCAGGTTCTCCTGATTGACGATGCCGTGACGGGTCTGCAGGTACTGGTGGAGGCAGAACGCGCAACCGGGCTCGTCCGGATAGGGGACCGGGTCCGTCGCTGCCCAGGTGTCGCCACCGGTGACGCCGGCATTGACGTCCTCGGCGACCCAGCGGGCCACGTCCATGCAGATGCCGGGCTGGCCGTCGTTGAAGGTCGCCGGATCGTCCCAATGGCTCTCCCAGCCGTAGCGGAACAGGATGGCGTCGCCTTCCTTGAACTCGAAGTCCGACATGCCCTGCCGGTCGAGCGCGGCCTTGAGGTCGTCCATGTTGGCGCATTCGCCCTTGTTCATGTCGCCCCCGCGTGCGCCGGCGAAGTCGATCAGAATGCCGCGCGCGACGATCGGATGCAGCTTCTCGACCCCGAGCTTGGTCAGGCCGGTGCCGGACGCGAAGTCGGCCTCGACATTGCCGTCGTACCAGCGCATCTGGCTACGATCGCCGTCGACGCCCATCTGCACGCCGATATGGCCGAGGCCGTCGAACTGGGTCCCCACCTGGCCAATCTCGGTAGCGATGAACTCATCGTGATAGACGAGCTTGTTCGCGCCGAACGGTCCACCGCTCGGCGTGCCCGGGATTCGCATCACGAATTTGCGCGGGCCGAACAGCGGCATCTTGTCGTTGTACTCGTGGCCGAGCTTGTAGACGTTGCCCTTGTCGGCCTCGGCGAGCCCGCGCAGGACCACCTCGGGCTGGGTGTACAAGTTGGTCGAGCCGGCTTCGTCGCCCTCGCCCCACTGCTCGTTCGGCCACCAGATGCTGCCGATCGGGGTCTCCATCTTGTCGCCGTCGACCCACGGCTTGCCCGCGCAGTCCTGCCAGTTCTCGGGGCCGCATTCCGCCCAGGCGACGCTGGTCGACAGGACGAGCGCACTGGCGCCAGCAAATAGCATTCGGATCATCGTTTGAACCTCCCCAGGTTACGTTTTACAGGCACGATTGTAGCGATCTTGATGGCTGACGCTAGAGGCGTACGACCACACTGATATCGTTTCATTTCCTTGTACGGCGCCATGCGATATGTGTCCAAAGTGCGGCACGGTTGAACAACAGGCTTGGATCAGCACAGGGAGTTTTAACAATGTCGGTCAGAACAGCCGCGGCGTTGGCCGTCGGTACAAGTATCCTTTGCCTGGCGCTTGGCAGCGGTGCCATGGCGCAGGTCAGCGACAAGCCTCTCGAAGAGAACTGGTGGCCGTCTGAGTGGGGGCCGGACGACAAGGTCGGCTCGCCCAATCGGACCACGCCGGAAATGGTTCTAGCAGCGCTCGAATTGGTCAAGCAGGGCAAGGTCGCGACGCTCGGCAAGCTCTATGCCAGCGACATCCCGATGTTCGGCCGGCGCGCGTGGAACCTGACGATTCCCGGCACGCCGACCGGTGGACCGTTCGGCACCAACGCGCTGACCTTTCACGACGAGCTGGTGACCACCGAACTCGGCCAGGTGGGCACCCAGTTTGATGGGCCCGGCCACATCGGGATCACGACCTCGGAAGGCGTCTTCTTCTACAACGGGCGCAAGCTTCCCGACGTGTACGCGCGGGGCCCCGCCAACGTTGTCGTCGGCCTGGGTGATCTCGGCGTCGAGCACGTCGCCGAGAAGGGCTTCGTGTGCCGCGGCGTTCTGCTCGATGCGCCCAAGCATCGCGGCGGTCCGCTGCCGATTCCGACCGAGGCCGGCAGCCCTGGCATCGTCACCGCTGACGACGTCAAGGCGATGGTTGAGGAGCAGGGGCTCGACCCGATCGGCGAGGGTGACTGCGTGTTCCTGTACACCGGCCACGGTGACCTCTGGAAGAACAGCGAGTGGCCGACCCTGTCGCCCGAGGAGAAGGCCGAGCGGCGCAAGCAGTTCACGTCTGGTGAGCCGGGCTTCGGGCTCAGCGCCTGCGAGTACATGGCCGAGCAGAAGATCATCCTGACCGGCGGCGACACCTCCGCCAACGACGCCCAGCCGGTGAGCGATGGTATGGAGGGGGCGGCAGCACCCTGCCATACCGAAATGCAGGCCCGGCGCGGCATCTGGAACATCGAGAACCTGGACTTCTCGCCGCTCCTGGAGGATGGGGTCTACGAGTTCCTGTTCGTCTGGGCGCCGCTCAAGATGGTCGGCGCCACCGGCTCGCCGGGCAATCCGGTCGCGCTGTACTGATCATCGATCAAGGTTCCGTCGCTGGGAGCCGGCCCTCGGGCCGGCTCCTTTGCATCGGAATGCCATTGAGCGCGCCCAACGCTTCGGGCGCTGTCTCGCGATTGCCTCAATATCGATTCAGAAACCTTGCGGCGCGGCAAGAACTTGTATCCATATCCTTAACACACCATCGTGTAACATGCGGTCTAGCCCTTCACAACCCGATGGTGTCGGCATCATGCATCAATATCCGTGCAGAGATTGGAAGCCCTTTACCGTATTCTCGGCGGCGGTATTGTGGTTAACGATTTTGGTGTCGCCCGGCCAGGCGGTTGCTGGCAAGTCAGAAAGCGGCGAAGAACTGGACACAGGCGATCGGGTCGTGGCGCTGGTACGCACGCCGGTCAAGGCCGGTCCAGACGGCCAGCAGGTGCTCGCCTCGCCGCTGCCCGGCGGCCAGGGCACGATCGAGCAAGGGCCGCGCGCCTTCGACGGCGAGCGTTGGTGGCTGGTCGCCTTCGACGAGGGCATCGCCGGTTGGACTCGCGAGCGGGACCTCCAGATTGAGGAGCCAGGCATCAAGGCGTTTCCGACCGCAGGAGGCTTTGGCGCCAAGGCGATGGGCGGTCGCGGCGGCAGGGTGATCGAGGTCACCAATCTCGAGGACAGTGGCCCCGGCAGCCTGCGCGATGCGATCGAGCAGGAGGGCCCCAGGACCATCGTGTTCCGGGTCGGCGGCACGATCAAGGTCGATCGTCCGCTCCGGATCCGTGAGCCCTACATCACGATTGCAGGTCAGACCGCGCCCGGTGACGGCATTCTGCTCAGGAACCACCCCGCCAACACCGAAGCGCCGATCACGATCGAGACCCACGACGTGGTGATCCGCTACCTGCGGTCGCGGCCCGGGCCCGCGGGCGTGCCATCCTGCTGCGTCGACGCGCTTGGCCTGATGGAGGGTGCCCGCGACGTGATCATCGATCACGTCTCGCTCAGCTGGGGAGTCGACGAGGATCTCGGCGCCAGCGAGAATGCAAGCAACTTCACGGTGCAGTGGAGCATCCTGAGCGAGGGGCTCCGCCGCAGCAATCACATCAAGGGCGACCGGCACAGCCGCGGCATGCTGATCTCGACCCAACAAGGCGGCAACGTCAGCATTCACCACAACCTGTTCGCGCACAACGAGGGCCGCAATCCCGAGGTGGCGTTGCGCTACGGCGTCGCCGACATCGTCAACAACGTGCTCTACAACCCGAACTATCGCATGATCGAGATCAGCGAGGCCAACGCCAGGCCTCGTGCCAATGTCGTCGGCAACGTCATGCGCAACGGCAAGAACACCAAGATCAACAACCCGGAAATCAACAACCACATCGTCCGGGCGCGCCCTGTCGACGACGGCGCGCACGAAGGCTTCGTGATGTACGTCGTCGGCAACCTCGACGAGCTCTACCGCACCGACGATGCCATGCCCGACGCGCTCTCGGTGATCGAGGGCGATCGACGCTATCTCGCAGCGGCGCGGCAACCCGCCCCGTTCGTGGCGACCACATTGCCCGAGCGGGCCTACAGCGACGTGCTCGAGCGGGCCGGCGCGACCCTGCCGCGGCGCGACATGGTCGACATCCGTATTCTCGCTTCGGTTCGCGATCGCAGGGGCAAGGTCATCGATGATCCCAGCCAGGGGGGCGGCTGGCCCTATATGGCTTCCGGTACGCCGCCTGCCGATGCCGACCATGACGGCATGCCGGATGCCTGGGAGCGCAGGCTCGGACTGGACCCGAACGATCCCAAGGACCGCAATGGCGACCTCACCGGCAACGGCTACACCAATGTTGAGGACTATCTGAACGAGCTGGCCGGCGACATCCAGGTGTCGGTGCCGCGCGACTCGGCGGCGCTGGCGCCCGATCTTCGCCAGTAGGGGGGCGGCTAGACGTAGGGGTTGTCGCCGGTCCGGCAGGTCAGGCGCAGCGGCACGCCCGGCAGGTCGAACGCGGAACGCAGGCCGTTGGCCAGGTAGCGCAGATAGGCGTCCGACAGGGCGCCTGCCTGGCTGACGAACAGCACGAAGGTCGGCGGCCGGGTGGTGACCTGTGTGATATAGCGGATCTTGACCCGCCGCCCCTTGGCGACCGGCGGCGGATGAGCTTCGACCGCCTCCCGCAGCCAGCGGTTCAGGGGCCCCGTTGCGACCCGGCGCGACCAGCGGTCATGGGTCTCGACCACGGCCGGCAGCAGTCGATCGAGCCCCCGTCCGGTCAAGACCGAGATCGGCAGCACGCTCACGCCCTTGAGCTGCGGCAGCTTGGTCTCGATCCGGTCGCGAAGGGTTTTTCGCGCGAGGGCGGGATCCTCGACCAGGTCCCATTTGTTGGCCGCGACCACCAGCCCGCGACCGGCCTCGACCGCCAGATTGGCGATCGCCAGGTCCTGCTTCTCCAACGGCGCGCTGGCGTCGACCAGGAGCAACCCGATCTCGGCCTGGCGCAAAGCGGCGAGCGCCGCCTTGCCCGACAGGCGCTCGAGGCTGTCCGGAGCGATCCGCGCCTTGCGGCGCAGACCGGCCGTGTCGACCAGCTCGATCTGCCGATCGCGCCATTGCCAGCGGATCGCGACCGCATCACGGGTCAAGCCGGGCTCGGGCCCGGTCAGCAGACGCTCTTCCTTGAGCAGCCGGTTGATCAGTGAGGACTTGCCGACATTGGGCCGGCCGGTCACCGCGAGGCGCAACGTCGGCTGTTCTTCCGCCGGCTGTTCGGAGCGCTCTTCTGCCGGCTCGGGCGCAGGTGCCTGAGCCTCGATCGCCCCGATCAGGGCCTCGGCGAGGTCGGCCATGCCTTCGCCCTGCTGCGCCGAGATCGGGATCGGCGGGCCGAGCCCGAGTCCCCAGGCCTCGGTCGCGAAGCTTTCGGCAGCCCTTCCCTCGCATTTGTTGGCGGCCAGGATCACCGGCTTGTCCTGGCGACGCAGCCAGCTCGCGACGTGACGGTCGAGCGCGGTCAGGCCACTCTTGGCATCGATCAGCATGACGGCGAGGTCGGCCTCGGCCAGCGCGCTATGGGTCTGCTGCCGAAGCCGTCCCTCGAGGCTGTCGTCGGGGCCGTCGGCCAGGCCCGCGGTATCGATCGCGCGGAAGGTCAGCGGCCCGATCCGGGCATCGCCCTCGATCCGGTCGCGGGTCAGCCCAGGCGTGGCGTCGACCAGCGCCTTGCTACGCCCGACCAGCAGGTTGAACAGGGTCGACTTGCCGACATTGGGCCGGCCGACGATGGCGATCGTAAAGGACATCGGGGCATCATGCGCGGCCGCATCAGCGATATGCCAGCAGCTCCGCGTCCTCGGTCAGGAGATAGACGCTGCCGTCGGCGGCGACCGGCGGCAGCAGCACGGGACCGGGCAGATCGATCCGGCCCAGGATCTCGCCATTGTACGGCGACATGGTCAGCGCCTGGCCGTTCGAGCCGGCCATGAGCAGGCGATCGCCCACCAGGATCGGCCCGCTCCAGGCGATCGGCCCGGAGGACGGGTCCTCCGGGTCCTCGAGCCGGGGCAGCGGGCTCACCCAGCGTACCCGGCCATTGTCGCGCAACAGGCACACCACCTCGCCGCGCGTGGTCAGCACATAGATGAAGTCGCCGGCGACCCAAGGCGTCTGCGTGCTGGCGATGTCGATGTCCCAGGCGCGGATGCCGCGCAACAGATCGATCGCCGCCATCTGGCCGCCATAGCTGGCGACATAGACCCGGCTGTCGTCGATCACGGGCATGCCGTCGATGTCGTTGATCTCGGCGAGGCCCTGGGTGCGGCGCGGGCGCTCGACCGTGTCGTTCCACAGCGGCCGGCCGTTGTCGAGGCGCAGCGCGTAGACCTCGGCGGACGAATAGGGCACGATCACCACGCTGTCGCCGACCGCCGGGCTCGGACCGCCCAGCAGTCCGGCGGCCTCGAAGAACCCGGTGTGCCGCCACATGGGCTGGCCGGTCTCGCCGTCCAGCGCATAGAGCTGGTTGTCGGCGCTGACCACCAGCAACCGGCCACCGGCGACGGTCGGCGCGGCGCGCAGCGGCAGCAGCAGCGCCTGGCGCCAGACCTCGGTGCCGCTCGACGCGTTCAGGCCGAGCACGGTGCCCGAGCTCAAGGTGGCGAACAGCCAGCCGCCGTCATAGGCGAGCCCGCCGCCGAGGTCGACCTCGTCGACCAGGTCCTCGGGCTCGTAACTCCACACCAGCCGGCCGGATTGCGCATCAAACGCGCTGATCGTGCCGTGCGCGTCCATGGTGAAGACATGGCCTTCGGCGACCACCGGGTGTGCCAGGAGCTGGCCGCTGCCGGCAGCGCCATCGCCGATGTCGGCGCTCCAGGCCAGCCGCAGATCGTCGTTGGCCGCGAGGTGCTGGAAGGCGTGGTCGGGCAACCCTCCGCTTTGCGGCCAGCTCACGTTGCGCTGAGGCGGCGGCAGCTGGATCGGCAGGCTGGCAAGGCCAGGATCGGCCGTCACCTCGCGCTCGAGCAGCATCACGGGAATCCGCTCACCCGGCAACGGTGCGTCCTCGGCGCCGCCGAACCAGCTATTGCCAGAGCAACCGGCAAGCAGGACCGGGAGGGTCATGAGCAGCGGCCGCGGGTTCACTGGGTTGCCGCCTCCGCCTCGTCGGGCCCGGCGCCGGGCGCCACCGGGCTGCCGGCGACCTCGGCATTGAGCGGCCCGCCGAGCGATGCCAGCAGCTCCGCAGCGCGGCGGCTGAGATTGGGCGGTGTGCGCGGATCATCGACCAGGCTGGCCAGGGTCTCGCGTGCGGCGCCTGTGTCGCCTGCACGCAGCTGGGCCAGAGCGCGCAGCTCGAGCGCGCTGTAGCGCCAGGGGCTGTCCGCCGCGGTCAGCGTGTCCAGCTGGCTCGTCAGGTTGTCGGGCGATGCGTCTGCGAACTCCTGCTGGGTCGCCAGCAGCTCGCCGAGTTGCCGGTATAGCGGGGCGGCCGCGTCATCCTCGGCGAGCTGGTCGAGCATGCCGATCTTGCCGGCCGCATCGCCCGCCTGGCCGAGCGCGTGCGCCGCCTGCAGGCGGGCCAGCACGCCGTAGCCGCTGCCGGTTTCCTGGGCGAGTGCGCGGAACGCCTCGGCCGCCTCGGTCGGGCGATCCTGGCGCAGCAGCTCGCTCGCCGCCATGTACTGCTCGGCCTCGGCCTGGCGCTGGCTTTCCTGGTACGCGCGCCAGGCGACCCCGGCGGCCGTGCCGACCACGATCGCGACCGCTGCACCGATGACGTAGGCGCCATAGTGCTTCCACAGCTTCAGCCAACGATCCTGGCGAACCGCCTCGTCGACCTCGCGAATGAACTCGTCGGAGTGGCCCGAATCTCGTCCACGCATCGCGGGACCTGTCCCCTTGCAATGGCTGCGCCTTCGCTGCCGGCCCGCGGCTGCCCCGGGAACGGGATACGCGGACTGGCGCACGGCACTGCTACCTATGGGAGCGCTCGCCGTTTGGCAAGTGTAACCCGGGACAGTATAGAAGCAGTACGTTGGACCTAGGCGTTGCCGGATGCCTCGACTGTTCGTCGCGCTCGACCTGCCCGAGGAGATCAAACGCTCGCTCGAGCCCTTGGGCAGAGGGCTCGGCGACATGCGCTGGCTGGAGCCCGATCAGCAGCATCTGACCCTGCGGTTCCTGGGCCAGCTCGACAATGGCTGGACCCGCGATGTGGCCGAGGCGCTGGCGCTGGTGCCGGGCGTGCCGTTCGAGCTGCGGCTGAAGGGCATCGGCCATTTTCCGTTGCGTGGCGAGCCGCAGGTGCTGTGGGTCGGGGTCGAGAAGTCGCTCGAGCTGCAGCGCCTCAAGCGGCGGGTCGACCGTGTGCTGGGCGACGCCGGCCTGGAGCCGGAACGGCGCAAGTTCACGCCGCACGTGACCATCGCGCGGATCCGCGGGCCGCTGTCGCCGACCAGGCTCGGCACCTATCTGATGCGCCACAGCCTGTATCGCAGCGAGCCGTTCCCGGTCAGCAGCTTCCATCTGTATTCGAGCTGGCTGCGGCCCGAGGGTGCAGAGCATCAGGTCGAGGCGAGCTACGAGCTGCTGCCCGGGCTTGAGGACTGATCGCGGTCTCGGCACAACCTACAGGCTCAGCAGGAACCGCACCGACACCAGCATCAGGAAGGTCGCGAAGGCGAGCTCGAGCGTGCGCCGCGAGATGCCATGCGCGATGCGCACGCCGAGCGGTGCTGCGAGCACGCTGGTCGGGATGATCATCAGCGCGCCGAGCAGGCTGACATAGCCGATGGAGCCCGGCGGCCGGCCGGCCACGTGCCAGCCGGCCCAGATGAAGCCGAGCGTGCCCGGAATCGCGATCAGCGGCCCGAAGCCGGACGAGGTCGCCACGGCGTTTTGCATCGGCCGGCCATACAGCGCCATCATGGTGGTGATGAACACGCCGCCGCCGATGCTCATCAGGGTGGAGACCAGGCCGACGAAGCCGCCGTACAGGGCGCGAAACGGGTTGCCCGGGATCTCGTCGCCGAGCTGCCAGCCCCGCCGCCCGAAATAGAGCCGGACGCCCATCAGGGTCGCGGCCACCACCCAGATCGCCTTCAGCACCGCGTCGTTGGAATAGCGGGCCAGCGCGGCGCCGAGCACGACGCCGGCAACCACCGGCAGCGGCCATGCTCTTCAGAAGGTCCATGTCGACCGCGCCGCGCGCCCGATGCGCTGTGAACGAGCGCAACGAGGTCGGCACGATCACCGCGAGCGAGGTGCCCACCGCCAGGTGCATCTTGATCGCGTCGTCGACACCGAGCGCGCCGAACAGCTCGTAGAGCACCGGCACGAGGATGCCGCCGCCGCCGATGCCCAACAGGCCGGCCAGCAGCCCGGTGACGGCGCCCGCCGCCAGCAGCGTGCCGACCAGCAGCGCGAGCTCGCCTGCAGGGATGCCCAGATCCATGGGATGATGGCGTCCTTAGAGCATGACGTCGCCGCCATTGGGCGACAGGGTCTGCCCGACATAGAAGGCGCCGTCTTCGGAGGCAAGCAGGAGCGCGGTCGGCGCAATCTCCTCGGGCCTGGCGAACCGGCCGATCGGCAGCTCGGCCATCTTCTTCGCGCGCCAGTCCGGTGACATACCCTGCAGGATATCGGTATCGGTCGGCCCCGGCGCGATCGCGTTGACGGTGACGCCGTGCGCCGCGGCCTCGAGGGCGAGCGCCCGGGTCAGCCCGATGATGCCGGCCTTGGCAGCGCAGTAGTGGGTCAGGCCCTTCATCCCCTTGTAGGCGACCTGCGAGGCGAAGTTGATGATCCGGCCGAAACCGCGCTCGCGCATGCCCGGATAGACCGCATGTGCCATCAAGAAAGTGCCGCGCAGATGGACCGCGATCATGCGGTCCCAGGTCGCCAGCGTCATCGCCTCGAACGGCGTCTCGTCGACGATGCCGGCGCAGTTCACCAGGATGTCCACGGGGCCGAGCCCGGCCTCGACCTGCCCGATCGCCCGCGCGACCGCGTCGGCATCGGCGACGTCGCACTCGCAGGCGAGCGCAGGGCGGCCGGTCGCCCCGATCTCGGCCACCAGCGCCTCCGCGTTGGCCTCGTCGCCAAGATGCAGAAGCGCGATGCGCGGCGCCTTCGGCCGCAAACGCCCGCGCGATCGCCGCGCCAATGCCGCGACTGCCGCCGGTGATCAGCGCGATGCGGCCCCCGAGCCTGCCTTCTGACACCTTTCGCCTCCCTCTTGAGCCCCTCGCTTCTGCTGCCCTGCGGACCGTGCGATCGCTTCCTGTCTGGAGGTCCGTGATACTGTCTTAGGTCGGTCGACCGATAAGAGAATCGTCATGCCGGCGAAACACACGGCGAAGCTTTCGAGCAGGTTCCAGATCTCTATCCCAAAGGCGCTGCGGACGGCTCGGGATTGGCGCGCCGGGACAGGAATTTGCCTTCATTCCCAAGGGCGAGGGCGTGCTTCTGATGCCGGTGCCCAAGCGCGAAGACCTCGCCGGACTGGCCCGCGGCGCGAATCCGCGTGACTATCGCGATCGCACGGACCGCGTCTGATCGCCTCGATCTGCGCTTGCGCAGATGAATGGAGATGTTCATGGCCGACAACGAAACCGCCAAGCTGTTCAAGCATGGCGGCAGCCAGGCCGTCCGGCTGCCCAAGGAATTCGGCTGCCGGGCAAGGAAGTGCGGATCCCGCAGGCTCGGTCGCGGCGTCCTCCTGGAGCCGATGGAGTTCGATCTCGACGCATGGCTTTCGGCACTCGGGCGCTACAAGGATGTGCCCTTCATGGAGGAAGGCAGGGAGTAGCCGCCCCTAGAGGTGCGATCGTCAGCGCTTGCCCACGACAATGTCGGCCGCGCCGATCGCCCGCTTGTTCTCGCGACGAGCACCTTACGGTAGTTTTCTCGGTCGCTCTTTCCGGCGCGAGAACTACCGTCAGAAACACCGTCAAGAAGCTCCGCTGGCGCTGCTGGCCTCTGAAGACAACCCACGAACAATCAAGCGTTTCGTAAAGAGGGGCAGCTCTGACGCTGATTTTCCTTCAAGGCCCTCGAGGATATCCCACACCCCTACTCCCACTCGATCGTGCCTGGTGGCTTGCTGGTGACGTCGTAGACGACCCGGTTGATGCCCCTGACCTCGTTGACGATCCGATTGGCGACCCGGCCCAGGAACGCCATGTCGAACGGGAAAAAATCGGCGGTCATGCCGTCGACCGAGGTGATCGCGCGTAGCGCGCAGACCGCCTCGTAGGTGCGATCGTCGCCCATCACGCCCACGGTCTTGACCGGCAGCAGCACGGCGAACGCCTGCCAGATCGCATCGTACAGGCCGGCCCTGCGGATCTCGTCGAGGAAGATGGTGTCGGCCTGGCGCAGGATCTCGATCCGCTCCCGGGTGATCTCGCCCAGGATGCGCACCGCGAGGCCCGGGCCGGGGAAGGGGTGCCGGCCGACGAACGCCTCGGGCAGGCCGAGCTCACGGCCAAGCGCCCGCACCTCGTCCTTGAACAGCTCGCGCAGCGGCTCGACCAGGGCCAGCGCCATCCGCTCGGGCAGGCCGCCGACATTGTGGTGCGACTTGATGGTGACGCTCGGACCCTTGAACGAGACCGACTCGATCACATCCGGATAGAGCGTGCCCTGCGCCAGAAAATCGGCACCGCCCAACCGGTTGGCCTCCTGCTCGAACACGTCGATGAAGGTCCGGCCGATGATTTTTCGCTTCTCCTCGGGATCGGTGATGCCGGCCAGACGTCCCAGGAACAGCTTTTGAGAATCAACAACATGAAGAGGAATGTTGTAGTGGCCCTTAAAAAGATCGGCGATCTGCTCGACCTCGCCGGCGCGCAGCAGCCCGGTATCGACCAGGATGCAGACCAGCTGGTCCTCGATCGCCTCGTGCAGCAGCAGCGCCGTGACCGCCGAATCGACCCCGCCGGACAGGCCGCAGATCACCCGGCCAGCGCCGATCTGCTCCCGCATCCGGGCGATTGTGGACTCGCGAAACGCGGCCATGGTCCAGCTGGCCGAGCAGCCCGCGACGCGATGGGCGAAGTTCGCCAGCAGCTCATGGCCGCGCGGCGTGTGCACGACCTCGGGATGAAACTGCACGCCATAGATGCGCCGCTCGTCGTCGGCGATCGCCGCGAACGGCGAGCCGTCGGAGGTCGCGACCACGCGAAAGCCGGGCGGCAGCTCGACCACCTTGTCGCCGTGGCTCATCCAGACCTGCTCGCGCGTGCCGACCGGGAACACGCCCTCGAACAGGGCGCAGTCGCCCACGACCTCGATGAACGCGCGGCCGAACTCGCGGTGATGGCCGATCTCGACCTTGCCGCCGAGCTGCGCGCAGATGGTCTGCTCGCCATAGCAGATGCCCAGCACCGGCACGCCGAGGGCTGAACACGGCGTCGGGCGCGCGCGGCGCGTCGGCCGCGGTGGTCGAGGCCGGACCGCCCGACAGGATCACGGCCCTGGCATCGAACGCGCGCACTGCGTCGTCATCGGCCGTGCAGGGGAGGATCTCGCAATAGACCCCGGCCTCGCGAATCCGACGCGCGATCAGCTGGGTGTACTGCGCGCCGAAATCGAGAATAAGGATGCGTTCCATTGCTTTGAGACCTTGCTCCGCGGCCCTCAGGCCGGCTCCGGCTGCCTGGCGCCTGGCGCCTTGCTGCCGACAAGCATGCCTTCGATGCTGAGGTCCTCGTCGATCTCAGGCCAGTGGACGCCAAAAGGTGACAACTCGCAGTTTGCGCGCTGCCGGGCCGTTGCCTTCAGCAGCCGCGGATACCACCACAGCGGCGTCACGATTTTCTGTCCGTTCGCCAAGGTCACGATCAGCTCCGTCTCGCTGCAGGTGGCCTGCACGGGCTCCATCGCCTCAAGGTCCTCATCCGAAATGCGCATGCCATTTCTCCAAGAACGCGTCTCGGTTTTGCAGCACTTTCTGCTGGAGTGACCTCAGCTCATGTTGCGACACGCGACTTCGCGCCAATCAGCACTGTAGAACAAGAAGATCCAACCCCGCCATCTCAGGACCGTCGGCATATCCCAGTCTTCGCGCTGACGTCGAGGATCAGGATGCGTTCCATGAGGGGCAGGCCGCTATCGCAGGCGGGGCAAAGCGCCGCTTGAAGGTAAACGCGAAGGCGCTCGGTCCGTGCGAGCGCAGATGCGAAAGGCGCTGCTTGCCGTCCTGCAGGCTGGGCAGCGTGCCCGCGCGGGATCCACCACAGCGCCATATGCGCCTCGTGCGGCTTCTCGAACCACGCCTTGCGCTGGCGCATGATCGCGGTGTGGCCCGTCTGGTAAACGAAGTCGAACAGCGTCTCGATCGAGCTCCAGACCGACATATTGACGATCAGCATCGGATCGTCGAACGGGTTCAGCGCAGTCGCGTTGCCGCTCTCGTCCTGCAGCCGCCAGACAAACCCTGGCGCGGTATCGGCCAGGGCATTGATCGGGTCGAGCGCGCGCACGAAGCCGGCCATGCCGGGGTGATCGAGCGGGGACAGCATCCTCGCCACGTTGATCTGGGCCAGATGGAATGGCGGGTCCGACATCGCTCCAGGTCGCGTCGTGTGGCGAGTCCAACACCCGGTAGCAGGCAATCGCGCCGGAACCAAGGCTTGCGTTGAACTTCTTGAGCGGCCGCGGCACAACAGGCGCCGGCAAAGGCCCGGACCAACCGTCACCGGGCGCCGAGCAGGACACCACGATGACCGAGCCAATCGATCCCGACAATCTTCGCGGCAATTGGAGCTATCCGACCACGATCCGCTTCGGCGCCGGCCGCATCGAGGAGCTGCCCGCTGCCTGCGCGGCCCTCGGCATCGAGCGCCCGCTGCTGATCACCGATCCGGGGCTCGCCGATCATGAGGTCGGCCAGCGCGTGCTTGCGATCGCGCACGCGGCCGACCTGCCGATCGAGCTGTTCGCCGACGTGCGGCCCAATCCGACGGCGGATTGCGTCGCGGCGGGGGTCGAGGCCTTGCGGGACGGCGGCCACGACGGCGTGGTCGCGCTCGGCGGCGGCAGCGGTCTCGATGCCGCCAAGGCGATCGCCTTCATGGCCGCCCAGGAGCGGCCGATCTGGGACTTCGAGGACCGTGGCGACAACTGGCGGCGCGCGAGCGTGGCGGGGCTGCTGCCGGTCGTCGCCGTGCCGACCACCGCCGGCACCGGGTCCGAGGTCGGGCGCGCCGCGGTGATCACCAGGCAGGACACGCACGAGAAGTGCATCATCTTCCATCCGCGCATGCTGCCGGGCCAGGTGATCGCCGATCCCGAGCTGACCCTCGGCCTGCCGGCGCATCTCACCGCCTGGACCGGGATCGATGCCCTCTCGCACAGTCTGGAGGCCTTGTGCGCACCGGGTTTTCACCCGATGGCCGACGGCATCGCGAGCCAGGCGATCGGCATGATCCATCGCTGGCTGCCGCGCGCGGTCGAGGACGGCGGCAACCTCGCGGCCCGGGCCGAGATGCTGGCGGCCGCGAGCATGGGGGCGGTCGCCTTCCAGAAAGGCCTCGGCGCCATGCACGCCCTGGCCCATCCGATCGGCGGCCTGCTCGATCGCCACCACGGCCTGACCATCGCGATCGTCATGCCCTATGTGCTCGCGTTCAACCGTCCGGTGATCGAGCAGCCGATCGCGAGGCTCGCCGGCATGATCGGCCTGGCCCAGGCCGACTTCGACGGCTTCCTCGGCTGGGTGCTCGAGCTGCGGCGCAATCTCGAGATCCCGAACGATCTGGGCGCGCTCGGCGTGACCGAGCAGCATGTGCCGGTTCTGGCGCCGCGCGCAGCGGCCGATCCGAGTGCCGGCGGCAATCCGCTGCCGCTCGAGGAGGCCGGCTATGCAGCCCTGTACCGGGAGGCGCTCGCTGGTCAGCTGATCGCGTGAGCGGCCGGCCCCGACGCTGTTGGAGGCGCCTTGAAACATGCTATAGGGGCGCCCACCTTCGTCGCGGTCTTGCGCGCGCCGTCATGCAGCGGGCGTGGTGGAATTGGTAGACACGCCAGATTTAGGATCTGGTGGCTCACGCCGTGGGGGTTCGAGTCCCTCCGCCCGCACCACGGCGGTCTACCGGCTCGACCAGCGAGGTTCGCGCGAAGAGGTGCTGGGAGCGGCCGGCAGCGGCCAGAGGATACGGGCGAGACGCGATGCAAGTGACCGAACTGTCGGCGGACGGACTGAAGCGCGAATACAAGATCGTGGTTCAGGCCAACGAGATCGAGGACCGGGTGAGCGGCCGCCTGAACGAGCTCAGCCGTACGATTCGGATGCCCGGCTTTCGGCCCGGCAAGGTGCCGGTCTCGCTGTTGCGCAAGCAATATGGCCGCTCGGTGATGGGCGAGGTGGTCGAGCAGGCGGTCAATCAGGGCTCGCAACAGGCAATCAGCGATCACGAGCTGCGTCCTGCGTTGCGTCCCAAGATCGAGGTCACCTCGTTCGACGAGGGTACCGATCTCGAGTTCACCATGGCCGTCGAGGTGCTGCCCGAGGTCCCCAGGATCGATCTGAAGGCGATCGCGCTGGCCCGCCCGACCGCGGCGGTCGACGAGGAGGCGGTGGCCAAGGCGTTGTCCAACATGGCCGAGCGCTTTCGCGACTTCGCGCCGCCGGCCGAGCCGAGGCCCAGCCAAACCGGCGATCGCGTGACCATCGACTTTCACGGTACCGTCGATGGTGAGGCGTTCGAGGGGGGGCACGCCCACGATTTCCCGCTGGAGCTCGGCTCCGGCATGATGATCCCGGGCTTCGAGGATCAGCTGATCGGCAAACAGGTCGGCGACAAGGTCACGGTCGAGGTCACCTTTCCCGAGGGCTATGCCCACCAGGCGCTGGCCGGCAAGGCGGCGAGCTTCGCGGTCGAGATCAAGGAGATCGGCGAGCCGCAACCGGCCGAGATCAACAACGATCTGGCCAAGGGTCAGGGCTTCGACGACCTCGACGCCCTGAAGAAGGCGATGCGCGAGGGCATGGAGCGTGAGTACGCCCGGGTCTCGCGCCTGCGGGTCAAGCGGGCGCTGCTCGACCATCTCGCCGATAGCTGCAAGTTCGAGGTGCCGGCCGGCATGGTCGAGCTCGAGTTCGAACTCGATCTGGCAGCAGCTCAAGCAGGAGATGGCCCACGAGCACGGCAGTGCCGAGGGTGAGGCCGCCGAGGAGCCCGACGAGGCGGCCAGGGCCGAATATCACGACATCGCCGAGCGACGCGTGCGGCTCGGGCTGATTCTGTCCGATATCGGCCAGGACAATGATCTCAAGGTCGAGCAGTCCGAGATCAACGCCGCGGTGATCGAGCAGGCGCGCCGCTACCCCGGCCAGGAGCAGAAGGTGCTCGACTTCTTCAAAAACACGCCTCAGGCGGTCGAGCAGCTGCGTGCGCCGCTGTACGAGGACAAGGTGGTCGATTTCATCTTGCAGCTGGCCAGCGTGACCGATCAGCCGATGACGCCCGAGGAGCTGATGAAGGACCCCGACGACGAAGCCGCCGCCGTTGGCGATACTGCCCAGGCGGCCCAGGCGGCCCCGTCCGGCGAAGGCTCGGATGCGCCGGCTGCCTCGGCGGGCTGAGAGCAGGCTTGAGATGACCGGTCCTGGAGAGCGTGAATGAACCACCCGACGAGTTCAGCTGGTCCCGATGGTCGTGGAGCAGACCAGCCGCGGCGAGCGTGCCTACGACATCTATTCGCGCATGCTCAAGGAGCGGATCGTGTTCCTGACCGGGCCGGTCGACGACCATGTCGCAAGCCTGATCACGGCGCAGCTCCTGTTTCTCGAGGCCGACAACCCTGACAAGGACATCTCTTTCTACATCAACTCGCCCGGCGGTCTGGTGACCGCTGGCCTGGCGATCTACGACACCATGCAATACATCCGGCCCGACGTGTCGACCTTGTGCATCGGCCAGGCCGCTTCGATGGGCGCGCTGCTGCTGACCGCAGGCGCCAAGGGCAAGCGCTTCTGTCTGCCCCATGCGCGCGTGATGATTCACCAGGTTTCGGGTGGTTTTCAGGGTCAGGCTACCGACATAGAGATCCATGCGCGCGAGATTCTCTCCATGCGGATGCGCCTGAATGAGCTGTATCAGCGTCACACCGGGCAGGAGCTCGCGGTGGTCGAGGCCAACATGGAACGCGACACCTTCATGAGCGCGGGCCAGGCCAAGGAGTTCGGCCTGGTCGACGAGGTGGTCGCCGAGCGGGCACGGCCGATCGGCGACTGAGATATGCGGGTCCTGGGACAGGCACCTTGGAGGCAAGAGGATCGGGCGATTTTACAGAATAGTCAGGGTTTTCGCGGCATGGTGATGCTCGGCCGACGGCTTTCGGGGATGGGCTCGCGACATGGTGTCGAAGGCTCTCAGGGCGTATTCTGCGGTTGTTCTGCCGGGGTCCTCTCCGTAGCATGGCTGCCTGGAGCGCATCGATCATGAGGCTTTCATGAACAAGCCGAGCGGCGAGTCCAAGAACACCCTGTACTGCTCGTTCTGCGGCAAGAGCCAGCACGAGGTGCGGAAACTGATCGCCGGGCCTACGGTGTTCATCTGTGACGAGTGCGTCGAGCTGTGCATGGACATCATTCGCGAGGAGCACCGGACCGCGCTGGTCAAGAGCCGTGCCGGCGTGCCGACCCCCGCGGAGATCAAGGGGGTGCTGGACGACTATGTGGTGGGCCAGGAGCAGGCCAAGCGGGTGCTGTCGGTGGCGGTGCACAACCACTACAAGCGGCTGGCGCACGGCTCCAAGGGCGGCGAGGTCGAGCTGGCCAAGTCGAACATCCTGCTGGTCGGGCCGACCGGCTGCGGCAAGACGCTGCTGGCGCAGACGCTCGCGCGCACGCTGGACGTGCCGTTCACCATGGCCGATGCGACCACGCTGACCGAGGCGGGCTATGTCGGCGAGGACGTCGAGAACATCATCCTGAAGCTGTTGCAGGCGGCCGACTACAATGTCGAGCGGGCGCAGCGCGGCATCGTCTACATCGACGAGGTCGACAAGATCTCGCGCAAGAGCGAGAACCCGTCGATCACGCGGGACGTCTCAGGCGAGGGCGTGCAGCAGGCGCTCTTGAAGATCATCGAGGGCACGGTGGCTTCGGTCCCTCCCCAAGGCGGGCGAAAACATCCGCAGCAGGAGTTCTTGCAGGTCGACACGACCAACATCCTGTTCATCTGCGGCGGCGCGTTCGCGGGGCTGGAGAAGATCATCGCCAGGCGCGGGCGGGAGCGCTCGATGGGCTTCGGGGCCGAGGTGCGCGGGCCGGACGAGCGCCAGACCGGGGAGCTTCTGGGCGAGGTCGAGCCGGACGATCTCTTGAAGTTCGGGCTGATTCCGGAGTTCGTCGGGCGGCTGCCGGTGGTCGCGACCTTGTCGGACCTGGACGAGCCGGCGCTGGTCAAGATCCTGATCGAGCCGAAGAACGCGCTGGTCAAGCAGTACCAGAAGCTGTTCGAGATGGAGGACGTGCGCCTGGCGCTGACCGAGGACGCGCTCAAGGCGGTGGCCAAGAAGGCGATCGCACGCAAGACCGGGGCGCGCGGCCTGCGCTCGATCATGGAGACCATCCTGCTCGAGACCATGTTCGAGCTGCCGTCCCTGCACGGCGTCGAGGAGGTGGTCATCAACAAAGAGGTCGTCGCCGCCTCCGCTAAGCCGTTGATGATCTATGCCGATCGGGCAGGCGACATGGAGTCGGCGTCGTAGTCGTCGCTGTCGGAGATCGCCGGCAGACCGATGGCTCGGTCGAGTGAGGTAGGCCGGGTGAAGCTGCGGCGATCGGCCGCGAGCCTTGAATCCAGGCCCGTCGCGAGCCATGTCCTGAGCAAAGGTTGATCAACCTTTGCAGGCGCTCGCGACGAGCGCCACCTTGGTGAGGTAAGATGATCGAAACGCCCAAAGCCGCGTTGTTCCCCGTTCTGCCGCTGCGTGACATCGTGGTGTTCCCGCACATGATCGTGCCCCTGTTCGTCGGGCGCGAGAAGTCGATCCGGGCTCTCGAGGAGGTGATGCGCGACGATAAGCAGATCCTGCTGGTCGCGCAGAAGAACGCCGGCCAGGATGATCCCGGCACCGACGACATCTATCGCGTCGGCACGGTTTCGAGCGTGTTGCAGCTGCTCAAGCTGCCGGATGGCACGGTCAAGGTTCTGGTCGAGGGCAATGGGCGCGCCGAGATCAACAGCTTCATCGACAATCCCAAGTTCTTCCAGGCCCATGCCGAGGTGCTGCCGGAGTCGGATTCCGACCCGCATGAGCTCGAGGCGCTCGGCCGCGCCGTGGTCACCCAGTTCGAGCAGTACGTCAAGCTCAACAAGAAGGTGCCGCCGGAGGTCCTGGTCTCGCTCAGCCAGATCGACGACCCGAGCAAGCTCGCCGACACGGTGGCGGCCCATCTGACGCTCAAGATCGCCGACAAGCAGGAGCTGCTGGAGACGCCGTCGCTGGCCGACCGGCTGGAGCGGCTGTACGGCTTCATGGAAAGCGAGATCAGCGTCCTCCAGGTCGAGAAGCGGATCCGCTCGCGGGTCAAGCGCCAGATGGAGAAGACCCAGCGCGAGTACTACCTGAACGAGCAGATGAAGGCGATCCAGAAGGAGCTGGGCGAGCTCGAGGACGGTCGCGACGAGGTTTCCGAGCTGGAGGAGCGGATCAAGAAGACGCGGCTCACCAAGGAGGCGCGCGAGAAGGCGCTGACCGAGGTCAAGAAGCTGCGCAGCATGAGCCCGATGTCGGCCGAGGCCACGGTGGTGCGCAACTATCTGGACTGGATCCTGTCGATCCCCTGGAAGAAGCGCTCCAAGGTCAGCAAGGACATCAAGCGGGCGCAGCAGATCCTCGACGAGGATCACTATGGCTTGGAGAAGGTCAAGGAGCGGATCCTCGAGTATCTCGCGGTCCAGCAGCGGGTCGACAAGATCCGCGGCCCGATCCTGTGCCTGGTCGGTCCGCCGGGTGTCGGCAAGACCTCGCTGGGCAAGTCGCTCGCCCGCTCGACAGGGCGCAATTTCGTCCGGGTCAGCCTCGGCGGCATCCGCGACGAGGCGGAGATCCGCGG
The DNA here is from genome assembly GCA_963731495.1 of uncultured Alphaproteobacteria bacterium. Classification (GTDB taxonomy): domain Bacteria; phylum Pseudomonadota; class Alphaproteobacteria; order Geminicoccales; family Geminicoccaceae; genus DASUGG01. Next base: position 228,433 of record CAVSVZ010000072.1, read on the forward strand.
CCATCGCCGGACCTATATCGGCTCGATGCCCGGCAAGGTCATCCAGTCGATGAAGAAGGCCAAGACCTCTAACCCGCTGTTCATGCTCGACGAGTTGGACAAGATGGGCGCCGACTTCCGTGGCGATCCATCCTCGGCGCTGCTCGAGGTCCTGGATCCGGAACAGAACGCCAACTTCAACGACCACTATCTCGAGGTCGACTACGATCTGTCGGATGTGATGTTCGTGTGCACGGCCAACACGCTGCGCATGCCGCCGGCCCTGCAGGACCGGCTCGAGATCATTCGCATCCCGGGCTACACCGAGGACGAGAAGCTGGAGATCGCCAAGCGCTATCTGGTTCCCAAGCAGCTCGAGGCGCACGGCCTGAAGGCCGAAGAGTGGTCGATCTCCGACGACGCGCTGCTCGATCTGCTGCGCTACTACACCCGCGAGGCGGGCGTGCGGAACCTGGAGCGCGAGATCGCCAATCTGATCCGCAAGGCGACCAAAGAGATCCTGCTCGAGGACAAGCAGAAGATCCGCGTCAGCCGGCGCAATATCGAGCGCTTCGCGGGTGTGCGCAAGTTCCGCTACGGCGAGGCCGAGCACGAAGATCTGGTCGGTGTCAGTACCGGTCTGGCGTGGACCGAGGTCGGCGGCGAGCTGCTCTCGATCGAGGCGGTGACGGTGCCCGGCAAGGGCCGGATGACGATCACCGGTAAGCTTGGCGACGTGATGCAGGAATCGGTGCAGGCGGCGAAGAGCTATGTGCGCTCGCGCTCGCTCGATTTCGGGATCATCCCGCCGTTCTTCGACAAGAACGACATCCACATCCACGTTCCCGAGGGCGCCACGCCCAAGGATGGCCCCTCAGCCGGTGTCGCGATGGTGACCTCGATCGTCTCGGTGCTGACCAGGATTCCGGTCAAGGCGAGCCTCGCCATGACCGGCGAGATCACGCTGCGGGGTCGGGTGCTGCCGATCGGCGGGCTCAAGGAGAAGCTGCTGGCGGCGCTGCGTGGCGGCATCAAGACGGTGCTGATCCCCAAGGACAACGAGAAGGACCTGGCGGACATCCCCGACAACGTGAAGAAGTCGCTCACGATCGTGGCGGTTTCCGGCGTCGACGAGATCATCGAGCTGTCGCTGGTGCGGCAGCCGGAGCCGGTCGAATGGATCGATGTCGAGGCCTCGGCGGTCGCCCACGGCGCCAGCGAGGGCGCGACCGATGCCACATCGTCGCTTCCCAACTAGCGGAAGGCGCGAAAAATCCGCTCCAAGACCCCTGAATCGGCAAAAAAACCCGGTTTCCGCAGCATCCAGCCATTGACGGCCTGGTTGTGCCGGCTTTACTTTACGCCGACTTACTGGAGATTGGCGAAGACGCCAATGTCAATTGTCAAGGGGGTTACACGGTGAACAAGAACGACCTGGTTGCCGCAGTTGCCGACGAGACCGGTATGTCGAAGGCCGATGTTGGAAAAGCTGTGGACGCCACCTTCGCCACGATCGTGAAAGCCTTGCGCTCCAAGGACGATGTGCGGCTGGTGGGGTTTGGCACCTATACGGTGACCGAGCGTAGCGCGTCGCAGGGCCGGAACCCGCGCACCGGTCAGCCGATCAAGATCCCGGCTTCGAAACAGGTCAAGTTTCGGGTTGGCAAGGGCATGAAAGACGCCGTCAACGGGTAGTTGCTTTCTTCGCGCGCCGCCGAAAGTAGGCGGCGCAATTCGTTACTTGTCGATGAGGCGCGATCGTTGCTGCTCGAGGCAGGTCGGCTAACGCATTGGGCGAGACGCTTTCGATTGCCGCATCGCCTCGAATGAGGGCGTCATTTGCGCTGGGGCCAGGCTCCGGACTGGTGCGGGCGGAAGGGTTCGAACCTCCGACACCGGCGGTGTAAACGCCGTGCTCTACCGCTGAGCTACGCCCGCCGAGCCGCGTGCGACACTACGGCTTGCGTTCGCGCACGGCAAGCGGGCAGCGCAGGCCGCCCGGCGCGCCCCGGGGGTGCTCGAGGGTTGACACCAGCCGGGTGCTCTATTACTTGCAGCCAGGCTGCTCGAGGGGGTGTAGCTCAGTCGGTTAGAGCGCTGGCCTGTCACGCCAGAGGCCGCGGGTTCAAGTCCCGTCACTCCCGCCACCCAACAGCATCGCGAGCGCGTCAATGCTGTCTTCCAGGGCCGTTCGGTTGGCTGCTCCGAGGGACTTTAGCGCGCCAGGTCGATCAGGCTCGCCGCCAGGATCTCACCAGTACCGGTGCGCTGGACCAGGAGCGCGGCGCGATCGCGTCCGTCCGCAGCGAGGCGCCGAAGCGGCAGATCGAGCTCCAGGGCGCGACCCGACCAGCGGCCGATCTCGGTGACCTCGCGCACCACGTTGTGATAGGTGATCGCCCGGCCCCGGTTCTCGCCCCGGTGGATCCACACCTCGTGCTCGTCGTCGATGCCGAACAGCCAGATCGTGGCCTGGCCGGACGGCCCGTCGCCGAGCCGCAGGCGACCGTCCTCGATCGCCATCGGCACGCCCGGCTGGCGGTGCGCCAACAGCAGGTCGATCGCCTCGCGGACCCGGCCGCGCTGCGAGCCGACCACATCGACCCGCCCCCCGATCACCATTTGCGGCGTGTACAGACCGTTGTTGTCGAGCAGTGCCGAATAGGTGCGCTGCCGATCCGTGCTTGCCTGGAGGCCGAAGGTGTCCGGCCAGCCCAGCCGATCCCAGTAGGTCACATGGAAGCTCAGCGGCAGCACGTCCTCGCGCTGCTGGAGCTCGGCCAGCACCTTGTCGGCTGGCGGACAGGAGCTGCAGCCCTGCGAGGTGAACAGCTCGACCACGACCGGCGGCGGCGCGGATACCAACTCGCCCGCCGAACGCTCGGCGCTCGCCGGGGCAAAAGACGCGGCGGCGATGACGAACACCGCCGCCACGAGAGGAGTAACGGGATCTTTCATGACGCTATTTGTATCGATCAAAGCCGAAGGCAAGCCAATCACGAAACGGCGATGACCAGCGCTACATCCTACCCCAGTGCGCCGACATTGTGCACGACCGCGCTGTTAATTCTGCGGATCAGGGCATAGATCCTGGCGATCGGCTGGAAGATCTCGGTGTGCTCCTGGCGGTAGGACTGATAAGCGGCGCCCTCGTAGGTCGGCGGTTCGCCGAAGTCCAAGGCGTCGACCTCGACCTCCACGATCGGAAAGATCACGGACAGGTCGGCCAGCGCCGCCTCGACGTCGAGCTGGATCAGGCGCGCGATCAGACTGTCACGCGTCAGCTCGTGACGGGCGCTGAAGTCGGGCACCCGAATTGCCAGGCGATAGAGCTCCTGGATCAGGGCGATCCGGATCGCGTGCAGCTGGTGCATCAGGTCGCGCGCGCTGCGATCGACCGCGATCGGCTCGGCCCGGCCTGCCGCGTGCGGCGGCGATGCTCGCGCAAGGCGTTGGCCAGGATCATGTAGTCGCGCGTGAAGGTGCGCCAGATCCCGATCAGCAGCGGGTGCAGCGCGGCGCGCTCCATCACGTCGGCCAGCATGGTCAGGGCTTCAGCCTGCCGGCTCTCGCCCCGGCTGCTCGCCCGGCTCAGCCAGAAGCCGGTGTCGAACAGCCCGATATACGCCTTGAGCACCACCAGATCGCTGAACTTGAAGGCGTGCTCGACCACCCGCATCAGCCGGCGAAAGCGCGGCGACTCCTCATACAGCCGCTGGAAGCGCTCCGGGTCCTTGGCGACCGCCTGGCCGAGCCCGCCGATCGCGTTGGCGAGAAAGCCCATCTGCTGCAGCACTGCGTTGTGCGAGATCGCGCGCAGCTGGCTCGGATGCTCGAGGCTGATCTGGCCCGACCAGTTGTCGTGCTGCCGCTTGGTCGGGCGCGAGCCGCAGCGATACAAAAGATTGCTGCCATAGGCGCCGAGCAGCGCGCCGTAGCCGACATCGTCCATGATCCGCTGATTGAAGCGCTGCACCACGGTGAAGAACTCGTGCACATAGTCGCTCTCGGCGTAGAACGGATCGTCGCCCTCGTCGGCCGGCTCGAGCACGTGCTCGAGGATGCGCGCGGTCGCTGCCAGAGCGGCTTCCTCGGTCGCGAACCAGAGATAGCCGTCGCCGCCCTGGAACGAGACCTCCTGCTTGTAGGTGATGCCCAGCTCGGCAAACAGCTTTCGCGATGCCGGGCTGTCGACGTAGTCGAGCCGGTCGGCGAAGCTCTGCGGGTGGCCGCCCCGGCCGATCGATTCGCCGTGGGTGTCGAAGATCACCAGCTCGACGTCGGCAAAGCCCAGCCTGGCCAGCTCGCGCCCGATCGCCATGCGCAGCTGCTCGATCGCATGGCCGGCGGCGATCTGGCCCAGCGCCCGGCCGGCATCCGAGAAGCCGGTCTGGATGCACAGCCGGCCATGGCGGCGGACATAGGCGCGAAAGCTCTCGACGCTGAGCGCCTCGGCGATCGCGCGCGTGCCCTGCTCGAGCCCGCCCAGGGTCTCGAACAGCGGTGAGATCTCGACCTTGTCCTCGACGTCGAACTGCTTGGCGAAGTACAGCGCCGTCAAGAGGGTGAAGCCGGTCTCGGATTCGGCGATCAGGAAGCGGATCGGCTGGGTCGCGTCCAGATATTTCAGCATCTGGGCGACCACCATGAACACGCGCTTGGCGGTGGCCTTCTCGGCCAGCAGCGAGCCGAAGTTGATGCGCACCGGCTCGACGCCTTCGATCAGCGCGGCGATCGCGTTCAGGTAGCTGAGCCGATGGCTCGGATCGTCCGGCGGGTGATCCATTCCGATCGACTTGCGGATCGCGTTGTGCAGCTGGCGCGCGTTCAGCCGGATGTGGGTGTGAGCAAGGCCGAGCCCGTGGGTGCGCACGCTCGCGCGCAGCACGCACAGGCCCCGGGTCAGTGCCGTGTCCTCGCTGAGGCGGATCGCGCGATCGAGCAGGTCGATCAGCGGCGCGGCGTCGACCAGGCGTGTGTGCCGGCCCTCGTACATGGTGCGCGAGATCGCGGCCAGCCGGCGGCGCCAGCCCTCCTCATCGGGGCCGGCGTCACCCTCGAACACAGCGATCTCATCGCCGGCCTGCTTGATCGCCAGTGCCAGACGCGCCTCGAGCAGCTCCAGGATGTCGCCGAGCCCGCCCGAGCGTTCGACCATCGTGCGCAGGCGCGCGGCCGCGGCACGATAGCGCTCGAGCTGCAGCATCTGGACCCGCAGCCGCTTGGCGAAGGTGGTGGTCCACGGGATGTCGGAGCGGCCGTCGAGGTCGTAGCCGACCCAGCTGGCGATCGTCACGAGGCGCGGATTGAGCTCGGTCCAGCGGTCCGGATACGCCTCCTCCGCGACCCGGAAGGCCAGGTCATAGACCAGGTCCAGCACGCCATGCAGATTGGCGATCGCGGCGACCGACTGGCGATGCTCCTCGGACAGATCCAGCGGCTGGTCGGGTCGATGCTCGGTGCGGCTCGCGCGCTCGATCAGCGCCTGGCGCGCAGGCCCGTCAAGCGCCCCGCCATCGCGGTCGGTGCCAAGTGCCAGGGCCATCAGGATCTCGCGCAGGTCCTGGGCCAGCGAGAAGGTCGGATGGGCGGTGATCACGATACCGAAGCGATCGCGCTCGATCGGCTGGCGGAACCTGTCGAACGGGGCCGACACGTCGCCTTCGCGGGTCAGACCCTGCAACAGCTGGCGCAGCCGCTCGACATTGGCAGCGTGTTCGCAGACGCCGAGATAGTGGCCGATCCGCTCGCTGCGCCGCAGGAAGGATTCCATGGTGAGGCGCTGGATCAGCCGCTCGAGCGTTTCCAGGGTCAGCTCGCCGGCATCCAGCCGGCGGCGGATCTCCATGCTGAGCAGCAGGATCGGGTTGGCGAACGGATCGAGCTCGGTCCGCTGGCGCAGCTCTGTCAGCGTCTGCTCGAAGCTCACTATCAGGTCGCCCGGGTCGACCGCACCCCGGCTGTCGGGGCGCGTGACGCTCTCAGGCACGGCTTGCGAATTGCTGCCGGGCTCTGACAGCGCCATGTGCGAACGCGAGACCATGGCATTTCCCCGCACGGCTGGCACGCAGCGTGGCGATATCGCTCGACCCTAAGCGATTTGCCGGGGTCGGCGAAGGGATTTTTTGCGCTGCAGCATCCCTGCTGCGCCGCGCTGCTCCATGGCCGGCCGGCCGAACTCTTGTCGCCCGGGTGGGGGCCGGCTGTAATGTCGAGCTGCCCGCATACGGCGGGCGAGGCCACAAGGGGAGTCGCGAAATGCTGTATCCGAACCTCGAGGGCCGCGTTGCGCTGGTCACCGGTGCCGGCCGTGGCATCGGGCGGGCGATCGCCCTGACGCTTGCCGAGGCGGGCGCGGACGTCGCCGTGAACTACCGCGAGCGGGCCGAGTCGGCCGAGGCCACGGCCAAGGAGATCCGGGCGCTCGGCCGCCGCGCCGAGATCGCGCAGGCCGACGTCTCGCGCTCGGCCGAGGTGGCGCGTCTGGTCGAGACCACCGAGGCCTCGCTCGGCCCGATCGACATTCTGATCAACAATGCCGGCGTCTCCGAGCCCTGCACCATCGAGGAGCTGACCGAGGAGCTGTTCGAGCGCACGCTCACGATCAACCTCAAGTCCGCCTTCCTCTGCACCCAGGCGGTGCTGCCCGGGATGCAGGCGCGCGGCTTCGGCCGGATCGTCAACATCTCCTCGGGCGCGGCCCGCGGCGCCGGTGCGGTCGGCGTGCACTACAACGCGTCCAAGGCGGGCATGGAGGGCCTGACCCGCGGCTATGCGGCACGCGTGATCAAGGACGGCGTGACCGTCAACGCCGTCGCCCCCTCGTTGATCGCGACCGAGATGGTCAAGCCGCACCGCCTCGCCAACCTTCCAAACATCCCGGTCGGGCGCCTGGGCGAGACGGGCGAGATCGCGAGCGTCGTGCTGATGGTGGTTGGCAACGCCTACATGACGGGTCAGACCGTGGCTGCCAATGGCGGCCTGCACTTCAACTGACGGCCCGGCCGATCCTAGATACAAAAATCCGGGAACCTTGTTCGTCGCCAGGCATTCATATGGCGTGTAGCGCTCTGACGATTGGGGGCCCATCCCCGCCGGTTGGGCCCCTCTCTTTTTTGGGAAGGAGAAGGTTTGTGATTTGGCTGAGAAATCGTCTGGCCTGGGCTGCCGTGCTCATCCCGCTCGCCGGTGCTCTGTCGGCCTGTGAGGAGGGGCCCGCCGAGCAAGCCGGTGAAGCCGTCGACAATGCGGTCGACAACGCCGGTGATGCGGTCGAGGACGCCACCGACTGATGGTGCCGCGGCGGCGGGAGCTTAATGCTTTCGGAGCGTGTCCGATTCCTGGTGCAGGCGTGTGGCCATCGCATGCTCCGCGGCCGCGCCTGGCTCGTGTTGCGATGACCCCGCAGTTGCGTCCGCCCTGGAGAACTCCTCGAGCTCGGCCGAGAGCTCGTCGAGCTCCTTGCCGCCGGCCATCATGTTCAGCACCTCCTCGCGCGACACCTCGTCCTTTTGGAAGGTGCCGTAGGTGCGACCACGATTGAGGATCGTGAACGCGTCGCCGACCGGGTAGGCGTGGTGCACGTTGTGGGTAATGAAGATCACCCCGAGCCCGCGGGCGCGCGCCTGGGCGACATAGCGCAGCACGACCGAGGCCTGCTTGACGCCGAGCGCCGAGGTCGGCTCGTCGAGGATCAGCACGCGGGCGCCGAAATAGACCGCGCGCGCGATCGCCACGCATTGGCGCTCGCCGCCCGAAAGCGTCCCGACCGCCTGGCTGGGATCGCGCACGTCGATGCCGATCTTGGCCATCTCCTCCTTGGCGACCCGATTGGCGCCGGCGACGTCGAAGCGACCGAACGCGGTGCTGCCGCCAAGCTCCCGGCCCATGAAGAAATTGCGCGTGATGCTCATCAGCGGGATCATCGCGAGGTCCTGATAGACGGTCGCGATGCCCCGATCGAGCGCATCACGCGGGCTGTGCATGACCACGGGCTTGCCGTCGATCAGGATCTGTCCCCCGGTCGGCTGATGCACGCCTGAGAGCGTCTTGATCAGGGTCGATTTGCCGGCGCCGTTGTCGCCCAGGAGGCACATCACCTCGCCGGCGTGCACCTTCATCGTCACCCCGTTGAGCGCGATCACCGAGCCGAACCGTTTGACGATCTCATGCAGCTCGACCAGAGGCGGGCCGCCATTGCCATTTGCCATTGATGTCTCCTCGCGCCTTACCTGGCCTCGGTCACCTTGCGCCGGATAAAGTTGTTGAAGATCACGGCGATCAGCATCACCACGCCCAGGAACACCTTGAACCAGTCGGTGTTCACGCCGGTGTAGAAGATGCCCATCTGGACCGTGCCGAAGATCAGCGCGCCGAACGAGGCGCCGATCGCCGAGCCGTAGCCGCCGGTCAAGAGGCACCCGCCGATCACGGCGGCGATGATCGCCTCGAACTCCTTCAGAAGCCCGCGATTGGTGTCGGCCGAGCCGGCATCGAGCACCTGGACGCAGGCAAACAGGGTGGCGGCGCAGGCGGTGAACATGAACAGGCCGGTTTTCACTGCCGCTACCGGCACGCCGACATTGCGCGCCGCGTTCGGGTCGCCGCCGCAGGCGAAGATCCAGTTGCCGACCCGGGTGCGCAGCAGGATGTAGGTCGCGACCGCGGTCAGCCCGAACCACCAGACGATCGACATCGGGATGCCGGACACCGCGGGCGCGCCGTCGGCGCGGGTACCGATCAGCCCGATATGGGCGAGCCAGACCATGACCGTGCCGCCGACCTCGCCGGCGAAGATCGGCGCCAGCCAGTCGGTAGCCGCCAGATCCTTGAGGCCCGACACCTGGGTCCGACCGGTGATCAAGCGCGTGAAGCCGATGGTCAGGCCACGCAGGATGAACAGGCCGGCCAGCGTCACGATGAACGACGGCAGGCCGCTCTTGATCACGATCTGGCCGTTGATGTAGCCGACCAGGCAGGCGATCGCGAACGCCAGCAGGACACAGGCCCAAAGCGGCCAGCCGTAGTGCACCGCCGGGATCGCGATGATCACGCCGGCAGCGCCGATCATCGAGCCGATCGACAGGTCGAACTCGCCGCCGATCATCAGCATCGAGGCGGCAACGGCGATGATCCCGAGCTGGGCCGAGACCTCCAGAAAATTGATGATGCCCGGCGCCGAGAACAGGCCGCTGCCACCGGCGACGATGGCGAAGAAGATGAACACCAGGATGGCCCCGGCCACGGCGCCGAGCTCGGGGCGGGCCATCAGCTTGCGCACGAACGGCGTCTGCGCCATGCGTTCGTCGACCGTCGCGGTTCTGGTCGCGGCCACGGGCAGCCTCCTTGAGCTTGTGCCGGCGGACGAAGGGGCCTGCCGGATGAGCAGGCCCCCTCCGCCTTGTCGTTAGCGAATACCCTTGGCGCTCAGATCGATCACCTGAGCGGCGTTATCCTGGGTGACGAAGCCGGGGCCGGTCATCACCGTGCCGGCCGGCATCAGCCCGTAGAGATTGTACAGCTTCAGCAGCTGGATCGGCAGATAGCCCTGCAGATACTGCTGCTGGTCGATCGCGAACATCATCTTGCCCTGATCGATTGCTTCGAGCACGGTCGGCGAGAGATCGAAGGTGCCGAACTTGACCTTGTCCAGCATCTCGCTCTCCTCCAGGGCGGCCATGGTCGGCTCGGCGGCCGCGGGGCCGAGCGCCAGCACGCCGTTGGTGTCGGGATTGGACGACAGATAGGCCTTGACCGCGTTGCCGATCTCGGTCGGGTCCATGCTGACCGCCAAGACCTCGACCTCGCCCTCGAGGCCGTCCGTGAAGCCTTCGCAGCGCAGGTCGAGCGCGACGTTGCCGACCTCCTGATTGACGCAGATCGCCTTGGTGACACCGGCGTCCTTCATCTTCTTGCCGCCGCCCAGGCCCGCCTCGTACTCGGTCTGGCCGACGTGGACCGCAACGCCCAGCTCCTCGCGCACGTCGGAGCCGGAATTGATCGAAATCACCGGGATGCCCGAGGCCACCGCATTCTTGATCGAGTTCGCCGAGTGCCTCGGCATCGGGAATCGAGACCACCAGGCCGTCAGGCTGCGAGGCCACGGCGGCGTCGATGAGCTGCGCCATCTGCACCATGTTGAACGTATCGGGTGCGCGATACTCGACGTCGACCCCAAGATCCTGGGCCGCCTGGTCAACACCGTTCTTGACCACCGACCAGAACGGGTCGGAGGCCTGGCCGTGGGTCACCACCACGAAGCGCATGTCCTGGGCGGCGGCCGACCCGGCCAACCCCAGAGCAGCCGCAAGCACCGCGGCCTTGGCAAGCAAGCTTTTCACGCCTGTACTCCCTGTCTTGGTTCTGATTCTGGTGTAACGGTTAGCGCCGGATGCGGGTCGTGCCAACAGCGAATCGCGCGGTAGGCGATCATCATCCAAAGATAATGCCCCGTGAAGAAGATCAGTGCGAACAGACGCGATGCATCAGTGCGGCCTTTCCTTGGTGCTTCGCCCGCTTTGGCCTGCCTTTCTCGGTCGTTTCTGCGGAGAGTACTGTTGGCCCCATCGCGCGGAGCGTCGCGCGGAGCCTGGGCACGCTCGGAGTTTTCCTGTGGAGCAAGCTGACCGTCGATCCACGGCCGTACGGCTGGCGGCGTTCTACGGCGCGGTATTCGCGGTGGTCGGGGTCCAGGTTCCGTTCTGGCCGGTCTGGCTCGAGGCGCGCGGCCTCAGTGCCGGCCAGATCGGCTGGGTGATCGCGGCCTCGTTCTGGCCGCGGGTGATCACCAGCCTGATGATCCCGCATCACGCGGATCGGCTCGGCGAGCGCCGCCGCCCGATGGCCGTGTTGGCGGCGATCACCATGATCGGCGTCGCGCTGTTCGCGCTCGCCGACCGGTTCTGGATGTTCATGGGCTTGAGCCTGGTGACCGGCGCCTGCTTCGCCGCGATCCTGCCGCTCGGCGAGGCGCTTGCCCTGCAGGAGACCCACCGTCACCGGCTCAGCTACGGCCGCGTGCGGCTATGGGGATCGATCACCTTCATCGTCGCCGCGATCGCGACCGGCCGCTCGCTCCAGCAGTCCGGATCGGAGGTCGTGCTGCTGCTGCTTCTGATCACGCTGGCCGCCACGGTCGCCTGCTGCCTGGCCTTGCCGGAGCGGCCGCGACCGCCGCGCTCCGGGACGCCGCTGGGCGTCACGCGTCTGCTGCGACAACCGGGCCTGCTGAGCTTCGTGCTGGCGGCCGGCCTGATCCAGGCGAGCCACGTGGTCTACTATGGCTTTGCGACGCTCCACTGGCGCGCCGCCGGGCTTGGCGAGGCGGTGATCGGCTGGCTGTGGGCCGAAGGCGTGGTCGCCGAGATCGTCCTGTTCACCTGGGCGGCCGCGGTGTTGCGTCGGCTGCCGCCGCTCAAGCTTCTGGCGGTTGCCGGTGGGCTCACCGTGTTGCGCTGGGCCGCGACCGCGCTCAGCACCGATCTGGCGGTGCTGGTCCCGGTGCAGACGCTGCACGCGGCGAGTTTCGGGGCGGTCCATCTCGCGACGGTGTATTATCTGCGCGAGCGGACGCCGCTCGAGCTGCAGGCGAGCGCGCAAGGCTTCTATGCAGCGATCGGCGGCGCCCTGCTGTCGGGTCTGATCACGCCGTTCGGCGGCTGGCTCTACGGCCGCACCGGCGGCCAGGCGTTTTGGGCGATGGCCGCGATCGCGCTGGTGGGCGCGATGCTCGCCGTCAGTCTGATCCGCCGGACCGAGAGCAGGCCGGCACGGGCTCAATAAGGGATGATCTCGAGCGCGCGATGGCGCCGCCAGCCCAAGCGGACGATGCGAAAATGCTTGTCGAACGCGAATGCGCGGCGGATCTCGAGTCGCTCGATGAGGGCAAAGCTGGTGCAATCGACGATGCTGAACGCCTGATCGGGCCATTCCTGCGCGAGTTCCCGCGCGCGTCGAAGATCTTCTGCGGCGACACCTAGGATGTCGACGAGGCCGCCATCGAAGCCATCCCAAAATCGCATCGCCGCCGCGCGTCCGAGCCGGGCCCGGATCAGGCACCAGGTCTCGACGACGACGTGATCACTGGTCTTGAGGTCGTCCTGTCCGATCGCTGAGCCGAAAGCCGCGACAGCCTCGGCGTGATGGTTGTCGGCAAGATTGGCGAGCGCGTAGAAGGCGCTCGTGTCGACGAAGAGATCATTCACGAAACGCTTCGTCCAACGCCTCGTCGTGCCGTTCCGAGGTGTCGCCCGGCTCAGCGCTGCCGAGGCCAACGAAGGCCATCATCGCGTCTTTGCTGTAAGCTGGCTTGGCAGCCTTGCCCACCAGCTCCCGCTCGACCATGCGGCGCAGCAGGGCGGTCACGCTGATGCCTTCCCGCATGGCGGCTTGGCGCAACACGCGATGCTGCTCCTCGCTGAAGTAGACTTGCGTACGAACCATGTCTTGATGTTATATTGATGTCAAAATGATGTCAATCGGAGCCGGAGATGACCAGTCATCGCCTGAATTCGAGCGCGACGGCTATCTGGTGCTGCCGGGCTTCGTGCCGGCCGAGCGGTGCGATGCGCTGCGTGCGCGCATGGCGGAGATGCTGGAGGCCTTCGAGCCCGCTGAGGTCGCGACCATCTTCTCCACTCGGGAGCTCAGTCACGCCCAGGATCGCTACTTCCTCGAATCCGGCGACAAGATCCGCTTCTTCTTCGAGGAGGAGGCGTTCGATGCCGAAGGCCGGCTCAAGCAGAGCAAGGCCCGCTCGATCAACAAGGTCGGCCACGCGCTGCACGATCTCGACCCGGTGTTCGACGATTTCTCGCGCCAGCTCGCGCTCGCTGAGCTGGTCGCCGAGCTCGGCGTTGCCCAGCCTCTGCTGCTGCAGTCCATGTACATCTTCAAGCAGCCCCGGATCGGCGGTGAGGTCGGCTGCCATCAGGATGCGAGTTTCTTGACGACCGAGCCGGCGAGCGTCATCGGCCTGTGGTTCGCGCTCGAGGATGCAACCATCGAGAACGGCTGCCTGTACGCGGCGCCGGGCGGTCACAAGGGACCGCTGCGCAGCTGGTTCGTCCGGCACGACATCGGTGGCCCGGACGATCGCACCGAGATGGTCGCGCTGGATCCGACACCGCTGCCGGCCAAGGAGCTGGTGCCGCTCGAGGTGCCCAAGGGCACCCTGGTGGTGCTGCACGGCCTGTTGCCGCACGGCAGCGCGCCCAATCGCTCCGCCTCTTCGCGCCACGCCTACACGCTGCACGTCATCGATGGTCGCTGCACCTGGCGGCCCGACAACTGGCTGCAGCGGGCGCCTGAGATGCCGCTGCGCGGCTTCTGAACGAGGCCGGCCGCCGGCAGGCAGGCTGATTGGCTCTATGACCTTATGAAAAATGGCTCTTCATGCAGGGCCGATTTGGCGGCACATCCTGGGTGCCCGTTGCCGATTGGAGAGGCCGCATGGATTCGTTCGCCAGGACCGCCAGGACCCGGATCAGACGGCTGCCCAAGCGCGCGCATTACGACCGCGAGACGGTGCATGCGGTGCTCGATGCCGGCGTGCTGTGCCATGTCGGCTACGTGATCGACGACCAGCCCTATGTCACGCCGACCTCCCACTGGCGCCATGGCGATCGCCTCTATTGGCACGGCTCGTCCGCCAGCCGGATGCTGCGGCACCTGAAGCAGGGCGTGCCCGCCTGCGTCACGGTCACCCATCTCGACGGCTTTGTCCTGGCCCGCTCCGGCTTTCACCACTCGGTCAACTATCGCTCGGTGATGGCGTTCGGGCGCGCGCAGCTGGTGGCGGACGAGGCCAAGGCGGACGCGCTGGAGCATTTCGTCGAGCGCCTGTTTCCTGGCCGTTGGGACGAGCTCCGGCCGCCGACCGCGCAGGAGCTGAAGGCGACCACGGTGGTCTGGATGGACCTCGACGAGGTCTCCGCCAAGGTCCGCACCGGCCCGCCGGTCGACGACGAGGAAGATTACGCGCTGCCGGTCTGGGCCGGTGTCCTGCCGGTCACGAGCGGTTTCGGCCGACCCGAGCCAGACGCCCGCCTGATCCCTGGCGTCCCGCTGCCGGACTATCTGTCGCGGACCTAGCGATCCGCCTGCACCCAGGGCCGCTCGCCCCTGACCTCGCGCACGCTGGTGGTCTCGATGCCGTCGCGCTCGACCCAGAGGGCGAGGCCGCCCGCCTGCCACAACGCGGCGGGGCCGATCAGCGGCGTGCCATTGGGGCAGCGCTCGATGCGCGGATAGCTGATCACCAGGTCGACCAGCGCGCAGTCCTCCTCCAGCGCCTCGGGCCGGCGCGCCAAAGCGATCCGCTGACCCCGGCGTCCGACGACGCAGCCCAGTGCGTCACAGCGCAGATCGTCGCCGCCGGCGCCGTCCTCCGGCCACGGCGCTGCCTCGTCCTGGCCGGCGCTGCGCAGCCAGCCATCCGTGATCCAGCGGTCGCGCCGCCAGGGCGAGATCGCGAGGCGGCCGTCATCGAGGCGCACCGCCACGATCTGGCCTCGACGGTCGACCAGCAGGTCCGGCGGCCGGGCGAGCACCATCAGGCCAATTCCGAGTGCGATGCCAAGCAGGCCCAGCCGGCGCCAGGGCCGGCGCCAGAGACAGAGCCAGAGACCTCCGGCGATCGTCGCGATCAGGGCCGCGATCGGTGGTTGCGCCAGATGCAGCGCGGCGCCCGGCCATTGCGCGATCGTCGCGGCGACCGCCAGGATCAGCTCGACGCCCTGGCCCATCAGCATGAAGCAGACCCCGCCCAGGCCGACCGGCAGCAGGATCAGGCCGAGCAGGCCCATCGGCATGATCCAGAACGCGGTCAGCGGCACCGCGATCAGATTGCCGATCACCCCATAGGTCGGCAGCCGGCCGAAGTGGTAGATCGCGAACGGCGCGGTCGCTGCGCTGGCGATCAGGGTGGTCAATGCGACCCCGCCGACATAAAGGGCGAACCGCCGGTCGAGGCCGGCCGCGCGGTCGGGCCGCTGGCCGACACCGGTCTCGTAGACCGCGATCAGCCCGACCACGGCCGCGAACGACATCTGAAACGAGGCGCCGAGCAGGCTTTCGGGCTCGAACACCAGGACCACCAGCGCCGCCCACGCCACCAGGCGCATCGAGAACGGATTGCGATCGGCCATCACGGCAATCAGCATCAGGGCGGTCATGGTGAAGGCGCGCTGGGTCGGCACGGTCATGCCGGTCAGCAGCAGGTAGACGAACGCGCCGGCCAGCGCCAGAGCGGCTGCGATCTTCTTGGTCGGCAGGCGCAAGGCCAGTGGCGGCGACAGGGCCAGCGCGAAGCGCACCGCGAAGAACAGGGTGCCGGCGACCAGGCCCAGATGCAGCCCGGAGATCGCCAGAAGATGCGCGATGCCGGCAACCTGCATATCGTGCCAGACATGCTCCGGGATGGCGCCGCGCAGGCCGGTCAACAGCGCGGTTGCGACCGCGCCCGGATCGCCTGGCACCGCCGCCGCGATGGCGCCGGCAATGTGCTGGCGCAGACGGGCAAGGCCGAGCTGCCAGGTCCACTCGTGCGCCGGTTCGATCCGCTGCACGTCGCCCAGCGCATAGCCGACCGCGCCCAGCTGCTCGAAAAACGCCTGGCGCGCGAAATCGAACCCGTGCGGCGCGCCGGGCGGTGAGGGCGGCATCAGCATGGCGCGCATGTGCACCCGATCGCCGGCGATCACGGGCGGCTCGCCATCGCGCCGGCTGACCCGCACGCGCAGCGGTGTCGCGGCTGCCTCGATGCCCTCGATCTGCGGCTGGTCGAGCAACAGGCGCTGGCCGCGCACCCGCTCCTCGACCAGCAGCACGCGGCCGTCGAGCATGTAAGCCCCGCGCCGCTCCAAAACCGGTGCCGTGACCAGCTGGGTGCGAAGGCTGGCGACGGAGAGCCCCAGAGCGACGGCGCCCAGGCCCAGCCACAAGGGCATGCTGCCGGGCGGCCCATGGCGCAGCACCAGCCAGGCCGCCGCCGTGATCATGAGCAGCAGGATCGGGCCGAGTGCTGGCGGCGGCTCGCTCGGCAGGCTGAAATACAGCGCGATCCCCGAGCCGAGTGCTACCGGCAGCCAGAGGAACCAGCGCTCGCGCTCCTCCAGCAGTTGCGCGATCAGCCATGCCCAGAAGCCCCAGCGCGCCTCCAGACGTGTGCCGAGCCAGACGCCGAGCGCGGCCAGCGACGGCATCGGAGGCGGGCCGAGGGGTCTGTGCGCCATCGGCGACTCTGTGCTAGACGAGCCTGGGTCGAGAAGGCATCGAAAGCACTTTATCAACCATGAGTGTCGTTACAAGGTTCGCGCCATCGCCAACCGGTTTTTTGCACATCGGTGGCGCGCGGACCGCCTTGTTCAACTGGCTGTATGCCCGCCATCACGGCGGGCGCTTCCTGCTGCGGATCGAGGACACCGATCGGGCCCGCTCCACCCAGGCCGCGATCGACGCGATCTTCGATGGCTTGGGCTGGCTCGGCCTCGAGGCCGATGCGCCGCCGGTCTTTCAGTCGGCGCATCTCGAGCGCCATGCCGAGGTCGCGCGGATGCTGCTCGAGCAGGGCAGGGCCTATCGCTGCTATTGCACGCCCGCGGAGCTCGCGGCCATGCGCGAGCGCGCCCGCGCCGAAGGGCGGAGCACCGGCTATGACGGGCGCTGCCGTGATGTCTCACCAGGCGAGGCACCGTCCGGCGTGCCTCCGGCGATCCGCCTGAAAGCGCCGCGCGAGGGCGAGACGCTGATCGAGGATGGTGTCCAGGGCACCGTACGGTTCGCCAACAGCCAGCTCGACGACATGGTGCTGCTGCGCTCCGACGGCACGCCCACCTACATGCTCTCGGTGGTGGTCGACGACCACGACATGGGCGTCAGCCATATCATCCGCGGCGACGACCATCTGGTGAACGCCGCCCGCCAGACCCAGCTCTATCATGCGCAGGGCTGGCCGGTGCCCGCCTTCGCCCACATCCCGCTGATTCACGGTCCGGATGGCGCCAAGCTGTCGAAACGTCACGGTGCGCTCGGCGTCGACGCCTATCGCGACCAGGGCTTTTTGCCCGAAGCCATGCGCAACTATCTCTTGCGGCTCGGCTGGAGCCATGGCGACGACGAGATCATCGGCACCGGGCAGGCGATCGCATGGTTCGATCTAAGCGGGGTCAACAAGGGCGCCGCGCGCTTCGACCTGGCCAGGCTGACCAGCCTGAATGCGCACTATCTCCGGCAGATGGAAGACGCGGCGCTGGCCGACCTGCTGGTGCCGCGTCTGCAGGCCTTGGGCTGCGTGATCGACGAGGCGGCGCGCGCGCGGCTGGTCGCCGGCATGCCCGGATTGAAACCGCGCGCGACCACCTTGGTGGATTTTGCTGCAAGTGCTAAGTTCTACGCAGCCTCTCGTCCGCTGGTCCTGAGTGAGCAGGCGGCGCAGCTGCTCGATCCGGCCGCGCGCGAGGGGCTGAGCGGTTTGCTGGCGACGCTCGAGGCCCTCGAGGCCTGGGATGAGCACGCGCTCGAGGCTGCGGTGCGCCGGTATGCCGAAGCGTCGGATCTGAAGCTCGGCCAGGTCGCTCAGCCGCTGCGAGCGGCGTTGACCGGGTCGAAGACGTCGCCCGGGATTTTCGAGGTCATGGCCGTGCTCGGCCGGCATGAGGTGCTGGCCCGATTGGCCGATGCGATAGAGGGCAGGGCGCGCGCTCGGCCCTGACGTTGTGTGGGGTCGTTGGAGCTCGTCGCCGAGGTTGTCGACCCTCGGTGACGCGGTGAGGTTCCAGTCGATCATCGAAAAAATCAGCTGAAGGGTGGGCACCCATGACGCAGTCCAACTACGCCAAGGTGACTCTATCGAATCAGGACGGCAAGGAGACCGAGCTGGACATGCTCGAGGGCACCTTGGGGCCGTCGGTGATCGATATCCGCAAGCTCTATGCCGATACCGGGCACTTCACCTACGACCCGGGCTACACCTCGACTGCCAGCTGTACGTCGAAGATCACCTACATCGACGGCGAAGAGGGCGTCCTGCTGCACCGCGGCTATCCGATCGAGGATCTCGCGACCAAGAGCGATTTTCTCGAGGTGGCCTATCTGATCATGTTCGGCGAGCTGCCGAGCGCGGCGCAAAAGGCCAAGTTCGTCCATGACGTGACCTATCACACCATGGTGCATGAGCAGATCCTGATGCTGTTTCGCGGCTTCCGGCGCGACGCCCATCCCATGGCGGTGATGATCGCGGTGGTCGGCGCGCTGTCCGCCTTCTATCACGAGGACCTCGACATCCAGGATCCGCACAACCGCCTCATTGCGAGCTACCGGCTGGTCGCCAAGATCCCGACCATCGCCGCGATGGCCTACAAGTACTCGGCCGGCCAGCCGTTCATGTACCCGCGCAACGACCTGAGCTACGCCGAGAATTTCTTGCACATGACGTTCGGCGTGCCGTGCGAGCCCTACAAGGTCAACCCGGTGCTGGCCAAGGCGCTCGATCGGATCTTCATCCTGCACGCCGACCACGAGCAGAACGCTTCGACCTCGACCGTCCGCCTGGTCGGCTCGACCGGGGCGAGCCCCTATGCCGCGATTGCCGCCGGCATCGCCTCGCTGTGGGGTCCGGCGCATGGCGGCGCCAACGAGGCCGTGGTCAGCATGCTGTCCGAGATCGGCTCGGTCGACCGCATCTCCGAGTTCCTCGATCGCGCCAAGGACCGCAACGACCCGTTCCGCCTGATGGGCTTCGGTCATCGCGTCTACAAGAACTACGACCCGCGCGCGGCCGTGCTGCGCGAGAGCGCGCACGAGGTGCTGGCCGAACTCGGCCGGGCCGACGACCCGCTGCTGCCGATCGCCGAGCAGCTCGAGAAGATCGCCCTGAACGATGCGTACTTCGTCGAGCGCAAGCTGTTCCCGAACGTCGATTTCTATTCGGGCATCATCCTGCAGGCGATGGGCATCCCGACCTCGATGTTCACCGCGATCTTCGCGCTCGCGCGCACGGTCGGCTGGGTCGCGCAGTGGAACGAGATGATGGAGGATCCAGAGCAGAAGATCGGTCGTCCCCGCCAGCTCTACGCCGGCCCGACCCAGCGCCCCTACGTGCCGGTCGAGCAGCGGGGCTGAGACCGATGCGCCGCCAGGGGTGAACCCATGCGCCGCTTGGTCTTCGTCATGGTGGCGGTGGCGGGCGTGCTGGCGGGCGTGCCGGTTTGTGCACAATCGTCCGCCCCACCACCCGACGCGTCTATTGCCGAGCCCAGTCCCGCTGAGCTGAAAGCGCTTGCCGCGCTGCTGCGCGATCCGGCGATCCAGGCCTGGCTCCAGGCCCAGGCCGACCAGGCGCCGGCCGCGACACAACCGGTCGCCGGCGAGCCCGCGAGCACGCAGCAGGCCATGGTCGGCCGGTTGGATTCGATGCGGGCCTTCCTGCACGCCCTCGTGGCGGAGATCCCGCGCGTGCCGGACGAGCTCGCCGGCGCCTGGCGGATGCTCGCCGGCGACATGCAGGAGCGGACCGCGCTCGACGTGGCAGTCCTCCTGACCGTGTTCGCCGCGCTCGGCTTCGGGCTGGAGTGGCTGTTCTGGTGGGCCACCACCGGCTTTCGCCAGCGGATGATCTCGACCCCCCTCGACACCGTCCGTGAGCGACTCCATGCGGTCGGAAGGCGGCTCGCGTACGGCGTCGGGGTGCTCCTGGCGTTCGCGTTGGGCAGCATCGGCGCCTTTCTGCTGTTCGATTGGCCGCGCGTGCTGAAAGAGGTCGTGCTCGCCTATCTCATCGTGTTCCTGATCGTCCGTCTGGTGCTCGTCCTCGGCCGCATTCTCCTGGCGCCGGCCGCCGAGCGCTTCCGGGTGGTGCCGATGGCGACGCCGAGCGCGCGGTTCTGGTTCGTCTGGTCGGCGATCCTGGTCGGCTGGTTCGCGTTCGTGAGGGTCACGCTCGACGTGCTTACGCTGCTCGGCGCGAGCGAGCCGGCGCGCTATCTGGTCGGACTCGCCTGCGGCGTCGTGCTGATCGCGCTCGCCGTGTCGGTCGTGTGGCGGCATCCGGACCGGCAAAGCGGCCTCAGGGTAGGACGCAGCCAACGCGTCAGCACATGGCTTCTTTCCATCTATATTGTGGCCGTCTGGCTGCTTCTGTTCACCGGCTCGGTCGCGCCCTTCTATGTCGGCGTGATTCTGTTGCTCCTGCCGATCGCGATTCACGGCGCGCAGCTTGCGGTCAAGCACGTGCTGCGCCCCGCCGACGACCAAGCGGCCGCCGACGCGGTTCCCTCCGTGACCACGGTCTGCCTCGAGCGCGGCCTGCGCGCGGTGCTCCTGATTGGCGGCGCCTATCTGATTGCCTGGTTTCTCGGGGTGGATTTCGGCGCGCTCACCGCGCGTGACACGCTGACGATGCGGCTGTTGCGTGGCGCGATCAATGTCGTGGTGATCGCGCTGCTGGCCGATTTCGCCTGGCATCTGCTCGCCGCGTGGATCGACTGCAAGCTGGCCGAAGCGAACGCGGCGCAGGGCGTCGACACCGACGACACCCGCCGCCAGGCACGCCTGCGCACCCTCTTGCCGATCCTTCGCAATGTGTTGCTGATCGTGCTGGTGACCATGGCCGCGCTGATGGCGCTATCCGCCATGGGCGTCGAGATCGGCCCGCTGATCGCCGGTGCCGGCGTGGTCGGCGTGGCCATCGGCTTCGGCGCGCAGACCCTGGTCAAGGACATCATCTCGGGCATGTTCTTCCTGCTCGACGACGCTTTCCGGATCGGCGAGTACATCATCAGCGGCAGCTACAAGGGTACGGTCGAAATCGTTCTCGCTCCGGTCGATCAAGCTTCGCCACCACCGTGGCTATCTCTATACGGTGCCGTTCGGGGAGCTGGGCGCGGTCCAGAACATGAGCCGCGACTGGGTGATCGACAAGCTGACTGTCGGGGTCACCTACGACACCGACGTCGATAAGGTGAAGCAGATCATCAAGCAGATCGGCAGGGAGCTGCTCGCCGACGAGGAGTTCGCGCCGAACATCATCGAGACGCTGAAGATGCAAGGCGTCGAGCAGTTCGGCGACTTTGCGATCCAGATCCGCATGAAGATGATGACCAAGCCGGGCGAGCAGTTCGTGATCCGTCGCCGCGCCTATGCGATGATCAAGAAGGCGTTCGCCGCCAACGGCATCGCGTTCGCCTTCCCGACCGTCACGGTCGCCGGCGGCGGGGAGGCGACGCCCGCCGCCGCGCAGCAGGCGTTCGAGATGACCCGCCCGCCCGCGGCGGCAGAGTAAGCCGGGCCGACCGAAGCCGGAACGACGTCGCGCCTGCGCTAGTCGCGCTCGACCAGCTCGATCTTGTAGCCGTCGGGGTCCTCGATGAACGCGATCGGCCGGCCGCCGTGCTTCATCGGCCCAGCCGGGCGCGGAATCTTGACGCCCTGCGCGGCGAGCTCGTCGCAGGCCTTGTAGATGTCGGGCACTGCGACCGCGAGGTGACCATAGGCCGTGCCGATCTCGTAGTCGTGGTCGCCCCAGTTGTGGGTCAGCTCGACCACTGCGTCCTTCTCCTCGTCACCGTAGCCGACGAAGGCCAGGGTGAACTCGCCGCTCGGGAAGTCGGTCTTGCGCAGCAGCTTCATGCCGAGCTTGTTGGTGTAGAAGTCGAGCGCCTCGTCCAAATTCTTGACCCGCAGCATGGTATGCAGCAGGCGGAATTTTTCAGTGTTCGAGGTCATCGGGCTCTCTCCTCAAGGGTTGAGTTGCCAGGATCTTCAGGATCCGCGCGGCCGCGCGGTCGCTGGGCAGGGGCTCGCCGGCTCCGCCGAGCTGAGCGACCGCCTCGGCCAGCGCAGCCTGCTGGTCCCGGCGCAGGTCCTGGTCCGTCATCAGACGGGCCGCGGTCGCGGCGATCCGCTCCGGCCGGCAATCTTCCTGCAGGAGCTCCGGCACCGCCGGTCGGCTCAGGATCAGATTGACCAGATTGACGTGCGGCACCGTAATCAAGCGCCGCGCCAGCCAGCCGGTCAAGGGGCCAGTTTTGTAGATCGTGATCAAGGGCGTGCCGGCGAGCGCCACCTCCAGCGATACCGTGCCCGACGCCGCGATCGCGAGCCAGCTGGCGGCGTAGGCCTCGAACCGCTCTTCGCGATCCTCCAGCACCAGCACCGGCACGCTCCAACCGGCCACCTCGCGCCGCACCTGGCCCGCCAGGTGGCCAAGCGTCGGCAGCACCACCCGCAGCCGCGGCACCTGCCGCCACAGCAGGGCGACAGCGTCTTTCAGCACCGGCAGGTGATGGCCGAGCTCCTGCCTGCGACTGCCGGGCAGCAGGCAGAGCAGCGGCGCATCGTCCGGAATGCCATAGCGTCGCCGGAAGCGCGGCCCGTCGCGCCGCTGTCCGGCCTCCTCGATGATCGGATGGCCGACGAAGCTGCAGGCGAGGCCGTGTCGCTCGAAATAGGCGGGCTCGAACGGCAGCAGTGCCAGAAGGTGGTCGAGATCACGGGTCAGTCGCGCCGCGCGACCCGCACGCCAGGCCCAGACCTGAGGCGCCACGTAGTGGACGCGCAGGAGCGGCAGGCGGCTCAGACGATGCTGCAGCCGCAAGGCAAAACCGGGCGCATCGATGGTCAGCACGAGGTCAGGCTGCCGTCTCGTGATCTCGGCCGCGGTCTGGCGGAGCCGCCGCGCCAGTCGCGGCAGGTGCGGCAGCACCTCGGCGATTCCGAACAAGGACAGCTCGTCCATCGGGAACAGGCTTTTCAGGCCCTGCTCGCGCATCCGCGCGCCGCCGACCCCGAACAGCTCGAGCGAATCGCCGGTTCTGGCGCGCAACGCCGAGATCAGGCGGCCGCCCAACATGTCGCCCGAGGGCTCGCCGGCGAGCATGAAGATCCGGGGCGACCCGGGCAGGGAGGCGTCGGTCATCGGCCAGCCACACCGATCACGAACAGCCCGGCGCGATCGGCCGCCGCGACCGCCTCGGCGCGCTCGATGATCAGGCACTGGCCGGCCTCGATCGCGATCCCGGCAAGGCCGGTCTCGGCGGCGAGCCGGATCGTCTGCGGCCCGATCGTCGGCAGGTCGGCCCGCCGCTCCTGGCCGGGCTTCTTGAGCTTGACCAGGATCCCGCCGCGGCCGGCACGGTGAAGCTTGGCGCAACGCATCATCAGCGCATCGGTGCCCTCGATTGCCTCGACCCCGAGCACGAGGCCCTGCTGCACGATCGCCGCCTGGCCGATGTCGAGCTCACCGAGCCGCGTGGCCACCTCGATGCCCCGCGCGATGTCGCTCATCGCCTCGGTATCCGGCAACAGCGCGGTGAGCGGTCCCTCGGGTGCTAGCGCGTCGTCGATCAGGCTGTCGGCGCCGATCACCCGGAAGCCTTCGCCCTCCAGCTCCGCCACGATCAGTCTCAGCAGCTGGTCGTCGCCATGGCGGCGCAGCCCGAGCTTGGCGAGCAGCTGCATGCCGCGTCGATCGAGGCGGAGGCTGGTCAGGGAAGGCCGTCGCACCGGACCGATCAGGACCACGTCCTCGACCTTCGCGGCGCGCAGGGCATCGATCGCCTGGCCGACGGCGCCGAGTGGCACCCAGTGATGGGGCAGGTGGCGGACCATCGCGGGGTCGGTCTCGCCCTCGAACGCCAGGACGAACACCTCGATGCCCCGGCCGCGCGCGACCTCGACCACCTGCTCTGGTAACGGCCCGCTGCCGGCGAGCACGCCAAGCCTGCGCGCCATGGATCACGCCTGCCGGTTGAGGCGGGGCAGGCAGATCGAGCGGTTGCCCGCGCTCTCGATGAACCGGATGATCTCCATGACGCGCGCCTGGCTGGCAAACTGGTGAGCGACCTCGTCGAGGCGCTCGGCGAACGCGCCCTCCGGCGCGAACAGCAGACGATAGGCCAGGCGCAGCATCTGGATCTCGTCCTGATCGATGCCGCGGCGGCGCATGCCGACGATGTTAAGGCCGTTGAGCTGGGCGCGATTGCCGACCACCATGCCATAAGGAATCACGTCGTTCTCGACCCCGGTGAGACCGCCGATCATCGCCTGGCGGCCGATCCGTACGAACTGGTGCACGGCGCAAAGCCCGCCCAGAAAGGCGTGATCCTGCACCTCGACATGGCCGCCCAAGGTCGCGTTGTTGGCCATGACCACACCATCGCCGACCTGGCAATCGTGGGCGACGTGGATCGCCGCCATGAACAGCCCGCCGTCACCGACCCGCGTGATCCCGCCGCCGCCCCCCGTACCGGGATGCATGGTGACGTACTCGCGGATCTGATTGTCGCGGCCGATGACCAGCGCGGTATCCTCGCCTCGATACTTCCGATCCTGCGGCCGATGGCCCAGACAGGCGAACGGGAAGACGCGACAACCGGCACCGAGCGTGGTCCGGCCGGTGATCACGACATGCGATTCGAGACGAACGCCTGTGTCGAGCCGGACATCCCGGTCGACCACGCAATAAGGGCCGATCGCGACATTATCGGCAAGCTCGGCACGCGGGTCGACGACCGCGGTCGGATGGACGTCGACCATCGACGTCAGGCATCCATGACTCTGGCCGACATGGTAGCTTGTGCGACGATCGTGCCGTCCACGGTCGCCTCGCCCGCGAACTTCCAGATGCTCAGCTTCTTGTGCAGCTTGGTCACCTTCACCTGCAAACGGTCGCCGGGGACGACCGGCCGCCGAAAGCGGGCCTGCTCGATCGCCATGAAGTAGACCGGCTTGCCCTTGGCCGCCGGTCCCATGCTGAGCACCGCCAGCACCGCCGCGGTCTGCGCCATGATCTCGATGATCAGCACGCCCGGCATGATCGGCTGATCCGGGAAATGGCCTTGGAACTGCGGCTCGTTGACCGTGACGTTCTTGATCCCGACGGCGCTTTCGCCGAGCACGATGTCCATGACACGGTCGAGCAGCAGGAACGGATGGCGGTGCGGAATCAGCCGCTTGATGGCCTCGACGTCCAGGTCCTCCCAGCGGGTGACCGGCTGGATCGCCTCGTTCATTCGCCACCTCTTTTCCTGCTCGAGGCGGCTGATCGCCGCCATCTGGCGGCGCCACTGCCGGATCGGTATGGCCGGCGCGCCGCCATAGGTATCGTGCCCGGGCAAATCCCGGATCACGGCGCTGCGCGCCGCCAGACGGACCGCCGGACCGAGCGTCAGATGCCCGGTGATGCCAACCTGCGCCGCGAGCATGCTGCCAGCTCCAATCTGCGTGCTCCCCGAAATCCCGCTTTGGGCGACCACGACACAGTGCGGACCAAGTCGAACATTGTGGGCGATCATCACCAGATTGTCGATCTTGCAGCCGCGACCGATCACCGTGTCGCCACTACTGCCGCGATCGATCGTGGTGTTGGCGCCGATCTCGACGTCGTCCTCGATCAGGACGCGACCGATCTGCGCCACCTTCAGTGGCTCGGCCGCACCCAGGGCGAAGCCGAAGCCGTCCTGACCGATCCGTGCGCCGGCATGGATCACCACGCGGGCACCGATCAGGCAGTGGCTGAGCGTGGCGCCGGGACCGATGATGCAATCGGCCCCGAGCCGCACGCCGGCGCCGATCACGGCATTGGCATCGATCCGGCAGCGCGGCCCGATCTCGGCATCCGCCTCGATCACGGCGCCGTTGGCGACCCGGCAGTCCGGGCCGACCCTGGCGCCAGGATCGATCAGCGCACCCCGGGCGATCGCCGGCGCCGGCGGATGGTCCGCGCTCGGCGCGGCCGCCGCGGGATAGAAGCGGGCGGCGATCCGGGCGTAGCCCCGATAGGGCTCGTCGGTGATCAGGCGCGCGACCTCGCCCGGCAGGCGATCGGCGTGGGCGGGTCGCACCAGGCAGGCGGCAGCCCGCGTGCTGCCCGCCTGGGCGAGGTATCGAGGGTTGTCGAGAAAGCTGATCTGGTCGGCCTCGCGCCTCGGCCAGCGATGCGACGTCTCGGATCGGCCGATCGGGATTGCCGCCGCTGAGCCGGGCCTCGGCGAGCGAGGCCAGCTCGCCCAGCGCGAACGGCCCACGGGGCACGAAGAAGCGCGCATCGGCCATCGGCCTACTGCGTGGCTTGCGAGACCTGGACGTCGGGTAGCTTGGCGTCGAGCTTGGCCAGCACCTCCTCGGTGAGGTCGATCTTGCGCGCGAAGAACAGCACCGCCGAGCTCGGCAGCACCAGGTTGAAGCCGCGCTCCTCGGCGATGCCCGTGACGATCTCGATCAGCGCGTCCTTGACCTCGTTCAACGCGATCTCGGTGGCCCGGTCGAGCTCGCGCCGGCGCTGCTGCACCAGCCGCTGCACCTCGCTGACATCCTGCTCGAAGTCCTTGCGCTTCTCGGCAGAAGCCTCCGGCGTGAGCAGCGAGCGCTGCTTGGCGAACGCCTTGTCGGCCTCGTACAGCCGCTGCTCCTCCTTGCTGATCTCGCTCTGGTAAGCCTTGCGACGGCTCTCGATCTGCTCGCGGATGCTGCGCGCCGCGGCGGCATCGCGCAGGATACGCTCGTAGTCGATCACCGCGGCCACGGTGGGCGGGAGCTGCTGGGCGTGGACCGGGTTCGAGGCACGCTCGAGCCCGAAGCCGAGCGCGACCAGCACGATGACAAGGATGAGCAGGGGTCGATGGCGCGCCATGTTCGTCCTCGATCAGAAGCGGGTGCCGAAGTTGATTCGGAAGTTTTCCGTCTCGTCCTCGTTGTTCTTGAGGAAAGGCTGCGCCCAGTCGACCGAGATCGGACCGAGCGGCGACAGCCAGGAAAGCCCGATGCCGGCGGCGGCGCGCAGCTCGTCGCTGTCTTCCACCTGCGAACCCTTGGCGTCGGAATCGTAGAGCGTCCCGGCGTCGACGAAAGCGCGCCCGAAAATCCGCAGCTCCTCCGGCAGGCCGAGCGGAAAGCGCAGCTCGGCCGAGCCAGTATAGAGCAGATTGCCGCCCAGGGCATCGCCGGTCGAGGTGTCGCGCGGGCCGACGCCTGCGAACTTGAAGCCGCGCAGGGTCGCGCCGCCGAGGAAGAAGCGGTCGAACAGGCGCACGTCCTCGCCGAGTCCGTGGATATAGCCGCCCCGCGCCGCCAGATTGATCACCCAGTCGGGAAAGAACGGATAGTAGTACGATACCAGCAGCTCGTTGCGCAGATAACGCGTGTCGGCGCCGAAGTCGGCGACGCTCTGGTCGAATCGGATCAGGTAGCCATCAGAGGGCAGGAAACGCGTGTCGCGCGTGTCGTAGGTCAAGGTGTGGCCGATCAGCGCGGTCAGCGCCGAACCTTCCTCGTCCCGGATGAAGATCGACGCGTTGTTGGAGACCCCGCTGATATCGTCCTCGCGCACCGTCGCGCGCAGGCCATGGGTCAGCCTCTCGGTCAGTGGATAGGACGCGCGCACGGTGCCGCCGGTGGTGGTCTGGTCGAACGAGCCCTCGCTTTGGAAATCGGTCGTGCGCCGGAACAGATCGAAGCCGGCGGCGAGCGGCAGATCGAGGAAATACGGCTCGGTGAAGCTGAGATCGATCTCCTGGGTCCGGGCCGAGATCGTAAACTCGAGGCTGAGCGCCTGGCCTCGCCCGAGCAGGTTGCGCTCGCTCAGGCGGATGTCGCCGAGCGGCCCGTCCGAGGTCGAGAAACCGGCGCCGAACGACAGCTCACCGGTCGACTTTTCGGTGACGTCGACCTCGATCCTGGTCTTGTCGGGGCTGGAGCCCGGCAGCGTCTTGAGCTCGACATTCTCGAAGAAGCCTAGGCCCTCGATCCGCTGGCGCGAGCGGCGTAGCAGTGCCGTGTTGAACGCGTCACCCTCGGCCAGTCGGAATTCCCGGCGGATGACCTCGTCGAGGGTGCGTACATTGCCGACGATGTCGATTCGCTCGACATAGACCCGCGACCCCTCGTTGATGACGTACGTCAGATCGATGATGCGCGTGTCTTCGTGCTTGGTCGGGACCGGATTGATCTCGACGAACGCATAGCCGAGCTCTCCGATCTGCTCGGTCAGCGCGAGGATCGAGGCCTCGATCTGATCCGCGTTGTAGGTATCGCCGGTCTCCGTCTTGAGCAGCGCCCGCAGCTGCTCGGGCTCGAGGTCGCGCAGGCGCGAATTGATCGCGATCTCACCAAACGTGTAGGGTTCGCCTTCGTCGACGGTGAAGGTGACCACGAAGCTCTTGCCGTCCGGGGTGAGCTCGGCGATCGCCGAGCGCACGTTGAAGTCGGCATAGCCACGCGCCAGATAGAAACGGCGCAGCAGCTCCTGGTCGAACGCCAGACGATCCGGGTCGTAGGTGTCGTTGGAGCTGAAGAACCGATACCACGCCGAATTCTTTGGTCTGGATGACGCCGCGCAGCTCACTGTCGTCGAACGCCTTGTTGCCGATGAACACGATCTGCTCGATCTGGGTGAGCTCGCCCTCGTTGATCTCGAACACCAGATCGACCCGGTTCTGCGGCAACTGGATCACCTTGGGCTCGACCGTGGCGCCATACCGGCCATTGCGGCGATACAGCTCGAGGATCCGGCTCACCGCATTCTGTACCCGCGAGCGGGTGTAGACGACGCGCGGACGCAGCTGCACCTCCGAGGTCAGCGTTTCGTCGTCGAGGCGTTGATTGCCCTCGAATGCGATCCGGTTGATGATCGGATTCTCGACCAGGCTGACCACGACGTCGTTGCCCTCGCGCCGGATGGCGACGTCGTCGAACAGTCCCGTGGCGAACAGATTTTTCAGCGACTGGTCCAGCTTTTCCGGGTCGAACGGCTCGCCTGGAGCCACCGTCATGTAGCTGCGAATGGTCGCCGCCTCGATCCGTTGATTGCCCTCGACCCTGATCTCCTGAATGACCCCCGTCTGATCCCCTGTCGTTGTGCCTGTCGTTGTGGTTACTTGTGCCTGCGCTTGGCCCAGAGCATTTCCGACCAGCGCGAGGAGGCACCAACCGATCGCGAGCCTCGCGGCCCAACCCGACGCCATCGCCCCTCCCGTGGTGGCGGCTTCCCGCGCACGATCACCGCCTGTATCACGAAACCAGACCCTTGAAGAATTCGATCACGTTCAACTGCACGAGGTCGTTCCACGTGGCGAACACCATGAGCGAAAGGACCACGATCAAGCCGAATCGAAATGCCACTTCCTGACTCCGCTCGGTCAACGGCCGACCGCGCAAAGCCTCGATCCCGTACAGGACCAGATGGCCGCCGTCCAGCAGGGGGATCGGAAACAGATTAATCAAGCCCAAATTGATCGACAACACTGCGGTGAACCAGATCACCGGCATCACGCCGTCTTTTGCGATCTCCCCCGACATCTGCGCGATGCGCAACGGTCCGCCAAGTTCTTCTGCGGTGCGCGAGCCGACCACGATCTGGCCGAGCGCCTGCAGCGTGCCGGTGATCAGCCGGTAGGTCTCGAGGCCGCCTTCGACCAGGGCGAACATCGGATTCGATCGCTTGAACTCGACGCCCGAGCGGCTGATGCCGATCAGGCCGATCTTGTGGATCTGGCCGAACCGATCCTCGATCGTGGTCTGGCGCGGCGTGGTGACCACGTCCAGGGTCGAGCCGTCGCGCTCGATCGTGAAGGTCAACGGCACGTCCGGCTGGCCGCGCACGATGCTCTGCAGCTCCTCGAAGCTGGCGAGCGGCTCCTGATCGACCGCCACGATCCGATCGCCGGGCTGCAGGCCCGCCTCGGCGGCAGCGCTATCCGGCTGTACCTCGCCGATCACGGCTGGCGTGAACGGCCGGCCGACGGTCGCGAACAGCAGCCCGAGCACCACGATCGCGAACACCAGATTGGCGCTCGGTCCGGCCGCCACGATCGCCATGCGCTGCCACACCGTCTTGGCGGGGAAGCTGTCGGGATCGGGCAGGGCGGTCAGATCGATGGTCGAGCTGGTGGCATCGGCGTCGCCATGCATCTTGACGTAGCCGCCGAGCGGAAGCGCGCTGAACTTCCAGCGGGTGCCAGAGCGATCGTTGATGCCGAACAGCTCCGGACCGAAGCCGATCGAGAACACGTCGACCCGTACGCCCGTCCAGCGCGCCACCAGGTAGTGGCCGAGTTCGTGGACGAACACCACGACCGACAGAATGATCAGGAAGGGTATGACATACGTGCCGATGGCGGAAATGATTTCCATGGATGGCCCTCAGTTGTCGCCGACGGGCTGCCGGGGCCAATGCGCCACCAGCGTGTCGGCATGTCGGCGCGCATCGGCGTCGACGGACAGGATCTGTTCGAGGTCGTGGCCCTGTACGATCTCACACGCCTCGAGGGTGGCCTCGACCACCGCGGCGATCTCGAGGAAGCCCAGGCGGCCGGCCAGGAAGGCCGCGACCGCGACCTCGTTGGCGGCATTCAGCACGGTCGGCAGGGTGCCGCCGTCGGCCAGGGCCTGGCGCGCCAGGCGCAGCGCCGGGAAGCGTATCGGGTCGGGCGCGCCGAAGGTGAGGCGGCCGACCACCGAGAGGTCGAGTCGCGGCGTCGGCGCCGACAGCCGCTCCGGCCAGCCCAGCGTATGGGCGATCGGGATGCGCATGTCGGGCTGACCGAGCTGCGCCAGGATCGAGCCGTCGCGAAAAGCGACCATGCTGTGCACGATCGATTCCGGGTGCACGAGCACCTCGAGCCGTTCCTCGCCCAGGCCGAACAGATGGTGCGCCTCGATCAGCTCGAGACCCTTGTTCATCATGGTCGCGGAATCGACCGAGATCTTGGCGCCCATGCTCCAGTTCGGATGCGCGACCGCCTCGCGCGGCGTGACCGCGGCCATGGCCTCGCGCGAGCGCTCGCGAAACGGCCCGCCCGAGGCGGTCAGGATCAGGCGTTCCACGGCATCGGTGGTTTCGCCCCGCAGCGCCTGGAAGATCGCGTTGTGCTCGGAGTCCACGGGCAGCAGCATCGCGCCGCTGCGGCGGACCTCGTCCATCAGCAGACCGCCGGCGCAGACCAGGCATTCCTTGGTGGCGAGTGCGACCATCGCGCCGCGCCGGATCGCGGTGAGCGTCGGTCCGAGGCCGGCGGCGCCGACAATCGCGGCCATCACCCAGTCGGCCGGCCGCTCGGCCGCCTCGATCAGCCCGGACTCGCCGCAGGCGGCCTCGATGCCGCTGCCGGCGAGCGCCTCGCGCAGCGCCGCATAGCCGCTCGGATCGCCGATCACGGCGAGCTTGGCGCGGTAGCGCCGCGCCGCGCGGGCCAGCCCCTCGACATTGCTGTGCGCGGTCAGCGCCTCCACCCGGTAGCGATCGAGATCGAGGCCGATCAGATCGAGCGTGCTCTGGCCGACCGAGCCGGTGGCGCCCAGGATCGTGACGCTGCGTCCGCGATCGGTCGACAGCGCTACGGCCATGGCAGCACCCTGGGGCCGAGCGCGAGACCGAGCAGCGCCAGCACGGGCGCCGCCAGAACCAGGCCGTCCAGGCGATCCAGGACACCACCGTGGCCCGGAATCAGCGTGCCGCTGTCCTTGACGCCGGCGCGACGCTTGAGGCTGGATTCGATCAGGTCGCCGATCTGCGAGACGATCGCCATCAGCCCGCCCAGGCCGGCCGCCTGCAGCAGTCGCTCGGAGCCGATCGCGCCTGCGGTGATGCCGCCGGCAAGCGCCGCCCCGAGCACGCCGCCGCACAGGCCCGACCAGGTCTTGCCAGGGCTGATGGCGGGTGCCAGACGCGGGCCGCCGACCTTGCGTCCGACCAGATAGGCCAGGATGTCGGTGGTCCAGACCACCGCCAGCAGCCAGACCACGATCTGCAGGCCGACCTGCGGCAGGCCGCGCAGCCAGACCAGGGCCAGGGCCGGCAGCGCGAGATAGGCCGCCCCCAGCCCGATCCAGAGCGGCGACGCACCCATCCGCCAGGCGAGCATAGCCGCGACCAGCGCCCCGGCGATCAGCGCGATCAGGGCTTCGGACGGCAAGCCCCAGGCGGTGAGCACGAGCACCAGGAGCCCGAGGCCGGTCGAGGTTGTTGCCGCGAGGCCGCCGCCGATGCCGCTGAACCGGGCGATCGTCAGCTGCCGCCACTCCATCGCCATGAGCACCACGGCGGCGCCGACCAGACAGGCAAACGGCCAGCCGCCGAGCAGCACCAGGCCGAGCGCTGCCGGCATCATGGCAATCGCCGACAGGGCCCGCACGGTCAGGCCGGAGTTGCCGCTAAGCACTGGACGCCCCGTAGCGTCGCTCGCGCCGGCGAAATTCGGCAACCGCCTCCCCCAGGTGCTGCCGGCCGAAGTCCGGCCAGTTGACCGGCATGAACACGAGCTCGGTGTAAGCCATCTGCCAGAGCATGAAGTTGCTCAGGCGCTGCTCGCCGCTGGTGCGGATCAGAAGATCGGGCTCGGGCAGGCCGAGCGTGTTGAGCGTCCGGTCGAACAGGTTCTCGTCGATATCGTCGGCCGTGATGGCGCCCGCCGAGACCTGCGCCGCAAGCTGACGTGCGGCGCGCGTGATCTCGCGCCGGCTGCCGTAGTTGATCGCAATGGTCAGGGTCAGCGCGCTGTTGGCGCGCGTCCTGGCTTCCGCCTCGGCCAACATCGCGGCGATGTCGGGCGCCATCAGCTCCGGCTCACCCAGGAAGCGCAGACGCACGCCATTCTTGGTCAGCTCGCCGATCTCACGCCGCACATAGAACCGCAACAGGTTCATCAGCTCGTTGATCTCGCTCGCGGGCCGACGCCAGTTCTCGGACGAGAAGGCGAACAGCGTGAGGTAGCGGATCTGCCAGTCGCGACAGGCCTCCACGGTCCGACGCACCGCCTCGGCGCCGCGCTGGTGGCCGAACACCGGTGGCATGCCGCGCGCGCGCGCCCAGCGCCGATTGCCGTCCATGATGATCGCGACATGGGTCGGACCGCTCGGGCCGCCGCCCTCGGCGAGATGCTCGGCGGCTGAGGCTTCAATCGAAGAGCGCGGCGCCATCGTCCCGATCAGACCGTCATGATCTCGGCTTCCTTTGCAGCGAGCAGATCGTTGATCTGCTTGATCTCGCCGTCGGTCAGTTCTTGCACCGTATCGGCGGCTTTGTGGTGATCGTCCTGCGACAGGTCGCCATCTTTTTCCATGCGCTTGAGCTGCTCCATGCCGTCGCGGCGCACATTGCGCACGGCGACCCTGGCCGCCTCGGCATAGCGCGCGGCGACCTTGGCGAGCTCGGCGCGCCGCTCCTCGCTGAGCTCCGGGATCGGCACCCGCACCAACGTGCCGTCGACCGAGGGATTGAGGCCGAGATCGGAGGTCCGAATCGCCTTCTCGACGGCCTTGACCAGACCTTTGTCCCAGACCTGCACCGACAGCATGCGTGGCTCCGGCACGCTGATCGTGCCGACCTGGTTCATGGGCATCTCGCTGCCATAGGCCGGCACGCTCAGAGGCTCCAGGAGGCTGGCCGATGCACGCCCGGTGCGCAGACCGGCGAATTCACGACGTAACACCTCGACGGCGCCATTCATCCGCTTGCGCAGATCATCCACACTCCACTCGCTCATGATCCAGCCTCCTCGGTTGCCGTTTCTTCCGTAATGATTGTATGGGCGCCGTCGCCGCGCAACACGCGCAGCAAGGCGCCTGGCTGGAGGACCGAGAACACGATGATCGGGATGGCGCTCTCACGCGCCAGCGAGATCGCCGACGCATCCATGACCTTGAGGTCCTGCGCCAGAACCTGATGGTAGGTCAGGCGATCGAATCGCCTGGCCTGCGGATCGCGCATCGGATCGGCCGAGTACACGCCGTCGACCTTGGTCGCCTTGAGCAGGACGTCGCAACTCAGCTCGGCGGCGCGCAGGGCCGCGGCCGTGTCGGTCGTGAAGAAGGGGTTGCCGGTGCCGCCGGCGCAGATCACGATCCGCCCCTTCTCCATGTGACGGATCGCCCGGCGCCGGATGTAGGGCTCGCACACCGACGACATGGGGATCGCCGAGAGCACCCGGGTCTGCAGGCCGGCCTGCTCGAGCGCGCTCTGCACCGCCAGCGCGTTGATCACGGTCGCCAGCATGCCCATGGAGTCGCCGGTCACGCGCTCGATGCCGGCGGCCGCCGCCTGGCCGCCGCGCACGATGTTGCCGCCGCCGATCACCATGCACTGCTCGACGCCCTGGCCGTGCACGCTTCGCATCTCGCGCGCGAGCTGCTCGAGGGTCGAAGGATCGTGGCCGAAATCGCTGTCGCCCATCAGCGCCTCGCCGGACATCTTCAGCAGCACCCGGCGGAACCTTGGCGGTCGCTCGCTAACCTCGCTAACCTCGCTCATGGGGGCGCCGATCGGCCTCGTGCTACACTGATAGGGTTAGGACAACGTTAAGACCGCCGCCACCTCGGCGCCAGCCGGCTCGGAGCGCAGACAAGCTCAGCTGTCTGCCAGCTGGGCGGAGACCTCCTCGGCCAGGTTGGACGTCCTGGCCGCGAGCCCTTCACCCAGGGCAAACCGCTCGAAGCCGGTGACCGCGATCGTGCTGCCCACGGTTTCGGCGACGCGCTCGATCGCCGCCTTGACCTTCAGGTCGGTGTCGATCACGAACACCTGCTCCAGCAATACGACCTCTTCGTAAAATTTACGCATGCGGCCGTCGACAATCTTGTCGATGATGTTGTCCGGCTTGCCGGAAGCGCGCGCCTGCTCGGCATAGATCGCGCGCTCGCGCTCGAGCTGGTTCGGATCGAGCCGATCGACGCTCACCGCCATCGGCTTGGCGGCGGCGATGTGCATGGCCAGCTGCTTGCCGAGCGCACCGACCCGCTCCGGATCGCCCGCCGACTGCAGCCCGACCAGCACCCCGATCTTGCCCAGACCCGGTGCCAGCGCACCATGCACATAGGAGCCGACCACGCCCTCGCTGACCTCGATCGCGGCGACCCGGCGAAGGCTCAGATTCTCGCCGATCACCGCGATCTTCTGGGTGATCTCGTCGGCCACGGTGCGCCCGCTCGCGGGCACGGTCGCCTGCAGCAGACGGTCGAGATCGCCGCCGGTGGTCAGCGCCAGCTGCGCGATGGTGCGCACCAGGTCCTGAAAATCCTCGTTGCGCGCGACGAAATCGGTCTCGGAATTGACCTCGACCACCACCCCGCGCCGGCCCTCGACCTCGAGGCCGATCAGGCCTTCGGAAGCGAGCCGCCCAGCCTTCTTGGCGGCTGCCGCGAGGCCTTTCTTGCGCAGCCAGTCGGTCGCGCTCTCGAGGTCGCCCCCGGCCTCGATCAGGGCCGTCTTGCAATCCATCATTCCAGCACCGGTCTGCTCGCGCAGTTGCTTGACCAGTGCGGCGGTTACCTCAGCCATGGCTCTCTCATCTCACCTGTCGAGGCCTTGCGCCTCGCGATTGGGGCTCGCACCGGAGCCTTGAATTCAGCCTGCGAATTCAGCCCGCCGCCGCAGCGCCGCGCGGCTCCTCGTCGGCGCTGGCGGCAGCGGTATCCGGCGCCGGCGCCTCGGCTGCGGGCTGTTCGGCTGCGGGCTCGGGCGCCTCTGGCGCCGGCTGCTCGACCGCCTCTGCCACCGGCTCCGCCGCCTCGGGCGCCGCTTCCGCGGGGACCTCAACCGGCGTGCTCTCTTCCGGCGGGGCGCTCTCAACCTCTTCCGGCGGCGCCTCGAAGGCTCCTATGTCGGTGCCGCTCGCCGCCATCTCGGCCTGCAGGCCGTCGAGCACCGCGCCGACCATCAGGTCGCAGTAGAGATTGATCGCGCGCGAGGCATCGTCGTTGCCTGGGATCGGATAGGTGATGCCTTCCGGGTCGGAGTTGCTGTCGAGCACCGCCACCACCGGGATGTTCAGGGTCTTGGCCTCGGCTACCGCAATCGACTCCTTGTTGGTGTCGATCACGAAGATCAGGTCCGGCAGGCCGCCCATATCCTTGATCCCGCCCAGCGCCCGCTCGAGCTTGTCGCGCTCCCGGGTCAGCTGGAGAGTCTCCTTCTTGGTGAGACCGACCGTGCCCTCGGCGAGCCGGCCCTCGAGCTCGCGCAGGCGGCGGATCGAGTTCGAGATCGTTTTCCAGTTGGTCAGCATGCCGCCGAGCCAGCGGTGGTTGACGTAGTATTGGCCCGAACGGCCGGCGCTGCGTGTCACCGGCTCCTGCGCCTGGCGTTTGGTGCCGACGAACAGGATCCGGCCGCCGCTCGCCGCGACGTCGCGGCAGGCGACCAGCGCCTGGTGCAAGAGCGGCACCGTCTGGGTCAGATCGATGATATGCACGCCGTTGCGCGCACCGAACAGGTACGGCGCCATCCTGGGATTCCAGCGCCGGGTCTGATGACCAAAGTGGACGCCAGCTTCCAGCAGCTGGCGCATCGTGAAGTCTGGGATTGCCATTCGATTCCTAGCTCCGGTTCAGCCGCCGCGGGTCAAGTCCGAGGAATGGTCGGACACCGGAACGCCATACACATGCGTTGGCAGGACACCCGCGTGAGAGATGGCCAGCTGTTTAGCCACTTGAGGTGAATTTGACAAGCCTCGAGGCAGCTGACGGGCGCGCCTGCGATCAGAGGTCGACCACCTGCAGCACGCCCGAGCGACGCTCGAGATCGGGTCGTCGCATCAGCGCCAGGCGATGGCTGTCGCCGAGCTCGATGGTGACCTCGCCCTCGCCCTCGATCGGCACCACCAAGCGCACGCGCACGCTGCTGCCGGGCGCCGCGCCCAGGAGGTCCTGCAGGCTCTCCGCGACCGCACCGCTGGCGAGCTTGACCTCGACCTGGTCGACCATCGCATGGCCGTTGCCGTTGCTGCGCGCGACATCGAGCGCCAGGTCGAGCGGTGCCACCGACGAGGCCAGCACCTTGACCAGGTCGCCGTCCCGCCGGACCTCGCCCTCGATCAGCACGGGCCGGCCGGTCTCCAGATGTTCTCGCGCGCGAGACAGCTGCTCGGCGAACAGGGTGACCTCGAAGCTGCCGCGCGGATCGGACAGCTGCAAAAAGGCAAAGCGCGAGCGCGCGGTGGTGCGCTCCTGCTTGCCGAGCACCACGCCGGCCAGCTTGACCCGCTGCCCGGCGACCGACTCCAGCTCGGCCGAGGGCACCACGCCGAGCTTGGCCAGGCTCGACCAATAGCCATCCAGCGGATGGGCGGTGAGGTAGAAGCCCAGAACGTCGAACTCCTGCTGCAGGCGCTCCAGCACCGGACAGTCGGCGACCTCCGGCAGCCGCGGCTTGGGCAGCTGCGGCTGCTCCAGCAGCGAGCCGAACATGCTGGTCTGATCACTCGTCGCCTGCTCGGCATGGGCCGCACCATAGCGCAGCGCGAGATCGATCGCGGCCAGCAGCCGCTGCCGGTTGCCATCCAGGGAATCGAGCGCGCCCGCCTTGATCAGGGCTTCGAGCAGGCGCCGGTTGAGCACCCGTGTGCCGACCCGCGCCACCAGATCGAACAGATCGGCAAACGGACCGTCGCGCTCGCGCTCGGCGACCAGCTGCTCGGCGGCGTGCACGCCGACCCCGCGGATCGCCGCGAGCGCATAGCGAATGGCGCCGCCATCAGGCCGGTGCTCGACCGCGAAGCCAGCGTAGCTGCGGTTGATGTCCGGTGGCAGGAGATCGATGCCGGCCCTGACCAGATCCTGCCGGTAGAGGCCGAGCCGGTCCTGGTTGGCCCGGTCCATGGTCATCGCGGCGGCGAAGAACTGCAGCGGGTGATGCGCGCGCAGATAGGCGGTGTGATAGGCGAGCAGCGCGTAGGCGGTGGCATGCGCCTTGGGGAAGCCGTAGGAGGCGAACTTGGCGACCTGCTCGAAGATCGTGGTCGCGAGCTTCTTCGAGATCTCGCGCTGGACGGCGCCCTCGATGAACACCTCGCGCTGGGCGTCCATCTCGGCCTTGATCTTCTTGCCCATGGCGCGGCGCAAAAGGTCGGCGCCGCCGAGCGAATAGCCCGCCAGCTCACGCGCGATCTGCATCACCTGCTCCTGGTAGATGATCACGCCCGAGGTCTCGCGCAGGATCGGCTTCAGCAGGGGATGCAGGTATTCCGGTTGCTCGACCCCGTTCTTGCAGTTGATGAAGCGCGGGATGTTGTCCATCGGGCCGGGCCGGTAGAGCGCGTTCATGGCCACGATGTGGTCGAAGCTGTCGGGCTTGAGCTTGCGCAGGGCATCGCGCATGCCGCCAGATTCCAGCTGGAAGATGCCGATCGTCTCGGCCCGGCCCAGGAGCTCGAAGGTCGCCGGATCGTCAAGCTCCAGCTCGGCCAGCTCCAAGGGCGTGCCCTGCTCGTTCACCAGCTTCTCGGCGAGCGCAAGCATGGTGAGCGTGGTCAGGCCCAAAAAGTCGAACTTGACCAGGCCTGCCTTCTCGACGTCCTTCATGTGGAACTGAGTGACCGGCATGTCGGCGCGCGGGTCGCGGTAGAGCGGCACCAGCTCGTGGAGCGGCCGGTCGCCGATCACGATGCCGGCGGCATGGGTCGAGGCGTGGCGCGGCAGGCCCTCGAGCTTCTGGGCGATGTCGATCATGCGCTCGACCTGCTCGTCCTCACCCGCCGCTTCGCCGAGCCGCGGCTCGAGCACCATGGCCTGCTCCAGGGTCGGCGGATTGGCCGGGTTGAACGGCACCAGCTTGGCGACCCGGTCGACCTGGCCATAGGGCAGGCCGAGCGCCCGGCCGACGTCGCGCAGCACCGCGCGCGCCTGCAGCTTGCCGAAGGTGATGATCGCGGCGACCCGATCGGCACCGTATTTGTCGCGCACGTAGCGGATCACCTCGTCGCGCCGGTCCTGGCAGAAGTCGACATCGAAGTCCGGCATCGACACCCGTTCGGGGTTGAGGAAGCGCTCGAACAGGAGGCCGAAGCGCAGCGGATCCAGGTCGGTGATCGACAGCGCCCACGCGACCACCGAGCCGGCGCCCGAGCCACGTCCCGGCCCGACCGGGATGCCGCGCTGCTTGGCCCACTGAATGAAGTCGGCGACGATCAGAAAATAGCCGTCGTACTTCATGCCCTGAATCACCTGGAGCTCGTAGTCCAGGCGCTCGCGATAGGGCTTGGCGAGGTCGGCCCGCTGCTCTGCCGACATGCCCGGCTCGTAGACCTTCGCCTGCAGGCGCGCCTCCAGGCCGGCTTCCGCCATGGCGCGCAGCTCCTCGACCTCGCTGCGGCCCTCGGCGGTCGGGAACGCAGGCAGGATCGGCGCACGGGTCGGCACCATGAAGGCGCAGCGCCGCGCGATCGCCAGGCTGTTGTCGATCGCTTCCGGCAAATCTGCGAACAGCTCCGCCATCTCGGCCGGGCTTTTCAGACGATGCTCGGGCGTCAGCCGGCGGCGCTCGGTCTGCGCGACCTGGGCGCTGTCGGAGATGCACAGCAGCACGTCATGCGCCTCGTATTCGTCGCGGTCGATGAAGTGGACGTCGTTGGTCGCGACCAATGGCAGCTCATGCCCGAGGGCGAGGTTGATCATGGCCGGCTCGATCCGCTCCTCATCGTCCAGGCCATGGCGCATCAGCTCGATATAGAAGCGATCGGCAAAGGCCTCTTGGAGCTGCGCGATGACCGCGTCGGCAAGGTCACGGTTGCCCGCCAGAATCGCCTTGCCGAGCGGTCCTTCGACGCCGCCCGAGAGCGCGATCAGACCCTCGCTCGCCGCGGAAAGATCCTCGATCGCCAGCTCGGGCGTGGCGCCCGGATCGCCCTGCAGATGTGCCCGGCTCAAAAGCCACAGGAGGTTGCCATAGCCCACCTCGTTCTGGACCAGGACTGGCAGCAGCGCCGGCGCCGGCGCGCGGCCGTTGCCACGTACCTCGGCGCTCGCGATCGGCAGCAGGCAGCCGATCACCGGCTGCACACCGGCCTTGGCGGCGCCCTGGCTGAACTCGAGCGCACCGAACAGATTGGCCCGATCGGTGATGGCAACGGCCGGCGCCTGGTCACGCTGGCAGCGCTCGAGCAGCCGCTCGAGCCGTACCGTGCTTTCCAGGAGCGAGTAGCAGGAGCGGACGCGAAGGTGGACGAACGGGGCGTGGCTCAAGGACGGCTCCTGCATATGAGGACGACGGCAAGCTAGGCCAGCTCGGGCCGCGGCTCAACCGCTTCGCAGCGGTGGACCGCCCGTCGTCCGGCCATTGGTTGGCATCGTGGGTGAATCGACATAAGGTGTCCGTACAAGCCGTGGTTGGGCATACCTTGGGGCTGGCCGAGCAGACCAAAGCGTCACCTTGTCCGGCCTTCCGCCCGTCTGCGCCGGCCCCGAGCCGGTTGCCCTGGTGGGCAAGGAGAACCCAGAGCCGGAGAAGCGGATGGGCCCCGACTTCCTCTACATCGGCTGCCAAAAGGCGGGATCTCGCTGGCTGTACGATCAGCTGTCCGCCCACCGTCAGTTCTGGATGCCGCCGATCAAGGAGCTTCACTATTTCGACGGTTACGAGTGGGGTCGCGTTGTGCGCGGCGGCCTGGCCTACGAGGCGCAGCAGGCCAGACAAGCACCAGCACGTAAGAACAGCCCGCTGAGCGGGCTGCTGAGGGGGAGCGATCGCCAGGCCCGGCAGACCGCCGAGGCCTCCTTCATGGAGCAGGTCTGGGCGGGCGACGGCGGCAAGCTCGACCTCGACTGGTATGCATCGTTGTTTCGTTGGAAGGGCGATCGGCTGTCCGGCGACGTCACGCCCGACTACGCGACCTTGTCGCCCCGCATGATCAGCCTGATCACATCGCGTTTTCCCGACCTGCGGTGCATCCTGTTCGTGCGCGATCCCGTCGCCCGTGCCTGGTCGCACGCCTGCATGGTGCGGCGGCGTGCCGGATCTGCCGCACCGATCACCTGGTCCGAGATCAAGAGCTTTCTCACCAAGGAGAAGGTGGCCGCGCTGTCGTCCCCATCCCGGACCCTTGCCAGATGGCGAGATCACGTTCCGGCCGAGCGGATCTTCATCGGATTCTTCGATCAGCTGTTCGCCGAGCCGGAGATCCTGTGCACCGATGTGCTGCGCTTTCTCGGCGCCAGCTCGTCACCGCCACCGATCGAGCCCGACTTCGACCGCAAGCGGGACCAGGCTCGCATACCGTGTCCACCGGACATGCAGTGCCGCCTTGCCGACTGGTTCAGCGACGAGCTACACGCTTGCGCCACCACCTTCGGCGGTCCGGCAACCAGGTGGCTCTCTCGCTACGGGCTCGCTTCCACCAACCTCTGAGACGGGCAGATGGGACCTGATTCCTCTACATCGGATGCCCGAAGGCAGGGTCTCGCTGGCTGTACGATCAGCTCGCGGCCCACGAGGCGTTCTGGATGCCGCCCATCAAAGAGATCCATTACCTCGACAGGTATGAGGCAGGCCGCGGCATCGCGGATAAGGCATCGCTCTTCGAGGCCAAGCAAAGCCGCAAGAAAGGGCTGCCCACGGGCGAGGACCATCGCCTCCAACTGAGCGCGGCGGCGTTCGTCGATCAGGTAAGGCAAGACGCCGGGCCGCGCGATCTCGACTGGTACGCATCGCTCTTCCGCTGGAAAGGCGATCGGCTGTCCGGCGATATCACGCCGGCCTACGTGATGCTGTCGCCCCGGATG
Organism: uncultured Alphaproteobacteria bacterium; assembly: GCA_963731495.1. GTDB lineage: Bacteria > Pseudomonadota > Alphaproteobacteria > Geminicoccales > Geminicoccaceae > DASUGG01. The sequence goes on from CAVSVZ010000072.1 coordinate 269,890, forward strand.
ATCGACCTGGTCACGGCGCGCTTTCCCGACCTGAGGCTGATCCTGTTCATCCGTGATCCGGTCGCCCGGGCATGGTCGCAGGTCTGCGGCGAGCTGTTGCGTCGCAAAGGCATCGTGCCGAAGGACTGGCCCGAGCTGAAGGGCTTCCTCACCAGCGAGCGGGTCGCTGCTGCGTCCTACCCATCCCGGATTTTTTCGCGATGGCGCGAGCGTGTCCCTCCTGAACGGATCTTTGTCGGCTTCTTCGATCATCTGGTCAGCGAGCCGGACGTGCTGCGGGCCGACGTACTCCGATTTCTCGGAGCCGGATCGTCACCTCCGACGATCGAGGCGAGCTTCGATACCAAGCGAAACGTCCTTCGCGCACCGTGTCCGCCGGAGATGCAGCAGCGACTTGCCGAGTGGTTCGCGGACGAGCTGGAGGCGTGCGCGCGGCTCTTCGGCGGTCCGGCGATCGATTGGCCTGTTCGCTATTCCTTGCTCACGTGAGCGCGATCGGCATGAGGTGTGAGACGCGCAGGCGCGACATGCCGTAGGAGAGGCATGGACCGGGCGGCATCGGACCCGGCGACGCCCGGTCGGGCCGGATGCGCCTCCGGGTCACAGCAGCTCGACCGGGCTGGCTTGAGAGACGCTGCGGCTCAGCTCCCTTAGCTCAGCATCCTCGAGGATCCGGTCGAGAAGGCTGCGCTCGTGCGGCGCCAGGGCCTGTGTTCGCCGCAAAACCTCCATGACGTTTGCCCTGCCGTCATAGAGCATCCCGCTGAACGAGCTGCCGCCGCCTTTCCCGCTTACCCGATTGATGCCTTCGTCGCCCGGCGGCACGTCGAGCCGCCGGCAGATCGCCTCACGGTACGCTCCATCCTCGACCCACGCATCGAATAGGATCGCTACCCGTCCGCGCGACGCGCCATCGAGGCGCAGGTAGCACCTCGCATGCTCCTTCCAAGTCTCGACGATATGGCGCACGATCGGCCCCATCTCGCGGAGATAGGGCGGCTTCAACTCCGCGACGAAAGGCTTGCGGATTCGACTACTCATCATGTTCTCGAAGGACCGAAGCACGAGGATGTTCACCGGAAGGTTGCCGGCGAAGGCTCGCCGCCCGACAGGATGATCCTCGAGCGTGACATAGGCGCGCCGCGGCGCGCTTGCGAATTGCAGGAGCAGTCGCTGGTGCCAAGAACGACATTTCCGGCGGTGGTGCGAGATATACCAGGTGAAGAAATCGCTAAGGTCGGGCACCGACCTTTTGCCTGCAACGACCGGGCCCATCGGCACGATGTTGTTAAAGTATCGGACATCGAGCTTTCGCAACAGCCAGTCGCTGATGGCGTGGTTGCCGCTGCGCCTCATTCCGTATTGAACAAAAATGCGCGCGTCTGGCCGCGCCCACGCACTCCGAACATCGACGACTGCGAGATTGGCCATTCCTCAAGTCTCTCAAAATCGACGAAACTGTCTGAGGTGACGACACCAGAAACGGGACAGCGTGGGTCTCAAGGCGGTGTCCTGGGTCAGGACATTTGAGACGGCAAGCGTTCCGCAAGGTACCGCGCGGGCGTGACGCCCTGCAAGGCGCCGTGGGGCCGGAAGAACGGCCATGCGCAACGGCCAGAGGACGCCGAGACCGGCCATGGGCGCGCGGCGAGGCGCTTCGGCGTGACCGTAGAGCCTCAGCAAGGCAAGTCCTCTGGGCGTCATGGTCGCGCACACCCGGCGACCGGCTCGACGACGCCGTTGTGCAGCCGGAAGATCGCATCGGCGCGGCCGGCGAGTTCGAGGTTGTGGGTCGCGACCAGGATCGCGACGCCGGTCTCGCGCACCGTCGCGAGCAGCGTCGCGAACACCGCATCCGCGGTCTCCTCGTCGAGATTGCCCGTGGGCTCGTCGGCGAGCAGCACGGCCGGCCGATTGGCCATGGCGCGGGCGATCGCGACACGCTGCTGCTCACCGCCGGAAAGGCGCGCCGGGCGATGGCTGTCACGCGCGCCAACGCCGAGAATGTCGAGCAGCTCGTGCGCGCGTTTGGCGGCCTCGCGACGGCTCTGGCCCGCCAGCATGTGCGGCAGCATGACGTTCTCGAGCGCGCTGAACTCGGGCAGCAGGTGGTGGAACTGGTAGACGAAGCCGAGGATCTCGCGCCGGCGCCGGGTGCGCTCGCTGTCGGGCAGCGCATTGCAGGCCTCGCCGCCCAAAAAGACCTCGCCCTCGTCCGGCAGCTCGAGCAGGCCCGCGATCTGCAGCAAGGTCGACTTGCCCGAGCCGGACGGCCCGACCAGCGCGATCGCCTGGCCCGGGGCCAGCTCCAGCTCGGCGCCGCGCAGGACCTCGAGCCAGGCATCGCCCTGACGAAAGCGCCGGCCGATCGCTGCCAGCCGCAGGGCGGCCTCAGCCATCCGGTGGGCTGCTCATGGCGCGCTCACTCATAGCGTAGCGCTTCGACCGGATCGAGCCGGGCCGCCCGCCATGACGGATAGAGGGTCGCAAGCAGCGACAGGCCGAGGCTCATCAGCACCACGCTGACCACGTCCGGGGTCTCGATCCGCGCCGGCAGGTGGGAGAGGAAGTAGATCTCGGCGGAGAACAGATTGGTGCCGGTCAGCCCCTGCAGCCACTGGCGGATGGTCTCGATGTTGGCGGCGAAGGCGAGCCCGAGCAGGAAGCCCGCGAGCGTGCCGGTGACGCCGATCGTGGCACCGCTCATGAAGAACACCCGCATGATCGCGCCGCGGGTGGCGCCGACCGTGCGCAGGATCGCGATGTCGCGGCTCTTGTCCTTCACCAGCATGATCATGCCCGAGATGATGTTGAAGGCGGCGACCATGATGATCAGGCTGAGGATCAGGAACATCACGTTGCGCTCGACCTTGAGCGCCGTGAAGAATTGCGAGTTTGCCTGCTGCCAGTCGACGATCCGGCCGAGCTGGCCGACGATCGGTCCGAGCTCCCGGTGATAGGTCCAGACATCGTCCGGGTTCTGGACCATGATCTCGATCTCGTTCGCCCGGTCGTCGAGCTGGAAATAGAGCTGGGCCTCCTCGAGCGGCATGAAGATGAAGCTGTTGTCGTACTCGAACATGCCGACCTCGAAGATCGCGCCGATCTCATACGACTTGATACGCGGCACGGTGCCGAACGCGGTCGAGGTGCCCTTGGGCGAGATCAGGGTCAGGCGATCGCCCAGGCCGAGGCCCATGCGATAGGCCATGCGCGAGCCGATCGCGATCTGCTCGTCGCCGAGGTCGGCGAGCGAGCCGGCCCGCAGGCCGTCCGCGATTGTCTTCCGGGCGGCCAGATCGGCCGGCCGGATGCCGCGCACCAAAGCCCCCGAGGCGACCCCGTTGGCGCTCGCCATCACCTGGCCCGCGACCAGGGGCGTCACCGAGAGCACGCCGTCGGCGGCGGCGAGCTGCTGGGCGAGCTGATCGAAGTCGGCAAGCCCGTCGGGTCCGGTCTGCACCGTGAGGTGGCCGTTCAGCCCGAGCACGCGGCCCAGAAGCTCGGCGCGAAAGCCGCTCATCACGGCCAGCACCACGATCAGCGTGCCGACGCCGAGCGCGATGCCCAGCAGCGAGAACAGGGCGATCACCGAGATGAAGCCTTCCTCGCGGCGCGGCCGCAAATAGCGGCCCGCGATCAGGCGCTCGACCGGGCCGAACATCAACCACCTACCTTCACGTCAACGGGCACGTCGGGCTCGCGCCAGCGGCATCAGGCGGTCAACCGCGCGATCAGCGCCTCGGGCGACAGCTCGATGCGCTCGCCGTCGGCGCGGTGCTTCAGCTCGACCACGCCCTGCTTGACGCCGCGCGGGCCGACCACGGCCTGCCAGGGCAGGCCGATCAGGTCCATCGCGGCGAACTTGGCGCCGGCACTCTCGTCGCGATCGTCGATCAGCGGCTCGACCCCGGCCCTGGTCAGCTTGGCCTCGAGATCGGCGACCAGCGCCGAGCACGCTTCGTCGGCCGGGCGCAGGTTGATCAGGCCGACCTTGTATGGCGCTACCGGCTCCGGCCAGATGATGCCGGCCTCGTCGTGGTAGACCTCGATCAGCGCGCCGACCAGGCGCGACACGCCAATGCCGTAACAGCCCATCTCGACCGGGATCTCCTGGCCGTCCGGGCCCGTCACCACCGCCCCCATCGGCTTGGAGTACTTGGTGCCTAAATAGAAGATCTGGCCTACCTCGATGCCGCGTCCCGAGCGCAGCCGGTCCTTTGGCACCGGGCAACTCGCCGGATCGTGCTTCTCCTCGGTCGCGGCGTAGACCGCCTTGAGCTGCTCGACCGAGGCCGCTCCGGCAAGCTTGTGGATAAAGTCGAAGTCGTCGAAGGCAGCGTCGTAGAACACCTCGCTCTCGCCGGTCTGGGCCAGCACCTGGAACTCGTGGCTCATGTCGCCGCCGATCGCGCCGGTCGCGGCACGCATCGGGATCGCGGTCAGGCCCATGCGCCGGAACGTCTTCAGATAAGCCACGAACATGTTGTCGTAGGAGCGCCTGGCGCCCTCGAAGTCGAGGTCGAACGAGTAGTTGTCCTTCATGAAGAACTCGCGGCCGCGCATCACGCCAAAGCGCGGCCTGACCTCGTCACGGAACTTCCACTGGATCTGATAGAGGTTGATCGGCAGGTCGCGATAGCTCCTGACGCTGCGCCGGAAGATGTCGGTCACCACCTCCTCATGCGTCGGGCCATACAGCATCGGCCGGTCGTGACGGTCGGTGAAGCGCAGCATCTCCTTGCCGTAGTCGTCCTGGCGGCCGCTCTCCTGCCAAAGGTCGCGCGGCTGGATCGAGGGCATCAGCACCTCGTTGCAGCCGGCCGCGTCCATCTCCTCGCGCACGATCTGCTCGACCTTCTTCAGCACCCGCAGGCCGAGCGGCAGCCAGCTGTAGATGCCAGCCGAGCTTTGCCGGATCATGCCGGCGCGCAGCATCAGCTGATGCGAGGCGATCTGCGCCTCGGCCGGCGTCTCCTTGAGCAGAGGCAGGAAGTAGCGTGACAACCGCATCGATCTCGACCCTGGTGGCAAAAGCGGCGCCAATCTAGGGGGATCGACACGGCGAAGCAATCGGCACGCCCGCGGCCGCGCGCCGCAAGCCTACAACAAAACCAGGTCGTCCCGGTGGATCAGCTCGTCGCGGCCGCGATAGCCCAGGATGTCGAAGATCACCTCGGTCCTGTGGCCTTGGATCAGGCGGGCGTCGTTGGCGTCGTAGGCGGACAGGCCCTTGGCCAGATCGATGCCGTCGGGGCCCTGCACCAGCACCGGATCGCCGCGCTCGAAGGCGCCCTCGATCGCGATCACGCCGGCCGGCAGCAGGCTGCTGCCGCGGCGCAGCGCGCGCGCCGCACCGGCATCGATCCGGATCACGCCCATCGCGCTGAGCGAAGCCGCGATCCAGTCTTTTCGCGCCCGGCCCGGATTGGCCCGCGCGGGGAAGCGCGTGCAGGGGCCGCCCTGGTCGAGCTGGGTGAGGGGCCGCATCACGGTGCCGGGTGCCAGCACCACCGCGCAGCCGGCGCGGGTCGCGATCTTGGCCGCCGCCAGCTTGCTGACCATGCCGCCGGTGCCGACCTCGCTCCTGCTGGCGCCCGCCATCGCCTCGATCTCGGGCGTGATCGCGGCCACCAGCTCGAGCCGGACCGCGCCCGGGTTGCGGCCGGGATCGGCGGTGTACAGGCCGTCGACGTCGGACAGCAGGATCAGCTGATCGGCGCTCGCCATGACCGCGACCCGGGCGGACAGGCGATCGTTGTCGCCGAACCGGATCTCGTTGGTGGCCACGGTGTCGTTCTCGTTGACCACCGGCACCACGCCGAAGCGGAGCAGGGCGCCGATGGTCGAGCGGGCATTCAGGTAGCGTCGCCGGCTCTCGGTATCGCCCAGGGTCAGCAGCAGCTGGGCGGTCGCCAGCCCGTGCCGGGCGAGGCAGGCCTGATAGGCGTGCGCCAGATTGATCTGGCCGACCGCGGCGGCTGCCTGCTGGTCCTCGAGCTTGAGGCTTCCGCGCTTGAGATTGGCGGACTTCAGGCCGAGCAGCGGCCGGCCGAGCGCGATCGAGCCCGAGGTCACCACGATCACTTCCTGGCCGCGCGCGCGGCAGGCGGCCAGATCCTCGGCCAGGGATTCCAGCCAGGCGTGATGCAGCCGGCCCTCGCGATCGACCAGCAGCGCGGAGCCGATCTTGATCACGAGGCGCCGCACGGTCATGCGGGCACCTCCTCCTTGGCCGCGGCGACCCTCCGCCAGGCTTCCTGCAGCACCTCCTGCAGGCCCTGGCCGGACACGCCGGAGGTGAGGATCACGGGCTTGCCGGCGGCGCTCGCCAGCAGCGCCCTGCGGCTCGCCGCCATCTCCTCGGTCAGGCTGTCCGCCTTGTTGAGGCAGACCAGCTCCGGCCGGTGGGCGAGGAGCGGGTCATAGGCGGCGAGCTCGTCCCTGACCGTCCGGTAGGCGGCGCCGACATTGTCCGCGGTGCCGTCGACCAGGTGGATCAGCACGCGGCAGCGCTCGATATGGCCGAGGAAGCGGTCGCCCAGCCCGGCGCCTTCATGGGCGCCCTCGATCAGGCCCGGGATGTCGGCGATCACGAAGCGGTCATGGCCGATCGCCACGGTGCCGAGCTTGGGCTCCAGCGTCGTGAACGGATAGTCGGCGATCTTGGGGCGCGCACGCGAGACCGCCGCCAGAAAGGTCGATTTGCCGGCGTTCGGCAGGCCGACCAGGCCGGCATCGGCCAGAAGCTTGAGCTTCAGCCACAGCCAGCGCTCCTCGCCCGGCTCGCCCGGGGTCGACTGGCGCGGCGCGCGATTGGTCGACGACTTGAAGCAGGTGTTGCCGCGGCCGCCGGTGCCGGCATGCGCCAGGATCACCGTCTGCTCAGGTTCGGTCAGATCGGCAAGAGGGGTGACACCGTCCTCGGCCATGACCTGGGTGCCGACCGGCAGGTCGAGCACCAGATCCGCGCCGCTCGCCCCGGTCTGCTCCTTGCCGCGACCGTGGCCCCCACGTGGTGCCCGAAAATGCTGCTTGTAGCGATAGTCGATCAGGGTGTTGAGCTCGGCCGCGGCCCGGCCGATCACCTGGCCGCCGCGCCCGCCATTGCCGCCGTCGGGGCCGCCCGCGGGATGAATTTCTCCCGCCGGAAGCTGACGCAGCCGTCGCCGCCGTGGCCGCCTTTCACGTAGATCTTGGCCTGATCGAGAAAGCGCATGATGCGAGCTTGTCACCGGCAGAAAGAAAGCACCAGACAGCAAGAAGGGGAATGGCGCGCCATTCCCCTCGCGTCGGGTCCCTTACGAAGAGGGCGGCGGCGCGCGACTACTCGGCGGCCGGCTCCAGCGGCGCCACGGCGACGTAGGAGCGCCCGCCCGGGCCGGAGCCGAAGCGCACCTTGCCCTCGGTCAGGGCGAACAGGGTGTGGTCGCGGCCCATGCCGACATTGCGGCCGGGATGCCACTTGGTGCCGCGCTGACGGATGATGATGTTGCCCGGCACGACATGCTCGCCGCCGAATTTTTTGACGCCCAGCCGCTTGCCCGCGGTGTCGCGTCCGTTGCGTGAGCTGCCGCCG
>CAVSVZ010000073.1:0-276678 GCA_963731495.1 uncultured Alphaproteobacteria bacterium
TGTTATGTCGTTGCTCGACAGTTGCGTATTGCTATCGCGGCGGTTGAGGTGGCGGTCGAGATCGAAGTGATTGTGGATCGTGGCGTGAACGGAGGCAAACTTCTGTAGAGTCCTTACGTCCCTGAATTTGGCCATCGCCCCCTCGCGTCGTCGGAACGGCTGATGCGAATTCTCGGCCCGATTGTTGAGCCAACGTTCACATACCTGGCGCTGCTCGACGCCGATCTCTTTCATCGCAGCGCCGTAGGAGCGAAGCCGGTCCGTGACGATGTTGCCTGGCCGGCCATAGCGCTTCATGGCGCGCTTCAGAAACCTCAGCGCTGCCCCGCGATCGCGGCGTTTCGTGGCAAACACCTCGAGCACCTCGCCTTCGTGATCCACGGCGCGCCAAAGGTAGGGGATCGAGATCGCCCGCTGCACGGTTACCCGGCTGATGCGCGCGTTGGGGCTCCAGGGCATGGTTCGCGGCAAGACGGTGCGGACGACCGTCAGCGACAAGGCAGCCCGTTGTCCGCTGGACCGCGTGAACCGTGACTTCAAGGCCCCGCGGCCGAACGTGCTTTGGGTGGCCGACTTCACCTACGTCGCCACCTGGCAGGGCTTCGTCTACGTCGCCTTCGTGATCGACGCCTTCGCCCGGCGGATCGTCGGCTGGCGGGTGGCCCGGCGGGCCGAGACGGGCCTCGTGCTCGACGCTCTGGAACAAGCGCTGCACGCTCGAAGGCCCGTCGAGGGTGGCCTCGTCCATCACAGTGATCGAGGCGTGCAGTACGTCTCGATCACCTACAGCGAGCGGCTCGCCGAGGCCGGTATCGCGCCGTCGGTCGGCAGCGTCGGCGACAGCTACGACAACGCGCTCGCGGAGACCGTGATCGGGCTCTTCAAGACGGAGCTGGTTCGGCGGCAGGGACCGTGGCGCAACCTCGAAGCCGTCGAGTTCGCGACGCTCGACTGGGTCGACTGGTTCAACCACCGCCGCCTGCTCGAGCCGATCGGCTTCGTGCCGCCGGCCGAGGCGGAAGCGGTGTTCTACGCCAAGCTCGACAACCTTGCCGTGGCGGCGTAGGCACTCAAACGAAACGGCCTCCGGCAAACCCGGCGCGGTTCAAGGACGGCCGGTCGGTCTCGCCTGTCACAATCGAGGGACGCAAGATCGCCAGAACGTTTTGGGGCAAGGCGTGGTGTGACAATTTGGAGGGCTATCGCGACTACGAGAACCGACTGCCCCGCGGTCGGGCGTACGTGCGCAATGGGTTGGTCGTCGATCTACAGATAACGGCCTTGGAGATCAAAGCGCTTGTCAGCGGATCGTCGGTCTACAAGGTTGTCATTACCATAAAGGCGCTGGCGCCAAGCCTGTGGCGCTCGATCTGCTCTGATTGCACCGGTGGAATCAATTCCCTGGTTGAACTCCTGCAAGGCAAGTTATCCAACGCAGTGATGGAGCGGCTTTGCCGGCAGGAGAGGGGCTTGTTCCCCAAACCATCGGAAATTCGCTTCTCCTGCACCTGCCCGGACGGCGCGTATATGTGCAAGCACGTCGCCGCGGCGCTATACGGCGTCGGTGCCAGGCTCGATGAAAGGCCAGAACTTCTGTTTCGCCTCCGTGCTGTCGATGAAAACGAGCTCGTTGCCGGGCTGGACAAGGGCACGCCGTTCTCGAATCCGCCGCTCGATAACGGAAAAATTCTGGAGACCGAAGACATCTCGGCGCTGTTTGGCGTGGACATCGAGGGAGCCGAAGACACGACCGCCCTAAACGGCCCCGAACCGTCTGCCCCGACATTGGCGGAGCAATCTGGACTGAAGCGGGCTGGCAAAAAGGCCGCTGGACGCGAGGCAACGGGTTCGGCCCGCGCGACCGCCCCCAATGCAAAGGCGGACAAGGCCATCGGTCCGACGCCCGCAGCTTCGAACAAAACTCTGGCAAAACGTGCACCGAAATCCCGCGGCGCCGGGAAGACCACCAAAGCCGCTAAATCCCCCGCGCTGACCGAAGGCGGTTCCAGTTTGCAGGTGGGGTCTAAAAAACCAAAAAGCACTCAAAAACGGAAGAAAACAAAGCCCCAATTTGAGTTGACCCCGGACGGCTTTGTGAAGTGGTGGAAATAACTGGCAACCATCCTCGGAATCGGGTTGGACGTATCCGAGCGCGCGACCTGCGAGAGCGCGAGATTGTTGCTCATGGATTGGTCCAGACCGTCATCTTCAGCCCGCGGGTGTTGCTGTAGGAGCTGCCGGCACCGAACGGGTCGGGCAGACCGCTGGCGTAGGCCTGAGCGATCAGGCGCCGTGCATCGTTCTGGTTGCCGCCTATAACGGCTGGGCCAACGCGCGCCTCTACGAGGCGGCGCTTCCTCTCGACGAGGAGGCCTATCGCCGACCGGTCGCCGTGTTCTTCTCGAGCCTGCACGGTACCCTGAACCATCTCCTGGTCACCGACCGGATCTGGTGTCAATGCCGAACGAACTTTCCTCAGAAGCGCATCGTCGCGAACCACAAAAGGATCAAGCGCCTGATGCGCGAGCACGATCTCCAGCCGCGGACGCGCCGACGGTTCGCCCGAACCACTGACAGCGACCACGACCAGCCGATCTTCCCCGACCGCACCAAGGAGCTCGCCGTCGACGGCCCCAACCAGCTCTGGGTGGCCGATCTCACCTACGTCGCCATCGCGGTGGGCTTCGTCTATCTGGCAGTGATCCTCGACGCCTGGTCGCGCCGTGTGATCGGCTACGCGATCGGCCGCAGCCTCGACGCGAGACTCACCATCGCCGCTCTGAACGCGGCGATCGACGGCAGAAAACCGCCGCCAGGCTGTGTCCACCATTCGGATCGAGGATCGCAATACGCCGCCGGCGCTGTACCGCAAGCTCCTGGCCCAGCACGGTCTGCTCGGCTCGATGGGGCGGCGCGGCAACCCCTACGACAATGCGAAAGCCGAGAGCTTCATCAAGACCTTGAAGGTCGAGGCGGTCTACCCGATGGCCTACGAGACCTTCGAGGACGTCGCTGCCGACCTCCCCCGCTTTCTCGATCACGTCTACAACCGCCGGCGGCTGCATTCGGCCCTCGGCTATCTGAGCCCTGCCATCTTTGAGGAGCACCACGCCCGGACCCCGGTCAAACCTGCCGCCTGATCCTGTCCGGCCCGAGGGGCCCACTCCAAGTGCCGGAGTAAATTTCCCCACGTGACGGTGCGCTCGGCCTATCAGGCGGTGGCCGGAGCGAGAGTCTCTGGGCTTGGCGGCCTGCCGCGCCGGCGCGGTGCCGGCAGCGGTGGGGTGATGAGAGCCTTGGAGCGGATGTGCTCGGGCACGAGCTCGGCGTGCTGACGCAGCCGGTAGCTGGAACCTTCGATCTGGATGACCACAGCGTGGTGCAGGAGCCGGTCGAGGAGCGCGGTGGCGACGACCGGGTCGCCGAAGATCTCGCCCCACTCGGCGAAGCCCCGGTTGGAGGTGAGGATCATCGCGCCCCGCTCGTAGCGGGCGTTGAACAGCTGGAAGAACAGGCTGCCGCCATCGGGGACGACCGGCAGGTAGCCGATCTCATCGACGATCAGGAGGGCGGCGCGGCAGAAGAAGCGGATCTTGTCGCGCAGCCGGCCCTCGCGCTCGGCCTGGGCGAGTGCGGCGACGAGGTCGGCAAGCGTGACGAAGTAGACGCTGCGCCCGGCCTTGGCGGTGCTGGTCGATCTCGACAAGGACGGCCGCAGCGTGCCCGCGGTGATCGCCGCCACCAAGATGGGTCTCCTGTTCACCTTCGATCGCGAGACCGGCGAGCCGGTCTTCCCGATCGAGGAGCGACCGGTGCCACAGGGCGCGGTCGCGGGCGAGGAGCTGTGGCCAACTCAGCCGTTCCCGACTGCACCGCCTCCTTTGGTCTCGCAGGCGCCGGTGCGGCCCGAGGACGCCTGGGGACTGATCCTCTGGGACAAGTGGCGCTGTCGCAAGCTGATCGAGCGCTATCGCTCGGACGGCATCTACACGCCGCCTTCCACCCAGGGCACCATCCTCTCGCCGGGCTACGGCGGCGGCGTCAACTTGGGCAGCCTAGCCTTCGAGCCCTAGCGCAAGCTCGCGATCGTCAACGCCATGCAGGTGCCCATGGTGGTGACCCTGATTCCACGCGAGACCTGGCGCGGTGCCGACCCTGCCTTCGAGAAATCCGAGTTTGCGGAGCAGAAGGGCACGCCCTATGGCATGCGGCGCGAGGTGCTGCTGTCACCGCTCGGCATTCCGTGCACCGCGCCACCGTGGGGCGTGCTCAGCGCGGTCGACATGACCGAGGGCCGGATCCTATGGCAGGTGCCGCTCGGCACCACCAAAGGCTACACGCCGATCGGCCTGAACTTCGGCATGCCGAACATGGGCGGACCGATGGTGACGGCGGGCGGCCTGATCTTCATCGCCGCGGCTACCGACAACGCTCTGCGTGCCTTCGATATCGACACCGGTGAGGAGCTGTGGAAGGGCGCGTTGCCCGCGGGCGGGCAGGCGACGCCGATGACCTATCAGCTCGAGCAGACCGGCAAGCAGTATATGGTGATCGCGGCCGGCGGCCATGGCGGCCTCGGGACCGAGCGTGGCGATCACGTCTTGGCCTTCGCGCTGCCCGACACCGTCGCTCGTTAGCGCTTGTTCTTGCGCGTGGTCTTCCTGGCGTCGGCGCGCAGCGCTACGGCGAGGGCCTCCCGGCCCCAGTCACAGAGGATCTCGGGGTCATCGAAACCCTCGCTCGGCGCCTCCCGATACGACGTCTCGATCGGCTTGCCCTTGCTGCTGTAGATGAACGGTTGCAGGCCTTTGTCCTCGTAGGCGGCACGATTGCCGTTGTCGACCTTGAAGTAGAGCTGGTCGTCGACGATCAGGCCGAACATCAGGCCACGGAGAAAGATGCCGTGGCCGCTGAACATTCGTCGGGCGCTGATCGGGCCCAAAGGCCGCAGGCTCTCGACCACGAACCCGACGAACTCGCTATCCGCCATCGGCGGTTCTCCTCGGTCAGGCCGGAAAGCCGGGCGTGTGGGCGAGCTCCAGCTTGATACCATCGGGATCCAGGAAATAGACCGCGTAGTAGCCCGGCAGGTAGTCGTATTCCGCCGGCGCGTCCGTGATCTCGGCGCCCATCGCCTGCAGCTTTGTGAAGGCGGCGTCGATGTCGGCGCGGCTGGGCGCGTGGAACGCCAGGTGATGCATCCCGACCGCGTAGCGATCGTGCTCGCGATCGGCCAGTGCCGGGCGCATCGGCGAGATCCCGAGCGCGCCGCCCGGCCCCGCCCAAAGGATGTGCTTGGGCGTGTCGTCGACCCGGGCGAAGCCCAGATGGGTCAAGAATGCTTCGTAGAAGTCGGCCGACCGCGCCATGTCGCTGACGGTCAGGCCGATGTGGTTGATCGATCCAAGAACCATGCTGCCCCCCACTGGTAGCGTGCGGGCAAGCCTACTCGCCGGCTGCTGCCAACGTGCCGTCAGCAGACTGTGCGCGCCTGGCCTCCTGCCGGCTGAAGTCTTCGAGGGTTCGTCCCGGCACCGGGTCGAAGGGCAGGTCGAGCAACGCGGCATCTGCCATGCGATCGACCCGGAACATGCGAAAATCCTGGCGCAGCTCGCACCAGCCGGCGAGCAGCCAGACCGGCCCGTAGAAGAACAGGCCGAGCGGCCAGACCCGGCGCCGGGTCGGCCGGCCGGCGGCATCGCAATAGTCGAGGTCCAGCTTGCGTCGCTCGCGGATCATCCGGCGCAGCGCCGCGAGGTCGACCTTGCGCGGCGCCTCGAAATGATCGCCGGGTGCCAGCAGGGGCGTCTTGTCGAAGCGCGTGCGCAGCGTCTCCGGCAGCACGGCCTCGACCTTGGCGAGCACGTCATGGGCTGCCCGGCCGAGCTCGGGATCGGCCCAGCTGGCGACAATCCGCGCGCCCAGCACCAGCGCCTCGAGTTCGATCGGCGAGAACATCAAGGGCGGCAGATCGTAGCCGCTGCGCAGCAGGTAGCCGGCGCCCGCGGCGCCCTCGACCGGCACGCCCGAGCCGATCAGATCGGCGATGTCGCGATAGATGGTCCGGTTCGAGACCTCGAGCTCATCGGCCAGTGCCCTCGCCGTGGTCAGCTGCCCGCGCCGGAGAATCTGGATGATCTGGAACAGACGATCGGCGCGACGCATCTCACGGCTCCGCAAACCACGGGGTCAGAGCTGGTCGACCAGGGTTCGAATTTGGCCGAAGACCTGCGTGAACATGGCCGGGGTCAGCCGGCCGGTGTTCAGATTGTAACGCGAGCAATGGTAGCACGGAGCGAGAATCGGCGCATCCTCCGGTCGGTAGACGGCGCCGTGTCGAAACGGCATCTGTCGCAGCGGTAGACCCAGAGCGCGCAGCACCGAACCGTGCGCGATGCCGCCCAGCGGCAGCACCACCTGCGGCCGTGGCGTGCCGGCCAGCTCGCCGACCAGAAAACGCCGGCAGGCGTTGATCTCGGAGCCTATGGGGCGGTTCTCGGGCGGCACGCAGCGGACCGCATTGGCGATCCGGCAGTCGATCAGCTCGAGCCCGTCGTCCGGCGTGGCGCGGTAGTCGCCGCGGGCGAAGCCGTGGTCGATCAGGGTGCGGTAGAGGATCTCGCCGGCATGATCACCGGTGAATGGTCGGCCGGTACGATTGGCGCCGCGCAGTCCTGGCGCCAGTCCCACCACCAACAGGCGCGCGCGCCGGTCACCAAATGAGGCGACCGGCGCGTTGTGCCAGTCCGGATAGCTGCTGCGATTGCGGTGCCGCAGGTCCGCCAGGCGCGGACACAGGGCGCAATCCACAGGTGGCGCCGGGCGCACCCCGGTGCCGTCCCGTCAGGATCGCCCCGCGTCCTGCCCGGAGCGGCTATGCAGGCTCGAAATAACGCCCCGAGCGCTGGCCGCTATCGTCCTCGTCGTCTTCCATGTCCTCGTCCTCGTCGGCGTGGACATGGGCCGCCGGCCGGTGTGCGCGCGCGATGTACTGCGCGAGCTCGTTCAGCTCGAGGAAGGTGTCCGCCTGACGGCGCAGCTCGTCGGCGATCATCGGCGGCTGGGTCCGGATCGTGCTGACCACGGTCACGCGCAGCCCCTTGCGCTGCAGCGCCTCGGTCAGCCGGCGGAAGTCGCCATCGCCCGAGAACAACACCAGATGGTCGATGTGGGTCGCCATATCCATGGCATCGACCGCGAGCTCGATGTCCATGTTGCCCTTGAACTTGCGCCGCCCCGAGGCGTCGGTGAATTCCTTGAGCGGCTTGGTGACGACCGTGTAGCCGTTGTAGTCGAGCCAGTCGACCAGGGGCCGGATCGGCGAGTATTCCTGGTCATCGAGCAGCGCCGTATAGTAACTCGCCCGGATCAGACGAGCGCAGCGACAGAACGTCTGCAGCAGCAGCCGATAGTCGATGTCGAAGCCCAGGGCTCGCGCCGACTGGTATAAATTTGCACCATCGATCATGATCGCAAAGCGATCATCCTCGTGGAGAATGTCCTCCAAGATGGGGCAATCCATCACTTTCTACCTCCGTTTGGAATTCGCTTATACTGCGGTCGTATAAGCTCTTTTGTCCAGTACCCAGCCAACGAAGCGCAAAGGGTCGATTGACGTGAGACTGACATGTTCACTCCTGGCCCAGGCGGCAAGCTCTGATTCGTGAAATGTGATCCACCCGATGCGAAGCTCCCCCTCTTCGACAGCGAGCCGCCCTGGCAAAAGCCACGGCGTAACCCACATCCACACCCGGCCACCCCCGTCGATCGTCTGGCAGCGTCTGCTAGGTATTGAAGCAACTTTGGTCGAGCCCGATCGGCACTGCGAATCGCAGTTTTTCCCGACTTCGAGCTGCCTACATGGTATCGTTATCACATGGCTTGACGGTGCGCTACCCGCGATGTGGCCATACGTCCGCTCGGAGCCACCGGGTGTCGTACGGATGGTGGAGCTGGGTCTGGACGCAAGACATGCTAGGCGTACGGCCACACGATCCCGCAAGCCGGGCTCGGTTGCGGCGGGCCCACCGGTACGCTAAATAACGGTTAGCAAGCCGAATTGCCGACGGAGTAGTCCATGGCACGTATCACGGTCGAGGATTGTGTTACCAAGATTCCCAATCGCTTCGAGCTGGTCATGCTCGCCGCCCAGCGAGCGCGCGACATGTCCGCCGGTGCGCCGCTCACGGTCGAGCGGGACAACGACAAGAATCCGGTGGTGGCGTTGCGCGAGATTGCCGACGACACCGTCGATCTCGACCACCTGCGCTACGAGCTGATCCACGGGCTGCGTCGCCATGTCGAGATCGAGGAGGAGCCGGAAGGCGACTTGGTAGCGGCCTACCAGCAAGAGCAGCCTGTGATCGAGCACGATCCGCTGATGCTGGTCGATACCGACGAGGAGTTCGAGCTGCCCTCCACCGCGACGGACGTCGAGGCCAGCGGCGAGGACGACCAGCCGTCGGACAAGCAGCCTCTGTTCGGCTAGCGTTACGGCGGCCGGCGCGCGACTTTCATGCAGCCCCAGCTGAGGGGCCAGCCAGACAGCCAACCCGCCGGACGGGGGCTGGCCGCGCCGACCGCTGCTTCCGCGGCCGTGCATCGGCCGATCATGCGTCAGTACGAGCTGGTCGAGCGGGTCAAGAGTTACGATCCGGGCGCCGACGAGAACCTGCTCAATCGGGCCTACGTGTTCGCGATGAAGGCGCACGGCGCGCAGGTGAGGGCGTCGGGCGATCCCTATTTCTCGCACCCGGTCGAGGTTGCCGGCATCCTGGCCGCGCTGCGGCTCGACAGCGCCTCGATCGCGACCGGGCTGTTGCATGACACCGTCGAGGATACGGGCGCCACGATCGCCGACCTGGAGCAGCTGTTCGGGCCGGAGATCGCCCGTCTGGTCGACGGCGTCACCAAGCTCAACAAGCTCGATCTGCAGTCGGCACACACCGAACAGGCCGAGAATTTTCGCAAGCTGCTGCTCGCGATGTCCGAGGACATCCGGGTGCTGCTGGTCAAGCTCGCCGACCGGCTGCACAACATGCGCACCCTGCAGTTTATCGACAATGCCGAGAAACGCCGCCGGATCGCCCGCGAGACGATGGAGATCTACGCGCCGCTGGCGGAACGGATCGGTATGCAGGGGCTCAAGGACGAGCTCGACGATCTCGCCTTCGGCGCGCTCTGGTCTGACGCCCGCCAGTCGGTGCTCAGCCGGCTCCACCAGCTCCGTCAGCATGACAGCAATCTGATCGAGCGGATCGTCGACGAGCTGCGCGAGACGCTGCACGAAGCTGGCCTCGAAGCCAAGGTCTATGGCCGCGAGAAATCGCCGCTGTCGATCTGGCACAAGATGAAGCGCAAGAACATCAGCTTCGAGCAGCTCTCCGACATCATGGCGTTCCGGATCACGGTCGACACCGTGCCGGACTGCTATGCTGCGCTCGGCGTGATTCATGGCCGTTACGCCATGGTGCCCGAGCGCTTCAAGGACTTCATCAGCACGCCCAAGCCGAACGGCTACCGCTCGCTGCACACCACGATCTTCGGTCCCGAGCGACGACGGATCGAGGTGCAGATCCGCACCACCGACATGCATGAGGTCGCCGAGCTCGGCGTCGCCGCGCATTGGGCCTACAAGCAGAGCGGCCAGCTGACCGACGGCCGGCGCTATCGCTGGGTGCGGGGCTTGCTGGAGATCCTCGAGCACGCCTCGGGACCTGAGGAATTCCTCGAGCACACCAAGCTCGAGATGTTTCAGGACCAGGTGTTCTGCTTCACCCCGCGGGGCGATCTGATCGCGCTGCCCCAGGGTGCGACGCCGGTCGACTTCGCCTATGCCGTGCACTCCGAGGTCGGCGACGCCACGGTCGGCTCCAAGGTCAACGGTCGCCTGGTGCCATTGCGCACCAGGCTGAGCCATGGCGACCAGGTCGAGATCATCACCAGCAAGGGCGCGGCGCCGTCGGCGGCGTGGGAGCGCTTCGTCGTCACGGGCAAGGCCAGATCGCGCATTCGCCGCTCTTTGCGCTCGCGCCGCCGCAACGACTACATCGCCCATGGCCGCGAGCTGTTGCAGCGTGTCGCGCAAAAGGAGCGTATGAAGGTTGGCGACAAGCGGCTTGAGGCGGTGCTCGGCGGATTTCAGCTCAAGACGGTCGACGATCTGCTGGCGGCGATCGGTGAGGGCTCGCTCGGACCCCGCCTGGTGTTCGAAGCCTTGCGCCGTGGCGAGGAGCCACCGTCCCGATCCGAGCCGTCGCCCGGCAAGGTCGTGCCCCTGCGGCGCCTGCGCTCGGCCCCCGTCGCAGCCGGCTGGGAGACACGGGTGCAGGGCCTGCTGCCGGGCCTCGCAGTCACCTTCGCCCGCTGCTGCCATCCGATACCGGGAGATCCGATCGTCGGTGTCGTGCGCACCGGGCGGGGCATCACGATCCATCGCAGCGATTGCGCGACGCTCGCGCGCAGGGCCGACGAGGAGGAGGACCGCTTTCTCGATCTCGGGTGGAACCAGCTGGCGGCCGGCGCCAAGTCGACCGCGCGCCTCCAGGTCATGACGCTCAATCAGCCGGGCAGTCTGGGCTCGCTCAGCACGGTGATCGGGCGGGAAGGGGGCAACATCACCGATCTGCGATTCGGTGCGAAGTCGACCGACCTGTACGAGATCGTGCTCGATGTCGAGGTCGACGACCGTGACCATATGGACCGCATCATGGCGGGATTGCGCGCCAGCCCCGTGGTCACTGCGGTCGAGCGGGCGCAGGGATGAGCGCCCCGGCCAGGCCCTCGGCGGAGCTTTCGAGCGCGCAGCTGGTCGCACTGCTGCGCGCGTGCGGCGCGCTCCTCGAGGGGCACTTCCGCCTGACCTCGGGTCTGCACAGCCCCGTCTATCTGCAGTGTGCGCGTCTCCTGATGGATCCGGCGCGGGCCGAGCTGGTGTGTGCCGCGCTCAAGCCCAAGCTGGCGCAGGCGCTGCCGGGGCAGGGCTTCGATGTGACGGTGGCGCCGGCCATGGGTGGCATCGTGTTCGGCTATGAGCTCGCCCGGCAGCTGGGCGTCCCTTCGCTGTTCGTCGAGCGGGTCGATGGGCGGTTTGCGCTGCGCCGCGGCTTCGCGATCGAGCCGGGCATGCGGGTGCTGATCGCCGAGGACGTGGTCACCACGGGGCTGTCGGTGCGCGAGGCCATCGCCTGTGTGCGCGGGCACGGCGGCGACGTGGTCGGTGCCGCCTGCGTGATCGATCGCAGCGGTGGCGGCGCGCAGCTTGATGTCCCGCTGGTCGCGCTGGCGCAGCTCGAGCTCCCCGCCTACCCCGCCGATCAGATTCCGCCCGAGCTGGCGAGAAAGCCAGTCGTCAAACCGGGCAGCCGACCTATAATCGGTGCATTAAGCAACAATCATCATGATCGAGCGCTGTGTTCCGACGTCGGCAACCGCTTACGCTTTTCCGTTGGCTCCACGGCCTGGTATGGCCGCGCACGGGCTGGCGCCGGGCCTTTGCCTACTATGTCAAGCGGCTGACCCGGCTGACCGGCACGCCCCACAACATCGCGGCGGGGGTTGCCTGCGGGGTCGCGATCTCGTTCACGCCGTTCGTCGGACTGCACATCGTCCTGGGCTGCTTGCTGGCGTTGATCGTGCGCGGCAATTTCGTGGCCGTGGTGGTCGGTACCCTGGTTGGCAATCCGTGGACGTTTCCGTTCCTTTGGGTGGCCGCATACGAGGTCGGCCACTTTCTGCTGGGCGGGACACACACGGGTGTGCAACCGGAACCGTGGACGTTGCAGGATCTGACGGGCTACGTCGGCGAGGCGGCGGGCCAGATCGCTACCCTTGGGCCGGTCGCCACGGTCAAGCGACTGGTCGCGGATTTCAGCGTGGTCGCCAAGCCGATCGTGGTCGGCGCCATTCCGCTCGGCACGGCTGCAGGGTTGTTGACCTATTTCCCGCTGGTGCGGATGATCGCAGCCTATCAGGAAGCGAAACGTCGGCGCCGCGAGCTGCGCCGCCGCCGGCGCACCAGCGGCGGTACCCGCTTGAAGGCTGCTGGCGCGCCGACCGATGCCGGGGCCGCATGAGGGCCTGCATCGCTTGATTCTCGGCATTGGCACCGATCTGGTCGACATCCGACGGGTCGAGCGGACGCTAGCGCGCTTTGGAGCGCGCTTTCGGGAGCGCGTGTTCACCGAGGTCGAGCGGGCGAGAGCCGAGCGCAATGCCAACCCTGCGGCGGCTTTTGCCAAGCGCTATGCCGCCAAGGAAGCCTGTGCCAAGGCGCTCGGCACAGGCTTTCGCCAGGGCGTTTACTGGCGCGATATCGGCGTGGTCAATCGCGGCTCGGGCATGCCGATCCTGGAGCTGCGGCATGGCGCCGCTGCCCGGCTGGTTGCGCTGACCCCGCGCGGCATGGTGGCTCGAGTCGACCTCAGCCTGACCGACGAGCCGCCCTATGCCCATGGCATGGTGGTCATCAGTGCCGCACCCTCCCCCGAACGCCGCCGCGGGGCCCGCACGATCCCGAAGGCAGGGCGAGGTGAGGCGGGTCACTTTACCTTCCAGCGCGCGTTGTCTAGTGTCGGCGCGCGCGGCGACCGAGGGCCCGTCGCCGGACAACCATACGAGTACCTCGACCATGAGCATGTTTCCTGGCACGTTAGGCGATCGGTCCACTTCGCTTGAAGTGGCGGGCCTCACCCGGTGAAGAAGCAGACGGCGATCCCGCAATCCCGCTCCAGAGGTTCGTGGGAGACGGTACGGACCCTGGTCTATGCCGTCGCGATCGCGCTCGCGGTGCGAACCCTGCTCTACGAGCCGTTCAACATCCCCTCGGGCTCGATGAAGCCAACGCTGCTGGTCGGCGACTACCTGTTCGTCTCCAAGTTCGCCTATGGCTACAGCAAGCACTCCCTGCCGTTCAGCTTGCCGTTGTTCGAGGGGCGCATCTTCGGCAGCCTGCCGGAGCGCGGCGACGTCGTGGTGTTCAAGCTGCCGTCCGACAATCGGACCGACTACATCAAGCGGATCGTCGGGCTGCCCGGCGACGAGCTGCAAGTGATCAACGGCGTGCTGCACGTCAATGGCGAGCCCTCGCAACGGGTCCGGATCGAAGACTTCACCGACGATGACGGCACCAGCAACGGCGCGGTCGTGCGCTACCGCGAGACCCTGCCGAACGGCCACAGCTTCGATACCCTCGATCTGATGACGCACGGCTCGCTCGACAACACCAAGGTCTACGTCGTGCCAGAAGGCCACGTGTTCGCGATGGGCGACAATCGCGACAACTCCCTCGACAGCAGGGTCGAGGGGGTCGGGTTCATCCCGATCGAGAACCTGATCGGGCGCGCCGAGATCATCTTCTTCTCGACCAATGGCAGCGCCAGGATCTGGGAGATCTGGAAGTGGCCCGGCACGGTTCGCTTTCGCCGGCTGTTCCACTTGATCGATTGACGAGATGGCGGTCACGGACGCCGGTGCTGCGAAGGCGATCGAGGCGCGGCTCGGCCATCGCTTTGCCGATCGGGCGCTGCTGACGGAGGCCCTTACCCACTCCAGCGCCACCGGGCGCGGTCGTGCCCGTCGAAGCAACGAGCGCCTCGAGTTCCTGGGCGACCGGGTGCTTGGCCTGGTGATCGCCGATCTCCTGATCGCGCGCTATCCGGACGAGGGTGAGGGCGATCTGTCGCGCCGGCATGCGGCGCTGGTGCGCCGTGAGGCGCTGGCCGAGGTCGCGGGCGATCTGGATGCCGGCCAATGGCTGGTGGTCGGCCGCAGCGAGGAAGAAGCCGGCGGGCGCGCCAATCCGGCCCTGCTTGCCAACGTCGTCGAGGCGCTGATCGGCGCGCTCTATCGCGATGGCGGTCTGATGGTGGCCGAGCGCTTCATCCGACAGCACTGGCTGGTCCTGGTCGAATCGATGGCGGTGCCGCCGCGTGACGCCAAGACCGCGTTGCAGGAATGGGCTCAGAGCCGCGGGTTGGGCCTGCCGATCTACCAGGTCGCTGCGGTCGCGGGTCCAGCGCATGCGCCCCGCTTCGATGTCTCGGTGTCGCTCGCCGACTTCGCCCCGGGCCGGGCGGTGGCCGGCTCCAAGCGGGCGGCTGAGCAGGCGGCGGCCGAGCAGTTGCTGGCGCGCCTGGAGGCGGTCCATGCCTGAGCCCGCGCAGCAGGCGATCCGGCACTGCGGCTTCATTGCGATCCTGGGCGCACCCAATGTCGGCAAGTCGACCCTGCTCAACCGGCTGGTCGGCACCAAAGTCTCGATCGTGACCTCCAAGGTCCAGACCACCCGCCGGCGGGTCCTGGGCATCACGGTCAAGGGCGATGCCCAGCTGATCTTCGTCGATACGCCCGGCATCTTTCGGCCGCGCCCGGGACGGCGTCTGGAGCTGGCGATGGTGCGCGCCGCCTGGCACGGCGCCGAGGACGCAGACCAGCGGATCCTGGTGATCGATGCGAGGCGCGGCCTCGACGCCGATACCGCCCTGGTGCTCGAGGGACTGCGCGAGCGCCGCGATCGCGCGATCCTGGCGATCAACAAGCTCGACCTGGTCGGCCCGCCGAGCGTGCTGCCGCTGATTCGCAGGTTTGACGAGACCGGCCTGTTCGATCGGATCTTCATCGTCTCGGCGCTCAAGGGCGACGGCTGCGAGGATCTGCTGGCGGCGATCTCCGACGGCCTGCCCGAGGGGCCTTGGCTGTTCCCCGAAGATCAGCTCTCCGACCTCTCGCAGCGCGCGATGGCCGCCGAGCTGACCCGCGAGCAGCTGTTTCGCCAGCTGCATCAGGAGCTGCCCTACAGCCTGACCGTCGAGACCGAGAGCTGGGTGGCATCGGAAGATGGTACCGAGGTCCGGATCGATCAGACGATCTATGTCCAACGCGACAGCCAGAAGGCCATCGTGCTCGGCAAGGGCGGGCAGCAGATCAAGGCGGTCGGCGAGGCCGCAAGGCGGGAGCTCGAAGACATGCTGCACCAGCGGGTTCATCTGTTCCTGTTCGTCAAGGTGCGGCCCAAGTGGCTGGAGGATCCGGAGCGCTATCAGGAGCTGGGGCTCGATTTCCCGGTCTGAGCAAGGGGCCGTTGTGAGGCCCGGTCTCGACACGCCTTCGCCGGGCGAGTCGCTTTTGAACGTGTTCCGTGCGCACATCTTTGTCCTGATGAGAGCTGTTCGGACGATCGCTCCTGCAGGCGGGGCCGAGCGCAGGCACGCCGGCGCGCGGGTGCTGTGATGCTGTGGCAGGACGAGGGGATCATCCTGGCGGTGCGCCGCCACGGCGAGACTTCGGCCGTGATCAACGTCTTTACCGCGAACCATGGCCGCCATGCCGGCCTGGTGCGCGGCGGCGTCAGCCGCAAGGCGCTGCCGGTCCATCAGATCGGCAATGTCGTGCAGGCGACCTGGCGAGCACGCCTGGCGGATCAGCTCGGCAGCTTCACGCTTGAGTTGGCCAGACCGGTGGCGGCGCTGCTGCTGGACCAGCCGGATCGGCTGACGGGTCTCGGCGCGGCCTGCGCCCTGCTCCAGTCAGGCTTGCCTGAGCGCGATCCTCATCCTAATCTCTACAGGGCGTTGTGCGATCTGATTGATGCGCTGGTTCAAGACGATGCGTGGTTGGAGCGTTATGTGCGCTTCGAGCTCGATCTGCTCGCCGATCTCGGCTTCGGGCTCGACCTCGGCAGCTGCGCGGTGACCGGTACCAGCGAGGATCTCGCCTATGTCTCGCCGCGCACGGGTCGGGCGGTGAGCCGTGCTGCCGCGGGACCTTATGTCGATCGCCTGTTGCCGCTACCGCCTTTCCTGATCGGCGCGGGCTCGCCCGATCTGACCCAGATCCGTGCCGGCCTGCAGCTGACCGGCGCGTTCTTGCGTCGCCATCTGTTCGATGTTAGCGACGGCGCCGTGCCCCCTGCGCGTCAATTGCTGCTCGATCGGCTCGACGCTCGAGCGCATCGTGAGAGGCCATGACAGCTCAGCCCAAGACCGAACCGATCCGCCCTGTCCCGTTCGCCAACGCCCTGCAGCGAGCGCTATCTCGCCTATGCGCTCTCGACGATCACCTCGCGCTCGCTGCCCGATGTGCGCGACGGCCTCAAGCCGGTTCAGCGGCGCGTGCTGTACGCCATGCTCAAGCTGCGGCTCGACCCGGCGAGCGCGTACAAGAAGTCCGCCCGGGTGGTCGGCGACGTGATCGGCAAATACCATCCCCACGGCGAGGGCGCGATCTACAACTCCCTGGTGCGGCTGGCCCAGGACTTCGCGCAGCGCTATCCGCTGGTCGACGGCCAGGGCAATTTCGGCAATGTCGACGGCGATAATGCCGCGGCCATGCGCTACACCGAGGCTCGCCTGAGCGCCTTCGCCCAGGCGCTGCTGGAGGGCATCGACGAGGATACCGTCGATTTCCGCGCCACCTACGATGGCAGCGACGAGGAGCCGGTGGTCCTGCCGTCGGCCTTGCCCAACCTTTTGGCCAACGGTACCAGCGGCATTGCGGTCGGCATGGCCACCAGCATTCCGCCGCACAACCTGGCCGAGCTGTGCAGCGCGCTGTGCCTGCTGCTCGACCGGCCGGACACGCCGATCGAGACACTGCTCGAGCAGATCAAGGGTCCCGATCTGCCGACCGGCGGCGTGCTGGTCGAGCCCTGGGAGCATGTCGTCGAGGCCTATCGCCATGGTCGCGGCAGCATGCGGCTGCGCGCCCGCTGGCAGCGCGAGGACCTGTCCCACGGACAGTATCAGCTGGTGGTGACCGAGATCCCCTATCAGGTGCCCAAGGCGCGCCTGATCGAGCGGATCGCGGAGCTGCTGGCGGCGCGCCGGCTGCCGCTGCTGGCGGACGTGCGCGACAAGTTGGCCGAGGAGGTCCGCCTGGTGCTGATACCGCGCTCGCGCTCGGTGCCGCCTGAAGTGCTGATGGAGCAGCTGTTCCGCCAGACCGAGCTCGAGGTTCGCCTGTCTCTCAATCTGAACGTGCTCGACGCCCAGGGTGTGCCGCGCGTGATGGGACTGCTCGAGGTGCTGGACGCCTTCCTCGCGCATCGCATGGAGGTGCTGATCCGCAAAAGCCGCCATCGGCTGGCCAAGATCGAGGACCGGCTCGAGGTCCTGGCGGCGTTCACGATCGCCTATCTCAATCTCGACGAGGTGATCCGCATCATCCGCGAGGAGGACGAGCCCAAGGCGGAGCTGATGCGCGCCTTCGAGCTGTCCGAGCGGCAGGCGGAAGCGATCTTGAACATGCGCCTGCGCAATCTGCGCAAGCTCGAGGAGCAGGCGCTGCTCAAGGAGGAGCGCGGCCTGCGCGCCGAGGGGCGGCAGCTGAAGATTCTGCTGCGCGACGAAGGCAAGCGCCGAGACGTGCTCAAGGAAGAGCTTTTTGAGGCGGGCGCCCGCTTCGGCGACGGCGCTCTGGGTGCGCGCCGGACCACGCTGGGGGCCGCGCCTGCCGTCGATCTCGAGGCGCTCGAGATGCCGGTCGAGCGGCAGCCGGTCACCGTGGTCTGCTCGCGTCAGGGGTGGATCCGCGTGCTGCGCGGCCATCTCGAGGACGTTGCCGAACTCAAATACAAGGAGGGCGACGCCGGGCGTTTCGTGCTGCACGCGCAGAGCACCGACAAGCTGCTGCTGGTCAGCAGCGACGGTCGCGGCTATCTGCTGCCGGTCGACCGGCTGCCGGGTGGTCGCGGCCAGGGCGAGCCGCTCCGGCTGCAGATCGATCTCGCCCGCGGCGCCGAGCCGGTGCTGCTGGCGGTGCATCGCCCGGACGGGCGCGTCCTGCTCGCCTCGGGCGGGGCGCGCGGCTTCGTCGCCGACGAGGCCGCGATCGCGGCCCAGACCAAGGCCGGCAAGCAGGTGCTCAATCTGGACCAGGGCGAGCGGCTGGTGGTCGCCTGTCCGGCCGAGGGCGATCACGTCGCCACGGTCGGCAGCAACCGCAAGCTGCTGCTGTTCCCGATCGATCAGCTGCCGGTGATGAGCCGCGGCAAGGGCGTGCTGCTGCAGCGCTACCGTGGCGGCAGCCTGGCGGACGCCTGTGTGATCAGGCTGGCCGAGGGCCTGTCGTGGCCGGGCGGCCGTGGCACCCGCACCGTGACCGAGCTCGCCCCCTGGCTCGGCCGACGCGGCCAGGCCGGTCGCGCCGCACCGCACGGCTTCCCGAGGAACAACCGTTTTTCCGGTTGATCCCCGTGCGCCGCTGGCGACCATGCGCGCTCTGATCCAGGACGCCACCCCACGTCCAGCTCGCCTGCGCAGCGCATCCGGGGGCACGGACGCTCGTTGATCCTCGCGCCGATGGAGCCCCAGCGCCAGAGCGCTTTCCGCCTATGCTGAACCACCCGCGCCCCCGCCCGGCGACCCAGTGCGATGGGACCGTGTGGGTGGCCGGACTGGCGCCAGGGCAGGCTGGGGCGCGCCCGGCCCTGGCGCCGTGGCCACGTAAGTGGGACAGGCTCTGGCCGTCAGGCGCGATGTGATCGCCACGGCGCACCGGACGCCATCAGGCAGGGCGCGAGCCTGGCGGCGGCACGACGCGGTCGGCCTCGTGCGAACGCCAGGCATCCGGCAAGGCCCGTGAGGGCGCAAGCTCAGGCAAGCGCCCTCGACAGCTCGCCGTGGGTTCAGGCGGCCTTGGTCGTCCGCTGCGCGCTATCGGCCGGCTTCGAGGACGCCGCACCGGAATCACGCACCTTGAGCTCGCCGGCGATCCGGCCACCACGCTCGAGCTCGATCTCGCCGTAGTGGATGTTGCCGGTCACCATGCCGCTGGCATGCACGGTCAGGCGGCCACGCACGGTGAGGTCACCCTCGTAGATGCCGCTGATCTCGGCCTGCTCGACCTCGCAGCTGCCGATGAACCGGCCGGACGGCTTGATCTCGACCGTGCGCGTGTCGTTCAGGGTCACCTCGACGTGACCCTCGACGATCAGGCGGTCGCAGGCCGAGATCTCGCCCTTGAGCTTGATCCCTTGGCCGACGATCAGCCGCTTGCCGCCGGCGTCCGCACTGGGCTGCGTGCTGGCGGTCGAATCGGCGCTCGGCGCCGCAGGCATAACCGGTGGCAGATTGTGCTCGGGCGCATTCGGAGTTAGAGGCGGGCGGGCGTTTTGCTTGAAGATCATGGTCAGGGCCTCGAATGGGAGAAGAACCGTCCCGGTCCGGGACTACTGTTAACCAAGATGCGCCCGTGCGGTTAAGGCCGGGTTAACGCCGATGGAAAGCGGCGAATGGGCCGGCAAAGGAGGCACTAGGCGGTGCCGGGTGCGGCATGAATCAAGGCTCCGCCGAGGACGCGACCGCGGCTTGGCAGCGGCGTAGCCCGATGGTGTCCGCCGTCTCGTGGTGAGCCGCGACCTCGCCCGAGGACATCCGCATCCGCCCGGTGTCCGGCGGCATCACCCGGGGTCCTTGAAGCGGAAGACGAAGGCCGCGCCGGCGCCGAACTGATCCATCGCATCGGTCACGCCGACCCGCATGTAGGCGCCCTCGAGGCGCAGGCTCCACCGCACGTAAATCTGTCGCTCGATGCCGAACGCGCCGCGCAGCGCAAGCTCGATGTTGTGCTCGTCGGTGCGGGTACCGGTGACCGAGCTCGGCCCGCCATCGATGCGCTCATAAGCGGGGCCGACGCAGCCGCTCACATAGGGCGTCACGATCAGTCCCGGTACGCGGAACACCGGGCAGGCCATGGCAGCGATCGCGTAGCGGTCACCGGTATCGGACTCGCGCGTGCTGCCGTGGTTGTAGCCGTGCAGGAACTGTCGCATGAGCGCCAGGTTGGCCTGGATTGCCGCCCACGGCGCCAGGTCCCATCCCACGAACACCTCGCCGCCCGTCATCAGCTCCGAGCTCGCCTCGTGGTTGTCGTTATTGTGCGTATTGCCCGGGTAGGCCAGGTCTAGCTGGGCGCCGATGAAGTCCGGCGATCCGGCCCATACCGGGGTCATGCCGACGCCGATGCCGAACACGACGGCGGCGAGTGCCGCCCGTGCAACCAACGAGATCCCGTTCCAGCTCATCGTTTATCCACATGGTTATCGCTCGCAGCCATCCGCCCACCATGCATGCCCAACGGCTTGCGGGGAACAGGCACACCAGAGCTCAAGCGCGAGAGGGGTACGGGCGATCGCCTGGCGTTGCGGATCGAACTCCAGGCAGTTTTCAACATGCCACGCCGCGAAATGCTCCCCCCAAAATGCTCCCTCTGGGCGCCGGCAGCGCCGGTCGAGCGGTAGCTTGGAACCTCCTGCCAGTGGCAAGGGCGCTCGGGCAAACCATGTTCGAGCGTGGTCGGGCGTCGGCCCGGTATGCACATGCTGTGTCGCCGTGACGCGGGGTACGCGCGGCGATCGCGGACGGGATCGCGATGCCCTCGCGCGAATTTGACGTGCCCTCTGAGCAAACTGGCTTCATGCTGGCGCGGACCTCGTCAGTTGGAGCAGGACCATGTGGATCAAGCGGCGTCGCGGTTGGGAGCTGCCCGAGGCGGTGGCAACCCCCGAGCATGTGTTTCACCAGCGCCGGCAGCTGATCAAGAGCATCGCCGCCGGGCCGGTTCTGCTTGGGGGCTCGTCCGCCTTCATGCGCGCCGCGCTGGCCGATGACGCGAAGGCAGAACAGGCCGATCCTTCGGCCGAGCTGTATCCCGTTGCGCGCAACGAGCGCTACACCCTCGACCGGCCGCTGACCGACGAGGCTCTGGTGACCACGTACAACAATTTCTACGAGTTCGGCTCCCACAAGCAGATCTCGCCGGCGGCGCAAAGCCTCGAGCTGAGGCCCTGGACCGTCACCTTGGATGGGTTGGTCGAGCGGGAGCAGGTGCTGGACATCGACGACCTGCTCCGTCGCATGCCGCTCGAGGAGCGTCTCTATCGCCACCGCTGTGTCGAGGCCTGGTCGATGGCGGTGCCCTGGAGCGGCTTTCCGCTGGCCGCGCTGGTCGATCTCGCCCGCCCGCTCGGCAGCGCAAAATACGTCCGTATGGAGACATTCCAAGACCCCGAGACGGCGCCCGGCCAGCGTCAGTTCTGGTACCCATGGCCCTATGTCGAGGGCCTGACCATGGCGGAGGCGACCAACGAGCTGGCGTTGATCGCGACCGGGCTTTACGGCAAGCCGATGCCCAAGCAGGACGGCGCGCCGCTGCGCCTCGCCGTACCGTGGAAGTACGGCTTCAAGTCGATCAAGTCGCTGGTGCGCCTGACGTTTACCGAGGAGCGCCCGGTCAGCTTCTGGGAGACGATCCAGGCCAGCGAGTATGGCTTTTGGGCGAACGTCAATCCCGAAGTGCCCCACCCGCGCTGGAGCCAGGCCACGGAACGGCCGCTCGGCAGCTCGGAGAAGGTCCCTACCCAATTGTTCAATGGATATGGGGAGTTCGTAGCCGACCTTTACGTTGGAATGGAAAGCGAGCCGCTATACATGTGATCCCGGCCGACTTCTCTTCCGCATTCCTTCGGTTTGCAAGGTCGAACCGATACATGGTCGGCAAAAGCGTGTCTTGCTCCGCGAGTCGCGCAACGATCTCTTGACCTTGCCCGAGGGGTCGCCTAAAAGGTCAAAGCCCTTAAAAATTTACGCGAAAAAAGGGCCGGGTCCGAAGACCCGGCTTAGTTAATCAGGGAGGCTTAACGTCTGGGAGACGTGAGGATCAACGATCCTCAAGGTGCTTCAGGCGTCGCGCCCGAAGCGGGCCGAATTCCTCAGGGAAAGAACTCGGCCGCAACAAGCAGCTTCGGAAAGCGCTTGCTGCAATGCACAAGATAGTTACTTGGACGCTGTAAGGCCAGCGCTTTCGCGCATGTCAGCCATGCGTTTTTGTTGCCCTGTTGCAAAACTACCACACTTGCTGCTCGGCCATCTTCGTCAGCAAGAAATCCCGGAACACGCTGACCCGCTTGGAAGCGCGCAGTTCCTCGGGGTAGACGAAGTAGACGTCGAAGCTCGGTCCCTCCAAATCCGGCAAGACGCGGACCAGGTGCCGCGACGTGGAACCCAAGTAGTCCGGGAGTGAGGCGATCCCCAGGCCGCGCTCGGCCGCCCGCAGCATGCCATAGACGTTATTCACCAGCAGCGCCGCGCGCCGTGGCTGCGCCTGATCTCCGTCGAGGCCGGCGACCAGCACCCAGTTCAGGCTCGGCACCGGCGGAGGTGTGGCTTCTGAGCCATAGACGATCAGACGATGCCGGCTCAGGTCGTCGGCGCTCTCCAGGGGCGCTGCGCCCTCGAGGTACTCTGGTGCCGCGTACAGATGCGTGTGCACAGTCTTGAGCCGACGCTGCACCAGATCCGGCTGGCGCGGCGCGGCCAGCCGCAGCGCGACATCGGCTTCACGCATGCCGAGATCGAGCTCAGCGTCGACCACCAGCAGCGTGACCGTGATGTCCGGGTATCGGTCCATGAACTCCTTGAGGTGGGAGACCAGCCAGACCGTACCGAAACCGACCGTGGTGTTGACCCGCAGATGGCCGGCGGGGTGATCCTTGGTCTCGCTCAGGCGCGCCTCGACCGCCGCCATCCTCGCCGCCATCTCCTGCGCCGTCTCGAGCAGGATCTCGCCCTGCTCGGTCAGGACCAGACCGCGCGCGTGTCGATGGAACAAGGGCGTGCCGACGTCCTCCTCGAGCGCGCCGATCTGACGGCTGATCGCCGACTGGCTGAGCCCCAGGCTCTCTGCCGCGCGCGTGAAGCTGCCGGCTTCGGCGACGCCGCGAAACAGGCGGACACGGTCCCAATCAAGCATCCGGGCGCCTCACAGCGCCGCGTCGAGCGTGACCGACGCGTTGCCTGAAGCATGCTCGGCCAGAAACTTTTCGGCCTCGAGCGCCGCCATGCAGCCACTGCCGGCGGCGGTGACCGCCTGGCGATAGATCTTGTCCTGGACGTCGCCGGCGGCGAACACGCCCGGTATGCTGGTCGCGGTGCTGTCCGGCGCGGTGATCACATAACCTTCGGCGTCCATATCGAGCTGGCCTTTGACCAGCTGGGTCGCCGGGTCATGGCCGATCGCGATGAACACACCATCGACAGCGTGCTCGCGCAGCGCACCGCTCGCCACGTGTCGGGTGCGGATCCCGGTGACGCCGGGCGGCTGATCCCCGCCCAGCACCTCGTCGAGCACGCTGTCCCAGACCACCGTGATCTTGTCGTTGGCGAACAGGCGATCCTGCAGGAC
The DNA here is from genome assembly GCA_963731495.1 of uncultured Alphaproteobacteria bacterium. Classification (GTDB taxonomy): domain Bacteria; phylum Pseudomonadota; class Alphaproteobacteria; order Geminicoccales; family Geminicoccaceae; genus DASUGG01. The sequence continues at coordinate 23,179 of CAVSVZ010000073.1, forward strand.
CTTCTCGGCGCGCAGCTGATCCCGGCGATGGATCAGGGTGACGGCGCTCGCCAGGTTGCTCAGGTAGAGCGCCTCCTCGACCGCCGTGTTGCCGCCGCCGATCACGGCGACCGGCTTACCGCGGAAAAAGAAACCGTCGCAGGTCGCGCAGGCAGAGACGCCGAAACCGCGGAAACGCTCCTCACTCGGCAGGCCCAGCCAGCGCGCTTGTGCGCCGGTCGCGAGGATCACCGATTCGGCCAGATAGACATCGTCGGATTCGGCGACAGCGCGAAACGGACGGCTGCCGAGGTCGAGCCTGGCGATGCTGTCGGAGACCAGCTCGGCGCCGCAGTGGGCCGCCTGGGCGGCCATCTGCTCCATCAGCCAGGGGCCTTGGATCACATCGGCGAAACCTGGATAGTTCTCGACATCGGTCGTGATCGACATCTGGCCGCCGGCCTCGAGGCCCTGGACCACGATCGGTCGCAGGCCGGCGCGCGCCGCATAGATCGCTGCCGTATAGCCAGCCGGCCCTGAGCCGATAATCAGCAGTTTGCAATGGCGCGTGGCCGGCATGACAGTTCCCCTGTTCGGTCTGACGCGGTCACGAAGCGGCGGACGCCGACCTCGACGTGGCGCCATCGGCGCTTGGTAGCAACCGTCTGATCGCAGCAGCCACGATCGACGCCGGCTCGAGCGGCGGCGGCACGGCTGTGGGCCACGGCGCGCCGAGTGGCCGGAGATAGCCCAGCTGCTCCAGCCGCCTATGTAGTCGCGTCAGTTTGCCCAGACCAGCCTTGTGCGCGCCATCCAGGAAGACGGGGCGGCCGGTGGCGCAGGCCTCACTGCACATCGATGCGGAATCCGCCGTCACCACCACGGCATCGGCACTGCCGAGCATGCCAAGATAGAGGTCGTGATCGCCACTACCGAAGCGATGCAGCAGGTGCGGCGCCTCGATCGAGCACGCCAGGCTCTGCTCGCAGGCCGCTCCGGTGCGGCGCGAGGTGGTGACCAGCAGGCTGCCGCCTCGGGCATTCGCCAGCCGGCTCGCGCGTCGGGCCAGTTCCGCGGCGTCGTTCGGGGTGAAGGGCATGCGGCGTCGCGTCCCGCCAACCAGACAGGCGATATGCGGGCGCGGCACGTGCGCCACGCGCGGCGCCAGGCGGGCAGCGGCTGCGGCCAGCCGCGCCGGTGTCACGCGGCCGGGCGTGCCCAGCGTCCGAATCATGCCTGGACGGTCCGCCACGCGGTCGTGCTCGGGTACCGCGATCAGATCGAGGTCCCGCGCCGAGCCGGGCCACATCAGCTGCACTGCGAGCATGCCCGCCTTGCGCAGCTTGAGCCAGCGCGCCAAGGGCGCGGTGCGGCGGCCGGCGGCGATCACCAGGTCGGGCCAGGGTGGCGACAACGCCGCGCGCGCCGCTGCGCTCAGGCCGCTGATACTCCGTCCGAGCAGCAGATTGGGCAGGCGCGCCAGGGGACCGTACTCGATCCGCTTGACCGAGAACGGCCAGCCCAGCGCGTCGGCGACGCCGAGCACCTGGTTGTCGTGGCCCGGCCGGCCATCGAGCAACAGCCAGATCCGGGGCAAAGGCCCGGCCGGGGCGGACATCGGCTGCAGCCGCCCCGCGGCCGGTCTAGTCCAAGACGATCTCGCCAGGGAAAGCGACCTCGAGAATCTCGAAATAGCGGGTGCCGCGCGGCGTCGACACCTCGACCGAGTCGCCCGCCTCACGACCGATCAGCGCCCGGCCCAGCGGTGCGCTGATCGACAGCAGCCCGCGCTGGATCTCGGCCTCCTCGGAGCCGACGACCTGGTAGATCACCTCTTCGTCGGTCTCCTCGTCGACCAGCTTGACCCGGGCGCCAAACTTCACGGTGGTACCGCTTTGCTGGCTGATGTCGATGATCTCGGCTCGAGCCAGCTTGTCCTCGAGCTCGAGCATGCGGCCCTCGATGAAGCTCTGCCGTTCGCGCGCGGCATGGTACTCGGCGTTCTCGGACAGATCGCCGTGCTCGCGCGCCTCGGCGAGCGCCTTGATGACCGCCGGTCGCTCGTCGATCTTCAACCGCTTCAGTTCTTCCTCGAGCCGCGTGTAGCCGCCCGAGGTCATCGGGATCCTGTTGCTCATCGAACACCATCACACGTGATAGCCCGCTGCCGCGAACTCGATCGGCACCGCAAACAAGGCTGGGTGGATATCCGTTAATGATAGGATTGCAGCGGCGCGACCGCAAGCTCATGCACTCGACAAGCGGTCATCGCCTGGACCACGGCGCGCGCACCGGCGACCGTGGTGTAGTAGGGCACCTTGTGGACCAGGGCTGCGCGCCGCAGCGAATAGCTGTCACGAATCGCCTGCTGTCCCTCGGTCGTGTTGAGCACCAGGGCGATGTCACCGTCCTTGATCCGGTCGACGATGTGCGGGCGTCCCTGGTGCACCTTGTTGATCAGCTCGACCTCGAGGCCCGCCTCGCGCAGGTGCTGGCAGGTGCCGCCCGTTGCGATCAGGCCATAGCCATGCGCCACCAGAACGCGGCCAAGCTCGACCATGGCTGCCTTGTCGTGGTCGCGAACCGAGATGAACACCAGGCCCGCGGTCGGCAACAGGCTGCCGGCGCCGAGCTGCGACTTGGCGAAGGCGGCGCCGAAATCGTAGTCCAGGCCCATCACCTCGCCGGTCGACTTCATCTCCGGGCCGAGCAGCAGATCGACGCCGGGGAAGCGGGCGAACGGGAAGACCGCTTCCTTGACCGCGACGTGGCGGGGTTGTCCGGCAGGCGGCGCGAAGTCGGCGAGCCGCTCGCCCGCCATCACCCGTGCCGCGACCTTGGCGATCGGCCAGCCGATCGCCTTGGCGACGAACGGCACGGTGCGCGAAGCGCGCGGATTGACCTCGAGAATGAACACCTCGCCGTCCTTGATCGCCATCTGCACGTTCATCAGGCCGCGCACCTCGAGCGCCCGCGCCAGAGACTGGGCCTGCCGCCCGATCTCGGCCAGCACTCGCGTCGTCGAGGGAATGCGGCGGCAGCGAGCACGCGCTGTCGCCGGAATGAATGCCGGCTTCCTCGATGTGCTCCATGATGCCGGCGACGAACACGCTCTCGCCGTCGGCGACGACATCGACGTCGACCTCGATCGCGGCGTCGAGATAGCCATCGATCAGGATCGGGCCCAACGCCGAAAGGCGCGCGGCCTCGCCGATGAACTGCGCGAGCTCGCTGGGATCGTGCACGATGCGCATCGCGCGCCCGCCCAGGACATAAGACGGTCGGATCACGACCGGAAAGCCGACGCCGCGCGCCTTGGCCAGCGCTTCGTCCTGATGGAAGCAGATGTCGTTGGGCGGCTGGCGCAGCCGGAGCCGTGCCAGCAGCTTCTGAAAGCGTTCCCGGTCCTCGGCCAGATCGATCGCATCAGGCGAGGTGCCGAGGATCGGGATGCCGGCCGCGGCCAGCGGCTCGGCCAGCTTGAGCGGGGTCTGGCCGCCCAGCTGCACGATCACGCCGCACAAGGTCCCGGCGCTCGCCTCGACCCTTGCGATCTCCAAGACGTCCTCGGCGGTCAAGGGCTCGAAGTAGAGGCGATCGGACGTGTCGTAGTCGGTCGACACGGTCTCGGGATTGCAGTTGACCATGATGGTCTCGAAACCGGCCTCGGCCAGCCCGAACGCCGCATGGCAGCAGCAGTAGTCGAACTCGATGCCCTGACCGATCCGGTTCGGGCCGCCGCCCAGGATCATCACCTTGCGCCGACCGCTCGGCATCGCCTCGCACTCGGACTCCATCGTGCCGAGCACCGGCTCGTAGCAGCTGTAGAGATAGGGCGTGCGCGCCTCGAACTCGGCAGCACAGGTGTCGATCCGCTTGAACACGGGGTGCGCGCCGAGGGCGTGTCGGTGATCCCGCACCTCGGCTTCGGTCCGGCCGGTCAGCCGGGCCAGGCGGGCATCCGAAAAGCCCATCGCCTTGAGCTCGAGCAAGGCTTCACGCTCGTCCGGCAGGCCATCGCGGCGGATCTGTTGCTCGGCGAGCATCAGCCCCCGGATCTGTTCGAGAAACCAGGGATCATACCGGCAGACACGTTGAACGTCCGGCAGGTTGAAACCGAGCCGAAACGCCTGGGCGATCACCCGCAGCCGTTCGGGCGTCGGGCGCGCCAGGGCGGCCAGCACGGCATCGCGCGGCCGCTCGGGGTCAGCCAGTCCCTCGATCTCGACCTCGTCGAGGCCCTCGAGGCCGGTTTCCAGGCCGCGCAGCGCCTTTTGCAGGGATTCCTGGAAGGTCCGGCCGATCGCCATGACCTCGCCGACCGATTTCATCGAGGTGGTCAGGGTCGGGTCGGTCTCCGGAAACTTTTCGAAGGTAAAGCGCGGGATCTTGGTGACCACATAGTCGATGGTCGGCTCGAACGACGCCGGCGTGCAACCCCGTGATGTCGTTGGTGACCTCGTCCAGCGTGTAGCCGACCGCGAGGCGCGCCGCGATCTTGGCGATCGGAAAGCCGGTGGCCTTCGAAGCCAGGGCCGAGGAGCGCGACACTCGCGGGTTCATCTCGATGATCACCATGCGGCCGTCGTCGGGGTTGATCGCAAACTGGACGTTCGAGCCGCCGGTATCGACCCCGATCTCGCGCAGCACCGCGATCGAGGCATTGCGCATGCGTTGATATTCCTTGTCGGTCAAGGTCAGCGCAGGTGCTACCGTGATGCTGTCGCCGGTGTGCACGCCCATCGGATCGACGTTCTCGATCGAGCACACGATGATGCAGTTGTCCGCGTGGTCGCGGACCACCTCCATCTCGTACTCCTTCCAACCAGCCACCAATTCCTCGACCAGCACCTCGCTGATCGGCGAGGCGTCCAGGCCGGCCGCGACCACCTGGTCGAACTCCTCGCGGTTGTAGGCGATGCCGCCGCCGGTGCCGCCCAGGGTGTAGCTCGGCCGGATCACCGCCGGCAGGCCGATCTCGGCCAGCGCCGCCTGCGCCTGGGCGGTCGTGCGCGCGACTGCGCTGCGCGGCAGCTCGAGCCCGATCTTGGCCATGGCGGTGCGAAACAGCTCGCGGTCCTCGGCCTTGGCGATCGCCTCGATGCCGGCGCCGATCAGCTCGACCCCGTAGCGCTCGAAGGTGCCGTCCTCGGCCAGGCTGCGCGCCAGGTTGAGCGCGGTCTGGCCGCCCATGGTCGGCAGGCAGGCATCGGGCCGTTCCCGCTCGATGATCCGCGCGACGATCTCGGGCAGCAGCGGCTCGATATAGGTCGCGTCCGCCAGCTCCGGATCGGTCATGATCGTGGCCGGGTTCGAGTTGACCAGGATCACCCGGTAGCCTTCGGCCTTGAGCGCCTTGACCGCCTGGGTGCCGGAATAGTCGAACTCGCAGGCCTGGCCGATCACGATCGGCCCGGCCCCAATCACCAGGACGGAGCTGATGTCGGTGCGCTTGGGCATCAGCGGCGCTCGATCAGGGCGATGAACCGGTCGAACAGATAGGCGCTGTCCTGGGGCCCCGGCGAGGCTTCGGGGTGATATTGGACCGAGAACACCGGCCGATCGTGCACCCGAAGGCCCTCGAGCGAGCCGTCGAACAGGGACACATGGGTCGGCTCGACGCCGCGCGGCAGGCTGTCCGGCCGCACCGCAAAGCCGTGGTTCTGGCTGGTGATCTCGACCTTCCTGGTGGTCAGATCCTGGACCGGGTGATTGGCGCCGTGGTGGCCGAACTTCATCTTCTCGGTGGTGGCACCGAGCGCCAGGGCCAGCATCTGGTGGCCGAGGCAGATGCCGAAGATCGGCTTGCCCGAATCCAGGAGTCCCGGATCTGCGGCACGGCGAAGCTGCCGGTCGCCGCCGGATCGCCCGGGCCGTTCGAGAGGAACACGCCATCCGGCCCGAGCGCCAGAATGTCCTCCGCAGGAGTGGTCGCCGGCACCACCGTAACCCGCAGTCCGAGCGAGGCGAGCGAGCGCAAAATGTTCCGCTTGATTCCATAATCGACGGCGACCACATGATGCCGGCTCTCATCGAGCTGGCGGTAGCCGTCGGGGTAGTGCCAGATGGACTCGGTCCAGGGATAGCGTTGCTGGCAGGAGACTTCGGAGGCGAGGTCCATGCCGATCAGGCCTGGCCACTCCTGCGCCAACGCGGTGAGCCGGTCGATATCCGGGCCGCGCTCGGGATCGAAGCCGAGGGCGGCGGTCTGGGCACCGGCATCGCGCAGCAGCCGGGTGAGGCGGCGGGTGTCGACGCCGGCAATGCCGATCAGACCCTGTTGCTCGAGCCAGCGCCCAAGGTGGGACTGCGCCCGATAGTTGGCCGGGTCGGTGATCGGTGCGCGCAGCACCAGCCCGCGCGCATGGCAGGTGAGGGCTTCGAGATCTTCCGCGTTGGCGCCGACATTGCCGATATGCGGGAAGGTGAAGGTGATCAGCTGCCCGGCATAGGAGGGATCGGTGAGGATCTCCTGGTAGCCGGTCATCGCGGTGTTGAACACGAGCTCACCAACCACATTGCCGGGAGCGCCCAGCCCGTGGCCGTACAGCACCGTGCCGTCGGCCAACACGAGCGCGGCAGAGGCCTTTCGGCGAGAGGTAACGTTCATGAAAGTGGGCGGCTCATATCCTTGGAGCCCGTCGAGTGCCTGCTCTACGCAATCCACCCAGCAGGCGACGGCGCAACCTACGCTAGGCGCCGAATCGGCGTCAAGGAGGCGCGACCAACAGGCCCCGAGGGTCCCTTGCGAGGTAACGAGGCGAATGGTAGTGGGAGAGGATGAACCTTCAGCCAGCCAGCCGATGATCCGGGAGCAGCTGGGCGACGCCCTCAAGACCGCGACCGTGGCGCAAGACCAATGTGCGGTAGCGATCGTCCGCCTGATTCTCGCGGCGCTCAAGGAACGTGACGATCAGGCGCGCGCCGACGGTCAGCACGACGGTCTGTCGGACGTCGACGTCATGGCGTTGCTGCAGGCGATGATCGATCAGCGTTGTGACAGCTGCCGACGCTACGAGGAAGGCGGCCAGCTCGAGCTCGCCCAGCAGGAAGCGGACGAGATCGAAGTGATCAAGCGGTTCCTGCCGCCCAAGCTGGACGAAGCCACCTGCGCCGAGGTGGTCAACCAGGTGATCGCCGAGCTCGGCGCTTGCAAGCTCAAGGATACCGGCCGCGTGATGACCGAGCTGAAGAGCCGGTATCCGAACCGCATGGACTTCGCCCGCGCGCGTCGGATGATCTGCCAACAGCTGGGGTAGACCGCGCGTTGACGAAGGCGCTTCGGTCGGCGAAAAACATAGCGCGCAAGCAACGGCCCGTGGCAATCAGGGCTCATCAGCAAAGGCCGGGGCGTGCGACGTAAGGCGGCAAAGGGCCATTCGGCGCGGTGGTGATGGCGGACTCAGGCGGCATATCGCTCGACGAGTTCAAAGCGCGGTTGCCGCTGGTCGAGATCGTGGCGCGGCGCGTCCGGCTGACCCGCCGCGGACACGAGCATGTCGGGCTCTGCCCGTTCCATCGCGAGAAGACGCCGTCGTTCACGGTCTCCGAGTCCAAGGGCTTCTACCACTGCTTCGGCTGCCAGCAGCACGGCAATGCGATCGACTTCGTGATGGCCACGGAGGGGCTCGAGTTCGGCGAGGCGGTCGCCAGGCTGGCCGAGCTGACCGGGCTGCCCTTGCCGTGGCGCGACACAGCGCGCGGACCGGCGCCCGATCGGACTCTGTTCGCCGCCAACGAGGCTGCGGCGCGCTGGTTCGCCGGTCGCCTGAGCACCGCATCCGGCGCCGAGGCGGCAGCCTATCTGCGCCGGCGTGGGGTCGACCCGGCGACGATCGAGCGCTTCGGCCTGGGCTACGCCCCGCCCGGCCGCACGGCGCTCAAGGATGCCCTCCTGGCCGAGGGCTATGCCGAACAGCAGCTGATCGCCGCCGGCCTTCTGGTCGAGCCCGAGGACGGCGCGAGCTACGATCGCTTTCGCCACCGGGTGATGTTCCCGATCCACGACCGGCGTGGGCGCGTGGCGGCCTTTGGCGGTCGCGCCCTGGGCGAGGCCCGCGCCAAATACCTGAACAGCCCGGAGACCGCGCTGTTCCACAAGGGCGAGCTGCTGTATGGCCTGGCGCTGGCGCGCGAAGCGGTGCGCGCCAAAGGCACCGTGATCGTCGCCGAAGGCTATATGGACGTGATCGCCCTGGCGCAGGCGGGCCTGGGCCATGCCGTGGCGCCGCTCGGCACCGCGATCAGCGAGGCGCAGCTGGGCCTCCTGTGGCAGCTGGCCGACGAGCCGATCGTCTGTCTCGATGGCGACGAAGCCGGCCTGCGCGCCGCCTCTCGCCTGGTCGAGCGGGCGCTGCCGGTGCTGAAGCCCGGCAAGTCGCTGCGCTTCGCCCTCCTGCCGGCCGGCGACGATCCGGACAGCGCGCTGCGTGCGTGGGGACGCCAGAGCCTTGCGGCACGCCTGGACGAGGCGTTGGGGCTGGCGGAGTTCCTGTGGAGCGTGGAGACCCGCGGGGTCAACCTTTCGTCGATCGAGCGGCGTGCGGCGCTCGATCGACGAATGCGCGAACTGGCAAATCGGATTGCCGATCGCGACCTCGGCCGGCGCTTTCTCGAGGCCATGGTCAAGCGGATGCGCTCGGCGTTCGCGACCCACGAGCCGGGGCGGCGCGCAGCACGCTCGCCGTTTGCAGGGTCGGGTGAGCGGGGCGTCGGCGCGGCGCGTCTGCGCAGCCCGCGGCTGGCCGATCCCGAGGGTACGGTCGAGCGCGAGCTGCTTGGCCCGATCGTGGTGCATCCTGAACTGTTGAGCGAGGTCGAGGAGGACCTGGCGGCCGAGGAATTCACGCATCCCGAGCTCGAGGAGCTGCGGTGCGGCATTGTTTCCTGGTACGGAGAGCATGGGCACCTTGACCTGGGCGGCTTGAGGTCCCACCTGACCGAAGTCGGTTTCGCCAGTCTGGTCAATCAATTGGCGTCCATGGGACCGTCGACGGCATGGTATTGCAGGCCTGGAGTTGACCATGCCGAGGTGTTGGAGGGTTGGCGTGCGCGCCTGGCGCAGCGCCGCCTTTGGTGTCAGCGACGGGCCGTGGGCGAGGCCGCCGCTGACGCAGCGCTCGGCGCGCGGGCCGACGAGGCGCGCACCCAGGCGTTGGCATTCGATCGGTTGATCAACCAGATCGAGCGCGAGAGGGACCGATGAGACGACCAGGCGCTGGCAATGGGCGGGCGTGTCGTTGGGCTAGAGCGCCACGCCCGAAGCTTAGACCCGCGGGCTGAGAAGGAACGACCGTATGGCGAAACAGGCTGCAGCAGGTATGGTCACGGCGCCGAAGCCTTCAGCCGGCAAGGGCCTGGAGGGCGCGCTTCAAGAACTGATCAGCAACGCACCGGCGATCAAGCGGATTCTGGTCCAGGCTCGCGAACGTGGCTTCGTGACCCATGACGAGATCAATGCGGCATTGCCCGAGGACGAGATCTCGCCTGAGGTGGTCGACGAGCTGATCGCCATGTTCGAGGACATGGGCGTGACCGTCGGCGGCGGCGAGGCCAATGGCGCTTCGGCCAAGGGCGATCTGGAGCGCGACGAGGACGACGAGCCCGAAGGCGGCGCGCCGTTCGACGAGGATCTGGGTCGGACCGACGACCCGGTGCGCATGTATCTGCGCGAGATGGGGACCATCGAGCTGCTCTCGCGCGAGGGCGAGATCGAGATCGCCAAGCGGATCGAGGCCGGGCGCAACACGGTGCTCGAGGCGCTGTGCGAGAGCCCGCTGACCATGCGCGCGATCATCAGCTGGCGCGAAGCGATCGGCCAAGGCAAGGTCCTGCTGCGCGACGTGATCGATCTCGAGGCGACCTATGGCGGCGCGCCACAGACGCAGGCCACTGACCAGACGCAGGCCACTGACCAGACGCAGGCCGCTGACCAGACGCAGGCCGCTGACCAGACGCAGGCCGCTCACCAGACGCAGGCCACTGAACAGCCGCAGGCCGCTGGTGCCGATTCGAACGGCAAGGACGCCAAGTCCGACGACGACAGGACCGGAGCGGTCGCCTCCGGATCGTCGGACTCGGACGACAGCGAGGGCGACGAGGCCGAGAGCGACGACGACGAGTTCGATGAGAGCGCGCTGTCGCTGTCGTCGATGGAGGCGTCGGTGCGCGACGGCGTGCTGGACACCTTCGATCAGATTGCCGAGGCCTATGAGCGCCTGCGCGGGCTGCAGGAGCGCCGCCTCGCGGCCGTCCAGCAGAATCAGCCGAGCAATGCCAAGCTGGATGCCACCTACGAGCAGGCGCGCAGCGTGGTGGTCGAGCTGGTCAACCAGGTGCAGCTCAACCCCAATCGGGTCGACAGCCTGGTCGAGCAGCTGTACCAGGTCAGTCGTCGCCTGATCAGTCTCGAAGGCAAGCTGTTGCAGCGCGCCGAGAGCTGCAAGGTCGACCGGCTCAGCTTTCTCAAGCACTACCGGGGCGAGGAGCTGGATCCGGAGTGGGTCGAGCGCACCGGGCAACTGCCGGACCAGGGCTGGCAGCTGTTCGTCGACCGGCATGGCGACGAGATCGAGGGCATCCGCCAGGAGATCGCGTCGATCGCCAGCGGCACCGGCCTGCACATCGGTGAGCTGCGGCGGATCGTCGGGCTGGTCCAGAAGGGCGAGCGCGAGGCGAGCCGGGCCAAGAAGGAGATGGTCGAGGCCAACCTCCGCCTGGTGATCTCGATCGCCAAGAAGTACACCAATCGCGGCCTGCAGTTCCTGGACCTGATCCAGGAGGGCAACATCGGCCTGATGAAGGCGGTCGACAAGTTCGAGTATCGCCGCGGCTACAAGTTCAGCACCTATGCCACCTGGTGGATCCGCCAGGCGATCACGCGCTCGATCGCGGATCAGGCGCGCACCATCCGCATCCCGGTGCACATGATCGAGACGATCAACAAGCTGGTGCGGGCATCGCGCCAGATGCTGCACGAGTATGGCCGCGAGCCGACGCCCGAGGAGCTCGCCCACAAGCTCAACATGCCGCTCGACAAGGTGCGCAAGGTCCTCAAGATCGCCAAGGAGCCGATCTCGCTCGAGACGCCGATCGGCGACGAGGAGGACAGCCATCTGGGCGACTTCATCGAGGACAAGAACGCGGTCCAGCCGGTCGAGGCGGCGACCCTTTCGAACCTGCGTGAAGCGACGACCCGTGTGCTCGCGACCTTGACCCCGCGCGAGGAGCGGGTGCTGCGGATGCGCTTTGGTATCGGCATGAACACCGACCACACGCTGGAAGAGGTCGGTCAGCAGTTCTCGGTCACGCGCGAGCGGATCCGGCAGATCGAGGCCAAGGCGCTGCGCAAGCTCAAGCATCCCTCGCGCTCGCGCAAGCTGCGCAGTTTCCTCGACACCTGAGACGCGCTCGACACCTGCGACCGGGCGCGGCTATGGTCCGCGCGGGGAGGCCGCCGACCTAGGCCAGGGCAAAGGCGCCATGTCTGCGGCGCGCTCTGCCGGCAAGCCCCTCGGGCCCGTAGTTCAGTGGTCAGAACGCGCCGCTCATAACGGTGTTGTCGCAGGTTCGAATCCTGCCGGGCCCACCAGCAAAGCCGTGGCTTTTAAAAGACGCACTTGGCGAGACGGCTGACGCCGTAAGTGCACGCCGGGTGCACCTCCACGTGTCCGCCGTGCCTGTCGCGGGCGTCCATGCGCGTGGTGCGCGGCATGCCACCAAATCCCGAACGGGATCTTGCCAGCTGCGGGCAGCTGGGGCAGCACTGGCTGGCTCACCATCACCTCGCGGCGCTCAGGGTGTCGGACGAACGACCTGCAAAGGACCACGTACCGCTGTTTGTCGACCTGGACGGCGTGCTGGTGCACACCGACGTGACGGTCGAGGCGCTGTTTCGGCTGATCCGCCAGCAGCCACGGTATCTGTGGCGTGTCCTGGGCTGGATCGGCAAGGGGACGGCGTACCTGAAGCATCAGGTTGCACTCGCCACCACCACCGACGTCGTGGCGTTGCCTTACAGCGAGCAGTCTCTGGATCTGTTGCGCAAAGAGCGAGCGGCGGGCCGGCGCGTGATTCTCGCCAGCGCGGCCGATCGCAAGATTGTTCGCAAGGTGGCGGATCATCTGGGGTTGTTTGACGACGTGCTGGCCTCGGATGGGGTGCACGATCTGACCGGCCGGGCGAAGCTCGAAGCCATCCGCCGCTATACGGGGGGCGGTCCGTTCGACTACGCGGGCAACCATGTCGAGGACCTGACAGTGTTCGCCGCGGCCCGCCGGGCGATCGTGGTCAATCCCGAGCCGCTGTTGCGCTTCATGGCGCGGCGCGAACCGAAGGTCGCGCTGGTGATCGATTGCGGCCTGCAGACGGTGGGTGCCTATCTGGCGGCGCTGCGTCCCAGATCTTGGCCGCTCAATCTTGTGGTGCTGCTGCCGGCCGTGATCGACCCGGCACGAACTCGAGCCGATGACATGGGTGCATCTGGCGCTCGCGATGCTCGCCTTCGGACTTTGCGGTTCCGCGACGTCAATTCTGGGCGAGCTGCTCAATCTAGCAGAGCGCCGTGCGCGCCCGCCCGGCTCGCGAGGGCCGATCGCCGACGGACGCGTATCGGCCGATCGTGCCGCGCCCATGATTTTGGTATTGGCCCTGGCCGGCCTTGCGCTCGGCCTGCTGACCTCAGGGCAGCTCGCAGCTCTCCTGCTGCTGTTTCTGGCCGTCTCGACCGCATGGTCGATGGACGCCTGGCCAGGCCGCAGGTCGCGCGCCATGCTCGCTCTGGTGCTGATCGGCATCAGAAATCCTCGGCGGTGTGCTGGTGCTCGGTTGAGCCTGACCGGGCGAGCGGATCATGATGCGACGTTGGCTTCGAGCGGGGCTCCCGCCGGCAGAACGAACGGCAGCCGCCGGTGCAGCATCTCGACCCGCAAGTGCTGGGCAATCATATCCTCGCCATCCGGGCTGATCGGGACCGGTCCGGTGGCCTTCACCTCGAGCCAGGCGCGCTGCCGATAGCGGACCAGCTTCGGCTCGTCGGTCTTCAATCGGCGAATCTCGCGGATCACCGTCGGGATGTGCCACAGGGCCTGGTACGGGATGGAGCAGACGTCGAACTTGCCGTCGTCGAGCTTGGCTCTCGGCGTCAACTGCGCACCACCTGCCTGGATGCCGTTGCCGAAGGCGGCGAACACCACGCTCGATTCGACCTCACCCTCCTCCGAGGTGACCATTCCCCGGTATTCGACCTGCCTCAGGGCGGTGAGCAGACCGGTCAGGCCGTAGGCGGCGCCGCCCAGCAGCTTCTTCATCTCATCCGACGTCTTGAAGGTCACCTCGGCACCAAAGCCGACAATCAACGCGTTGATGAAGGTGCGATCATTGATCCGCCCGACATCGATCGGCCTGGCCTCGCCCGTCACCGCGAGGCGCAAGGCCGCAAGAGGATTGCCGATCGGAACGCCGCAGCCGGTGGCGAAGTCGTTCGCCGAGCCGAGCGGCAGCACCGCCATCGCGCTCTGTGGCGTATCCGTGACCGAGAAGATGCCGCTCACGACCTGGCTAACGGTACCATCGCCACCGCCTGCGATGATCAGGTCGACGCCCTGCTGGAGCGCATCGACGGCAAAACGGGCCGCGTCGCTGCCCTCCCAGGTGACGCGCACGTCGATCGGATGCCCTTCTTGCCGGACCGTCTCGACCGCGAGGCGAACAGCCGGGTCCGCTGCCCGCTTGCCATTCAGGATCAGGCGAACGGATCGACCGGACACAGGCATCAACTCCGACCAGTTCGAGCGGCGCCGCTACATCGAGACGAAGGATAAGCACCAACCGCGGTCAGGGCGAGCAGGGATTGGATCGTGCCCCGACCTCGAATCTTGCCATCCTGGGTGAGGCCGGATTGGCATCGCCAAGCGTGACACTCTACACGTGCCAAGGCGAGCCCGGTCATTGTCCGATGCTCTCACGCCATTCCTGTTAACCTTAGTAAAACGCAACAATAACCATCTTGATTGATCATGAAGGCGAAGTCAAATTGTCTGCGACTCCGCGGTACCCATCGATCCAAGCGCTGTGGCCATCCAGATATTTGTTGACATTAACTATAACGGTACGGATTTTGTTAGCCGTCTTACGTTCTCATGCACGAAACGATCGAGACGCCGGAGTGATCGCCTTGAGGCTTTCAAAGGTCATGGTGACGTTTGTTCACGACGCGATCATCGCCTGCATCACGGTATCTCTGGCGCTCTATCTCCGGCTCGGCGACGAGATGTTCGCCCTGCCGCCGGCCGATATCGCGCTGATGACCGTCTCGTTTCTGGCGATCTCGGCGACCGCGTTCACCGTGTTCGGCGTCTATCGGGGGGTCTGGCGGTACGCGTCGCTGGGCGATCTGATCGTGATCATCAAGGCGACCACGGTCGCGGTCGTCCTGTTCATCGCCTGCATGTATCTGTTCAAGCAGCTGGACGTGATCCCGCGCTCGGTGCCGATCATCCAGTGGCTCCTGCTGGTGGTCGTGCTCGGTGGCTCGCGCTTCTCCTACCGGCTGTTTCGCCACCAGCATCGGGCGATGGTGCCGCGGAACCACCCGGCGGAGCCGATCCCGGTGCTCCTGGCCGGGGCCTGCGAGGCGGCCGAGCAGTTCATCCGCGCGACCAAGGCCGATGCCAACAGGCCCTACGAGGTGGTCGGCGTGATCGACGACCACGACGAGTTCCAGGGCCGGAAGATTCACGGCGTGCCGGTGCTCGGCAGGCGTGACGAGCTGACCGCGGTCCTGGCGCGCCTGGCGAGCTGCGGGGTACGGCCGCATCGCCTGATCATGACCGGTGCCAGCGGCACGCGGAACGACGGGGCGACCCAGGAGTTGCTGCACACGGCCGAGCGCCTGGGTCTGGCTGCCGCCTGCCTGCCGCGTCTGACCGACTTCCGCGAGACGCCCAAGGAAGGCGAGATCGACCTGCAGCCGATCGCACTCGAGGACCTGCTGGGCCGGCCCCAGACCCCGCTCGACCGTGACGCCATCAACCAGCTGATCGCCGGCCGGCGCGTCGCTGATCACCGGCGCCGGCGGCACGATCGGCAGCGAGCTGGCCCGGCAGATCGCGGCCTTGCGCCCGGCCGAGCTGACCCTGATCGACTTCTGCGAGTTCAACCTCTACAGCATCGATCTGGAGCTGCGCGAGCGCTATCCGGCTCTGCGCTGCCGCTCCGTGCTGTGCAACATCCGCGATCGCGAGCGGGTCAATGCAGATGTTCGCCACGCATCGGCCGGAGCTGGTGTTCCACGCCGCCGCGCTGAAGCATGTGCCGATGGTCGAGCTGAACCCGGGCGAGGGCGTGCTGACCAACGTCGTCGGCACGCGCAACGTCGCCGACGCCGCCAGCGCGCTACGGTGCGCGCGCCATGGTCCAGGTCTCGACCGACAAGGCGGTCAATCCGACCAGCGTCATGGGCGCGACCAAGCGGCTCGCCGAGTTCTACTGCCAGGCGCTCGATCTGGCGGCCGAGGCCGAACGGGACCCGGACGAGCCGTCGCCGCGGTTCATGACCGTGCGCTTCGGCAACGTGCTGGGCTCGAGCGGCTCGGTGGTGCCCCTGTTCCAGCGCCAGCTGGCGCGCGGCGGTCCGCTCACCGTGACCCATCCCGACATCAAGCGCTACTTCATGACCGTGCGCGAGGCGGTAGAGCTGGTGCTGCAGGCCTCGGCCCACGGACTGCAGCATCCGGACGAGCGCGGCGAGATCTTCGTTCTCGACATGGGTGAGCCGGTCAAGATCGTGGACGTCGCGCGCCAGATGATCCGGCTGGCCGGGCTGGGGCCCGACGAGGACGTCAAGATCGAGTTCACCGGCCTGCGGCCGGGCGAGAAGCTGTACGAGGAGCTGTTCGACCGCGACGAGAAGCGACTGCCGGCGGCGGTTGACGGCGTGCTGGTGGCGGTGTCGCAGCCGATCAATCTGGAGATCCTGCGCCGCGTGTTCGACGAGCTGCTGGCGGCCAGCCTGCGCAACGACGACGCCGCGCTGCAGCACCTGATCCAGCACATGCTGCCCGGCTACGAGCCGAGCGCGGCGCCGTTCGCGGCGGCCGCCGCCGGCAAGGTCGGCGCGCGCATTCTGGCCGGTGTCGATCGGCTCCTGAGCCTGCAGCCGACGCCGTCCTCAGCCGCTCCATAGCGAAGGTAGCCCGCCATCATGAGCGAACGCATTGCAGTCATTGGCCTCGGCTATGTCGGCCTGCCGGTCGCCGTCGCCCTGGCGCGTGCCTTCCCCCGCACGATCGGCTTCGACATCTCCGAGCGCCGTGTCGCCGCGCTGCGCGAGGGGCTGGATCATACCGGCGAGATCGCCAGCGAGGAGCTGCGCGAAACGGGGCTGACCTTCACCACCGATCCATCCGATCTGCACGGTGTCGATTTCTTCATCGTGACCGTGCCGACGCCGATCGATCGGCAGCGTAGCCCGGACCTCGAGCCGCTGCGCCAGGCCTGCCGGACGATCGCCCGGGTGTTGCGGCCGGGCTGCGTCGTGGTGTTCGAATCGACCGTCTACCCCGGTGTGACCGAGGAGGTCTGCGGTCCGCTCCTGGGACAGCTGTCGGGTCTCGAGCCCGGCGTCGACTTCGGCCTGGGCTATTCGCCCGAACGGATCAATCCCGGCGATGCGACCCACCGCCTGGGCGACATCGTCAAGGTGATCTCGGCCTCCGACGAGGAGACCCTGGCGCATCTCATCAAGGTCTATGGCTCGATCGTGCCGGCCGGCCTGCATTGCGCGCCCTCGATCAAGGTCGCCGAAGCCGCCAAGGTGATCGAGAACACCCAGCGCGATCTCAACATCGCCTTGATGAACGAGCTGGCGCTGATCCTCGATCGTCTGGACCTGCGCACCCGCGACGTGCTGGCCGCCGCGCAGACCAAGTGGAATTTCCTGCCCTTCACCCCCGGTCTGGTCGGTGGCCACTGCATCGGGGTCGACCCCTACTATCTGACCGCCAAGGCCGAAGCCGTCGGCTATCATCCCGAGGTGATCCTGGCCGGACGCCGCATCAACGACGGCATGCCCGCCTTCGTGGTCCAGCGCCTGGTCAAGCTGCTGATCCAGGCCGACCTGCCGGTCAAGCAGGCGCGTGTCGGCATTCTGGGCATGACCTTCAAGGAAGACGTTCCCGATCTTCGCAACAGCAAGGTCGGCGACATCGTGGCCGAGCTGCAGCAGTACGGCGTGGCGGTCAAGATCCACGATCCCCTGGCGGGCGCCGCCGAGCTCGAGGCCACGTTCGGCCTCGCGCCTTCGCCGCTCGAAGCCTTCACCGACCTCGACGCGCTGGTGCTGGCGGTGCCGCACAAGGCCTATCTGCAAGCTCAGCGCCAGCCGGCTGTTCGCCATGCTGCGCTCCGGCGGCGCCTTGCTCGACATCAGGTCGGTGCTCCGGCCGGACGACACCCCTGCCGATCGGATCTATTGGAGCCTTTGACTCTGACGACCAGTCGTCGCGCTGACCTCGCACATTCGTTATCGGCTCTTAACACATCGGATGGTCGACGCCATGGTAATAGGCGCGTCGTGGCAGCCAGAGCAACAATCTTTACCTTGTTGATTAACGAGAACGTCGGGAGTTTTTGCTGAACTCGGAAGGCTCGAGCTGCTGCCTGCTTGCGCCCGAGGAGCCGCGGCACGACCGCGGCTCGGCCCCGGTACCGTGTCAGGCGAGACTTCGCAGGAAGACCAGGATCACAGGAATCCGAGATGACAGCTTTCCAAAACCCAGCCCGTTTCGAGCATGAAGGTGGCCAGGCCTACGGTGCTCACGCCTACGGCGCCCAGAACCAGGGTGCCCAGGGCTATGGCGGCCAAGGCTATGGCCCGGAGCAGCGGCTGGGGCTTCGAGATCTGGTCAAGGTGCTGCAGCGCCGACGCTCGATCATCCTCGGCACGGTCGCGATCACGACCCTGGCAACGGCGCTGTTCGCCTACAACCTGACGCCACAATACACGGCCGGCTCGGCGATCTCGATCGAGCCTCGCAAGACGCGTGTCCTGAACACCGAAGCCGTGGTCGAGCAGGTGCCGCAGGATCGCACCATGATCGAGACCGAGATCAAGTTTCTGGGGTCCCGGTCCTTCGCGCACTATGCGATCGAAGCGCTCGGCCTGCTGGCCGACCCGAGCTTCAATCCGGTGCTGCGCGCCGACCTGGAGCAGATCGCGGCGGCGCGGGCGGCGCAGGCGCCCAAGCAAGGCGTCGAGGCGTTCGTGGAAGCGTATGTCCAGCCGCTCGCCGCGTGGCTGCCGGATTCCTGGCTGGTGGCAACCGGCCTGGCCAAGCCGGCGGTCGAGCCGGTCGAGCCCGACCCCTATGCGCAGCAGGACGCCCTCGAGGGTGCGATCGATACCCTGCTTGGCGGCCTCTCGGTCGAGCAGTCGGGCGACTCCTACGTGATCGACGTCAGGTACAGCTCGGGTGATCCGCAGGAAGCCGCGAAGATCGCCAACGAGGTCGCCGAGCTGTACGTCGAGAACAGGCTCGATACCAAGCGCACGGCCAACAGCCGCGCGGCCGAGTGGCTGAGCGCGCGCGCCGACCAGCTGCGCGCGGCGCTGCTCGAATCCGAGCAAGCCATCGCCACCTATCGGGCCAGCAACGAGCTGATCGACACCCAGGGCGTCATGCTCGACGACGAGACGCTGGCGGCGCTCAACAAGGAGCTGATCGTCGCCCGGGCCGACCGCACCCAGCGCCAGGCCAAGCTCAATCAGATCCGCAAGCTGCGGGCGAACGGCCAGAGCCTGGATACCGTCATGGAGGTGATCACCTCGCCGATCGTCGGCAATCTGCGCCGGCAGGAAGCCGAGCTTTTGCGGCAGGAGGCCCAGCTGGCGCAGGAGTATGGCGTCAACCACCCCAAGCTGATCCAGGCCCGAGCCGAACGCCAGAACCTGGCCGACAAGATCGACGCCGAGATCGGCAATATCGTCGCCGGGCTCGAAAACGAGCTGGCGGTGGCGCGCAGCCGGGAAGCCGCGCTCGAGCAGAACCTGCAGCAGGCCAAGGGCCACAGGGTGCAGAACCGCGCCGCGCAGGTCGATCTGCGCGAGCTGGAGCGCGAGGCCGAGGCCAATCGTCTGCTCTATACGACCGTGCTCAACCGGTACAAGGAGCTGAACGAGCAGCAGGACCTGGTCGAGGCCGGGGCGCGGGTGATCTCGAGCGCGACGGCGCCCAGCCGGCCAAGCTTCCCGCGGCCCAAGCTGATGATCGCGGTCGGCTTCACCGGCTCGCTGATGCTCGGCATGCTGTTCGCGGTCGCCGCCGAGGGCCTGGAGAGCGGGCTGCGCTCAGGTCGGCAGGTCGAGCAGGCGCTCGGCGTGCCCCATCTCGGGCTGGTGCCGAGGCTGACCGGCCTGAAGGGCGACAAGCCGCACCAGTACCTGGTCAAGAAGCCGCGCTCCGCCTACGCGGAAGCGGTCCGGGCGGTGCAGGTCGGCCTGCACTTCTCCAATCCGGAGCGGCCGCCGCAGGTGGTGCTGGTCACCTCCTCGCTGCCGAGCGAGGGCAAGACCACCCTGGCGCTGAGCCTGGCAGCGACCGCGGCGCGATCGGGCCACAAGACCATCATCGTCGATGTCGACCTGCGCCATCCCAGTGTGCGCCGCGAGCTCAACCAGGCGATCACCGGCCCGGGTCTAATCGAAGCGGTCAGTGGCGAGCACGCGCTCGAGGACGTGATCTACCGCGACGAGACCGTGCCCAACCTGCATGCGATCACGATCGGCCGCTCGACCTCGAACCCGACCGATCTGCTCGCGTCGCCCCGGCTGCTCTCACTGCTGACCCAGCTGCGCTCGCGCTACAACTACATCATCCTGGATGCGCCGCCGATGCTGGGCCTGGCCGATACGCGGATCGCCGCGCGCCTGGCCGACGCCGTGCTGTTCGCCGTGCGCTGGGGCAAGACCAACGACGAGGTGGCGGTCAACGCGGTCGACCAGCTGCTCGAGAGCCGCACCCCGATCGCCGGCGCCGTGCTGACCCAGGTCGACGTCCGCAGCCACACCAAGCGCGCCTACGGCGACGCCCTGCAATATTACGGCAAGTACGAGAAGTACTACATGAACTGAGGATCACGGTCCGAGGGGCGGGTCGTCCCAGACCCGCCTGGGATCCCCAGGCTTGCCCCCATCACCTCAGCCCATCGAACCGCCCGGTGCGAACCCGTGTGCTGGCGCGGCAGCAAGCCCAGAGGAGCCCACCCCCAGGTCTCTGCGCCGATCCGCCGCAGCTCCGGATTCGCCAGGCTTTGTGCGGGTCTTGGGTTCGATCGGCAGCTCGGGTGAGACATGCGCGGGACGGCCTCGCGGATCATTACAAGCGTCCGGCGCGGTGTCGGCCGCTGTGTCCGGCGGCGGCGCGGTCTCGCTCAAAGCTGTGGTGGCAGCGGGCACCGGCGATGCTGCCGCCGAGGCTGCGCCGACACGCGATTCGCCTGGGTTTGCGCGCGCTTCGGGTCTGTTCGGTGATTCCGGTGACAGGTCCGATGCAGGACCGGGCAGGTCGGCCGCCCGCTGTGCCTCGACGCCTCGGCGTGGCGCCTCCCGCATCGCCTCCTGCGCCGCCTCGGCCTGCAGCGCCTTGAGGGTGCGCAGCGTGCGGAACACCTCGGCCTGGGCGGCGGCGCGATAGCGCAGCAGCGTGTCGAAGGCGCGGCGCCAGGGCTAGAAAGGGGTTGGGGCCCCTTTCCCCAACCAGCCCTGGCGCCCATTGCCGTCCTTGATCAGAGCCAGCCCGAGGTCGCCGTCGTCGAACAGGCCCTCCATCTGGCGGTCAAACAGCTCGGCCTCGATCTGATCGGCCCGCTCGAGCCGCCAGGCCGCGCGCACGATCCGGCCCGCGAAAAAGCCCTGCAACGGGTCCTGCGGTGACAGGCTGTCGAGCATCGCCGCCTCGAACGCGGCGAACTCTTGCGGGTCCTCGTCGCCGACCACGGCGAAGGTTTCGGCACGCAGCCCGTGCTTGAGCGCGTTCTGCGCCGAGCGTTGCTTGCCTTCGGGCGTCTTCGGGCCCCGCGACTTGGCGCCATTGCGCCGGCTGGCTTCGGCGCGCGCCGGGCTCAAGAGGGCGGAGAGCGTGGCGGTGACGTTCGCTGCGGCCACGCGCTGCGCGGCCTTGGGTCTGGACATAGGGAACCATCCCGAAAAATTTTGGAGGGGCTCCGGGCGACCACCCGGCAGCATCAATCTACACGATTATAGGAATAAATACAAGAATAGCTGATGGCATCGTGAACCCGGCGGGTAACGGGCGCTGCCAGGCTTATAACGTGCGCAGACCGAGATGCTCGCGCATCGGCTCGAAGTCGCGATCGTCGTGCAGAAGGACGTGGCCGTAGCGGAGGCAGAAGGTCGCGATGATCACGTCGACCGTCTTGCGCGCCCCCCGCGCCCCCGCGCCGAGGCACGCCGAGACGGCGTTATTCGGCGGGCTCGAGCGCCGGCTGGGAGGCTTCGGCGAACGCTGCCTCGACGGCGTTCGCCGTGTGCTCCATCTCGGCATCGCCCAGGGTCGGGTCGACCAGGAACATCAGCGCGGTCTCGCCGAGCTCCCTGGCCACCGGCAGGCGCGTGGCCGGTGCCATGTCTGCCAGCACGAACGCCTTTTCGCGATAGATCTCTGAGCAGGAGCCGGTGAAGCAGGCGACACCCCTGGCCATGATCGCAGCCAGCAGGCGATCGCGGTCCCAGCCCGCGGCGAGCCGGCCCGGCCGCACGAACGCATAGTACTTGTAGTAGGCGTGGCCGGCGTGATTGGGCGGCCGCGTCACCCGCAGCGCCGGGATCTTTTGCAGCCGATCGGTCAGGATCGCCGCATTGCGCCGCCGGCGCTCGAGCCATGCCGGCAGGCGCTTCAGCTGCACCCGGCCGATCGCTGCCTGCATCTCGGTCATGCGCCAGTTGGTGCCGAAGCTCTCGTGCAGCCAGCGAAAGCCCGGCGGGTGCGCTTGACCGTAGACCGCATCGAAGCTCTTGCCGTGATCCTTGTAGGCCCAGGCCCGCGACCACAGGGCGCGGTCGTCGGTGACCAGCATGCCGCCTTCGCCGGCGGTGGTCATGATCTTGTCCTGGCAGAACGAGAAGGCGCCGACATCGCCGAGCGAGCCGACCGGCCGGCCGCGATAGGTCGCGCCATGCGCCTGGGCGCAATCCTCGATCAGCTTGAGGCCCCGCTCGCGGCAGAGCTCGGCGATCGGCTCCATGTCGCAGGGCCAGCCCGCCAGATGAACCGCGATCACGGCCCTGGTGCGCGCCGACAGCACCGCGCGGATGCTCTCGGCGGTGATGTTCTGGCTGACCGGATCGACGTCCGCGAATACCGGCCTGGCGCCGCAGGCAATCGCGCAGCTGGCGCTCGCCACGAAGGTGCGGGGCGTCACCACGACCTCGTCGCCAGCACCAATGCCGAGGCTGCGCAGGGCGAGCTCGAGCGCCACCGTGCCATTGGCCAGGGCGATGGCGTAGCGGCAGCCGACCGCCTCGGCGAACTCGGCCTCGAAGGCACGGCCCTGCTCGCCGGTCCAGTAGTTTACCTTGCCCGAGCGCAGGACCTCGGCTGCGGCCGCGACCTGCTCCTCGTCGAAGACGGGCCAACCGGTCACGTCGGCGCTCCAGCGTCACGACCAAGACGGCGCATCCGTGGGACATGCCGCTTGCGAAAGGAAAAAGGCACGCTGCCGCCGTGTCTCACGCATCCGCCTCCTGTCCCATCCGCCACGAAGTCCGCCGATGGCCGCACCGGGTCGGGATCAATCCCTCGCCGGTGCTCGGCGCCGTCATGCCCCGGTTGACATCTAGCCAGAGCTTGGTTTCACAAGCGCTAACGAGCGCCGGGCGAACCGGGCAGATGCTGGCGCTTGCGGCAGGGAGGGGGCAGGGGCTCAGGCCAGCCCCATGGCTTCGAGCATGACCGCGTTGACCCGGTGGACGTCGAACCGCTGCTCGGCGATCTCGCGGCTGCGCGCGCCCATCTTGACCGCGAGCTCGGGCTGTTCGACGAACCGCCGCATCGCTGCGGCCAGGGCATCGGCATCGCGTGGCGGCACCAGAAAGCCATTGGCGTCCTCGATCACCGTATCCCGGCAGCCCGGCGCATCGGTGGTGATGATCGCGCGGCCCGTGGCCATCGCCTCGAGCACCGTGCGCGGCATGCCCTCGCGATAGGACGGCAGCACATAGACCGTGCTCGCCCGCAGATGCGGCCGCACGTCCGCTGCTTCGCCGAGATACTCGATCGCGCCCTCGGCATGCCAGCGCGCGACCAGCTCGGCACTCAGCCCGGACGGGTTCGGGTCCGGCGGGCCGAGCAGCCGGAAGCGCGCGTTGGGATGCTGCGCGCGCACCCGCCTTGCCGCCTCGACATATTCGACGATGCCCTTGTCGCGCAGCAGGCGGGCGATCAGCAGGAAGGTCGGCGGCCGCGGTTCGACCGGCGCGAAGCCGAAGCGGGCGATGTCGACGCCCGAGCCGTCGACCCGGATCAGCGGCTTGCCGGCGGCGACGATGCCGGTGCGGCGAAACTCGTCGAGGTCGTCCCGGTTCTGGAAGAAGATCGCAGCGCAGCCTGCCAGGCTTGCGCGATACAGCTGCCTGCTGATCTGGCGCAGCACACGGCGTTTGAGCTCCTGGCCGTCGATGAAGGCGTAGCCGAGCCCGGTGATCATGGCGAAGATCTGCGGCACGCCCGCGAGCCGGGCAGCGCCGGTGCCGTAGATCACCGCCTTGGGCGTGTAGGCCAGCACCAGATCGGGCCGCAGCTGCCGAAACAGCTTGCGCAGCCTCAACAGGCTCGATAGGTCGGCGAGCGGATTGGTGCCCGAGCGATCGAGTGCCACCGGCAGATAGCGGGCACCCCGCGCGCGCAGCCCGTCGGCCACCTCGGGATGGGCGCCGGGCGCGCAGGCGATGACTTCGTGGCCGGCGCTCGCGATGGCGGCGATCAGATCGCCACGAAAGCTGATCAGCGCCGGCGCGAACCCCCCGAGGATTACCACCTTCTTCGGCCTGATCGCGCCGGCTGGCGCGTGCTCGCGCGCCTTTGTGAGGTCGGCGCCGGGATCGAGGGAGACGGCCGGCCGGGCAGCGGTCGCCACGGTATCGAACAGCGAAGCGGTCACGGCGGGCGCCCCTTGATCGACCGCCCCGGCGATCGCTCGGGGCGCGTCACGGTCAATTCTGTAGCGGGGATTCTCTCAGCATGCCGTTAACGGCGCGCTGGAGCCTTTCCGACGTACGTCGATCCGCGCCAGGGCCGGAAAGGGGTTGGGGCCCCTTTCCCCAACACGCCCCTGGCGGGTCCCAAACCGGATAGATCGGTGACAGTTTGGACCGGCGACATGGGTGACAGGTCTCATCATGGCCGCGGGAGGTGTAGCCATGCCTTGGCGGGAGACCTGATGGATCAGCGGATCGGCCTGATCGTGGCGTGCCGGGAGGGCGAGGAGAGCATGGCGGCGCTCTGCCGCCACTTCGGGATCAGCCGCAAGACCGGCCACAAGGGGTGGGCGCGCTATCGCGCCGAGGGCGCCGCCAGGCTGGGGGATCGGCCGCGGGCGCCGCACCGCAATCCGCGCGCGCTGGCCGACGACGTGACCGAAGCGCTGCTGGCGGTGCGCCAGCGCCATCCGGGCTGGGGGCCGCGCAAGGTCAAGGCGTGGCTCGAGGAGCGGCGCGTCGGTCACTGCGGCGCGATCAAGCGGCGCGGCGAGGAGGTCTTCGTCAACCAGCCGCTCTGCGGCGAGCCGGCCGGCCTGTTCGCGATCGCCCGCCACGTCTGGCTGGTCCAGTACGGCCCGAATCGCTCCGGTTGCTAAGTTCGACGCAAGCGAAAACGGCGCTAGGCACTCGGCGCGCCGCCCTGCTCTTGCGCCGGGCGATGAACGCGGCGAACTCCTCGCGGATCGCCGGGTCCATGGGCGGCTCCTCGTATTCGGCCAGCAGCTGCTTCCAGATCCGGTTGGCGCGCTGCGTGGCGTCGACGCGCCGTCCTCCTGCCAGGTCTCGAAATTGCGCCAGTCCGACAGGAACGGCTGGTAGAAGGCGTTCTCGTAGCGCGCCAGGGTGTGCGGGGCCGGAAGATAATGGCCGCCGGGGCCGACCTCGCGCATGGCGTCGATGCCGAGCTCGTCGCTGCGTCGGCTCGATCGGCTCCAGGAAGGCCTCCATCATCTGCAGCATCTCGGCGTCCAGGATGACCTTCTCGTAGGAGGCGCGCAAGCCCGCCCTCCAGCCAGCCGAAGCGTGCAGCAGCATGTTGGAATGGGCCAGCATCGCTGGCCCAGATCGACATCGCGCTCTCGTAGGTCGCCTGGGCGTCGGGCCAGTTCGACGCGTTCACGTTGGAGGAGCGGTAGGGCAGGCCGTAGCGCCGCGCGAGCTGGCCACCGATCAGCGCCGCCTTGACGTATTCCGGCGTGCCGAAGGCGGGCGCGCCACTCCGCATGTCGACGTTGCTGGTGAAGCCGCCATAGATCACCGGGGCGCCCGGCTCGACGATCTGGAGAAGCGCGATGCCGGCCAGCGCCTCGGCGTTCTGCTGGACCAGCGCGCCGGCGATCGTGACCGGCGCCATGGCGCCCGCCAGCGTGAACGGCGTCACGACGACCGGCTGGTTGCGCCGCGCCATCTCGATCATGCCCTCGAGCATCGGGAGATCGAGCTGCAGCGGCGAGTTGGCGTTGACCACGGTCGACATCGACGGCTCGGCGCAGCAGCTCGCCTCGTCGATGCCGCGCGCGATCCGCGACCATCTCGAGCGCGTCGGGGATCTTGCGCCGCGCCGAGCGCATAGCCGAAGAGGATCTTGTCGTCAGAGCGTTGCATCGCGCCAGCGATGTCGAGGTAGCGGATATTGGGCGCGACATCGATCGGCTCCAGCATCGGCGTAGCCAGCGATCGTGGCAGATGTTCAGCCTGGGCCAGCTTCAGGAGGTCGCGGTAGTCGGCGAGATTGCCGCTGCGCCGGCCGCGCTCGAGGTCGGAAAGTTCGGGTTGCCCGCGACCGGCAGGAAATTGATGTAGTTGCCGCCGAATCGCGCGTTTCGCGTCGGGGTTGCGGGCGTGCAGCGTGAACTGGCCGGGCGCGGCTTGACCGTCTCCTCGACCAACGCGCGGTCGAAGCGCACCCGCGGTGCCGTCCGGATCGACCTCGGCGCCCGCCGGCTTCAGGATATCGCGCGCCTCCGGCAGCAGGAAGTTGATGCCGATCTCCTCCAGCACTCGCAGCGAGGCGTCGTGGACCGCCTCGATCTCGTCGGCGCTGGCGATCTCGAACGGCGGATAGGGATTGTACAGCTGACGTGGCGTCGCCTGACTGATCCCCGCGTCCCTCTCCCGGCGTATGCGTCGGCCCGCCCTCGCCATGGCCCCTCCGCTGCGAGCACTCCTCCGGCGATCCTTAGGCGTTCTAGCACATCACAGGAAGGGCCAAGGTTGGAGCGCCGATGGACTCCGGCGGCATTTCGGGCAAAGCTATCGCCAGAACCGCAACCAAGGGAGGCAGGGACATGAGATCCCAAATCTTGCTCGCCGGCGTGATCGGCGGGCTGCTCGTCGCCAGCGGTGCGTTTGCACAGTCGCTCGAGCTGAACTTCGGCACGGTCAACGATCCCGGCGGCATGCAATTTCAGTCGGCCGAGGAGTGGGCCAAGCGCGTCAACGCCGCGCTCGGCGACCAGGCCAAGGTCGAGGTGTTCGGCTCGAGCCAGCTCGGCACCGACCAGGAGATGCTGCAGAAGCTGAAGCTCGGCACCCTCGATTTCTCGCAGCCCTCGACCATCATGTCGACCGTGGTGCCCCAGTTCGGGCTGTTCGACATGCCCTATCTGGTCAAGGACCGCGCGCATGCCGCGTGCATCGCCAAGGAGATCATCTGGCCGGACCTGGCGCCGCTGGTCGAGGCCGAGGGCTACAAGCTGATCGGCGTCTGGGAGAACGGCTTCCGCCAGATCACCAACAACGTCAAGCCGATCAACACGCCCGAGGACCTCAAGGGCATCAAGCTTCGGACCCCGCGCGGCGTGTGGCGGGTCAAGATGTTCGAGGCGTATGGCGCCAACCCGACGCCGATGTCCTTCTCGGAGGTGTTCGTGGCACTCCAGACCGGCGTGATCGACGGCCAGGAGAACCCCTACGCCAACATCGCCTCGGCCAAGTTCAACGAGGTCCAAAAATATCTGTCGGAGACCAACCACGTCTATACGCCGAGCTTTCCGGTCGCGAGCCTGAAGCGCTGGGAGTCCTGGCCGAAGGAGGTGCAGGACGCGATCCTCAAGGCGGGCGAGGAGGTCCAGCCCTGGACCTACGAGACGGCGGCGCAGCTTGATTCGGATCTGCGCAAACAGCTGATCGATGGCGGCATGGAGTTCAACGAGGCCAACCGTGAGGCCTTCGTCGCGGCTTCGCAGCCGATCTACGATCAGTTCGCGGCCGAGGTCGAGGGCGGCCAGGAGCTGATCGAGCGCGCCCTGGCGCTCGCCGACGGCTGCTGAGCTGAGTCAGCGCTGATCGACGGTGCGGGTCGGCAGTCCCGGCCCGCACCACTGGTCTGCGAAATCGATGGTTCCGCTCTACGGAATGATGTGCTTGTGAGATCCGATCGCCGGCCGTGATCCCGCATCCCCGGCTTTGCTGAAACCTGCCGCGTGTGCGTGCGTCGTCCGGGGAGTTGATGACCGGCCCTTCGATCGTTCGGCCGCTGGTGCTCCTGAGCGCCGCGGCGTTTGCCTCGGTCGCGACCATGCGTGTCGCCGACCCGCTGATCCCGCAGATCGCGCAGGAGCTTGGCGTGAGCTTCGGCGATGCGTCGGTCATCACGACCGCGTTCGCGATCTCCTACGGTCTATGCCAGCTGGTCTACGGCGGACTTGGCGACCGCTTCGGCAAGTACCGGCTGGTGGTGCTGATGACGCTGGTCTCGGCCGTGACCGTGGCGATCGCCGGCTTCGCCAGCTCGCTTGCCACGCTCGGCGTGGCGCGCCTGCTCGCGGGCGCGACCTGCGCGGCGATCGTGCCGCTTTCGTTCGCCTTCATCGGCGATCACGTGCCGTACGAGCAACGCCAGACGGTGCTGGGGCGTTTCCTGACCGGCACGATCCTCGGCATCATCACCGGCCAGATCCTGGGTGGCGTGCTCGGTGACCTGGTGGGCTGGCGTGGCGTGTTCTTTCTGCTGGGCGGCGCGTTCCTGCTGATCGGTGCCCTGCTGGTGGTCGAATTGCGCTCGGGACGCGTGCCTGCCCCCATCCTGAGCGATGCGATCGGGCCGGCCGCGCTGATCGAGGCATATCTCCTGCTGCTGCGCCGCCCCTGGGCCCAGGTCATCCTCGCCACGGTCGCCATCGAGGGCTTTCTGTTCTACGGCGCGTTCACCTTCGTCGGCGCCTACCTGCACGCCCGGTTCGACCTCGACTACGCGATCGTGGGCCTACTGCTCGGCTGCATGGGGGTAGGCGGAATGCTCTACGCTCTGAGCGTGCGCCGTCTGCTTCGGGCGCTCGGCGAACGGGGCCTGGCGCTGGTCGGCGGCGCAGTCACCACGCTTGGTTTCTTTGTGGTGGCTCTTGGCGGCCTGCCCGTGATGGCGCCCGCCATCGCGCTGCTGGGCCTGGGCATTCACATGCTGCACAACACGCTCCAGACCAACGCGACGCAAATGGCGCCCGCGGCACGCGGTCTCGCCGTCTCGACCTTCGCCAACGTGCTGTTCATCGGCCAGGCGCTGGGCGTCTGGCTGAGCGGCCTGGTGGTCGACCGGATCGGCTTTGCCCCGGTCTTCATCATGCTCGGGCTTGCGCTCGCGCTCCTGGGCGCGGTGTTCGCGAAGCTGTTGTCCTGGCGCCCGGCGACCGGCTGAGGTGCGCGAGATCCTGCGATGATCTCGCGCGCGCCAGAGTAACAGCAGTCCCGAGGGAGCCGGCAACCATTCAACATTGTTGGGCTGGTGTTGGCGCAATTCTTGCGTCATTCTGGCGCGTTCCATGGCGCGCTGGCGGCGACGGCTGGGGCCCCGATCAGCTGTCCGTAGCAGGGAAGGGGGACACTCGATGGAATTTCTGAATGCGATTTTCAACGCCATTGGTGATGCGACCTGGGGATGGGCCTTGATCCCGTTCCTGGTCGTGATCGGCGGGTTCTTCACCTTGGCCTCCGGTTTTGTTCAGCTGCAGTTTTTCGGACGGATGTTCCGGGTGCTGTTCCCCGGAGGGCAGGTCGGGGCGGAGGGTCACGTCAGCTCGCGGGAGGCCCTGCTGGTCAGTGTCGGCGGCCGCGTCGGCGGCGGCAACATCGCGGGTGTCGCGGTTGCGATCACGCTGGGCGGGCCCGGGGCGGTCTTCTGGATGTGGATGATTGCGCTGATCGGCATGGCAACCAGCCTGTTCGAGTGCACGCTGGCCCAGGTCTACAAGCGCGCGGACGAAGGCGGCACCTATCGCGGTGGCCCGGCGCAATACATCATCCACGGCTTGGGGCGCCACTACAACTGGCTGGCGATCGTCTATGCGATCTCTCTGATCGCGGCCTTCGCCCTGGGGTTTAACGCGTTCCAGGGCAACACCGTGGCCGGAGCGGTGCAGGACAGCCTCGGCATCGGCAGGCTCTGGACCGGGCTGGCGCTGGCGATCCTGACCGGTATCGTCATCTACGGCGGCATCAAGCGCATCGCCCACGTCGCAGACGTCGTGGTGCCGATCATGGCCTTTGGCTATATCGGCATGGCCCTGATCATCATCCTGATGAACATCGCGGATCTGCCCGG
The DNA here is from genome assembly GCA_963731495.1 of uncultured Alphaproteobacteria bacterium. Taxonomy (GTDB): domain Bacteria; phylum Pseudomonadota; class Alphaproteobacteria; order Geminicoccales; family Geminicoccaceae; genus DASUGG01. Next base: position 52,971 of record CAVSVZ010000073.1, read on the forward strand.
CGTCTTCGCCATGATCGTGAAGAACGCCTTCGGGTTCGAGGAGGTTATCGGCGGCGGCGTAGGGGCCGCCGTGGCGCAGGGCCTTCGTCGCGGGCTGTTCTCCAACGAAGCGGGTCTGGGCAGTGCCCCGAACGTGGCGGCAGTGGCCTATGTCCGCCATCCGATCAGCCAGGGAATCGTGCAGTCCCTTTCCGTGTTCATCGACACCATCATGATCTGCTCCTGCACGGCGTTCATCATCCTGTTGGGTAGCGTCTACGTGCCCGGAGCGGAGAACATCGATGGCGTGGTGCTGACCCAGGACTCCTTGGCGTCGCACATCGGGGACTGGAGCCAGTATTTCCTCACGGGGGCAATTCTTCTGTTTGCCTTCAGCTCCATCATCTACAACTACTACCTTGGGGAGAACGCGCTTTCGGTCTTCACCGAAAGTCCGATATCCCGCCACATCCTGCGCATCGCGATCGTCCTGTTGATCTTTATCGGGTCTGCGGCCCCGGGCGCCACGGCGGTGTTTTTCTTCTCCGATCCGATGATGGGCGTCCTGGCCCTGGTCAACCTGCTGGCTATCCTGATGCTGTTTCCGGTCGGCATGCGGGTCCTGAACGACTACCGGGACCAGCTCAAGGCAGGCATCGAGCACCCGGTGTTCGATCCCGCGAAGTTCCCGGATCTCGACATTGACACGGCTGCCTGGACGCTGGAGGAGGAGGAGGAGGTAGCTCGGAGGCCCGCTGCCCAGCCGGCGGAATAGCCCGTCTCGAGGACGCGCTGAAGTCGGAGGTAGCGAAGGCCTGGGGCCACGCATGGATGAACGACGTTCTGGCGGCGCATTGCCGCATGGCCTCGCGACGGGGAGAGGCGGCCGACAGTGGCCGCTCCGCCTCGTTGGCAGCCTGTTCGGCCTCGGCGCCTGTCTGGTAGGGCTGTTCAGCCTGCTGGGTATCGGCGATCAGGCCGAGCTGAACCGCGAGCGGGCGATCGGCTTTGGCGTGGTCGCCCTGGTGGTCGGCGCGACAGCACTGATCGGCTCGCTCGCCGCCCGCGACGTGCACGCGCTCTGGTATTGCTCGCCGCGCCGCTGGCGGCTGTTCCGCGACGACATGTAGGTCGCGACGGATGCGCTTGCGCGTCGCGCTGCTGCAGATCGCGCGCCGGGCCAACGACCAGGCTGCCAACCTGGCCCGCGGCGAGGCCGCCTGCCGGCAGGCGGCCGTCCAGGGCGCCGAAATCGCGCTCTTCCCCGAGATGTGGAACATTGCCTATGCCGCCTACGATCCCGACCTCGAAGGGGCAAGGACGGCTTGGATCGAACGGGCAGTTCCCAGCGATGGCCCCTTTGTCCGTCACTTCCAGGCGCTGGCGCGAGAGCTCGGCATGGCCATCGCGCTGACCTACCTCGAGCGCCGCGACGGCCCGCCGGCCAACGCCGTCGTGCTGATCGATCGCCACGGCGAGATCGCGCTCGCCTACGCCAAGGTCCATATCTGCGATTTCGAGGTGCCGGAGGTTTCCTGCGCCAAAGGCAGCGACTTCTTTGCGGCGAGCCTCGAGACAGCAGCCGGGCCGGTCGAGGTCGGTGATGATCTGCATGGACCGCGAGTACCCGGAAAGCGCCCGGCTTTTGATGCTCAAGGGCGCCGAGATCATCCTGACGCCGAACGCATGCCTGCTCGCGACCTGCCCGGTGTTCGGCGATGCGCGTCTGGCGCAGTTCCGAGCACGTGCGTTTGAGAACCTCGCATGTGTCGCGATGGCCAACTATCCGGCACCGCAATGCGATGGTCATTCGGTCGCCTACGGCCCCGACGGGACGCCGATCGTGACGGCCGGCGACGGCGAAGGCATCTGGCTTGCGGATTTCGACCTCGACAAGATCCGAGCCCTCAGGCGTGACGAGCATTTCCGCATACGGTATCAACGATCCGCATGCTACCGGCCGCTCGGCCCCGCCGGCTAGGCGCGGCCAAGGGCCGCGAAGAGGTCGCGGTCGCTGCGGCATAGGCCTTGGCCTCCCGAAGCAGCTTCGTCGAGGAGCGCCAATGCGTCTATTGACCTGCTCGTCCGACCGGGCAGAGTGGGCGGGGGGACGGCTTCAGGGAACCATCAACGTATGCATCAGCTGCGCCGCCTGCTGGAGCGCCTGCTCGAGAGCGTCTGCACGGTTTTGATGATCGGCCTGGCCGTGGTCGTGGTGATGGCCGTGGTCTACCGCAAGGCCGGCTCGTCGCTGGTCTGGTACGACGAGGTCGCGGCGATCATGCTCGCGTGGCTCACCTACTACGGTGCCGCGCTCGCCGCGCTACGGCGCGCGCATCTGGGCTTCCCGGGTGTATTCGACGCCAGCCCGACGGCGCTGCGCATCGCCATGCTGGTCGTCTCCGAGACCCTCGTCATCGGCTTCTTCCTGGTGCTCGCGTGGTATGGCTGGGACGTGATCCTGATCCTGTCCGGCGACACGCTGACCAGCCTGCCGTGGGTCCCGATCTCGTTCACCCAGTCGGTGATCCCGATCGGTTGTGCGCTGATCGCGCTCGCCGAGATCTTGACCCTTCGCGAGCGCTGGCGCGAGATCCGCGGCCATGAGCATGTGCATCAGCACGAGGACAGCGCGCTGTGATCGCCCTCGTCATGCTGGTCGCGCTGTTCGCGCTGGTCCTGATCAACGTGCCGATCGCGGTCGCGCTCGGTGTGATCGCCGCGGTCGCCATGGTGGCCAAGTCGGGCATGGACAGCCTGCTCGGCGCCGCGGTGGTGCTGTTCGAGGGCTCGACCAAATTTCCCCTGATCGCCATCCCGCTGTTCGTGCTCGCCGGCGCGATCATGAACACGTCGGGCATCTCGCGCCGCCTGATCGCGTTCGCCTCGGCGCTGCTCGGCTTCATCCGGGGCGGCCTGTCGATGGTCACCATCGGCACCTCCCTGTTCTTCGCCGAGATCTCGGGCTCGGCCGTGGCCGACGTCGCCGCGATCGGCTCGATCCTGATCCCGGCCATGCAACGGCGCGGCTACCCGAAGAACTTTGCCGCCGCCGTGACCTCGTCCGCTGCCTCGCTCGCGATCATCATCCCGCCGTCGATCCCGATGATCCTGTATGCGGTGATGGCCAACACCTCGGTCGTCCAGCTGTTCGTCGCCGGCATCATCCCCGGCCTGATCGGTGCTGCCGGCCTGATGGCGCTCTCCTTCTGGTTCGCCGTCCGCTACGACTACCCGGTCGAGGAGGTGTTCCAGCTCGGGCGGGTCTGGACCACGTTCAAGGAGGCCGCGTGGGCCTTCCTTTTGCCGATCATCATTCTCGGCGGCATCTTCGGCGGGCTGGTGACCGCGACCGAGGGGGCAGGCCTTGCGGTGGTCGCGGCCCTGTTCATCGGCGTGGTGATCTATCGTGAGCTCGACGTCCGCCATCTGTACCGGGCGCTGATCGACGGCGCGGTGCAGACCGCGGTGGTCATGCTCCTGGTCGCGACCTCGGCGCTCTTGGGGCTCTATCTCACCGAGTCGCGCATTCCTCAGGCGCTGGCCCGCGGCATCGCCGAGCTGACCGAGAACCGCTACCTGATCCTCGCCATGCTCAACGCCCTGTTCCTGGTGCTGGGCTGCTTCTTGCATGGCGCCGCGGCGATCATCCTGGTGGTGCCGATCGTGCTGCCGATCGTGAACGCCATCGGCCTGGACCTGGTGCATTTCGGGCTGATCGTGACCCTCAACCTGGCGATCGGCCAGCAGACGCCGCCGGTCGCGAGCGTGCTGATCACCGCCTGCTCGATCGCCAAGGCCGACGTCTGGGAGGTGACCAAGGTCAACGTCTACTTCATCGCCGTGCTGGCCGCGGTGCTGCTCCTGGTGACCTACGTGCCGTTCGTTCCGCTGGCGCTGGTGGAGCTGTTCTATCGCTGACCTGGCCGTACCAAGCTGCCAGGCGGCTCAGCCGCGGACTTCGACCTCGATTGCCGGTTCGGGCGACCCTGTCCAGGTGAACCGCCAGGTCGGCCCGAGTCGGACATTGCCGACCATCGCGGGCCTGAAGCAGACGAGGTTGGTGCCGCTCTCTTTGCGGACGCTGGGGTAGACGATGCCTGGCGAGCCCGCCTCGAGCAATCCAGCGCCCAGCTCCTGGGAAGCGAGATAGCTGTCGGCGGCGAGGCAGTCCGCAAACGCCTGGTCGTCGCGCAGATCGTGGAATGCGCCTGTGAAGTCCGCCAGATAGTCGCGATACGTCACGCTGTCCTGGAAATGGTCGATCTCCGCCAGCGCAACCGCTTTGTGGAATGCGACCTCGGCCTGGGCCGTCTCCGGCTCGAACCCTGCGTACCACGCACCACGGTCGGGACCGGCGAAGCGGCTGCCGAGCGGATGGGCATGGCAGAACGCGGCGTTGACGATGCGGTAATGCGGCACATCGAAGACCAGCTCCCTGATGCCGATTCCGGGCAGCAGCGCATTCTCGGCGATCAGTCGCTCGTTGGTGGCGTGGTCGAGATCGAAGATGTCGCGCAGATGGGCATCGTCATCGGCAATGCCCGCAAGCACGCTCTCGCCATATTGGGATGGGATCAACCGGTGGGCGTCGCGCTGCTCGATCGGCGTGATTCGAGGCGGCCTCACGCGCCGCCCCGGCGCGCATCCAACAGCCGGCGCACGGTCTGCATGGCCGGAGCGCCGCCCTGGAGCATGTAGTCGAGAGGCGATCGGCCGCCAAAGATGGGGTTGCGATTGGGCATCGCAATCCATCGATCGGCGAGGTCCTTGCCATGCAGGATGTGCAGCGCTTTGAAGATCCCGACCAGATACGAGATCCGCGTCAGCCGGTCCTGGTCGAGCAGGCGGTCGGGATTGCGCTTGTAGTCGTAGTAGGTGCTCGACGCGATCCCGCCGAGCAGCTGGCGGGCAGCGGCATCCCTGATCGACCACCGCCGCATGATGTTGAAGAAGGCGCGCAGTGCGGAGCGGCTGAGGCGTGCCCGTTCGGCCTTGTCCGACAGGTCGACCAGCGGTGCCGGCTCGTATCGGGTCGCCGGGTAACGCAGGCTCGTGAGCATGGGCCCCTCCAAAATCATCGATGTATAACTCCGAAATCGGAGTAACGCAAGTCGCGACAAGCCAGGCGACACGCCTCTATGATCCGGAGCGGCAGCAAGGGGGCAGGTATGGACCTGGTGCGACTGGAGCGGCAGGGCGAGGTGGCGCGGGTCACGCTCGATCGGCCTGACAAGCTGAACGCGGTCAATAACGCGATGTGGCAGCGGCTTGGCGAGCTGTTCGGCGAGCTCGACGCCGACGAGGGGATGCGCTGCGTGATCGTCCGCGGTGCGGGCGAGAAGGCATTCTCGGTCGGCGCCGACATCAGCGAGTTCGAGCAGAACCGAAGCACGGTCGAGCGTGCGCGCAGCTATGCCGAGTTTACCCACGGCGCGCTCGGCCGGATCGCCGGCTGCCGGCACCCGGTGATCGCCGAGATCGGCGGGCTGTGTGTCGGCGGCGGGCTCGAGCTTGCCACCTGCTGCGATCTGCGGATCGCGGGTGAGAGCGCCCGCTTCGGCATCCCGGTCAAGCGCCTGGGCCTGGTGGTGGCCTATTCCGAGCTGAAGCCGCTGGTCGACCTGATCGGGCCCGCCAATGCCATGGAGATCCTGCTCGAGGGCCAGGTGTTCGGGGCAGGGCGCGCCTACGACATGGGCCTGCTCAACCGGGTCGTGCCGGATGACGCCCTGGCCGGCGAAGTCGAGGCGACCGCCGCGCGGATCTGCGAGGGCGCGCCGCTGGTCGCCCGCTGGCACAAGAAATTCACCCGTCGGCTGATGGAGCCCGAGCCCCTTTCGCCGGACGAACTGGACGAGAGCTACACCTGCTTCGGCACCGAGGATTTTCAGACCGGCTACCAGGCGTTCCTGGCCAAGGCCAAGCCCACGTTTCGAGGTCGCTGACGCGCTTCTTGGTGGGCGCCGGCGGCCGGCGCTGGCACGAGAGTGCTTCAGGAATCGCCGAGGCAGACACCGACATTGCGCGCGGCGCGGATCCAGGGATGATCCATCGGCACCGTCTTGCGCCGACCGACTACCTGGTCGAGCGGTACCGGCTCGGCGCCATGGCCTCGAGCCGCGACCATGACACCGAACACGCCTTGGTTCAGCAGATCGGCGCAGGCGGTGCCCAGCCGCGTCGCCAGCAGCCGATCGCCGGCGGATGGCGTACCCCCGCGCTGAAGATGGCCGAGGATGGTCACGCGGGCTTCCAGCCCGGTGAGCTGCTCCAGCCTCTGTGAGAGCTGAAGGGTGCCATTGGTCAGGTCCGCCTGGAGCTCCGCCACTTTGGTCTTGGCCTTGGTCCTCTGCACGCTGCGTTTCTTGGCGGGGCCGTTCTTGGTCGCCCGCTTGGCGCGCACCAGCATCGCTTCCGCCTTCTCCAGCGCGCCGGCCTGCTCGCGCGACATCGCGCCCTCCGAGACCGCGATGATGCTGAACTCGCTGCCGGTCCGGCTGCGGTGCCGGATCGCCTCGGCGACCGCCTCGACGTCATAGGGGATCTCCGGGATCAGGATGACGTCGGCACCGCCCGCAATGCCTGCGCCGAGCGCCAGCCAGCCGGCGTTGTGGCCCATCACCTCGACCACGATGATCCGGTGATGGCTGTGCGCGGTGCTGTGCAGCCGATCGATCGCGTCGGTGGCGATGCCGAGCGCGGTGTCGAAGCCGAAGGTGATGTCGGTGCCCATGACGTCGTTGTCGATCGTCTTGGGCAAAGTCACAATGTTCAGGCCTTTGTCGAGCAGGCGGCAGGCATTCTTCTGGGTGCCGCCGCCGCCGATGCAGACCAGCGCGTCGAGATGGTGCCGATGGTAGGTCTCGACGATCACATCGGTCATATCCATGGTCTTCTTGCCGACTGGCATGCGGTGCGGCTTGTCCCGGCTGGTGCCTAGGATCGTGCCACCGACCGTGAGGATGCCGGACAGCTCCGAGCGGGTAAGCGGCGCCGAGCGGTTCTCGACCAGTCCACGAAAGCCGTCGCGATAGCCGACCACGTGCATGCCATGCGCGCCGATCGCGGCTTTGCCTACGCCGCGGATCGCGGCGTTCAGTCCGGGGCTGTCGCCGCCGGAGGTCAGGATGCCGACCGTCTTGACCATGGACCTTCCCCGCGTTGGGCTGGCAAAGTTCGCCGGCCGCGCAAGATCGCGCGTTCGATAGGTCGGATCGGCTAGCATGGCAATGGCGAACTTCCGAGGCACGCTGTGGGCTTCGATCACGGACTGTCGCACATGACGGCGACAGTTTGGTGCCAATGCGCCAGGCCGCGCCGCGCAGCGCGTCGAACTGCCGCGGGCGCTGAGGACAAGGGGAGAGGATGATGGGTCCGCTCGAAGGACTGAAGGTGATCGATCTGACCCACGTGATGGCGGGTCCGACCTGCACGCTGATGCTCGCCGACATGGGCGCCGACGTGATCAAGATCGAGCGGATCCCCGGCGGTGATGACACCCGCCGCTCGATCCCGCCGACCATCGACGGCAAGTCGGCGGCCTTCATGATGATGAACCGCAACAAGCGCGGCATCGCGCTCGACCTCAAGACGGACGGCGGCAAGCGCGTGCTGCACCGGCTGCTGCAATCCGCCGACGTCATGGTCGAGAACTACCGGCCGGGCACGCTCGCGAAGCTCGGCTTCGATTACGAGACCCTGCGCCATGACAATCCGGGGCTGATCTACTGCGCGCTGTCCGGCTTCGGGCGCACCGGTCCGTATGGCCATCGCGGCGGCTTCGACCTGGTCGCCCAGGCGATGAGCGGGATCATGAGCATCACCGGCGAGGCGCCGGGCCGGCCCCCGGTCAAGTGCGGCGCGCCGCTTACCGACATCACCTGCGGCATCCTCGCGGCGATGGGCGTGGTCGCCGCCTATGCCCAGCGCCTCAAGACCGGGCGCGGCCAGATGGTCGACACCTCGTTGTTCGAGGCGGGCATCGTGCAGACCTACTGGCAATCGGCGATCGCGCTGGCGACCGGCACAGCACCTGGCCCCATGGGCTCGGCGCATCCGCTGACCGCGCCCTACCAGGCATTCGAGACGGCGGACGGCTGGATCGTGATCGGCGGCAGCAACCAGTCCAACTGGCTGCGCGCGCTCGACGCGCTCGAGGCGCAGCAGCTGGCCGACGATCCCAGGTTTCGCGACAACGCCGCGCGCATGGGCCATCTGAAGGAGCTGGAGGCGGCGCTGGCACCCTTTTTCAAGGCGCGCACCAGCGACGAGCTCCTGGCACGCTTCGAGCAGCAGGGCGTGCCAGCCGGCCCGGTCTACGACGTCAACCAGATGCACCGGGACCCGCAGACCCTCGCCCGCCAGATGGTGGTCGAGGTCGAGCACAGCAAACTCGGCCCGGTCCGCACCATCGGGCTGCCGGTCAAGTTCTCCGACACGCCGGGCGAGGTTTGCCACGGCGCACCGCTCTATGGCCAGCACACGCGCGAGGTCCTGCGCGAGCACGGCTTTGCCGACAACGAGATCGAGGGCCTGCTCGCCGACCGTGCGATCGCCGGGTAGTCCGGGCCGGCGATCTATTCCTGGGACACCGGGGTCATCCAGCCGAGCGCCGCGCCGACCGGGTCTTTCAGGATCGCGATGCGTCCGACGCCCGGCACGTCGAACTGCGGGCGCAGCAGCGTGGCGCCGGCCGCGGTCGCCTTGGCGACCCTCGCGTCGACGTCATCAACGGCGAGATAGGCGAACCAATGCGGCGGAATGCCCTCGAATTCCGGCTTGTTCATCTCAAAAATGCCGCCGACCGGCGTATCGCCATCCTTGCACACCCAATAGGTGCCGTCCGGCATCGGCATACCTTCGAACTGCCAGCCGACCGTCGATCCGTAGAAGCTCTTGGCGCCCTCGGGATCGCGGGTCATCAGCTCATTCCAGTAGAAGTGCCCATGCTGCCACATCGTCCCCTCCGCAGAATCTGGTTTCGGCACCAGACTTAGCCGATCCGCGGACCGGCGCCAGCGACGATCGGCGCGCTCATCGAATCGTGTTCCAGATGCTCTGTTCGCCTGACAAAGCACGCGCCGACGTGTACAGCACGGTGCGAGACCACCTTGCCGCCCATGGATCCCAGACATGATCGAACCCGCTCGCGCCAATCTTACCATCGAGGCCGCGTATCGCGACCGCACGCCGGGCTCGGCCGCGCTCGCCGCGCAAGCCGACAACCTGTTCCCGAGCGGCGTCACCCACGACGGCCGCTACCTCAAGCCCTACGGCATCTACGTCGATCGCGCCGAAGGGGCCTACAAGTGGGACGTCGATGGCAACCGCTACATCGACTATGTCGGCGGCCACGGCGCGCTGCTGCTCGGTCACAACCACCCCAAGGTCAGTGCTGCGATGCAGGAAGCGCTCGCGCGCGGCACGCATTTCGGCTCGGGCCACGCGCTCGAGGTGCGCTGGGCGCAGGCGATCCAGCGGCTGATGCCGAGCGCGCAGCGGGTCCGCTTCACCGCGTCCGGCACCGAGGCGACCCTGATGGCGGTGCGCCTTGCCCGCAGCTTCACCGGGCGGCGCAAGATCCTGCGGATCAAGACCCACTTCCACGGCTGGCACGACCACATGACGTCCGGCTACCAGTCGCATTTCGATGGCGCGCCGACCGTGGGCGTGCTGCCGGCGGTCGCCGAGCAGGTGGTGCTGGTGGAGCCCAACGACGTCGACGGCCTGCGCCAGGCGCTGTCCTCCGATCCCGATATCGCGGCGGCGATCCTGGAGCCCACCGGCGGCTCGTTCGGCATGGTGCCGATGGCTGACTCGTTTCTGTCGGCGTTGCGTGAGCTGACGGAGGCGCATGGCGCGCTGCTGATCTTCGATGAGGTGGTCACGGGCTTCCGGGTGGCGCCAGGCGGCGCCCAGGGACATTTCGGAATCAGGCCGGACCTGACCTCGCTCGCCAAGATCGTAGCGGGCGGCCTGCCTGGCGGTGCGGTGGTCGGCCGCGAGGACGTGCTGGCGGCGCTCGATTTCGCGGCGACCGCTGCCAAAGGTGCCGAGAAGATCCAGCATCCCGGCACGTTCAACGCCAATCCTGTCTCGGCCGCGGCCGGTATCGCGGCGCTCGACCTGATCGCGACGACCGATGCCTGCGCGCGCGCCAATGCCAGCGCTGCCACGATTCGCGAGGGCCTGAATGAGGTGCTCGGGGAGCTCGAGGTGCCCTGGGCCGCCTACGGCACCTTCTCCGCGGTCCATCTGTTTACCAACCCCGCGCGACGCGAGATGCGCCCCTGCGATTTCGATCCGTTCGCGGTGCCCTATGGCGAACTCAAGACCAAGCAGTACGGGATCAACCATCGCGTGCGGATTGCGATGCTGCTGCACGGCGTGGATTTCAACAACTGGCCGGGCGGGACCGTGTCGGCCGTACTGAGCGCACAGGACGTGGCCGACACGGTGGATGCTTTCCGCGAAGCGCTGCTCCTGCTTCGACGTGAGGGCGATCTCGATCGCTGAGGTCCACGCGCCCGACAGAGGGACCAATCATCGATGGCAGAGAGTGACCGTCAGCCAGCGTTCGAGGACTTGTCCGTCGAGCAGAGCCTGAAGAAGCTGGATGTCGATCCGAAGCGCGGCCTGAGCGACGAGGAGGCCGCGCAAAGGCGCGAGCGCTACGGCCCGAACGCGATCGAGGAAAAGCAGGTCAGCGCGCTGCAGAAGCTCCTATCGTTCTTCTGGGGGCCGATTCCGTGGATGATCGAGATCGCCGCCGTGCTGTCGGCAGTGGTCCAGCACTGGGAAGACTTCACGATCATCGTGGCCATGCTGTTGCTGAACGCCGGCATCGGCTTCTGGCAGGAGTTCAAGGCCGACACCGCGATCGCGGCGCTCAAGCAGACCCTGGCGCTGCAGGCACGGGTCCTGCGCCAGGGTGCCTGGCGGACGATCGGGGCGCAGGAGCTGGTTCCAGGCGACATCGTCGAGATTCATCTCGGCAACATCGTGCCGGCCGATGCCAAGCTGATCGAGGGCGACTATCTGAGCGTCGACCAGTCGGCGCTGACCGGGGAATCGCTGCCTGTCGACAAGGCGGTGGGCGATACCGCCTATTCCAGCTCGATCGCCAAGATGGGCGACATGACGGCGGTCGTCACCGCGACCGGCGCCGAGACCTATTTCGGCCGTACCGCGAAGCTGGTGGCCGGGGCAGGTGCCGTGTCCCACTTCCAACGGGCGGTCCTGCGGATCGGCAACTTCCTGATTCTGACCACCTTGGGGCTGGTCGCCCTGATCCTGCTGATCGCGCTGTTCCGGCACGATCCGCTGGTCGAGACCATCCTGTTCGCCCTGATCCTGACGGTCGCCGCCATCCCGGTGGCGATGCCCGCCGTGCTGTCGGTGACCATGGCGGTCGGCGCGGTCAAGCTTGCGCGGATGAAGGCCATCGTCTCCCGCCTGGTGTCGATCGAAGAGATGGCGGGCATGGACATCCTGTGCTCCGACAAGACCGGCACGCTCACCCAGAACCGGCTGGTGGCCGGCGATCCGGAGGTGGTGCAGGCGAAGGACGCGGACGAGCTGATGATCTGTGCCGCGCTCGCCTCACGCCTCGACGCCGAGGACGATCCGATCGACGGCGCGGTCGCCAAGGCGCTGGGCGATCCCGGCAAGCTGACGGGTTACCAGACGGTGCACTTCGAGCCGTTCGACCCGGTGCGCAAGCAGGCGGATGCCGAGATCGAGCACAACAGCGAGCGCTTCAAGGTTGCCAAGGGCGCGGCCCAGGTCATTCTCGATCTGACCAAGCCCGGCGAGACGCAAAGGCATGAGGTCGAGGGTAAGATCGACGCGCTGGCCGAGCGCGGTTACCGCACCCTGGGCGTGGCACGCGCCGACGCTGGCGGCCGCTGGCGGTTTCTGGGCCTTCTGCCGCTGCTCGATCCGCCACGCGAGGATTCGATCGAGACCATCGAGCGCACCGAGGCCATGGGCCTCGATATTCGGATGGTCACCGGCGATCATGTTGCGATTGCCCGGGAAACCGCGCGCACGCTGCATCTCGGCACCAACATCGTGGCCGCCAGCGAGGTGTTCGGCGACGGGCTCGAGGGCGATCGTGCGGAGCGGATCGAGGCCGCAGAGGGCTTTGCCCAGGTCTTTCCCGAGCACAAGTTCGAGATCGTCAAGGCGCTGCAGGCGCGCGGCCACATCGTCGGCATGACCGGCGATGGCGTCAACGATGCGCCGGCCCTGAAGCAGGCGGACATCGGCATTGCCGTGAGCGGTGCAACCGATGCAGCCCGGGCGGCGGCCGATCTGGTGCTGACCGCGCCGGGCCTGTCCGTGATCACGCGTGCGATCGAAGAGGCGCGCATGATCTTCGAGCGCATGAACAGCTACGCCATCTACCGGATTGCCGAGACCATCCGGGTTCTGCTGTTCATGACCCTCTCGATCATCGTGTTCAACCTTTACCCCGTGACCGCGGTGATGATCGTTCTGCTGGCGATCCTGAACGACTTCCCGATCATGATGATCGCCTACGACAACACGCAGGCGGCGGCGCGACCGGTCCGCTGGGACATGCACCGGGTCCTGACGATGAGCATGGTGCTCGGCGTGCTCGGCGTGATCGCGTCGTTCGGCCTGTTCTGGATCGGCGAAGAATATCTGCAGCTACCGCGTGGCACGATCCAGACGCTGATCTTCCTCAAGCTGCTGGTAGCGGGTCATCTGACCATCTTCCTGACTCGCAACACCGGCGCCATCTGGCAGCGTCCGTGGCCCAGCTGGCAGCTGGTCGCTTCGGCCCTGGCGACGAAGGCGATCGGTACACTCGCTGCGGTCTACGGCTGGTTCGTGGTGCCGATCGGCTGGTGGTACGCCTTGGTGGTCTGGGGCTACGCGCTCGCATGGTTCCTGATCAACAGTCTGTGCAAAATCGCCGTTTACCGCATGATGGCCCACCGTAGCGCGGATCAGGCCCGCCATCTCGAGCGGAGCCATGGGTGGCTGCACTCCCATCGCGGCCCGGCATGATCAGCTATTCCTTGCGAAGTTCCCGCTTGTAGCGCTGCCAGTTGGCGACGTAGTGCTCAGCGCCCCGCCGTATGCGCGCGATGTGCTCCTCGGTGACCTGACGCTTGATCTGGCCGGGCGCGCCCATGACCAGCGAGTTGTCCGGGATCTCCTTGCCTTCGGGGATCAGGGCCTTGGCGCCGATCAGGCAGTTGGAGCCGATCCTTGCGCCGTTCAGGATCACTGCACCGATCCCGATCAGCGAGTTGTCGCCGATCACGCAGCCGTGAAGCATGGCCAGATGGCCTACCGTGACGTCCTTGCCGATGATCAGTGGAAAGCCCGGATCGGTATGGAACATGCAGCCGTCCTGGACATTGGAGCCCTCGCCGATGGTGATCGGCTCGTTGTCGCCGCGCAGCACCGAGCCCCACCAGACGCTGGCATTTTTGGCGAGCTTGACCTTACCTATGACCACGGCGGTCGGCGCGATCCAAAAGGCGTCGCCGTCGGTCGTGACGCGCGCATCGCCGAGGGCATATTGCATGGGCCTTCTCCTCCACAGCCTTTGGGTCCCCAAGATCGGGAAGAATCCCGGACGGGTGGGGGCATCATAGTGCTGTCGATCAATCCCGAAAGGCGCGAGGCCGGGCACACCTTACAAGGCCGGGCCAGGTGACCTGCGCGATCTCGCAGGCGGCCCCTGTACGGCTCGCCGGCTGGGGCGGCGCGCTCGCGCTGCTGGTGGCGGGCCTGTGGCTGTCATGCCTGTGGGGCCTGCCGACCAATCCCTATGCGCCGCTACGCATGGCGCTCTCGGTCGAGGTCGTGCTCCTCGTGCTGCTGCTCGCGCTGCTCGCGCCGCTTCGCTCGGGCGCGCTCGGCCGCACGCTGCGCTACGCAGGCGCCGCTGCGACCACGCTGGTGGTCGTGCTCGAGCTCGGCGACCTCGGTATGCGCACGAGCCTGGGGCGGCCGCTCAACCCGCTGCTCGACGTCGATCTGGCGTCCTCGGTGGTCAACCTGTTGAGCGGCACGCTCGGCGGCTGGCGAGCAGCCTTGGTGCTGGCGGGCGCCGTGCTCGGGCTGCTCGCGGTGTTCGCGCTGTCGGCCCTGGCGATCGGCGTCGCCCAGCGCGTGCTCGCGCAGCCGCGGACCCGCAGCCAGATGCTCGCCGTCGGCGGCGCGCTGCTCGCGCTGTTTGCGCTCGGACAGGCAGGATCGCAGCGGTTGCCGTACAGGCCGGTCTCCGCGCATGCCAGCGGCATGCTGCTGGCGCAGTGGCGCCTCGGCCGGGATGCCCTTAAGGATCAGGCCGAGCTCGAGGCGACCATGGCCTCCGATCCGTTCCGCAACCTGCCGGCCGGGACGCTCCTGGGACGCCTGGGCGGCGTCGACGTGCTCCTGATCTACTTCGAATCCTACGGGCGCAGCGCGCTCGAGCAGCCGCGCTACGCGGCGACCGCGCTGCCGAGGCTGGACGCCTTCGAGCGGCAGCTCGATGCGCAGGGCCTGGTCGCGGCCTCGGGCTATCTCACCTCGCCGACCATGGGCGGGCAGTCCTGGCTGGCGCACGGCACGTTCGAAAGCGGTCTCTGGCTGCCCCACCAGCGCGACTACGACGCCCTGGTCCGAAGCGACTGGCTGACCCTGACCAAGGCGTTCGCCAAGGCGGGCCACCGGACGCTGGCGGTCAAGCCCGCGATCACCATGCCGTGGCCGGAGGGCGAGCAGTTCGGCTATCAGCAGATCTACGCCGCCGCCGATCTCGGCTATGCCGGCCTGCCCTACAACTGGGTGACCATGCCCGACCAGTACACGCTGAGCGCGCTGCAGCGGCTCGAGCGCGCGACAGCAGACCGGCCCCTGTTCGCCGAGGTGTCGCTGATCAGCAGCCATGCGCCCTGGACGCCGATCCCGCCGGTGCTCGACGACTGGGACTCGATCGGTGATGGCGCCGTGTTCTCGCGCTGGGCCCAGGACGGCGATCCGCCCGAGGTGGTGTGGCGCGATCCCGAGCGCGTGCGTCATCAGTACACGCTGGCGATCGACTACGTGCTGGCCGTGCTGGCCTCCTACGCGGCGCAGTTCGTCGACGAACAAACCCTGATGATCGTGGTCGGCGACCATCAGCCGGCACCGCTGATCACGGGCGACGACGCCAGCCGGGATGTGCCGATCCATGTCATCACCGGCGATCCCGCTTTGCTCGAGCCGTTCCGTGCCTGGGGCCTGAGCTCTGGCATGCGCCCCGAGGGCGATGCGATCGGGCGGATGGACAGCGTTCGTAGACTGGTTCCTCGCGACCTTCAGTGAGCAACGGCAAAGCTGAGGTGACGATGTTGCACGCGCTTCGATCGATCATGGGGTCGCTTGCGGCCGCAGCCGCCCTGCTTGGCTTCGCCACCGCGGCCATGGCGAACTGTTTCCCGATCGCACAGGCTTCCGGTTCGATGGTTCCGGTCGCTTTTCAACCTGCCGCTCTGCCAGACCCGGGCGAGGTGCGGCTCGACCTTTCTCGGCCACTCCAGCTTTCTGATCGAGACGCCCGGGGGCGCCACCGCGATCACCGACTACAACGGCACGATCCGCGCGTCGTTCGCGCCCGACATCGTCACCATGAACAACGCGCACAGCAGCCACTACACCGACTTCGTCGAGCCCGGCGTCAAGCACATCCTGCGCGGCTGGGGCGAGGACGGCCGCATGGCCGTGCACGACGTCACCGAGCGGGATCTGCGGGTGCGCAACGTGCCGACCAATGTCCGCCAGTTCGGCGGCACCCGCTACAACGGCAACTCGATCTTCGTGTTCGAGATCGCCGATCTGTGCATCGCCCATCTCGGCCACCTGCATCACACGCTGACCGACGTCCATCTGGGCGAGCTCGGCTATATCGACGTGCTGCTGGTGCCGGTCGACGGCTCCTACACCATGGCCCAGGAGCTGATGGTCGAGGTGATCCGCCAGATCGGCCCGACCCTGGTGATCCCGATGCACTACTTCTCGCCGAACCGCCTGGCCCGCTTCCTCAAGCTGATCGAGGACAGCTACCCGCCGATCTTCAGCGACACCGCCACGGTGACCCTGTCGAGCCTGAAGCTGCCCTATCACAAGATCCTGGTGCTGCCAGGCGGTTAGGGTGCAAAATGGCGCTGGGATCTGCGCCCACGCTCGCATAACGCGGGCCTCGGGGAGGCGACGAGCGACATCCGATACCAAGCAAGAATCCTGACCCGTCTCGGCGCGATTCCGCGCGCGCTCGCCCATCGCAACTTCGGCATCTACGTCGCCGGCAGCAGCATCTCGCTGATCGGCAACTGGATGCAGCGGATCGGTGTCGGCTGGCTCGCCTGGGAGCTCAGCCATTCCGGCGCCGTGCTCGGCCTGGTCGCGTTCGCCGACCTGTTCCCGACCATCGCGATCGGCCCATTCGGCGGTGCGCTCGCCGACCGCTTCGACCGGCGGCGCCTGCTGCTGGTCGCCCAATGCGCGATCATGCTGCAGGCGTTCATCCTGTTCGCCCTGACCGCGACCGGCCTGATCACGGTCCACCTGCTGGTCGGCCTGGTCCTGCTCGGCGGCATCGTGGTCGGCTTCAACCAGCCGGCCCGCCTGGCGCTGGCGCCGGCCCTGGTGCCGCGCTCGGACCTGCCGACCGCGGTCGCGATCAACAGCATCGTGTTCAACCTGGCGCGCTTCGTCGGGCCGGCCTGCGCGGGCGTGGTGATCGTCTGGTCGGGCGTCGCCATGGTGTTCTCCTCAATGCCCTGAGTTTCTTGGCGTTCCTGTTCGCGCTGTCGCGCATGCGGCTCGAGCCGATCGCCATGGACGGGCAGGGCAGGCGCTCGATGCTCGGCGCGATCGGCGAGGGCCTGCGCTACACCAGCCGACATCCGGGCATCGGGCCGCTGCTGCTGCTGCATGCGATCATGGCGGTGAGCGCGCGGCCGTTCTTCGAGCTGCTGCCGGGCTTTGCGTCGCGAGGTGTTCGGGCGCGGCGCATCGGGCCTGGCGACCCTGGGCTCGGCGAC
Source organism: uncultured Alphaproteobacteria bacterium (assembly GCA_963731495.1). Classification (GTDB taxonomy): domain Bacteria; phylum Pseudomonadota; class Alphaproteobacteria; order Geminicoccales; family Geminicoccaceae; genus DASUGG01. The sequence goes on from CAVSVZ010000073.1 coordinate 70,004, forward strand.
CGGGATCGGCGCGGTCGCGGCCGGCCTGTGGCTGGCCCAGCGCCACGAGGAATCCCGCCTGACCAACATCGCGCTCGCCAGCTCGTTCCTGGTCACCCTGTCGGTGCTGGTGTTCTCCCTGGTCAGCTGGTTTCCGGTCGCGGTGGTGTGCGTGGCCTTCGCCGGGTTCGGCATGGTGATCGCGGGCGTCGGCACCCAGACCCTGATGCAGACCTCGGTCGAGGAGGCGATGCGCGGCCGTGTGCTGAGCCTGTTCGGGCTGATCTTTCGCGGCGGCCCGGCGCTCGGCGCGCTGATCATGGGTGTGGCGTCCGAGGCGCTCGGCCTGCAGGCGCCGCTGGCGGCCGGCTGCGTGATCGGCCTCCTGGCGGCCGCGGTGATCTGGCGTCACCGGGCCTCGATCGCCCGCAATCTCGGCGAGGCGCCGGCCGGCAGCCCGGCCTGACTCCAGAAATGTGCCGGCAGCGACCGGATCAGCCCTCGCGGAACGCCCGCTCCAGGCTGCGCGTGACCGGGCGCAGGACATAGTCGAGCGCGGTCCGGCTGCCGGTCGCGATCATCACCTGGGCGGCCATGCCGGGGTAGAGCTCGGCCCCGTCCAGCGCGGCCGAGACGTCGTCGGTCAGCTCGACCCGCGCCAGGTAGTACTGCTCACCGGTCCGCTCGTCGCTCAAAATGTCGGCCGAGACGTACACGACCTCGCCGTTCAGCGGCAGCACGGCGCGGCTGTTGAAGGCGGTCAGGCGCACCTGCGCGCGCAGGCCGGGATGAACCACGTCGATGTCGACCGGCCGCACCATCGCCTCCACGACCAGCCGATCGTGCTCGGGAACGATCTCCAGCAGCGGCTCGCCGGGGCCGACCACGCCGCGCGGCGAGTGGACCTGCAGATTGACGATCGTGCCGTCGAGCGGCGCGCGGATCTCGGTGCGCGCGATCACGTCCTCGGCGGCGCGGATGCGCTCGAGCAGATCGAACAGCGTGGCATCGGCATCACGCAGCTCCTGGGTGACCTCGGTCATCCTCGCGGCCTCGAGCTCGGCCGTGCGCAGGCGTGATTCGCTGATCATCTGGCGGGCCCGCGCGATATCCGAGACGTTGCGGCTGCGCTCGCCTTCGATCGCGGCCGCGCGCCGGCGCAGCTCGAGCAGGCGGGACTGAGGCACCAGCCGCTTGTCGAACAGCAGCTGGAGATCCTCGACCTCCTCGCCGATCAGTGCCAGCTGCTTGTCGAACGCCGCGATCTCGCTGGTGAGCCCGTTGATCTCCTCCTCGAACTCGGCGACCCGCTGCTCCAGGATCGCAACCCGCGATGTGACCGATGTGCGTCTGGCGCGGAACACGTTCTCCTGGCCCTGCATGATCTCCGCGGCCGTGGGCTCGGCGGCGGCCGCCAGCAGCCATTCGGGGAAGCTGATCGCGTCGAGGCCGTCGCGCTCGGCACGCAGCCGCGCCTGCAGCGCCGCCGCCACCTGTCGGCGCACGCGCAGAATCTGCAGATCCGCGCGCCGCTGGGTGTCGTCCAGGCGCAGCAGGACCTGACCGGCCGTCACGTGATCGCCGTCACGGGCCAGGATCTCGCTGATGATCCCGCCCTCGAGGTGCTGGACCGTCTTGCGCTTGCTGTCGGAGACGATCCTGGCCGGCGCGATGGCGGCGCTCTGCAGGGGCGCCAGCGCGGCCCACGCGCCGAACACGCCGAAAAACAGCACCAGCAGCGCGACGCCGATCATCGCGGGCAGCGCAATTCTCGGATGCGGCGAGATCGAAGCCGTGGGCTCGGGCATCGCGGGCGGCCCCGCCCGCGACGGCAGGGCGACCTGGCTGCCGCCTTGTTCGGGTCGCTCGCTCATCGCGCAGCACCCGCCGGCTCCGGCAGGGCGTGCAGCGGGGCCGCGCCGGCTCGCCCTGGCAGCATCTCCTCGGTGCGCCCCATGCGCTGCAGCCGACCGCTTGCGAGCACGCCGATCACGTCCATCAGATGCAGCATGCGCTGGTGATGCGTGGTCATCACCAGGGTAGCGCCGATGTCCTTGAGATGCCGGATCGCCTGCGCCAATGCCCGCTCACCCGCCTCGTCCAGATTGGCCCCGGGCTCGTCCAGCACCACCAGCCTGGGCCGGCCATAGAGCGCCCTGGCCAGCGCGATCCGCTGCCGCTGGCCACCCGACAGCATAGCACCCCCGGGACCGATCTGGGTCTCGTAGCCCGCAGGCAGGCGCAACACGATCTCGTGGATGCCGGCGGCCTCTGCGGCCGCCACGACCGCGGCGAAATCGCCGGTCGCCATGCGCGCGATGTTCTCGCGCACCGTGCCTTCGAACAGCTCCACGTCCTGGGGCAGGTAGCCGACATGCTGCCCCCGATCCTCGGGGTTCCACGCCGCCAGCTCGGCACCGCCGAGCCTGACATGCCCGACCCGCGCTCGCAGGCTGCCAACGATCAGCCGCGCCAGCGTGGTCTTGCCGACCGCCGAAGCGCCGATCAGGCCGAGCGCGGTGCCTGGCTCCAGGCGAAAGCCGACACCGCGCAGAATCGCCTCGTGGCGCCTGGATAGGCGTAGGTCAAGCCTTGCACCTCCAGCGCGCCGCTCGGCGCCGGCAGGGGCATGGCGGGCCCGGGCCTCGGCATGGTCTCCATCATGGTGCGCAATCGTCGGTACGCGCTGCGTGCCTGCACCGCTATACGCCAGCCGCTGATCGTGCCTTCGAGCGGCGCCAGCGCCCGCGCGACCAGGATCGACGAGGCGACCATCACGCCCGGCGTCACTTGACCCTGGAGCACCAGATAGCCGCCTACGCCGAGCGTGCCGATCTGCAGCGCCATCCGGATCGCCTTGGAGGCGGAGAGGATGCCCAGACCGCGCCCCGCGGCACGCGCCTGGAGGGCGGTCGCGCTGGCGTTGTGCCGGTGCCGGCCGTGAATCAGGTTCGGCAACAGGCCCATCGCCTCGAACACGTCGGTATTGCGTACCGCCGCCTCCGCCCGGCGCAGCGCCTGCCTCGACTGCGCGCTCGAATGCTCGAGCAGCTTGCGCGTGCCGAGCTCGTTGGCCAGCGCCAGGCCGAACAGCACGACCACGCCGCCCACGGCGACCAGCCCCAGCAGCGGATGCAGCATGAACACCAGGGCGAGGCGGATCGGCACCCAGGGCATGTCGAGCATCGGCAGAACAGTCGGGCTCGATACGAACCCGCGGATCTGCATCAAGTCCCGCAGGCCCTGGATCGACCCCTCGGCGGCCCGGCTGGCGCCGATCCGGATGCCGCCCGCCAGCACCTCCGGGCTCAGGCGGCGCTCCAGCCAGAAGCCGATCCGCACCAGCAGCACGTTGCGCACGATGTCGAGCGCGCCCAGGACCAGCAGCGCGGCGCCGGCGATCAGGGTCAGGAACAGGAGGGTCTCGGTGCTGCGGCTGAGGATCACGCGATCGAACAGCTGCAGCATGAAGAGCGGCGCGGTCAGGGTCAGCAGATTGACGCCGACGCTGAACAGCAGCACCACCAGGAAGGCCCGCCGTGCCGCCCCGAGCGCATCACCAAGCGCCGAGTGCCGCGCGGTGCTCATCGTTCAGCCTGTCTCTCCGGCGACCTCACGGTCGCATGCGGCTGCCGCCGGCCTCGCCAGGCTCCGGGCGCGGAAAGCCCCCGGCCGGGCGGCCGGGGGCTCCTGCATGCGATGCGCCATTTGGCTCACAGTGAGGAAGACGCGTCGTACAAGGAGGTCGACAGGTCGGCACCCTGCTGATCGTCGATGTCGACGGATATGCTGGTCGCCTGGTCGGTGTCATGGACGGCTGCATCGGTCACGGCGGCCTCCGCGTCCTCATGCTCCTGCAGGCCGCTGGCGACGGCGAAGTCGGCGAAATCACCCTCGAACGCGGCGTCAGGGTCGTCGGAGGCGCTATCAACGGTGTCCCCCCTGCCGTTGCCGTTGTCCAACAAGGACCGGGCGATGTCCGTACTGCTGTTCGCTTGCGCCAACATGGCTGTGCCCGCCTGCTGCAAGATCTGCGCTCGCGTGAGGCTCGCGGTGTCGTCGGCGATGTCCAGATCGCCTGCACGGGTTCGGCTGTGGGCGGCGAGGGCGTCCGTGCTGGCATCCAAGTCCGTAACGGTCGCGGGATCGGACTCGGGGGAGCCCGTCAGGCTCCCGATGTCGAGCTGAGCAGCGTCCGCGAGGGTGGTGACATTGACCTCAGGGGTAACCGTGACCTCAGGGGTAACCGCGAGATTGGTGACAACGGTGTCCGAGCCGTCGATGATGTCGGGATCGAGCGGATCCGGGTTCGGGGCGAACAAGGTAATGGTGGTGTCGCCCTCGGCACCGTCGTCCGAGCTATTGCCGTCGCCCGCGTCGCCGTCCCCGGTAGCCACCAAGTCGGTGTCGCCCGTAGCGCTGTCGCCCGTGTCGACCAAATCGGCGTCGCCCGTGGCGTCCTGACCCGCATGACCATTGCCCGCGCCATGGCCGTGGCCGGCGGGATGGTGGTCGGGCGCACGGAGCGCGGCGTCCCGACCCACCTTGGCCAGGGCGTTCACAACGCTCGTCGCCACGAAATCCTGGCCCTTCACGGTTTCGGCGCCGTGCGTCGCGGCGCTGGCGGCTTCCTTGAAGGCGCTGTCGACGCTGATGCCGTGCGCCAAGTCGATGCCTTTGTTACCCCTGATGGTTCTCACCGCTGGTACCTCCATTGAGCCGGCGTCGGCCGGGGGTGTCTCGGTCAGTGCCATCGGCTGTGCCGTGGTCACCTGCCCCCCTTGTGCACGATCGCCTGCCCGCGTTCTGTAACAATCGTCACAATAACATCGAAAAAAATCGATGTGCAAAGGTATTGGCGCTATTGGTTTTCAAAAGACACGGGATTCCGCCGAAAACAATGGCCTCGTTTGACCGTGCTGTTCAAGTCATTTTCCCCGTAGTATTGGTAGTATATTTTCGCAAGATGGGTAGCGACCCTATCCAAGTTGATAGGTTCTGGCGGTTACGGAATCGGTTGCTTGACCTGACGGCGACGTTACCGGCCGGCATCGGATCGGCCTAGAGCGCCAGCTTCATGCCCTCGTGGCTGGCCTCGAAGCCCAGCGCCTCGTAGAAGCGATGGGCCTGGGGCCGCCGCTTGTCGGTGGTCAGCTGGACGAGGCCACAGCCGCGCGCGCGGCACTGCTCGATCGCCCACGCCAGCATCGCCTTGCCGAGCCCGCCGCCGCGCTGACCCGATGCAATTCGCACCGCCTCGATCTGGCCGCGCCACATGCCCAGGCGCGAGAGGCCTGGGATGAAGCTGATCTGCAGGCAGCCGACCACGCGGCCATCCTGCTCGGCGACCGCCAGCACCTGGTTCGGATCACGCTCGATCGCCTCGAAAGCTGCCAGATAGCGGGGATTGAGCGGCGTGCCGAGATCTTCGCGCAGCTTACCGAGCGCATCGTCCATCAGCAGCGCGACGATCGCCGGCACGTCGGCCAGAGTCGCGGGCCGGAGGCGGGCATCGTGGCGTTTGGCGGTCATCAGGCTTCCCAACATCTAGCTGACCTCGGGCGCGAAGGGGAATGCACGCCAGCGCTCGTGGCTGAGCGTCATCCAGGCCATTCAGGATCCGACCGGAGCTTACCTGATGGCCGTCAGGATTCGGGATCCTGCTGAGGGTCCTCGCCTACAAGTGTTGGAGGTTGCGCTTCGTCGTTGGCGGGAGGGAGCGGTCGTACAGGGGCGCCGCCGCGCCGCATGACCTGAGCACGCGGAGCTGACGGAGCAGCAGGCCCGGCTTGACCATGCCGAACGCTCCGGGCAGCGACCCGCTCGGGCGCGGTGAGATGGTCAGGAACAGGCGGAGCAGCGGGCTCGCTGCGGGCCGTCAGCCAGGCTCGCCTAGGCGAACGTCACCTCCAGCTGGTTGAAGGTCAGCGTGGCCCGGTCGCTGCTGTCCAGGGTGATCCCGGGAAGGCCGAGTGCTGCGGCCTGCTCGTTCAGGACCGAAGCGACGTAGTCCGATCGCGACATCTGCTGGCTCCACCAAGCGCCGGCTCAGACCAGCTGGTCCAGGCTGGGCGGGCGTTGCGGGCCGCTGTCCGACGCCGGCTCGTGCGTCTGCCCGGTGTCGTCCTCGTCGGGGCCGTCGAGGGTGTCGAGATAGAGATCGATCTCCTCGGTCCAGCGGATCAGGTCGTCGACGAAGGTGCTGAGCTCCCGATCGATCCGGGCGAGGTCGCGATCCGGCAGCAGGAGGTGGCGGCACAGCCGAAGCTCGGTCCCGGGGCCGGGCCCGGCGGCCGGCAGGATGCCGAAGGCGCCGCCGCGGGTCATCGTCCAGGACATGTTGGCCTGGAGCAGATAGAGCAGCAGATCGCCGCGCGCCCCCGGCGCATCGGGCAGCGGCGCGCTGACGATCACGCCCGGGAAGCCCGGCAGATGGACCAGGGTCAGCGGCACCTCGTCATCGACCAGGAGCTCGACGCTGCCCTCGGCGTCCAGCTTCAGCGACGCGATGCCGAGATGGCCCGCCAGCTGATCGAGGATCTTTTGGACATCGGCGCGCGACAGCTCGCTCGCCGAGGCTTGCTGAATCCTCTGCTCGATGCTGGTGGCATCTCCGGCGGCCATGGCGCTCTCCACCCTTCGTGACGTGCGGAACCCCGTAACAGCAAATGGTTACCGCACTATGGAGCGTACCGGGGTACGCTCACGATGAGGGTGATCGCGCTCCGCGAACAGATGTACACGCGGGTCGGCGGGGAGTCGGCGATGCGACGCCCGGTCGCAGTGACCCGGCCGGAGGAGCTATCCTATGGGACGCGCGGTAGCGTGCGCAGCTGCAGCTGTGTCAGGGAGATCGGTGGAACGGCGGTCCTGCAGGCCGTGATCTCCTCAGCGGCGCGATGACCCTGCGGAAGATCATCGACGGTCGCCGCGCGGGGCAGCACGCTCAATCGGGCCAGTCGAGCATCGCGGCGAAGCGTGCGGCACGGCGGGCAGCGAGGCTGCTCGCGGCAATTTCGCCGGCCAGGCCGCGCTCCAGGGTTTTCGTGAGCTGATCGGCGACGATCTCGGCCTCGCCGTCGTGCAGGTTGCATGGGTCCATGTCGAAAAAGCCGTTCTCGGCGTGGTGGTCGCGCACGATCACCGGCGGATCGCCGGCGGCGAGCGCATGCGCGAGATCCCAGGCCGTGACCTTGGCCGCAGCCGGATCGATGTGCACGCGCATCCGGTCGAGCGGGTTGTCGGTCGGATCGGGCAGGATCTCGGCGCGCACGCCCGGTCGGCCCTCGAGGCAGGCGCGCCAGAGCGCCAGATGCGAATCCTCGCGCGCCCGCACCGCGGCATGGTCGCGCTGATCCCAGGCCTCGAGCGTCGCGATCACGCCGACGATGCTCTCCTTGCCGACCTTCATGCCGCGGCCGATGCCGAAGTTCTGCAGATACGCCGCGCGCACCAGGTCCTTGCGACCGGCGATGATGCCGGCCGTCGGGCCGCCCAAGAACTTGTGGCCGCTGTAGATCACGATATCCGCGCCTTGAGCGAGGAAGCCCTTGAGGTCGTATTCCGAGGCGGCATCGACGATCACCGGCACGCCGCGCTCGTGGCAGATCGCACAGAAATTCTCGAGCGGGATCTGGCCGTAGTCGACGCAATGGTGCGAGACCACGTACAATGCCGCGGCCGTTTCCGGACCGAGGACGGCACGCAGCTGGTACGACCTCGCGTCGGTGGCGCCGCCGAACGGCTTGACCGAGGCCCCGGCGAGGCGCACCGCCTGCTCGACCGGGGCGCCGTAATGGACCATGTGGCCGCGCTGGATCGGCACCTCGTGCTTCATGCCCCGCACGTCGGGCAGCTGCTCGATCCGGGCGAGGTCGGCGCCGGTCATGCTGGCGGCGACCGCGACCGTGATGCCCGAGGCGGTCGACGCGGTGACCGTGCCCGCCTCGGCGCCGGTCAGGCGCGCGATCACGGTATGGGCGTTGCGATGCAGATCGCCGATCTCGACGAACTGCGGCAGCATGCGCGCCATCGCTTCGATCGCCTCGGGCACCACGATCGAGGCGCCCAGGAAGGTCATGGTGCCGGACGCGTTGATCACCGGGCGCAGGCCCAGCTCGAGCCGGATGTCGTCATGGTTGGCGGTCATGGGTGCTCCCCGAATGCATGCGCCGAATCGAGCCGCGAGAGGAAGCTGCGCAGGCGCTCGTGACCCTGATCGACGAACACCTCCTTGGGCGTGCCGGAGACCAGGATCTCGCCGCCGTCGATGAACACCACGCGATCGGAAAGCTCGCGCGCAAAGCTCATCTCGTGGGTCACCACCAGCATGGTCATGCCGTCCCTGGCAAGATCCTGGACCACCGCCAGGACCTCGCCGACCAGCTCCGGGTCGAGCGCCGAGGTGATCTCGTCGAGCAGCAGGACTTTGGGGTCCATCGCCACCGCGCGGGCAATGCCGACCCGCTGCTGCTGGCCGCCCGAGAGCTGGGCCGGCAGGCTGTCGACCTTGTCGGCGAGCCCGACCCGCGTCAGCCACGCTCCGCCCGCTCGCGCGCCTCGGCCTTGCCAAGGCCGCGCACCTTGCGCAGGCCGAGCATCACGTTCTCGGCGGCGGTCAGGTGCGGGAACAGGTTGAACAGCTGGAACACCATGCCGATGTCGGCGCGGATCTTTGCCAGCTCGCGCTCGCTGCGCGCCCGCCGGCGCGGGCCATCGGCGGTCGCGTAGCCGACCTCAACGCCGTCGACCTGGATGCTGCCGGCATCGTAGGTCTCGAGCACGTTGATGCAGCGCAGCAGCGTGGTCTTGCCGCCGCCCGAGGGGCCGATGATCGAGACCACCTGGCCACGCCGCACCGCGAGATCGACCCCGTTCAGCACCCGTACCTCGCCGAACGCCTTGGTCACGCCCTCGATCTTGACGATGTCTTGTGCGGCCACCGCGTCAGTCCCGGATATAGGCAAAGCGCGCCTCCATCTGCCGCGACAGGCTGGAGAGCGCATAGTTGATCGCAAAGTAGATGATCGCGCCGGTGACGTAGAGCGGCATCGGCTCGTAGGTGCGGCCGATCACCTTCTGGATCGCGAGCATCAGGTCGACCACGCCGATCAGCGAGACCAGGGCCGAGCCCTTGACCGCATCGGTCACGGCGTTGATCCAGGGCGGCAGGAAGCGCCGGGTCGCCTGCGGGAAGATCACGTAGAGCATGCGCTGCCAGAAGGTCAGGCCGATCGCCTTGGCGGCATCGGTCTGGCCGTAGTGGATCGACTGGATCGAGCCGCGCGCGATCTCGATCACATGCGCGGTCTTGAAGGCGGTGAGTGCTGCGACCGCCGCCCAGAAATTGTCGAGGTTCAGCCCGAGCGGCGGCAGCCCGTAATAGACGAAGAAGATCAGCACCAGGATCGGGATGCCGCGGATCAGATCGCTGTACGCCCGGATCGGCCAGTACAGCCAGCGCGGCCCGTAGACGATGCCGACCCCCATCACCAGGCCGATCACCAGCGAGATCGCGACCACCAGGAACGAGACATGGAGCGTGACCAGCAGGCCTTGCCACAGGAAGGGCAGGGATTCGATCGCGGCCCACATGACCTTAGCGATAGACCACGAAGCGCTTCTCGAGGCGCTGCAGGGTGAACAGGATGGCGTAGCCGGTGACCAGGTACATCGGCGCCACCACGGCGTAGACCTCGATGATCCGGAAGGTGTTGAAGTTGATCCACTGCGCCGCGTAGGTCAGCTCCGGGACCGCGATCACGGACGCGATCGAGGTGTCCTTGAACAGCGAGATGTAGGTGTTCGAGAGCGAAGGCAGGACGATCCGGAACATGGTCGGCAGGCGGACGTGGATCAGCCGCTGCCAGGGCGTGAGGCCGATCGCCTTGCCGGCATCGATCAGGCCGCGCGGCACCGCGTCGAGCCCGGCCCGGAACACCTCGACCAGATAGGCGCCCGAATAGGCGGACAGGGTGGCCACGAACGAGGTGGTCGGGCCGTAGGAGAAGCCGCCGACCGACGGCACGCCGTAGAACACCAGATAGACCAGCAGCAGCAGCGGCACGTTGCGGATGGTCTCGACATAGGCCGCGACGATCGCGCGGCTGGTCCGGCCGCCGCCGGTGTAGACCAGGGCGAGCGCCAGGCCGATCACCATGCCGATCAGGATCGAGACGAAGGCGAGCTCCAGGCTCAGGATCAGCCCGTGCCAGAGCCGGTCGAAGTGGCGCCAGATGTAGTGGAAGTTGAAGTGGTAGTCCAAGCCGCCCCCCGGCAGGTCGGGAAGGAGACCGTGCCTCGCTCGATGGTGGGCTCAGACTACCCTCTGTCCCAAGGCGGGACAAGGCGCGTCCCGCCGCGGCTCGGTGCCGATGGATGCGTTGATGTGCGGCGAGCCGGGCCTCAGTCCGCTACCTCGAGCGGAATGATGAGCCCCGCCTCGTGCGGACGGCACGGGCGCAGCGGCTGATCGCCGAGGGCCAGGCCCTCGAGCCGGCCGTGGTGCAGGCAACCCGTTGCGATCGCCTCGTCGGCCTCCTCTTCGTCCGGGTCAGGCGTGTAGCCACGATAGCCTCGCTGGGAGCAGCCGACCACGTAGACGTCGCCCTCCTGTGCGATCGTCCACTTCCACTCGACCTCGCCGGTCTTCTCGGTCCTGTAGTTACAGGCTGGCATCAAAGGCACACGGTCGTCGCTTGACGTATTACACAGCTTCGGTCCGTTGTTGTTGAATGCGTTTCTTTGACAGTGATCAAACTTGCCATCGACCAACAGGGCGCTACACGCGGGCTCGATTTTGACCTTGGTGATGTTGGTCGGCATGCAAAGGATGTTGCCGATGTTCTTCGGGGTCGAGCTGTGCGTGTCCACCGCCGTGCAGGATCCGGTGCTGCTGCCGTTCGAACAGCTATGCGCGCGCGAGCGCACGTCAGATGTCCTCATGCCGACCTGGACACGTTCATAGGGTGAGGTCAGCCATTCGATTGTGGCCTTGGCCGTGACGTTGCCCGCTTCCTTCTCGTCCGCCGCATGTGCTGTGCCAGCCGCCACCAACGTGGCCAGCAGCAAGGCTCTGGCGCCGTTTTGGCATCTTCTCCTGCTGGGCCCGCACGCGGCAGGACGTTGCGCAGTGTTGACGGTCATGATGACCTCCCCGAGGCGCTTGGTGGTGGTCCTAATCGAATTCGACGGCCGGGATCGTGATCTCGATCTCGCCCGGCCGGCACGGCCGCAGCGGTTCCTCCCCGAAGCTCAGGGCGCGAAGATGGCCGTGCGCGAGGCAGCCGCTGGCGACCGATCCCGGATCGTCGAGGCTGCCGGGCGCGTAGCCGACATAGCCCTCCTGGGAGCAGCCGATCACGAGACGGCCCTCGGCCTCGGAGACCGTCCAGCGCCACGCGACCTCACCGGTTTCCTCGGTCCGATAGTTGCAGTAGGGCCTGACCACGGGCGCACCGGGACAGGTTTTCGAGCCGCGGTTCGAGTTGCGCCTGCAATCGTCATCCATGCCGGCTTCGAGCAAGGCGGCGCAACTGTCCTCGAGGACATAGTCGTCCTCGCCCTCGGGCGGACAGAGGATGTTGCCGATATTTTTTGGCGTGCTGCAGTGCTGATCCTCGACTTCGCAGAAATCTTCGAAGCTCGCGTCGACGCCGCACCACCATTCGGAGGCGAGGAAATCCGAGGTGCGCATCCCCGGTCGAAACTTGGCCGCGGCGTCGAAGCCCGCGGCAGGGTCGAGATCGAGATGAACGCTCGCTCTCGCGGTCACCTTCGAAGCCACATCCACATCTGCACCGAGCGCCACGGGCGCGAGCGTCATGCCTGCGATCGCGATGGCGACACTCGCCGCATATCGTGCCGGTGCAATGTTCATCGATCGCTCCTCCCTCTGCCGCCTCAAAAAGGCTCATGCTTTGGTTCGCTCATCTTGGCGTATGCGCTCGCCTGGATCAGCGTCGCGTTCCGGTGGAACGAGGCTTCCAAGGTTGGCGCAACGGGCGCCTTCCTGAGGCTTTTGCCCTGGTTCGCATTGGCTGCGACGCGCCCCGAGTGTACAAATCGTGTTCGGTCGGAGCCTGCCATTTCACGTCAAAACGAGAACCCATCCTGTGCGTGCACCCGTTCCGATGACCGCGGTCCGTGGCATGGGCCCGCTGCCGGCGAGGATCGAGGCGAGCGAAGGCGGGCGCGGCCTTCGCCGTCTGTTCGGCAGGCTGGACCTGCCCGTCGACCTCGCAGCCAGGCCGGATCGGCGAATCCTGCTGCGCGACATGATCGCGCTGTTCGCCGAGGCCGCGGACTTCGTCGGCGATCCTCTGTTCGGGTTCCATGTCGGCGCCGCGATGTCGCCGGCCGATTTCGGATCCTGGGCGCGCTACGCGCTATCGGCCGACACGCTCGAAGGCTGCCTGCAACGCGCCTCGCGCAGCCTGCGCTACCACCAGAGCGGTGCCGCGCTGACGCTCACTTCGGACGGCGCGTTCGCGCGTTACACCTACCGGCTGAATGCGCCGGTCGGGCTCGACCATCGCCAGCACGGCGATCATGTGCTGCCGGCGTTGCTGAGGTCGATCGGCCGCTATGCGGGCCCCGGCTGGCGGCCTTCCTGGATCGAGGTCAAGTCGCGGCACGGACGCGGCCTCGACCTGTTGCAGGACGTGGTGGACTGCGAGGTGCGGCCGAAGGCCGAAGCGCTCGCGATCGTATTTCCGGTGGCGCTGCTCGAGAACCGCGGGCCCGACCCGCTCGCGGCGGCGGTGACGCCGTGGCGCAGCCTGCGCCAACTCGTCCGCGGAGCGCCACCCAGCACGATCTCGGATACGGTCGTCGAGATCGCCTATGCGCGTCTGTTCGATCGGCGCTTCGATCTGGACGGCGTCGCCGGCAAGCTGAACGTCGGCGTGCGCACCCTGCAGCGACGGCTCGAACGGGATGGGCACGGCTACCGCGCGATCCTCGGCCAGGTCCGCCACCTGCACGCCGGCGATCTGCTGCGCGAGACCGACCTTCCGGTCACCGAGATCGCGTGGTCGCTGGGCTACGAGGACCCGGCGCACTTCGCGCGGGCATTCCGCCGCACCGCCGGCATGTCCCCTAGCGGCTACCGACGGCTCGCCCGCGCACGCTCAGCTCCGGGCTGAGACCGGCGTCACTAGATCGGTGGGAAGCCGGTCTTGCAGGCCGGGATCTCCTCAGCGAAGTACGACGAAAGCGGCGTCGTAGAGCGCGTTCTGGCGGCCGAACATGGCGACGTCGAACGTGGGCGCCGCCGCCCGAGAGTGTGGACAAGATCGCGAGCGGCTCCGATGATGCACGCGGACCGCCGAGAAGCGAGCCACCGCTCCCTTTGCGAGGTGATGCCTGCTGGGCGGGCTAACCCGCTACCTTGCTGGGACCGAGCTGCAGCGCGTGCGGTCGCAACCGTATCAGGGAGGCATGACGTGGCACATTGGATCAGGTTCGAACGGCAGGGACGGACCGGCTTTGGCACGCTGGACGGCGAGACCATCACGGTCCACGACGGCGACATGTTCGACCATTCCCGGCCGACCGGGGAGACGGTGTCGCTGGCGGAGGTCAGGGTGCTGACGCCGTGCGTGCCGTCGAAGATGGTCTGCCTTTGGAACAACTTCCATGCGCTGGCGGCGCGGCTGGGCGTGGCCGAGCCGGCCGAGCCGCTCTACTTCCTGAAATCGCCGAGCGCCTTCCTCGCGCATGGCGAGACGATCCGTCGGCCGCCGTCCTACAGTGGCAACGTCGTCTACGAGGGCGAGCTCGGCATCGTCATCGGCAAGCCCTGCAGCAACGTCACCGAGGACGAGGCGGGCGACTACATCTTCGGCTACACCTGCGTCGACGACGTGACCGCGGCCGATATCATCAGCAAGGATCCGACCTTCGCCCAGTGGGCGCGGGCCAAAAGCTTCGACACCTTCGGCGTGTTCGGTCCGGTGATCGCGACCGGGATCGACCCGATGGACCTGTCGATCCGCGCGGTGCTGGATGGCAAGGAGCGGCAGAACTACCCGGTCTCCGACATGATCTTCCCACCGCACAAGCTGGTAAGCTATCTGTCCCGGGACATGACGCTGCTGCCCGGCGACGTCATCGCGTGCGGCACCTCGATCGGGGTCAGCGCCATGCGCGCCGCCAGCAACACGATCGAGATCTCGATCGAAGGGATCGGCACGCTCAGCAACACGTTCGTTCAGCGGGTGCCCTACAGGTACTTTGAGGGTGAACCCAAGCCGATGCGGGTGTGCGTGGTCGGGGCCGGCGCGATCGGCGGCCTGATGGCGGCGAGGCTGGCGGGGGCGGGCCATCCGGTGACCGTGATCGACCAGGGCGTCCAGCTCGCCGCGATCCGCGAGAACGGCCTCAAGCTCGTCTGGGAGGACGGCACCGAGCATCTCGCCAAGGTCAAGGCGGTCACGAGCGCCGCCGAGGCCGGGCCCCAGGATCTCGTGATCCTCGCGGTCAAGGCGCATTTCCTCGACCAGGTGGTGCGCGAGATCGACGCCATGCTTACGCCCGAGACCATGATCATGACGGTCCAGAACGGGCTGCCCTGGTGGTATTTTCAGCGGCACGGCGGCGAGTACGACGGCCACAAGCTGTCGAGTCTCGATCCGTCGGGCATTCTCGCGCGCAAGATCGACCCGGACCGGGTGCTGGGATGCGTCGTCTACCCGGCGGCGCAGGTGAGCGCACCCGGTGTGATCCACCATGCCGAAGGCGACCGGTTCCCGATCGGCGAGCTCGACGGCAAGGAGACGGAACGCGCCAAATGGGTCCATGACGTGCTGGTCTCGGCCGGCCTCAAGTCGCGGATCCTCGCGAACATCCGCTCGGAGATCTGGCTGAAAGCCTGGGGCAATCTGTCCTTCAATCCGATCAGCGCGCTCTCCCACGCGACCCTGGTCGAGATCTGCCAGTTCCCGGAGACAAGGGGGCTCGCGGCCGACATGATGCGCGAGGCGCAGGCGGTCGCCGAGAAGCTCGGGATCAAATTCCGCCACACGATCGAGAAGCGGATCGAAGGCGCCGAAGGGGTGGGCGCCCACAAGACCTCGATGCTGCAGGACGTCGAGCTTGGCCGCTCGCTCGAGACCGAGGCGCTGGTCGGCTCGATCCTCGAGCTGGCCAAGCTCACTGAGACGCCCGCCCCTTCGATCCAGGCGGTCTACGCCTGCGTCAAGCTCCTGAACAAGGTCATGCTGACCGAAGGCGGCGGCGTGCGCCTGAACAAGGCGGCATAGCGGGCAGGTATCGTCCGGGCAGGCGAAGGCCCCGCACCACCCCAGTCGCTACGGGGCCCTGCCGGCTCAGATCGGCGGGAAGCCGGTCTTGCGGGTCGGAACCTCCTCGCCGAAATAGTCGGCAAAGGCGGCATCGTAGAGCGCGTTGTCATGGCCGAACATGGCGACGTCGAAGGTGGTGTTGACGTACCAGAGCCAGTCGAGGTCGCTCTGGCGTACGGCAGCGGCGTAGAGCATCGAGAACCAGCGCTTGCCGCTGTCGAAGTAGCGATCGGGGTTCAGCTTGACCAGCCAGCGCACGGTCGAGAGATCGACCGCGGCGGCGTCGACGCGGTTGCTGTCGAGCGCCTGGATCACGTTGGCCTGGGTGTCGATCAGCAGGACCTGGGCTTCGGGCAGGACGAGGTGCACGTTCTGCTCGGCGTCGACGTTCTGCAGGATCGAGACCTTGGTGTCGCTGCCGCCGGCCAGCAGGTCGTCGAAGGTCTTGCGCTGCGAGTCAGGCCGGGTCAGCAGGGCGACGCCCTCGACATAGTAGGGGCGGGTGAAGTTCACCAGCTGGGCGCGGCCCGCGTTCACGGTCATGAACTGGATGACGATGTCGACCTTGCCGGTGACGATGTTGGGGATGCGTGCCGCCGGGTCCTGCTGCACGAACTCGACCGCGTCCGGATCGTCGAACAGGCCCTGCGCCAGGATGTGGGCCATGGTGATGTCCATGCCGACCAGGTTGCCGCCCTCGTCCTCGAAGTGCCAGGGCGCGTTGGTGCTGCCGGTGCCGACGATCACGTTGCCCCGGTCGAGCACGGTGCGCAGCAGGCTGTCCTCGGCCGACTGGGCCGCCGCCTCCTTGGCCGAGATCACCGCACCGGTGGTGGCCGCCGCCGCGCCCAGGACCGCGAGGCCCGCGCCACCGCCCTTCAAGATGTTTCGCCTGCCGACTCCGCTGGTCATGGTGTCCTCCTTTGTTCGGGTCGCGACCGGCCCCGCCGGCGCCCGGTTCTTGATTGCAGCAAAGACGCTAGGCGTCCATCGGCCCGTCGGCCCACGGTCCACCAGATCGCGGCGTCTCTCGTGCAACGGCACGATATCGGTTCGAAACAGGGCGTTCAAGGCCGGCCGGCGTGGCGCTCCGGCCCCCCCCTTGGCGCAGGCTTTTCGACCAGCTCGCCGCGGCGTCGCCTAGACCAGCGCCAGGACCCGGGCGGGGCCGCCGGTCGCGCCCTTGATCTTGGGGCCGCCGACCACGATGGTGGCGCCGATCGGCGGCAGCATCGCGAGGTTGGCGACCGCCTCGAGGCCCCAGCGGCCGGTCGGCAGCCAGGCGCAATGGGTCGGGAAATCGGTCGATGGGCCATGGTCGAGCGAGAGCGTGTCGACCGCCAGGCCGATCGCATCACGCTCGAGCAAGAGGGCGGCGGCTTCGGGGTGAAAGCCCGGGAAATGCATCACGCCTCGCTCATCGGCATTGCAGAATTTTTCGCTGTCGACGAAGCGCTGCCAGCCGCTATACAGGGCGATGCAGGAATGCGGCGGGATCGGTCCGTACGTCGCCTCGAACGCGAGGAGGTCGTCGGCGTCAGCAGGGCGTCCGGGTCGTCCTGCTGCCTTGGCCGCGATGTCGACCACCACCAGCGGCACGACGAGATCTTCGATCGCGAGACGGTCGGCCGAGGCGCCGTCATCGGCATAATGGATCGGCGCATCGAGATGGGTGCCGGTGTGCTCGATCAGGCACCACCGGCGCATGTTGTAGCCATCGCGTGCCAGGGTTGCGACGGTCTCGGTCACCAGGCTGGGGCCAGGATCGAAGCTCGGAAAGTCCGGGCCCATGGCGTGGGTCAGGTCGACCACGCGCTCGAAGCTGCGGCGTAAATCGACCCGCCTTGCCGGCGAGCCGGCGGCCCGATCCGGCGGCGCCAGCAGGCCGCGCCGGCTGCCCCGGGCGATCGCCTCGAGGCAGCCGGGCACGCACATCCCATGCCTCTCGATCGATCGCCTACGACCCGGAGAAGCCCGCTTTGGTCATGCAGTCGCGGATATACTGCTCGCGCCAGGTGTCGCGCTGATCGGGCTGCGGCTGGGCCACTTCCATCTGCTTGGTCGCCTCGGCGTCACACTTGGCGAAGGCGTCGTCGTAGGCCGCGCCGTGTTGCTGGCAGGCCGATGCCAGCAGGGCCAGGCCGGGCAGCAGGAGCAACGTGCGTCTCATGGTATCTCCTTGCCGGGTATCAATCATCATCGATCGGTCGACGGCCGGACTTTTCCGTCGCCAACCCCTGTCGCTCACCGGATGCCCCCGGCCAGCACCTCGTCCAGCTCACGATAGTCGGGCAGGGTTGTATCGATTTTACGTCCCGCGCGCAGCACAATTCGATCGGACTGCGGCCGCGACAGCAGCTCGCCATCCGACCGGGCGCGAAACAGCACCAGGTCCGCGGGCGCGCCGACCCGGATCACACCGGCATCGGGCAGCGCCATGAACGCCGCCGGGGTGCGCGTGATCGCCTTCGGCCAGTCGCCGAGCGGCCGGTCGAGGTGCGCGATCCGGACCGCCTCGCGAAACACCTCCAGCAGGTCGTGATCGCCATAGGCATGGAACGGATCGCGGCAGTTGTCGCTGGCGAGCGCCACGGCAATGCCGTGCGCCGTCATCTCGTGCAGCAGCGTGACGCCGCGCCAGCGCGGTGTCCGGCCCGGCATCCGATCCTGCAGATAGAGATTGCACATCGGCAGGCTGACCACGCCGATCCCGGCGGCGCGCACCAGATCCAGGGTCCGCCTGGCCTCGGGCGGCTCCTGGCGCGCCAGCGAGCAGCAGTGGCCGCACAGCACGTCGCCCTCGAAGCCGTGGCGCAGCACCGCCTTGGCCAGGTGGCGTAGCGCGATCGCGCCCGGATCGCCGCTCTCGTCGACATGGAGATCCAGGTGCAGCCCGCGCTCGCGCGCCAGCGCCAGCATCCGCTCGAGCAGGCCGTCGAGGTCGGGATGCATGTAGAGGAAGGCGCCCAGCACGCCGCCATGCCTGGCCACATGGTCGGCGAAGGCCTCACCGGCGGCTTGCGAAAAATCCTCGATCGGGATCAAGCCCACGGCCTGCAGATCGATGCGGCCCGCCCATTCCCGCTGGAGCGCGCGGAACACCGGCCAGCAGATCTCGTGATGCGGCGGCTGGCTTTCGAGATGGGTGCGGATCGCGACCGTGCCGTGGGCGTAGGCGCAGCGCAGCCCGAACGAGAAGCGGGCATGCACGTCGTCCTCCGACCAGTGGGCGTGCTTGTCGGCGTGCGCCGCCGCCATCGCGCCCTCGAAGGTGCCATCCGGGTTTTCGGTGCGCGGCCAGATGTGGCCTTTGTCGAGATGGGTGTGGACGTCGATCAGGCCGGGCCAGACCTCGCCGCCGTCCTGGTCGATCACCTCCGCGCCGGTCTCCGGCGCGAGCTGGCCCGCCGGCTGCAGCGCGGCGATCCGGCCGTTCCTGATCGCGATGTCGACCAGCACCTGCTCGCCGTCGCCCGGCAGCTCGGCGTCGACCAGGCAGCGGCGCACGCGCGCGTTCGCGATGTTCATGTTTGACCAGATCGTTCACGCAAGACCGAGCGCAACTCTGCCAGATGCTGCCCAGTTCGCCTAGCTTAGCTAGGCGCCTCCAGGTCGCTCATGGCCGCGGCCCGCTTCAGCTCTGCCGTTCTGAGCGCGCCCAGCGCCTCATCCCTTGCCTGCTCGAGTCCCTGGCGGCGGCTCTTGGCCGCGTTTGCCGGCAGCGTTGCGAGCTCGACCATGGCGTCGTTGAGACGCGCCTGACTTTGGTTGATCTCGGCGTCGATCATCTGGAGGCTGCGGACGGCGTCGCGCTGCGCCTTTTGCTGTTCGGTCACGGCATAGCTGCTTACCAAAGCTTTTGCCGAGCTGCCGGCCGCGCTGAACATCGAGCCCAGATCGAACGAGGGGTAGCTCAGGTTCTGGAAATAGATGTTCTGCTCGTTGTGAATGGTATGGCGCGCCTCGTTGGTCGCGGCCTCGGCCGCCAGGACGAGCTCGTCGAGCCAATCGGCACCCCCGATTGCCGATCCCACGTCTGCTCGAAAGTGTACACGGCCTCTTTCAGCTTCGAAGAGGCTTCGCTGAGGGCGCCGGCAACCACACGCCTGTCTGCCCAGGCTGATATGCCTCTGTAGAATGCGAATATGCCGGCGATGATGGCGGTCAGTATTTCAAGGCCCTGTGCTTCAAGAACTCTGCTTATCAGAATCACGAAGACCGGAAGCGCCAACAACAAAATCATGCTTACGGTTATATAGATAGTTCGCCAGCGGACGATATCGGAGAGCTTGTGTTGATAATATTGAATTGCAAGATGGTGATTGATGACAAAATCCTGTAATGCGCGATGGATCGTTTCATCGAGGTTGTCGGGCCTCAAGCCTAACCGTTTGATCATTTTGACAGCTTCCGGAACCGCCTCTTCGCGCGTCCGAAAGCTACGCTTGCCCTGTTTTTCGAATTTATACTCAGTGTCATCGGGCGCCATGATGATCCTCCTGATCACGCAGGCTCATTGCTTCAACGGTCTTCCGTGACGATCTCGATGCTGAGCAGGTTGAGAACCGTCCGGATCGGGCAGAAATAGCTTGCGACCCCCAGCTCTCCCGCCATGTGCAGGCCCGCGACCCGGTTTGCGGCATCAAGCACGATCGCACCGCTGTCGCCGAAGGTCGTAAAGGCGGCACATTCCACCAGGCCGATGAAGCGATAGCTGACCCATCGGTCGAGGGCCACGAGGTAGGGAACGGAAAGCGTCCGATCGAGCCGGCGCACCTGGGAGCTGGAGGTGTTGCTTTTGGCGCCGACGATCGTCACGGTCATGCCCGGGACAGGGTCCCTTATGCCGCGGGGAAGCCCGATGCTGCCGATCTGCGCGGTCACATCGTCGGTCTCGAGCCGCGCAATCGCAGCGTCGACGAGGTTCGCCTGAACCTCGCTGAATACCGTCCAATCTCCAGGCTTAACGAGCTTTGCAACAGGTTGGCCCGCGGTATCGCCGAGGAGAAAGATCCCGTCCTGAGGCTGGGGCTTGGCGTTCGGCGACATGGCAAGCACGTGCGCGTTGCTCAGAATATAGAGAAAGCCATCGTCAGGTCTTCGTCGGACAAGGCAGCCGAGGGTGCCGCCGTTATTGTCCGCTCGCTGGATGGCACTACCTCCGCCGAGCATCATCGAGCCTCACTGCGGTGGAAAGAGGATGTCGATCACGGCCCGCGTGAGTTCCGTCAAGTCCTGGCTCGGGACCTCCTGCAACCGGCTTTCTCTGATGTTTCGAATCTCCTGACGGGTCTGTTGGTCGAAGATGCCGGTCTCCTGTATTCCCATTTTCGTCTGAAGCTCACACAGGCGGTGCGGCGTGATCTCACGCTCGATTCCGGTCTGCCGTGCACCTTCAGCAGTGCCGGAGTTTGCGAAGGCAGCACAGGACCCTCCGCTTGCATCGGCGCCCGTGCCGGGACTCGTACCATCGCCTGGACCGCGTGCTTGAACGGGAAATCGCACGAGCAGCGGCTGACTGATGGTTCCCGTGACCTCAAGCGGCGGGTTCGCCCGTTCGAACCGGCAGATGGCACCGCGGGTCGTGGTACCGGCCTTGCCATCGACCTGGTCGCCGGACAGACCGACCCCCTTCTGGATGGCCTCGATCTGCGCCCGGGTGACGCCCGCCTCGCTCTCCTCCTTGGTAAGCAGCGTGGTGCGATCCACGACAATGGTGTGGGGGGCGCAATCCTCTGGCGTAAGCTCGGTCGTGTTCGCCTGCGGTGGCGGCCGCAAGTGCTCTATACCGCGATCCACGACCAGCGTGACGGTACGCGTGGTCTGGCCGTCGGAGAACTCAAGCGCGCTGCTGCCCGACGCGCCATCTGCGACCGTGAGAGTAAAGTTTGCCCCTTCCTGCACGACCTCGCCGATCATCTGGCCGTTGAAAGTCGCCGTCACGGGACCAGCACCGCCTTCCGCCGAGAACACATAGGACTGACCAGGTTTCACGGGCAGCAGATCGACGCGGGGGCGGATCATCAGACTGGGCACTGCATTGGCGGGAACACAGGCCTTCAGCAAGCCGGCCTCCTCCACCAGCTTGTCCACGGCGGTCACGCGCTCGTTGACCAGATCGGTAGCGAGCGTGAGGTCGCGCGTCTTCGCGAGCAGCTGGTTTGTGAGGGTGGCGCTTGGCGTAGCTGGGCGAAACCCTTGCGGCGCAGCTCCTTGCGTAGCTGCCTGAGGCTCCGCAGGGGGCGGTGGGGCAAGGCCGAAGATGCTGGTCACGCCACTCAGTCCGCTGACGAGGCTGGTGATCGCCTGCGCATCGGGCTCGGTCTCGGTGATCTGCTTGCTCACCTGCGCCGCAATGTCGTCGACGTGCCCCGTGAGGTTGCGGCCGGCGTTCGCGACCCGGCTGCTCAGGAGCTGACCGTTGCTTGCCACCGTGGCAGCTCTCGCGAGCGCCTGCTTTGCGGCGATCACCGCTTCATTGCCAGGGCCCAGCGTTGGTTCGGCATCATTGAGTGCCGTTGTGGAGCGCCTCCCGCTTCTCGCGAAGGGAACTCCGATCTGTTTGAAACTGCTGGAATGCAGTGGCCTCCATCACATAGGGGCCGGTCGCGGCGATCGCGCAGTTGATCGCCTTGTATCCCTCGATGTAGACTTTTTGCCGGGGCGCGCTCTGGAGGTAGAGAACTTGTGCCCAGCGCCGCGGCGCCACCCACGCTTAAGAGCAGCAACCACATTGGGGCTCGAGGATGTGATGCCGAGGACCAGCGCGGCTGCGGCAGCGCCTACCACGGGCACGACCGTGAGGCTGCGCAACAGTGAATCATTGCCTACCGCACCATAATATTCCTCTTGCCAGGCATGGGCATAGTCAAATGCCTCAACCACGCCGCCCGCGTACTGAGGACTGTCCTCGCTATCCTCCTCGTCGTCCGCTGCCGTGGTTGGGAAATAAGGAGGAGGGATGTCGGGGCTAACGTGTGGGTTGAAAATCGAACATCCGCCAATGGCGAAGACGAATGCAATCAATGGCAGTTTTCGCGCCACGAACCCTGTCAACTCAACCTTATGAAGAAATCCGCATGTGACTGCAGCGTCCCCGTAACACATGCCGCAATTTCCTTATCGATAAGATATCTTTGAAGTTGCCAGATATCTATCTCCAGTGTCAAGGTCCGCCTCCAAAGGCTCCAGGCGAAACGCCTCAGGGGCCTGGAATACAAGGAACATTCGTGCAAGGTCTTGAAGCTCAAGGACGATGATCCGCCGGTGCTCGATGGCGCAGCGGATCAGAAGAGGATTCAGCCCTGGATAGCTCGGTTCTTTGTCCGGCCTAGGGGGCGAGGGGAGGAGCCGCATACCGAGGCGGTTGAACGCGGACGAGGTCCGAGGCGGTGCCGGGCACGGGTAACCGAGATCAGACCGGACGGCCCGGTGCTCGAGCCAGGCCGCGGCAGGTCGGGTGACGGGCTAGTCCCAATCTGTCTGGACGAAGTGCGCGGTATGGCCGTCCGGATCGGCAAGGCTTAGCTCGGTGCCGTCGCGGGAAAAGGTGCGCGCTTGCTCGAGCGCCTCGAACAGCAGGCGCTCGTGCTCGATCAACGGCTCCGGACACATCATCCTGGTCGCTGCCAGGGGGCTGATCTCGATGGTATCGCCAGCCAGCGTGTAGCTGCCCATGAAGCGGTTGCAGCCTGAGTTCCCGGTGAGCCGCCCGCTGGCCTCGAAGCGGACGAATGCGCCCGCCTCGTCCGGCCAGGACACAGCGCCGATCTCGGTCGGGCGCCACTTGCCGGCGAGCTCGGCGGCTTCTGCCTGGCGCGCCGACAGCAACGCCAAGCCAAATATCCAAAGCACCACGTGCGTCATGGGCCGCCTCGAAAGGGTCGCGCATGCTCGCGCCATCGAGAGTAGGAGACGATGCCGCACTTGCAAGGCTCATGATGACGCAAACCTTTGATGACAGCGGTCTTCGCGGCTCCGCGGCGCGCTCGGTTCGGGGTCGGCGAGGCGCTCGATGAAGATCGCGACCTTCAACATCAACAACGTGATGCGCCGGCTGCCGAACCTGCTGGCATGGCTGCGCGCGTCGGCGCCGGATGTGGTCTGCCTGCAGGAGCTGAAGAGCGCCGGACGCCAGCTTTCCCGAGGCGGCCATCCGGGATGCCGGCTACGGGGCGGTCTGGCGGGGACAGCGGACCTGGAACGGCGTTGCGATCCTCGCACGGGGCCGAACGCCCGTCCTGGCGCGCGACGAGCTGCCCGGCGATCCGACGGACACGCCAGAGCCGCTACATCGAGGCGGCGGTGAGCGGGATGCTGATCGCCTGCCTCTATCTGCCCAACGGCAATCCCGCAGCCCGGACCCAAGTTCGACTACAAGCTCGCCTGGTTCGAGCGGCTGATCGCGCATGCGGCCGAGCTGTACGCGACCGGCGTGCCGGCGGTGCTCGCCGGCGACTACAACGTCGTGCCGACCGATCTGGACATCTACCCGACCAGATCGTGGGACCGGGACGCGCTGCTCCAGCCCGAAAGCCGGGCGGCGTTCGCGCGCCTTCTCGACCAGGGCTGGACCGATGCGATCCGCACCCTGCACCCATCGAAGCCCATCTACACCTTCTGGGACTATAAGCGGAACCGCTGGCAGCGCGACGCCGGCCTGCGCCTCGACCACCTTCTGATCACCCCGCCGGTTGCCCAGCGGCTGAAGGACGCCGGGGTCGATCGCGACGTCGCGGGGGCAACCCGGCGCCAGCGACCACGCGCCGGCATGGGTGGTGCTCCGCTGAGCGCCCTCTCGGGGCCAGCGCTGCGTGCGTCGCGCTCGACCGCCTCGTGCATGCCCCCCTTACGTAGCGCGAATCGGCCGGGGCAACCGAAAGTTGCGCTAGCCGTGGGCCGAGGCGCCTGGTCCGGAGGCCTGCGATTTCGGCGCGCGCACAGGGTTTTGGCGCAGCAGCGAGCGCTTGATGCTCTTGACCTGGGCCAGCAGCCGCGGATCGAGCAGCAGCAGGGGCTCGACCGGCAGATACTGCCAGCGCTCGCGAAAACGGAGCGAGGCGAGCAGATGCCCGTAGCAGCGCAGGCGCACGGGCCAGGCATCGATTTGCCGGTGCAGCGCGCGCAGGGCCATGCCGTACAGGACCCAGGTCCTGAGCATGCGCCAGCCATGAAACGCGCTGCGGTGAGCCTTGGGCGGCGTATACCAGGCGAGCTCCGAGGACGGGTAGCGATGCTGGCGCTTGAAGCGGTGCGGATGCTCGCGGTTGAGGAACAGGACCTCCGGCACCAGCAGGAAGCGCCCGATCAGCGAGAGCTCGACCAGCAAGGTCCGATCGCCGCCGAGGTGATAGCCGATCAGGTCGGTGCGGCGCAGCGCGTCCGCGCGGATCACGCCAAAAACCTCCTGGCAGTCGTGCGGCCGCAGGCGCGCGGCAAAGCGCACCGACGCGCTGGCGCTGTCGGTGCCGAAAGCGGTGTGATCGTAGTCCTCGAGGCAGGCGTCGCCCTGGTCGTCGATGATCCTGACCACGGACTGGCAGAGCACCGCATCGGGCGCCTGCTCGAGCGCGGCGACGCAGCGCTCCAGATAGGTCGGCTCCAGCAGATCGTCGTGCGCCGCCCACTTGAAGTAGCGGCCGCACAGCCAGCTCGAAGGCGCGGTTGAAGTTGGCGGTGGCGCCGATGTTTTCGGCGCTCCGATGATACTTGATCCGGGGATCCTGCGCCGCGTAGCGCCGGCAGATCGTCTCGGTGTCGTCGGTCGAGGCGTTGTCGCAGATGACCAGCTCGAAGTCTTCGTAGGTCTGGGCGAGGATCGAATTCGATCGCGTCGCGCAGATAGCGCTGCCCGTTGTAGACCGGCAGGCCGATACTGACCTTGGGATTCGAGGATGCCATCACGGAGCCCGTCATGCGGTTGCTGGCGGCGGCAATTGCGCACGCCGCAGCAGCGATAGCGCATCGCTCGATAACAACGGCTTAAAGGGACGGGCCGATCAGACCGCATGCGGTGCAGGCCGCGCGTGTAGCCGGCCCCGCTGTCGGGCGATCGCAGCCAGGCTTAGGCGCCGAACTTGGCGAGGCGGCCGGCGTGGGCCATGGCCAGCGGCAAGAGAAACCGGGCCTCGAACTGGCCGAGGCCGCCGCGCAGGCAGGGGCGCTCGCCAAAGGTCGTCACGTCGTCCGGCCGGCAGCTGTCGGCCGCCAGGACCACCGGCACCGGGTGCCAGCTGTGGCTGCGCAAGACGGCCGGCGTGCTGTGGTCGCCGGTGACGATCAGGACGTCGGGCCCGAGCGCCGTGATCGCGGGGATCGCGGCGTCGACCTCCTCGATGCAGGCGACCTTGCGCTCGAAATCGCCATCCTCGCCGGCGGCATCGGTGTACTTGTAGTGCAGGAAGAAGAAGTCGGCATCGTCCCAGTGGCGGCGCAAGGCCTCGATCTGGTCGGCCAGCGTAGCGCCCGCATCGTAGATGGTCATGCCGACCAGGCGCGCCAGGCCACGATACATCGGATAGACCGCGATCGCGCCGGCGCGCAGCCGGTACACCTCCTCGAACTGCGGGATCGGCGGCCGCTTGGCGATGCCGCGCAGGGTCAGCATGTTGGCCGGGTGCTCGTCCTTCAGGATCTCCGCGGCCTGGTCGACGAAGCTCTGGATCATCGCCGCGGCGCGCCTGGAGGCCGCATCGCGCGCCTTGGGCGCGTGCGGCGGCACGCCGGTCATGCCGGGATCGGTGTCCTCGATCTCGGCGCAAAGGTCCGGACCGCGGATCACCAGCACGAAGCGATAGTCCTTGACCGGCTCGACGAACACCTCGACGCCCTCGATCCGCACCGCACGCAGCTTCTCGACCAGCGCCCGCCCGACCTCGCTGCCGATCCGGCCGGCCCGGCGATCGGTGATCCTGCCGGCCTCGTCGCAGGTGCAGAAATTGCCGCGCGCGGCGACGTCGTCGGGTCCCAGATCGAAGTCGATGCCGAGCGCCTCGACCACCCCGCGGCCGATCGTGTAGTCGCGTGGGGCATAGCCGAACAGGCCGAGATGGCCGGGGCCGCTGCCCGGCGTGATGCCGGGTGCGACCGGGATCGACAGGCCGCACACATGGCGCGCCACCAGGGCATCGAGATGGGGCGTGGCCGCGGCTTCGAGCTCGGTCGGCCCGCCCGGCTCGCGCGGCAGGCCGCCGAGCCCGTCGGCCACCAGCAGCACGATCTTGGTCTGGTTCTCGAGCGCCAGCTCGCTGATCAGGTCGAACATGGCTCGCCTCCAGCGCGCGAACAGGGTTGGTCGCCTGAAGCCCGCGCGCCCCTCATGCTTGCGGCCTCAGTCATAGCGGCCCGATCGCACCGCTCGCAAGTCGCTTGCCCTTGCTGGCCTCACTGTTTTCGCTATTTCTCTGGAGGCGGGCCGCTCCCGGCGCCGCGTACGGGAGTTGGCCTTTGATGACCCCGAATCCGATCGATAGGCGTGCCTGCCCGGGCGCCGGGCCCATGAGATCGCGTACCGTGCGGTTCGTGGTGCTGGCGGCGATGCTTCTTGCCGGTGAATGGGGATTGGCGTCGCGCCATCTGAGCGCCGGCGAGGTGGCGGTGATCGATGGCGATACGGTGCAGGTGGACGGCGAGACCGTTCAGCTCTACGGCATCGATGCGCCGGAGCTCGGACAGCTGTGCGATGCCGACGGCAACATGCAGCCGTGCGGCGTGCAGGCCGCGCTGGCGCTCCAGAAACTGCTGACCATGGGCAAATCGTCGTTTCATTGCTCACCCTGGACCGGTGGCGACCCTACCGAGGTGGCCGGGGCCAAGGTCGAGATCTGCGAGGTCGGCGACGAGGATGTCGGTCAGGTCATGCTGCACGGCGGCTACAGCGTCGCCCTGCCCGGCAGCTTTCCGGACTATCCCGAGGCGCAGGAGCAGGCGCAGCAGGCGAGCCTGGGCCTGTGGCACAGCAAGTTCGTGATGCCGTGGCTGTGGCGGCAGGGGGAACGCCTGCCCGGCGGCAAGACCGACTGCAACGTCAAGGCGGTGATCGATCGAGGCCAGCGTCTCTACTACGTGCCGACCGATCCCGAATACGATCAGATTGCCGTCGAACCGGCCCAGGGCGGCGCGTTGTTCTGCAGCGACGAGGAGGCGAGGCAGACCGGTTGGCACCGGCCGGGCGAGACCACCCCGAACTGACGCTGCCATGACGCGATGACGGGTTCCGGACCGTGCAATATCGCCTCGTCCTCCTGATCCTCGGCATCCTGCTGACGGCGCTCGGCACCAGCATGGTCATCCCGGCCGTGGTCGATTTCGTCTGGCACGACTTCGATTGGCGGGTGTTCACCAACGCCGCCCTGATCTGCCTGTTCGTCGGGGTCAG
This sequence comes from uncultured Alphaproteobacteria bacterium, assembly GCA_963731495.1. Lineage (GTDB taxonomy): Bacteria > Pseudomonadota > Alphaproteobacteria > Geminicoccales > Geminicoccaceae > DASUGG01. Next base: position 97,664 of record CAVSVZ010000073.1, read on the forward strand.
CCTGATGCTGGCCAATCTCGGCACGCCCATGGAGGGGCTGACGATCCGCGAGGCCTATCTGCTGACCGCCTCGAGCTGGATCGTGGTGGCGGGGTTCTGCAGCGCTGCCGTTCGCCATGTCGAACCTCAAGCTGAGCTTCACCGACGCGTTCTTCGAGGCGATGTCGGGGCTGACCACGACCGGCTCGACGGTGCTGACCGGCTCGCAGCTGGCGCCGGTCGGGATCCTGTTGTGGCGCGCGCATCCTGCAGTGGCTCGGCGGGATCGGCATCATCGTCATGGCGGTCGGCGCTGCTGCCGCTGCTGCGGATCGGCGGCATGCAGCTGTTCCGCACCGAGTCCTCCGATCGCTCGGAAAAGGCCATGCCCATGTTCTCGCCAGATCGTGGGCAGCATCTTCTGGACCTATGTCGGGTTCACCCTGCTCTGCATTGTCGGGCTGCGGGCGGCGGGCATGCCGCCGTTCGATGCGGTCGCCCATGCCCTGACCACGATCTCGACCGGCGGCTTCTCGACATGGGACTCCTCGCTCGGTCATTACAACAGTGTGGCTGCCGACCTGGTCACGATCGTGTTCATGCTGCTCGGCGTCGATCACCTTCACGCTGTATCTGCGGCTATGGCACGGCAGGGCGAGCACCGTCTGGCGCGACAGCCAACTGCGATGGTTTCTCGGCATCACCGCCGTCATCTCGCTGGGAACCGCGGCGTGGCTGGTGGCGCAGGGCATGGCGCCGCTGCAAGCGTTGCGCAAGTCGACCTTCAACATCGTCTCGATCATCACGACCACCGGCTTCGCGACCGACGACTACGGAAAGTGGGGCACGTTCGCGATCGGCGTGTTCTTCCTGGTGACCTTCATTGGCGGCTGCACCGGCTCGACGGCGGGTGGGCTGAAGATCTTCCGCATCCAGGTGATGTTCCTGCTGACGAGATCGCAGCTGCGCCGGGTGCTCTATCCGCACGGCGTGTTCCCGGCGACCTATCAGGGCCGGCCGATCTCGGTCGATGTCCAGTGGTCGGTGATCGCGTTCATCTTCCTGTTCGGCGCCAGCTTCGCCGGGATCACGCTGTTGCTGACCCTCCAGGGCCTGGACATCTTGACCAGTGCTTCGGGCGCGGCGACCGCGCTCGCCAATGTCGGCCCGGGTCTCGGCAACGTGATCGGGCCGGCCGGCAACTTCTCGACCCTGCCGCCCGGCGCCAAATGGGTGCTGGCGATCGGCATGCTGCTCGGCCGGCTCGAGCTGATCACCCTGCTGACCCTGCTGACGCCGTCGTTCTGGCGCAGGTCCGGCGCGGAGTTCGCGACGGTCAGGCGATCGTAACTCTAGAGCCTGTCCCACTTACGTGGGCGCTGAACCGCCCGCGAGAGGGCAGCCGGCTCAGAGATAGCGGCGCCGGATCGTGGTCTTGGCGCTGTCGAGCAGCACCGCGAGCAGCATCAGGCCGCCGCGGATCACCTGCATGTAATAGGGCGCGATGCCCATCACGTTGATCGCGGTATCGATCGTGCTGAGCAGCAGCACGCCCGCGAACACGCCGGACAGCTGGCCGATGCCGCCGCGCAGACTGACCCCGCCGATGACCACCGCCGCGAACGCCTCGAACAGCATGCCGAGCCCGAGGTTGGGCGTGGCGCCATTGGTGCGCGCTGCCAGCAGCCAGCCCGCGATCGCGGCCAGCACCCCGGACAGGATGAACACGGTGTAGAGCATGCGCTTGACGTTGATCCCGGCGCGAAACGGCGCGATCACGTTGCCGCCGACCAGGTAGACGTAGCGGCCGAACCGGGTACGGGTCAGAATGACGCTGAACGCCACATAGGCGATCACCAGGATCACCACCAGGAGGGGCACGCCGAGCAGGTCGGCGGTCGCGACGCGTGCGAAAGCTGTCCGGCAGGCCGTACATCGAGCGTCCGCCGGTCAGCACCAGGCCGAGCCCGCGGATCCCGATATAGGTCGCCAGCGTGACGATGAAGGCGTTGATCTGGAACCGGATGATCAGCACGGCGTTGAAGGCGCCGGCAAAGGCGCCGAAGCCGATCGCGATCAAGAGCGTCAGCCAGGGCGCGATCTCCAGGCCCGAAGCCGAGCCGCGGCTCGCCGCCAGCCACGCGGCCAGCATCGCGGCGAACGCCATCACCGATTCGACCGACAGATCCATATGCCCGGCGATGATGCAGAACGACAGGCCGATCGCGATGATGCCGACGAAGGTCGCGTGCTGCATGATGTTGAGGAAGATGCCGATCTGGAAGAATCGCTCGATCGTCAGCGACAGCAGGGCCAGGATGATCGCGAGGATCAGCCAGACCAGGTGATCGAGCAGGACGTTGACCAACGCGGCGTGGCGCGGAGCCAGGATTGGTCGGACGCTGCCCGTGCGAGCCGCCATGCGCATCTCTCCCGTGGATTGGCCCTGATGCGGGCCCGCCTCCAGGCTTAGTCACGGTCGGGCGATTCGACAAGCTGGCGGCTTCGGCTGACGCGACGATGGGCCGCGTCGACGCCTGCGCGTTTTCCACAGAAATGGGGACAAGCTTGTTGACGAAGCGGTGAATGGCTCGCGAATGTTCCGCGGCCAACAGATGTAGGGCGGGGAGCGAGCATGGATCCGCTTGCCATTGGCGTGGCCTTCCTGCTGGGCTTTGCGGCGCGTCAGGTCGGCTTGCCGCCCCTGGTCGGCTTTCTTGCCGCGGGCTTCGTGTTGCACGCGGCCGGGGTGCAGAGTGGCCAGCTGATCCAGCAGCTCGCCGATGTCGGCGTCACCCTGCTGCTGTTCACGATCGGCCTCAAGCTCAGGATCAAAGGCCTGCTCCTGCCGGAGATCTGGGCCGGCACCTCGATCCACATGGCGATCACCGTGGTCGTGCTCGGCTTCGCCGCGTTCGGGCTCGGCGTGCTCGGCGTGTCGGCCTTTGCCGGGCTGGACCTTCGCGCGGCTTTCCTGCTCGCCTTCGCGCTCAGCTTCTCCAGCACGGTGTTCGCGGTCAAGATTCTCGAGGAGAAAGGCGAGATCGGCTCGCTGCACGGCCGCACCGCGATCGGCATCCTGATCATGCAGGACGTGATCGCCGTGGCTTTCCTGACCTTCTCGACCGGCAAGCTGCCCTCGGTCTGGGCTTTCGCATTGCTTGCGCTGCCTTTGCTGCGACCGGTCCTCGGGCTGATCATGGACCGTTGCGGTCATGGCGAGCTGATGCCCCTGTTCGGGCTGTTCGCGGCGCTCGGGCTGGGCGCTGCGGTGTTCGACCTGGTGGGCATGAAGGCCGATCTCGGTGCCCTGGTCCTGGGTGTGCTGATGTCGGGTCACCGGCGGGCGCCGGACGTCGCGGAGTCGCTGTTCGGCCTCAAGGAGGTGTTTCTGGTCGGCTTCTTCCTGAACATCGGCCTGGCCGGTCCGCCCAGCCTCGAAGGGATGCTGGTGGCGCTGCTGTTGATGCTCGTGCTGCCGCTCAAGGCCGGGTTGTTCTTTGTCCTGCTGACCCGGTTTCGGATGCGTGCGCGCTCGTCGCTGCTGGCCTCGCTCGTCCTGGCGAATTTTTCCGAGTTCGGCCTGATCTGCGGCGCGATCGGGGTCGAGGCCGGCTGGCTCGGCAGCGAGTGGCTGGTGATCATCGCGATTGCCCTGGCGCTCTCGTTCGTGCTGGAATCGCCGGTCAACGGCGCCGCCCACGACGTCTACGCCCGCTTCCAGACCCCCTTGCGGCGGCTCGAGTCGGCCAAGCTGCACCCCGAAGAGGCGCCGATCCTGCTCGGCGACGCCGAGATCGTGATCTTCGGCATGGGCCGGATCGGCACCGGCGCTTACGATCACATCTGCCAGACACTCGGCTACCAGGTGCTCGGCATCGACATCGATCCCGATCTCGTTCGCCGCCACGAGGCGGCCGGGCGCAACGTAATCGTCGGCGATGCCACGGATTCCGATTTCTGGCAGCGCACCCGCTTCGATCAGCGGCGTTCACGGCTGATCATGCTGGCGATGCCCGAGCACCACGCCAACGTGTATGCCGCCCGGCGGATCGCGGCGGCGCAGTCGCACTATCTGATCGCCGCCGTCGCCCAGTTTCCCGACGAGGCCGAACAGCTACGCAGCCTCGGTGTCCATGCGGCCTACAACACCTACGCCGAGGCCGGCGTCGGCTTTGCCGCCCACGTCCGCAAGGAGCTGGGTGAGGAGCTGTTCGATGCCGGCATCGGGCGGCGCGCCGCGCAGGAAAGTGTGCCGCCGTGACGCCCACGCGACGGTTGCGGTGCGATCGGCTCGAAAACAAGACGCGGCGGTCGTTCCGGGATGACCGCCGCGCCCAAGCGAGGGGAGACTCTGGCTATTGCTTTTCGCGGAAGGTTTCGTGGCAGGCGCCGCAGCCTTGCTTGCCGAGCACGCCGAGCTGCTGGCCGATCGCCGCCATGTCGCCGCCTTGGGCGACCTCGGCGAGCTTGGCGCTCTCTTCCTGGAAGCGCATGGCGACCTGCTCGAACTCGCTCCACTTCTCCCAGATGGCCGGCAGGGCGGCGGTCTTGAGGCCCTCCATCTTTTCGGTGCCCTCGGGGAACAGCTGCTTAAGATTGGCGCTCAGCGCCTCACCCTGATCGGCCAGGGTCGCCGCGTTTTGCGCGATATCGTCGGTGAAATTGACTTCGCCCTTCACCACGGCGGCAATCATACCGATGTACGCACCATTGGCGCGCATGAAGTTCTGGCGATATTTGACCACATTGGCGGGCTCGTCCGCGGCGAAGGCCAGGCTGCTGCCGACGGTCATCAGCACGAGTACGGCGCTGGCGGCAAGGTTCCTCAACGATGGCGACATATCTGGGATCCTCCCTGTTGTCTGCGCGCTCGCGATGGTTGCAGAGATTGGTCTCGTTGGGAACTGTTCGTAAGTCCTGCGCGGCCGACCGGCGAGGCCGCAATCCGGTTCGAACAATCCTGGGCGAGCGGCACAGAGGGCTTGCTGTTCGTGGGAAATCGCGGCAAACAGCGCGCCGGATGCCGAGCGGCGCTCGATCACTTCACGGGAAGCTCACGCACTGGTGAACCTCGATCTCACGCCTTTCCGCCGCGCCTTGGCCGTGCTGGTGCTGGCGATCGCCACGCTTGCCGAGGTCGGCGCGGCCGAGGAGACGGAGCCCTCGGCGCCTGGCCCGACCTTGCCGGGACCTCAGTCGCCAGGTCCTCATGCTCGATCGCTTCATCGGCAACAGCGGGCCGATCTGCCTCGAGCGCCCGGCGGCCGAGTGCGTCGATGTCGCCTGGGCGTTCACCGACCGCAATCATGACCAGGGCCTGTCGGTCGAGGAGCTGCAGGAGCTGCGCGACGGGCTGCGCAGCTGGTCTGCCTGGCGCGCCGGCCAGTTCACCAATGTCGAGCGCTCGTTGCTGGCGCTCGGCTTCCTGGTGGTCGACGGGCTCGGGGTCGCGCGCCTGCATGCGCTCTACGATGCCGACGGCAACGGTCTGGTCGATCGCGAAGAGCTGCTTGCGGACGTACGCCTCGACCAGCGCCCGCTCGGCGAGATCCTGCTCGATCGCGAGGCGGTCGACCGCGCGGCGATCGCAGCGCGCCTTGGCGTACCGCCGGCCCTGCTCGAGCGCCTCCAGCCCTAGCCTGTCCCGGCGAGCGGCTCGCTACTCGCTGAGCGGAGGCCCGATGAACGCGTGGCCGTGGTCGGCCGCCTCCTCGATCAGCTGCTGCATGTCCTGGGGGATCTTGAAGCCCTTGGCCTCGATCTCTTGCATGAAGTCGTCGAGCCCGCCGGGTACCACGGTGGTCAGCATCCGGCCATGGTCCGGCCCGAGGCACAAGAACGCATGCGGCGTACCCTTGGGGATCATCGCGACACCGCCCGGGCCCAGCTCGTAGGTGCGACCATCGCACCACACGCGATAGCGGCCCTCGAGGATCTGGAACGCCTCGTCACAGTAGTAGTGGATGTGGCGCGGCGGACCCATGTGCGGCGGCGACAGCTCCTCCCAGATCGCGAAGTCGCCGCCGGTGTCCATCGATCCGACCCGCACCGTCAAGGTCACGCCGAACACGTGGATCTTGCGTCCTTCGCCCGGTTGACGCGCAATCTCCTGAAGCACTCGTGCCATCCTGTCCCTCCCCAAACCGAAAGCCTTAGGCGTCGCCGCCGGCGCTTTGCGGCGCCCACTTGCGCCACACGGTGGCGAGCCACGGTTGCTGGTGGCGCGGCTTGCCCGGCGGCCGGTAGTAGTGCTCCAGCATAACGAAGCCGGCGTCCTCGACCAGACGCTGCCAGGTCGGCAGGTCGTAGAAGCAGGCCCAGCGCCCGTCGGCAAAGCCCTCCTCGTTGCGACCGCGCGGGTTCGAGCTGAACAGCACACCGCCTGGCCGCAGCGTCGTCCAGAGCGCGCCGAGCACCCCAGGCAGCGCCTGGCTCGGCACATGGAACAGCACGGCATTGGCGAACACGCCGTCGAACTGCCCGGCCGGCAGGTCGAGCGCCAGCATGTCCTGCAGCCAGACCTCGCAGAGCGCCATGGCGCGCGCCATGTCGACGAACTCGGGGCAGGCATCGAGCCCCGTCGGGACGTGGCCGAGGCTGCGCAAGGTCGCAAGATCGCGCCCGGGGCCACAGCCGAGATCGAGGATCCGAAACGGCGGCGAGCCCTCGATCGCATCGAGCAAGGTGGCGATGTTCTGGCTGACGTCGTGATGCCAGGTGCCCTGCCGATAGGCTTCGGCGTAGGTGCGATAGTGGTTGATCGTGCCGATGCTGATCCGCCGCAACGGATCCGATTGCCGCCCGTGGCCCCCCTGGTCATCGGGCGGTCGCTCTGACGTCGACGGGGGTCGGGCGGTCATGGCGGCGCTGAGCCCACGGTGCCCGATACCTGGCTGGCGGCTGTGCTCGCTTGGTTGCTTTCGGGCAAGGCAAACACCTCGCGCGGCTCGCCGAGGCCACGCAGCTGGTGGCGGCCGAGCGCTTCCCAGCCGAGCGGCACGCAGCGGGCGAAGGCGCCGCTCGCCAAGATCGGCCGGTCCAGCGTCTTGGTCAGGCCCTCGAGCCGCACGACCTCGTTGACCGGCGGACCGATGACATCGAACTGCAGCCGCTCGGGCACCCCGAGATTGCCGTATTTGACGTCGCCGACATGGAGCCCGATGCCGAGCACCAGAGGGTCGAGGCCGGCGCTCGCACGCTCGGCGTTGAAGCGATCGAGTTCGCGCCTCGCCCGCCGTGCCGCGGCGATCGCGGCGGCACACGCGTCGCGCTCGCCGACGCTGTGGCTGATCGGGAAGATGCCGAGCACGGCATCGCCGATGAACAGCACGACCCGCCCGCCTTCGGCCAGCACCGCGCCGGCGCTGCATTCGAAGTAGCGGTTGAGCAGCGCGAAGAACGCGTCGACCGGCATGGTCTCGGACAGCGCGGTCGAGTCGCGCAGGTCGCTGTACCACAGCACGGTGTGCAGGATCCGGCCGTCGCCGCGCTAAATCTGGCCGCTCAGCACGTCCTCGCTCGCCTCGCGGCCGAGATAGGTCGCCAGCACGTTGTGAGCCAGCTGGTCCTTGATCGTCACCTTGCAGGCGACCGCCAGCCGTCGCTGAATGCGCAGCAGGATGCCGACGTCCTCGTCGCTGAAGCCGGCTTCGCGATCGGTGCTCCACGAGCCGAGGATACCGTCGGCGCCTTGGTCCACGAACGGGCCGACGAAGCCCAGATAGTCGGTAGCACCCTGGTCGCGCACGTCGCCCAGCACCGGAAAATCCAAGAGCGCGTCCGGCCCGGTCAGGCGCCGGCGCAGATACGAGACGCCCGTGCGCAGCATCCAGCCGTGCGGACCTCGATCGAACGCGGCGGCCTCTTCGGGCTGGCGCCCATCATGATGCTCGGTGATCAAGGCAGCATCACGGCGCCAGACGTAGCTGAAGGCGGTGAACAGGGGGTGCAGGGTGCGATAGCCGATCATGACCCGGCACAGGGGCACGCCGGCCGCCCAAAGGCGCTCGCAGCAGCCCTCGATCAGACGCTCCATGCTGGTGTCGCCGAGCGCCTGGTTCATCAGCCAGTCGGCGGTGGCATCGATCAGTCCGCTGGTTCTGCCGGCGCGGGCGGCCCGTTGGGTCATCGGTTGTACAATGCGCTGCTGGCGCAGGGTCTTGCCATCACTCCGAGCGGATGGCAAGCGACGCCGAATTCAGGTCGGCCGCGCGAACAGATTGGCCCCGGGCTCGGCCGCGTGACGAGCGATCTCGGCAAGCTCGTCGTCACTGAAAGCGAGGTTTTCGAGGGCGCCGACATTGGCCTCGATCTGCTCGATGCGGCTGGCGCCGATGACCGCGCTGGTCACGCGTGCATCGCGCAGCACCCAGGCCAGCGCCATCTGCGCCAGGCTCTGGCCGCGGCGCGCCGCGATGGCGTGCAGCGCGCGAATCCGTGCCAGGTTCTCCTGATCGAGAAAGCCCGGCCGCAGGGTGCCGCCTGCGGCCCGCGAACTGGCTGGAATGCCATCGAGATAGCGATCGCTGAGCGTCCCCTGGCCGAGCGGCGAGAACACGATGCAGCCGATCCCCTCGCGGCCCAGCACCTCCAGCAGACCGCCCTCGATCCAGCGGTTGAGGATCGAGTAGGACGGCTGATGGATCAGGCAGGGCGTGCCGAGCCGGCGCAGGATCGCCGCCGCCTCGGCGGTCCGCTCGGCCGGGTAGTTGGAGATGCCGGCATAGAGCGCCTTGCCCTGGCGGACCGCGTGGTCGAGCGCTGCCATGGTCTCCTCGAGCGGCGTCCTGGGGTCGGGGCGGTGCGCATAAAAGATGTCGACATAGTCGAGCCCCATCCGCTTCAGGCTCTGATCCAGGCTCGCCAGCAGGTATTTGCGCGAGCCCCAGTCGCCATAAGGGCCCGGCCACATCGCGTAGCCGGCCTTGGTCGAGATCAGCAGCTCGTCGCGGTAGGCGGCAAGGTCGCCCTGCAGCACGCGGCCGAAGCTCTGCTCCGCCGAGCCCGGTGGCGGGCCGTAATTGTTGGCCAGATCGAAATGCGTGATGCCGAGATCGAACGCGCGCAGGATCATCGCACGCGCCGTCTCGGGCGCCGCGAGCCCGCCGAAGTTCTGCCAAAGGCCGAGCGAGAGGGCCGGCAGATCGAGACCGCTTTGCCCGCAACGGCGGTAGATCATCCGTTCGTATCGATCAGCCGAAGGAAGATGGGTCATGCCGGCCTCCCCGTGGGTGTCCGTCGTGGCCTTGCTACCCCCGCGATCGGGAGCGCGGAAACGGCAAGCTGAGCGCTCCCCGTGGGGGAGGCGGGGCAGGGGGCGTGAGCGGAGCCCTCGAGCACCGCTCACGTCGACCAGGCGTCACGCCCGCGGTTTCAGGAGATCGCGGATCTCCTCGAGCAGGACCTCGCTGCGCGGCTGCGGCGGCGGCTCGTCCTTGGGCGTCTCCTCGGCTTTCCTCTTCAGCCGGTTCATCCCCTTGATCACCAGGAAGATCGCGAACGCGACGATGATGAAGTTGATCACCGCGTTGATGAACAGCCCGATGTAGATCGCCGGCGCGCCCGCCTCCTTAGCCGCTGCGGCGGACGGATAGTCCTGGCCCGAGAGATTGATGTACAGGTCGGAGAAGTCGACGTTGCCCAGCACAAGGCCGATCGGCGGCATGACGACGTCGTTGACCAGGGAGTTGACGATCGCGCCGAAGGCGACGCCGATGACAATGCCGACCGCCATGTCGACGACGTTGCCGCGCATGGCGAATTCTTTGAACTCATTGAGAAATCCCGACATGTGCGTCCTCCGTATTCAACAAAGGAGCTCCTTTGTGCCGTGACTTTGGCGCGCGTTGGCGAGGTCCGCAACTGCCGAGCGTGATCGGGCGGTTTTCACCGCGCTTCGAAGTTTTCGGCGTCGTTTGATGCCCCCTGAGGAGTCGGCCCACCGTCCCTGCTCGGTGATCGTGAGCTTCAGGTACATCTCACCCGTCGTCTTGCCGCGGTCGCCAGGCGACCCAGGGCAAACCGACAGACGATTGTCCTTAAGGCGCTTACATGTAGTATGGTTGAATGAGATAGCGCGCTATGCAACGTGAGGGTCTGGGATGCGAAGGTCGCCACGCACGCCTGTGAACGCGGCTCGAGATCTTCGAGAAGGGGAGGAACAGCGACCGGGGCGAGCCCTGTTGCCCGGCTATGCACCCTCGATGAGACGGCGCACGTTCCTCAAGGCCGCGGCCCTTGCGGGGATCGCTCCGGGCCTGGTCGTCGAGCCTGCGGCGGCGCGTCGCGCACGCCGTCCGATCGCCGAGGACTGGGATCATGCCGCTCACGACCTGTCCGCGACCCGATCTGCGATCCGCCGTCCACAAGGGCTCTCGGTGCTCTGGCGCCAATCTCTCGCCGGAGGTCTCACGGGCCCGGCCCTGATCGTCGGCGATAGCGTCGTGGTCGCGTCCCTCGGCGGCGAGGTTGCGCGCTTCGACCTCTCCGATGGCAACGAGCGTTGGCGGTGGGCGTTCGAGCCGGCCCAGTACGGCGAAGGGGAGGGGGCCGTTGCGCTCGGCTTCTTCGGCGGCTGCGCCATCTCGGGGAACCGGGTTCTGGTGGCATCGGATCGAGTGCGCTGCCTGCATCTTTTGGACGGAGCGACCATCTGGGAGGCGGATCCGTTACGGCCTCCCGGTGGCGACGATTACTTCTGGGGAGCACCCGTGGTCGCACGGGGTCTCGTCATCGCGGGCTCGGGAGCCGGCAGCGAGGCAACCGAGACGCGCGGCCGGGTGACGGCGTACCGTGTCGACGACGGCGGGCTGCAGTGGAGCACGCCCATGGTGCCCGAGGGTGGTAACGGCGGAGGCGTGCTCAGCCCGGTGTCCATCGACCTCGCGCGCGCCGCGGTGTTCGCCGGCACCGGTGCGCCCTACCTGCCGCAGCCCGGACCGAACCCCGGCACCAACGCGGTCGTCGAGTTGGACCTCGGCAGCGGCCAGGTCCTCTGGAGCGACCAGATCCATCCCGGGGACGATCTCGGGCTCGACGTCAACTCGGCGCCGGTCCTAGGGCCGAGCGTGATCGCGGTCACCGCCAAGGACGGCGTCTGGGCGTGGCACCGACGCTTGCGCACGCGGCTGTGGCAACAGGGGCTCACGCCCGCGACCCCGGCAGGCGGAGGTCCGGCCGGCCCGGTCAACGGTCCTGAGGGTGGACCCATCGCGACCGATGGGCACAGATTTTATGTGCTCTCGAACGACGGCGATTCCGGGTTCGCCGTCGCGGCCGCCCTCGACGCGAGAACCGGCACGGTGCGCTGGCAGCGTGCGCTGGGCGGTCTCGCCTTCGCCGCGCCGGCTCTCGCGGGCGGACTTCTCTGTGCGAGCACGGTGGCTGGTGAGCTCGAGATGATGAGCGCCCGCGATGGCCGGCTCGTCGGGACGGCGGCACTCGGGGGCCCGAGCGCCGGGGCGGTTTCCGCCGCCTATGGACGCGTGCTGGTCGGCATCGGGGCGGAGCCCTTCCTTCCCGGCGGCGAGCTCGTCTGCCTCGGCTGAGCGCACCACCACGCAGCGAGAGGGTGCCCGGCATGACTTGGGGTGGGCGAGCTGCGCTCTGAGCGGTGTCGATCCGCGATCCGCGCCCATATGGTTGGCCGATACGGATGGCGATACAGTGGCGGCGGCACCGCCTTGGAGCTTGTCATGATGGATCGCACGGTCTGGATCTTGGGGCTCGGCATTGCGCTGGCCGTTGGCGTGCCTGTGCCGCACGCCCAGGACAGCCTGTTCAACCAGGGCAAGGGGCTGCTCGAGGGCGTGCTGAAAGGCCAGCCCGGTGGCGGTCAGCAGAGCCGTGGTGGCAGCAACCTGAGCAGTGCCGAGATCGGCGCCGGCCTGCGCGAAGCACTTCGGGTCGGCAGCGAGCGGGTCACCGCCAGCCTCGGCCAGATCGACGGCTTCAATACCAACCCGGACGTCCACATCCCGCTGCCGCAGTCTCTTCAGACGGTGCAGTCTGCCCTGGCCATGGTCGGCATGTCCGGGCTTGCCGACGATCTCGAGCTACGCATGAACCGGGCCGCCGAGACCGCGGTGCCGCAGGCCAAGGAGCTCTTCTTCCAGGCGATCTCCGAGATGACGCTGGAGGATGCGCAAGGCATCCTGAGCGGTCCCGACGACGCCGCCACGAAGTACTTTCAGGGCAAGATGACCGGCCCGCTGACCGAGCGCTTCACCCCGGTGGTCAACCAGGAGCTGGCCGATGCCGGCGCGGTTCAGGCCCACGACCAGATGATGGGCGACTATCGCGAGCTGCCGTTCGCGCCCGACGTTCAGGCCAACCTCACGCCCTACGTCGTCGAGAGGGCGCTGGATGGCATGTTTTTGATGCTGGCGCGCGAGGAGGCGGCGATCCGGCAAGATCCGGCGGCGCGCACCACCGAGCTGCTGCAGACCGTGTTCGGCTCATAAGGTTGCGAGCGCCGGGGGGGCCCGCGTCGCTCGCAGGCTTGGCAATTGACAAGCTCCCCGGCTTGGCGGCCTAGTAGCGCCCAGCCGCCACGCAATGTGGCTTGAGTTGAGCGCCCGGCAAACGGGCCAAGAGGGAGTGACACGAATGCGGTATCGGTATGCCGTGGGAAGTCTTGCGCTGGCCGTGGCCACCGCACTGACGACGCCGGTCCTTGCCAAGACTTTGGTATATTGCTCGGAGGGCAGCCCCGAGGGCTTCAATCCCGCGCTCTATACGGCAGGCACCACCTTCGACGCATCCTCGCGTCCGATCTACAACCGGCTGGTCGAGTTCGAACGTGGCACCACCAAGCTGGCGCCGGCGCTGGCCGAGAGCTGGGACGTCTCCGACGACGGCCTCGAATACACCTTCCATTTGCGTCCCGGCGTCAAGTTCCAGACCACCAAGGACTTCACGCCGTCGCGTGATCTCAACGCCGACGATGTGGTCTGGAGCTTCGAGCGCCAGCTGAACCCGGATCACCCCTACCACACGGTGTCCGGCGGCACCTACGAATACTTCCAGGGCATGGCGATGCCGGACCTCTTGAAGTCGGTCGAGAAGGTCGACGACCTGACCGTGCGGTTCGTCCTGAACAAGCCCGAGGCGCCGTTCCTCTCCAATCTCGGGATGGACTTCGCCTCGATCTTCTCGGCCGAGTACGCACAAGCGATGCTGGACGCCGGCACGCCGGAGAAGGTCGACCTGAACCCGGTCGGCACCGGCCCGTTCCAGCTGGTCGCCTACCAGAAGGACGCGGTGATCCGTTACAAGGCCAACCCGGACTACTGGGCCGGCAAGGCGCAGATCGATGATCTGGTGTTCGCGATCACGCCCGATTCCTCGGTCCGCTGGCAGAAGCTCCAGGCCGGCGAGTGCCATGTCATGCCTTACCCCAATCCGGCCGATCTCGACGCGATCCGGGCCAATCCCGACGTCAACCTGCTCGAGCAGGAAGGCCTGAACGTCGGCTATCTGGCGTTCAACACCGAGAAGCCGCCGTTCGACGACAAGCGGGTCCGCCAGGCGCTCAACATGGCGATCAACAAGCAGGCGATCCTGGACGCGGTGTTCCAGGGCTCCGGCAAGGTGGCCAAGAACCCGATCCCCCCGATCATGTGGTCGTACAACGATGAGGTGCAGGATTACCCCTACGACCCCGAGGCCGCCAAGAAGCTGCTCGAGGAGGCCGGGGTCACCGACCTCAAGACCAACATCTGGGCGATGCCCGTGCAGCGGCCCTACAACCCGAACGCCAGGCGCATGGCCGAGCTGATCCAGGCCGACTGGGACAAGGTCGGGGTCAAGGCCGAGATCGTCAGCTTCGAGTGGGGCGAGTATCTGAAGCGCTCGAAGGAGGGCGAGCACGACACGGTGCTGCTGGGCTGGACCGGCGACAATGGCGATCCCGACAATTTCCTGTACGTGCTGCTGGGCTGTGCTGCGGCCGACGACGGCACCAACCGGGCGCGCTGGTGCTACAAGCCGTTCGACGATCTGCTGCTCGAGGCCAAGCAGATCAGTGACGTGAACGCGCGCACCGAGCTGTACGAGCAGGCCCAGGTGATCTTCAAGGAAGAGGCGCCTTGGGTCACCATCGCGCACTCGGTGGTGTTCGAGCCGGTGCGCAAGGAGGTGGTCGGCTACAAGATCGAGCCCTTGGGCATCCACAGCTTCTACGGCGTCGACCTCGAAGGCTGAGGCGGATCTCTCCGCCAGCCGATTGAGGCAAAGGGCAGCTCCTCAGTGAGCTGCCCTTTTTGCTTTGGCGGCGCTGTCTGACCCTGGCCCGGCGAGACCTTATGGGGCTGCCAAGCGTCAACCATAGCGGAACGGCTGCGACGCACTATAGTACGAGAGCGTGGGGGATCTTTGGCCCGCTCCAGGCATGGAGGTCGAGCATGCTCAGCAAGCGTCCGCTTCTCATCGCCGGCGCGATCGCCGTCCTCGTCGCCGTAAGCGCGGGGCGCGCCTGGTCGGCCGACCAGCGTAGCTTTGCCATCCTCGGGATCAACGACGTCTACCGCATCGCCGGCCTGGACGAGGGGCAGCGAGGTGGCCTCGCGCGCGTGCGCGCCCTGCGCGAGCAGCTCGAGCAGGACTACCCAGCTGTGCTGCTGATGCACGCCGGTGACGCGATCTCGCCATCCTTCCCGGGCCGTGCCGATCAGGGCAAGCACATGATCGACGTGCTCAATGACCTCGATGGCGACCCCGACGCGTTCGACGGGCGCATGTTCATCACCTTCGGCAATCACGAGTTCGACAAGGGCAAGGCGAAAGACGCCGCGATCCTGGCGAGCCGCCTTGCCGAATCGGAGTTCACGTGGGTCAGCTCCAACGTCGGTTTCAAGCAGGGCGAAGACGGCAAGTTGCTGGTCGGCGGCCCCAACCTGGTCGAGCAGGCTTTGGTCGACGCCGGTGGCGTCAAGGTCGGCATCTTCGGTCTCACCACCGACATCTCGGTGCCGGAATACGTCGCACAGATCGAACAGCCGCTCGACGTCGCCCGGAAGGAGAGCGCGGCGCTTCGCGACAAGGGCGCCGAGGTCGTGATCGCGCTCACCCATCTGACCATGGCCGAAGACAAGGCTATTCTCCAGACGCTGCAGGATGCCGGGCCCGACCTGATCGTCGGCGGCCATGAGCACACGAGGCAGCAGTGGCCGGACGACGATCAGCCCCATCGGCGACTGGTCGCAAAAGCTGACGCCGATGCCGTCAGCGCGACCGTGATCGAGGTCACCTATGACGGCGACCAGCCGCGGATTGCGGCGCGCAATGTCAGGCTGGCCGGCGACAGCCCGGCGCCCGACCCGATCGTCGAGGCGAGAGTGCACGAACTGCTCGCGGCGCACAGCGAGGCGTTCTGCGCGCATCAGCAGCCGCCCGAACCGTCGGATTGCCTGAATGTGAGCGTCGGGCACGCGGGCGAAACGCTGGTCGCCGAGGAAGTCGAGATTCGAAGCTACGAGACCAATCTCGGCGACTGGATCGCCGATCAGGCGCTCGCGGCGTTCAAGGACGACGGTGCGCAGGTGGCCTTCATCAATGCCGGCAGCCTGCGCCTCAACCAGAATATCGGCGCGGGCACGCCGGTCACGCGCAGGGATGTCGAGGAGACGTTCGCCTTCCCCACGGAGCTGCGGCTGATCGAGATCGATGGCCGGACGCTCAAGCAGGTGATCGCGAAGGCGGTCTCCGGCTGGCCCGGCAATGGCCGCTGGCTTCAGGTCGCGGGCATGACCTTTCGGCACGATCCGGTCGCCGGCACGGCCGACGGTCTGGCGCTGCTGACCGAGTCCGGCGCGCGGCCGGTGCAGGACGACGACAGGATACGCGCCGTCACCGGCACCTATCTGCTCGACCGCAGCGGCGATCAGGACGGCTATGACATGCTCGGCATGGAGCAGGTGGTGCCGGGCTCGGCCGAGGAGGTCACGCTCAAGCAACTGGTGCTCGATGGCCTCAGGGCATCGGGTGACCACGGCATCATGGCGAACGTCGAGGGGCGCATCTGCAATCCGCAGCGGCCCGACCACTGCCTGGTGCCCGAGCAGTAGGCGCATTGCATGAGAGCGCGCGGCCGTGGGCAGCCTCGCGGAGGGAAATCGTGAGCAAGCTATTCAGGGCGATCACACTGGCGATCCTTGTCGTCCCACTGGGGCACGCCTGGGCGCAAGCGGCCTTCGAAGTCGAGCCGACGGTCGAGATCCCGCGAGACTACGAGAGCTGGTCGCTGTTCCTGATCTGCAACCCGGCATGGGTTCTTCAGAACGGCGATCATGGTATAGAAGAACTCTTCCGCGCGTACAAAGTGTTCGGTGAGGTGATCGGTCCCAACAACCTCGCTGTCTGGTTCTGGAAGGCACCGGCCTGGCAACCGACTGTCGAAAATTCGGATCTCGGCAGGATGGGCGAATATTGCAGGAAATTCGAGCTCAAGGCGAGCGAGACACCGCAGGTGGTGGCGACGACGGTGTACCCTGAGTTGGAGGGGCCGCTCGGCGATCGGGTGGTGGCCAACCTGAACGGAAGCGCCGAGAACAGCGCGCAGGTGCTCACCGACCTCGCAGACCAGTTGCTTTCAACCGGCCTCAACCAGAGTGGCCTGAACGAGAACGAGCGATGGCGCCGCATCAATGCGGCCGCATTCTTGGCCATGAGCTCGATCGCATGCTACTTCAACAAGGTCTCGATCTCGATCAAGACTGCACTCCTCAATGTAGAGCTCGCGCACACGGGCGAGGCAAACTGCTCTTAGTGGGCCCAGGCACCCGACGCGCGCCGCTGGTCGTGACTCTCGGCTACGCGACGCGAACGCCTCGCTACGCTTGCGCATCTGCGGCCGTAGCGCGTAGCGGCCACACGTTATAAGAAGAACGGTTCAACGTGGTTCGAGGGGCCGCCTGACCACATGCTGCGCTTCGTGATCGCCCGGCTCGGCGTCCTGATCCCGACCTTTCTCGGGGTCACGATCGTCGCGTTCGCGCTGATCCATATGATCCCGGGCGATCCGATCGAGCTTCTGGTCGGCGAGCGCAACCTCGACCCCGCGCGCCACGAGGAGCTGAAGGCACGCTTCGGCTTCGACAAGCCGCTCTGGCAGCAATATCTGGTCTATGTCGACGGCCTGCTGCACGGCAATCTCGGCAACTCGATCGTCACCCGTCAGCCGGTGTTCAAGGAGTTCATGACCCTGTTCCCGGCGACCGTCGAGCTGGCGCTCGCCGCCATGCTGATCGCTCTGGTCGTGGGCCTGCCAGCCGGCGTGATCGCCGGGCGTCAAGCGTGGCTCGCCGTTCGATCACGCCCTGATGGGCATCTCGCTCACCGGCTACTCGATGCCGATTTTCTGGTGGGCGCTGCTCCTGATCATCCTGTTCTCGGGCAATCTCGGCTGGACCCCGGTCTCGGGGCGGATCGCCGTGCTCTACTTCTTCGAGCCGGTCACCGGCTTCATGCTGATCGACAGCCTGCTGTCCGGCCAGGAAGGCGCGTTCCGCTCGGCGGCGAGCCATCTGGTCCTGCCGGCGATCGTGCTCGGCACCATCCCGATGGCGGTGATCGCCCGGCAGACCCGCTCGGCCATGCTCGAGGTGCTGAACGAGGACTATGTCCGCACGGCCCGCGCGAAAGGCCTGCCGCCCTGGCGGGTGATCGGCCTGCACGCCTTGCGCAACGCCCTGATCCCGGTGGTCACGGTGATCGGCCTGCAGGTCGGCCTGCTGTTCTCGGGCGCGATCCTGACCGAGACCATCTTTGCCTGGCCCGGGGTCGGCAAGTGGCTGGTCGATTCGATCGCCCGGCGCGACTACCCCTCGGTCCAGGGCGGCGTGCTGCTGATCGCGACCATGGTGATGATCATCAATCTCCTGGTCGATCTGCTCTATGGCCTGATCAATCCCCGCATCCGGCACGCCAGGTAGGCCCCAGGTAGACCATGGCGATCCGCTTCGATCTGCTCACCCGCGAGACCGAAGGCCCGCCCGGCCCGCTGCGCGAGTTCTGGCACTATTTCGCCGAGAACAAGGGCGCCGTCGCCGGGCTCTTCGTGATCACTCTGGTGGTGCTGGCTGCCGTGTTCGCCGACGTCGTGGCGCCGCATCTGCCGGCCGAGCAGTTCCGCGACCACCTCCTGCAAGCGCCGTTCTGGATGGCCGGCGGCTCGAGCGAGTTCCTGCTCGGTACCGATGCGGTCGGCCGCGACATCCTCTCGCGCATCATCTACGGCGCGCGCTACTCGCTGCTGATCGGCCTGATCGTGGTCACCCTGTCGCTTTCGGTGGGCATCTGCCTGGGGCTGGTCGCCGGCTTCTTCCGCGGCTTCACCGAGACCATGATCATGCGCCTGATGGACATCGTCCTGGCGCTGCCGAGCCTGCTGCTGGCGATCGTGATCGTGGCGATCCTCGGGCCCGGCCTCGCCAATGCCATGATCGCGGTCGCGATCGTCTATGCGCCGCACTACACGCGCCTGACCCGCGCCTCGGTGATCACCGAGCGCTCCAAGGACTATGTCACGGCCAGCCGGGTCAGTGGCGCCGGCATGGCGCGCCTGATGTTCGCGACCGTGCTGCCGAATTGCATGGCGCCGCTGATCGTGCAGGCGACCCTGGGCTTCTCGAACGCGATCCTCGATGCCGCGGCGCTGGGCTTTCTGGGCCTCGGCGCCCAGCCGCCGACCCCGGAATGGGGCACCATGCTGGCCGATGCCCGCGAGTTCGTGCTGCGCGCCTGGTGGGTCGTGACCTTCCCGGGCCTCGCGATCCTGATCACGGTGCTGGCCTTCAACCTGATGGGCGATGGCCTGCGCGACGCCCTCGATCCCAAGCTCAAGCGGAGCTGAGCGTGGCGCTGCTCGAGATCGCCAACCTGACGGTCGAGTTCCCGACCA
This sequence comes from uncultured Alphaproteobacteria bacterium, assembly GCA_963731495.1. Taxonomy (GTDB): domain Bacteria; phylum Pseudomonadota; class Alphaproteobacteria; order Geminicoccales; family Geminicoccaceae; genus DASUGG01. The sequence continues at coordinate 116,544 of CAVSVZ010000073.1, forward strand.
TGACCGGGCCGTTCAAGGCGGTCGACGGGGTCGATCTCTCGGTCGACCAGGGCGATGTCGTGGCGATCGTCGGCGAATCCGGCTCCGGCAAGAGCGTCGCCATGCTGGCGGTCATGGGGCTGCTTGCCCTGGACCGCGCGCGTCACCGCCGATCGCCTGGACTTCGCCGGGACCAGCTTGCTGGGCCTCTCGCGCGGCCCAGCGCCGCAGGATCGTCGGCAAGGACATGGCGATGATCTTTCAGGAGCCGATGACCTCGCTCAACCCCTGCTTCACCGTCGGCTTCCAGCTGACCGAGGGCCTGAAGGTGCACGAGGGCGGCACCCGCGCCGAGCGGCGGGAGAGGGCGATCGAGCTGCTGGACAAGGTCGGCATCCCGTCGCCCGAGCAGCGGCTCGGCGCCTTCCCGCACCAGCTGTCCGGCGGCATGAACCAGCGGGTGATGATCGCCATGGCGATCGCCTGCAACCCGCGCCTCCTGATCGCCGACGAGCCGACCACCGCGCTCGACGTCACCATCCAGGCGCAGATCCTGGACCTTCTGATCGAGCTGCAGCGCGATCGCGGCATGGCGCTGATCCTGATCACCCACGACATGGGCGTGGTCGCCGAGACCGCGCAGCGGGTGATGGTGCAGTATGCCGGCCAGCAGGCCGAGGCGCAGGAGGTCAAGGGCCTGTTCGCCGACCCGCAGCATCCATACACCGCAGCCCTCCTGCATGCCCTGCCCGAGCGCTGCGAGGAGCGCATCCTGCCGACCATCCCGGGCATCGTGCCGGGTGCCGGCGACCGGCCGAGCGGCTGCCTGTTCCACCCGCGCTGCGAATTTGCGACCGACCGCTGCACGCTCGAGCCGCCGGCGTTCGCCGACGGCCCGCGCGGCAAGGTCAGGTGCCACTATCCCCTGACCCACGGCCGGCCCGCGCACCACCCGCGCTATGCGAAGGCGACGGCATGAGCGTGCCCGGTCCGCGCATCGTCCACGCCCAGGACCTCGAGCGCGACTACGCCGTCAGCCGCGGCATGCTGAAGGGCAGCGCGATCCTGCAGGCGCTGCGCGGCGCGAGCTTCGAGCTGCACGAAGGGCGCACGCTCGCGGTGGTCGGCGAATCCGGCTGCGGCAAGAGCACGCTTGCCCGCCTCGTGACCCTGATCGAGCCGCCGAGCGCCGGCCGGCTCGAGATCGACGGCATCGACGTCGCGCACGCCTCGCACGAGGAGAAGAAGCACCTGCGCGGCACCGTGCAGATCGTGTTCCAGGACCCGTACGGCTCGCTCAACCCGCGCAAGAAGGTCGGCGCCATCCTGGAGGAGCCGCTCAAGGTCAACACCGGCATGGCGGCGGCCGAGCGGCAGCGCATGGCGCAGGACATGATGTCCGAGGTCGGCCTGCGGCCCGAGCATTACGGCCGCTATCCGCACATGTTCTCGGGCGGCCAGCGCCAGCGCATCGCGGTCGCGCGCGCGCTCATGCTCAAGCCCAGGATCGTGGTGCTGGACGAGCCGGTCTCGGCGCTCGACGTCTCGGTCCAGGCCCAGGTCCTGAACCTGCTGCTGGAGCTGCAGACCGAGTACAGGCTGGCCTATCTGTTCATCTCGCACGACCTGTCGGTGGTCCGGCACGTCGCCGACGAGGTGATCGTGATGTATCTCGGCCGGCCGATCGAGCAGGGGCCGCGCGACGACATCTTTTCGCAGCCGCTGCACCCCTATACCCGCGCCCTGCAGGCGAGCAGCCCGAGCACCGATCCGGGCAAGCACAGCAAGCGGCTGGCGATCAAGGGCGAGCTGCCGTCACCGCTCGACCCGCCCACGGGCTGCGCCTTCCACCCGCGCTGCCCGTTCGCCAACGAGCGCTGCCGCGCCGAGGTGCCGAAGCTGCAGCCATTCGAGCGCTCGCAGCACTACCACGCCTGCCACGCGGTCGAGGAGCGGCGTTTGCCGGATTTGCCAGACATTTCGGACGATACCCGCCCGCGACCTCACTTCAAATCGCGTTAACGATTGTTCGTACTGCCGCGGCCAGATCCGGGTCGGCGCTCTGCAGGATCGCCTCGTCCTCACCGGACTCTATGTAGTCGAGAGCGAGTTCGATCGCGCGCAGCGTCGGTTCGACATCTGCACGCGAGAGCGATCGCGCTGCTGGCACAAGATCACGAATGACTGAGGGTGAGTTGTCGTCCTGCAGTAACCCGGTGAAGAAGGCTTCGAGGGTGGGGCGTGGCGCGAAGTCGGTTCCCTCGACGAGCAGATTACCAAGAAGCTTCTGTGCGAGTGCGAATGCCTCTCCCCGTCCCGCCTCTTGTGCTTTTTCAGTGACAGCATCTGTCGAGATGCGGACAAAGTCATATCGATGATCGACAGGCAGCCGCCCAGCTTGCTCAATAACCAGCCGCAATTCATCCGGACGACTGACCTTGAGGAGGAGAGAACCGATCCAACCGAGGCTCCAGCTCTGCCCGTGCCCATCGTCCTCCTCTCGCCAGAGCCCGAGGGCGTCGCGATGGGCGACGAGGGCCTCCTCGTGTCGGCCGAGTTTTTCGAGGTTCCAGCCGATCTGGTTAAGCCTCAAAGCCTGCTGGGTGCGCTCGGCCAACTCCTGCGACGGCACAATAGGCTCGCGAAGCACGGCGAGCGCCTCCTCATGCCGGCCGAGCTGTTGGAGAGTCCAGCCGATCCGGCCCAGAATCCAAGCTTCTTCGGGACGCTCGCTCTCCTCTCGCGAGAGCGCGAGAGCCTCGCGATAGGTGACAAGCGCCTCCTCATGCCGGCCGAGCTGTTGGAGAGCTCCAGCCGATCCGGCCCAGAATCCAAGCTTCTTCGGGACGCTCGCTCTCCTCTCGCGAGAGCGCGAGAGCCTCGCGATAGGTGACAAGCGCCTCCTCATGTCGGCCGAGTTTTTGGAGGTTCAAGCCTATCCGGCCGAGGACCCAAGCCCGCTGGCCGCGATCGCTCTCCTCTCGCCAGAGCGCGAGAGCGTCACGATAGGCGACGAGCGCCTCCTCATGTCGGCCGAGCTCTTGGAGGTTCCAGCCGGTCCAGGTGACGCTCCAAGCCCGCTCGCTGCGATCCTCGGGCGACAGCGTGAAGGCCGCACGCCAGGCGACGAGCGCCTCCTCATGTCGGCCGAGCTCTTGGAGGTTCAAGCCTATCCGGGCGAGGACCCAGGCCTGCTGGGCGCGATCGCTCTCCTCTGCCAGAGCGCGAGAGCGTCACGATAGGCGACGAGCGCCTCCTCATGTCGGTTGAGCTCTTGGAGGTTCCAACCGATCCAGCCGAGGTTCCAGGCCTGCTCGCTGCGATCGCCCTCCTCGCGTGAAAGCGCGAGGGCGTCGCGATGAGCGGCGAGCGCCTCCTCATGTCGGTTGAGTTCTTCGAGGTTCCAGCCGATCCAACCGAGGTTCCAGGCCTGCTCTCGGTGATCGCCGTCCTCGCGCGCAAGCGCGAGGGCGTCGCGATGAGCGGCGAGCGCCTCCTCGTGTCTGCCGAGATCCTCGAGACACCAGCCGCGCTGCGCAAGGATGCGGGCCTGGTCTATTTTGCTTCCTTCGCGCTGAGCGATGGCGAAAGATCGCTCAGGGCCGCCAAGGCGTCCTCGTCGCGTTGGGCAGAGGTGAACGCCAGCGCCTCTACGAGAGCATGGTCCTTCGCCCGTTTCGCCCATCGGGCGAGCCTCGGCGCTTGCCTATCCAAGGCGAGCTCAACGAAAACTGCTGCTTCCCGATAGGCCCCTTGCTCGGCTAGCCGGACGGCCTGCGCACGGTTCTCCTCAGCTGTAAAGAAGGTCGTAAAAGATCTACCATCGCCGCGAGCGGGCTATAGTCGACACCGTGTAGAAGAAAGCGTTTTGGTAGTATTGAACCAAGACCCGGTCAGCAATGCGGTAGAGTGCATCACGGGCCCCCGAACGTCGCTCGCCGAACACGACTTCGCGCTCTCGTAGCCAGGCAAACGGCTGAGCAATCCGGTTTTGGGCGGTGCCAACGCGGGAAGCGAGGTTGCTCTGCGAGCAGGGTTCTCCGCCCCGAACGAGAGCATCGAAAAGGATGCGGCTCTTCGGTGGCATCTTTTCGACAAGGTCCTGATAGTAAGGCGTAAGCTCATCGACAAGCCGGTCCAGCGTCTCGGCCGCGCTCACCGGATCGCCTTCATCCAGGAGGTCGGCGAGGACCACCGCCATCCGTGGGCTCCCACCCGTGAATGTGCCGAGCGCTTTGATCTTGGCCTCGTCCGCAGCCTGCTCGGCCTTGGCCTCCAAACGACGGCGTCTACGAAAGTATGCAGCAAACTCATCCTGTTGCCAGGGTTGCAGGCGCTTGTGAGCAAATGCGTGGAAAAGCCGCGCATCGTAAACCTGATCCAAATCGCCCTTGAGCGTCGTGGCTAGCAGCATAAGATTCGGCTGTTCCGTCATCAGCTTTCTCAGGCGTGACTGGTCGGCTTTAGCTTTGAAGACGTTGTCAAGGAGGAGATCGAAATTCTCGATCGTAGCGACGAGGAACGGTCGACGTGTTTTTGGCGAAGCAGCTTCGATCGCCGCATCGAGACGCGCAACGGCTTCTTCCATGCCTCTGCGCCCTCCTGATCCCGAATGGCCCATCGCGTGTTGCGAATTGCCGCCTTCAAGCACGCGTCGGATCTCATCGAGGAGGGCCGCCGGTGTAGTGATGTTGTGCTGCTCTTCGGGCAGAAGCACAACGAGGGGAGGATCGGGCTGGCCCTTGAGTTCGGTCTCCACCATGCGCAACAGAAACGATTTTCCCATGCCTCGTGGCCCGATCACAAGGATGTGCTGCAGTGAGCCGAGCCGCTTCGGTTCACCGCGACGGTGTCCAGGATCTCGCTCAGCAGATCATCCCTACCCTGTTGCCATGCCCTCGACGTCCGTGTCGTCACGCCGCGGCGGATTGAATCGCGAAGACGTGCATGAGGTCAGGCTTCTCGAACCAGGCGCCACCGGCGGAGCAGGCCGAATGGAAACTCATAGCCACCTGATCCCGCACCGAGTCGCGGAACTCTGGATTTCAAGGCGGCGAAGTAGACGATCACGGCGATTCTATGCCCCTGCAAGCACGCCGTCAATTTCGGCAAATGTCAGGCTGGCGAGCACCTGCAACGTGCGATTCCGTTGAGCACTGCCTCGGAATCGGCATTCGACGCTCCGGATCGCCAAATCGCTTCTCGAGCCGCTCATCGAACTGGCGGAAGAAAGAGCGTTGCAACTCAGGTTCGATGTCTCGGTCGAAGACGCCGTCGATATAGGCTCGATCGCTTTGGTCAGAGTGCCTTAGATGGCTAAAGGCGCACTGGATGAAGAAGGAAACAGATCGTCGAGGCGATCAAGCACGTGGCCGATGGTCTCCCCGGTCCAGCTCTTCAAGCCCTGGGTCGCAGCTAGGCTCTGCAGGAGTGCCTCGGCCTCCGGCCGTGTAAACGGATGCAGCTCAAGCCTTTGCACATCATTGAGTACGGTCGAGATGTCCAAATCCTCGAGCAGTTGGTCGATGCTGATGGAGCCGGCGATCGCCATTGGAGTACCGGAAATTGCGCGATGAACGAAGGGTGGCCAATACCTGCTGGATGAGCTGCACTGGCTGGTCACGATCGCGCAGGTTCTCGATGGAAAACGGCAACTCGTGGATCAGAAAGACCACCTGCTTGTCGAGCTTGGGCACGGTCTGTTCGACGGCCTGGGCCAACGGTTGCCAGTAGTCGACGATGTTCTTGTCAAGCTCGACGGATGCGTCCGCGAAGCCGCCTTTGCGGATACGTGTCTGAATAGCGTTCCAAACGCTGCTCGGGGGTGCTTTTGCTTCGCCGAGCCACGCACCAAGCGCGCCTTGAGCGTCCGTTGGCAGCGCATTGAGGATCTCGACGAAGAACTGCGATGCGCTTTCCTTATCCTGCACATCGAGATACGCGCAATGCGCTTTGCCGCTCACTTCGATGCGTCTCTTCACCTCCAGAAGGAGGGACGATTTCCCCAGTCTGCGAAGCCGAACAGCAACACCTATTCCCGTCAAGCAACCCCTCTCCGCAAAGGAGATTTCACGCTCTCGGAAGAAGAAAATCTTCGCCTGTGACCGGGGCGGAACCAGACCCGGTCGCGCAGCAGCCTCCAAATGACGTCAGGGATGTATCATCCAGAATTGATATCGCTTTCGAATGATATATGCAAGCTTACCCGTTCGCAGCACTGATCACAGCGCCAGCTCCCAGGTCTGGCCGACCAGGTCTTGGCCGAAGCTGTGGTGCCTCCTCCTCGACCAGCTGGAAGCCGGCGCGCTGGTAGATGTGGATCGCGGCGTGCAGGATGTCGTTGGTCCAAAGGGTGATTTTGTTGTAGCCCTTGTGCCTGGCGAAGCGGATGCACTCCTCGACCAGGCGCGCGCCGATGCCGAGGCCACGCGCGCGCGGCTCGACCAGCAGGCAGCGCAGCTTGGCGACCTCGTCCGACTTGCGCACCAGGAACACGCAGCCGACGTTCTCGCCGTCCTTCTCGGCGATCCAGCAGCGCTCAGAGCGGGGATCGAAGCTCTTCAGGAATTGCCCCAGAATCTCGGCGACCAGCGCCTCGAAGGTCTCGTCGAAGCCATACTCCTTCGCGTAGAGGGCGCCGTGGCGCTGGATCGCCCAGCCGATGTCGCCGGCCTGATGGGGGCGCAGCACGTAGGGGACCCGGCGCTGCGGCGGCTCGCCCAGGAGGTTTCTCGCGGTCTCCAGCGCCTCGACCAGGCGCGCCTGGTCCTCGGGGGCCAGCGGATCCAGCAGGCTGCCGACATAGGCGCGTGAGCGGCCGTTGATCTCGGCAAACGCCTGCTGGCCCTGCTCCGAGAGGGCCAGGATGGTCTGCCGGCCGTCGGTCGCGGCCCGCCGCCGCACCACGTGGCCCTGCCGCTCGAGCTTCTTCAGCATGCGACTGAGATAGCCGGGATCGAGGTCCAGCTCCTTGGCCAACTCGGCGGCGGTGGTGGTCTCGTGATGGGCCAGCTCGTAGACCACGCGCCCCTCGGCCAGCGTGAACGGGCTGTCCAGCAGGCCCTCGTGCAGCACGCCGATCTTGCGTGTGTAGAAGCGCGAAAATTTCCGAACCGCCTCGATTCGCTGCAGCTGCTCGGTCTGTGCCATGGCTGCGTACGCCGCCTCCTTTGCTGCTATGATCATCGATATTAGTTGACAAAGTCAAGTATACAGCCATCAAGATGGATGGGTAGGGTGTCCTATGAACATGGGTAGGTATTCAGCTCGCGGCAGCGCGGATAGGCTGTGTCCCGAGCGCGTCCGTGCGGACCCTCGAGCGCCACGCCTCGGTCCGCCGGTACAAGGAAAGAACATTTTGAAGGACCGAGGTGGGCATGATTGCTGCCGATCCTTTGTTGCGACGGGCGTCCGGGCCGGTCGGTCGGCTGTGCGCCGCGCTGCTCGTCCTGGGCGGCGTGGCCGCCTCTGCCCAGGAGACCTGCCTGATCCTCGACGACTGCTCGGGCATCGACAGCCTGCCGACCGCTGAGGTGTGTGCAGAGGATGACTGCAGCTGCGCCCAGCAGGTCGAGTACTATCTGCGCAACCAGTCGCCGACCACCAACTGGCCGATGGTGCCAGGCGGCCAGGTGCAGCTGAACCGGAGCTTCTTCCACGATCGCTACATCGGGACGTGGATCTCGCCGGATGCCCTGGACGACTGGCTGCGCTTTGCCGATCCCGCAAGCGGCCCGGTCAGCGTGCCGGATCAGACCGTGGTCTACAAATTGGGCTACCTGCCCAGCAGCGACGACCCGGCGCTGCCGGGCACTGCGCAGTCGGGCTACGTGTTCGTGAAGCTAGACGGCTACTGCCCCGATGGCTCGACCATCGGCGACATCTGCCTGGGCGGCGACTGGTTCTCGCTCGAGATCGACTACGCCAGCTACGGCAGCATCATCGGTGTCGGCGACATGGAAAATCAGGGCAAGGTGGCGCTCTGCTTCGGCTGCCATGGCCCCGCGGAGCGAGCTGACTGGCTGTGGGGGCTCTATTCGATGAGGCGCTATCCATGAACGGCAGACGCATGGGTCGCTATCTGGGGCGCGCCGCGCTCCTGGTGTGCGTGGTCGCGGCATCGGCCGCCTGGGACCGGCATGGCAAGCGATCGGAGGCCGGTACCTGCGGCGCAGTCCCGATCGCCAGGCCGTCCGGCCTGTGCCACGGCCCGGTCGTGCTCGGCCCGGCGATTCCTGCCGACATGACCAGGAATGGCGGCACCCTCGATGCCGAGACCGGCGGCCGCATGGTCGACTGCTTCGCCTGGGAATCCTTCGCCGCGCTCAACTGGCCGGGCAGCTCGCACTGCCGCGGCGCGCCCGCGAAGGGCGGGCAGGCGGCCACCGACTGGACCTCGGAGCCCCTATGAGCTGTCGGATGACTGAGTCGGCAAGACAGCAAGAGCGGGAGCCTTGTTCAATTTCAAGTAGTGTTTTTCCGTCTGCATTAGACAGTGTGAGTAAAGTATCGGCGGCCTCCATCGGTCGTTTGGGTCGCTGCGGCCGATACAAATGAAACAAATTTCCCGCTTGACGACATCGGCGCGAAACGGAAGCCGCCTAAACCAGCCAGCGTAGGCACCGGGTCTCGAGCCCGGATGCAGCCTCGAAGTGAGGAGCGAGTGATGCAGACGATGGCAACGCATAGGGCTGTTTCGCACACGATCCGGTTGGCCCCGGTCGCGACGCCGGCGCCGATGGCGCGCCGTCCGATGCCCGAGACTGCGCGGCCGCGGGTGGTCCGCGCGCTCCTTTGGTTTTTCCGGCGGCTGTTCGTCGAGCCGATCGGCCGTAAGGCACGTGAGGAGCGCCTGCTCGCGCTGGGGCCCCGATACCTGCGGGACATCGGCCTCGAGCGGATCGACATGCATGCGAGCGCATGGGGCGGCGTACCGACGGGCCACGTGACGCCGGACTACCCGAGCCCCGGGCCGCTGTTCATCTGCGGTCGGCCGGGATTTCCCCTGACGGTGGTCCGGCTGGGCAAGGCCGCCTGAGTCGCAAGGCCCCGAAGCCCATGTTGTCCCTGCCGGGAGATGAATCGATGGCGACACAGCGTGTTCAGCCCCACGAGATGGGGCCCGCAGGCGGCCGCCGGACCGTAGCGGCGCAGCTTCGCGTGTGGTCCGGCCTCCGCTACGACTGCAAGACGCAGGTCGCGATCACGCCGGGCGGCGAGAGTCTGCCCGTCGTGCTCGAGACCCTGACCCGGCCGGGCGATCAGGTCGTGACGCTGGTTGCGAGCAGTGCCGCGCTGCTCCGGCCGTGGCACCGGCGCACCAAGGCGGCGGTGGTGTCCTGGTCGGCGGCCGTGCCCGCCGAGGTCTGGTCGGCGATGGCGATCGCCTGCCTGCGCGCCGATGCCTGGCTGGTGCTCGACACCTGCGGCATGGCGATCGATCAGCCGGCCGGCAGCCATCCGGCAGCACTGCCCGGCATGGCCCGGCGGACGATCACGGTCGGCTCGATGTGCGCCGGGCAGCTCGGCTGGATCGCGGGGCCGGCGCGGATCATGTCGGCGATCGCACGGAGCCAGCAAGCGCTGCAGATGTCCCTGCCGGCTGCGTCCTGAGGCGCGGCTCGGAGTTCAGTTCGACGCGGCCTTCCCCCTCGCGGCGAACGCCGATTGAGCCGGCCTCAGCGCCGGCTCTCTTTTTGTGTGAACCAGCTCACATGCGACGGACAAGCCGCAGCCTAAGATCTCGCCCTTGACGCTCGATCTTGGCATCAGGGGGACCACGGCGAGCGATCTGACCGCAGCCAGGAGGCCCGATCACCGCGGTAAAGTTGGAGCTCAGAACTCCTATAAAAATTGGGGGACGCGATGTATACGCTAACGCGACAGCTCTCAGCGCAAAGCCTGCTTTGGATGCAGACTCTGGCATTTGTAATATCTTTCGCGATTGCCAGTTTCTTTTACAAGCTAGGGAGTTTCGCGCTCTAATGCGTGGCCTTGCTGGCGACTTGGTTTCTGATCGACTTCGTGATGACCAAACTCCGCCAACACTTGCTCGAGGATCGTTCGCCCTCAACCAGTATCCGCTGACCGGTTCTGTTCCGTTCGAGAGCGTACCGATCGAGAATCGATGACGGTGAGACCCAAGGTACGGTCTCAGCACCTACCGAGCCGGGTCTCGCTGTCCGCAACAGGGATCAACAGGGATGCCTACAGGGAACTCGGCGTCGAAGCGTTCTTTGCGTCAACCCGTCAAATTGGCGGCCAAAGAGCTCGCAAAAGCGCGCAAGGAGGAGGGTGGCCCGCTCGAATGGCTGCTGCCGACCATGGAAGCCGCCTATTTGAAGATCGACCCGCGAGATGCGCCCTCTCCCGCGGAGGGCCTGTCGATGGCGCGGAGCAGCATGCGACCGCGCGCGGCCGCCATCCTCGCCACCAGCAAGCCCAGGATGTGGCGGGACGTCCTCAGAGCCTACAAGCGGCGCAAGGCGGCAGCAGCAGGACCGGCGCGTGCGGCCATGCCTGGTGCGGTCGCGGCACCGGCCGTGCCGGGCGCCAGAAACTGGCGTCCGCTCGGGCCCAGTGTCGTGCTCGACGGACAGACGGTCGGCGAACAGCCCATTGCAGGACGTGTCGCCGGGCTGGCGGTCGCGCGCGATGCCACCGTGGTCTATGCCGCCACGGCCAATGGCGGCGTTTTCCGCTCTACCGACGGTGGCGCCTCGTGGCAGTCGCTGATGGATCGTTTCGACCTCGACCCGACCAGCTTTGCCAGCGCGAGCTTGATCTGCGGCGCCGTCGCCATCGACCAGGACGACCCCAACCGTGTCTATGTCGGTACGGGAGAGGGCGATACCTTGCAGCTGTTTCGGCGCCGCATCACAGGCGCTCTTCCTGCCTATCGCGGCGTCGGTGTGATTCGCTCCGACGACGGCGGCAATACCTGGCTCGAGGAGCCGAGCTCACCTGACCTGGGCGGCGAGGCGTTCTTCTCGATCGCGGTCGACCCGAGCGACCGTGAGAACGTCGTCGCCGGCACCACGACAGGCCTTTACCGTCGCGAGCCGACGCAGGGCGGCCAGTTTGAATGGCGCCGGCTACGGCCCGGCGTGTTTCCGAGCGCGGTGGCCGCGCGCGGCGCCGGTGGCACGCGGTTCTTCTGCTCCGAATGGGGGCAGGAGGACGCCGGCTCGACCTCCGGCGTGTTTCATTCCGACGATGGCGGTGCCACCTGGCAAAGCACGGGGACGGCGTTTCCGACTTCCGACGTCGGCAGGATCGCGCTCGGCGTTCAGCCGGACAATCCTGATCTGGTCTACGCGTTCGTCACAAGATCCAGCGGGACGCTACGGGGCCTGTTCCGGCTGGATGGCGTTGCGCAACCTTGGCGAGGGGTGACCAATGTGCCCGACGTCTTGCCTGGTGGCCAGGGGGCTTACGACCTCACGATCGCGGTCGATCCAGGCGACGCCGACAGCGTTTATCTCGGCGGTGACCGAACCGATGCGCCCCCCTGGCCGGGCTCGGTTTGGCGCTGCACCGTCGAGCGGGTCGGCAACACCGTAAGGGTGGCGCAAAGCGCATCGATCGGTACGCACGCCCATGCCGATGTCCACTTTCTGATCCACACGCCGGGCGACCCGGACGAGCTTTGGTGCGGTTGCGATGGTGGCGTGTTCCTCAATCGCAGCCCACGCCAGGCTGGCCAGTTCTCCAGTCAGAACAATGGCCTCGCCTGCCTTTGCGCAAACTTTATCGCGCAGCATCCCAGCGATCCGAGCATCCTGTTCACGGGACTGCAGGACAATGGCACGGCGCGGACCGCGGCTGGTCCTGTCTGGACCCATGTCTCGGGCGGAGACGGCGGATACTGCCTGATCAACTGGGCTACTCCGCAGCAGGTCCTGGTGTTTGCGAACGGCCAGGTCCTTCGCTCAACGACTGGGGGCACGTCGGATAGCTCTTGGTCGACGGCTTGGAATTTCCCTTGGGCAACGATGACGCAGCCGATCGTGAGTCCGCCCTTCAACCCGCAGAGTCCATCCGACGCCAAGCTCGTCGCCGCGGCCGCCGGCGAGCTGATCTTCGTTTCGACCAATTTCGCCGCATCCTGGGCGATGAACATGACGCTGCCGGGAGGCCAGGCCGCGGGCGCTACCTTCGCGCTCGCCTTCGCTTCGCCGACGAGACTCTTCATCGGCACGACGCTCGGCCGCGTGTTCCGGGCAGAGCGTTCGGGCAACAGCTGGGCGGTGACCCGGATCGACGATGTTGCCGCCGGACCGATCGGGATCGTAGGGCTCATCAACGATATCGCGGTTGATTGGCGGGACCCGAACCTTGCGTCGGTCTATGTCTGTTTTGGCGGCATGGGCGATGATCGTCGCGTGTGGTGGTTCGATGGCTCGGCCTGGCACGTGCGAAGCGGGTCCCCGGGCAGCGATCTGCTGGACGTCGAGCACAACGCGCTCGTCGTGGATCGCGAGGCGCCGGAGAACGTCTATGTTGGCGCCGACATCGGGGTCTGGCATTCGCCAGACGGCGGCGGAACCTGGGCGCCCCTACAGAACGGACTGCCGGACGCCCCGGTCTTCGATCTGCAGATTCATCCGACCAGGCGGCTGCTCCGTGCCGCAACGCACGGCCGAGGGCTGTTCGAGCTTCCCTTGACCGCGGAACCCCCGGCTGTCGGCTAGTTCGACGCGGCCGGGCTCGCCGGCAGCTGGCCGGTCCAGCGGATGTCGTCAAAGCGTTCGACCAGCCGGGCATTGTCCATCCGGTAGTGCATGCCGGACGGGTCGTCCTCGAGCACGCCGCAGGTGCCAGCCATCATGATCGCGCCCTCGGTGAACTCGATCGGTTCCTCGCAAAACACCTCGACCATCTGCGAACGCCCGGCCGGCAGGCAGAAGGGGCAGCTCGGCGGCCAGGCGGTCCGCAGGAAATGGCCGTGGGTCACGCCGCCCTCGAGCGGATAGAGGAAGTCCATCACCTTGATCTCCTGGCCGTCGAGCGCGCGAATCTCGTTGGTGTACTCGACGTGAAAGATCGCCTGCAGTGGGCTGGCGGCCTCGGCCTGCGACCACGTGCAGCAGCGTGCTTTTGCCGCAGTCGGACGGCCCGATCACCAGGCTGTGGGCGCCCCGCTCGACCCGCCAGGCGGGCAGCTCCAGGACCGTGCGCTGGCCGAACACCTGGGCCAGATTGCTGACGTCGAGCGCCGATCACGTCACGATGTCCGATGCTGCCGGGTGGACCGGGCCGTTTGGGCGGTAGCAGCCATGCTTTGCTTTCGGGTTCTTCTCTCGGGCAGCGACCGGGTCGATCATGCTGCCAGAGTGTTGCCCTGATGGCGATCTGGCGGCAGATTATCGGGCAACGACGGAGATGACCATGCAGTTGGCCGGATGGATTGTCGCGAGCGCGCTGCTGGCAAGCGCGGCGCTTGCGGCCCAGGGTGATGCCCTGCTGGTGAGCGGCACCAACGTCAACGTGCGCGCCGGACCGACCATCGAGGCGGGCATCCTGACACGGGTGGGCATCAACGAGCCTGCGATCGAGCGGCGGCGCCAGGGCGAGTGGGTCGAGGTCGAGCTGCCCGACCAGAATGTGCTCGGCTGGATCCATGGTTCTCTGTTGACCCCTGCTCCGAAATCAGGCCCCGGCGGCCCAGGTTCAGGACGCCCAGAGCCAGGCTGGTGAACCCCCGGCTCAGGCGATGGAGCGTGCGCAGGACGAGGCAGGCGGCGCCGGCAGCGAGGTCGCGGCCATCGAGGCGGCAGCGACCGACCATCCGGCGAGTGTCGGAGGAGATGAGGGCCCGGCACTCCGCCAGTTCCGAAGCGAGGTCGAATATTTCAACGAACGCGCCGTGGCGGTAGCCGGGGTCGATCTGTTCACCGGCGTCGCCCCGCTCGGCCAGGGCGGCGTGCAGGTGGTCACCACCGATGCCTGGGCGACCATGTCGCAGCCGGGCCAGCAGAGCTACCTGAACGCGCTGTTCGGACGCTGGCGGGCGGCCGCGGGAGACAACCAGCCTTTGCGGCTGCAGATCGTCGATTCGAGCGGCGCGCTGAGGATGGAAAAATCGGGACCCTGAGGCGCCGCGGCGATCAGCCCCGAACGCAGGCTCCTATCTTGCCGTGGCTTGAGGGGCAGAGCGCATGAAGATCAACATCGAGATCGACTGCACGCCGCAGGAGGCGCGGGCCTTCTTGGGGCTGCCGCCGGTCGAGGCCATGCAGCAGGCGCTGGTCGCGCAGATGCAAGAGCGCCTGACACAGCATCTCGACGCGCTCGAGCCCGAAGCCCTGATGGGCCTGTGGCTGCCCGGCGTGAAAGGCCTGGCCCAGCTGCAGGAGCAGTTCTGGAAGCAGATGACCGAGATGCAGGCCGGCCAGAAGACCAAAGGCTAAAGCAGGGAAGAGCGAAAAGGTACGCCGGGGCGGCGAGGCCCGAGGGCGACCCTTAGCGGCGCTGCTCCAGCGCCAGGCGCACGCCGAGGCCGATCAACACGGCACCGCTCGAGCGGTTGATCCAGGTCAGGACCTTGCGATGGCTGCGCAGCCAGCCGGACAGCGCGCCGGCGAAATATCCGATCGGCCCCTTGACCAGAAAGGTCAGCAGGGCGAACGCCACGCCCAGGACGAACAGCGACAGGGTCGGTCGCTGGGCCGAGGCCGAGACGAACTGCGGCAAGAACGCGAAATAGAACAAGGCAATCTTCGGATTCGAGAGGTTGGACAAAGCACCCTCGACGAACAGCCTTGGCAGCGGCGCATGGGAGCCCGCACGCAGGACGTGCGCGGTGGCGCCGGCCCGCAACAGACGCACACCGAGATAGACGAGGTAGGCGGCGCCGATCAGCTTCAGGGCCTGGAAAAGGAGCTCGGACGCCTGCAACACGGCGCCCAGGCCGAGCGTCGCCAGCAGCGTATGGCCGAGCAGGCCGACGCTGACGCCGGCGGCGGTCGCGATGCCGGCCAGCGAGCCCTGGCCGATCGAGCGCGACATCACCAGGACCATGTCCTGGCCAGGCGTCACGATCAGCACCAGGGACGCCACCAGGAACAGGAGCCAGGAAACCTCGACCACCGCGCCCTCCGCTCGATCCGGCGCACCGTCGCTGCGCCATCACCTGGATAGGCGATCTGGCCTGACCTGGCGAGGAGCGCAACGGCACCCGGCGCTCAGGCATTCGGCAGCGGATGGTCTCGGTACGTTTCGCGCAGGGCCGTCTTCATCACCTTGCCGGTCGCGGTGTGCGGCAACTCCTCGACGAACACCACGTCGTCCGGCAGCCACCATTTGGCTACCTTGTCCTGCAGGAAGGCCAGGATGTCCGCCTTGGTGACCTCGGCGTCCGGGCGCTTGACGGCGACCAGCAGCGGGCGCTCGCCCCAGCGCGCATGAGCAGCGCCGATCACCGCCGCTTCGAGCAGGTCCGGATGGCCGACCGCGACGTTCTCCAGGGTGATCGAGCTGATCCACTCGCCGCCCGACTTGATCACGTCCTTGGCGCGATCGGTGATCTCCATATAGCCGTGCTCGTCGATCGTGGCGACGTCGCCGGTCGAGAACCAGCCGTCGTGGAACGCGTCCGCCGTCGCCTGGTCGTCGCGGAAATAGCCGGATGCCACCCATGGGCCGCGCACCAGGAGCAGACCGGAGGAGGTGCCGTCGTGGGGCAGGGGGTTGCCCTGCTCGTCGACGATCCTCATGTCGACGCCCCAGGGCGAGCGGCCCTGCTTTGTCTGAATCCGCCGCCGCTCCTCGCGCGGCAGCGCCGCGACATGCGCGTTGAGCGAGCAGACGGCGCCAACCGGGCTCATCTCGGTCATGCCCCAGCCGTGCCGCACCTCGACGCCGTGGCCGTCCTCGAACGCCTCGATCATCGAGCGCGGCGCCGCCGCGCCACCGATCACGACGCGCCGGAGCGTGGTCAGCCGCTTGCCGGTCTCCTTGAGGTGATTGAGCAGGCCGAACCAGATGGTCGGCACGCCGGCCGAGAAGGTGACGCGCTCGCGCTCGAACTGCTCGTACAGGCTGGCGCCATCGAGCCTCGGGCCCGGCATCACCATGCCGGTGCCGACCAGCGGGCAACCATAGGGCAAGCCCCAGGCATTGACGTGGAACATCGGCACCACCGGCAGCACGTTGTCGTCGGCCGCTAGGCCCAGAACGTTGGGCAGCGCCAGGGTCATGCAGTGCAGGATGGTCGAGCGATGGTGATAGAGCGCGCCCCGCGGATTGCCCGTGGTGCCCGACGTGTAGCACAACGCGGACGCCGTGGTCTCGTCGAACACCGGCCACTCGAACGTGGTCGGCTGGCCCTCGAGCATGCTCTCGTAGCAATGAAGGTGGCGCAGCGCGCTCTCCGGCATGTGGGCGGCGTCGGTCAGCACCACCACGCCCCGGACCGTCGGCAGGTGCGGCGCCAGACGCTCGACCAGCGGCAGGAACATCGGGTCCACGAACAGGTAGCAGTCTTCGGCGTGGTTGATGATGTAGGCGATCTGCTCGGGGAACAGCCGCGGGTTGATCGTGTGGCAGATCGCGCCGATGCCGGAGATGCCGTAATACAGCTCGAAATGGCGGTGGTCATTCCAGGCGAGCGTGCCGATCCGGTCGCCGATGCCGATCCCGAACTGGTCCTGCAGGGCATGCGCGAGCTGACGGCTGCGCTCGGCGAGCTCGGCGTAGGTGGTCCGATGCACACCCTGATCGCTGGTGTGCGAGACCATCGTGGTATCGCCGTTCTGCTCGGCGGTGTGCTCCAGGATCGAAGAGATCAGGAGCGGCCGATCCATCATCAGGCCATGCATCATCATGTCTCCCGCAACACCGGCCTGGGCCATGGCTGGCGCTGACCGCTCGACCCGGCGTGTCTTGAATCTCTACCTGCCAGGGGCTTGCGATCGATTAAAGCCGAACGTTGCCCTGCCGGGTCTGCTCGATACTCGCGGTGCTCCGATCCAGCCAGTCCAGGGCGAAGGCAGCGCCGACCGCGAGCAGGATCGCCACGACCACCGCCGACAGAAATGCTTTCATCGACGACTCCCCGCCACCATCAGGCAGCGCCTTTCGCGTGTTGCTTGCCCTGATCACATATCATTCTCGTGACATTCTAGTCTGGGCCGGCTGTTGCGGTCACCCGTTTGAGGTAGGCGATCAGCCGGGCGCGGTCCTTAGCGTCGGGCATGCGCTGGAGCGGCATCTTGGAGCCGGGCACCAGGGTTTCCGGCCCGACCTGGAACAGGCGATCGATGGTCTCGGCGGTCCAGATCAGGTCACTTTGCCGCAGGGCCGGCGAGTACGGGTAGTCGGGCAGCTCGCCGGCGACCCGGCCGAACAGGCCGTGCAGGGTCGGGCCTGCCTTGTGCGCGTCGTCGGGCGTGACGGTGTGGCAGGCGGCGCATTTGCGAAACAGCTCGGCGCCCCGCCCGGTCGCCGCCGGGCGCTTGTCGACCGTGCTCGCCAGCTGCACGTCGCCGGGCTCCTGGTCGAGCCGATAGCTCACCACCAGGCCGTCGGCGCCGCCCGAGAGCAGGGTCTTGCCGTCCGGTGTGAACGCCACCGACCAGACCGCGCCGCCGTGTCGCTGATAGACCCGCAGCCGGTCGCCGTCGCCTTGCCGCCAGACCCGCACCGTGCCGTCGACGCCACCGGATGCCACCAGCTCGCGATCGGGCGACAGGGCGACCGCCAGCACCGGCCCCTCATGGCCGAACAGGGTCAGGGTCGGCTCGCCCTTGTCGAGGTCCCACAGCTGCACGGTCTCGTCGACCGAGGCGGATGCCGCGAGCTTGCCGTCGGCCGACAGATCGAGCGCGGTCACGGCGAAGTCGTGGGCGTGCAGCACCGCCAGCTGGTTGCCATCGGCGACCCGCCAGATCTGGATGCTGCCATCGGAAGTGCCGGCGATGACGCGCGTGCCGTCTGGGGAGAAGCGCACCGCGTTGACGTTGTCGCGCGCCGTCAGCTCGAGCATCTGCGCACGGGTCTCGAGGTCCCAGATGCGCACGGTCCGGTCCCAGCCGGCCGACGCGGCGCGTCGGCCATCCGGTGCGACGGCGACGGCGACGACCTTGCCGCGGTGGCCCTCGAGCCGCGCCAGCAGCTGGCCGCGCGCCAGGTCCCAGATCAGAAGGGTGCCGTCGTCGCTGGCCGAGATCGCCTTGCCGCCAGGCAGGAATGCCACGGCGTTGACCGCCGCGTCGTGGCCGTACAGGTGGGCGAGCGGCGCGTGCGCGGCCAGGTCCCAGAGGATCACGCTGTAGTCGAAGCTCGCGGTCAGCGCGCGGCTGCCGTCGGCCGAGACCGCCACGCCTTTGACCGGCCCGCCATGCTCATCGAGGGTGGTCTGCGCGCTGGCGGCGAGGCAGGTAAGCGCCATGGCGGACGCCGCCACGATCGCCAGGCATGCGTTTGCGTATCGCATGGCGGCCCGATCAGCGAAGCGTGCGGCGGCGGATCTCGGGTCCGATGCTCTCGGAGCCGCCCGGCGCCGTCGCGGTCGGCAGATCGGGCGCAGCGGCCTGGGGTGCCGAGGATTCCTGCCCGAGCAGCGCGCCGGTCGTGCCGTCGAACAGCAGGGTCGCGACCCGGAAGGCGTCGTTCTGGTCGCCGGGCGGGTTCATGACGGTGACTGCATAAGCGGGCTGGCCGTCCTGCTCGACGACCTCGATGCGCAGGATCTCGACGCCCAGGCTCTCGCGCACGATCGCGCGCATCGCATCTTCGCCGATCTCGGGGTTTGCCGCGACCTCGGTGCCAGTGTCCTGCGAGGATGCCGGGTCGGGCCGGGAGGTCTCGATCTCGCCCTGGATCTGTCGAATCCGGTCGATCAGCGCCTGGGCGCTCGGCGTCTCCTGGGCGTGCAGCGGGGCGCTCACCATCGGCAGCGCCAGCCCGCCGATGGCGAGCCCGCCCACGGTGAGCCAGCCGCCGAGCGGGATTGGGTGCATGGTCGTCGCCTCAATCGTCGCCGTGCCCGAGCGCGCGGCGCTTCTCGAGTTGCCGCACCCAGATATTGTGATGCTCGCGGGCCCAGTTCTCGTCGACCTCGCCCGAGCCCATCGCATCGAAGGCGCCTTCCATGCCGATCGTGCCGATGTAGATGTGCGCGATGATCACCGCGGTCAGGATCACGCCGACGATCGCGTGCCAGACCTGGGCGAACTGCATTTCCTGCAGGACGGTGAGCTGGGTCGGATAGTCGGTGCCGAACGCCCAGTTGATCCAGGCGAAGGTCTCGCCGAACATCGACAGCTCGAACGGGAACAGCAGCATGATGCCGGACAGGCTGACCGAGACGCCGCCCAGGATCACCAGCCAGAAGATGATCTTCTGGCCGGCATTGAATTTCTTGGCGGGCGGATGCACGCCGCGCTTGAAGATGCCGCCGCCCTTGAGCAGCCAGATCACGTCATAGTGGTTGGGCAGGTTCGACCAGACCCACAGCACGAAGATCAGCACCAGGCCCAGCATGAACCCGAAGGCCAGGTAGTTGTGGGCATATTTGCCGGCGAGCGTCAGCGTAGCGAAGATGTCCGGGCCGAGCAGCGGCAGCAGGGTGTAGCGGCCATACAGCATGTTGAGGCCGGTCAGCGCCAGCACCACGAAGGTGGTCGCGGTCAGCCAGTGGGCGAAGCGCTCGATACCGCCAAAGCGCGTGATCAGGTGGCCGCTCGGTCCGGCGTCGATCCGGATCCGGCCGCGCACGATGAAGAACAGCGCGAGCAGGGCGATCATGCCGAGCAGCACCCAGGCCCCGTAGGTCGACAGCGGGCCGTTGCGGATCGTCCGCCAATTCTGTCCCTCGGACTGGATCAGCACGCCCGCTCGCTCGTTCGGGATCGAGACGGTGCCCCGATCACCCTGACGGATCGCGCGCCAAACATCCGTATCGCTGGCGCTGCCGAGTGTGTCGCCCGGCACCTGGCCCTGCTCCTGGGCGACGGCTGGCGGTGCGACCATGCCGGCCGGGGCGCCGAGCACGAGGACCAGGAGCAGGCAACAAAGAGCGGCGCGGATCGACATCGCAGGCACTCCCTTCCTCGGCATTCACATCCCTTGCCGGGCGGCGCGCTGGCGCAGCGCCTCGATCTGATCCTGATCCAGCTTCTCGTCGGGCTGTCCCAGATAGGTACCCTTCTGAAAGACCAGGGGCCGGTCTTCCTGCTCCTGGTCGCAGGCCTGGACCAGCAGGGTCAGGCTCGCCAGCGCGAAGACCGTCAGGAGCCGTGCCACAGTCCAACCGCAGCCTCGCTCGGGGATCATTGGAGCGACCTGTTGTGTCGTCGCACGACCGCCATCTTCAATCCTGATCGCATCCCAGGTGATGCGCAAACTCCCTGGGCATGGCCTAGCACGGAGCGGTCGATGAGAAAACGTTTTGCTGCGCCGTCGAGAAGGGCGCGGCATGCCGTCGCCGCGCCCTTCGGGCGAGGATGGCCCCCTATTGCAGCATGCTCGCGTCGGTCTGGGCGCGCTCCATGACGTAGCCGATGTCGTCCGGCAGCATCAGGCCCTGGCCGACCAGGTCTTCAGCGGCCGCCTTGGTCGCCGCGAGATAGGCGTCCGTGTCGGCGTAGCGCTCGCTCAGAGGCGCGCGGCTGTCGCCGGCCGCCTCCTCCTTCGGGAACGGCACGAAGCTGCCGGTCAGGCTGCACAGCTCGCCCTCGCCGAAGCCCGCCTTGCGCAGGTTCCAGCCCCAATAGGTGCCGAGCGGCGCCTGCACGTAGGCGAGCTCGACGCCGCCCTGCGGGATGCCGTCGGCATCGACCACCGGCAGCAACACCGGATAGCTGGCGCCGGCGGTCGGCGGCTGGGTGGCGTAGTCCATGACCTGGAGCGGATTGGGCTGCGGGCTGGGCGTGTCGCCGGCGATCTGCGGCAGCTTCAGCTCCTCGAGCGTGACCAGCGTGCCGTCGGCCCGGCTCGGATAGCGGCTGGCCGGCGGCTCGGTGCCGTCGGTCACCCAGTCCTCCATGGCGACCAGCAGGGCTCGCATCGCCGGCGCCGGCATGCAGCGGGTTGGAGGGATAGACGCAGGTCGCCGTCTCCTCCGAGGTCGCCGACCAGCTGTTGAAGTGCGGCGCGCCGGCCATGAAGTACAGGCGGACGCCCTCCGGCATCTCCAGCGGCTCGCCGTCGGGTGCCGTGGTCAGCAGCGAGGCGCGCGCCTGCCAGAACTCCGTGGAGGTGTCGGTCTGCATCACCTTCGGGCAGGTGTCGCTGGCGCTGCAGGCCGACAGGATGCTCTCGGTCTTGCCGGTGAGCGGATCGGTGGTCTCGGCGTAGGTGAACGGGAACTGGTCGCCCGGATAGTCGTGGTCCTCGTGCTGGCGCGAATAGCGGCCGGGCTGCGCGAGACGGTAGTTGGTGAAGGTTTTTCGCGAACCCGCGATGTGCGGCATGGCGCCGTCGAACACGCGCGCACCCTGCTCGTCGGCGTTGAAGCCCTGATAGATCAGGTCGCGCAGGAAACGTCCGGACTGCGAGATGCCCATGCCGATGGTGTGCTCGATGCCCGAAAGCGGGCTCTGCACGTCGTGGCCCGGATTGCCGCGCAGGAACGAGACCAGATCGCTGGTGGCGACGAAGGCGAGGCCGGTCGGCACCGCGTCCTTGGCCGGATAGATGAACTCGTAGATCGCGCCCGCGTCGGCGCTGGCCGGCCGGGTGATCTCGATCTCGGTCGGGCTCAGATAGCGAAAGCCGAGGCCGTCTGCGGTCTGCCGCTCGTCGGCCTCCCTGGCGCGCACGGTGAGCGTCGCCTTGGCGGGATCGAGATCGGCCGCCGGATAGGTGAGCTTGGCGGTGCTGACCTCCCCGGGCTCGTCGAACACGAACTCCTCGCGCGACGGGCCGGTCACGTCCGGCAGCACAGGCAGGCTGAGATTGAGCAGGTCGTCGGCGACGTCGGTCTGCCAGCCGCTCCAGACCAGGGTGTAGCCTCGCGACATCAGGAAGCCGTCGCCGGCCTCCTCGGCGGTCGACGGGATGGCCGAAGAGCTGCCGCGGTTGAGCAGCATGAAGCTCAGATTGCGGCCGCGATTGGGCACCTCGTAGAACAGCACCGGCGAACGCCCGTCCTCTGCCGCGGGCTGCAGGATGGACACCTCGGCGCTGAACTCGACCTCGCCGGCTCGGTTGACCGGCGCGCGGTCGATGTCGACGATGCCCCCGACTCGCAACGAGGCCGGGTCGACCGCGAAGGTCGCGATGGCGTCGATCCGTTCGTAGGCGCCGGCGTCGCCGAAGCTCTGGCCGTCGAACACCGGCTTGGTCGAGACGATGTCGAAGCCGGTGACGCGCGCGTCGGCACTGCCGACGGCGAGCGCCACCAGCGCCGCGCCGGCTGCCAACGTGCGCGTGGCACGCATCGAAGTCTTGCGCATGTCAATGGTCCCCTGATCCAGCTTTGTGCCGTCGCGCTTTGATTGACGTCGACGGCCTTTTGTTAGCGCTAAGCGATCTCGACCCACGCGTAGCACGGACTGCTCTACGTGAAAACGCTTGCTGCCGGAAAAAGGGGGCGGCGCCGCGCTCAACTCCGCGGGCGCCGCCGCACGCTCCTACCAATGATGACGGGGCGCGAAGCCGTGGGGGGCTGGTGGAGCCCAGGAGTGGTGATGAAAGCGGGGGGCCGGCTGGATGATCACCACGGGCCGGCCATGGAACCGCCTCGGGGCCCACCCTTGGTGATGCCTGGGGCGATGATGCCAGCCGTGCCGGGCCCAGCCTTGGTGGCGATAGGGGCCGGGGCCGCGATGGTAGTCGTGATGCCCGCCGCGTCCGCCAGCGACCTGAACCCGGTCCGATTCGATCGTGATGGTGGCGCTCACACTCGGCGTCGCCTGGGCCTCGGCCGTCACCGCCAGGGTCGCGATCCCGAGCAGGACCGCGATCGACAACACTGCACGTCGCATTGCTATCCTCCATGTCAGCTCTGCTTTGACCAGAGCTTGATGGCGGAAAGCGCCTGACCCGCACCTGAACGCCCGGTTCTGCCGGCAGCCAGGTTCGTGCGGAATCGAGGCTGCCGGCAGGGCAGGCTGGTCAGAGATCGAGCTGGTAGCTCACCGGCACCCAGCGATAGTCGTTGCCGGATTTCTCGATATAGCCGAGCGCCGGGAACGGCATGTGGTAGCCGGTCACCGGAATGCGGTCGGCGGCGGCCTGGTCGAACAGGCGCTTGCGGGTCGCGGCGGCCGCGTCGTGGTCCATGTCGAAGGCGACGTGCCAGTCGGGCCGCTGCACCGACATGACGTAGTGATTGGCGGTATCGCCCCACAGCAGCAGCTGCTTGCCGCCGCTCTCGATCAGGAAGGCCATGTGGCCGGGCGTGTGGCCGAAGGCATTCAGGCCGGTGATGCCTGGCACGACCTCGGCCTGGTCCTTGATGAAGGTCGTCTTCTCGGCGAGCGGCACGACGTTCGAGCGGACCAGCTTGGCGTTGTTCTCGGTCTTTCCGGACAGGCGCTCGTCGGCCGACCAGAAGTCGTACTCGGTGCCGCCGGTGACGTAGCGTGCGTTCGGATAGGCGGGCTTGCCGTCCTCCATCAGCCCGCCGATGTGGTCGGGGTGCATGTGGGTGATCACCACGACGTCGATCTGGCCGGGATCGTAGCCGGCGCCCTGTAGCATCTGCAGAAGGTTGCCGGCGTTCGGCCGGCGGGCGACGCCGTTGCCGGCATCGAACAGCACCAGCTGATCGCCGGTATTGACCACCACCGGCGTGAACTGGATCTCCATCATGTCGGTCGGCAGGAAGTTTTCGCGCGCCAGCGCCGCGACCGCTTCCGGCGGCTGATCCTGGCCGAAGATCGGTTGCGGCCCCTCGAGCTGGATCGCGCCGTCGCGCAGCGTGGTCACCTCGACATCGCCGAGCTTGAAGCGGTAGTGGCTGGGCTGCGAAGCGCCCAGCATCGGCGCTGCGGCATAGGCCCCGCGCGCACCAAGGGCCAGCGGCGCCAGCGCCGCGCCGGCGGCCAGGCCAAGCGCGCTTCGTCGGCTGATGGCAGATGTATCGATCGGCATCAGGTCCTCCCCAATATGCCCTACGATCGCTTCAACCGTAGCGTCTGCACGGCCGGCCGCCAGCGCCTCGCGCGCCGCTCACGGAGAACTGACCGCAGCACGGGCGCCGCGCCCTGGGCTCTGGTGCCTGCCCGGGAGGCAGCCCGACCTGCCGCGCGATCCCGAGCCCATCAACGATAGAGATCGAACCAGTCCGTCGACTCGAACCACTTGCTGCGGATCTCGTCGTAACGACCGTCGGCCCTGAGGTCGCCCAGGAAGGCGTTCAGCCAGTCCAAGAAATCGGGATCGTCCTTGCGGATGGCGAAGGCGATCGCCTCATCCGTGAAGGGCTCGTCGAGGAAAACCACATCTTCGGCGCCGTGCATCGCGACGAAGGTGGCGTTGAAAGGCCGGTCGTAGACGAAGGCGTCCACCTCGCCTTTGGCAACCGCCGTCGCCGCTTTCAGCTCCGCATTCGAACGGCCGATAGCTGGCCTTGGGCATGAAGCGATGAACGGCTTCCTCGCCGGTCGTCCCCGGCTTCGAGGCGACGCTGTACATGGGATCGTCGAGGTCGCTATAGGACGTCACCTGGTCCGCCAGCTTGTTGTTCAGCAGGACCGTCTGCCCGATCCGCATATAGGGCTCGGAGAAACTCACCTTCTGCAGGCGCGACTCGGTCACCGACATGCCGCTGATGATGATGTCGCAGCGGCCAAGCGTGAGCGCGGGGATGATGCTGGTCCAGCGCGTGTTGACCGGGACGAAGTCGACGCCCAGCTCGCGCGCCATCTCGCGGGCCAGATCGATATCGAAGCCGCCGAACTTGGTGATCTGTCCGCCCTTGCGCTCATCGGCCGGGACGCAGGCTCCGTTGGCGCAGGCCCGATCGCGTGCCGATCATCTCGAACGGCAGGTAGCCCGCCTCGAAGCAGACCCTCAGCTCGCCCCGGTCGATCACGCCGGCCAGGGTCGAGTCGGGACTGAGCTGCCTTGTCCTGCGCTCTGGGCGAGAGGCCGGGCGCGAGGCCCAGCAGCAGCATCGCGAGCCCGATCTTCGCAAGCCTGGACATCGACCTTCTCGTCCTATTCCGCGGGTGCCGTCGCGACCGCTTTGCGCTCCTCGGCCGGGTCCGCTGGCGCGATCGTCCAGCCGGCCCAGCCGAACAACATGCGTGACCAGGGGAGACAGCCAGCAGAAGAAGTTGAAGGGCAGATAGGCGATCGTGGCGACCCCCAAGGGTCGCCGCCTGATAGGCGCCGCCCGAGTTCCAGGGCACCAGATTGGCGGTCACCGTGGCGCTGTCCTCCACCGCCCGGGACAGGTTCTTGGGATGCAGCCCGCGCTCGCGATAGGCCTGGGCATACATCCGGCCACCCATGACGATCGCCATGTACTGGTCGCACAGCACCAGGTTGGCGCCGACGCAGGTCAGGACGGTCGAGACGATCAGCGAGGCGTCGGACTTGGCCAGGCGCAGGATCCGATCGACGATCACCTTGAGCTGCCTGGTCTCCTCCATGATGCCGCCGAACATCATCGCGCAGATCACGATCGAGATGGCGTAGAGCATGGAGGTCAAGCCGCCTTTGCTCAGCAGGGAGTCCACCGCCTCGATACCGGTGTTGCTGGCATAGCCGCCGTAGGCCACGTCGAGCAGCCCAGGATAGGTGGCGCCTTCGAAAATCACCCCCAGGATGACCGCCGAAAGAACGCCCGCCACGAGCCCCGGTATGGCCGGATATTTGCGATAGGCGCAGACGATCACCAGGATCGGCGGGATCAGATGCCAGGGACCGACCGTGAAGTCCCGCTCGAGGGTCGCGATGATCTGCTGGACCGCGGCCAGGTCCTGCTCGCCGCCGCCATAGAACAGGCCGAGCACGATCTCGATCACGAGCGTCAGGCCGAAGGCGACGCTCGTGGTGTAGGTCATGTGCCGGATGTGGGTGTAGACGTCGGTCCCCGACCATGGCCGGCGCCAGGTTGGTGGTATCGGACAGCGGCGACATCTTGTCGCCGAAATAGGCACCCGAAAGCACGGCGCCGGCGACCATCGGCAAGGGAAAGCCGAGCCCCGCGCCGATGCCCATCAGCGCGACGCCGATCGTGCCCGTCGTGCCCCAGGAGGTTCCCGTCGCCAGCGAGGTGATCGCGCAGATCAGGAGCGCCGCCGGCAAGAAGATCCCGGGCGAGAGCAGCTTCAGGCCGTAATAGAGCAGGGTCGGCACGACGCCGGCCAGGATCCAGACGCCGATCAGGATGCCGATGATCAGCAGGATGACGACCGCCTGAAGGGCGTTGGCGATGCCCTTGAGCATGCCGTCCTGCATGACGTGCCAGGCGTAGCCGGCCCGGTAGCCGACCAGCGCCGCGACAAAGACGCCAAGCAGCATGGGAATTTGCGGATCGGTGCCATAGACGACGATGGAAAGGATGATCCCGACCACCAGAGAAAACAGCGAGATCATCGCTTCCCAGAAATAGGGGTCTCGTTGTTGCTTGCTGGCAAACATCGGCCACTATCCCCTCTTCACGACGAACCGGGTGAACCATTCCTGCTGTGTTAGCCCACACCTCGCCGCCCACACCTCGCCCATAGCCGTTCTCGCAGGCCAGCCATGCTATCACCAAACGGTTTTGCTGGCGAACGAAACGGCTCGCCGGACCGCAATGCTTTCGATGCCAGGTTGCGATGCCGGACGCCTTGCTATCCCCTGCAAAGAGGTGGAAGCTCGGCCTTCGGCAACCGGCAGGTGCGCGTGTCGGTGAATTTCAGGGATGGTTGTTAGGGGGCCCTACGATGGCAACAATCGAGCTTTCTGCAGAACAACGAAAGACCATCGCTCAGAAAAAAGCCACGTGTCCGTTCATGGGACCTGTCGTCCGCAGTGGCGCTCTCGAGATCCACAACAGTGTCGAAAGGCCATTGGCGGCTGTCGAGGATATTGTGGGCTTGGGCGACTCCGGGGGCGGCGATCTCGGCAGAAACGTGCTGAAGCTCTTTGCCGTCGGCAACCACAGCAGCATGCCCGATGCTTCGGGTGGGTTCAGCATCGCCACGCCAAAAGACATGATGAGCCTGGACCTGGCCGGCTCAAAGGGCGCGCATCCCGGACACAGCGGCATTCTGCTCGGGGACCCGGCGGCGCTCGACGCCGGCCGTTTCAGCGCGGGCGACTTCGAGCGCCTCGCGAAGCATGCAGACGCCAATGGTCGAATCAGCAAGCAGGCGATCGCAGCGTTCATCGCAGAAAATCTCACCCTCGATAAAAAGGCGAACGTGCTGCCCCTCGACGCCCTTGGCGCCGATTTGGCCGGTCTTTTCGGAGAGATTGGCGAGCGCATAGGCGGTCTGGTTGCCAGGGTTTTCGGGGGCCGGCAGACGGAGCAAGAGGAGGTGGAGCTGCGCGAGAAGCTCACCAAGCTTGCCGGGGAGAGCAATCTGGTCGGCTCCTCGGGCGAGTTCGGGCTCCTGTTCGCCTTCCTTGCCCATCGGCCCGAGCCGGAAGGGCAGGGCGACCAGGGCATACGGCTGGCGGACGTCGAGCAGATGTTCGTCCATCACCGGTTGCCCGGTGGCTGGGAAACATGGCCGAAGAAGGCCAGCGATTGGGTTCATGCGACGACCGCAATCGCAGCTGCAGCGTCGAAGGCGTATTGGACACGGAAGTCGAAGAGCGACCCTGGCCGATAGAGCGCGATGCTCGAGTGGTTCGGCAAGTGAGGTGTCGCTCCGCTAAGTGATCGAAAGCGAGGCCGGAGAAGTCGGGGACCACTGTCGCTCTGGCATGGAACTTGCCTCTCGTGGCGGGGGCAAGATCGCCCGTTGTTTGAGGGGAGACGCCGTTTCATGGACTACCGTCATGTTCGCTCGAGCGGACCTGCCGCGCTCGCGCTGTGCACGCTGCTCGCCGGCAACGCCGCCGCCCAGGAGGCCTGCCAGGAGATGCCGGCAAGCCCCGCCCACCATGTCCTGCCGGCCAATGCCGACACCGTGCACTGGGGCTATTTCAGCAAGAGCCGCGAGCCGCGACTGTACGTGCACTCGGGCGATCTGGTCACGCTGGAGACCCTGACCCATCATGCCAATGACGACGCCGAGCGGATGGTCAAGGGCGATCCCGGGGCGGAGAGCGTGTTCCGCTGGGATGAGGGCGGCAAGGGCGTCGACCGCCGTGGCGCCGGGCCGATGGACGCCTCGGTGTACGGCCGCGGCGCGGGCGAGGGCTTTGGCGTCCATGTCCTGACCGGCCCGATCTTCGTGTGCGGCGCCGAGCCCGGCGACGTGCTCGAGGTCGAGATCCTCGATCTGGCGCCGCGGCCGAGCGGCAATCCCGACTTCGCCGGCAAGACCTTCGGCAGCAATGCCGCGGCGTGGTGGGGCTTTCACTACAACGACCTGATCGAGGAGCCGAAGCCGCGCGAGGTGATCACCATCTACGAGATCGATCCGAGCGGTGCCAAGGACTGGGCCGAGGCGGTCTACAACTATCGCTGGATGCCGCAGACCGATCCCTACGGCGTCGTCCACGAGATCATCGACTATCCGGGCGTGCCGGTCGACCACGGCACGATCACCGAGAACCGGCCGGTGCTGGAGGGCGTGCGCGTGCCGATCCGGCCGCATTTCGGCACCATGGGCGTGGCGCCGGCCGAGGCGGACGTGGTCGAATTCGATCCCGCCCAGCTATTTCGGCGGCAATATCGACAACTGGCGGATCGGCAAGGGCGGCACGATGTACTACCCGATCGCGGTCGAGGGCGCGCTGCTGAGCGCCGGCGATCCGCATGCCGCCCAGGGCGATTCCGAGCTCGCCGGCACCGCGATCGAGACCTCGCTGACCGGTCTCTTGCAGATCACCCTGCACAAGGCGGACGCGCTGGCCGGCACGCCGATCGAGGCGCTCGACTTTCCGCTGCTGGAGACGGACAGCGAGTGGGTGGTGCACGGCTTCAGCTATGCCAACTACCTCGACGCGCTGGGCGAGAGCGCGCAGCAGGACATCTACGCCAACTCCTCGATCGACGGCGCGATGCGCGATGCCTTTCGCAAGATGCGCCGCTTCCTGATGACCACCTATGGCCTGTCCGAGGACGAGGCGATCTCGCTGATGTCGGTCGCGGCCGACTTCGGCGTGACCCAGGTGGTCGACGGCAACTGGGGCGTGCACGGGATCGTCGAGAAGCGCATGTTCGCGGGCGACGCGGAGTAGCTTTTCCGGCGGCAGATCGGCGTGGCGGTCGCCTGAGCGCGGCCGCCCGATCAGCGCGCTCGCCCGCCCGGTGACGGTGTGTCGTCGGGGGCCGCGCAGGGCCCTTTGCGACATGGCGCGCACACCGATCGGACAGCTCATCGTCAAAGAGGGTAACCCTGGTGACCAACGGCCCTTTCGCTGGCTTTACGGCGACCGGGCGCGAACCTAACGTTGTGCTCTTACGACGCGGAGAAGAGCGCGCTAGCGCCGGGCATTGGAACAGAGGAAGCATGCCAGAGGCGGTTCGGATCGGGGTCTGGCTCACGGTCGTGAGCATGGCCCTGATGGCGCAAGGCTGCTGGGATGACCAGCAGGCCGAACTCACGTTGCTCGGCGAAGGAGGGTGCCGCACCGCCGATGGGGGCGAGGGTGAGTCCTCGAATGTCTTGACCGCCTCCGCAGACGAGTGCGAGGCGCAGTGCTTTGCCGGCGAAAAGCCCTGTGCCGCGGTCGAGTTCAACGGCAACAACAACCAATGCGAGATCCATCGTCAGCCGATCACCAGCGTCGAGAAGGTTGAAGGCGTCTTCTGCTATGTCGTGAACCGATCGCTCGCCGCGCGCTGAGGGAGCCCACGTGACGCAGCGGTCTGTGGCCGGTGCCACGCCGCAGAGGTCGCCATCGCTGAGGTCGTCAGATCCTCACGCACGACCGCACGAGGCGGCAACCGTTAGCCGAGCGAGGCGATGATCTCGCGATAGGCGGCGTCCGGGAACGCCTTCATGGTGGTGGTGCGGACATTGCCCTGGGCGCCCAGCAGCAGCTGAAAGCGGGCCGAGACGGCATCGTCCGGCGCCTCGTAGATCAGGATCAGGTCGTAGGCGCCCATGGTCATGAAGCAGTCGCGGAACCGGCCGCCCATGTCCTCCAGCATCTTCCTGGCGGCATCGAGCCGGCGCGGCGAGTCGCGCACGGTCTGGATGCCCTTGTCGGTATAGTTCATGACCGAGATGTAAGTCGTCATGACGCGCGCTCCCCAAGCGGCGAAAGCGTAAGTCTACCTACCTGGGCGCGAGCCGACGACCGGGATTTGCGGCACCCTCCCTGTCCGACGGTGAAGCTAACGCGAAAGGCTTCGTTAACCATATGCGCAGCATGGTGGCAGTGGTCCATGCGATCCTGGGACTCCGTGCGCCGGGCGCCGCGGAGCCGCCCGCATGGCGGGCGGGCAGGGGGACGGGGGCAGGGGCGGAGCGCGGAGAGGTGAGCGAAGGAGGGTAGTCGGGCATCGGGTCAGGGGGGCTTGGTTGCGCCTCGGGCCGTGCTTCGCGCGATGTCGGCCGTCGCGCCACGACCCGGCGAGGCCGCTGCGCCCCCGATCGATGCGCCGACATGCGCCATTGTGCGCCACACCGTCGCAACCATGCGCCGCGACCCGCCGCATCGATGCGTCGTTTCATGCGCCACCCCGACGCAGATCTGCGTCACCCGTCGCATCGCTCAGCCGGTTCCCCTCGGTTGCGCCTTCGAGCCATGCTTTTGAGAAAAATTCCACGCCTCGAGCCACCACCCGGCGCCGCCGATGCGGGCCTGTTCGATGCGCTGAACCGCCGAAGGGTCGAGGGCGGGGCTTCCGTGCAGGGCTTCGTTAACCCTACGCGCGGCATCATGGTGCCGGTCCATGTGATCCTGGGACTCTGTGTGCCGGGCGCCGGGACAGCCGCCCGCAGGGCGGTGGGGTAGGCGAGGCAAGGAGGAAAGAGTGGGGAGGCTGCGGGTAGGGGAGCGTTAACCATACGCACGGCATGATGGCAGTGGTCCATGCGATCCTGGGAACTCCGTGCGCCGGGCGCCGGGCGCCGGGACAGCCGCCCGCAGGGCGGTGGGGCGGGGAGATGGGCGCCACCCCGACGCAGATCTGCGTCACCCGTCGCATCGCTCAGCCGCTTCCCCCCTCGCTTGCGCCTTCGAGCCATGCTTTTGACAAAAATTCCACGCGTCGGGCCACCACCCGGCGCCGTCGATGCATCGCTCGTTGATGCGCCGACCCTGCGCCCTCGATGCTGGCAGACCCCTTTTCTGTTTGACCATGCATCATTCCCGGTCGACGGGCGTTGCCGGTGCCCGCGCGCGGAAGGTCGCAGGTTCAAATCCTGCCCCGGAACTACATCCAAGAGCCCACTAGGCCAATCGTTTAGCGGCTTGTCGATTTCTGGCATCGGCTCTCCCAGGACTCCGCGGGAAGCGCACAGGAAACGCGCGGCCGCCACTCGCACCATCTGCACCAATGCGCTCTGCTTTGCGCCATCCAACGCTGAGTGCTACCTAAGGATGAGTGGGCAAAGCGGCAATCACACGTGTGTGCCATATTGGGGGATTTAAGGCAGCAAGGGATGGAGTTCCCGAAAAGCCTCGTTGACGCTCTCCGAGCTCGTCGTGTGATTCCCTTCGCGGGCGCTGGGATTGCAATGGCGGCGCGACGAAAGGACTCGGGCGACCCCGCGTTTCCGAGCTGGATTGGCCTGCTCAGACGGGCCGCTCGCGAACTTCGCGATGAGCAGAAAGGTGCGCAAGGTGCCTACGTCGAGTCCTGCCTCGATCTGGATGAACCTAAGGTTCTCGAGGCGGCTCAGACTGCCCAAGATGCGCTCCAGGCAGGCTGGTCTGACTTTCTCGTGCGAGTCTTTCGGTTGCAGCGAAAGGAACTAAACGACGAAAGCCTGGAATGCGCTCGATTGCTTTGGAAACTCGGAAGCAAGCTTGTTATTACAACGAATTTTGACAACATTATTGAGTGGTCTTTGCCGGTTAAATCTCCGATAATCTGGAAAATCGAGAATGCTCATGGGCACGCCCAGTTCATGAGAGGAGAGCATAGTTATCCGACCGTGTGGCACCTGCATGGTCACATAGATGAGCCAGATCGAACTCATCCTAACACCGGACGGATACACATTGTTGTATGGAAGCCAAGTAGAAAGAGTCAATATGAGGCGGCCCTAACAACAGTTCGAAATATTATTTCAAGTTATACCATATTATTTGTTGGATTTAGTCTTCAAGACCAATCGGTCAATGCTCAACTGAATTGGCTTGAACATACATTTCAAGGTCAAGCTGGTAGGCATTTTGCGTTATTGCGCCGTGACGAGATCCCGTTGTTCAGAGCTCGGGGAGCACTCAAGAACGTCGAGCCAATTTCCTATGAGGAGCACGGTGAGCCTTTGCTAGTCTGCCTCCGCGAGATGGCAAGCATTGCTGATCCCGATTTCCGAGGTTCTTCCGATAGGAATTCAGAGCGGCATGGGTCGATGACGCCAGTCATTTCAGCGCCCGAAGTCGACTGGCCGGCCGAACTCGGCCTCGAAATGCCGGAGAGCTTTCTGCTCCGGCCCGAGAAGTGCATCGTCCCCTTTCATGGGTTCCGGCAGCCGTTGTTGCAGGAGGTGCTAGATTGGGCTCTGGCCGAGCAACCGCGGGTGGCCCTGCGTCTCGAAGTCGGGCCCGGCGGCTCCGGCAAGACGCGTCTGATGATCGAAGCGTCCCGCTTGCTGAAAGCTGAGCACGGCTGGGAATCCACTTTTTTGTTCCAGCGCGCCCGATGCCCTCCCGACCGTCGAAACCTTATTGGGTTCGGGCAACAATTGCATCGTCATTGTGGACTACGCCGAGACGAGGCCGGGCGACGTTGTCGCGCTCGTCCGCGCGGCACTTGGCGACCGATGCAAGGGTAAGGTGCGGCTTGCGCTTCTAGCGCGCGCGGCCGGGGCATGGTGGGAACGTTCGGCCGATGGCGAAGTTGGAGATCCTCAAGGCTGTCTTGGAGAGCCCCAGCAGCAAGACCGGACCCTATCGTATTGATGAACAGCGGGTGCCGGTGGAGGTCCGCCCGGCGGTATTCGAGGAAGCGCTGCGCGCTTTTGCAGCCAGGAAGGGCATGCCGGTTTCTGACTGTGAGTGCCCGAACTTGACGACCCGTTTGGAGAGGTCCTGTTCATTCATTTGGCGGCGCTCGCCACACTTCGCGGCCAGTCTGCGGATGACGACAAAGAACTGATCGATCATGCGGTCGGTCACGAGCGGGCATATTGGCGCCGGATGCTCGGTGAGCATGGCACTGCCGAAGCACGTCTCGATGATCTGGAGCAGGTCGTGGCTCATCTGTCGCTGATCGGAGGGACCCGACCGCGAAAGAATCGCGTCAAGTCATCGTGAAGACGCCCCGCCTGGTCGGTGCATCGCCCGAGCTTGTGCAAGCCATCTTCGACCTGTTGCGGAGAATGTACCCGAACCACGGCGGAATATCCGGTCTGCTGCCCGACCTCCTGGGCGAGCGCCTCGTCGCGCTTGCTTTCGATCAGGATGATGAACTGCTCGACATTGGTCTTGGCGCACAGGCGTCGTCTGAAACTGCCCGTGAGTCGCTCACGCGCCTTGCACGCCTTGCCCAGCGCTTTCCAGAGGACGGTCGGTGGCTGGCTGAGGCGCTAAGACGTTACCTGCCAGCACGCCGTCGCGAGGCCCGCCTGGTGGCCACCGAGGCTGGCGGCCCCATGCCTACAATCTTGATGGATGTTCTGTCCACATTCTTAAAACCACGATCTCGATCCGGCTTCCGGATGGTGATGGATGAACTCTGGCAGAACGTTCCGAGGGAATCGCTTGTATCTCCAAGATTTCGCAATCGACATCACTGAGCAGCACGTTGTCATTGTCGATGATAGAGAGTTCTGGTGGGTCAAGAGCGGTCGATGCAGCGATTTGTCGGGCATGATGCGCTAGGCGATCTGCTTTCGAAGTCCGGTCGCTTCTCAGAATCGGTGCAACACTATCAACTAGCATACCAGCAGGCTCATACCCTGGCGAAAGGAGGGGCACCAGCAGCGCTCGCACGCTTGGCCAGCGCAGCGAACAATCTCGCTGTCGCCCTGGGGCTAGTCGGCCGCTTCGATGAGGCGCTGGAGAGGGCGGCGCAAGCGGAGGAGATATACGGCGAGCTGGCGGCGCGCCAACCGGACGCCCACCGCGCCGACTGGGCGACGTCGCTGGCGAACCTCGCCAACCGATTGAGCGACCTCGGTCGGTTCGAGGAGGGGCTGGAGAGGGCGGCGCAGGCGGAGGAGATTTTCCGCGAGCTGGCGGCTCGCCAACCGGACGCCCACCGCGCCGACTGGGCGAAGTCGCTGCGAACCTCGCCGCCGACTGGGCGATCTCGGTCGGTTCGAGGAGGCGCTGGAGAGGGCGGCGCAGGCGGAGGAGGATCTTCCGCGAGCTGGCGGCTCGCCAACCGGACGCCCATCGCGCCGACTGGGCGGCTCGCTGGCGAACCTCGCCATCCGCCTGGGCGACCTGGGTCGGTTCGAGGAGGGGCTGGAGAGGGCGGCGCAGGCGGAGGAGATTTTCCGCGAGCTGGCGGCTCGCCAGCCGGACGCCTACCGCGCCGACTGGGCGAAGTCGCTGGCGAACCTCGCCATCCGACTGGGCGACCTCGGTCGGTTCGAGGAGGCGCTGGAGAGGGCGGCGCAGGCGGAGGAGATTCTCCGCGAGCTGGCGGCTCGCCAGCCGGACGCCCACCGCGCCGACTGGGCGGGCTCGCTGGCGAACCTTGCCATCCGATTGAGTGACCTGGGTCGGTTCGAGGAGGCGCTGGAGAGGGCGGAGCAGGCGGAGGGAATTCCGTGAGCTGGCGGCTGCGCCAGCCGGACGCCTATCGTGCCGACTGGGCCCACTCACTCGGTGTGCTCGCTGAAATGTGGGCTCCGAACAGTTCCAGCGGCGCTTCGCTTGAGCCGGCGAAGCGAAGCGTCGAGATCTTTGCAGATCTGGATGCTCTATGGCCCTCAGCATACCGTGATCGCCTCGGCATGGCCCGGCGGCTGTACGCCGATGCTCTTCTTCGAAGCGGGCAGAACGAGGAGGCTTTGGCGGAAGCGCGGCTTGGGTACGATCTTCTTCGTCGCGAGGTTGCCGAGCGATGCGGGGTACATATTCAATTTCTTGCGAAGGCGGTCCTGACGCTCGCTCGCTGCGACGAAGCGACCGGAGGTGACGCCGCTAATGTGCTGCTGAGGGCATTCGACCAGATCGCCCCTTGGTTTGAGAGCCGGGAGCGGATCCTTCGCGAACCGGTTGGGGAAATGGTCGCGATGCTCCATCGCGTGGCCCCAGATCGGCTCGATAACGTCCCGGCCAGCGTGCGGCGGGCTTCAAACGACACAGGTCGGGACAGTTGATATACGGAAGTGAACATTAAACGGGGCCGGTTGCAAGGTGTCGATGCGCGGGGCCCTCCGACCTTAGTTGTATTGCCGATCCGCTGGTGTGACGCGGCCTAGCGCACGGGCAGCGCGACCAAGGGAAAGCTGCCACGGAGCTGTCATCGACCGGCCCTTAGACCGCCTCCAATTCCGACCTTTGCGCGCCGCGTCGTGTGCGGGGCGCCATCTCCGGGGCAGGCATGACCAGCCGGAACCAGGACCCGCGCGGTGTCCGGGTTTGCGGCGGCGCAGGCGAATCGCTCGAAAATCGCTATGAGGTCCGAGATGGACGTGCCACAGGAATCTCCGGACCGCTGCCATGCCTGCCGAAGCGAACACGATCGATGCCGATGGCCTTGCCCAGCGCGGGGGCGTGCTGCGCATCCTGCGTGAGCATGAGGCCGAGATCCGCGCGCGGGGCGTCACGCGGCTGCGCCTGTTCGGCTCCATGGCACGCGGCGACGCCGGGCCCGCGAGTGACGTCGATCTGCTCGCGGACATCGATCGCCGCATCAAATTCTCGCTGGTCGAGCTGGCCGGCCTGCAGCGCTTCCTCGACGATCTGCTCGGGCGCGAGACGCACGTCGGCACCAGCCTCGAGAATGCCCGGCCGAGGATACGGAAACGGATCGAGGCCGACGCGCTCGAGGTCTTCTGGTGGCCGAGGGCTCTGCGAGCAGGCGTGTGAATGATCCGTCTGCTCCAGAGCACTAGTCAGCACTGCCTGCTGCTGAGATGATGGCGCCGTCACCACCTCGCAGCGTAGGCGTGCCATGATCATCCTCAGCCCCGGGCCCGTGACCACCAGCGATGAAACCAAGGCGGCGATGCTGCGCGACTTCAGCCCGAACGAGCCGGAGCTGTTCGGGCTGACCGCCTCGCTGCGCAAGCGGCTGGTCGAGATCGCGAACGGCGGCGACGATTTTTCGTGCGTGATGCTGCAGGGGGCGGGCAACACCGCCAACGAGGCGGTGCTCGGCACGCTGGTGCCGCGCGATCGCAAGGTCCTGGTGGTCAACAACGGCCATTACGGCGCGCGCCTGGTCGAGATCGCGCGGGCGATCGGCGTGCCGTGCACGGGTCTGGAGCTGCCGATCACCGAGCCGGTGCGGCCTGAGCAGGTCGAGGCGGCGCTGGCGGCGGATCCTGCGATCAGCCATCTGGCGGTCTGCCACGTCGACACCGGCACGGGCCTGCTCAACCCGATCGAGGCGGTGGCCGAGGTCGCCCGTGCGCGAAGAGTCGGGCTGATCGTCGATGCGATCGCCTCGTTCGGCGGCCTGGCGCTCGATGCGCGGGCGCTCGGCGCCGAGGCCGTGGTGCTGTCGCCCAACAAGTGGCTGGAGGGTCTGCCCGGCATGGCGCTGGTGCTGGCAAGGCGCACCGCGCTCGAGGCGGCCAAGGGTCGCTGCCACTCCTTTTGCCTGGACCTGCACCGCCAGTGGCGCGCGCACGAGGACTTTGGGGGCTGGCGGTTCACGCCGCCCGCCCAGGCGATCGCGGCGCTCGATGCGGCGCTGCGCCAATATGCCGAGGAGGGCAGGGAGGCGCGCTATGCGCGGGTGTGCGCCAACTGGCGTACGGTGGTCGAGGGCATGCGCGCGCTGGGCTTTCAGAGCGTGCTGCGCGACCAGGTCGCCTCGCCGGTGATCGCGACCTTCTACGCGCCGGCCGATCCGCGCTTCGATCGCGAGCGGCTGTTCGCGCTGATGCGCGAGCGCGGCTTCGTGATGTTTCGCGGCGGCCTGACGCCGTTCCCGAGCCTGCGGATCGGCTGCATGGGCGCGTTCGACCAGGCGACGATGCGCGAGGTGGTGCGGGCGATCGAGGCCGCGCTCGTGGCGATGGGCGTCACCGACGGCCGGCCCGCGCAGCCGGAAGCAGCGTAAGGGACTCTCGCCGCCAGAGGCGTCATTTGCTGCGGGGGACCCCAAGATCTTTGCAGATCTTGCGGGCGAGGTTGTCGTCGATCTCGCTGTGACGCGGGACGGCCGAACGTTTTTCGGTGATGGGTGTTGTGCCACCACGAGTGACGACCGCCTTCGCGCAGCAGCTCGCAGCCATGACGTCTCAGATGCCGCAGGAGCGCTTCGCGCTTCATACGGCGATCGGCGCCTCCTCGAAGGCCTCGCCTGCGGCTTCAAGCGCCTCGCGCCGATTGAAGTCCAAAGCCTCCTTGAGCGTCAGTCGCAAGGTCTCGAGCAGATCGTCTCGAGTGTGCTCCTGGCAGTTGACGCCCGGCACCTCCTCGATCCAGCCGATCCACCAGGGGCCGGACTGCTTGATCACTGCGGTATAGGTCTGCATGCGAGATCACCTTTGCGCGTCGGGACGATCGGGGCCCAGGACCTCTGGTATCATGTCCGAACGCTCATCGGAAATGGTGGTGTGCCGGGGTGCGATGGCGAGGTGGCCGGGGAGCAGCCGCGCTATTCCTCGCCCTGGTAGTAGTCGACCTCGGCGTCGTCGGGCACCAGGGCGAATAATGGGTAGGGCCGGCGGCCGGGGGGTGAGCCTGCCATCATCGCGCGCTTGTTCGAGTCCGGATACTCGGCGATCTCGGGCTCGATCATGGTGCTGATCGCGAGATAGCGCAGCTCGCCATCGGAGGTGTTCTGGAGCTGATGCGCCTTGCCGACCGGGGTCGCGATCACGTCGCCGGCCTTGACCGAAAAGGTCTCGCCATCATAGCGCAGCGTGCCGCTGCCCTCGAGGATCACGAACATCTCTTCGTTGGCGTATTGCAGATGATAGGGCCAGGCCTTCTTGCCGGCCGGTACCACCACCAGCGAGCAGCCGAGTTTTTGCGCGCCAATGGCGGGCCCGAGCGCGGCGACCTCGGCGACGAAGCCGCGGCCGTTGCCACGGGGCTCGAGCGGGGCGTCGGCGAGGTTGATGATCGGCGGCGTGGTCATGGCGGGCTCCCTCGGTCCGGATCGGATGCTGATGTCTGATCACACACAGCCGACGAACATCAAGCGATGCGTGATGGGCGAAGCACTGGACTCGTCTGTTCGGCTCGCACGACCGAGGGTCACAGCACCCCGGCGAGGCGCAGCGCCGCCCGTTCGGTCGCGCGGCGGTCGACCCCGGCATAGCCCAACAGCAGGCCGCGGGCGGCCGGCTCGCCCTGGTAGTAGTGGGAGAGCGCCGGCGCCTCGACCCCGGCTTCGGCGGCACGCTGGGTGATCGCCTGATCGTCCGAGGCGGGCGGCAGGCGGGCGACCAGATGCATGCCGGCGGCCGCCGGCGCCAGCGCCAGCCGCTCCCCGAATTGCTCGCGGAAGGTGTCGATCAGGGTCGCTTGGCGCTCGGCGTAGAGTTGCCGCATGCGGCGGATGTGTGCCCCCAAGAAGCCTTCGGTGATGAAATCGGCAAGGGCGGCCTGGGCGATCGACGAGGGGTGGGCGTCGACCATCGCGCGGACCGCGAGAAAGGCGTCGATCAGATGCGCCGGCACCACCATGTAGCCGATCCTAAGCCCCGGAAACATCACCTTGCTCATGGTGCCGAGATAGATCACGCGGCCGTCGCCATCGAGGCCCTGGAGGGCGGCCAGCGGCCGGCCGGCATAGCGGTACTCGCTGTCGTAGTCGTCTTCGATCACCACGCCGTCGATCGCGCGCGCGCATTCCAAAAGCTCCAGCCGGCGCGCCAGGCTCATGGTCACGCCGAGCGGATATTGATGCGAGGGCGAGACGCAGATCAGGCGCGGCGCCGGCTCGATCGCCCGGCCGGCGACCACGGAAAGGCCCGCGTCGTCGACCGGCACCGGCACCACCCGGGCGCCGGCCGCGCGCAGCACGGCGCTGGTCGGCGGATAGCCCGGCTCCTCCATCCAGACCGGATCGCCCGGGTCGATCAACACCCGGGCGGCGAGGTCGAGCGCCTGCTGCGCGCCCGAGGTGATGATCACCTGGTCGGCCCGGCAGAACACCGCGCGCGCCATGGCCAGATAGTCGGCGATCGCCTCGCACAAGGGGCGGTAGCCGCCGGGCTCGCCGCCGACCAGGAACGCGCGGTGCGGCCTGCGCCAGCGGCGGGCCAGCAGGCGCGCCCACTCACGAAACGGGAATTGCTCCAGCTCGGGCAGGCCCGGCGAGAACGGGCGCGGCCGCGCGCCGCGATGTCTGAGCCCGACCAGCATCTGGCCGCGCGCCGAGATGCGCCGGGGCAGGGGCCCGTCGCCAGGCTCCGGCGGCCGGTGCAGGGGGCCGGCCTCGTCCGGCAGATGGCGCGGGATGAACGAGCCGGCGCCGACCCGGCCGTCGATGTAGCCTTCGGCGCGCAGCTGCTCGAACGCCGCCATTACGGTGTTGCGCGAGACGCCGAGATCCCTGGCGAGCGAGCGGCTGGCCGGCAGGCGGGCGCCGGGCCTCAGGCGGCCCTCGAGGATCGCCTCGCGGATCGCAAAGTAGATCTGGCGATGCAGCGGCCGGCCGTCGCGCGGCTCGAGTGCGAGCGCAGGAAAGGGCAGATCGCGAGCGTGCTTGACCATGGCCGACACCCGATTGGCCCCTTAAATTCATCCTTAATGGATCTTTTGTCCAATCCAATATCGCCTATGTTGCAGGTTTAGGAACGGCAAGTCGTGAGCCCTGCGAGCACCATGAAGCCGATGCCGGTCAAGCTGAGCGTCAACCTCAACAAGGTGGCGCTGCTGCGCAATCAGCGCGAGGTGGGCTATCCGAGCGTGGTCGATGCCGCGCGCA
This sequence comes from uncultured Alphaproteobacteria bacterium, assembly GCA_963731495.1. Taxonomy (GTDB): domain Bacteria; phylum Pseudomonadota; class Alphaproteobacteria; order Geminicoccales; family Geminicoccaceae; genus DASUGG01. The sequence goes on from CAVSVZ010000073.1 coordinate 156,715, forward strand.
TGGTGGTGGCCGCCGGCGCGCATGGCATCACCGTGCATCCGCGGCCCGACGAGCGGCATGTCCGGCGCAGCGACGTGCTTGAGTTGGCGGCGCTGATCGCGGCCGAGCTCGATCCCGCGATCGAGCACAATATCGAAGGCTATCCGAGCGACGATTTTCTGGCGCTGATCCGCGAGGTGCGGCCGACCCAGGTGACCCTGGTGCCGGATGCGCCGGACCAGAAAACCTCGGACCACGGCTGGGATGTCGTGAAGGACGGAGCCGCCGGCTGGCCGGGCTGATCGGCGCGCTCAAGCAGAGTGGTGCGCGCATCAGCCTGTTCATGGATCCGGAGCCTGGCCGCGATCCCGGCGGCTGCGAGCCTCGGCGCCGACCGGATCGAGCTCTACACCGGCCCCTATGCCGAAGCCTTTGCCGAGGGCGAGGCCGCGGTACTGCTGCGGCGTTACGCGCAGGCGGCGGAAGCGGCCCAGGCGGCGGGCCTCGGCGTCAATGCCGGTCACGACCTCAGTCTCGACAACCTGCCGGCGTTCTGCGCAGCGCTGCCGCAACTGGCCGAGGTCAGCATCGGCCACGCGATCACGGCCGATGCGCTCCGCCTGGGCTTTCCGGCGGCGGTCGAGGCCTATCTGCGCGCCATCCGGCGGATCTCGCTCGCCGCTTGACGCGGCTTTCGCGCGCCAACGGCGCGCTGTGGCGAGAGCGCGCGCAGCCCGCTACATTCCCTCCAGCAAACCAGCTGGGGGGAGACGGCATGGATCTGGTCGATCGGCTCGCGGAAACCTACACCGGGGTGATCCACGATGTGATGCGGGCCATGGGCCTGCGCGCTTTCACGCTGCCGCCCGAGATCCGTCCCCTGAACCCGGACCAGGTGCTGGCCGGCGTGGTCGCCACCGTGAGCGGCAAAGTGGACAGCTCGGCCGATCCCCACCAGACCCTGCTCGGCTGGACCGGCCTTTTGTCCAAGGCGCGCGCCGATACCGTGCTGATCTGCCAGCCGAACGATTCCACCGTCGCGCATATGGGCGAGCTTTCCGCGGAGACGCTGAAGCGCAAAGGCGTGCGCGGCTATGTCGCCGACGGCGGCTGCCGTGATGTCGACTTCATTCTGAAGCTGGGCTTTCCGGTGTGGTGCCGCTACCTCACGCCGCGCGACATCGTCGGCTACTGGCTGCCGGACACGTTCGACCAGCCGATCCGGATCGGCGAGGTGACCATCCATGCCGGCGACCTGGTGCTCGGCGATCGCGACGGCATGGTGATCCTGCCGAAGGCTCGCGCCGAGGAGATCGTGAGCGCGGCCGAGACCGCGATCGGCACCGAGAACCTGGTCCGCAAGGCGATCCTCGAAGGCGTGGACCCTCAGGAGGCCTATCTGAAGTACGGCAAGTTCTGAGCTCTTGCCGGGATCGCGATCACGCCATTAGCGCGCCCCTGTTGCTCAGGCCACGACGTGCGCGAACAACGCGTCGGCCGCATTCTGCGCGTCGGGGGAGCGCTAGTGGTCAGGTGGACCGCGTCGTCGCTCTCACGCACTTCGAAGTGTAGGAAATCGCAGCACGCCTGCTCGCGACGGACGAGTTCGCAGACGTCGGGCGCCGCGGATCCGTCGTAGGTAAGTTCCAGCGTCGGCCCGTCCCGACGATGGCTCCGGAGCGACCTCGCCGACAATTCTCGAATCCAGCCGATGCGGTCCTTGAAGTCGCCCGCGCCGAGCGTGCAGGCGATCGGTGGGGCCTCACTGTTCGTCATGCTCTCTCCCCATGGTTACAGCAGGTCCGGAACCAGCGAACGTCGCGCTCGGACGAGCGCCGCGCGCCCGGATCGCACCCGTCAGGACCGTCAGGCGCGATCGAGCGCCTGCGCTGCGGGTTCTGACGAAAGCCGATCCGGCACAGAACCCATAGAAACACGGCGAACAGCAGGTGCGGTACCAAGGACGCCACGATCAGTTTCGGGCTGACCGCCAGCCCGAGGACGCCCCATCCGACGATCGGGAAAAACACGAAAAGCACGAGCAGCCAGAGAACGAGGCCGAGCAGCAACGCGTTGACCAAGGTGAGCGCGTGGCGGAACAGAGCGACGTACACCACCGACCAGGCGGTCACGTAAGCGACGTGGAACAGCAGGCCGATCGGAAGGGGCAGGGGGCGTCCGAGGACGGTCTCCGCGAACGCGAGTCCGAGCGGCTTGGGAAGTGGCGAAATCCCGAGCCGAAGGGCCGGAACCATGACCGCCGACAGCAAAAGCGCGGTGGCAATCCCGATGCCGATCGCCTTGAGGAGTTCTGCGAGTGTGAGCTTGTGAAGTCGCATCGCTACCTCCGTTGGGCTTTCGATCCGGGTCGTGACGGCTTTGTGTTGACCTCCAGCCCTGCGTCGAGCGGCTTGGTCGGACAGCCGGGCAGGCAGCCAGAAGGCGCGTCGGCGCAGCAGTCGTTGAGGAGGAAGCTCAGGAGTCCGCTCAGTCGCTCATACTCGACGGCATAGAAGATCTGCCGACCGGCCCGCCGCGAGGTCACGAGATCGGCCTGCACGAGCCGCGACAGATGGAACGACAGCGCGTTTGGTGGCATGCCGATGCGCTCGCTGATCTCGCCGGCGGCGAGCCCATCGGGGCCGGCCGGGATCAGGAGGCGGAAAACCGCCAGGCGCGTGTCGTGCCCCAGAGCTTCGAAAGCCGCGACCGGATGCATTGTTCGCATCCTCGAACAACTATTGAAATATACGCCGCGGTCAACCCTCTGCCGCGGCCGAGGACTTCACGCCTGCGCGAGATCCCAATTCCACCTCACGCCAGAGGAAAGGGTCGAGCCTCAGTCGACACCACTGGGCCCGGTCGAGGCCGAGCAGAAAGCACCACGTCCACGGCTGCGACAGGCGCGATCGTGCCCGGACTGCAGTGCTTCGGCATCGGCGGCGAGCTCCTCTCAGCGCCGCTCGTATTGCTTGGCGCCGAACATCGTCTCCCAGGCGGCCTTGTCGGTCTTGAGGTCGCGCCGCCGGTCCGCAAGAATCTCGACGCCGCGCTGCACGGCGGGCCGCTCGGCGATCTGGTCGAACCAGCGGACGAAGTTCGGATAGTCGGTGCGCTCGACCCCCTGGCGCTCCGGGAACCGGGTCCAGGGCCAGACCGCGATGTCGGCGATCGTGTACTCGTCGCCCGCCAGGTAGGGGAATTCGCCGAGCCGCCGGTCGAGCACGCCGTACAGGCGGTTGGCCTCGTTGCGATAGCGGTTGCGGGCGTACTCGATGTCGTCCGGCGCATACTGCAAAAAATGGTGCGCCTGGCCGAGCATCGGGCCGATGCTGGCCATCTGGAACATCAGCCACTGCAGGACGCCGTAGCGCTCGCGCGGGTCGCTCGGCAGGAACTTGCCGGTCTTCTCGGCCAGGTAGATCAGCATCGCGCCGGATTCGAACATCGAGATCGGCTCGCCGTCCGGGCCGTCGGGATCGACCATGGCGGGCATCTTGTTGTTGGGCGAGATTTTCAGGAATTCCGGCTTGAACTGGTCGCCCGCGCCGATGTCGATCGGGATCACGTTGTAGGGCAGGCCGCACTCTTCGAGCATGATGTGGATCTTGTGGCCGTTCGGCGTGGGCCACGTATAGAGGTCGATCATCCGGGGCTCCCTCAGGCTGCAACGTTGCGTCCGCGCAGCATACGCGCCCGCTCCCCGGCGGTAACCCTGGTTTCGTCGCGATCACCTGTGCGTGAGACGCTCAAACAGCGCGCGACAGCGGGTTCGGTGGCTGAGCGGCCGAGACCTGCGAACGCTGCCTGCCGGCCGCGGGTGAGATCCAAGCTCCATGCTCGCGTACCATCGTCCTGCGGGTTGTGGTGATCTGACGGTCGCGCGGGCCTTCCGATATCGACATCGGATGGCGCCGTCCTGGAACACGCAGATCAAGGCCGAAATCCGGGCTTAAGGCGGCGCCGGGCTTGGTCTATGTCTTATTGATCCGATCACCAGGTGGGCCGAGCGGAAAGGGCTCTCTTCGCATGCTGACCCGGGAGAACATCAAGAGCGGGGCCGTGCGCGAGATCGCGGCGAAGCACGGCCTGTTGCGCATCCTCTCGGACGAGGAGCTGGCGGCTTCGCTGCGCGGCATGCTGCGACGGGGTCGACCTGTCCTCCGGCGTCTGGGTGTTCGGCTACGGCTCGCTGATCTGGAACCCGGCCTTCCACTTCACCGGCCGGGTGGCCGGCGCGGTGCATGGCTATCACCGGCGCTTTTGCCTGTGGGCGCACCTGGGGCGCGGCCGCCCCGAGCGGCCGGGGCTGATGCTCGGGCTCGAGCGTGGCGGCTCGTGTCGCGGCGTCGCCTATCACATCGCGCCCGAGGCGGTGCATGAGGAGCTCGACATCGTCTGGCGGCGCGAGATGATCGGCGGCGCCTATGTGCCGCGCTGGGTCAATGTGTACACCCGAGGCGGCGTGGTCAGGGCCATCACCTTCGCGATCAACCATGCGCACGAGCGCTACGCGCGCGACCTCTCGGACGAGGAGGCGGCGAGAGCGATCGCGCACGCGAGCGGCTTTCTCGGTGCCTGCGCCGACTATCTGATCAACACGGTCGACCATCTGGCCGAGCTCGGCATCCACGACCGGCCGCTCGAGCGCCTGCGCAGCCGCGTATTGGCGGAGCGGGCGAGCCGGCCGAAATCCGACTGAGGTGTGCTTAGTGAGCCGCAGCGGTCATGCCTGCAGCCCGGCTTTTTGCAGGCCGTCGATCACCAGGTCCAGGTCGGCTGCGCGCCTGTAGGCCGCCATGGTCCGCGGCCGACGCGATCGAGAAATCGGGACTGATCCGCCGGACCTCCGCCAGGGCGTCGCGCGCAAGCGCGTCCTCGCCCAGCTGGCCGTAGGACGCGGCCAGATAGAACTGGGACGGCAGGGATTCGGGATTGTGGGCGATGCTCCGCGCGATGATCGCCGCCGCCTCCTCGAAGCGATGCATCGTGAAGCAGGCCTGGCCGACATAGAGGGTGTAGTAGAAGGGATAGAACGGGTTGAGGCGCTTCGCTTTTTCGATCAGTCCGGCGACCCGTTCGGGCTCGCCTGCGAAATGCAGAATGCCGGCGAGGTTGGCGTAGGCTTCGGCGTTGCTGGGCTCGATCTCGATCCAGCGCCTGGCGGCGGCGACGGCCTCGTCGTGCTGCCGCTTGAAGAGATGGACGCTGCTCAGCGCCTCGTAGACCAGCGGCAGCGACGGATCGAGGCCCTTGGCCGTCTGCGCCAGCTCGAAGGCCCGATCCAGCGCCTCGGGCGAGCCCATGAACCAGTCATGCAGGTAGGTTTCGGCCAGGCCCGCATGCGCCGCCGCATAGCCCGGGTCGAGCGCGATCGCCCGCTCGTAGAGCCGGCGGGCGGCGGCATTGCCCTCCTTCGAGAACAGGCGATACTGCTCGCGCCCGCGCAGGACGCAATCGTAGGCTTCGGGGTTGTCGGTCTCCACGCGCGAGGTCGGCTGGTCGCCGTCGATCAGCTTGACCTCGAGGGAGCGCACGATCCGTTCCGTGACATCGTCCTGCACGGCGAAGATGTCGGCGAGGTCACGATCGTAGCGCTCGGCCCAGAGATGTCCGCCGGAGCGCCCGTCGATCAGCTGCGCCGTGATCCGCACCCGCGCGCCGGCCTTGCGGACGCTGCCTTCCAGGACGTAGCGGACGCCGAGATCGCGGCAGACGTCCTGCGCTTTGACCGGCCTTTCCCTTGTAGGTGAAGGTCGAGTTGCGTGAGATCACCAGGAGCCCCGGGATCTTCGAGATCTCGGTGATGATGTCCTCGGTGATGCCGTCGGCGAAATACTCCTGCTCCTGATCGCCGCTCATGTTGTCGAACGGCAGGACGGCGATCGACGGCCTGTCGGGCGGAGGCGGCGGCGTCACGGCAGAGGGCGCCTGCCGGCGACCCGATCCGATGCGGGATGCCATTGCCACACCCGCAGCGGACGATCGATGTTCTTCACCTCCCGCAGGCCCAGGTCCTCGAAGGCGAGGTCAGCCGATCGCGCACCTGCTCATGGACGGCCTCCGAAATGCAGACCCCGCCGGGCGCTGCGAGACCTTCGAGCCGGGCCGCGAGATTGACCCCGTCACCGTGAATGTCGTCGCCGTCGATGACCACGTCGCCGAGGTTGATGCCGATGCGAAACGCCATCCGCTGGTCTGGCGGACGGCTGGCGTTCCGTTCGGCCAGTGCCTGCTGGATCGCAGCGGCAGCGCGCACCGCGCCGACGACGCTCGCGAACTCCACCAGCATGCCGTCGCCCATCAGCTTGACGGTTCGCCCGTGATGCTCGCTGAGGCTCGGATCGATCAGCTCGGCGCGCAGGGCTTGAAGGCCGCAATCGTGCCCTCCTCGTCGGCCCTGATCAGCCGCGAGTAGCCGACCACATCGGCGGCAAGGATCGCGGCGAGGCGGCGTTCCATCGGTACCTTCCTTCGCGGACGCGGCTCTCCACCCACATAGCAGCAGCTCCGATGAAGCGCAGCTATTGGCTGCACGCCGGCGTGGCGGCGGAGCCGGCACCACACCCGGACCCACGCAGCAAGCGGCTTGGTCGAATCTTAGGTGGTGACCCTGACCGAAGCGCGAGAGCCTGCTATGGTGGCCCCTCTAACGTCTTCAAGCGGTGAGGCCCATGCCCGACCTCGACCTCGTCATCCGCCACGGCACCGTGGTGACCGCGTCCGACAGCGCGAGGTGCGACGTCGGCATTCGCGATGGGCGTATCGTGGCGCTTGCGGAGGATTTGCCCGATGGCGCGCGCGAGATTGACGCACGGGACCGGCTGGTGCTGCCGGGCGGCGTCGACAGCCACTGCCACATCGAGCAGCTGTCCGGCATGGGCGTCTGGAACGCCGACGATTTTTATAGCGGCACGGTCTCGGCCGCCTATGGCGGCACCACCACGGTGATCCCGTTCGCCGCCCAACATCGCGGCGAATCGATGGTCAACGTGGTCGCCGACTATCGCGAGCGGGCGCAAAAGGCGGTGATCGATCACGCCTTCCACATGATCGTCTCCGACCCGACCGAGCAGGTGGTGGGCGAGCTGCCGGGCCTGATCCGCGACGGCTTCTCGTCGCTCAAGCTGTTCATGACCTATCCGCTGCTGCGCCTTGGCGACGAGCAGATGCTGGCCATGCTGGCGCTGGCGCGGCGCGAGCGGGCGATGGTCTCGGTCCATGCCGAGAACGACGCGATGATCGGCTGGATGGTCGAGCGCCTGCTGGCGCGCGGCTACACGGCACCTCGTTATCACGCGGTCAGCCACCCGCGCCTGGCCGAGGCCGAGGCGGTCAACCGCCTGATCGCCATGGCAGCCCTGGTCGACCAGCCTGTGGTGGTGTTCCACGTCACCGACCGAAGGCTCGATGAGCGCGATCCGCGATGCCCAGACCCGCGGCCAAAAGGTGTTCGCCGAGACCTGCCCGCAATATCTGTTCCTAAGCGCCGACCACCTCGACCAGGGGCTCGAGGGCGCCAAGTGGATGTTCAGCCCGCCGGCGCGCGATACGACCGATCAGGAGGCGATGTGGCGCGGCCTCCAGAACGGCACCTTCCAGATCGTCTCGTCCGACCACGCGCCCTACCGCTTCGATCAGACCGGCAAGCTGGCCCAGGGGCCGGACCCGCATTTCAAGCAGATCGCCAACGGCATCCCGGGCATCGAGGCGCGCCTGCCGCTGCTGTTCTCCGAAGGCGTCAAGGCCGGGCGGATCGACCTGAACCGCTTCGTCGAGCTGTGCTGCACCAACCCCGCCAAGGTCTATGGCCTGCATCCCAGGAAGGGCACCATTGCGGTCGGCGCCGATGCCGACATCGCGATCTGGGATCCGGAGCGCAAGGTCGAGGTCGAGGATGCGACCACCCACGATGCCACCGGCTATTGCCCCTATGCCGGCATGACGCTGACCGGCTGGCCGGTCACGGTGATCTCGCGCGGCGAGGTGATCGTCGACGATGGCACGCTTCATGCAACGCGGGGTCGTGGCCAGCTGTTGCGGCGTGCCGCCGGCCCGGCGGCCGAGCCTTCCGGCAGGCTGGCGCCGGAGCTCGACCCGGACCGCAACTTCGGCGCCGAGCTGATCTGACACCGAGCGAACGGAGGCAACGAAATGGCGAGGAAACTGAAAGTCGCATCGGCGCAGCTCGGCCCGATCCATCTTGCCGACGACCGGCCGGCAGTGGTCCGCCGGCTGTGCGACATGCTGCGCGAAGCGCATGGCATGGGCGCCAGGCTGGTGGTGTTCCCGGAGCTGGCGCTGACCACCTTCTTCCCGCGCTACTGGTACGACGACATGGCCGAGATCGACGCCTGGTTCGAGCGCGAGATGCCCAATGCGGCGACCCGGCCGCTGTTCGACCTGGCCAAGGAGCTCGGGGTCGGCTTTTACCTGGGCTATGCCGAGCTCGCCGTGGAGCATGGCGTCGCCCATCGCTACAACACCTCGATCATCGTGGCCCCGGACGGCAAGATCGTCGGCAAGTATCGCAAGGTGCACCTGCCGGGCCACGCCGATCACCGCGAGGGCATCCCCTTCCAGCACCTCGAGAAGCGCTATTTCGAGGTCGGCAATCTCGGCTTCCCGGTCTGGCGCGCGTTCGATTCGATCGTCGGCATGATGATCTGCAACGACCGGCGCTGGCCCGAGTCCTACCGTGTCATGGGCCTGCAGGGGGTCGAGCTGATCATGCTCGGCTACAACACGCCGACCTACAACATCTACCATCCGGAGCCCTGGCATCTGCGCATGTTCCACAACCGGCTCTCGGTGCAGGCCGGCGCCTACCAGAACAGCTGCTGGGTGGTGTCGACCGCCAAGGCGGGCGAGGAGGACGGCCACGGCCTGATCGCGGGCTCCTGCATCATCGCGCCGACCGGCGAGATCATGGCGCAGGCGCTGTCCGAGGACGACGAGGTGATCGTGTTCGACTGCGATCTCGACCTGTGCGCCCACTACAAGAGCACGATCTTCGCGTTCGACCAGCACCGCCGGATCGAGCACTACGGCCTGATCACCGAGCAGACCGGCATCGTGCCGCCGGCCTAGGCGCATGCCCGATCCACAGGCGACCGCAGCTCAGAACAATGCCGTCCGCTTCTACGAAAACCATCCGATCAACGAGCAGCAGATCCTGCACGACCTGGCGCGCGATGGCATCGCGCTCGAGGGCCTGACCGAGGAGACCCTGAAGGACTACGACCAGGACCATTTCGGCGGACTCGAGGCGGTCGACGTGCTGGCCGGGAAAGCCGGCATCCGAGCGGGCATGCATGTGCTGGACGTGTGCTCGGGCATGGGCGGGCCGGCGCGCTACCTCGCCGCTCGCCTGGGCTGCCGCGTCACGGGTCTGGACATTGCGGAGAGCCGTCATCAGGGCGCGATCCGGCTGACCGGGCTGGTGGGGCTGGAGCATCGGGTCGATTTCCGGCTCGGCAGCGCCCTGGAGATGCCGTTCCCCGCGGCGAGCTTCGATGTGGTGATCGGCCAGGAGGCCTGGGTCCATGTGCCCGAGAAGGAGCACCTGATCGCCGAGTGCGCCCGCGTGGTCAAGCCCGGCGGCAGGATCGCGTTCACCGACATCATGCGCGGCGATCACCTGACGCCGGCGGCGGCCGAGCGGGTCCAGCGCGAGATGGCATTCGCGAGCTTCGAGACGCCTGGACGGTTATGCCCGGTTGCTCGAGGACCAGGGTTGCACGGCGGTCGCGCGGGACGATCTGACCGCCTGGTGGGCCGAGATCCTGGTGCAGCGGCTGGCGATGTATCGAAGCCTGCGCGAGACCACCATCGCGCGCTTCGGCATCGATCACTTTCAAAAATGGGACGACACCTATGCCTTCTTCGTCGGCTTTGTTCGCCGAGCGCCAGCTGGCGGGCGGACGGCTGGTCGCCCGTGCAGCGAGGCCATCGTGAGAGGCCTCTGATGGCCGGCGTGCGCTGCACGATCTCATGGGAATCGAGTGCTCTCTGCGAGCAGACCCGTCTGCTCCAGAGCACGCGGCGGAACACCTGATGGAGTTTGACTTCGCCGCGCTGGCGGCACGCGATCGCTACAAGCTGCTGGGCGGCCTCGTAATCCCGCGCCCGATCGCGCTGGTCACCAGCCGCTCGCCGGCGGGCCACGACAACGCCGCACCGTTCAGCTTCTTCAACGTGATGGCCGAGGAGCCGCCCCTGGTGGTGCTCGGCCTTGGCGTCTCGGCCTCGGGCGGCGCCAAGGACACCACCAACAACATCCGCGATAGCGGCGAGTTCGTGGTCAATCTGGTCGACGAGCCCCTGGCCGAGGCCATGAACCTGTGCGCCGTCGACTTTCCGCCCGAGGTCAGCGAGATCGACGTGGCCAAGCTCGATCTGCTGCCTTCCGAGCGCGTGCGCGCGGCACGGATCGCCCAGTCACCCGCTCATCTCGAATGCCGCCGGCTGATGACCCTGCAGCCCGGTCCCGAGCGCTACATCGTCCTGGGCGAGGTGCTCTGGCTGCACGTGCGCGACGGCATCGTCGATCCGGAAACGCTGCGGGTCTCGACCGAGTATGCGCCGATCGGCCGCCTGTTCGGCGGCGGCTATGTGCGCACCCACGACCGCTTCGAGCTGCCGCGCATGACCCACGAGGAGTGGCGGAAGGCGAAGGGATAGCGGCGATCGGAGGCGATTGTCCCCTTCACGGCCGAGATCGCCCGGCGGGGCGGCAGCAACCAAGCGTTGACGCATTTCGCTTAAGGCTTTGTTCGGGTGGTCCATGCGACCGTGGCAATCCGTGTCGCCCCGAGCCGGGGCCGTTGCGGTGGTGCGGCGTTCGGTGATCAGGGCGTTGGGGCGACCTGGGCGAGACGTACTGCGCCGATCGCCATGGTGACCGCGGCCTGGGTCGGGTCCACGACAGGCCGGTGGACCGCGGCCTCGATCTGGTGGCGGTATTGCGCCATGCCGGCGCAGCCCAGCACCAGCACATCGGCGGCGTGGTGGTCGCGCAGCTCCGAGGCGATCGCGCTCATGCGCACCAGGGTTCTTCCGGGATCGGCCAGCTCGACCACGCCGAGCCCGATCGGCAGGTCGCCGGCAAAGCGCGCGGAGAGGCCCAGCTGGCGGACATAGCGGTGATGGCGCGGCACCGAGCCCGCCAGGATCGAGATGATGCCGAAGCGCTCGCCCAGGGTCAGGGCCGTGAGCATGCCGCACTCGGCGATCCCGAGCACCGGCCGCTCGGTGGTCTCCCTGGCGAGGTGCAGGCCCGGATCGCTGAAGCAGGCGATCACGAAGGCCGCGGCGTCCTCGCGCTCCCGGATGTAGCGGGCGATCGGCTGGACCACCTGCTCGACATGCGCCTGGCTCTCGATGCCGGGCGGCCCCTCGGAGAGCGTCACGCATGCGATCGCCGGACCGCCCGCCATGCGCAGGGGATCGATCGCGCGATCGATCGCGGCGGTGACGGCCTCGGTCGAGTTGGGGTTGATCACCACGATCGGTGCGTTCATGAGGTGGGATCCTTGCCCATCGCCGTAGCCGGCCCGCTCCCCCTCCCAGCCACCCACAGGGTACCCCAAGGGCTTTGGCGCAATGGATGGCCGGGAGGGGGAGCGGGCCGGCCATGGTTGCAAACGAATGCAATGCGCGCCGCATCGGCGCGCGGGAGCAAGCTTAGCATGCGACGCGTGATCTGTATCGGCACGGCGACGATCGACACCATGTTCGCGGTCGAGCGCCTGCCGCTGGCGCCGGGCAAGAACCCCTCGCAGAGCGTGCGCCAGGTGACCGGCGGCCAGGGCGCCAACGCCGCGGCCACGGTCTCGGCGCTGGGCGGCCAGGGCGTGCTGTGGGCCCGGATCGGTGACGATCTCGCCGCCGACCAGATTGTTCGGGAGCTCGCGGCGTGGCAGGTCGACACCGCGGGCGTCCAGCGGATGCCGGGGCGCAGCACCATCATCGCGACGGTGCTGGTCGACGCGCAAGGCGAGCGCCAGCTGGTCTATCACCTGGACCCGCAGCTGTACGAGGGCGCGGCCGATGTGCCGCTCGCCGGGATCGCCAGGGCCGATGCCCTGATGTGCGACACCCGCTGGCCGGCCGCCGCGGCACCGGCCCTGGCCGAAGCCCGCGCGCGGAAAATTCCAGCGCTGCTCGACGTCGAGGGCGCGTCGCCCGAGCTGGCCGCGCTGATCCGCCTTGCCAGCCATGTCGGTTTCTCGCACGAGGATTTTTCGGCGATCACCGGCACCGACGAGATCGGACACGGGCCTCCGCCGCATGCGCCAGCGAACCGATGCCTGGCTGTGCGTCACCTGCGGCGGCGAGGGTGTCTTCTGGCTGGAGGGCGACGCGCTGCGCCATCTGCCCGCCTTCGAGGTCGAGGTGGTGGATACCCTGGCGGCGGGCGACGTGTTTCATGGCGCGCTGGCCCTGGCGCTCGCCGAGCGGCGCGGGGTCGGCCACGCGCTGCCGTTCGCGATGGCCGCGGCCGCGATCAAATGCACCCGCTTCGGCGGTCGCGACGGCATTCCCCATCGCGCCGAGGTCGAGCAATTCCTGGCAGGGGCGGGCGGACGTTAACCCTCGTTTGAGAGGTTCTTGGTAGGCTGCCTGGCCATTACGGGGCAGCGCCGCGGCTGCATCGCACGCAAGCGTGCAAGCAGACCGGCGGCATTTCACCGCCGGATTCCGCGGCGCTGCCCTCCTAGGTTTGCCGGCTGATGCGTTGGAGCCCTCCGACAACTCATCCGTCTCGGCGCAGAGAGTGCCGGGCGGGCGCAGCCGTGCCCGCAACAGTCTGTACCTGGTGCCAGGCCGCCCGGTGGCGCTCCCATGCAAGTCCCTGGATCGCCCGCACGCCTTGCCGATTCGCGTTCTGACGCATCCTGCCGGGGGCTTGCTCTGCGTTGCCCTTGGCGCCGCTGTGCTTGATGATTCGCATACGATGCGTACCCCGAGACGCGCCCGCAAAAACAGAGCGCGCCCAGGCCGCGGGGAAAGGGCGGTGCGTCCCGGCGGGTACGAGGTTTCCGTCAGGTGGCAACCGGGAGTATCAGAGAGCATCAACAGCGACCGGTGCCACGCGCGAGGTGGGCATGCAGCGCTCCTATGCGGCAGTGATCAAGCAGCCCTGGCGGATCGGCTTGAACGTCACACGTGAAAAGGCATTGGATCTCAGCCGGCGTGGGGCGAGCGAAGCCGCAGCAGCAATCTTCGAGGAGGCGCCGATCGCGGCATGAAGCGCGAGGGGCTGCGCCATCTTGGCGAGGCGCTCGGCAACAGAAAGGGGCAGCCATGGCCGATCTGTCTTTCGAACCGCAGGCTACGACGTTCTCGCTTGCCAACGCGCGCCTGCTCGCGCAAGCCGCCGCCGTCTCCTATCAGGACGCGACAGCCTGCCAGCAGTGGGCAGCGGCGCACGGCTTCGACCAGGATTTTCTGTTCTTTTCGAGCACCGGCACGGGCCTGCTGAGCGACACGCAGGGCTTCATCGCGCAGGATCCGCGCGCCATCATCGTTGCGTTCCGAGGCACGCAGCCCAACCAGCCGGTCGACTGGCTCAGCGATTTTCAGGCCTCGCACGAGACCTGGGGCCATCCGGTCGGCAGGGTCCACAAAGGCTTCTACGAAGCCCTGCGCGCGGTCTGGGGCCATCCGATCGCCGGCAGGCAGATTCTGCCCGACCGCCTCGTCGGGCGCGGCGACCGCACGGTCTGGATCGCCGGACACAGCCTCGGCGGCGCGCTGGCTGAGCTCTGCGCCGCGCAGGCCGCGTTCGTGAATCAGGTGCCCATCCAGGGTGTCTATACGTTCGGCCAGCCCCGCGTGGGTGACGACGCGTTTGCCCAGGTGGTGCATGCGGCGTTCGGCACGCGCATCTTCCGCTTCATCAACGACCGCGACATCGTTCCGCGGGTTCCGTTCTTCGGGATGGGCTTTCGCCACTACGGCAGCGAGATCTTCTTCGATCACGAGCGCAAGCAGACCGACGGCTTGCCGAGCATCGAGAACCTCGCCGCAGCGCTGCAGCTCGCCCGCCTTGCCGTGAGCCTCGCCGCGGTGAAGGAGGCCGCCAAGATGCTGGCCGAAGCGACGATCAAAGCCGGCTTTCACGGCAACGTTCTGCAGATCCTTCAGGAGCTGGTCCGAAACCGCGAGGAAATCGCCCTGGGCGCGGGCCGCGCGCTGCTGGCCGCCGGCACGGCCAACATCGCCGATCATAGCATGCTACAGCACTACCTGCCGCTGCTCGGAACCAGCCTGACCCCCGGACAGAACGGGTGATCAGGCACGCGTCGTCGGTGAGGAGGACCAGCCGGCGCTATCGGCGATCTGCACGCGCACGAGAGCGGCGGGGATCGGGATGGGCGCCAGTCGGGCCGGATACCGTCTCATGAGCTTTGCCGGCGTGCGGGCTGCTGCCAGGTGGTGCCGTCGATCGCCTCGAGGACCAGGGTGAGCGGCCCGTCGCCAGTGATGTGGGCATCGGCGGGGGCGGGCAGCGCGATGGTGGCGCGGGCGCCGGTGGCGCCGCTGAAGCCGATCGTCTCGGTCTTGAACTGCGACGCCCAGACGTAGGGCCAGGTGTTCTCGATCGCAGCACTCTTGAGCGCTGCGCCGTCCCACGATGCGACCACCGCGCCCGAGGCATCGACCAGGCGTGCTGCGATGACGTAGGCGGCGCCGGTATCCGGCCCGGCGTCGACATCGGCGTCGAAGCGGACAGCGCCATCCGGCGCCACCGTGACCTCGGACAGCGCGATGGCGTGATGGTGAAAATTGACGCGCGCATGCAGCGGCGAGACCACCGCGCCGAACAGCATCTGATAGCTGCCGACGGTGAAGACTACCGCCACGGCGGCCAACAGCAGGCCGAGGACGCGCACGCTGCGGGGCGACAGGGCGCCGCTGAACAGCCAGCGGGTCCACGGATTGCGCGCGGCGAAGGCGGTGCGGCCGACCAGCGCGTCGAGCGACCACGTGCCGCCGCCGGCGAGGAAGATCGCGCTGCTCATGGCGACGCCCGAGACCGCCATGGTCCACTCGTCGAGGCAGGTCGCGCCCATCCAGCCGAAGATCAGCATGAGCACGAGGTTGATCGCGAGGCTGCCCAGCGCGGCGAGGCGGGTGAGCAGGCCGAAGACCAGGCCGAGGCCGACCGCAAGCTCGGCGAAGGTCCAGAGCCAGACCGAGGCGACGATCAGGGCGGGGTGGCCGAGCGTCCATTCGACCGATCCCTGGATGAACAGGATGCCGGGCAGCGCATGGACCAGCTTGGCGGCGACGAAGCCCGCGGCATCGAAATCGAGCTTGACCGCGAGATCGGCCCCGGCGACCGGGTGGAAATCATAGAACAGGCGACGGCTGGCCCCGCCCCAGAAGATGAAGCCCTGGACGAAACGGGTGCCGAGCAGCACCAGCGCCATCAGCGAGGCGCAGGCGGCGGGCGAGAGTTCTGTGTGCGCTGCGGACCCGTCCGACGTGACATGAGACGATGCGGTGGCCATCAAGAGCGCCCCTCCAGCGGCGCGACCGCACCATGGTTCGGCAAGGGGCACGAGGCAATCGATTCCAGGCCCGACTCGGAGCTGCGAAGGGCGAAGGGTCAGGATGTTTGGCGATGCCGACGACGTGATGCCCATGACCGGCCCCACCAGTGACTCGACGATAGAGCAGCTTGACGATCGATTGAGTGTGTACTAAATACGACACATGACACAGTTCGGTGACTACGTGCGCCGCGTTCGGACGACGCTGAGACAGCAGGACAACCGCTACAGCTTGCGACAGGTGGCGCAACGGATCGAGGTCGAACCGGCCTATCTCAGCAAGGTCGAACGAGGCGACGTGGCGCCGCCAAGCGAGAAGGCCATCCTCCGACTGGCGAGTGATCTGGGAGAGGACCCGGATCTTCTGCTGGCAATGGCCGGTAAGGTCTCCAGCGAGCTTCAAAAGATTATTTGCGAGCGGCCGCATCTGTTTGCGGAACTTCTCCGTCAGTTGAAGAATTCGCCCGATCACGCAATCGTTCGGATTGTCCGGGAGGTGCGGGATGGCGACTGGTAAAGGAGCTACGGACCATGATCACACTTGAGGACGACCGGCTGGCCTTCCGCTTTCCAAAGGTGCATCCTGAGGCGGTCTGCAGCGTCCACTTCCAGCGAACCCTGCGGATTCCCGACGATGGCAGGGACTACCCGCTGCCTCCCGGCCTTGGCGCCTTTCCGCTCCGTCATCTCGACGACTACGCGCGAAGGGTCCCGAGCGAGTGGCTGAAACGCGGCGGCGTCGTCATGCCGATGTATCAAGCCGAGGCGATGTGGATCTGCTTCTCCGGCGGACTTTGGCGCGACGACTATCCCTTTGCGGTCAAGATCGCGACCGGCAAGATCAATGCCGTCTCGGGCGAGCCTTGGACGCCCCACCTGAACCGTGATCCCCAGGACTATGTCGTCATCCCGCGGCAGCCGTGGCTCGACGGCTACTGCGTGGAGAAGGGCATCATCCGGCAGTTTGTCGCCATGCCGCTCGGCCAGGGCTACTCGGTCGAGGAGCAGTTCACGGGCGAGCCTACATGGGGCGGGGTTCAGATCCTGGTCTACCCGATGAAGGCAGAACGGTATGAAATGCTCCACGCGGCCCGGCATGCATACGCCGCTCCCAAGCCCTGCCTTTCGCCGGACGCCCCCCGTGACATGGGCCTCGCTCCGGGCGGGCGTATGAAGCAGGAGGTCTACGACGATCCCTATGGACTGGATGCCTGGGATCAGCGGCACTTTAGCCGCTGCTTCGTGACCATCGCGAACTCGATCACGTGGCATGCGATTGCCAGCGAGCGCCCGCCCATGCAGCCGCCGACGGCGGCCGACTACGCGGACGCCGGCCTGCCGTGGTTCGACTACTACGATGCCGATGCCAAGGCGCTCGATGGCTCGGGCCAGCTGGCAAAAACAAAGAGCGTGGTGGAGATGGCCATGAGCAAGGGCGACGAACTGTTGCCGGAGAACGTCTCCGCCGAGATCCAGCACTTGGTTCAGCTTCGCAAGCGGCGGCCCGACATCGTGCGTGAGGCGGCATTCTGAGCGGCACGCGGGCATGCCGTCCGCCGAAACATCTTGGGAGTTTCGTAAGAGATAGTTAAGATGAAATCGATCATTGAATGGGTCGTCGCCTTGGCAGTTCCCCTTTTATTTCTTGGTGCCGTGTCCAAATGTGTCGACTTCTTCTCGCTTGGTGATCGCGTGCAACTAGGATCGCCGGAGTATGCGGAGTACATCAGGCAACAGATCACTGATTGTGTGAAGGAGTCGCTTCAGGATGATCTCAAGAAGAGCCGCGAAGAGCTTCCCGTCTTACCGACGCTCGCACAACGCCGAGCGATTTGCCGATATGTGGTGACCGACATCGATCGCGCCTTTCCGGGAGCCAGGCCACGCAAACAAGATTCAAACTGAGACACTACCCAGGCGAGACATGCCATCTCAGATGGAGAGCGACAATGACCCTGACAAATACGAAGGAAGTCACAGGTGTGTTTGTGAGTTTGTATCGATCTCCTCTAAGAGTCGTGTTCCGCTACCGCATTGATTACCGCCGCGACGTTTACGAGGTTTTCAAACCGTGGAACAAGATCGAAGCGGTATACGAGGTTATCCGTACGTTGAACACACACAAGGATGATTTTATTCAACGTATCTTATCAATTGACGAGAAATGTTGTCATAATAGTTCGCATCGTATTCGCCGCTATCTCCATGGTGATCCTGCGAAGCTATATCCGGGTCGTGCCGATCTAGCGAGGTACTCGCAAAAGATTGACGACCTTTGGGTAGGGACGAACCTAAATACTTCAGGTATGTTGCAAGTTATCAAGGAAGCTTGTGAGGCTGGCGAAGTTGAGTATGGTCCACTCGGGGCCATCAAATGGTGATCTCTCGCTATCTGCGTGATCAAGCACGTCATCGCCGTGGGCGCCACGTCCGCTCGTACCAGACGCCAATTCCTGCTACCCGCGCAATGGGCTCCCTTCATTGAGTGCGGGACGTTGGGGAGGCAGGCTCCGCTGAATGGTCTCGACGACGCTGGGCGCGTAAATCACTCGGCGATGCAGCGATGCTGGTCGGCCGATGTCGAGGAGCGCATCATGGGACATCCCAAGGTAGATACTCAACCGAGCTATGCCCGCCAACGGCTCCTTGCCTCTTCGTTCGAGCGACGCATATTTCACTCGAACGATCGAGTTGAGGGCCAGGGGCGGATGGCGGTTGACTGTACTACGGCTCGCCGTTTTTACGACCATGCGGTAGCGTTCTCGCTTGCGGCTGAGTTGGTGCATGCGTCCGACATTACGGATCCGCGTCCAAAGTATTTTCTTTGGGGAAGAGCAATCGAGCTAGTGTTGAAGAGCTTCCTTCTTTCCAATGACGAGCAAATACGGA
Source organism: uncultured Alphaproteobacteria bacterium (assembly GCA_963731495.1). GTDB lineage: Bacteria > Pseudomonadota > Alphaproteobacteria > Geminicoccales > Geminicoccaceae > DASUGG01. Next base: position 175,146 of record CAVSVZ010000073.1, read on the forward strand.
CACATCATATAAAAACTTTGCTACAGAGATCCCAAGCGCTTGGTATACAAGAACTAATCGGACATCGTCATGCCGACGAAGGAACAGTTCATCTTCTCAACATTGGTTACGCGGATAAACGACTAGAATACCCAGAAACTGATGACGTGTACTATCTAACGCATCCAACTCTCACTCGAAACTTGATCAGGAGGCTATTGAAGGGCGTTGGATATCACCTCGCGCGGAGAGGTCTATGAACCAGCACGCATCGGTCGCGATGAGGTCGCGCGGGCATGCTTGAAGTGCTTGCCGCTGTTGTCGCGTTACCATTCGCCCTTGTGTTCATCGTCATCCCGTTGTTTGCCGTCATCGGCATAATCGTGTTCGGCTTGGGAAGCGCCGTTAGGCTCAAGCTTCGTCAGTGGAGGACCAAACCTGCCACTGCAGACGAACTCAAGGAAGTTCTCGAGCGGTGGCGCGAGCGCGAAAACTCTGGACCATGACACAAGCTTGCCCGGATCAGGCAGGTCAGGCCTCGCTGTCCTGGTCGCCGTGCGCGGCGGCGGTGCGGGCGTGGAGGGCGCGGAGGACCTGGAGCTCTTCGGGCGTCGGCGGCGGGGTCTCGGCGACGTCGGGCGCGAAGCGGATCGGCCAGCCGGTGTTTTCCGTGATCTGCTCGCGCGTCACGCCCGGGTGGATCGAGGTCACCAAAAATTCCTTGGTCGCGGGCTCGGGTTCGAGGACGCAGAGGTCGGTCATGATTTTCGTGGGGCCCTTGGTGGTGACGCCGTGCTTTGCCCGGTCGTCGCCGCCCGTGCCGTGGCCGAGCGAGGTGACGAAGTCGAGTTTTTCTACGAAGCTGCGCCGGGTCTGCTGCATGATGACAAAAATCTCGCCGCAGGAGGTGGCGATCTCGGGAGCGCCACCGCCGCCCGGCAGGCGCACCTTGGGCTTCTTGTAGTCGCCGATCACGGTGGTGTTGATGTTGGCGAAGCGGTCGATCTGCGCCCCGCCCAAAAAGCCCTTGGTGATGCGGCCGCCCTGCAGCCAGTAGCGGAACATTTCTGGGACCGGGACGGTGGTGAGCGCGGTCTCGCACAGCTCGCCGTCGCCGATCGAGAGCGGCAGGACGTCCGGGCGCGTGCCGATCGTGCCGGATTCGTAGATCAGCACGATGTCGGGCGCGTGGGTCAGGCGGGCGAGGTTGCAGGCGGCCGACGGCGCGCCGATGCCGACGAAGCAGACATCGCGGTTGTCGAGCGCGCGGGCCGCGACCACGGTCATCATCTCGCTGGAGGTGTAGCGGGGGCAGTACGGTCGGGCATCGGCGGCTCCTCACGCGGCTCAGGCGGCTCTGGGCGGCATGGCGGGCGAACGCCTCGGGACCCGAGCGGATCACGCTCTGGTCCATCCAGGCGAGAAAGCCGCTGCGCTCGCGGGCGATCGCATCCCAGGCCTTGTAGAAGGCGTTGTCGCGGCCGTAATAGCCGTGCGTGTAGGACGGGTGGGCGCCGCCCGGCACCACCGCGATCGTGCCGACCGTCCAGCTCGGCAGCACGCACGCGTTCGGGCTGATCGCCCCGAACTCGTCGACGATCTCCTCGACGGTGACCAGCGAGCGCTTCGGCCGCCAGCACCGCCTCCTTCTGCACGCCGACGATGCCCTCGATCAGCACGTCGCCCTGCCGGTTCGCCTTCTGGGCGTGGATGATCGCGCAGTCGAGCTTGAGCGCCGGCACGCAGGCCAGCTGCTCGCCCGTGAACGGGCAGGTGATGGACTTGACGTTGGGATTGACGCGGGCCAGCTCGGCGCCGCGATAGCCGCGAAAAATCGCGCAGGGCAGGCCGGCGGCCGCGGCCTCGTAGGCATTCGCCATGGCGGCGTGGCTGTGCTCCTCGATCTCGAGCGGTCGCGGCCAGTCGTGCTCGACCGCATCGCGCAACCGGTGCAGCGAGCCGACGCCCGGATTGCCGCCCCACGAGAACACCAGCTTTTTGGCGCAGCCCATGCCGATCAGCTGGTCGTAGATCAGGTCCGGGGTCATGCGCACCAGGGTCAGGCCGCGGCGGCGCTGGCGGATCACCTCATGGCCGGCGGCATGCGGGATGAGATGGGTGAACCCCTCCATGGCGATGGTGTCGCCATCGCGCACGCAGGCCTCGATCGCCTGGGCCAGGGTCATCACCTGCGCCATCGTCGCGTGTCCCTCAGACGTCGAAGAAGACCGTCTCGTGCGGCCCCTGCATGTGGATGTCGAGCCGGTAGACCACGCCGCCCGGCCCTTCGTCGCGCTGCGCGATCAGCGTGTGGCGCCGCTCCGCCGGCACGCGGGCGAGCACCGGGTCGGCGGCATTGGCCGCCTCCTCGTCGGAGAAGTAGATGCCGCGTGTAGAGGTGCGTGAGCAGGCCGCGCATGAACACGATCAGATTGAGATGCGGCGCCTGGCCGTCACCGACAGCACCCGGCTTGATGGTGGTGAACAGGAAGCGGCATTCGGGATCGACGCCCGTGCCGGTGCGCGCGAAGCCCTTGAAGTCGGGGTCGAGCAGATTGTCGGTGCGCTCGTCCGCCGGGTGGTTGTAGCGGCCGTGCGCGTTGGCCTGCCAGAGCTCGATCATGGCGTCCGGGACCGGCTCGCCATGGCCGTCGAGCACGCGGCCCTCGATCCGGATCCGCTGGCCCTCGGTGCCGCTCTGCAGGAGCTGGTCGGTGACCGCGCTGCGATGGGGATAGCGGTAGAGCTCGGGCGTCAGGCCGTAGGCGAAGTACGGGCCGACCGTCTGGGAGGAGCGTCTGGCCGTCATCGGTCTCCCATCCGATCAGGTCTCCAGGGGCGTCTGCGGCGCGGCCGCGCAGCACGATGTCGAACGCGTAGCCGAGCGCCCAGCCGGGCTCGGTCACGTCGATCGAGAATTTGTGAGATCAGCCGCTCGCGCGCGGCCGGATCGGGCACGCCGCCTGAAGATCGGGTCGAGCGGCAGCAGCGGATCGCCCGGGAAGTACATCTGGGTCACCAGGCGGGTCGCCAAGCTCGGCCCGAACAGCGAGAAATGGATGTGGTCGGGCCGCCAGGCGTTCGGGTGGTTGCCCCACGGATAGGCGCCGGGCTTGATCGTGATGTAGCGATAGCGGCCGTCCTGGTCGGTGACCACGCGGCCGCCGCCGAGGAAATTGGGGTCGAGCGGCGCGTCGTGCTGGTCGGCCTGGTGGATGTAGCGGCCGGCGGCGTTGCACTGCCAGATCTCGATCAGGGTGTCGGGCACGGGGCGCTCGTCCTCGTCGAGCACGCGGCCGGTGACGATGATCCGCTCGCCGAGCGGCTCGCCGTTGCGCGCGGCGTTGCGGGTGAGGTCGCCGTCCAGCTCGGTGACCGCGTCGTGGCCGTAGACCGGCCCGGTCGATCTCCGAGAGCGTCTGCGGCAGCGGGATCAGCGGCTTGCCCGGCGCGCGCAGCACGGTCGACTTGTAGGGCTCGTGCAGATAGGGCGGCTGGGTCTGCCAGTCTCTCGGCCGGTAAGGCTCGCTCATGGCTGAGATCCTCCCACGCTGCATGTCCCTGTCCCAGCCACCACGTGCCCGCCACGCGCATGGCGGCTGGTTCGTATGGCGAACATTTGTTTGCAAGACGAACGCAGATTGCTAGACCCTGTCAAGGGGTGATGTTGCGGCCCCGGCGTTCGCGATGGGCGGTGGCGTGCTGGCATGGACATAGGGCGAAAATATACGGTGAGCGAGCGCGAGTTCGTGGCGTCTTTGGCGCGCGGGCTCACCGTGATCCGGGCCTTCTCCAGGGACGCGCGCGAGATGACGCTGAGCGAGGTCGCCCAGAAGACCGGGCTGACCCGGGCGGCGGCGCGCCGCTTCCTGCTGACGCTGGAATCGCTCGGCTATGTCGCGAGCGACGGCAGGCGGTTCCGCCTGACGCCCAAGGTGCTCGATCTCGGCTTCTCCTACCTCTCGTCGATGGAGCTGTGGGACGTCGCCATGCCGCATATGGAGGAGGTCAGTGCTGCCATCCACGAGAGCTGCTCGGCGTCGGTGCTCGAGGGCTGCGACATCGTCTATGTCGCGCGCGTGCCGACCAAGCGGATCATGTCGGTGGCGCTCGGCATCGGCGCCCGGCTGCCGGCGGTCGCAACGTCGATGGGCCGCGTGCTGCTGGCGCATCTCGACGACGACGCCCAGCAACAACATCTGGCCGGCTGTCCGATCCGCCGCCACACCGAGCACACCGTGACCGATCCGGCGGCGCTGCGCGACGTCCTGCACGCGGTCAGGCAGCAGGGCTGGTGCCTGGTCGACCAGGAGCTCGAGGAAGGCCTGATCTCGATCGCGGTGCCGGTGCGCAACCAGCGCGGCCGCGTGCTGGCGGCGATGAACGCCAGCACCCATGCCAGCCGCAAGACCCCCGATGAGGTCGAGAGCGACTACCTGCCCGTGCTCCAGCAGGCAGCCCGAAAAATTGCTACGGCGCTGCACTGAACGCCTCATGCCGCCTCGGATGCGAAGTCCCGAATCTTGATCCTGGTCTTCAGGTCGGTCCGGCAAAGGGCGTGCAGGAAGCAGGTCTGCTCGCCCATGTCGAGCAGCGCTTGTGCGAAGCCGGCATCTTCGGGCGTGCGCAGATACACGTGGGTCTCGACCGGGTCGGCCGCACCCTGCCGGCCCGTGCCGCCCGACGCGCCGCCGAGCGAGAAGTGCATGTCCTGGACGACGCGGTACTCTTTCAGCGGCTTCTTCGCGATGTTCGCATAACGGCCCAGTTGCGTCATGAAGCAGAAGGCGAGGCCGGCTGCGAGATAGCTCAGCGCATCGGGCGCCCGGCCCTGGCCGCCATCGGCAGCGCCTTCCTCACTGAGGAAGCGGAAGATCGAGCCGAGCGGGTTGTAGAGATGCTGCTTGATCGTCTTGATGCCGTCCGGGCGCAAGCTGCAGATGCCGCGCACATGCAGCCGGCGGCGCTGCTGCTCCTGATAGCTCGAGCCATCGCTGCTGGTCGCTTCCTCGGTCCTGGGCGTGGTGCCGGCGCGCGCGACCAGGCCGTCCGCGTCACCCGCTTGCGGCTCGGCGCGCTCGAACAGTTTTTGTGGGTCTGGCTCGGCGGGGTGGCCGATCGAGCGCACCCTTCGCGTCTCGAGCTCGCTGCCGTTCAGGGTCAGCGTGAACAGGCTCTCATGCACGCCCCGGAGCAGGCCGTGGATCGGCGCGGCCGCAACCGCCTCCTGAAGCAGGCTGCCCAGCGCGTCGCGATCGGCATCACGAGGGACCTCGGCGGTCAGCTCGACCGGCAGGGCGCCGCCAGTCATCGTACCCTGCAGCGCCGAGCCTTCCATGGTGTAGGCGTTGTCCTGAACCAGTCGGATCGCGCGCAGCGGCACGTCGCGCTGCCTTGCCAGGGCGAGCAGCTCGTTCATGGTGGAGGCGACCATGCCGGTGGTGAACAAGGCGAGCGGGCAGGGTGCGACGTCGTCGCCCATCAGATAGGCGCCCTCGTCGCTCGCCAGGCGCCAGATCGCACCGGTGCGCGAGGAAATGACCAGCGCCTCCTTCTGCATCAGGCTCAGCGACCTTGCCGCCACGCGCACCGCCTGGCCGATGCGCTCTGGCGGCGCGTCGAGCCCGAGCTGCCCGGGATCGGCGACCTCGAAGAACAATGGCTTGCCACAATCGATCAACGGGCTGATGACGCCTCCCAGGCTGATCTTGGACGAATTTGGCGGATCATACCCGCGTCTTGGCCCCGCTGTCGCCCGTGCAGAGTGGCCGGTCACCACCCAAAGCTGCCATCAAGGGGCTGCAACGAAGATACCCAGGGCGCCACCATCAACTCACCCGACGACCCGGAGAGCAGGAGGAAGGAGAGCTGTTGTGGCTGCACGAATCACCCTCTACGACAGCTCCACGGCCGTCGAAATCCGTGTCGCGACCACGGCCAGCGCGGAGGTCCGGGCCCAGGCCGAGCAGCTGCGCGATGACCTGAACGCGTTTGTCGCGGCGGGTGACCCCTTCAGTGTCGTCTCCTCGGATTCCACCACCGGGGACCACATCAGGGTCGAGCTGGAGAGCAGCTGGAGTGCGGGCGAGCTGCCGACTGGAAGCTGTTCAGCTCTGCAGCCGGCATCCTGTACGTGCGGGCCCGCGCGGCGGCGTGGCTGACGCGGGCCGTGGCGCGCGTGTCCTGGAACCTTGGGCAAACGGATGTGGCTCCCGAACAGCGCGTTCGCGAATTCAGCCCAGCCTTCCGACGATCGAGGTCAGACTCGACGTTCAGCAGGCCCACGACGTGCAGGACACCGGGGCCTTCGGCACCAGCGGGGATTTTCAGAAAGGGCCCCTGGAGACCAACTTCCGGGAATGGCAGCGCGTCAACATGGTCGGTCCGGTGGCATCCGTGGCCTCCGGGCACGTGTGGCAGGCGGCGATCGCCGATCTCGGCCCCGGCGGCACGGGGGTCTGGAACAGCACCGACCACTACGTGGACACCGGCAAGCGTCTCCAGGTGTACCGGCAGGATCAGCCCGACACGTACACCGTGTGCGAGGCGTTCGCCGAGTGGCTGAAGGAGGACATGGCGCTCCGCGGCAAGGACAGTGTCAGCGTGTCCGCGTCGGATGGGACCAAGGGCTGGGAGAGTGTGATCGGGTTCGGGCGCGATGACGGCGACCCGAACACCTACAACGAGACCGAGATCAACCTGTTCCTTGCCAAGAAGGTCGCCGAAAACTTCGCGGCTGACCCGAACGGCGATGTCCAGAACGCGCAGATCAGCATGCTCGCCTATGGCTCCACGAGCTACCCGGCGGACCCGACGAAGGACGATCCGGAGGGCGATTCGATTCGCTTGCCGGCGGACCTGCACGTCGTCGTCACGAAGGGCTTTTTCCAGAGCACCGAAGACTGGAACAGCGTGCACGACAGCTACCGTGCAATCTCGGACAACCCCAGCCAGCAGTTCTCAGGCTATTGGTACATGGACGTCTGGACCGGCAACCGGGACCGGCCGGGCGTCGCGCCGGTCGCCCGCGAGGACGTGCTCGCCGACTGGTGGGCCAACGACGCGCCGCGGGTGACGGACAACTACCCGCTCTATGTCGGCGGGGAGCTCGGCTCGGGGCTCTGCCCGACCTTCCTGGGCGCACTGATCTGGCAGGGAGCCTGGCGCAGGCGGACCAGCGACTTCGCCGACACGGCGCGCGACGCCGTGCGCAATTTTTTGCAGACCTGCTTTCCGACCGACGCGGTGCGTGCGGCGATGCGGTCTTTCACGGCACGGGTGCTCTGGATTTGCAGCGGCAGCTTCGCGCCGCTGCTGACCGAGGATCTGGTGCACCGCATGTACGACGATCTGCTCAGCGCGATCGACGCCGGCCCCACCGCCGAGGAACGGGCGCGGCTGCATGCGTTCGTGAAGTACACGCGTTTTCTGGAGCTGTATCGGGCGGTGCTTGCCGCCGAAGTCGAGACCACAGCCGGGCTCGACGTCTACGACGCGTTCAGGGCGTTCCTCTACAACATCCGCTACGAGGGGCTGGTCAATTATCGGTTTTGGACCTCGCTCGACCCGTTCGGCGCCGAGACCGACCTCGAAGACCGATACGGCGGTAACGGGCTGAGTTATATCAACCTCGAGAACCGCCCCGAGAACGTGCCGGCCGCCTGGCAGGACGGCGGGACCTACTTCCCGGATTTCACCGACAGTGGGCTGCGCACGCTGTGCGTGGACGGGCTGGCCAACAACGATCTCTACCCGTTCACGATCATCGGGTACCCGGACGACCCCTTCGATGGGCTGGCGAAGCCGAACCCGACGGCCTCCGCCCCGGAAGTCGCCAATCGCACCTCCGGCCAGATCTGGTACGACCGCAGTGACGCAGTCGCGATGTGGGTGAAGACGCAATCCGGCCAGACCTCGTTGGACTGGTGGTACAAGCCGTGGGTGTCCGGCGCTCCCGGTCCCGATCAGACGATCGAGGTCATCAACGCGATGCAGATCGTGGTGGCGAGCCGCACCTTCACCGCCTCCGAGGCGGGGGGCTGGATCAACTGGGTCGCAACCGACCTGGAGGAAGACACCGTCTACCAGCTGCGAAGCAACGACCCGCACAAGCAAGGGGTGCAGATATGCTGGTGGCTCGACGGTGACCCGACGACCTCCCCGAACGACATCTCGGGGACCTATCTGGTGAGCTTCCGGGTGCTACCGGCAGAGACCCAGGCCGTGCTGACGGGGTCCCTGCAGTGGTTCTTTTATGTGCCGGCCGGCGCGACCGAACTCGGTGGTGTCTGGTCGAAGAAGGAGGCCGATATCAGAGATGCCACCGGGACCACGATCCTCGATAAGGATCCGCAGAACCAGGACACGACCGTGCAGCCCTTTCACCACGTTCTGACCTCCGCCCAGCAGAACACGGTGATGCGGGGGGCCAACGCCGGCAGTGATTTCACCCTCATGACCGTGCCGCCGTACCTCGCCCTACACCCCGACGAACTGATCATCCCCTCCAGGGTCGTCTAAAAGACATGGCGGCTCGGGACCGAGGGGTCGTCGACGGCCGGGGCCGCCGCGTTGCGCTGCCGCCCTGGCTCCGACGCATTTCAGGATTGCGTCCACCACAAAGCTGGTAACACCCTGCGATTCGCACAGAACAACGGAGACATCGGATGGCGGACCGGAATCTATCCGGGCGCGTCGCCCTGGTGACAGGTGGATCGCGGGGCATCGGGCGCGCGATCTGCAGACGGCTCGCAGGCGCCGGCGCTTGGGTGGCGATCAATCATTCCTCAAGCACCGACGCCGCGGCCGAGACGCTGGAGCAGGTCCGGAGCAAGGGCGGCGCGGGCAGCGTCTATCGAGCGGACGTGTCCTCCTTTGAAGCGACCGATGCGATGTTCCGGGCCATCGAATCGGACAAGGGGGCCGTCGACCTTCTGGTCACCAATGCCGGCATCGCGTCGTTTCAGGATAGTGTCGACATGCCCGTCGATCTCTGGCGCCGGATCCTGGCGGTCAACCTGGACGGCACCTTCCATTGTATCTGGCGGGCCAAAGAGGGGATGCTGGCCCGTGGCGACGGGCGCATCGTGTGCATCTCGTCGATCAACGGGCTGGCGCCAAGCCAGATCCGGCCGGATCGTCTGATTGCCTATGGCACGTCGAAATCCGCCATCATCGGGCTCGCGCGCAACTGTGCTGCCGCCTTCGGCCCGGCGATCCGGGTCAACTGCGTGGCACCAGGTCTGATCGACACGGACATGACCAAGGACATGAGTGACGAAATCCGTCAGCGCATCATTGCCAGCACGCCCGCACGTCGTACCGGCACGCCGGACGACGTCGCCGAGCTCACCTACTTCCTGCTCAGCGACGCCGCCGGGTTCATCACCGGCCAGACGTACGTCACGTCCGGCGGGCTCGTGACCCTGCCCTGATCGCGGATCGACTTCAGGCCAGCTTCGCCAGCAGCTCCTGAGGGATGTGCGGAATCGGGTCCGATTTCTGCCAGCAGGGCAGCGCCTCAACCCGCGCCATCCAGGCGCGAATGTTGGGGTAGTTCTCCAGGGGCAGCTTCTGCGCACCATGCAGATGCATCGGAGCAGCGATCGCGATGTCGGCGATGGTCGGGTGATCGGCACAGAGCCACTCACGGCCCGCCAGCGCGTTCTCGAGGACCGAGGCATGGGCATGGAAGGTCGGCGCGTGCTCCGCCAGCCGCGCCACGTCGGGCGTGTCGTCGAGGATCGGCTTCACGACATTTTCGACCAGATAGGCGTAGCAGGTCGGGAACCAGGTGTTCGACTCCCACAGCAGCCAGCGCGTGATGTCGGCGCGCGAACGGGCGTCGGCGGGGTAGACCGTCGTGTTGCCCGTCTTCTCGCTGGCATAGACAAGGATCGCGTTCGATTCCCAGAGCACAAAGTCGCCATCCGTAAGCGCCGGCAGGGCGGCGTTGGGATTGATCGCGGTGAACTCCGGCTTCTTGTGGTCGCCACCGAAATAGTTCATGACCACCGCGTCATAGTCCGCGCCGATCAAGTTGAGTCCGGCGACACACTTACGGCAGTTCACCGTGATGGGATCGTAATATAGCTTCATGGTATTCTCCTGATTCTTGGTTCGTGATTGGGCAACTCCCCGGAAGATTGCTGTGTGGTCGCGTTCAGTCGTAGAGCGCCATGCAGCGCACCTCGATGCTCCAGCGATCGGGCGCGTCCGGCGGCGTCGTCGGATCCTCGAAAGCGCTGTGGAAGCTGAAGGTGCACGGCTCGGCCGGGTCCGGGGAATCTGGCTGCGGCGCCGCCGGTACGCGCGAGCCGGCCGGCCGAAGTCCCATTGCTTGATCAGCAAGGCCTCGTCGCGGGTCATCGCCGGGTAGAAGTACCACTGGTGCCGGTCGGAGTGCTTGGCGAAATAGTTCTCGCCGATGCGGTCGTGTAGTGGATCTCGAACACCACCAGGTCCTCCGGGCGCACCCGTGCCGCGTCGCAGAGCGCCAGGGGATGGGTCGCGACCGGCTCTGCGGCGATGTTTCGCCACAGGTTGATGATGGCGAAGCGGCCCGGACGTCGAGCGCCCGCTCGACGTCGGCCGCGTCGAGCAGGGCCTCGCCCTCGGCCAGCACCGCGCGCAGGGTGTCGTTGCTCGCCGGGGGGCCGGGTCAGGTCGCGCAGGCGCTGCGGCGCGCTGGTCAGCGTGTAGTCGCCGTGCACCACGTGCGCCGGGCCCTGCACCTGCTGGCCGCCTTCGATGCGGTGCTTGCTCGGCTTGCCGCTGGCCGAGCGCACGTTGTGATCGAAGGCGGTGACCACCGCGCGCCCCGCTCGTTCCTCGCGGACGATCCTCGCAACTGCGGGGTAGTAGGCGCGCACCACCTGCTCGTGGTCGAAGAAATCGATGTCCGGGCCTCGCCAGCGGTCGGTTGAGCAGCTCGAAGCCGTTGGCGCGAGCGTCCGCCGGTCCGCGGCCGGCAGGTCGCGGGCGTCGTGGACCGGCACGAGCCGCGCCTCCAGGTCGACGCCCTCCCAGCCGCGTCGCTGCCGTCGCGGTCGCGCCGGGTGAGTACCTTGCCGTTGCGGTAGAGCGAGTGCTCGGCCGCATCGCTCATGTAGCTGAAGGATCCGATGCGAACGTTCTTCGCGACGGCATCTGCTGTCGAGGCCATGGCACACCCCCCCCTCGACGCCGCTCAAAAGCTTGACGACGCTCGCGCCGATGCGTCCTCGTTCTCAGACCAAATATACACCATAGATCGAAGGCAACCAAGCCGATCCGCGTCGGAGTGCGCGCGAGTTGAGGGGCGGCGGTAGGCTGGCCTACGCTCGAGGCCGCTTGTGGCTAAGAGGCGAACGCCGGCGAGGATCTCCAAAACGAACGCTAGACCTGGCGCTCGTTGGACCTCTAGTCGAACGGCAGGCCGACATAGTTCTCGGCCAGGGCCTGCTGCGCCGCGCGTGAGCCGGTGATGTAGTCGAGCTCGGCCAGCTGAATGCGGTCGTCGTAGGGGCTGCGGCTCGGAAAGCGGTGCAGCATCGAGGTCATCCACCAGGAGGAACGCTGCGCCTTCCAGACCCGCCGCAGGCAGGTCGCGGAGTAGGTCCAGGAGGTCGGTGCGGCCCGAGCTGTAGCGGGCACCAAGCGCGCGGGCAAGCACGCGCACATCGGCGACCGCGAGGTTCAGGCCCCTGGCGCCGGTCGGCGGCACGATGTGGGCGGCATCGCCCATAAGATAGGCGCCCTCGTCGCTCGCCAGGCGCCAGATCGCACCGGTGCGGCTCGAGACCACCAGCGCGTCCTCCTGCATCAGGCTCAGGGAGCGGGGCGCCACGCGCCCCGCTTGGCCGATGCGCCTCGAGCTGCCTGGGATCGGCGACCTTGAAAAACAGTGGTTTGCCACAATCGATCAACGGGCTCATGACGCCTCCCAACGCGTTCGTGGCTGAAATCTGACCGATCGTATCCGACCACTGCGCCGCGGGCGCCACTTGCTCCTGAAGCCGAGTGGGGTATCAGATCGAGAAATCGATATCGGTCCCTATCGAAGGGTACATTAAAGGGGAAACCTCTGCGATCGTCGCCGCTGACATGGTTGGCTATATTCGCAGATGATGTGTGTTAACAGGAAGGCACTTCTGAAACTTTCGGTGCGGCGTTAATACTTGACAACCGCCCTGGCAAACAGATCTAAAAGAAAGAGATGACCATGTGGAGGAATACATTGTCATTTGAGTTGCTACCTCTGCCCAATACAATCAGAAATTACGGTGCAGGCGCACTCCTATCGGCTGCGGTGGTATGCCTTCCTGCCACGCTTTCAGCACAGGATGCCTGCGGGGCACTGGCCGACCCGAGCCTCATGGCAAGCGCCGATTTCGCGGAGATAGTCGGGTGCCTGTCGGAAGGTCAGCGATTGCCGCCTGCAATGAGGCAGGCTTTACCCCGCTGCACCTCGCCGCAGGACATGCTTCTGATCCGTTTACATCGCGGCTTTGGTGGCTGCCGGAGCCGACGTGCGGCCGGTGCCGATGCGGGCGGCATGGCAAAACGGCTATCTTCCTCTGTGTACCGAACCGCTGCATCTGGCTGCCGCACGCCCTGATGGTTTTGCCGTTGCGGCGACGCTTCTGGCATTGGGCGCGGATCGAGGTGCGCTGGATGCCGAATGGCGCAGCGCCGCAGCGATCAACCGACTTGCGGCAGAGCCGTCTCAAGATGTGCTCGCTTTGCTCGCGCAAGGGAATTGGCGCGACCAGCCGGAAAGCCGCCCGGAAACCTCTTGAATTCAAGGCGGCCTGCGGCAGCTTCCTGTCGGCGGGATTCTTCAAGCTGCCGCCGACGTGGATGACGTTGCAGCCTGTCTCACACAGGGTTACCGACCGACCGCGACCAACGGGCAGGGAAATACCGCCTTGCATCTGGCGGCAGCTTACAGTGCTGATCCCCGTACGATCGACCTGTTGCTGCATCAACTTGGCGAAATGGACTCCGAGGCCCCGGGCGCGGCCTTGCGGGTTACGAATCTGGACGGGGATATGCCCCTGCATGTGGCGGCGCGCTCCGGCAAGTCTGCCGCTGTCATGAACAGGCTGCTGGCTTGGGGCGCCGAGGTCGATGCCCTGACAGGGGGGTCGATGGCCCCGCTCGACCGCGCTGCACATCGTCGCGAAACGCGAAGATGATGCGCGGGCACAGATGTTGCCCGTCCTCTTGTCCCATGGCGCAAAAGCCGCAGCGCAGGATCAGGCTGGAAATGGGCACGGGGGCCGACAGGCGCTCCATTATCTGGCGAGAGTCGACCCTGACCCCGCGTCGGTTACCTTGCTGCTTCAGGCTGAACGGCAGCCAGCGTGCCTTTTACGAGTGTCATATCGGATCGTGCTTTGTCCATGATGGGGCGGGGCTCAGCGCGCTTCATTTACTTTGCAGCATATGCCGATGCGCCCGCATCGGTTGTCGCGCTACTGCTGGATTTCGGATTTGATCCGGACCGGGGCGACCACGAGGGCGTCACCCCCCTGATGCGGTTCGCGGAGCACGGAACCAATCCTGCGGTATTCCTTCAGGTTCTGGAGAGGTCAGCGGACCCATGCCGCCCCTCACCCCGGGGCCTGCTGGTTGAAGCCTTTCTGCGCGAGAATGAGAACCTGATGGAATGTGACCCGCATGGCACGACCCGGTGTCCACTGGAGGCCTACAAGCAAAGGTGCCCGTGATGCGTCTGATGATGGATATTCTCGCGGCGCTAGCGACGGCTCTGTGGCAAACCATCAAGGCGCTATTCCGCAGACTGCGCGGGCTGCTCCTGGCGTTAATGTTGGTGCTGAACCTTGGCATGATCGCGGTCCCGATGGTCTATGATATGGCATCACGGGTCTTCTGGGGCGTGGTGTCGATCGCCTCGGCGAGCTATGCCTTGCGCGCCGAAACTCGCGCCGCACGTCGCGCATCCCTGGACCAGATCGAAGCCGACCGGCGCAGTGCACAGCGCCACGCTGCCGAACTCGATGCCGAGCGCGTTCGGTTGCGTGGCGAAAGGGATGCACTGGATCAGCGCATCCGCACCGTCGAGACCGAGTTGCACGAAACGAAGCAGCGCGAGAGCTCGGCTTTGAAGCGGCTAGATAAGGTCGAGTTGGATCACCGCAGGCTCACAGCGGAGGCAGAGCGTCTGGAAGCTGAACTTGCTGACAGTCGCGCCGCGAACCGGCGGGTTCAAAATAGATTGCCGGCAGTCGCGCCGGAACCGGCAGTTCAAGAAGGTGCAGCGCGTGCAGGGGCGCTCAATAAAAGCTCTCGCGCGCAACACGGGGGGAGCCTTTACTGAGACGATCCCGGGTGTGGGCACTGTATTCGTCATTGCCGCTATTGCGCGGGATGTCTGGGATACTTGCCAGACGATGGATGACATGCACGAGATCGAGAGCCTTATGGAGTTCAACTCCAATGACGAAAACGAAACTGAGACCCGGTGGTGCGGACTGACGTTCCAGGAAACGTTGAATGCATTGGCTGGTGGTCCCACTGGTCGAGAGCAGGATTGTTACGAAGCGCGAGAGCGCTCGGCGCGAGAAAGCACCGCCGGAATGTGAGGGCGTTGAACCTTGAACTTCCGAGCGGAGATCCGTTCAGATCTGCCGATCCTCAACCCGAGCAGGTTCCCTTGCCACCTGGTACAGATCCGATGCGCAAGTGAATGCTTGGAGGTCAGGTGTTGTCTGCCTGTCTCATCGGTCGAACGGCAGGCCGACATAGTTCTCGGCCAGGGCCTGCTGCGCGGCGCGCGAAGCTGGTGACGTAGTCGAGCTCGGCCAGCTGGATGCGATCGTCATACGGGCTGCGGCTCGGGAAGCGGTGCAGCATCGAGGTCATCCACCAGGAGAAGCGCTGCGCCTTCCAGACCCGCCGCAGGCAGGTCGCGGAGTAGGCATCCAGCAGGTCGGTGCGGCCCGAGGCGTAGAAGGCGGTGAGCGCCCGTGCGAGCACGCGCACGTCGGCGACCGCGAGGTTCAGGCCCTTGGCGCCGGTTGGCGGCACGATGTGGGCGGCATCGCCCGCCAGGAACAGGCGGCCAAAGCGCATCGGCTCGGCGACGAAGCTGCGCAGCGGCGCCACGCTGCGCTCGAGGGAGGGGCCGGTCGGCAGCTTGTCGGCGCTCTCGCCGCCCAGGCGCAGGCGCAGCTCGTCCCAGATCCGCTGATCCGGCCACGCCTCCAGGTCCTCGTCGGTCGAGCACTGGATGTAGAGGCGCGAGCGGCTCGGCGAGCGCATGCTGAACAGCGCGAAGCCGCGCTCGTGCTAGGCGTAGATCAGCTCGTTGCAGACCGGCGGCGCCTCGACCAGCATGCCGAGCCAGGCGAACGGATAGACGCGCTCATACGTCCTCAGCGCGGCCTGCGGCACGCTCTGGCGGCAGACCCCGTGGAAGCCATCGCAGCCGGCGATGAAATCGCAGGCCAGCTCGCGCCGCCGGCCCTCCTGCCTGAACCGGATCTTTGGGCTGTCACCATCAAAGCCGTGCACGGACACGTCCTCGGCCTCGAAGACGGAGCTGGCCGCCGGCCGCCAGGCGCGCCTGGATCAGGTCCTTGGTGATCTCGGTCTGGCCATAGACGGTGACAGCGCCGCCGACCAGCGCGTGGAAATCGATGTGATGGAGCTTGCCGTCGAAGCTGAGGTTGATGCCCTGGTGCACCAGGCCCTCGCGCCGCATGCGCTCGCCGACGCCGGCCTCGTTCAGGAGGGCGACCGTGCCCTGCTCGAGCACGCCGGCGCGGATGCGCCCTTCGACATAGTCACGGCTGCGCTGCTCGAGAATCACCGTCTCGATGCCGTGTCGGTGCAGCAGCTGCGAGAGCAGCAGCCCGGATGGTCCCGATCCGACGATGCCGACCTGCGTGCGCATGACCCTTTCCGTCCTAATGCGACAGCAATCGAGGCAAGGTGAGCGAGATCGCGGGTACGGCCACCAGCAGGGTGATGCGCAGGATCTCCACGGCGAAGAACGGCATGACGCCCTTGAAGGTGTCGCCCATGCTGGTGTCCGGCGCGAGGCTCGAGATGATGAACACGTTGAGGCCGACCGGTGGCGTGATCAGGCCGAGCTCGACCACCACCAGGGTCAGGATGCCGAACCAGATCTTCAGCTCATCGGGGCCGAGGCCGTAGGTGGCGCTGTCGGCGAGCGCATAGTCGCCGCCATTGAGATCGACCAGCACCGGCCAGAAGAACGGCACGATCACCAGGATCATGGACAGCGAATCCATGAAGCAGCCGAGCACGATGAAGATCACCAGCATGGCGGCCAGCACCAGCCAGGGGTCGAGGCCGCTGGTGCTCGCCCAGGACGCCAGCGCCGCCGGCAGGCCGGAGCGCGCGAAGAAGCCCTTCAGCACGTCCGCCCCGAACAGGATGAAGTAGATCATGCTGGTGGTGACCGCGGTATCGCGCAGCGACAGGGCGATGCCGTGCAGCGTCAGGCCTTCGCCGAACAGGCGCATGAACAGGCCATAGACCAGGATCGCGAACACCCCGGCGCCAGCCGCCGGGGTCGGCGTGAACAGGCCCATGCCGAGGCCCAGGATGATCGCGCCGAAGATGGCGAGCACCGGCATCAGGCGGATCAGTGCGCGCTTTCGCTCATCCGGCAGCATGGGCGGGCCGAGCGGCGCTCGCTCGGGCCGCAGACGGACCAGCAGCGCGATCACCGCCATGAACGCCACGACCGCGATCAGGCCGGGCACGATCGCCGCCTGGAACATGTCGATGATCGAGGCCTCGACGATGATCGCGTAGATCACCAGGGCGACCGAGGGCGGGATCAGAATGCCGAGCGTGCCGCCGGCGGCGAGCGTGCCGGTCGCGAGGCTGTCGTCGTAGCGCAGGCGCTTGAGCTCGGGCAGCGCGACCCGGCCCATGGTCGAGGCGGTCGCAAGCGACGAGCCGCAGACCGCGCCGAAGCCCGCGCAGGCGCCGACCGCCGCCATCGCGACGCCGCCGCGAAACCGGCCGAGCAGGGCGTTGACACCCTGGAACAAATCGCGCGAGAGATTGGCATGCGCCGCCAGAAAGCCCATCAGCACGAACAGCGGCACGACCGACAGATCGTAGCTGGCGACCGTGTTCCACAAGAGCGTCTTGAACTGCTTCAGATAGGGCTCGAAGCGCAGATGCGGGGCGACCAGGCTCAACACATACGAGCCGCCGATCCCGACCGCGGTCATGGTCAGGCCGACCGGAATGCGCAGCATCAGGAGAAGGAACAGGACGATCAGGCCGAGGACGCCGATGATCTCGCGCTCGGTCATTGCCTGCGCCGGCCTCCGACGACCCGGCCGGCATCGAGACCGGCGACCAGGGCCCAGAGCGCCAGCGAGACCAGCCCCGGCAGGTAGAACGGCCACTCCGGCCACTCCAGCACGCGCGAGACGGCCTGGTCGGCGCGCGTCTCGGCCATGCCGATCACCATCCAATAGAGCAGGAACACGACCAGCACGGTCATGCCGATCAGCGAGAGCGCATCGATCGCGTGCTGGACCGGTTGCGGCATCTGCTCGACGAACAGATCGACCGCGACATGCCCGCGCCGCAGCTGGCAGTAGGGGAACAGCATCAGCACCGCGGCGCTGACCATCAGCCGCACGAAGTCCTCATAGCCCGGAAAGGCGCCGACCGAGGCGCCGAATTTTTGGGCCACCATGTCGGCGGCAAAGGCGCCGATGTTGAACGCGGTCGCGCCGACGATCAGGAGCAGGCCGACGCCGCCCAAAAGGGCCCACCACAACACGACGCGCTCGAGGATGTCACGCAATCGCACCCCCAGGTCGACAAGCGTGGCCCGCTGCGCCGCCTCGCGACCGTATCAGGGCCAGGTCTCGGCCGCCACCTCGACCAGACGCTCGAGCTTGCGCCACTGCACGTCCTCGGTGATCTGATTGCCCTGGACGGTCGACGAGAAGCCGCATTGCGGGCTGATCGCGAGCTGCTCGATCGGCACGTAGCGGGCGGCCTCCTCGATCCGGGCCTTGAGCGCGTCCTTGCTCTCGAGATCCGCCTTCTTCGAGGTCATGATGCCGAGCACGATCATCTTGCCGGGCGGCACGAAGCGCAGCGGCGCGAAGTCGCCCGAGCGCTGGTCGTCGTATTCCAGGAAGAAGCCGTCGATCGCCAGCTGATTGAACAGGATCTCGGCGACCGGCTCATAGCCGCCCTGCGCCACCCAGGCGCTCTTGTAATTGCCGCGGCACAGATGCACGCAGACCGCCATGTCGTCCGGCCGGCCCTCGATCGATTGGTTGATCAGCCGGCAATAGCGGCGCGCCAGCTCGTCGGGGGCGTCGCCGCGCGCCCGGGTCGCCTCGCGGATCTTGTCGTCGCACAGATAGGCGAGGTTGGTGTCGTCGAGCTGCAGATAGCGACAGCCGCGCGCGGCCAGGTCCCGGACCTCGTCGCGATAGGCCGCGGCGAGATCGCCGTAGAACCGATCGAGGTCGGGATAGACCGTCTCGCTGATCGCCTGCCGTCCGCCGCGAAAATGCAGCATCGAGGGCGAGGGGATGCAGACTTTTGGCAGGCGCGTGGTCGTGCTTTGCAGGAAGTCGAAATCGGCGCCCTGGATCGAGGAGCGGTGCCGCACCTTGCCGGTGATGTGCATGGTCGGCGGCCGGAAGCTCTCCTCGGTTCCGTTGTCGCGGCGGAACGCGGCCGTGAAGTGCCCCTCCTTGACCTCGACGCCATCCAGGCGCTCGAGGAAGTCGACATGGAAATAGGTCCGCCGGAACTCGCCATCGGTCACGTCTTTCAGACCGACGCGCTCCTGCGATCGCACGACCTCGCGGATGCATTCATCCTCGATCGCACGTAGCGCGGCGGCGTCGAGCCGGCCCTCCTGGTGCTTCTGCCTCGCCTCCAGCAAGCGTGGCGGCCGCAAAAAGCTGCCGACGTGATCGGCGCGGAACGGTGGTTTCTGGTCCATGGCATCCGGCCTTCTGATCAGGGTTGCACCCTTCGTGGAATGCCCGGCGTGCAGACGCGCTGCCCGACGCCCGACCGGCCGGACCGGGCCGGCCCCGGACGTCGGGCCCGCAGGTCAGTTGGTCTGGCTGTGGCTGGCGACCGCCGCTTTGGCCGCATCGAGCAGCGCCTGGCCGTCGATGCCCTTCTCCGCCATGTCCTCGAGCCAGCGCTGCTCCACCAGCTTGGAGCGCTCGTCGAACCCGGCCATGGCCTCCTCGTCGAGCACGATCATCTCGCTGCCCGAGGCGATCGTGGCGTCCTTGCCGGGCTTCTCGACCTGGTCCCAGACGGCACCGAACTCGCCCGCGATCGCAGCGCCGGAATTGGCGTCGATGACAGTCTTCAGATCGTCCGGCAGGCTCTCGTAGCGCTCCTTGTTCATCAGATACGCGAACACGGAGGTGCCGAAGCGCCGCCCTTCCGGTCCCTCGATCGAGTAGTTGGTGAGCTCGTAGATCTTGAGCGGCAGGACGATCTCGTAGGGCACCATCGCGCCGTCGACCACGCCCTTGGAGAGCGCCTGCGGCAGCTCGGGCACCGGCATGCCGACCGGCTGGGCGTCCCACGCCTCGATCAGCATCGCGCCGGTGCGCGAGGGGATGCGCAGCTTCAGCCCGGCCAGATCCTCGACCTTGTGGATCGGCTTGTCGACCATGTGGAGGACCTGGCCGGCATGCGCGTAGATCAGGATCGGATGCACGTCCTCGAAATCCGGCGCGATCATGTCGAACACATCCTGGATCGCGAGCGAGGTCGCCTCGGCGCTGCCGCGATGCACGGTCGGCAGCTCGAACACTTCCGTGCGCGGGAATACGCCCGGGGTGTAGCCGGGCAGGGTCCAGACGATGTCGGCGACGCCGTCGCGTGCCTGGCTGTACAGCTCCGGCGGGGCGCCGCCGAGCGACATCGAGGGATAGATCTCGACCTTGATGCGGCCGTCCGACTGCTCCTCGACGCGCTTCGCCCAGGGCTCGATGAAGGCGGCCTGGGTCGGCGCCTTGGGGCCGATGAAGTGATGCACGGTCAGCGTCACTTCGGGTTCCTGCGCCGCAGCGCCGAACGCGACGCTCGCCGCGCACAGGCCGGCAGCCAAACTCAGACGTCGCATCTTTGCCTCCTTGTTACCCTGTTGGCTTTTCGCCTCTGCTTCCGAGTCGATCTCGAGTTCGTTCGCATATCGAACATTTGTTTGTTATACGCACGCATGTTGCCGGCCCTTTGTCAAGGGACGTGCCCGCGCCGTTATGACCTGGGATTGTGGCCTCGCCCGACCCTGCTGCCAAGGCCGGGATGGCATCATACCGCGCGGGCGTGAAGAGTCTCGCTCGGCTGCAGATACTGGTCGAAGGTCGCGCAGACGGTGCGCAGCAGGGGCCGGGCGGCTTGCGGCACGCGAAGCCGCGAATGGTCGATCTCCACCAGGCCATCGGCCGCCAGCCGCTGCAGCATCGCGATCTCGGGGGCGAAGTGGTTGGCCGGGCGTCCATAACGCCGGCACAGCGGTGTGAGGTCGACCTGGAGATGGCACATCAGCCGCTCGATCACCGCGGCGCGCAGGCGGTCCTCGTCGTCCAGCGCGAGGCCGCGCGCGACCGCGAGCCGGCCGGCGCGGAGCGCTTCGGCCCAGGCATGGATCGGCACCGCATTCTGCACCATGCCCTGCGGCAGCGCGCCGATCGCCGAGGCACCGAGGCCGAGCAGGGTCGAGGCAGCATCCGCGGTGTAGCCCTGAAAATTGCGGTGCAGGCGTTGTTCGCGCAGGGCGATCGCCAGCGGGTCGGAGGGCAAAGCGAAGTGGTCGAGGCCGATCGTGACATAGCCCGCGTCCTCGAGCATCGCAGCGGCGGTGGCGCACTGCGCCCAGCGCCGCTCGGCGCCCGGCAGCGCACGCTCGGGGATCAGTCGCTGGTGGCGCTTCATCCACGGCACATGGGCGTAGCCGAACAAAGCGAGCCGCGCCGGGCGCAGCGCCACCACGGCATCGACCGTGCGCTGCATGCGACCAAGCGTCTGGTGCGGCAGGCCGTACATCAGGTCGATGTTGATCGAATCGACGCCGGAATCGCGCAGCCAGCGCACCGCCTGCGCCGTGACCTCGATCGGCTGGATGCGGTTGATCGCCTGCTGGACCTCGGGGTTGACGTCCTGGACGCCGATGCTGGCGCGGGTGAGGCCGGCATCGGCCAGGGCTGCGACCCGTGCCCGATCGAGCCCGCGCGGATCGATCTCGACCGCCAGCTCGGCGTCCGGCCGGACGTCGAAGCGCTCGCGCAGCCGGTCGCACAGCGAGCGGAGATCGTCGGGCGCCAGGATGGTCGGGCTGCCGCCGCCGAGATGAACGTGCTCGACCGGCCGCCTGGCACCGAGCCGCGCGGCCACCAGGTCGATCTCGCGCCGCAGCGGTCCCAGGTAGTCGGCGACCGGCTGATAGCGGGCCACGATCTTGGTGTGGCAGCCGCAGAACCAGCACAGGCTGTCGCAGAACGGGATGTGCAGATAGAGCGACAGGGGGGCGGTGACCGGCACCGCGTCGAGCCAGGCGGCACAGGCATCGGCGCCGATCCCGGCATGCATCTGCGGTGCGGTCGGATAGCTGGTGTAGCGCGGCACGGGCCGGCGGTATCTGGCGAGCAGCTCGGGTGTCATGACCCCTTCCTTGCAGCAACGATGTGGGATCGTGCGGCGCCGGGCTGCTCGCCACCTTGATCCTGGTCAAGGACGACAGGCTTGTGGCATCCGGCTACAACGGTGTCAGGGGAAGAAGATCAGCAAGGAGGGAGCCATGAGGGCAAGTTGGATCGGCGCGCTGCTCGGCACAGCACTGGTGGCATCGGCCGGAGCGCAGGCCGAGCCGGTCAGGATCGGCATGATCACCACCCTGTCGGGCGGCGGCTCGAGCCTCGGCATCGACGTGCGCGACGGCTTTTTGCTGGCGCTCAAGGAGGGCGGCGGCAAGCTCGGCGGTCAGGAGGTCGAGCTGACGGTCGAGGACGACGCCATGCAGCCCGACACCGCCAAGCAGATCGCCGACAAGTTCATCAAGCGCGACCATGACGAGATCCTGACCGGCATCATCTGGTCGAACCTGGCGCTCGCGGTGGTGCCCTCGGCGGTCGCGGACGGCGTGTTCTACATCAGCCCGAACGCCGGCCCGTCGCAGCTCGCCGGCAAGGGCTGCAACAGGAACTACTTCAACGTCGCCTGGCAGAACGACAATCTGCACGAGGCGATGGGCCAGTACATGGCCAACAACGGGCTTCGAGAAGGCCTACATCCTGGCGCCCAACTATCCGGCCGGCAAGGACGCGCTGGCCGGCTTCAAGCGCTTCTACACGCGGCGAGCTGGCGGGCGAGACCTACACCCAGCTCGGCCAGACCGACTATGCCGCCGAGATCGCGGCGATCCGCGAGGCCAAGCCGGACTCGGTCTTCTTCTTCCTGCCCGGCGGCATGGGCATCGCGTTCATGAAGCAGTACGCCCAGTCGGGTCTGGACATGCCGGTGTTCGGGCCGGCGTTCTCGTTCGACCAGGGGATTCTGGCGGCGGTCGGCGATGCCGCGCTCGGCGTCAAGAACACCTCGCAATGGTCGAAGGACCTGGACAACCCCGCGAACAAGGCGTTCGTCGCCGCGTTCCAGGAGAAATATGGCCGCCTGCCGTCGCTCTATGCCAGCCAGGGCTACGATGCGGCACGGCTGATCGGCTCGGCGCTGGCCAAGGCCTCGATCGACGATCCGGACGCGTTCCGCGCCGCGCTCGAGGCGGCCGACTTCGAATCGGTGCGCGGCAAGTTCAGGTTCGGCCCCAATCATCATCCGATCCAGGACATCTATGTGCGCGAGGTGGTCAAGGAGGGCGACGTCCTGACCAACCGCCTGGTCGGTACGGCGATGGAGGACCATGCGGACGCTTATGCGGCCGAGTGCCAGATGTGATGCGATCCTGCCGCGCGCCCGCTGCGGCGCGCGGCGCACGCCTTCCAAACCGTGAGCCGCCGTGTCCTCCGCGTTTCTGTTCGAGCAGCTGCTGAACGGCGTTCAGCTCGGCGTCATGCTGTTCCTGATGGCGGCCGGGCTGACCCTGGTGTTCGGCGTGATGGGCCTGATCAACCTGGCCCATGGCTCGCTCTACATGGTCGGCGCCTTCGCCTGCGCCTGGACGGTCGGCGAGACCGGCTCGTTCTGGCTGGGGCTTGGCGCCGGCATGCTCGCCGCGGCGGCGATCGGCGCCGCGATCGAGGTGCTGGTGATCCGCCGCCTGTACGATCGCGACCACCTCGACCAGGTGCTGGCGACCTTCAGCCTGATCCTGATCTTCGCCGAGGGCACGCGCTGGATCTTCGGCGCGCAGCCGCTCTACCTCGACATCCCGCCAGCGCTCTCGGGCGCTGTGCCGCTGCCGGGCGGCGGCCAGTACCCGGTCTACCGGCTCGCGATCATCGCGGTCGGCGTGCTGGTCGCGGTCGGCCTCTATGTGCTGATCGCGAAGACCCGGCTCGGCATGCGGATCCGTGCGGGCGAGGCCGATCGCGAGATGATCGCAGCGCTCGGCGTCGACATCCGCACCCTCTACACCCTGGTGTTCGCGCTCGGCGCCATGCTCGCAGGGCTTGCGGGCGCGCTGGTCGGCGCGTTGCAGTCGGTCGAGATCGGCATGGGCGAGCCGGTGCTGATCCTGGCCTTCGTGGTGGTGGTGATCGGCGGCATCGGCTCGATCAAGGGGGCGCTGCTCGGCGCGATCCTGGTCGGCGTGGTCGACACCCTGGGCCGCGCGCTGCTGCCGCGTGCCTTCGCCCTGTTCCTGCCGCCGGCAGATGCCAACGGCGCAGGTGCAGCACTGGCCTCGGTCGCGATCTATCTGCTGATGGCCCTGGTGCTCGCCTGGCGACCGAAAGGGCTGTTCCCGGCCGATGCTTGACCGATCGGTGCCGGCGTTCGGTGCCGAGAGCGCCCTCAACGCCGTCCTCATCGTGCTCCTTCTGGTCGCGCCGCTGGTCGCCTACGGGCTCGATGAGCCGTTCTATGTCTCGCTCGCGTCGCGCGTGGCGATCCTGGCGCTCGCCGGGGTCGGGCTGAACCTGGCGCTCGGCTATGGCGGGCTGGTCAGCTTCGGCCACGCCGCCTTTTTCGGGCTGGGTGGCTATGCCGCCGGCATCCTGGCGCATCACGCCTTCGAGGGCTTGCCGGTGATCGGCTGGCCGATCGCGATCGAGGGCAGCGATCTGGTGCTGGTGCTGTGGCCCGCAGCGATCGTGCTGGCGGCGCTCGCCGCCTGCCTGATCGGCGCGATCAGCCTTCGCACCTCGGGCGTCTATTTCATCATGATCACCCTGGCCTTCGCCCAGATGATTTTTTATCTCGCCGTCTCGATCCCGGCCTATGGCGGCCAGGACGGTCTGCCGCTCTATCTGCAGAACCGCCTGCCGGGCCTCGATCTCGGCGACGACCTGCAGTTCTTCGCGGTGTGCTTTATGCTGCTGCTGCTGGCGCTGTTCTTGAGCGCGCGGATCGTCGGCTCGCGCTTCGGCGCGGCGCTGGAATGTGCCCGCCAGAACGAGCGGCGGCTCGCCGCGGTCGGCATCGCGCCCTATCCGATCAAGTTTTTCGCGTTCGTGCTGTCCGCCATGATCACCGGGCTGGCCGGCGCGCTCTATGTCGAGCTGAACGGCTTCGTCAGCCCGGCCATGCTGTCCGTGGCACCAGTCCGGCGAGATCATGATCTTCGTCATTCTTGGCGGCGTCGGCCGACTGTTCGGGCCGGTCGCGGGTGCCGCGCTGTTCGTCCTGCTCGAGAGCCTGGTCGGCGGCGTCACCGAGCGCTGGCAGCTGATCCTCGGGCTGGTGCTGCTGGCGGTCGTGCTGTTCGCGCGCGGCGGCCTGATCGGCCTTTTGGCGGGGCCCGCGCGCCATGACTGAGGCCATTCTCCAGGTCGACGGCCTGAGCAAGTCGTTCGGGGCGCTGCGTGCGACCGATGGCGTCTCGCTTGCGGTCTGGCCGCATCAGATCCACGCCCAGATCGGGCCGAACGGCGCCGGCAAGACCACCTTGCTGGCGCAGATCGCGGGCGAGCTTGCGCCCGATGCCGGCACCATCCGTTTTTTGGGGCGCGACGTCGGTTCCCTGTCCGTGGCACGCCGGGCGCGCATGGGCCTGGCGCGGACCTTCCAGATCTCGTCGCTGGCACCGGCTTTCTCGGCGCTGCGCAACGTCATGCTGGCAGTGCAGGCGGGCCACGGCACCAGCTTTCGCTTCTGGCGCCCGGTGCGCACGGATCGGCGCCTGATCGAGCCGGCCATGGCGGCGCTGGAGCGGGTGGGGCTGGCGGGGCGGGCCCGTGAGCGGGTCGGGGCGCTGTCGCACGGCGAGCGCCGCCAGGTCGAGCTTGCGGTCGCGCTGGCGATGCGCCCCAAGCTCCTGCTGCTGGACGAGCCGATGGCCGGCCTCGGCGTCGAGGACAGCCTGCGCATGACCGCGGTCCTGGCATCCTTGCGCGCCGAGACCGCGATGCTGCTGATCGAGCACGACATGGATGCGGTGTTCGCGCTCGCCGACCAGATCTCGGTGCTGGTCGGCGGCCGGGTGATCGCGACCGGCACGCCCGACGCGATTCGCGCGTCAGCGGTGGTGCGCGAAGCTTATCTCGGCGAATGATCGTGCTGTCGGTCGAGGCGATCGAGACCTTTTATGGCCCGAGCCAGGCGCTGTTCGGCGTCAGCCTGGAGGTGCCCCAAGGCCAGATGGTGGCGCTGCTCGGCCGCAACGGCATGGGCAAGACCACCACCATTCGCACGATCCTGGGCCTGATGCCGGCCGCGCGCGGCAGGATCACGTTCGAGGGCACCGATCTCGCCGGCCTCGATCCGTTCGAGATCGCGCGAAAAGGCATCGGGCTGGTGCCGGAAGGCCGGCGCGTGTTCGGCAAGCTCAGCGTGCTCGAGAATCTTTTGGCGGCCGCACGCCCGGGCCCCTGGACCCTGGATCGCGTGTTCGGTCTGTTCCCGCATCTGCGCGAGCGCTCCGGGCAGCCGGGACGCACCTTGTCAGGCGGCGAGCAGCAGATGCTGGCGATCGGCCGCGCCCTGATGACCAACCCGAAACTGCTGCTGCTGGATGAGGCGACCGAGGGCCTGGCGCCCCTGATCCGCCGCGAGATCTGGCGCGCGATCTCCCGGCTCAAGGCGGAGGGCCTGGCTCTGATGCTGGTCGACAAGAACCTGCGCGAGCTGCTGCCCTTGGCAGACCACTGCGTCGTCCTGGAGAAGGGTCGCTCGGTCTGGGCCGGCACACCGGCCGATCTCGCGTCCGACCCTGCGCTGCAAGACCGCTATCTCGGAGTCTGAGGGAACATGCAGAACCGCCCGCAAAAAATCCTGATCGCCTCGCCGCTCGAGCCGGAGCAGGTAGAGCGGATCGCCGCTGCGGCACCCGACCGCGCCGAGGTGATCTTCGAGCCCGACCTTTTGCCCGAGCCGCGCTACGTCGCCGACCACAAGGGACGGCCACGGGCGCTCAGCGACCTGCAGCGGGCGCGCTGGCTCGGCCATCTGCGCGAGGCCGACATCCTGTTCGACTTCGACTGGCTGGCGCCCGAGCGCCTGGTGGAGCACGCGCCCCGGCTGCGCTGGGTCCAGGGCACCAGCGCCGGCATCGGCGAGTTTTTGCGGCGCACCGGGCTGATCGAGCACGACATCCTGTTCACGACCGCGGGCGGCGTGCACGGCGCGCCGCTCGCCGAGTTCGTGATCCTGAGCCTGCTCTATTTCCATCGCGACGTGCCGCGTCTGCAACGGATGCAGCGGACGCATCACTGGGAGCGCTACACCAATCGGGAACTGGCCGGCCGGCGCGCCCTGGTGGTGGGCTTGGGCGCGGTCGGCCGGACCATCGCAAAGCGTCTCGCTGCTCTCGGCCTCGAGGTCTGGGGTGCCCGTCGCGCTGTGGCTGCACCGCTGCCCGAGGGCGTCACCCGTGTCGTGCCGCTTGCCGATCTGGCCTCGGTGCTCGGCGAGATCGACGCCCTGATCCTCGCCTGTCCACTCACGCCTGAGACGAAAGAGCTGATCGGCGCCGCCGAGCTCGCCGCCCTGCCCAAGGGCGCGCTGCTGGTCAATGTCGCGCGCGGGCCCGTGGTCGACGAGCAGGCGCTGATCGAGGCGTTACGCAACGAGCACCTCGGCGGCGCTGCATTGGACGTCGCCGAGGTTGAGCCGCTGCCCAAGGGCAGCCCGTTGTGGGATCTGCCGAACGTGCTGATCTCGCCCCACTCGGCAAGCACGGTGCACGCCGAGAACGCACGCATTGTCGACATCTTTCTGGACAACCTCAGGCGCTACCTCGCTGGCGAGGCGCTGGTGAACCGCTTTGATCCCGAGCGAGGGTACTGAGCCGTCGCGCCGGCATGACCGCGCACCATTGGTCAACGCCGACGGTCTTGGTAATGTGAACAATTACCGCTTGGCGTGTCCCATTTCCGAAAGGCCGAGGGATGGATCTGCCGGCCGAGTTTCTGATCTACGCCACCCTGTTTCGCCTGGCGATCATTGGCGCGGGCGTCTTCGCTATCGTGCTCGGCTACAAGCTGTTTGTTCGTGGCGTGATGCCCGAGAGCCGCACCGATAGCGAGTTTCAAGCAGGTGAGATCAGGCTCACCGTCAAGAACGCCGCGCCGGGCACCTGCTTCGCCCTGTTCGGTGCGGTGATGGTCAGCGTCATGCTGATCCAGGGCAATCCCGAGCTGCTTCTCGACCGCAAGACATCCGATGGCTCGGACCAGCGCATCACGCTTCGGGGCGAAGATCCATCGCCCGTGGCGGCTGCTGCGATGAACAGCACAGGCTTTCGCCATTACGTCGATGGCATTCTGGATGGATCGAAGAATGTCGACGCTGCGATTGACGAGCAGGCGCAGGTGCTCAAGGCAAATACGACACTTGCCGATGCCGCCGAGCCGCTCAGCCATCTCGCGGCGCTGTATCTGGCGGAGGGCAAGCGGGTCGACACTGAGCTGGCCGGCAAGGCGCTAGGGCTTACCGAGGTGGTGTATCAGGTGGCGCCGAGCGACGCCGACAACCTCGCCACCATGGCCTGGGCACAGTGGTACCTCGGCGACCGTGATCGGGCCGAGCGCGCGATGGCCAAGGCGGCGAAGGCTGACACACGCTACGCGCCCGATCTCGCGGAAATGAGGGCGCAATGAGCGCATTCGTGAGGCTCATGCCCTCATGCTTGCTCGCTCTGTGTGTGGCCTGCGTCTTGGTTGTCGCGCTCAGCACCGCGCGTGCCGAGACCATTGACTTCGGCCGCTACCACGCCCTGGTCATCGGTAACAACGACTATGAGCACTGGACCCCGTTGACCACCGCGGTCCGTGATGCCGACGAAGTCGCAGAGCTTTTGGAGAGCAAATACGGCTTCAAAGTGGAGCTTCTCGAAAACGCGACCCGCAGCCAGATCGTCCGCGCACTGAACCGGCTCCGGGGCGAGCTGACGGAAGTCGACAATCTGCTGATCTACTACGCAGGGCATGGCAATCTCGATGGTGACGTCGGATTCTGGATTGGGGTCGACGGCGACAAGAACTTCGAGGACAGCTGGGTATCGGTGTCGACGATCACCCGCAATTTGAACCATATGAGCGCCCGCCACGTTCTGGTGGTCGCGGACAGCTGTTATTCGGGCACCCTGACCCGCGGCGACGACGATGCAGGCTTGCGCACGGGCCACAAGCGAAGCACGTGGCTCGAGCGCATGACCCACAAGCGAGCCCGGTTAGCTCTGACTTCTGGTGGCGTGGAGCCTGTATCGGATGTTGGAGGAAGCGGTCACTCGGTCTTTGCCAAAGAGTTCTTGGAAGCGTTGCGAGAAAACGACGATGTCCTGGAAGGGCAGGCGCTCTTTGGCCAGATTAAGGAAGACGTGGTCGTCAACGCGAACCAGACGCCCGACTACGGCAAGATCCGGCTGGCTAGCGATGACGGCGGCGATTTTCTGTTCGTGCCGCGTGAGGTTCAAATTGCGGCACAAGCCGAACAGCGGGATTTCGGCCCCCAGCGCGGAGCTAGCGAGGAGCTGGGCGGGGATTTCAAGGTCTGGTCAATGATCCAGAACAGTCCGAACCCGATCGACCTCCAAACCTTCATCGAGACGTTTCCCGACAGTGTCTGGGTCCCTTTTGCTCGAAATCGCCTCGCGAAGCTCGGAACGGCCAAGGCGCCGCAGGCAGCGGAAGAAGCCGAAGCCACACATGGTGACCAGAAGTTCACTGTCGAGCCGGTGGATCTGGAAATGGTCGTCACCGCTGGGGGGCGGATCAACGTGCGCGAGGGCCCAGGAATGGAGTTCGCGAAGAGCGGCCGGCTCGAGGACAAGCAGCTGGTCGAGGTGACCGGTCAGGTTGAGGGCCACGAGTGGTATCGCGTGCGCCTTCCAGACGGTTACGAGGGCTACGTGTACGCAGGTCTGCTTGGCGAGGTGGGGCGCCGAGATCGTTCCGAGCCCAGTCCAGCCGGCGGTTGGCGTGTATCCAGAAGCGCTTGCGCCGGGCACGGAGTTTCGAGACCGGCTCAAGGATGGTTCGGAATGTCCCTATTGCCCCGAGATGGTCGTGGTGCCGGCGGGCGAGTTCATGATGGGCTCGACTGCTTTTGAGCGTCGACGAGCGGTCGACCAGGGTGCCGAACGCTCCCGGGTTGAGCTTGAGAAGCCGCAGCATCACGTCACGATCGCTGAGCCGTTCGCTGCCGGCAAGTACGAGGTAACGTTCGACGAGTGGGAAGCCTGCGTAAAGGATGGCGGTTGCGGCGGCTACAAGCCTGGTGATGAAGGGTGGGGCCGCGGCCGACGTCCCGTCGTCAACGTGTCCTGGAACGACGCCAAGGCATATGTGGAGTGGTTGGACAAGAAGACTGGCAAACCATACGGCCTGCTATCCGAGGCCGAATGGGAGTATGCTGCGCGGGCCGGGACGACGACACGCTACTGGTGGGGCACCGCAGTCACGCGCGAGAATGCGAACTATGGCGGTTACCTTGGGAAGACCGCGGAGGTGGGATCCTACCCGCCCAACCCCTGGGGCCTGTACGACATGAACGGCAATGTCTGGGAGTGGGGCGAAGACTGCATCTACAATAGCTACGTTGGCGCCCCGGATAACGGTAGTGCTTGGAACGTTGGCGAGTGCAGCGGCGGGCGGGTTGCGCGCGGTGGCTCCTGGGACGGCGATCCCTGGGCTATCCGCTCCGCCATTCGCGGCTGGACCGGCTCTAACACCGACCGTCGGGGCGAGTTTGAAGGGTTCCGCGTCGCCAGAACGCTCTCGCAGAGCGAAAGCACTCTCGACGTTGAGCCGAAGCCTGCATCCTTGGAAGGCGCCCGGGGAAAGGGCGAGCAGCAGGATTCCGACCCCCAGAGTGGTGGGGGCGGGGACGTTGGCGAGGATTCGGAACCGGCAGCAGCGACACCGCCGTTCCTGGAAGCTAAACCGTCACATGGCGGCGCGGAGCAGCAGTCCACCGTCAAGCCGGAGAAGATGTCATTCTCGGATGCACGAGTTGAGAATGATTTCTTTGTGTTTGAGGACAATTCTGTCAGGACATATCAGTTTGGTGTGATCGACGCAAAATTTATCTTTCGTCCAAAGCAAGACATCAAAGTTTTGTTGACAAATGATTGGTTGTGGATTGACGATGGGATTGGAAATAGTTATAGAATTTCTAAAATCATTGGCTATTTTAAGGAATGCGAATACAAATCCAACCGCTGCTTAGAGAAGGATTTTGAGCTGTTTGAGCGCAATAAAGACGTGAAGCTTTGGTTTAAGATCACAGCGCTTGATCGTGATTACTATAAAAATAATCGACCGCAGCAGTTCAAATTCCTATTGAAATTTCTTATATTTCGTCCTGATCGTAATGTGGTTCAGCCCGTAGCAATAAAGGTGCCTCTTAGATCTCGCTAATCCGGTATTTTCCAAATGTCGGCTCCCAACCGCCGACCATATCTGCCGTTCCCAATGCTCCAAGGACTCGAACCGGGAACTGGCGCCGGGCGGAAGCGCATCCTGAGGCTCGCGCTTGCAGTCTGGGCCGTTTGCAAACAATTCTTGGTCCATCATGGGCGCGCCTCTGCGTCTGCGGGTCGGGGCAAGGGTGCGGAACCCCCTACCGCCCGGCGTGTCCTCACCGGGCGGTTGCTGCGCGCGGACTCGGCGATCGCTTGCAGTAGCACCGCGATCTCGACGCCGCAGTGGTGGACGTCGGCGTGGGGTGGCGTGCGCCGTGCGACGTGATCGAGGAATTCGGTGAGCTGGCTCGCGAGGATTTCGACCGCGCCGCGGGGCTCGAGCTTGGGGATCAGGGCGTCGCCGAACACGGGGTGCCACAGGCCGTCGGCCTGGCGTTGGTGACGGACCCGGTGCCAGATCAGGTGCTCTGCCTGAAAGTCGATCTCGAGCGCACCCTCGCTGCCGCAGATGTCGACGGTCTTGGTGGTCAGCGCGTTCGGCATCACGGTGTCCGGCTGGCGGCCGGGCTGGATGTAGCTCGCCTCGAGCTTGGCCAGGGTGCCGTCCGGCCAGGTCAGCAGGATCAGCGAAAGATCGTCGAGGCCGCGAGAAAAATGGTCGCGTTGCACCGAAAAAACTTCAGCCGGCGGTGAGCCCAGCAGCCAATTGAACAGATCGAGGAAGTGGACGGCGTCGTTGGCGGTCACCCCGACATCGCCGCGCGCCCGCTTGAAGCCACAGAAATTGCCGCTGAGATAGCGAAGCGTTCCGAGATCGCCCTGGGCGACGCGCTCCTTGGCATATTGGGCGAGCGGGTGATGGCGAAAATAGTAGCCGACCTGGAGGACGCGATCGCTCGCCTCGACCACGGCGGCGAGCTTTTGCGCCTCGTCGACGCGCAGGGTCAGCGGCTTCTCGCAAAAGACGTCCTTGCCCGCCTCGATCGCGGCGGTGCAGATCTCTACGTGCTGCGGGGTCGGTGCCACCACGTCGATCAGATCGACCGCGTCCAGCGCCTCGCGGTAGTCGGCGACCACCCGATCGGCGACCACGCTTTTGCCGGCGCGGGCGCGCGCGGCGGGATCGGGATCGGCGAGCCAAAGGTTGCCCTGCA
Organism: uncultured Alphaproteobacteria bacterium; assembly: GCA_963731495.1. GTDB lineage: Bacteria > Pseudomonadota > Alphaproteobacteria > Geminicoccales > Geminicoccaceae > DASUGG01. Next base: position 207,252 of record CAVSVZ010000073.1, read on the forward strand.
GGCCAAGGCGCTGCCAGGCCGCGAGATGGACGGCGCCGAAGCCGCCAAAGCCCACCTGTAGGACCGAGTTCGCCGAAGTCGAGGTCATGGGTCTGCCAGTCTCCTCAGGTCGGGCTTGTAGGGCGTTGGCGCGCGGCCGTCCATCGGCGCCGCAGCGCGTTGCGGCCATTGCGCGCGCCAGGGCAGTCGGACGATAATGCGCGCCGTGCTTCAGGGGAGGACGGGCATGCTCAGCGAATCGCAAATTCAGCAATACGACCATGAGGGATGGCTGTTCCTGCCGAGCGTGTTCGGCGAGGACGAGGCCTCCTCGATGCTGCACGAGGCGCAGCGGATCTACGCCATGGACCGGCAGGAGGTTTTTCGGGAGAAGGACGGCAAGACCGCGCGCACGGCGTTCGCGGCGCACACCTACAACGAGGTGTTTCGCCGCCTGGCCCGGCATCCGCGCCTGATCGGTCCGATCGAGCAGGTCCTGCGCGACAAGCTGTATGTCCACCAGTTCAAGCTGAATGCCAAGGCCGCGTTCGACGGCGACCAGTGGCAGTGGCATCAGGACTTCGGCACCTGGCACCGCGACGACGGCATGCCCGAGGCGCGCGCTATGAACATCGCCGTGTTCCTCGACCCGGTGACCGAGTTCAACGGCCCGCTGATGTTCATCCCGCAAAGCCACAAGAAGGGCGTGCTCGAGGCCGGCCACGATGTCAGCACGACCAGCTATCCGTTATGGACCCTCGACCACGCCACCGTGCGCAAGCTCGCCGATCAGTTCGGCCTGGTGGCGCCCAAGGGGCCGGCCGGCTCGGTGCTGATGTTCCACGGCTGCCTGGCGCACGCCTCGCCCGGCAACATCAGCCCGTACGACCGCACGATCTGCTACGTCACCTACTGCTCGGTGGAGAACCACATCACGCGGTTCAAGCGGCCGGAATGGATCGCGCACCGCGATTTCTCGCCGATCGAGCCGCTCGCCGACGATTGCCTGGCGGAGCTGGTCGCGCAGGCGCACGCTGCCGAGTAGCTACCGGTCGGAAGCGGGCCCGGGCTTGTCGTCCTTCTCCCGCTCGGGCACGTCGCCGCCGGCCGGTGCCGGCCGGCCGGTATGGGTCGGCGACCAGGATGGCGGATCACTCGACGGGAAGGATTCATCGCCGGCTTCCTCGACCGCGTCGTGGACCGCCGGCTCCTGCGCCGGTGGCGCCGGACGGCCGGCATGGGTCGGCGTCCAGGCAGGCGGATCGCTCGCCGGGAACGATTCCTCGCTGGCTTCCTCGACCTCGTTGTGCACCTGTTGTTCGGTCTCGGGCTTGGTCGGCTTCTTGGCGGTGCTGGTCATGGTCGGTGCTCCGCTCGGGTTGTGTGCTCGCGGGAAGCGGCGGGCTGGGTCTGCGCCCGCGCCCAGGCCACGATGCCGGCCGTGCTCATGGCGCCCGCGGTCTGCGCGGCCGGTCGGCCGCCGCGAAACAGCATCAGCGTGGGGATGCTGCGGATTTGATAGCGCGCGGCGATCGCGGGCACCGCGTCGGTGTCCAGCTTGAGCAGGCGGTAGCCAGGCTCGAGTTCGGCCGCGGCACGCTCATAGGCCGGCGCCATCGCCCGGCACGGCCCGCACCACGGCGCCCAGAAATCGACCAGCACCGGCACGTCGTTGTTCGCGATGTGCCGATCGAAGCCTTCTGAGGTGGCCGCGACCGGCTTGTGCTCGAACAGCGCAAGGTGGCAGCTGCCGCATTTGGCCTGCCCGGCCGGCCGGCTCGCCGGAACCCGGTTGATCGCGCTGCAGTGCGGACAGACGATGTGCATAGCTCGATCCACAGCTCCGCTCCCGGAAATATGCGGCTCGCTTATCTATCAATATAGCCAGGTCGCGCATCATTGCGATGCTGGGTCGGCAAGCGCCCTTGCGCCACGAATTTGTGGCGACCAAAGCCGGGGAGTTCCACCCGGACTGGCTGCCGGCGCAGACGATGGAGCGAGAGCGCCTCCCGGACTTCGCTGGTGGCGACAGTGATCAGAATGTCAGCTTTGTTGGCGAGATTGACGGAGCAATCTTCGATGGCTGTAAGCTGGTTCACAGTTTGACTTACAGTTGGGTGAGATGATGAGCTTTTCTCATTTGGAATTGGGACACGAGCGATGCTTGAAAAGCTAAAACGGGCGCTAAAGCCAACCATCGTGGTGTTGACCCTCTTGGGTGTATTTTCGGGTGTTGCATGCTGGTGGAACCTGCGCGTGGCGGTGCTGTTGCTGCTCGCTGCCCTCCTGGGGTCGATCGTCCCCTTTGTCTGTCTACTGGGTAGTGCCGCGGCGCGGCGTCAGGCGGCCCTGTTCAAGTCACTCAATTCATTCGATGACAAACTCGCCAGTACAGCCTACGCCAAGATCGCAAAGCAGTACTTTGGCAGGATGAAGTGCAAGCGGCTGCTGACGACGCCGGGCTTCGGGCTCCCGGCCGGGTTCCTGTCTCTCCTGGCGTTTCTGTTCGCGCTCGCAGCGTTCTTTGGAAGCGATTTCAAGGCACTCCTTAGCGAGCCAAATCTCTTTCTTGGCGGTATCGACCCGGGGACCAACGTCGCGGCATACCAGGGCGCAACGCTGCTCATGGTCTCGATGGCGGCGCTTGGCGCATACTTGATGGTGTTGACGCGTCTTACCAGGCGCGTCAACAACTACGACATGGATCCGATCTCGTTCTATTTCTTGTCGTTCCAGATCATTCAGGCGGTGGTGGTGGCCGCCGTCATGCGCCATCTCGCCACAGTCGTGATAGCGGACGTCTCGACCGCCGTGTTGGCGGTTGTCGGATTTGGGATTGGCCTTCAGCCAGACCTCTTCCTGACCTTCATTGCGGGGTGGGTCCGTGAAAAGTTCGGTGTGGCGAGTTCTCCCCGGCAGGAGGAACCCGCCAACGACGCGCGCCCCACCAACCTGTCGCTCTCGATGCTGGAGGGAATGACCAAGGAAAAGCGGGCGCGGCTTGCCGAACTAGACATCGACAACTGCCAGATGTTGGCCGAGTACAATCCGTACACTGTGTGGGCCCGTACCGCCTTCCAGTTACAGCAGATCGTGGACTGGATCGCCCAGGCACAGCTCTACATCCTGGTCAAGGAGGATGGTCTCAAGAAGCTTCGGCCCTATGGCATTCGCGACATCTTCAGTTTCGTGGTCGCGGCCAAAGGTAAGGCGAAACAGGCGGTTGCGAACCTCTTGGGCGCACCCGTGGAGGTGGTCGACGCCGCGATCGAGAATTCTGCTTCTGGAAGCCAGCTTCACGAGGCTCCTGGAGGTTCGCACTGTGCTCGCCGGCGTGCACGCACCGCCCAAGACCTTGGCAACGACCGGATCGCCGTCGGCCACACCCGCTCCCCAGTCTGCCGCTGTTGGCGCATCGAGCGCGAAAGCAGCCTAGCGGGCCCGCGGCGGATCGTCGGCACGGGCCGCCCGGAGGCGGCCCGCTGTCGTGGAGAAGAAGGCGGTCTAGCCTTCCGGCCGCTCGATGCCGAACTGGTCGGGTGCGTTGGCCGCCTTGCCGCCGTCATAGAGCAGCCAGGCGTTCTGGCGGACCATGCCCATCGCCCGGTCGTGCGCGTCGTCGCCATAGTAGGGCGTGAACAGCGCACCGCGGTCGGCCGCGTAGTCCTTGAGCACCTTGGAGTTCGGCGATCTTGTCCTGCCAGACCGCGGTCATGGTCTCGAGCACCTCGGGCGGCACGTCCTTGGGCGTCCAGATGCCGAAATAGTTGGTCGCGAGCGAGATCTCGGGCAGCACCTCGGTGACCGGCGGGATGGTGCCGTAGCCGGCCAGCTCCAGGGGCTCGGTGCCGATCACGGCAAGCGGCCGCAGCCGGCCCGCGCGGATCATCTCGGCCTGCTCGGCGGCGAGCTGGGTGGTGACCTCGGTCTCGCCGGCGACCGTCGCGATCACCGCCGGGTTGCCGCCGTCATAGGTGACGTGCTTGTACGTGACGCCGGTCTGCTGGGCGATCGCCTCCATGGCGTTGTGGCCGGCCGAGGACAGCCCCGCGGTCGCGACCGACACCTCGCCCGGATTGGCCTTCATCGCATCGAGCAGCTGGGTCACGTCCTGATAGGGCGTATCCGGGTTGACGCCGATCACCGCGACATTGGCGACGTCCAGGAACAGCGCCCAGTCGTCGAGCCTGGTGTCCAGCATGCCGAGCACCGGGTAGGTGCCGAGGTCGGACGCGGCGCCGGCTGCCCAGGTATAGCCGTCGTGCGGCGCCTCCCAGGCGTTCTTGGTGCCGACCGAGCCGGACGCGCCCGGCTGGTTGACGATCACCACCTTCTGGCCGAGGGCATCCTCCAGCTCGCCGGCGACCACCCGGGTCACCTGGTCGGTCGAGCCGCCGGCCGACCACGGCACGATGATGGTGATCGGCTGCTCAGGCTGCCAGGCATTCTGGGCGATCGCGCCGCTGCTGACCCCCAGCGCCAGCGCCGCGGCCCCCAATGCGGCCACCAATCCAGCGTTTGTGACGTATCGCATCTTGGCCCCCCTGTTCGTTGCACAACGCTACCGGCACCATGCGGCCTGCCTCGCCGCCGGTCAACCGAGGCCGGAATGCCGTTGAGCAACGTGAGCGGCAGGGATGCCCGCCCGCGACACGACGGAGGCCGGGCGGCCCGGCTGGCTGATCGTTGGGCGAGTTCGATGGGGCGGTCACGCTGCTCACTGCCGCTGCGCAAGGAGACGCCTGCCGAGGCACGCATCAAATCCAGGCTGTGCTATGATCATGTCGCGACCCGCATGGAGCACATCGTGATGGAATGGCGTGAGCGCATCAGCATCGACCCGGCCGTATGCCATGGCCAGGCCTGCATCAGGGGCACGCGCATCCCGGTTGCCGTGGTGCTCGACAATCTCGCCGCCGGGCTGAGCGCGGACGAGATCGTCGCGAGCTATCCGGCGCTTCGGGTCGACGATGTTCGTGCCGCGACCGCCTATGCCGCCGAGCTGGCGCGCGAGCGCTTCGTCGAGATCGTCGATCGCGGCGCGGCATGAGGTTCAAGGTCGACGAGAACCTCCCGAACGAAGTCTGCACTCTGTTGAACCACGCTGGCCACGACGCGATCAGCGTCGGCCAAATCTGTCGCTTCAGTAATCGTCCGGTTCATCGGCATATCTCATGCCTTGAAAATCTTGATATGGATACCGCAAATACCCCTCTGTTGGGGCAAGCCGTTCGCAAATCGATCGAAGCGCAACCTTCTCTTTTTTATCTTGCGGTTTGAGCCAGGTTTGGCTGAGCTCGTAATTTCCATGCACAGTACGTTGGGGATTTATGACCTTGGTGTTTATCCTTAGGTCGAAACTATTGTTTAGATACTGAACTATTGCTGCATATACGCGTTCCACGTGATTAATGCCCAAACTCACGTCTTCTGTTAGATCGAGTTGATGTCCATGCACAATCGCATTACGTACACGAGAGTCAAAAACGTGGTTGCGCTTGTAGCTTCCCGCAGGTAGTGCAGGGCGTGAAGCTTGTCTCCAAGTGCATCCAGCTTGTCCAATGCCTCTACGCTTTGCTCGTCGAAGGCAAGAGGAACAGGCGGCCGGGCTTGGCTATATCTCAGGAGAAAGATACGCTCGCGATTCTCATTCTTTCGCAAGACTAAGAACGATTCTGCACTCGCCATCGTGTGGCACTGGCTCACGGCTGCTATCCGGTCTACGATGCGGAACAGGTCGGCACGGAAGGCGCTGATTGCCTCGATCCAAGACGTTGCGCGCATCTCTCTCTTAGCGATCCAAGCCTTACCTCCTGGTCCACCAACGGGCCAAGAGAACTCCCACTGCCAGAACTCATATCCACCATGGCGAAATGGCTTGTCGCTCCAGATCTCAGCTAGTGCTCTGGAGCAGACAGATGATTCAGATGTCTGCTCGCAGAGAGCACTGAATTCCAATGAGATCGTGCAGCGCGGGCCGGCAATCAGATGACTCTTCCGATTGCCTCGCTGCACTAGCGTTTGGATCTTGTGCTCGATAAGGTAGGTGTTCATCAGGGATCGCAGCCTGCAGCTTCCACGCCGGCCCGGCGGGCCGGCGTGGAAGCTGTCGGTCAGGTCATTATCCTCTCACCACAGCCCGAGCTGAACCTCAAGCTCAGACACCGCTCCCAAGTTTAGGCGGATCGGCAGCTGGGCCGCAGCCAGTGCCCGCGCCGGTGTGATCCCTCACGCAGCGACGCCGAAGTCGATCACCGTGCGCACCACCTTGCCCTCCTTCATCGCCCGGAAACCTTCGTTGATCTCCTCGAGCTTGATGCGATCGGAGATCCAGTCGTCGAGGTGCAGGCGGCCCTGCATGTACAGCTCGATCATGCGCGGCATGTCGACCCGGAACCGGTTGGAGCCCATGAACGAGCCCTGGATCTTGCGCTCGCGCAAGAAATCGGCGCCGTGCAGCTCGATCTTCTCGCCAAACGGCACCATGCCGACCAGGGTCGCGGTGCCGCCGAAGGCCAGCATCTGGAACGCCTGCTCCGCGGTCGCCTTCAGGCCCAGGCATTCGATCGCGTGATGCACGCCGCCGCCGGTCATCTCGAGGATGCGCTCGACCGGATCGCCGTCCTTGGGATTGACGATGTCGGTGGCGCCGAGCTTGGGTGCCAGCTGCAGCTTCACCGGATTGGTGTCGACCGCGATGATCCGCGCCGCGCCGGCAATGTAGGCGCCGTTGACCGCGGCCATGCCGACGCCGCCGCAGCCGATCACCACCACGGTCTCGCCGGGTGCCACCTTGGCGGTGTGGATCGCAGCACCAAAGCCGGTGATGACGCCGCAGCCGATCAGCGCCGCCCGGTCGAGCGGCATGTCCTCGCGGATCTTCACAATGGCATTCTCGTGCACCAGCATCTGCTCGGCGAAGGACGACAGGTTCGCGAAGGTGTTCAGCTGCTCCGGCTTGTCCCACTCCAGACGCCGCGCTGCGCCGGGCGGCAGCTTCACCTCCGTGTTGGTGCAGATCGCAGGCCTGCCGGTCAGGCAGTTCTCGCAGGTGCCGCAGAACACGGACAGGCAGGTGACCACATGGTCGCCCGGCTTCACATGGGTCACGTCCGCGCCGACCTGCTCGACGATGCCGGCCAATTCGTGACCCAGCACCACCGGCAGCGGGAACGGATAGAGCCCCTCCATGAAATGTAAATCGGAGTGGCATAATCCCGCTACCGCGGTGCGGATCAGCACCTCCCGCGCCGCCGGCTTCCTGGTACGGATCTGCTCGATCACGAGCGGCTGGTTGACCTCGTACAACACGGCAGCCTTCATGGTTCCCTTCCCCGCCTTGGTTGTTGTTCCCGGTAGAAGCTCAGTCCCCTACGCCGGATCCGGCGGTCGCCGGTCGGCCCACGGCCGCGCCTGCTCGAGTTGGCCCGCGAGCCGGAACAGCGTCGCCTCGTCGCCGAAGCGGCCGACGAAGTGCACGCCGATCGGCAGCCCGTGGTCGTTCCAGGCGAGCGGCACCGACATCGCCGGCTGGCCGGTCACATTGAACGGATAGGTGAACGGCGTATAGCGCCACAGCCGCTCGGTATAGGCGGTCACGTCCTCGCTCATCATGTTCAGCACGCCGAGCTTGACCGGCGGCTCGGCCAGGGTCGGCGTCAGCAGGATGTCGTAGCCTGTGAAGAACGCCTGGATCCGGCGGCTGATGGCGTGCAGGCGGTTCAGCATCTGGACGTAGTCGGCAGCGCTCACCCGATCGGCGCTCTCGACCATGCTCCAGGTGACGCGCTCGAAGCCATCCGGGTCGGGGGTGAGGCCGAGCGAGCGGGCGCGCAGGCGGATGTTGGCGGCGGCGTTGACCGCGAACACCAGATTGTAGGTCTCGTCCAGCCCGCCGACATCATATTGGGGTGCGGCGCGCTCGACATGGTGGCCCAGCTGCTCGCACAGGCTTGCGGCGGCCTCCGCGGCGGCGACGCAATCCGCATGGACCGGCTCGCCGGCGAAGGTCTCGGTGGCCAGCGCGATGCGCAGCGGCGCAGGGACGGTGCCGACCTCCTCGAGATAAGGGCGTGAGGGTGGCGGCGGGAAATAGGGGTCGCCGATCGCGGGCCCGGCGGTCGCATCGAGCGCCGCGGCGCTGTCGCGCACGCTGCGCGAGACCACGTGCTCGACCGCGCAGCCGGCCAGCCCCTCGCCGGCATAGGGCGCGAACGACAGGCGGCCCCGCGTGGTCTTCATGCCGAACAGGCCGCAGCAGGACGCCGGAATCCGGATCGAGCCGCCGCCGTCGCTGGCATGGGCGAGCGGCACCATGCGCGCCGCGACCGCGGCCGCCGCACCGCCGCTCGAGCCGCCGCTCGAGCGCGTGGTGTCCCAGGGATTGCGGCACGCACCGAACAGCACCGGCTCGGTCGAGGCGTTGAGCCCGAACTCTGGTGTGTTGGTCCGGCCGAGGATGCGCAGCCCGGCGCGCTTGTAGCGGGCCACGGTCTCGGCATCGACCGGGGTTGCGGCATGGGCGAAGAAGCGCGAGCCGGCGCTCATCGGCACGCCGGCCTGGGCGGCGCCCAGGTCTTTCAAGAGGAACGGCACACCGGCGAAGGGCGCCTGCGGGTTGTCGCCCGGCGGCGTGGCGCGCGCTTCGTCGTACACCCGGGTGACCACGGCATTGAGGGCAGGGTTCAGCCCCTCGATCCGCTCGATCGCGGCTTCCAGCACCTCATCTGCTGCGACCTGCCTGGTGCGCACCAGCTCGGCCAGGCCCAGGCCATCATATTCCGTGTATTCTGCGAACCCACTCATGCCGCTCCCCCGTTCACGTCAGGCGCGAAGCTAGCATGGACCGTCGCCCGGCGATAAGCTGGTTCGCATGATGCAAGACCTGCCTTTACGCATCGAGGACGTGGGTCAGCTGGAAGACGTGCTGACCACGCCTTCGCCGGCCCTGGTCGACGACCTCGCCAGGCTCGAGGGCGACATTCTGGTGCTGGGGGTCGGCGGCAAGATGGGTCCGACCCTTGCCGGCCTGGCCAGGCGGGCTTCGCCCGACAAGCGCGTGATCGGCGTCGCCCGGTTCAGCGAGCAGGGCCTGGAGGATCGGCTGAAGCGGTCCGGCATCGAGACCATCGCCTGCGATCTGCTCGATCGCACAGCACTCGAAGCCCTGCCGGACGTCGCCAACGTCGTGTTCATGGCCGGCAGAAAGTTCGGCACGTCGGGCCAGGAGCACCTGACCTGGGCGATGAACGTGCTGATGCCGGCCCTGGTCGCCGAGCGGTTTCACGAAAGCCGGATCGTCGCATTCTCCACGGGCTGCGTCTATCCGTACGTGCCGGTGTCCTCGCAGGGTGCCACCGAAGCCACGCCGCCGCTGGCGCCGCCCGGCGAGTACGCCAATTCCTGCGTCGGCCGCGAGCGCATGCTGCAATATTTCTCGGACAGATACGGCACGCCCGGAATGATCATCCGGCTCAACTACGCGATCGACCTGCGCTACGGCGTGCTGCTCGACGTCGCCAGCAAGGTGTTTTCCGGCGCGCCGATCGACCTTGCCATGGGCCATGTCAACGTGATCTGGCAGGGCGATGCCAACGCCATGGTGCTGCGCTCGCTGCTGCACTGCAGGGCGCCGACCAGCCCTTTGAACGTCAGTGGCCCCGAGACCATCAGCATCCGCTGGCTCGCAGAGCAATTCGGCGAGCGGCTGGGCAAGGTGCCGGTGCTAGAGGGCGTCGAGGCCGAGACCGCGTGGCTCACCAACCCGGCCGAGGCCATGGCGCTGTTCGGCTATCCCCGGGTGCCGCTCGCCCGCATGGTCGACTGGGTCGCCGAGTGGGTCGCGCGCGGCGGCCACAGTCTCGGCAAAGACACCCACTACGACGCCCGTGACGGCAGCTACTGAGCAGCTCGTGACCCGCGCGCTGCGGCCGGACGATGCCGCGGCGGCGATCGCCCTGTCGGACGAGGCGGGCTGGAACCAGACCGTGGCCGACTGGCACTTCATGCTCACCGCCGGCGAGGCGCGAGGCCAGCTGACGCCGGCCGGCGCGCTGGTCGCGAGCGCCCTGATCCTGCCGTATGCCGACCGGGTCGCCTGGATCGGCATGGTGCTGACCACCGAAAGCCATCGGCGGCGCGGCCTCGCCAGCGAGAACCTGTGCTGGGCGATCGATCGCTGTGCTGCGCGCGGTCTGATCGCCGGGCTCGACGCCACGCCCGCGGGCCGCGAGGTCTATGCGCCTTTGGGCTTCACCGACCTGTGGGGGCTGCAACGGCTGCGCGCGGAGCGGCCCGAAAAATTGCCGGAGCCCGCGCATCGAACCGTCATCCGGCCGATGCAGGATGACGATCTGGCTGCCGTCGCGGCGCTCGACGGCGCGGCGTTCAGTGCCGGGCGCGCACCGCTGATGGCATATCTGCGGGCGAGCCTGCCGGGCTGCGCCTGGGTTGCCGAAAGCGGGCGGTCCGGCGAGCTCGCCGGCTTCGTGCTCGGCCGGCCCGGCCAGCTGACGACGCACATCGGTCCGCTGGTCGCGCGCGATCCGGAGGTCGCCACGGCGCTGGCCGCCCGGGCGCTTGCTCAGGTCGCTTCCCCGGGATCCGGGCTGGAACCGGAGGCGGGACGGGGGCTCGGACCTGAGCCGGCATCGGCGCCAGCACATGGGTATCGATCGACGTGCCCGATGGCCAAAGCCTGTTTCGGGCGCGCCTGCTCGAGGCGGGGTTCGCGCCGGTGCGCCCGTTCACCCGCATGCTGCGTCGCAAAATGGCGGCGTTCGGCCGGGCCGAGCTGATCTTCGCGATCGCCGGTCCCGAGCTTGGCTAAGTGGTTGCCACAGTTGCCGAATAATTGAGCGCAAGTGGTTAAGAATTGCCAACCAGGACGAGGACATATCGCAATGCTGCATTGCAATAATGTCGGTTGCGGGTAGCCTGCCCGCAGCTCAGATTCACGATCGAAAAGCAACACCAATGGGAGCGTGAGTGATCGCGTCCGACAACGTGAAGGACAGGATGCGATGACTGAATACCATCCAACCCACACCGACTTCTTGCCCGAAGCCGACCTGCCGCTGGACGTCCAGGTGCGCCATCATGCGGCGCGCGCGAGGAAGCTGCAGTCGCAGGCGATGGCCGAGAGCCTGGCCAATGCCTGGCGGGGCCTGATCCACGGCGCTGCGGGCATCGGCCGACTGGCTGGTGCGACAGCGCCACCAGGCCGCGACCCGGCGTGCCTTGATGGCGTGCGGCGACCGGACCCTTGCCGATATCGGCATCCCGCGCGAGTACGTCCACCTGGCGGCCAGGGGCATCGATGTCAGCGATCCGATCGCGGTGAGCGAAGCCGGCCTGTGGCCCCGCTTCGTGGCCTCGATGCGGCGCATGCACGAGCGGCGGCGCAGGCAGCTGCAGATCTACCGCGAGCTCATGGCCTACAGTGACCGCGAGCTGGAGGAAATCGGCCTCCACCGCACCGACATCCCGGCAATCGCCCGGACCGCGTGACCGCCACGCCTACCTGACCGCCCGCGCGGGGACGACCGAAGGGACGTCTCCGCGCGACGGACGCCTTCCCTGGAACGGTGCGGAGCAGTTTGGCCGGCAGGCCCGTAGTCTATGCTACGGTGGTCTGAGTACACAATCACCCAGCGTGGGCGTGCAAAGCTGCCGACACGCGGCTGGCCAGGCTCTCCCTGCCTCGTAACGTGTGGTTGATCGACTGCAGCGATTTCGGTAACCTATTGAGGGGCACAACCTGCTCGCGTTTGTTCACTGCTTGATAAACGCGGCTTGGATGTTTGAGAAGCTCACCGAGCAAGGGGGTCGAGCCTGTGCCGGTGAACCGCGCCGGGTTTGCCGGAGGCCGTTTCGTTTGAGTGCCTACGCCGCCACGGCAAGGTTGTCGAGCTTGGCGTAGAACACCGCTTCCGCCTCGGCCGGCGGCACGAAGCCGATCGGCTCGAGCAGGCGGCGGTGGTTGAACCAGTCGACCCAGTCGAGCGTCGCGAACTCGACGGCTTCGAGGTTGCGCCACGGTCCCTGCCGCCGAACCAGCTCCGTCTTGAAGAGCCCGATCACGGTCTCCGCGAGCGCGTTGTCGTAGCTGTCGCCGACGCTGCCGACCGACGGCGCGATACCGGCCTCGGCGAGCCGCTCGCTGTAGGTGATCGAGACGTACTGCACGCCTCGATCACTGTGATGGACGAGGCCACCCTCGACGGGCCTTCGAGCGTGCAGCGCTTGTTCCAGAGCGTCGAGCACGAGGCCCGTCTCGGCCCGCCGGGCCACCCGCCAGCCGACGATCCGCCGGGCGAAGGCGTCGATCACGAAGGCGACGTAGACGAAGCCCTGCCAGGTGGCGACGTAGGTGAAGTCGGCCACCCAAAGCACGTTCGGCCGCGGGGCCTTGAAGTCACGGTTCACGCGGTCCAGCGGACAACGGGCTGCCTTGTCGCTGACGGTCGTCCGCACCGTCTTGCCGCGAACCATGCCCTGGAGCCCCAACGCGCGCATCAGCCGGGTAACCGTGCAGCGGGCGATCTCGATCCCCTCGCGTCGCAACTGCCGCCAGACTTTCCGCACGCCGTAGACCTGGAAGTTCTCGTCCCACACCCGCCGGATCTGGCCGCAAAGCTCGGCGTCCCGCTGGGCGCGGGCCGGCAGCTTCGAGGGATCGGCACGCCGGCCGACGTGCTCGTAGTACGTCGACGGGGCGATCGGCAGCACTCTGCAGATCGGCTCGACCCCGTGGACGGCGCGATGATCGTCGATGAACGCGATCATGGCTTGGACCGACGGTCGAGCTCCGCCAGGGCAAAATAGGCGCTCGCCTTCCTCAGGATCTCGTTCGCCTGCCGCAGCTCGCGAACCTCGCGCTCGAGCGCCTTGATCCGCTCCCGCTCGTCCGTCGTCGATCCGGCGCGCAGCCCCTGGTCACGCCCCGCCTGGCGAACCCAGCCACGCAGCGTCTCTCCCGTACAGCCGATCTTCGACGCGATCGAGCCGATCGTCGCCCATTCCGAGGCGTGCTCGCCCCGGTGCTCCAACACCATCCGCACGGCCCGCGCCCGCACCTCCGGCGAATACCTCGTCTGCCTCGTCATCGCTCCATCCTCTCAAGAGCTGGAGCCTCCGGCAAACCCGGCGCGGTTCACCGTCCTTGACAGCTCACGTAAAGCACAATGATCGAGCGTTCGGCTTGGCATCCGCATACTCGATTGACCGCTCCGGGGTGATAGATGGCTGACACGACCTTGGTGGACGATGATCAGATTTCGGTCGATGGGATTGAGGAAGCAGAAACGACGCGGCCACCGCGCGGCTATTCGCAGAGTGATCCGGATGAATTTTTCAGCAAACATGCCTTCCGTGTGGTTTACCAGACTAACAATTTCCTCTTGCCCCAACTCCGCGATTTGATATCAAGAGGTGATATACTGAATATAAGACCAGAATATCAACGAAGATTACGTTGGACAACATCGCAAAAATCAAGACTTATTGAGTCTTTGCTTCTCAACATACCAGTGCCTCCTATATTTCTCTATGAAACGGACGAGGCACGATATGAAGTTATGGATGGTCAGCAGCGTCTGAATGCCATCAAAGAGTTCCTGGAGGGTGATTTTGCTTTATCCGGTCTACAAGTTCTTTCGCCGCTTAATCGCTTAAGATACTCTAAGTCCCCTCCCCGTGTCAAGAGGGCGCTGGATCGGGCATCTCTTTCTGCTATTGTTCTGTTGCTTGAGAGTGACAGCGAAGGGGCGTCTGACAACATGTTTACAATTACGGACATTCGCAGATTTATTTTTGATCGGCTGAATACAGGAGGAACTAAACTTAATGCGCAAGAAATAAGAAATGCTTTGTATCCAGGCCATTTCAATTCGGCCATAGTCGACCTTACTCGCAACAGGACATTCACTGAGGTATTTGGCATTCCTCCTTACACGGAAGCCAACCCCAGCGATTACTATGAGAATCCAAACCGTCAGCGAAATCGTCTCTACGCTACGATGGGTGACTGTCAACTTGTATTGAGATATTTTGCTTTGCGCGACGCGAGAAATATCCGTGGTTCCATGAAATCTATGTTGGATCGAGCAATGCAGAGTCGAGTATCTCTCGACGAGGATGCGGTGGTCCCTCTGAAGGACGAATATTTGTCGAGATTGAGTGCCGCGGCGGCTATTTTCAGCCCAAAGCCATTCATTCTACCTCCCGACGAGAAAGGACGCGAACGATTGTCTGCTGCGCTCTACGATGCCACGTTGGTTGCTCTTCATCGCAATTGGCGTCATCTGGAAGCGCTGGAGGCCGCGTCAGCGGCGATCAGGAGACGGCTGCAGGATGAATACAGAAACGTGGAGAGCGCACCGATCCTGACAGGACAGGGCAACACCGCCCAAGCGGTGAAGGACAGGATATCTCTACTGGAGAGGATACTGACTGAAGGCGCGGGCCTATAGAACTATGACCACCGAGTTTGACGCTATTTTTGGAGACTTTTCGGAGGAGTTAGACGCGATCTCGGACATGGCTGACGCCGGGAGCAGGCTGGGGCCAGAGACTTCAACCGCCAGGGCACGAATCGCCGCCGGGAATGGCGCAACTTTGCTGCTTGCGGCAACGTTTGAGGAGTACGTCAGGCAGCAGGTCCGGGCGGCCTTTGTTGAAAAGGCGCGGCGCGCAAAGAGCATGAAAGATTTTCCACCCAAGATCGCGTCGACGGTTTGGAAGCGTTCATTGGAAGCTCTGGCTCGCACTCCATTCGAGGAAATAGAGACGGATGGTGGGAGAGCGAATGGGCGCGTGGCTGCGACGCTCTCCTTCTGCCTTCGCAAAGAGCTTACAGCCGATGTCGCAGATATTCTAGCCCATAATGACTACAACATGCGGCCGGGAGAGCTGGGAAGGTTGTTCAATCAGATAGGGATGACAAGTATCATTTCGAGGGCATGCGAAGATGAAGAGCTTGTAGACTTTCTTGGGGCGGACACACCAGGCAAGGCAACCGCATTGCTTGAGTCGAGGTTGGAGCAATTCTTTAGGAGAAGAAACGAAATAGCTCATGCAATTAAGCTTGGTAGCGCAAGTGGCCCAACAGAACTGCACCAAGACGTCGACTTATTCAGGGCATTCGGGCGGGCGTTATCAGTTGCAATTCAGCGTGTAATGGATTTGGGTGCGGCGCCGAATCCAGATGATGTTTCCGCCGCGGCGAATTGAGGCAAAGTACCTCGGATAAGCGCGGTATCAGCCCCATATGAGCGCGGCCACGACCTTCGGGGAGTCCGCGAAACACCCAACTACCCTTTCTCCACCGAGTGGCGCTTGCTACAACCCCCCATGTGAGGGAAGGGGCAAGCATGGGGCTGCATCGCGAGGACCTGCCGGAAGACGTGCTGGGCGCGCTGAGCGGTGGTGCGGTGATTCCGGCGCATCCGCTGGCCCTCGACCGGCAGCGCGCGTTCGATCTGCGCCGGCAGCGGGCGCTCAGCCGCTACTACATCGATGCCGGCGCGGCCGGGCTGGCCGTGGGCGTGCACACCACCCAGTTCAGCGGTCCGCGAGGCCGGCCTGTACGAGCCGGTTCTGCGCACCGCGGCCGAGGTTGCCACGGACTGGGCCAAGCGGCCGCTGATCATGATCGCAGGTCTGGTCGGCCGCACGGAGCAGGCCCTGCGCGAGGCGGAGATTGCCCGCGGCCTCGGCTATCACGCCGGGCTGCTCAGCCTCGCGGCGCTCAAGGGGGCGTCCGAGGACGAGCTGATCGCGCATTGCGCGCGGGTCGCCCAGGAGATCCCGCTGGTCGGTTTTTATCTCCAGCCGGCCGTCGGCGGCGTGGTGCTGTCGGCAGCGTTCTGGCGGCGGTTCGCCGCGATCGACAATGTCATCGCGATCAAGATCGCACCGTTCAACCGCTACCGTACCCTGGACGTGATCCGCGGCGTGGTCGAGGCCGGCGCCGAGCGGCGGATCACGCTGCTGACCGGCAATGACGACCACATCGTCCTGGACCTGCTCTGCCCCTACAGCTTCCGCCGGGGCGACGAGCAGGTGAGTGTCAGGATCACCGGCGGGCTGCTTGGGCCACTGGTGCGTCTGGACCAGGAAAGTGGTCGAGCTGGTCGGCAAGGTGCGGCGCGCCGCCCTCGAGCAGGCAATCGATCCTGTCCTGCTGGCGCTGGATGCAGCCGTGACCGATTGCAACGGCGCGTTGTTCGACGTCGCCAACGATTTTGCCGGCTGCATCGCCGGCTGCCACGAGGTGCTGCGCCGCCAGGGGCTGCTCGAGGGCACCTGGTGCCTCGACCCGCAGGAAGGCCTGAGCCCGGGCCAGGCCGAGGAGATCGACCGGGTCTATGCCGCCTATCCCGATCTCAACGACGACGCCTTCGTCGCCAAAAACCTGGATCGCTGGCTGTCGTGAGCAGTGGCCCGCCGGAAGGCCGCGGCATGCCGCGGGCCGATTTTCTCACGGGGCTGGTGTTCGTCGTGCTCGGCATCGCCGTGGTCTGGGCGAGCCTGGACATGCCGCGCTTTGCCGACCGCAACATCAATCCCTACACGGCGCCCGGGCTGGTCCCCGGTGCTTTGGGTGCGATCATCCTGATCCTCGGCGGCGTGCTGTTTGTGCGTGCCGTGCTTGCCGGTGGCTGGCGCCTGAACGAGATGCGTCTGCCTGCGGGGCCGGGCGTCGGGCGCCTGGTGCTCGCGTTGGTGCTATGCCTCGGCTATGCCGCGGGCTGGTCGGCCGCATACCCTTCTGGCTCGCGACCTTTCTGTTCGTGACGCTGTTCGTGGCGCTGTTCGAATGGCCGCAAAGCGAGGGCCGGCGCGGCTGGCGCCTCGCGATCGCCGTGGTCTATGGCACCGCGATCTCGCTCGCCGTGACCTGGGTGTTCCAGCACGTTTTTCTGGTCCGCGCTGCCGTGACACGGCATGACTGACGGGCTCGCCCATCTGGGCCAGGCGCTCCTGGGCTTCATGACCGCGGGCGCGCTGTTCAACGTGCTGTGGTCGACCCTGCTCGGCATCGTGGTCGGCATGCTGCCGGGTCTGACCGCAACGCTCGGCGTCGCGCTGATGACCACGCTCACCTTCAAGATGGCCTCGAACGACGCGATCCTGATCCTGATCTGCATGTATGTCGGCGCGATCTACGGCGGCTCGCGCAGCGCGATCCTGCTCAACATCCCGGGCACGCCGGCCAATGCTGCGACCACGCTGGACGGCTATCCGCTCGCCCGCCAGGGCCTCGCCGGGCGCGCCATGGGCATCGCCACCACGGGCTCGGTGCTCGGCACCCTGATCGGCATCTTCTTTCTGGCCACGATCGCCCCGGTGCTGGCCGAGTTCGCGCTCGACTTCGGCGCCTTCGAGTTTTTCTGGCTGGCCGTGTTCGGCATCGTGATCTCGGGCCATCTGACCTCGCTGGACGATCCGCTCAAGGGCTGGATCGCGGGCTTTTTGGGCCTGCTGGTCGCGATGATCGGCCAGGAGGGCATCCACGCCTATCCGCGCTTTGCCTTCGGCAGCACCGATCTGGCCGGCGGCATCAGCCTGCTGCCGGCGCTGGTCGGCGCGTTCGGCTTCTCCGAGATCCTGATCGTGATGAAGCAGCCGGCGGCCGAGGTGGTCAAATCCGCGACCGACCGCGTGATCCCGCGCCTTGCAGGACATGACGCGCTACTGGCGCACGATCTGCCGCTCGGGCGTGATCGGTACGGTGATGGGCATCATCCCTGGTGTCGGCGAGGATCTGGGCGCCTGGGCGTCCTACGCCGCCGCCAGGCGAGCGAGCAAGGAGCGCGAAAAGTTCGGGAAGGGCTCGATCGAGGGTCTGATGGCGGCCGAGACCGGCAACAACGCCGCGGTGCCCGGCGCGATCATCCCGGTGCTGACGCTGGCGGTGCCCGGCTCGGCGCCGGCGGCGGTGCTGCTCGCCGCGATGTTCATCCACGGCGTGCGGCCGGGTCCGCTGATCATGATCGAGTTCCCGGGCTTCGTCTTTGAGGTGGTCGCCATGATGCTGCTCGCGACCATCGGCATCCTGATCTACGGCCTGGCGCTCACCCGGCCGCTGCTGACCGTGCTGCAGGTGCCGGCGACCCGTCTGATGCCGGCGATCTTCGTGCTGTGTACGATCGGCTCGTTCGCGATCGCGAGCCGCGTGTTCGACATCTGGGTGATGCTGGCGTTCGGCCTGATCGGCTTCGTCCTGCGCGAGATGAAATACCCGATGGCGCCGCTGGTGCTCGGCCTGGTGCTGGGCGATATACTGGACAAGAGCCTGCGGCGCGGCCTGGTGCTGAGCGATGGCAGCCCGGTGCCGTTCCTGACCCGGCCGATCAGCCTGGTGCTGTGGGTCACGATCGCGATCACCGTGGCACTCAGCTTTCGCCCGGTACGCGCCGCACTCGCCCGTCTGGCGCCGCGCCGACGGTCGACCAAGGAGGCATCCTGAGGACATGCAGAATCAGCCTGTGCAACGAGGTCGTGCGCGAGCTGGATTTTCCG
The DNA here is from genome assembly GCA_963731495.1 of uncultured Alphaproteobacteria bacterium. Taxonomy (GTDB): domain Bacteria; phylum Pseudomonadota; class Alphaproteobacteria; order Geminicoccales; family Geminicoccaceae; genus DASUGG01. The sequence continues at coordinate 225,756 of CAVSVZ010000073.1, forward strand.
GCGCAGTGCGCGCTCGCCAAGGGTCTCGGCTATGACGGCCTGGAGATCGCGCCGTTCACCCTGTCGGACGAGCCGGAGCGGCTGCCCTATGCCCGGCGTACCGAGCTTCGTCGCATCGCCGAGGACGCCGGGATCACGATTACCGGCCTGCACTGGCTGCTGCTGGTGCCCGAGGGCCTGTCGATCACCAGCGACCACTTTGCCGATCGCACGCGCACGATCGGGGTGATGCGCGGGCTGATCGAGCTGTGCGTCGATCTCGGCGGCACGATCCTGGTGCACGGCTCGCCGGGCCAGCGTCAGATCGGCCACGGCCAGAGCGCCGAGGCGGCGCTCGCGCACGCCAGGGAGTGCTATGCCGCGATCGCCAAGGACGCCGAGCTGGCAGGCGTCACCTATTGCATCGAGCCGCTGGCGGCGAGCGAGACGCCGTTGATCAACAAGGTCGAGGAGGCCGCGGCCATCGTGCACGAGATCGACAGCCCGGCCGTTCGTACCATGCTCGACACCTGCGCCGCCGGCCAGGCCGAGACCCGGCCGATCCCCGAGGTGATCGGCCGCTTTCTGCCGTCTGGCGAGATCGCGCACATCCACCTGAACGATCCGAACCGCGAGGCGCCCGGCCAGGGTGCTTTGCGCTTTGCGCCGATCCTCGCAGCACTCGCCCGCCACGACTATGACGGCATCGCCTCGATCGAGCCGTTCGTCTATGAGCCCGACGGTCCGACCAGCGCCGCGCGCGCGATCGGCTACATCAAGGGCCTGCTCGAAGCGCGGCAGACGCTGTGAGCGCTGCACCACGCATCGCCGTGATCGGCGCCGGCATCGTCGGCGCCTCGATCGCGTATCACCTGGCGCGCCGCGGTGCCGCCGTCACGGTGCTGGATCGCGGCCAGCCCGCGGGCGAGGCCACCGAAAAATCCTTCGCCTGGATCAACGCCAGCTACGGCAATCCGGAGCTCTATTTCCAACTCCGTTTCCAGAGCATGCAGGAGTATCGCCGGCTCGAGGACGAGCTGGATGGCGCGCTCGGCGTCGCCTGGCAGGGCTGCCTGATCTGGGACCTTGCCGACCACGAGCTCGAGGGTTTTTGTACCCGCCACGCCGCCTGGGGCTATGACGTGCGCCTGGTCCAGCGGGCCGAGATCGCAGCCCTCGAGCCCGCGCTGGTCGCGCCGCCGGCCCGCGCCGCCTTTGCCGCAGGCGATGGCACCATCGAGCCGGCTGCGGCGACCAGGGCGCTGATCACGGCTGCGCAGAAGCTGGGCGCCGAAGTGTGTCTCGATACCGAGGTGATCAACCTGGCGCCTGAGACCGGAGCCGTTCGCATCGAGATTTCCGCCGGCATGATCGATGCCGACTGCTGCGTGCTCGCGACCGGCGTGGCTACCCCCGCTTTGTGCACGCGCCTTGGTGTCTCCTTACCGATGCGTCCGACGCCCGGACTACTGGTGCACAGCAAGCCGACGCGACCGCTGTTGCAGCATGTGATCGAGGCGCCGGGGCTGCACGTCAAGCAGGAGTGCTCCCGGATCGTTGCCGGCGAGGATTTCGGCGGGGGACCGGTGCCGAACGACATCGAGGCGGAAGGCCTGCGCCTGATCGCGCTGGTCAGGCAGCATGTGCGCGGCGCCGACGACTTGCAGCTGGACCGGGTGACCGTCGGCTTGCGCCCGATGCCGGAGGACGGCATGCCCGTGGTCGGCTTCGCGCCAAACCTGCCGGGCGTCTACCTCGCGACCATGCACAGCGGCGTCACCCTGGCGCCAGCGGTCGGTCGCTTCGCCGCCATGGAGATCCTCGACGGCGCGCGCATCGACCTGCTCGGACCCTACCGGCCCGAGCGCTTCGCTTCTTCCTAGGGCCTCTTCGGAGGCTTACTCGATAGCAGCCTTCCCGTTCCCCAGCACCTTGTCACTGGCCGTAAGGGAAACGGGCTCTTACCAGACTCGTGATCAAGCGCGATGCCGCAGGTGGTAAGGATTGCCGCACGTAGTTAGGGGCGGCGCGTTAATGCACCGCCCCTAGCCAACTATCGTTCAACTTGGTTTCGGCTCACCACTGGCGAGCAGCGGCGAATCCGACAACCACGTGGATGCGCGTGTCAGGTACTACGGAACCAGACGCCGGCGTTGCCGAAGCCGACGATGTCGGCACGACCGTCACCGTTCAGGTCGGCGACGAAGCGCGGGTGCCTTTCGACGAGCCAGCCCCCGGCGTCGTAGCCGAAGTTCGCCACAAACATCTGCGGTGCCTGGAAGGTGCCGTCGCCGTTGTTGAGCGAGACCCAGACACCGGCGTTGCCGAAGCCGACGATGTCGGCACGGCCGTTCCCGGTCAGGTCGGCGAGGAAGCGCGGGTGCTTCTCGACGCGCCAGCTCCCGGCGTCATGACCGAAGTTCGGGACCACCATCTGCGGTGCCTGGAAGGTGCCGTCGCCGTTGTTGAGCGAGACCCAGACACCGGCGTTGCCGAAGCCGACGATGTCGGCACGGCCGTTCCCGGTCAGGTCGGCGAGGAAGCGCGGGTGCTTCTCGACGCGCCAGCCCCCGGCGTTGTAGCCGAAGTTGGGGACCACCATCTGCGGTGCCTCGAAGGTGCCGTCGCCGTTGTTGAGCGCGACCCAGACACCGGCATTGCCGAAGCCGACGATGTCAGCACGGCCGTTCCCGGTGAGGTCGGCGAGGAAGCGCGGGTGCTTGTCGACGCGCCAGGTCCCGGCGTTGTAGCCGAAGTTCGGGACCACCATCTCCGACGTCGCGAAGGTGCCGTCGCCGTTGTTGAGCGCAGACCCAGACACCAGCATTGCCGAAGCCGACGATGTCGGCACGGTCGTTCCCGGTCAGGTCGGCGAGCAAGCGCGGGTGTTTCTCGACGCGCCAGCCTCCGGCGTTGTAGCCGAAGTTCGGAACCACCATCTCCGATATCTCGAAGGTGCCGTCGCCGTTGTTGAGCGCAACCCAGACGCCGGCGTTGCCGAAGCCGACGATGTCAGCACGGCCGTTCCCGGTGAGGTCGGCGAGGAAGCGCGGGTGCTTGTCGACGCGCCAGGTCCCGGCGTTGTAGCCGAAGTTCGGGACCACCATCTCCGACGTCGCGAAGGTGCCGTCGCCGTTGTTGAGCGCAACCCAGACGCCAGCATTGCCGAAGCCGACGATGTCCGCACGGCCGTCACCGGTCAGGTCGGCGAGCAAGCGCGGGTGCTTCTCGACGCGCCAGGTCCCGGCGTTGTAGCCGAAGTTCGGGACCACCAACTTTGGCCTGCGCGCCCGATGCACCGCCACCGCGGCATTGACGCGTCCCTAACCGTACTGGGTGCTCCAGCCGTTTGCGTTATAGTCAGCATTCGCAGGATCGATCTTGGTTGCGGCGCCCCGCAGGATCTGCCGAATGCCCTCCGGCTTCAATGCTGGATCGACGCTAAGCATCAACGCCGCCACGCCAGCCGTGAGCGGCGTTGCCGACGACGTTCCTCCGAACCCAGATCCGTCGCTGGCATTGCAGTAGTCACCAGCAGGGCCCCCCGCCGAATTGTAGCCGTTCGCTCCTCGGACGTCGGTCGTTTCTATTCTAAGCGTCCCTCCACTACTTGGAGCTACAATGTCCAGCCCGTCACCATACTGACTGTACACAGCCCGCACATCACGGTTGGTGCTAGCGCCAACGGCAATGACCTCACGCAAACTCGCAGGATAGCCTATGGAGTTCGTGCTACCGTTGCCTGCCGCGAAGAATACAGTAACGCTGCGGCTTACGGCTTGGCGGATTGCATCGGAGAGCGTGTTGTTTGGCGTGATGCCCCAGGAACAAGAGATAATGCGCCCTCGTTCGGCTGCCCAATTGAAGGTCTGGGCCCACGTTTCCCAGGTGTGTGCGCCGGCGGCCCTCAGCGGCACGATCTGGCAGTTCGGCGCGATTCCCACGACGCCCTGACCATTTGGCGAGGCGGCGATCACTCCAGCACAGGCGGTGCCATGAGGTCCATTGTTGTTGGTGGCATCACCGTCGTTGTTATCAAAATCCCAACCCGGTTTGATGTTTGCCATGAGGTCCGGATGATTGATATCGACCCCCAGTCGTGAACGACTACCGCGATCTCAGGAGAGCCAATCGTGGTCGCCCAGGCCCCGAGCGCATCCACGTCGGCACCGGCAATACCGCCATTTTGGCCCGTGTTTTGAAGATGCCATTGGTTGGCGAAGCGAGGGTCGTTTTGAGGCAGCCGGTGGAAGGTAGCTGCTTGAACCGCGTTTGGTTCCGCATATTTGACAATGCTCTCACTGGAGAGCTCGTCCGCCAGCAAGAGAGGAGCATCGTCGCCGGGGTCATTGACACGAAACTTCCACCACTTCGCTGTCCGCTCGATCACTCGCCCATCGAACCTTTCGAGCAAGCTCTCACGATCGCGATCGCTTACGCCATCGGCGAAGCTGATAAGAACGTCATTTGTTAGAACCAAAAGGTTGCCGTCTGGATCCTGAAAAGCGGCTCGCGTGTTTTGAATATCTCGATAAGAGCGGATTTCTTCGAGTTTGTTTTTCTCGCCATAGATGACGAGCAAGTCAGGTGGGTAAACAGGGTCGATAGCCAGCCTCGTTGATCTGGCGAGACGCGATGCGACACTGGCCGGATGTTCGTCACGGGCAGGCGTAATAAGTCTTACGGTATCGTTTTTCTTCAATGGTATCTTTGATCCATCTACATTCAGCGAATAAGATCCATCAGTCATTGGAGTCCCTTTTCAATTGGATTGCTGAGCCGGCATTGCCGGTGTGGATTCGCGGAGCAATATGGATCATGGATCGCGGCCTCGTCTGTGAGGTGCGTCACATGTTGTGGGCCGCTATCGGTGGTTGCAGGCCGCTACCGGTGGAGCGTTGGAAAGGCGCGATCGACGCCGACGCGGTATTCTATTACAGGATTCACGGCCCGGTGATCTTGATCGAATTCGACCACCAGGGACCGATCGCGCTCGACGGGCCGCGCAATGTCCCGACGCGCCGGCATATCCATACGGTCGTCCGGACCCCGAACGGCAATGACGGCGGTAAGGACCTGCTGCGCCAGCACTACGAGGCGTTCGCGAACGACCCCGAGCACGCTCACCTGGCAAAATAACCCTCGTCAAATCGGAAACGGGGACGCAGTCGGGTCGCGCCCCCGTCATCGAACAGGTGGGGAGCGCAATACAGCGCCCCCCAAGAGAAGCTACTCCGCGGCGATCTTGGCGCCGTTGGCGTCCGGCGCGCCGAGATCAGGCAAGCTCGAAGCGATCGAGATTCATGACCTTGTTCCATGCGGCCACGAAGTCACGCACGAACTTCTCTTGCGCGTCGTCGCTGGCATAGACTTCCGCGAGTGCCCGCAGCTCGGAGTTCGAGCCGAAGATCAGGTCGACGCGGGTGCCGGTCCACTTGGCGGCGCCCGTCGTGCGATCGCTGCCCTCGTACACGCCCTCGGATGTCGCCGACGGCTGCCACTTCGTGGCCATGTCGAGCAGGTTCACGAAGAAGTCGTTGGTCAGCGTCTGCGGCCGCTTGGTGAAGACCCCGTGCTGGGACTGGTCGTGGTTCGTGCCCAGCACGCGCATGCCGCCGACCAGCACCGTCATCTCGGGCGCGGTCAGCGTCAGGAGTTGCGCCTTGTCGACCAGGAGCTCCTCGGCCGAGACGCTGTACTGGGTCTTGAGGTAGTTGCGGAACCCGTCGGCGATCGGCTCGAGCGGCGCGAAGGTCTCCACATCGGTCTTGTCCTGCGTCGCATCCGTGCGCCCCGGCGAGAAGGGGACCTCGACGTCGTGGCCGGCATTCTTCGCCGCCTGCTCGACCGCAGCGCAGCCGCCCAGCACGATCAGGTCGGCGAGCGAGACCTTCTTGCCGCCGGACTGCGCGCCGTTGAACGCCTCCTGGATGCCCTCCAGGGTCTGCAGCACCTTGCCCAGCCGGGCCGGGTTGTTCGCTGCCCAGTCCTTCTGCGGGGCAAGGCGGACGCGCGCCCCGTTCGCGCCACCGCGCTTGTCGGAGCCGCGGAAGGTCGACGCCGAGGCCCAGGCGGCCCCGACCAGCTCGGCGATCGACAGCCCCGAAGCCAGGATCCTGGCCTTGAGATCGGCGATGTCCCTGGCGTCGATCAGGGGGTGATCGACGGCCGGGACCGGGTCCTGCCAGATCAGCTCTTCGGCGGGAACCTCCGGGCCGAGATAGCGCGAGCGCGGGCCCAAGTCGCGGTGCGTCAGCTTGAACCAGGCCCGGGCAAACGCGTCCGCGAACGCTGCCGGGTTCTGGTGGTAGCGGCGCGAGATCGGCTCGTAGATCGGGTCCATGCGCATCGCCATGTCGGCGGTGGTCATCATGGTCTTGACCCGCTTGCCCGGATCGCCGGCGCTCGGCGCCAGGTCCTTCTCGGCCACGTCCTTGGGCGCCCACTGCGAGGCGCCGGCGGGGCTCTTGGTCAGCTCCCACTCATGGCCGAACAGCATGTCGAAGTAGCTCATGTCCCACTTGGTAGGCGTCGGCGTCCAGGAGCCTTCCAGGCCGCTGCCGATCGTGTCGTTGCCCTTGCCGCTCTGGAACCTGCCCGTCCAGCCCAGGCCCTGCTCCTCGAGGGGGGCGGCCTCGGGCTCGGGGCCGACCAGCGCCGGATCGCCGGCACCGTGGCACTTGCCGAAGGTGTGGCCGCCGGCGGTCAGCGCTACGGTCTCCTCGTCGTTCATCGCCATGCGCGCAAAAGTCTCGCGGATGTCGCGGCCCGACGCGACCGGATCCGGATTGCCGTTCGGCCCTTCCGGGTTGACGTAGATCAGACCCATCTGCACGGCGGCCAGAGGGTTCTCGAGCTGCCGGTCGCCGGCGTAGCGCTTGTCGCCGAGCCACTCGGTCTCGGAGCCCCAGTAGATGTCCTCCTCGGGCTCCCAGACGTCCTCGCGCCCGCCGCCGAAGCCGAAGGTCTTGAAGCCCATCGACTCCAGGGCGCAGTTGCCGGCGAGGATCATCAGGTCGGACCAGGAGATCTTCTTGCCGTACTTCTTCTTGATCGGCCAGAGCACCCGGCGCGCCTTGTCGAGCAGCACGTTGTCGGGCCAGCTGTTGAGCGGCGCAAAGCGCTGGGTGCCGTGGCCGGCACCGCCGCGGCCATCGCCCGTGCGGTACGTGCCTGCGCTGTGCCACGCCATCCGGATGAACAGCGGCCCATAGTGACCGTAGTCGGCCGGCCACCAGTCCTGCGACGTGGTCATCAGCGCCGTGATGTCCTGCTTCACCGCATCGAGGTCGAGGCTCTCGAACGCCTTCGCGTAGTCGAACGCCTCGCCCATCGGATCGGACAGGGCAGAGTTCTGGCGGAGAACCCTGAGGTTCAGCTGGTTCGGCCACCAGCGCTGGTTCGCGACGGACCCGACCGCCATGCGGCTGCGCGCCCCGCCCGCCACCGGGCACAGTTTTTCGCTCTCGTTGAGCTCTGCGAGTTGTGCGTCATCGTCCATCTTTGTTCCCCCTTGCTCCGTAGACAACTGGATTCCCCGGATGCCGGCGCACGAGCGCCGACCATGCGTCGCGTCCCCACGGCTGATGCTGAGCAGGCGCACCCTGGCACGTTCGGCGCGATCCGGAAAATCAATTGTTTGAATTCTATCGATAGGCAAAGGCGATCATTCGCCACATCGGCGCCCGGCGCAATCGGGCCGGCGATCCGAACCTATTGGCACGTGTACCGCGATCCGCCTAGACTTCGGCCGTGGAGGCCGCCGTCGACCGCAATCGACGGCGCAATTTGAAAAAGGGAGTGAAGAATGTCCAGTAAGGGACAATGCGTAACGTTGGCGGCGATCGGCGCTCTGATGCTCGCGCCGCAGGCTTTTGCCCAGTCCGGCTCGGTCGAGCGGGCGGTCGGCGGCTACTCGTTCGAGGAAGCAGCCAAGGAGGCGCCGGGGACCAAGGATTTCCACTCGAACGACGGCGTCCTGACCTTCGCGATCGTCACCCACACGGCCGGCAACGGCTTCTTCGATCCGGTCTATGTCGGCGCGACGGCCGCGGCCGACCTGATCGGTGCCAAGGTCCTGCTGCTCGGCTCCGAGTCGCCGACCGACGATCCGGCGCGCGAGATCGAGATCCTGAACCAGATCGTCCAGGACCCCACGCTCGACGGCCTGATCATGACCACGCCGCAGGTCGGCGCCTATGACGACATCGTCAAGGCGGCCGAGGCGAACGGCATTCCGGTCGCCACCACCAACTCCTTCGATGGCACGATTTACGACCGCAGCAAGATCAGCCACACCGGCCAGGATGCCTCGGCCGCGGCGATCGCCGGCGAGGCGCTGGTCGAATGCCTGATGCAAAAGGGTGTCGAATCGGGCTCGATCCTGCTGCCGAACTCGACCGCGATGGGCAACATCGAGGTCAACAACCGGGTCACCTCGGCGTTCAACGCGATCGTCACCAAGCTGCAGGCGATGGGCAAGCTGCAGGACTTCGTGGTCGACGCCGGCCCGGAGAACACCGGCATCGACACCAATCCCAACGATCCGGTCAACGGCATCGTCTCCCTGTTCGAATCGCGCGGCGACGTGGTCGGCGCGTTCGCCGGCAACAACGTGTTCACCCCGGCGCTCGCCAAGGCGGTGGCGCAGATGGGCAAGACCGGCGAGATCTGCGCCTACGGCTTCGACCTCGGCCCGGCGCAGCAGGAGGCGCTGCGCGCGGGCGACCTCACCGGTGCGCTCGGCCAGCAGCCGTTCCTGCAGGGCTTTTGGCCGGTCATGCAGCTCTGGCTGCAGATCGACCGCGGCATCGCGGCGGCCAACCTCGACACACGCGCCCAGCTCGTGACGCAGGAGAACGTCGGCGACATCGGCAAGCGGTTCGAGAACTGAGCCACGTCTGATCGACCCGGGAGGCGGGAGGGCGCGCGCCCTCCCGCTGCCCTGTCCGGCTCCAGGAAAGCCCGGTCCAATCTGATGTCTGCGCAAACGAGCGTGCTCGGCCGCCGCCCGCCACCCGAGCTGTTTGGCGGCTGGGAGGTGGGCCTGCTCGTCCTGATGGGCCTGCTCTATCTGGGTGGCGCCTACGTCAATCCCGGCTTCTTCGGCTCGGCCGACGCCTTTCACGCCCTGCTGCGCGATGCCGCCCGCTACGCCGTGATGGCGGTCGGCATGACCTTCGTGATCGTCAACAAGGACCTGGACCTCTCGGTCGGCTCGATCTACGGGCTGATCACCGTGGTCTTCTCGATGGCGTTCTCGCCAGCGTTCTACGATCTAGGCCCGGGTACGGCGGTTCTGATCTGCCTGCTGCTCGGCCTCGCGATCGGCCTGATCAACGGCCTGCTGGTTACCATCTTGCGGGTGCCGGCCTTCATCGCGACCTTGACCATGCTGCTGATCGGCCGCGGCATCGTGCTCGGCCTGACCGGCGGCAAGTCGATCCTGTACTCGGCCAAGGCAGGCGCGTTCCCGCTCTATTTCCACCTCGGCGAGACCAATTTCCTGGGCTTCAACAACCAGATCCCGATCGCGATCGTGGTCGCCCTGATCGGCGCCTGGGTCCTGGCCAAGACCCGCTGGGGCTACGAGACCTTCGCCACCGGCGGCAACGAGCAGGCGGCGGTCTATGCCGGCATCCCGACCCACTGGGTGCGGATCCGTGCCTACCTGCTGTCGGCCCTGTGCGCCACCATCGCGGGCCTGATGGCGGTCGCCCAGGACAAGGGCACCACCTCGCAGGCCGGCCTTGGCGCCGAGCTGATCGTGATCGCCTCGGTGATCATCGGCGGCGCCTCGATCCTCGGCGGTCGCGGCCGCGTCATCGGCAGCTGCCTGGGCGCCGTGCTGACCGTGCTGATCGACAAGGTCCTGCGCGAGGGCGTGCCGATCACCCGCACCATCGTCGTCAACGGGGTCGAGATGCAGGTCAAGGCGGTGTCCTCGCTGCCGGTCGGCGCGGTGCCGGTGTTCCTCGGCCTGCTGCTGCTGGTGGCCGTGCTGATCGAGCCCTATGTCGTGCGCCGCCGCGTGCCGGCGCGGATCTGGGCATGGCTGCGCGGCCGGCCGCCGCCGCCGCTGATCGAGATCGGCGGCATCGCGCTCGAAGGCGCCCAGACCAAGGGCTCCATGGCCAGCGACAAGGCATTGGGGGCCCGCGGCTTCGGGAAATTCCTCGCCAGGCGTGATGCGCTTGCGATCATCCTGACGGTGATCCTGTGGCTGGTCGGCCTCTATCTGCGCCCGGACTACTGGTGGAACCTGCCCAACACCTTCGCAATCCTCCTGAACTACACCGAGCTGGCACTGTTGACCGTGGGCCTTACCTACGTCATCGCCTGCGGCGACATCGACCTCTCGGTCGGCGCGGTCCTGGCGTTCGCCGGCAGCACCGCGGCCTACTGCCTCAAGGTGCTCGGCACCGATCCGGGAACCGCAATCGCGATGGGCATGGCGGCCGGCTGCCTGGCCGGAGCGGTCAACGCGCTGGTCGCGGTTGGCTTCGGCCTGCCCGCCTTCATCGCCACGCTCGGCATGTTCTATATCGCCCGCGGGCTCGCCGCCTGGTTCGTCGCCGGGCAGCAGCTGACCGGCTGGAGCGAGGGCTTCAACCTGCTCGGCCGCAAGGTCGGCGACATCCTGGCCTATCTCGGCCAGCCGCTGCCGCCGGGCCTGCTGCGGGCACTCGCCGAGGTGGTCAGCGTCCAGACCCTCTGGCTGGCCCTGATCGCGGCGATCGCGGGCATCGTGCTGGGCTACACCGTGTTCGGCCAGCAGGTCTACGCGACCGGCGGCAATCGTCGGGCCGCCGACTATGCCGGCATCAGCACCAATCGGGTGCGGGTGATCGCGCTGATGCTCTCGGCCCTTTGCGCAGCGATGGCCGGCATCATCAACGCCGCCTTCTTCCGCAGCTTCAATCCGGTCGCCGGCCAGTTCCGCGAGCTCGACGCGATCGCCTCGGTGATCATCGGCGGCGGCTCGATCTTCGGCGGCTACGGCACCATCATCGGCTCGCTGGCGGGTGCCGCGGTGATCACCCTGGTGCGCGCGCTGCTGCAGCTCAACATCATCACCGCCGACGGCAGGTCGATCGTCCTGCCGCAGCACTGGGTCAACGCCTTCATCGGCGTGATCCTGATCGTGGCGGTCCTGATCGACATCTGGATCCGCCAGGCCAACATCCTCGGCCGGCTGCGCGAGGCCCTGGCGCGACGGCGAGGCATGCCCCAGGAGGCCGCCCATGTCTGAGCTGCCCGCCGAGGCGGTCACGCCGATCGTCGAGATGCGCGGCATCAACAAGGCGTTCGGCGCGGTCACGGCGCTGGCCGAGGTCGATCTCACCCTCTATCCCGGCGAGATCCTGGGCCTGGTCGGCGACAACTCGGCCGGCAAGTCGACGCTGATGAAGATCCTGACCGGCGCCTATCAGCGCGATTCCGGCGATGTCCTGGTCGCCGGCGAACAAACCCATTTCCGCAGCCCGCATGACAGCCGCGAGGTTGGCATCGAGATGATCTACCAGGACTTCGCGCTGTGCGGGAACATGGACGTCGGCCAGAACATCTTCCTCGGCCGCTGGCCGCGCCGCTTCTTCTTCGTCAACCGCAAGAAGATGTATCACGACGCCGGCGAGGTGCTGGCGCGCCTCAAGGTCGACGTCAACTCGGTCTACCAGAAGGTCGAGAGCCTGTCGGGCGGCCGCCAGCAGTCGGTCGCGATCGCGCGCGCGATCTCGTTCGAGCCCAAGGTGATCGTGCTCGACGAGCCGACCGCCAACCTGTCGGTCATGGCGACCGAGCGGCTGCTCGAGACCATGCTCGAGCTGAAGCGGCACAACGTCGCGCAGATCATCATCAGCCATCGCCTGCAGGACATCTTCGAGGTCGGCGACCGGGTCATGGTCTTGAAGCGCGGCCGCCGGGTCGGCGAGCGCTACGTCAAGGAGACCAACGAGCACGAGGTGCTCGGCCTGATCGTCCAGGGCGACGCCGGCCTCGAGGAGTGAGCCGGCGCCGGCCAGACACCGGCCATCGTCCCCGCCCATCAAAATAGAGACCATTCTATCCGTCGATCCCTAGCCAGGTCCGGTTACTGGATCCGCCAGTCGACCGCCTGCTCGTAGGCATGAGCCGCCCGATAGATGGCTCGTTCATCGTAGTGCATGCCGATCAGCATCATGCCTACCGGCAGACCGGCGCTCATGCCGCAGGGCAGGCTCATGGCCGGGTGTCCGGTTACATCGAACGGCGCCGTGTTCGCGATCATCTCGAACGCCCGCTGCAGGATCTCCGGAATTGCGGCTCCGGGCTCCGGAAGCGGGGTCGCCGTGAGCGGCACCGTGGGCATCAGTAGCAGATCGTGGTTGGCTAGCACCGAGTCGTAGGCTGCCGTCAGCTGCCGAACCAGGTTCTGGGCCTTGGCGTAGTAGCGGCCGTCGTAGTTCTTGATCATGTGATAGCCGAGCAGCATGGTCGACTTCAGCGTATCCGGCAGCTCGTCGGCCCGCCGCTGCCAGTGGGCGTGCGCGTCAAGCAGGCTCGTGACGTAAAGCCCTTTCCAGTTGAAGCCATAACCGTTGCCGAGCATCATCTGCATGGTCGCCCCCTCGGCCGCAACCGGTAGCCAGACGGCGACTCCAGAGCGGTGCATCGGGATCGAAATCTCCTCAACCGTTGCTCCGAGGCCCTTGAGCGTCTCCGCCGCGGCCCTGACCTTGGCGTCGACCTCGGGCTCAGCGTTCGGATGGCCAAACCCTTCAGCGACGACGGCGATTTTCAATCCAGCCGCATCCTTGCCTAAGGCTTCCGTGTAGAGCGCGGCCTCGACACCCTTCTGACGTGGGTCGAGCCCATCCGGCCCGGCAAGCACCTCAAGCAGAAGTGCATTGTTGGCGACGCTTGCGGTCATCGGGCCCGTATGATCGATGGTCGATTCGATCGGCATCACACCGGTGTAGGGCACCAGCCCGTGGGTCGGCTTCATGCCGTACACACCACAATAGGCGGAAGGGATCCGGATCGAGCCGCCCTGGTCGCCGCCGATCGCCATGTCGACCTCGCCCGCGGCAAGCAGTGCGGCGCTGCCCGAAGAAGATCCGCCGGCCGAGTAGCCTTTGCGATGCGGATTGTGCACCGGACCGGAAGCGCTGGTATGGCTGCCGCCCGAGAAGCAGAAGTACTCGCACACCGACTTGCCGAGGATCGTGCCGCCGGCGTCCAGGATTCGGGTCACGATCGTGGCGTCGACGTCGGGCACGTAGCCCTTGAGCGTCGAGGCGCCGTTCATCATCGGGACGCCAGCGACGCAAACATTGTCCTTGATCGCCACGCGCTTGCCCTTGAGCTTGCCGTCCGAGGCGCCGTCGATGGTCGTCTTGACGTACCAGGCGCCGAAGGGGTTGTCCTCAGGATTAGGCTGGTGGCCCGGGGTGCGCGGATAGGTCACCGGTGGCAGTACCTGCGGCATGCGATCGACGACATTGTAGGCGTCGATGTTCGGCTGCATCGCCGCAAGGTGCTCGGCAAGTTCCGAGTCGCTCATGTGAAAGCCGAGTTCCGTAGCGAGTTCGGCCAGCTGCGCTGGCGTCGGTGCCTTGACGGTGCCCAGAGTCATCGCGGTGCTCCTTGGACGCTGATCCACGAACGACTTCTTGCGACGCTACCCTACGCGCGTGGCAATCGAAAGAACGTAGCTGAGCCGATCGCCGCTTTCAGGTTCACCGCCTTGACGGCGATCGCTGATTGATGGACACCGTGCCACCAAGGGGAATGGGGGAGAGCAGCGCCATGTCGTTTGCCATCTATCCGAGCCTGAAGGATGCCGTGGTGTTCGTCACCGGCGGCGCGTCCGGGATCGGCGAGCAGATCGTGCGTGCCTTTACCGAGCAGGGTTCGCATGTCGGCTTCGTCGACTTCGATGCCGAGCGGGGCCGGGCGCTCGCCGACGAGCTGGCCGCGACCGGCGCCAGAGTTCATTTCGAGACCGAGGACCTGCGCGACATCGATGCGCTCAAGCGGGCCTTCGCCGGTCTCGAGGCGGCGCTGGGCCCGGCCACCGTGCTGGTCAACAATGCCGCGCGCGACGATCGTCATCCGTGGCATGAGGTGACCCCGGACTACTACGATGAGCGGATCGCCAGCAACATCCGCCACATGTTCTTCGCCATCCAGGCGGTGGCGCCCGGCATGATCAGGGCCGGCAAGGGCTCGATCATCAATTTCGGCTCCAACTCCTGGTGGGAGAAGACCGGCGGCATGCCGGTCTACACCACGGCCAAGGCGGCGGTGCACGGCATGACCCGCTCGTTCGCGCGCGACCTCGGCCCGCACCGCATCCGGGTCAACACGGTGGTGCCGGGCTGGGTCATGACCGAGCGCCAGAAGTCGCTCTGGGCGACTCCCGAGGCGCTCGAGCGTCATTGCGAGAAGCAGTGCCTGCCGGACCTGATCGAGCCGGTCTATCTGGCGCGCATGGTGCTGTTCCTGGCCTCGGACGACGCCGCGATGTGCACCGCCCACAACTACATGGTCGAAGCCGGCTCGATCGGCTGAGCTGTTTAGGGTTTGCCGGGCCAGCCCGCGCCCCCGCCCGGCCACCCAACGCGCTGGCCGCCACGGATCGACAATCCGCTAGCGTCCCGATCGGGACGCTTGTGGGATGATTTGCCCGAACCCGAATGCGGGATGGGTCCTCGGGCCAGGTTGGGGAGAGGGGCCCCAACCCCTCTCCGGCCCGAGGACCGGGTCAAGCCCGGAGACGACAAGATCTGGTGCCCGAGGACGATAACGTCTGCGGGTGGCCTGGCTGCTCCGATCCTTCACGACAGCTGGTGCCGCCGCCTGTCGCCGGCGCTGCTCCGCAATCGCGCGAGTGGCCCCACGAGCGCCAGCCTCGAGCCGCTGTCACGCTCTTCAGGCGCACGCTGCCGCGCGTCGCACCTGCAGGGCCGGGGTCTGAGATCCGGCCGGCGGGGCTACCGCTGCGGGCAGCCCTTGTCCCTCACGCTCTGCGAGAAGCCCGCGACATCGAAGGTGGAGTAGATGGGCTGGGTGGTCGTCGGGTTGCGCTCGAGGATCTGATCGTTGCACAGCTTGTAGGTCGCATAGGCACACTGCAACATTGCATTCGCATAGTAATAAGTGCAGCTGCCGTCGCCATAGACGTCGATGGGCACCGGGTCGGACCGGCTCACGACCTCGACCGCATAATAAACCAGGAGGTGGTTAGTGTTGACCCATCCCTTGACAGTTTTCTCGGGGCCGAGCTTGTGATCCGAGTTGGCTTGGCCGCTGATCGGATACAGATTGTGATCTTCCGCCGGGCCACCAACGTTCTCGTTCAGCAGGTGTCCCTTGATGTAAACCTGGGTCTGCTTGTAACCGCTGCCGCCGTGCGCGCTCAGGGTGGGAAGCTTTCGGAGGCCGTAGATGTCCTTCTGCGCCTTCTTGGTGTCGCCGCTGCCGGGCGAATGCTGGTCGGTGAGATACACGCTCTCCATGGACACGCCCACGATGTTGCTGCCGCCGGTCGGCAGCGAGAACAGCTCGGTGGACCAGTCCGTGCGGTCGATCTGATCCGCGATCGAGCCGAGCGTGTGGGCGGTTTGGCTGGTTACCGGGTCCTGGACGACCTCGGTGCAGACAGGCGGGCCTGGGGGCGGCTCGTCGCCGCCGTCACCGCAGGGATTGAGCAGGCCCTTGTCGCGCGCGGGATCCGGCCCGATGTCGCGAATGCCGCGCCTGTCGGAGGCCTCGCCGAACAGCCACCGGATCAGCTCGAAGACCCTCAGCAGCGTGGTGTCGAACGTGATCGTCGGCGCCTGACCGACCAGCACCGGCGCGAAGTCGACGGTCATGTTCCAGCAATCTTCCCACTCGCTCTTGACCAGGTTCCAGCGCTCCTCGATCAGCCGGATATTGAAGACGTCGAGGTTGAAGAACGCGTCGAGATCGAAAGCGAGCGCGAGGCAGGTCTCGAGATCGACGCCGTGCTCGAGCCAAAGCTCGCCATTACGGCACACGAGGTCGACGTTGTAGCTGAGCGAGCTGGGGACTGCCGCATTGGCGCGCGCGTTCAGGCCGCCCTCCATGTCCACGACCCGCAAGAGGCACAGAAAGTCCGATGCCCAGGCATCGACTGAGCCGGTCAAGCTGATCCCGCCGCCCACGTTGAGACCGGCACCGAGGCTGGCGGTGCCGTGATATTCGCCGGTCGCCGGGTCGTAAATGAGGCAGGCGTTGGCCAGGACCACCGGCCCCAGCTCCGCGAAAGCGGCCGCGGCGGCGTGCGCCCACGCGTCGACCCCGACCCAGACGCCGACGATGTAGGGAACCTCGATGAACTGGCGGTAGAGCGACACCGGCCCGAAGTCGCGGTCCCAGCGGTCCTCGAACGAGCGCATTTCCAACAGCTCGATATTGGGCAGGCAGGTCTGCTGGACCGTGGTGCCTTCCTCCTCACCCTCGACCTCCTCCGGGCAGGGTCCGCGACAGCCGGGCTTGGTGAGCGCGTAGTCCGCGAAGCTCATGAGCCAAGGGTCGTAGGGCGGGTTCGCGGTGGCCCAGCCGACGCAGGTCGGCGCGCCGTAGGTGCACAGGCACTCGAGGTCGCAGAGGCGATGGAGCGGCCCGAAGATCACGCCGGCGAGGCCGCCCTCGCCGTGTTCTGCGGCCCAGTCGTAGCAGGCGTCGTGGTCGCGGCAACCCTTGTGCGTGCCGCAATCGATGTAGCCCCCATACACGTTCCAGACATGCCCGTCGCCCATCTCCTCGCAGACGTATCGATCGTAGGGAACCGTGCAGGACCCCTCGGCGCAATCGACCCCGCAGACGCCGCGGCAAAGAGCGCCGCTCGCGATGTCCGGGTTCTTCGGATAGACGAGCAGGGGCCCGCCCAGAGGCGGCCCCGGATGACCGTGCCAAGCTCCGCCGTTCTGGGAAGGCATCAGGTCCAGGCTGTAGAGGGCATCGCAGAGCGGGCAGTTGTCCTCGAGTACCGATCGGTCGAATGCCAGCGGCAGGGCGTCGAACGGCGAGGTGTCGAGCCTGGCGGCGGAGACGTTGATGCTGGCGCTGATCCCGCGGGTTGAAGCGCTCAGATCGAAGCTCAGACCCAGCCGCCCGGCGGTGTCGCCGTGCCACTCGAACAGCGGCCAGACGAGCCGGCACACCGTCACCCCGAGCACGTCGACCGAGCCGTATGCACCCACGCCCAGGTCGGCGCCGAGCGCCAGGTCCAAGGCGAGGTCGGCGGCCTGCGGAATCGGGACCACCAGGGGCAACCCGCCGGGCAGAGCGGTCAGGCGGACCGTGAAGGTGTCGGCAATCGTTCCGCCGCCGATGACCCGCGCCTCGGCCGTCCCGCCGATCTCCAGGCCGGCCACCGGAATCTGCAACGGGATCGGCGGGTCGGGGATGATGACCAGGACGCCGACCTCGCCCCGCGCGCCGAGATCCAACGTGCTGCCGAGGCTCACCGCACCGGTCACGCTGAAACCGCTGCTCAGCGTGGCAGACAGGCTCAAAGGATCGATGGTGATGGTCGAGGGGCCGATCGAGCAGCCCACGAGCTGGACGCCGACCTCCGGATCGATGGTCAGATTGACCCCCATCGACCCGTAGAGGTTGACCATGCCGGAGAGGGGCAGCACGCCCTCGGCGATCGGCACGTACATGTTCGGTGCGAGGCCGAGATCGCTGAGGTGGAACTGCAGCGCGAACTCGGGACAGGGGTCCACCTCGGGGATCGTCACCGAGAGCTTGCCGCCCGAGAAGGTGACAGACGAGCCGATCTGGCTTGCGATCGCGGTCGCCTGATCCCAGGCGCGCTCGGCACCGTCGACGACCGAGCCGGCCAGCTCGCCCGCCGCATTGACCGCACTGCCGGCCACGCCGGCCACGTCGTCGAGGAACTCGCCGAAGCTGTAGCGACTGACCTGTGGCGCGGCCGGGGTCAGCGCGGAGACCGGGCGCGCGCCCATTACCGCCGACGCGGCGGCGGCGGCCTCGCGCTCGTGGCTGTCGTGGGGTTGGCTCACGCGGCCCGCTGGCTGCGGTTGCTGGCCGCCCGACTGCTGGACGGTGTGAGCGAGCTCATGGGCCAGCAGGAAGCGGCCCTCGCGCGTGCCCGGGCGATACCGTCCCGGACCGAAGACGATGTGGTCGCCTACGGTATAGGCGTGCGCGGCGACGGCGCCGGCCGAGGTTGCGGCATCGGCGTCGTCGTGAATGCGGACCCGCTCGAACGATCGGCCGAAGCGCTGCTCCATGTCCGCGCGCACGCCGGCGGCGAGCGGTCGACCCGAGCGTGCCACCACGCGGTTGACCCGACCGAGGGCATCGTGCTCACCGGCAGCGCCGCTCGCCGTGCGATCGACCCGAAACTTCTCGTCCTCTTTCTTCTGGCAGGAGCATTCCTCGCCGGGATCCCCTCCGCAGGCGCATTTGCGCAGGATCGGGCCGGCAGGCTTGCGCTGCAGCTCCTCATCGCACGACGCGCACCTGCGCTGCACGGCGATCGGTGTCGGAGCGGCCGGCGCCTCTCCTTGCGGTCCCCCCGACGGACCTGCGAGGTGGCCGTGCGAGGCCATACCGAGCGACGAGAGCGCCGGCATCCCGGTGCGTTCGGAGACCACGTGATCCGCGGCGCGATCGGCCTCCGCCTCGAACCGGCCCCGCGCGGGGCCGAGCGCGAGCTTCGCCTGGAGCGGCAGGCCGAAGGGCGAATGCGGCCGCCTGGCGGCGCGGGCGGCGTGCGTCTGCGGCCCGGCGGGGGCAACCTTCGCCGCCCCCTTGCGCTGCAGTGCCGCCAGCCGCGCCATCAGTCGACTTGCTGCAACGCCACCCGGAGGATCGCGCGAAACGTGCGCGCCTGAGCGAGCCCGACGAGCCCGGCGGCAGCGCGCAGCGCCTCGTTGTCGAGCGCGGTGACCTCACGGCCCTGCTCCTTGTCGGCGATCTCGAGCCGCATGATGACCGGCAGCACCGAGCGCTCGTCGAGGCCGATGCCTGCGAGCCGATCGTCCTGCGCCATCGCCGCCGCCAGCGATCGCGTGAAGGCGTTCGACGCCAAGCGCTCCTGCTCGCCGGTGCTCACCTCGACTTTCACGGTCGCCGGCAGGCGCACCTGTGTCCCGGCCGCGGGCGACTGCGTGAGAACGGTGCCCTTCGACCGACCGGAGGGCACCGGCGACTGGGTCAGCTCGAGCCCGAGCTTCTTGGCTTCGCTTGCGACCTCCTCGATCTGCCGGCCGACGAAAGCAGGGACCTCGACCGTCTTGGTGTCGTCGTCCGGTCCGCTCGACGCGACCAGCTTCAGCGTCGCGGGCAGCGTCACCTCGGTCCCGGCCTTCGGATCCTGGTCCAGCACCCGGCCCTTGGGTTCCTCAGAGGCCTTCTCCGACACCGCAACCTCCAGGCCGAGACGCTTTGCCTCGGCACTGGCCTCGCGAATGTCGCGTCCGACCAGATCGGGGATCTTGACCTTCTGCGTCTCCTCGGGTTCGGAGATGATGAGCTGCGCGCCCTCGGACGGGACCAGCACCGCCCGGGCCAGCGGGTGCTGCTCGATCACCAGCCCGGACGGACCGGGCGCGGGCCTTCGCTTCAGCTCGATGTCGCGCACGCCGAGGCGGAAGAGGATCGCGCATGCCGCCTCCTCGGTCTGACCGACGAGGTCGGGCATCTTGAGTTCGGTCGGCGGCGGCGCTGGTTTCGGGATTGGCCCGGACAGTGCGACCTGCCGATAGGTGATCTCGCCGGCGGCGATATCCTCGGGCTCGGCGTCACGATACAGAACCTGCTGCTCGCGGTCGGAGACCTGCACGAGCGCGGCCTTGGCACCGCCGCCCGCCGAGAGCAGGAAGGAGCCGTTCTCGGCCACGGTGTCTGTCGCAAGGATCTCGCCACTGGGGCCGAGCAGCGCCGCCGTGAGCGGCGGCCGGTCCGCCTCGCCCGTCGCGATCCCAAAGACCTGCGCCGTATCGGGATTCGCCTGGGGTTTCTTCACGTTCGCAACGACGAACGCATCCCCGACGACGGCGAGCCGCGCCTCGCGCCGCTCGAGGCCGCGCATCAGACTCGCGATCTCGGCCTCGGAGGCGCCAGTCGCCTTGCTCCGGCGCAGACGCGCCCGTGCGGCGCCCACGCGCTGGCGGTGAAGCGCGCGCTGGAGCTTCAGGGCGCTCGCGTCGGCGGCGTCGGACACCTCCGCCAGTCGGACGGGATCCTCGACCAGATCGCGCGGGTGGAAGTCGGGCTTCACGGCCATGGCAGCTCTCCCCTCACCCCTCCTCCTGGGCGAAACTCGTCTGGTCGAAGTTGACGCAGAGCCTGTCGTCCACGACGTGGCGGTTGGTATCAAGCAGGAACCGGTTCGCGACCGGGACGATCCGCGGCTTCCTCGCGCCGATGCGCAGGAAGCAATGGGTGCCCTGGTTCATCTCGGTCGCGTTGAGGTAGCCGAGCGTGGCGGCCGACAGGAACGTGTTCAGCAACGGATCCGTCTGGAGCTCTTGCGCGAAGGGCCTGAGCTCGCGGAACCGGTTTCCCTGCACGCGCGCCGAGGTGAAGCCGAGCACCAGCGCGTTGATGAACACGAAGTCGAAGACGACATCGACCGCGCAGTGGTTGTCGTGCATGCCCACATCGTCCAGCGACACGATCAGCACCGAGCTCAGCGACAGCGTCGCCGCGCTGGAGAGGGCGTCGAACGTCACCATGTTGTCGTTGAAGAGAACCGGACCCTGCGGCGGGAAGGCGCGTGGCGACTCGTTCTGCCGCAGGACCCCCCTGCTCGGCACCTTCTGGGACTGGCTCGCCAGATAGGTGCGTGCAATGAGCAGCGCCAGGTTGGGGTTGAGCCCCTCGTTGAGGATTGCCACAGCCGAACCACCGAGCTGCGCGACGAAGGCGCGGAACTGGCCCTGCACGCCTGGGCCGGTGAGGCTCTGGCCCGGCCTCGTCGCGTTGGTGGTCAGGGCGAGAAGCGCGAACAGGAGCACGCCGAGGCTGTTGTTGCCGTGGACGGTGAAGGCGTTGCCCTCGACCATCATCTGGCCGCTGCCGAACAGCTCGAGCGCGCGACCCTCGGGCGACACCACGGTGTTGTCCTTGATGAACGCGGCGGGCGTCTGGCGCAGCGCGACGCCGAGACCGGACTCGCTGCCCTCGACATGGGAGAGCACGATGCCGCCGATATTGCCGACCAGGAGCGGGTCGGTCAGTGACGCCGGGCGGCCGTTGTCGTAGATCCGGTTCTCTGTGACGTGAATGCGCTCGCCGTAGCGCAGGAAGATGCCGCAGATCGGCGTTCGCCCCTCTCCGCCGCAGCCGCGAATGTCGTTATTCTCGACCTGCAGGTCGACCGCGCTCGCGAGCACGATCCCGCCGAAGGCGGACCCGAAGGCCGCCTCCACGGGCAGACCGGACGCGAGGTCGAGCAGCATGCAGCGCTCGATCACATTGTCGGCGATCACCGCATCCTCGATCTCGATGTCGTCGAGCTGGTCGGTCTCCGTATCCTCATCCGGGATGAACCAGTGGGCGACCGAGACCCCCGAGCCGCCCTGCGCCTCGATCCGGTTGCGCCGGATCTCGAGGCGCGTCACCGGTCCCTGGCTCTCGAGCACCGGCGGTTGGGGAAGGCCGACGTCGTCCGGCGGAGCGGTGCCGCCCGGTTTCAGCGTGATGCAGCCGTCGGCGTCGACCGCGATCCAGGAGAGGATGGCGATCTGGAACGAGTCCTCCTCCACGTCGCCGCGCGGGACCACGGAGCCGAGCGTGATGCCGTTGCCATTGCCGCCCCTGATGTGGTTGTCGAGGATCCGCACCTCGGACGAGTCACCTCCGACGTGCAGGCCGCCGAGCGCGGCGAGGTTACGGTTCTCGACCGCCGCAGCGAACAGGCGGCAGCGCTCGACCGTGAGCTGCTGGCCTCGGAGATAGACGAGCGGGGCCTGCCGGGCCGCGTCGGCGGCCTGAATGGCGCGTGGTAAGGCGATCGCCTGGATATGGCATCGATCGATGGTGACGTCGGCGGCGGACGTGATCCGAACAGCACTGCCCGTCACCCTGATGTCGAGGTCGCGAAGCAGGAGCCGCCGGGTCCGGCGGCTGCCCTCGACGGCGAGACCCGCCGAATGCTCGATCCGAAAGTCGCGCAGACCTATGTCCTGCGCGCCGTCGAGGCGGAACACCGGATCGGTCGCGCCTTCGGGTGCGACGACCAGCGTGCGCGGTCCGCAGCCATGGATGAGGATCTGCGAGCGATCGCTCAGGTCCGCGACGCCAACATGTCGCCCCGGGAGAAGGCAGATCTCTCCGCCCCCGGCGGGCAGCGCCGCGATCGCGTCCTGGAGATCGTTGAAATCGCCGAAGGTGGTATCGCCGTCGCCGACCTGGAAGGTGCAGCAGCTCTTGATCCGGCAGAGCCGCCGGAAGCGGTTGCGGCAGTCGTCGGGCGTGGCCACAAGGTTGCCCGCGGCATCGGCCCGCCACGGCAGGATTGCCAGTGGCGCGTAGAACCGGCGCGGGCCGATCGGCGGGGCGCCTCGGATCTCCTGCGGCGTGTTTGGGAATTTGATCTCCTGCAGCTGCCATGGCACGACGATCTCGGGCGTGTCGGGCCGCAACGCCACGGTCCAGTAGTCGCCCGCGAAGCCCGTGCCGGAAAAGGTCAGCTCGAGGCCGATATCGGGAAGCGGAACCTCCGTGCCGGTCGGCTGGTCCACGCCGCCCCCGTCCGGCTCCTGCCAGATCCGTGCGAAGAAGAAGCGCGGCGGCTGGTCGTCGCGACCGAGCAGCTTCGCGGGCAGGTTGTCGAGCCAGGTCTGCCAGTCGGCGGGCAACGAGCCATCGTAGGCGATCCGCCGCGCGGCCGGGTCGTACTCGCCGGTGAACCGCGCGAGATGGCCCAGCGGCGCGGCTGCTTTCTCCCGGTTCGGCAACAACGCATCCCAGGGCAGGATCTCGATCACCTGTCCGGTCCGCGGGAACAGCACCGGGTCGCGCGGCTCGGTGAGGAACAGCACCTCGCCCGATGCCGCGTCGACCTGCACGCGGTAGAGCGGCTCGCCGTGGTCGAAGGCCCAGACGAACCGGCCCGGCTCGGTGAGCATCACTTTGAGGGTCTGGTTCTCCGCGCCCAGATAGCCCGCCTGGGAGCGCGGCGCGCAGGGATCGGTCACCGCCCCGTCGTCGCTGAAGCCGACGAACAGGCGCGCGGCGGAGAGGATCTCCGTGCCGTCGTCGCTGAAGCTGCCGCCGCTGCCCGCGAGCTTGGCGCGCAGCGCCACAGCGGCCGTCTCACACGTCTGCGTCACGTCGTCGAGGACGCGCACCTTCATCTGGGGACGAAGGCGCGAGGTGGTATCGGCCGAGCCGAGCGCGCGCTCCTGGATCTCCCGGTCCTCGACGGCGCGAACCGGCTGCACGATCATCTCGAGATAGGCGAGATCATTGCGCCCGTCGATGGGCGCCGGCGGCAGGCTGCCGGGATCGAGCGCGAGGCTCAGCCAGTCGCTCTGGTCGAGGAAGGTCCAAGGCGCACGCAAGACAAGGGCCCGCCCGCCGAGGACGAAAGATCCCGGCGCGATGGAGAAATCCAGGGTCGAGGCGTCGCTTCCGTCAGGCAGCGGGAAGGTCGCGGGCGCTGCGGCGCCGATGCCGAAGCCGTTGTCGGGTGTGCCCGCAGCGCACAGCAGGCTGCGGACCAGATGCTCGAGCGCGTCGTCGACCACGTCGAGCGCCGCGTTGAAGTCGGCATCCGTGAGCACGCGGCCCTGCTGCGCGCGGACACCGGAATATCGCTTCGCCGGTGCGTGCAGATCCGCGGAAATGTCGGCTTTCATGGCAATCCCCCCTCGTCGCGCTCGATCAGGTATTGTGGGGTCTGGCCCACCGGCATCAGTGAGCGGACCTGCGCCGCGAGGTCCTCGAGCAGGATCGCGAGGCCCCGGGAATTGAAGACGCCCATCTCCGCGCCGTTCGAGGCGCCGCGGCTCAGCGCGTCCGGCGCCAGCTTCGAGAGGGCGGCGAACCAGGCGTCGCCGAAGCGCCGCGAGACGAGCCAGTGCGGCGGCAGCCGGCCGGGCGCGATGAGCGCCTCGAACTGTGGCGGGAGCACCGCCATGCCGCCGGGCGCGCCAACGTAGTCACCCGTGGCAGAGTAGCGAAAGCAGCCGTTCTGGTTGTCGGTGACGCGCACCCTTCCGCCGACGATGCTGTCGGAGGCATGCAGCCGGGCGACCTCCACATCGCCGATCACCGTCGAGCGCACGAGGCTGACATGGCCGAGGCGCGTGCGGATCGCCGGCAGGGCCGGATCGAGGCTCTGGACGATGCTGTCGCAGATCTCGATGCGCCCCGCGTTGCAGAGATCGGGATCCTCGGCGGTCTCCCAGACCGGGCCGGTAATCGACCGGGCGATCTCCAGAAGGCTCACCTGCCCTTCGATCTCCAGGCGTACATGCGGGATCGCGACGGCTTGGGTCGGATCGTTGCGGGCGCGCTCGCCGCCTGGGTCGAGGGTCATGTTGCGCAAGATGACGTGGTCGAAATCGCCATCCAGGATGACCCGCGCCGGAACCGGCGTCGCTGGCGTACCGCCGCCGGCCACGGCCTCTGCTGCAATCGTCTCGGCCATCAGACCGATCCAGAGCCCGTCGATTGTCAGCTCTCGGGGTGTCCCGTCGGCCGGCGCGGCGGCGAAGGTGATGTCGAGGTTCGCGACCTCCGGCCGGAAGCGCACATGGGGCCGCGCGCCGTCCGCAGCCTCGAGTTGCGTCCGCGTAATGCCTGCGAACGTGCGAGCTGCTGGCAGCACCGGCTCATAGGTCTTGGACGTGGTGAAGCGGTGCGTGCCGACCAGCGGGTCCGGCAGCGTCACGGCCTGCGGGCCCGGATCGGTGAACCCGCCGTTCGGCCCGGTCGGGCCGGCATCGATCTCACTGTCGACCTGGTCGGCGAGCCCACCAGCGCGACCGTAGGTTCCGGCCCCGACCGGGGCGAACTGCCCGTAATGCAAGAGCGAGGCGAAGAGGGTTCCTGCTTCTCGTGCGGGGCCGTCGACCATCCGGCCAGTCGCGGGATCGAAGGCGAGCGCGATGAAAGCCTCGAGCGGCAGACCGGTTTCCCACCGGCTCAGGTCGGCCGCGAGCACGGCGCTTCGAGCGAGCGGCGCGTCGGTGCTTTCGTCACCGAGCACCAGGGCCAGCGAATCGGGCCACAGAACCTCCTTCGGGGATCCCGCAACGAGCGTCGCGTCCAGCAGCGACGCCATGAACGCGGTCTCCTGGGCCGGGGTCAACCGGGCGCCGACGACGCGCCGGAAGCTCACGGCATCTCTGAAGGCGAGACCCAGAAGCGGCGCGAGCGCAGTGTCGAGCTGCGGATCGTTGATCTCCGCCAGCGCCTCGGCAGTCAGGCTGTGGCGGGTCGCGTTGAACCGGCGGCAGAGAATTGCGTCCGGCAAGTCGGTCTCGCGGATCGCGTCTGGCGGCCGAAGCGAAGTCTGGCCGCGCTGGAACAACGCCTCGTCGCGTCCCGAGGGATTGAGCACGACACGCCCCGGCGCGATCTCGACCGGGGTGGGCAGGGTGACCGGGAAGCTGCGCAACGGGAAAAGGTGGAAGTTCACCTTGCGCAGCCCATAGCGACCGTAAGGCCCTCTGAGCCTGCGCACATCGGGAAAATGCGCCGCCTCGTCGAACGCCGTGTCGACCAGTCCCTTGACGCGCGGATTGCGGAGATCGACCAGGCCGCCAGCAGGGCTCTCGGTCACGAGCCCGCGCCCGATGACGTCGATGTCGAGCCGATGCGGGAAGCGCACCAGCCGGCGGAACGCCTCCACCACCACACCCTCGAGCCCGGCGATGTCGCGGATCAGCTCCTGCAATACCCCCGGCGTGCCCTTGCGCCGCTGGTAGTAGACCGCCTTGGCGACGGCGAGCCGGTTGCCGCGGGCGTTGAAGCCGCTGAGGGGCGTCGCGCCCACCAACTCGCCGAGATAGGAGATCGCCCAGTCGTCGCAGAGCTCGATCGCCTGATCGTCCCAGAGCCGGTCGACGTCCCGGCGCAGAATGGCAGCCTGAGCCGCCACGATCTCCACGATCGCGCGCAGCGCGCCGGGGTTCGGCGGTTCGGCGTCCTGCCCGCGGTAGAGCTCGGGGATCCATGACCACAGCTTTTCGGCGTAGTAGCTCTCGTAGCCGTCATCGGCGACATCGAAGGGCTGTCCGGCGGCCGTGCTCATGGCGTGACCCCATTGAGCGTCAGGCTCGGCGAGAAATAGCCGTGGGCCGGGATCTCGATGCGCGCGGGGGCAGGCGCGCCGTCGAGCGTGAGCGACAGCAGCGACGCGACCCCTTCGACCTTGGCCGCCGCGCCGAGCAGCGCCGAGCGGAAGACCGGCCCGCCGATGGCCGCCCTGCGCGGGCTCAAGAGGCCCGTGAAGGGATCGAGAAACCGCGTCTCCAGCGCGGTGCGGACCGTATCGGCGCTGGCATCGGCGGCGACGGTGTAGCCGAGCACGAGATCGCCCGGGACCGGGGTGGCCGCGATGACCTCGATCGGCAGGGTCTCGGCCGCGCGCGCCGTGAGATGGGCTTCGAGCCCGGCGATCGCTTCCGCGGACGCCTCGCCCTCGAGGATCGCGGTGACCGCGACGCCCTCACGAAGGCGCTTGGGTACCCATTCCGTGACCGCGACCGCGGCGAGCGCGCCGTAGTCGCGCGCCAGCGCTGCGAAGTCTGCCGCCGAGACCGCGCGGTCGAAGGTCGCGGCCGATGCCGGCGCAACGAAGCGGATATCCTCCGGCTTGTCGCCGGGGCCGCCGCCGAAGGCCGGCGTCGGGTTGAACACGCGGCGCAGTCGCGGCACCGGGCCGGCGATCTGCTGGATCGCGTTGGCACCGGGCGGTGGGTCGCCCGCACCGAAGCGGTAAACGACGAAGACGTTGCCCGTGCCGAGCGGCGCGGGCAGGCCGAAGCCGTCACCGCCCGTGGTGATGGTCGCCTTCCCGTCGACATCGAGGGTGACCGTGAAGACCCGGTCCTCGGGTTCCGCGAGGAAGAGGCTCTCGACCTCACGCCACTCGATGCCGTCGATCCAGAGCCTGAGCGTGGAGCGGCGGCCGCCCGACGCGACCGGATCGCTGAGATAGGTCAGCGGGAACTTCGCGAGCGTGAAGGTCTGGAAGGGAACGCCCGGTCCCGCCCCGCTGCCGACCGTCTCCTCGACCGTCTTGCCACGGGTGACGTGGAGGACGTTGCCGTGCACCGTCACCGGCGTGCGCAAGGTGTCGGCAAAGGGCTCATAGCTGCCGGCGGGATCGAGAAAGCCCCCGCCGGTCGCGGCGCCGATCACGACATCCCCGGGCACGCGCGCGCCCTTGTCGTGCGCGCCTTTGAGGAGGACCTCGCCGGCGCCTGCGACCGCGCTGACATCGTGGCGCCCGGCGAGCTTCGGGTCGTTGAGTAGATCGGTGCCCGCGATCTGCGTCTTGGCCGGCGCCACCAGCTTGCCGGCGCGCACGCGGCCGAAATGCAGGACCGCTCGCGAGGCCGGGATGTCGGACTTGGTGTCGAGCGTCACGCGGGTCGTCGAGGTGATGATCCCGCCGCCTTCGGTCGGCGCCGTCTTCGTGGGCGTGCCGACGCGCTCCCTGACCCCACCGCCGCGCTCCTCGAATGCCAGGCTCTCCGACCCCGAGAACGCGCTGCCAGATCCGCCGATGGTGGTCGTATCGAAGCTGATCGCGGTGAGCGTGCGGACTTCCGGCGCAAGCGGCGCGGCCGCGTCGGTGTCCTCGATGATCGCCAGCGTCCCCGCGCGGATCTGCGGAAACATCCCGTTGAGGGTGAGCGTGGTCGATGAGCTGCCGAGCACGGGCGCGTTCTGCGTAAAGCCCCAGAGCCGCACCGCGGAAAGCGACGGGGCGGAAGCCGGCAGCTTCGCCGGGTCCGTCACCTCGAGTCGGAGGTACGCGGCGCCGTCGAGTGCTGTCTCGGGGGTGATCGAGGCGACCCGAAGAGCCGCCTTCGCACTGCCCGCTTCGATCGCGAACAGCGCGTCCTCGGCCAGATTGCGCGTCGCGGGATCGAGCAGGAGCTGGTTCGGATCGTAGCGATCTTCACGGATCGGGGCGAGCGTCCAGGCGTTGCGCAGCGGATCGAGCAGCGTCGGCTCGGACAGCTCGAACTCCTGTGGCGGCGTGTCGTCGATCGCATCCGAGATGAACCGCGCGCCGCGCGCCGCCTCGACCGGGTCGCTGCCGTCCACGATCGCCGCGAGCACGGCCTCGGCCGCGAGCGCCGGCCGCGGGCGGTAGCCCAAAAGCCCCACGACGCGCCGAATGCGCGCCTCGTCCCGCGCCGTGGCGAGGTAGAGATCCTGCGCATGCTCGGCGTTGTAGAAGGCGATGACATCTCCGACATACGCCCACCATTCGAGCAGCATGAGCCCGAAGTCCTCCCGGTCGCGTGCGCGCCAGTCGCGCAGCGCCGGGTGGTCGCGGATCGCGCCGAGCATGGCCGCCCGGAAGTCCGGAAACAGCCCGATCTGGCGCGGCAGCCGGCTGAGCCCGGGCGCGATGGCGGGTAGCTGCGGGAATGCGTGGCGGTCGCAGTCACACAATGCCATCACGCACCCTCCACGGGAATCTGCTCGGGATAGACGCGGATCGAGCCCTGGCCTGGCCGGTTCGGGTCGTTCTCGACCTTGAGGACGCGATTGCCGGCGACGGCGATCTCGGCCGTCTCGAAGACGCGGTAGCCGGCGCGCCCGCGGATCCGATACTGGACCTCCAGGACCGCGCGCACCCCCTCGACGCAGGCGATCGCGGCCTCCAGGGCGGGCCGCCGCAGAGGATCGCCGAACGAGAAGCGGTCGGGATGGAAGAAGCCGCCGCCCGCCGGTGCGAGCGCGGCGATCACGCGCTCGGCGACGTCGCCAAACGCGAAGCCCCGCTCGACGCAGATCGCGATCTTGAGATCGACCGGCAGGAAGACCGGCTGGCGCGCGATGACGCAGCGCCCGACCTGCCGCACCGCGCCGAGCCGCGCCTGCAGGTCGGCAAAGCGCTCCTCGCTGATCGAGAACGCGCCCCTGGGGTCGGCCGAGACGAAGGTCGAGGCCCACGCACCGGTCCAGCGGGTCACGGCGCCTGCCTCCTGGACCCAGTCGAGCCGTTCCGCCTGCGCGCGGTAGTCCTCGTTGCGCACGGCGCGAAACGTGATCGCCTTGTACGCCGCCGGAGCGATGCGCCGCGCGAGCTCAAGCGACTGCGGGTCGCGCCCGCCAGTCATCGCGAACGGATTGCGGACGGAGCGGATTTCCGTCGGCAGGGGCATCAGCGGCGGCGGCTGATCGGGCGGCTCGGACAGCCGGACAATGGTGTCCTCGGGCACGTTGCCCGCTCGCCCGGGTCCGGTTCGGTAGATCACCCGGAAGACGTCGCCCGCGACCGGCTGGCGCCCGAACTGCCCGTCGCCGAAGCGGAGCGTGTAGCCGGGATCCCCGACATAGTCGGTGTGAGTGATGCGCTGACCCCGTCGCTCGAACTGCGCGATCGGGGCCCAGTGGCCCGGCTCGACGATGGCGGCCTCGTCGGTCTCCGCGAAGGCGAGGGCGTCGTTGCCCACGCTCCACGCCGCGATCACCGCATCCCCCGCGCCCGGGTCGATCTGCCTCAGCAAAACCTCCGGCGTGTGGCTGACCGCGCCGGCCGCATCGACCAGGGTCCGCCACCCGAGCCCGGCGGTCACGGTCGCGCCCAGCGTGAAGCGGTGGATCGCGGGGCGCCCGCCATCGCGGGCGGGGCCCGCTCGCTCAACCGTGCGCGGCAGCGCGGCGAGCGTCTCGTCGGCCGACGCACCAGCGAGGAAATCCTCCTGAAGCGACATTCCGGCTCGGACCGGTACCAGGTTTGCACTGACGAACGCGCTTGTCTGGTCCAGCTCAAACGGCAGCGCATCCTCTGCGCGCCAGTGCAGGCGCAGAAGGTCGTGCGCGCCGGTGAGCGGATCATCGAAGCGCTCGACCGGCTCGTCGAGCGTCACCAGCAGGCGCCGTATCGGGGCCTCCGGGTCGTCGGGACGGGTTTCGATCAGGACCTGCCGGCCGACCCAATAGGACCCGATGTCGGTGGCGAGCACCTCGGGCGGCGACGGGTCGCGCAGGAGCCCGTCCTCACTCAGATGTATCTCGCGCGCCCCCACCGGCAGGCACGGCGCCTGCGAATCGGGAACGTAGGCGCGAAGGTCGGTCCAGTGGGTGTGCACAGCCCAGGTCGGATCGCCGGCCAGCATCGCGGCAAGGTCCTCGCCGACCTCGAAGGGTACCGGCGGCCGGTCCTCCTGGTCGGCCCAGACACGCGCCCCCGACGGCAACGCGATCAGGTCCGGAACCGTGCTGCCGGGGCGTTCGTCGCCATCGTAGAGCCGCATCACCACGAGGCCGGCGGCCGCCTGGCCCGGATCGAGACGGTAGTCGACCAGTCGCGCGAGCCGCCCGAACGAGCGGCGCTGGGTCAGGGTCTCGAGGTAGCCCTCGCGCTGGAACCGGTCCTGGACGTAGGAAAGCTCGTCGCCCAGCGCCGCGAAGAGCTCGGCCACCATGCCGCCGAAGTCGGCGGCAACCGGCACCTCCCAGTCGGGGTAGCGGTCCGCAGCATAGGCGAGGAGCGCCTGGCGGAAGCTCTCGAAGTCGCGGGCGAGGTAGTCGACCGGGTAGTCGACCTTCTCCTCCTCTGGACACTCGCTTCTCGCGCTCGCAGTCGAAGGGCGACGGGCAGGGCTGCTTGAAGCTGAAGTCGAGCGCGGAACAGAACCGGTCGAGCCGCGAATCCCCCGCGTCGTCCGGCGTATCGGTCAGGGCCAGACGGTAGGTCTGGAAGTCGCCCTCCTCCTGCGTGGTCACCGTGAGCGTCAACCTCGGGTTGCCGCTCGCATCGTTGCGCACGTCCCAGGAGTGGCCGGCAACCGGGATGACGCTGCCGTCCTCGAGCCCGGTGATCGTCGCCGTGAACTCCGTTCCTGCTGTGTTGACGGGTCGGGTCAGCTGGTCGGGCTCGACCACGAAGAAGACCGCGAGGCGTCGGTGATCCGCGGGGTCGACCCAGATGAAATCGATGCCCGTGAGGACTGCGGGGTCCTGCTCGCAAAGCAGCTCTTTGCGCCCCTGGCCCGCCATCACTCGGTCACCTCGACATTGAGGAAGCGCCGCTCGTTGGTGGCGCGAATGAGGAAGACCACGACCACGGTCAGCGTCGACTCTTCGGTCACCTGGACGCGCACGTCCTCAACCTGAATGAAAGCGTCGAGCCACTCCTTGAGCGCGGTGTAGATCGAGGTCTGCGCGAGCGTCGCGGTCGCCTCCGAGAGCGGCGCGAAGACCAGCGCCCGGATGCCCGCTCCGAACTCCGGTCGATTGATGCGCTCTCCCGGCCGGGTCAGGAGAACCTGGTAGATGAGCCCGCGCACATAGCGCTCGTAGTTCCGTTCCACGGCGAACTCGGCCCGCGGGTGCGGCGATGGCGAGCGGATATCGAAAGCCCTGGAACATCGCCTCAGCTCGCGCTTACCCGCGTGTCGGGGACCGCGACCCGGATCGGCCCGCCGGGCGGGCCAGCGACCGTCACGCTCGCGCCGACCGCCGTCTGCGTGATCACCGGCAGACCGTTGATCGTGGTGCGAAGCGTGCCCGAGACCCACGTGCCGGTCGCGGTGAGCGGGCCCGGAAAGGTCACGACGTCGCCCAGGACACCGATCGTGCCGGTGGCGACGCTCACCCTGAGATTCGGGCTCACCTTCGTGGTCGCCGGAACGTTCGTCGGATCGACGATGCCCTGGACCAGCCCTTCGACGCCTGCCGCCATGTCACACCACCTTGAAAGCGCCTTGCTGCGCGTCGAACCCGCCCGCGGTCAGCTTGGTCTGGCCGCCATTCGCGCTGTTGGTGATCTGCGGGGCCTCGATCTTGATCTCGCCCGCGGAGAGCGTGATCTTCGCCCCGTTGGTCTCGATCCTCACCTCACCCGCCATGTCGTCGATGCGCAGCGTCGCGCTCGCGGTCTTGAGGAAAATCACCTCGGGCACCGCGTCCGCGGCCGGGATCTCGTTCTGCGCCCAGAAGCAGCCGGACCAGATCGGATAGCGCAGATTGCCGGCCTCGAACTCGACCCAGACGTTGGCGCCGATCGGCGGCACCGCGAAGAAGCCGACCCCGTTGCCGGCGTAGGGCACCGACGGCAGGGCCCAGCGTATGACGTTCTCGCCCTGGATCTCGGGCACCCGGACCTGGATACGCCCCCGCGCCTGCGGATCGGCGTTGGCGACGACCTCTCCCCGGTACTTGCCGTAGAAGCGGTCGCTGAGTGCTTCGGAGATCGCCGCGTAGGTTTCGTTCCTGTCCATTCGACTTTCCTCCCCGGACCCACGGTCAGGTCGGGATCTGAGCGTTGGTCTCGAGCTTCGCGTCCATCAGGTGCGCGATGCCGTTGATCACATGGGTGACCTCCGCCACCCGGAAGGGTGTCGCGCTGTTGACGCCGCCGATCCCTTCCACCCCGATCACCTGGTGGGGCTCGAGCACGTCGGTCAGCAGGTAGCGCGTGGTCGACACCTCTGCCTTGACGAAGAACCCAGCCTCGCGCAGCGCGGCCTCGTTGATCGTGCGCGTGGTCTGGGCATTGCCCTGCGGCTGGGGCGCCATGAAGCGGACCGGCGCCCGCGTGCCCAGTCCCTCGCCCTGCGCCGCCGACCGGCGCGGCCTGGTCGCGCACCGTGACCGGGTCCTGGCCGCCGTCGGTGGTGTTACGCGTCGAGGTCTGGACCTGCGAGGGCCGGTCGCCTTCCACGCTGAGCTGGAACTTGGTGACATTCGGACACTGGTCCTGCGGCACGTTGTAGCGGAGCGTGATCGCGTCTTCGGCCAGGGGCAGCACGGGCGGAAGGCCGGCGGCCGGTGCATCCTGCAAGGGCGGCGAGGCCTTCCAGTGCGCCACCTCGCGCACCGACAGATTGCTCGGCGGCAGCTCAGCAACATCCTCGTAAGTAACCCAGAAGTGGTAGCCGTTCTCCGCGGCGTTCTTGGTCAGGAACTCGAGGTCGCTGCCCCGCTGCGGCAGCGCGTGGCCGTCGAAGTCGTAGGTCTCGTCGGTCGCCTGCACGTCCGCCGCGGGATACACCGGGCTCAGCAGCAGCGTCGCCACGTCGGAGGCCCGGCCGGCCCAGCTTCCTTCGCGGTAGTCGCGCGCCAGCTCGTCCCGCCGGTCGAGCCCGTGGACCTCAAACCAGGAGCCCGGACCGCCCAGCGTCATCTCGGAGCGATGCTCGAGGATCGGGCCGCGGGCGAGGCAGGCATAGCCGTCACCGCGGCTTACGGCGATCGTCACGAGCGCGCCGATCTGAAGCTCCGGCAGGCCGGCCTTCACGAGCTTGCCGTCCTCGATGTCGTCGAGAAAGCGCACCGCGAACTTGGTGGGATCGTCGAGCGACTGCTCGACACGCACCTCGACCAGGCAGGACAGCAGGTCCTCCGAGAACAGCGTATTGCCCGTGCCGCCGGCAAGGAGCAGGTCGAAGCCCATCAGCCCTCCCTCGGGATCCGAATGGAGATCCCGGTCAGCGCCGCGTCGGGCAGCAGCGCGCCATTGTGCTCGGCGATCCGCCAGAAGCCGTTGGCGTCGTTGAGGTAGTGCGCCGCCAGATGGTCGAGGCGCTGGTGATCCTTGAGGAGATGGTCGCCGAGCGGCGGTCGCTGCGGTGGCGTGGCGGGGCCCACCGCCTGCACCCGACGGCCCCGGCCGTCGACCGTCTCGTAGAGGGTCGCATGCTTGGCGTAGCGGCTCTTCGCGTCGAAGATCGACATCGCTCAGCTCACAGCGGCACCAGCGAGCTGACGGCGCTCGGCAGGTTGGCGAGGTTCAGGACCGCGGCCGCATCCTCCTGCAGCCGGGTCAGCTCGTAGGCGCCGACCGCGATGGTCGCGGACTTGGAGCGCTGGCAGCGGAACATGTCCGGCGTCATCACCTCCATGTCGAGGCTGACCTCGGCCATGATCGGATAGAGCATGGGCGACATCATCGTCTCCTCCACCGAGAAGGCCGTGATGCGCACCGGCAGGATGACCCGGCGGCCGAGGACGAGCAGGACCGGGGCCACGGTCGGCCGCTGCGCCTCGACCCCGCCGAGCCCGGTCAGGTCCTTGAAGCTCGCGGTGAGATCGCCCAGCAGGCCGCGTGTCGCCTGGGTGAGCTTGCGCAGCGCCGCGAGCTGCGGCTCGACCCCGAACTCCTCGTAGACCGGATGGCCGGCGGCCATGCCGTCGGTCGCGTCGAACTGGAGCTCGAAGCCGGAAAAGCTCTCCGGGACGTCGAAGGGCTGGACAGTGGGCGCCTGCGAGCCGCGGTCCGCCTGGTCCACGGCGATCGGATTCCATGGCGTGAGCGACCGGGTGATGGTCTCGGGGTTGTACTGGAAGGTCACCACATTGGGCAGGAAGCCGACAATGTCCTCGATCAGCTGCACGAAGGCGCCGTTCAGGAGCTTGGGCGCGCGGGAATACCCGGTCTGGTAGATCAGGGGATCAGGCATGGGCGCGAATCCTCTCCTTCTCACGCGATCCGAGCGTCCGCCCTTCCTTGCCGAACTCGCGCTCGGCGGCGCGCAGGAGGTCGAGCGCGCCGAGTGGCGCCGCCCTGCGCTTGGCCGCAAAATGCGCGGACAGGAGGGTCGTCTTGATCTGCGCGCCGGTGATCTCGAGGCATTCGCCGAGAATCGCCCAAAGTGGCGCGAGCTGGTGCACCTGTTCCGGCATCAGCGCGCCGGCCGAACGGCGCCAGATCTCGGCACGGTCGTCCGCGGTCGGGCGCGGGAACTCGAAGATGTAGCGGATGCGGCGGACGAAGGCAGGGTCGATGTCGCCCATGCGGTTGGTGGCGAGGATCGCCGTGCCCTCGAACTGGCCCTCGATCAGCTGGAGCAGATAGGAGGTGTCGGTATTGGCATGCCGGTCGTGTGAATCGCGCACCTCCGTGCGCCGGGAGAAGAGCGCATCGGCCTCATCAAAGAACAGCACGGCGTCGATCCGGCGGGCGCGGGCGAAGATGGCGCTCATGTTCTTCGACGTCTCGCCGATGTATTTCGAGATCACGGTCGAGCAGTCGACACGGTAGAGATCAAGCCCAAGCGCCCGGGCGATGACCTGAGCGGCCATGGTCTTGCCGGTGCCGGGCGGGCCCTGGAACAGGCCTACCAGGCCTGCCTCCCGCGCAAAGAGGCGCCGGACCTCGGGATCCGTCCAGGTCTGGGCGCGCACCTGCGCCTCGAACGCGAGATCCTTGAGATCGTCCTTCAGCCGTGCGGGCAGGATCAGATCGTCCCAATCGAGCGCGCCGTCGACCCGCTGCGCGAGATCGCCCATGACCGAGGCGTGGCTCCGGTTCGCCGCCTCGAGGGCCTCGGCATCGGTCTCGGGGGCGATCCGGCCGAGACGGACGAGCGCGGCCGGCGTGAGTGCCCTGCGGCGCGCGAGTGCTGCACGGGTCTCACGCGACCAGCCGGCCGAGCCCGGAGCCCGCGCGGCGAGCATGGCCGCGCGCTCTTCGGCGGTCATCGCCGGGAGGCTGACGTGGAACGGTGCGAGCAGTCCGGGCTCGGGTGGGCTCTCGCCGGGCTCGAGCGCCAATGCCTGAAGCTGCGGCGGCCACAGGCCCGCGGGCCACAGCGCTCCGTCCGGCGGGCGCCTGCGCCAGACGACCGCCGCTCCGATCACGAGGGCGAAGCGATGGATCCGAAGCGTGTCCGTGCGGCTCCAGGTCCTGTCATGCGCCGCCGGGTCGGCGACCAGGCAGCGCTGGCCCAGCGATCTGGCGACCGTCGCCGCGAAGCTGGCACGTCCTGACCCTTCCAGCCCATCGATCAGCATCACCGCATGCTCGCCGCGCGCAAGGGCGGAGCGCACGCGCCGCGTCACCTCTTCCACGGGCCAGCCCGAAAGGGGCGGTTGCGGCTCGATCGGCCGAAGCATGCCGAGAAGATCGGGCTCGATGCCGAAACTTCCCGCGATCCACCCGCGGATCGCCGGGTCGGCGGTCAGCGCGGCGGGCTCTCCCGCCTGCTCCACGCGTTCGGTGACCAGCCGCCAGAGCGTGACCGCGCTCGCGCTCGCCAGAAGCGGCGCGCCCTCCTGCCCGAACAGGAGGCCGGCCAGCCACTCGGTCGGCCAGGGCCGGCCGCTGATCGCCTGATAGCGCGGGATGAGCCGCGGGTTGAGCTGCGGCGCGAGGCAGGTGAGGAGGAGTGCCCGGTCGGCTTCCGAGCAGCGGAACAGCGTGAGCAGCGTCGCAAGGCGCGCGCCTCCCGGCCACGAGGCAAGCCGCTCCTCCGCCTCCGCGACCTTGTCGTCGGGTGCCCCCTCCAGCCGGTCGAGCCGGGCCGCGACGAGCCGCGCGATCGCGGCCGCCTCGTCGGCCGGGGTGATGTGCACCTCTGGCCTGCTCATGGGATCTCAATCCAAAAGGGCTGGGTATCCGCCCCGTTCACCACGACCCGCACGGTGTGCTGGCCGGACGCGTTCGCCGCCGGGCTTGGGCGGTAGGTGATCTCGTGGGGGCCGATTACGAAGGTTTCCGGCACCGCCGGATCGGTAGCTCCGACCAGCCGGTAGCCTACCGCGTCGACGGCAAGGAGGATGTCGAGCTCCGGCTCGGCAACCGGATCGGCGGGCGGCGGACGCCCTCGGTTCATCAGCCAGGCGCCCCCGAAGCTCAGCGTCACCGCACCGGTTCCGCCGTCGCGCACGAAGCCAGTGATGCGGGGATTTACCGCGAAGGCCGCGTCGTTCGAGCGCTCGTCCACAAAGCGCGGCCCGTCCGGCTGGTCGAACAGCAGGGTTACGAGCCAGCTCGCGACATAGGTTCCGGGGTAGAGTGCCACGACTGCCGTGGCGCCGCCGGGGCGCGCGATCTCGAGCTCGTCGCCTACCGTAATCTCCACCCCGTCGTCGACCAGCGTCTGCGACCAGCCGCGTGGGCCGTTGAGCGCTATGTCGACCGGCACGCGCGGCAGGTCCGGGAACAGGATCGACCAGTGCTGGTTGGTGAGGAGGAGCTGCTGGCGCTGGCCCTTCGAGAGCGCGGTGCCCCTTAGCCTCAGCACGTTCACGGGGGGCGGCCCGATCTTCGCGGGGCTCGTCCTGCTCGTGACCGCGCCGCCGCCGAGCGTCGAGGGCAGGCTGTAGGTCAGGTCGCTCTCGGTCGCGCCGATGCTGGGCGTGTTGATGTTCACGACGAAGGCGCCGAGGCTCAGCACGATGCCCGGCAGCCGCTCTGGTCGGTCGGGAGCCAACTCGACCGGGCGAATCTCGTAGTAGGCCGACGGCTTCGCCGTAATCTCATGCTCGTTGGCCCAGAAAGTCAGCGCCTCGGTCGCGGACATCTGCACCATGGTGATTTCGAATCGATTGTCCTTGCCCTGGAGGCCCAGCGGCATCACCCGGTCGGCCCCGACCATCGTCCTATCGTCGATCACCGGATAGTCGTGGAAGGTCTTCATCGCGTAGCCGAGCAGCCGCTGCTCGCCCAGCGCGTCGAACTGCGTGTTCACGATCGTGTGCGCAGTCACGATGTAATGAAGGACCAGCGCCATCGGCGAGGTCGCGATCGCGCGCCCGCCGGACTGCTGGGGCCGGAACTTGTTATTCGGGTCCTCGTGCACGTGATAGCAGTAAAGGTTCAGGACGTTCGCCCCGCCGGCGGCGCGTTCCGGCGGCAGCGTGCTCACGGTGGCCGCGGGCGTCAGCCCCGGATCGATCTGGCCGTTGATGTTGAGCTCAAGAAGACGCTGCAGGGCTTCCGTGGTCTGAGAGAGGTCGGTGAGCGCCATCACAAGCGCCCGAACCTGAAGTGACGAGAGCCGATGCGCCGCCCCTTGAGCGGGCCTATGACGGAGGCTTCGGCCGCGGTCAGGCGTTTGGGCGGCGGTGCGGCCGGCACCTCGCGGATGCGCTCAACGACCCGCACCTCGCGCGTGTCCGCGTCCCCCGATCCGGCCGTCGCGGAAACTTCCGCCCGGCGAGGCATCACGGTCGGCGTCTGGGCCAGCGCGCTGAGCGGCGACGTGGCGCGATCGTGCGGCGGCGCTGCCGGTTCGGCGCGGCGGGGAGGCTCGGCGGCCACGATGCGCGGCGGCTCCGACACGTTCCCGGGCTGGACAGCCGGCGTCGCCGTCTCGAGCGCACCCACCGGCTGCAGCGCATCAGCCGGGATCGGCCAGGGCGCGTCGGGAGTCGCAAGGTAAGGCTGCGCTCGCGCCTCCGTGTCGCGGGCGTCCTCGGCTTCGCGCCGCCGAGAGCGCCGTTGATCGGGTGATCGGTCCGGCGCTTCTGCGACATGCTCCAGCCGCTCAGGCTCGTGCGATGCCGCACCCTCGCCGGGTGCCTCTGGGCGGAACAGCGCCGCGATATCCGAGCGCCGCAACGGGGCGGCCAGCGGCGCCGCCTCCGCGAGCCGCTGCCATGGACTGGCCGCCGGCGGTGCCGGCGCTTGCGCCGGTGGCGCCGATCCGGCCGCATCCCGAGCCGCATGCGTGTCGCGCGCCGTGCGCTGCCGCGCGGAGTCTCGTGTGAGGGTAGCGTTTTGGCCTGCGGTCTCGTGGAAGCGGGCCCGCGGCGACACCGCTGGATCGGAGGGCGGGCTGTCCGGCAATGGCGCCGATGTCTCTTCGTCGTGCCGGGAAGGTTCGCGCGGGCCCTGTTGCGCCGCCTCGACCGGGCCTTGCGGCGGCGCCCGCAGGAGGGGGTCGATCAGCCCGGGGAACAGGTCGAGGCGCTGGTCCATCGCTACGAATGGGGAAGGTTCCGCACCGCCTCGGACGCCCGCTGGCGCCGCTGGCGGGGCGACCGAAGCGGCCGCGTCGACCAGCCGCTGAAGGTAGCTCACGACACCAGCCGCCGGGCGGTACCCTCGGCCTCCCTCTCGGCAAGCAGCAGGCGGACGAAGGCATGCCGCTCCTCCCGCGTCAGGCCGAGGATTGCGTCGAACGCCCAGCCATAGGCGCGCGCGATCAGATGCACCTCGCGCAGCAAGAACGCCTCGTCGCGCTTCAGCGCTGCGGAGAAGAAGCGTCGCATGGAGAAGGGCACCTTCTGATCCGCGCCGCACTCCGGGCATGTCCCGGCAAGGTCGATCTCGAGGGCGGGATCCGCCGCCTCGAGCGCCGCCTCGGCAACCTCGAGCGGAGGCGGCGCGCCATCGAGCAGCAGGCGCGCGATCAACGCGTCGGGTGAGCCGTCGAGGTCGCGCGCGCAGGCCAGGCGCAATGTCGCGCCCTCGACCTTCACCTGTGGCGGATCGCCGGCGGCCGATCCGTCCGGCACCCTGCTCGCGGCAAGCGCTGTCAGCGAGAAGCGCAGCTCGAAGCGGCGATCGCACCCGGGGCATCGCGCGTCCGCCACGACCTGCTCGCCGTAGAGATGCGCATAGAGGGCCGCGAGCGCCCGGTCGCGGTCGCCCAGGGGCAGGTTGCCGACCTCGGCCGGGCTGATCCAGCCGTCGCCGCCGTCCGCGAGGCGCTCGAGCAACCGGTGCGCATCGCCCGCCGCGGCCCGCTCGTCGGCGCCGGTAAGAGGCGCGAGACGAAGACGGCGGGCGTCGCCGACACCGAAGGTAAGCCCGACGACCAGCATCGCACCCCTCAGAACTCCGCCGTCTCCACCACGGCCTCGTCGAGCTCCCAGCCCTCGTTCTGGAGCGTCAGCGACTGGATCGCGACGGCGTTGTCGTTCGCGTCGAGATCGGGCAGCGCGACGTACTCGGAGGGCCAGCAGCGGAAGACCTTGTAGGCGCGCACGACGACGCCCTGCAGGTTCATCAGGTTGATGATGACATCCTTGCGGAAGTTCTTGAGGCTGACGCCGCCGAGCCCCTCAGGGCTGTAGACCTCGTTCGCCCAGCTGTTGAACACGGGGTCGTAGGTCACCCCGCGCTCGAGCATGATCGGCTCGTGGCTGGTGAGGCCCGGGCTATGGTACTGCTGGCTGATGGCATTGCCCGGACGATGGGTGACGACCTCGGTGGTGCGCTTGAGCGCGCCCACCTTGCTCACGCCCGCCACGACCGCGCCCTCGACAACGACTTGAAACAGGAAGCTGCGATACGGATCGAACCGGGCGGTGTTAACCGCGAACTCTGCCATATCTCGGCTCCCCCTCGTTTATGTCTGCACCTGCCCGGCGAGCTGTCGGATGATCAGAACGACGAACTCGGCGGGCCGGAGAGGCGCGAAAGCGACGACCACGTTCACCCGGCCGAGATTGATGTCGTTCTGTGTCGTGGTGGTGGCGTCGCAGCGCACCTCGTAGGCGTCCGACGCCTTGGTGCCCTGGAATGCGCCTTGCCGGAA
Organism: uncultured Alphaproteobacteria bacterium; assembly: GCA_963731495.1. GTDB lineage: Bacteria > Pseudomonadota > Alphaproteobacteria > Geminicoccales > Geminicoccaceae > DASUGG01. The sequence goes on from CAVSVZ010000073.1 coordinate 266,135, forward strand.
CAGGTTCTGCATGAACGCGCCGGCCGCGAGCCGGATCTGCGCCCAGAGCGGCTCGTCGTTGGACTCGAACACGGCGAACTGCAGGCCGCGGTAGAGGCTCTCCTCGATAAAGAGCGCGATACGTCGCACCGGGACGTAGCGATAGTCGCCCGGCTCGAAGCCCCGCATGGTCCGGGCGCCCCAGATGACGCCGCCGGCGGCGAACTGGCGAAGCGTGTTGACCGCCTGCGGATTGGTGACCCCGTTCTCGGCATCAGAGACCATGTGCTCGAAGCCGGTGGCGCCCAGCGTTGTCGCCTCGATGCCGGCGGGCGCCTTCCATACGCCGCGGCGCGTGTCGGTCCGCGCCATGACCCCGGCGACCGTGCCGCTGGGATCGACTGGCAGCCTCCGCGAGGCGACCTTGAGCCGCGGCCAGTAGATCGCAGCATGGTCGGTGACCGCGCCGAGCCGCAGGTTGCCGATGCCCGCGGCAACTTGGTCCACGGTGCTCCAAGCGCTGTTGTCCGAGGGCGGATCGACCAGCAGGAACGCCCGCTCCCGCTGGCAAAACGCGCTCGCCGATCCCCAAAGCAGCGCGCGATTTCGCGTCAGTCTGGCCATCGCCGCGGGGCAGCAGCAGGAGGTTGAAGATGTCGACCTCCTTCTCGACGGTGGTGAAGATGTCCTCGTAGTCGCCGAGCTGAGGCACGCCTCCGTCCTGGCCACCCAGACCGTTGCGCTGGCGCCGCGCCGTGCCGGATCCGCCGAGGCCGTAGGCTTGGGTATTTTGAGCCCGGGCCGCTGCGGCGATCTGGGCCGCCGCCCCGATGTCGACGCCGCCGCCTCCGCCGTCGGAGCTGGTCAGCACCGCCGCGAGGCCGGTGTTGCTGTCGCCGTAATTCGGCGTGAGCGCGATCCGCAGGCCGTAGCGCGCCGCCGTCCAGGCTGTCCCGAGCCCGGAGGCGAGGCTCGCGGACAGCGTATCGAGATGGCTCGCGACATTGCGCAGGGAGCCGATCCCGTCGCTGCTGGCGCTGCCCTCAAGGAAGGTAGCACCGGCGGTCGGGAACGCGACGACTGACGAATAGGGCGCGCCGGCTGTCCCGTCGTCGAGCGACCAGTCGACGAGATCGGTGGGGTCGGCGCCGGCGAACTGGATCAGCCGCGTGAGGTCGCTGTTCGCGGCGAAGCCCGCGACATCGGCGGTGTTGAGCCGCGTGACGAAACCCGAGGGTGCGGGGCGCAGCCACGACGACGCACCGATCTCGACGCCGCCCGCAGCCGAGCCCAGCTGCAGCACCGCCGTCGCGTCCTCCTGGGCCGAGGGCGTGATGACGACGCCCTCACCCGAGGTGGAGCTGAATCGGAGCGCCTGACCGGGGCCGAACGCCGGCTCCTCGACCGCGACGCCGCCCGGCTGTCCGGCGGCGCCCAGCGCCGCGGCGATTGCCAAGTCGGCCTGTCCCCGCCAGTCGGCGAGGTCGATCGCGCCGGCTGGATCAGGCAGCGTGACGGTGACCGACGACCCGCCATCGACCGCGATCATGATCCGGCGGCCTCCGCCGAGCAGGGTCGTCAGCGTCCCGAAGGCCACGGTATCGTCCGCGTCGAGGACGAGGCCGCTGTGCGAGAAGCCACGATCGGCAGCACCGGGCGCGACCAACGCGTCGGCATCGACCAGGGCCGACTGCGCCTTCAGGACGGTCTCGACGAAGCGCGGATGGCTGGGGCTCATGCTCAGGCCATCGAAGAACTCGTTGTCGGAAATGAGCACCGCGCCGTTGCTGTCGACGGACCGCCGGAACAGCTCGATGTTGAAGGTGAGCTCTGGCGTCGACGTGTTGTAGTCGACCACGGCCCGGATCTCGTCGCCGAGGATGCCGGCGTCCTTGGCGGTCAGCCGCAGCACCGCAGAGGCCCCGGCGGTTCCGTCGCCCGCCTCGCAGTCGAGCTCGACCGAGGCCTCTCTCGCGTTCGCATCCGCCGCCCGCACGATGATCGCCTCGGCGCCGCCGTTCAGGAAAAACTGGCGCACCTGGACGGCCATCTCCCCGTACGTGACGTCGTCGCCGAAGGTCTGATCGTACTGATCGGCGCTGCGTACCGGCGTGGGCCGACCGATGCGGCCGCGCCGCGCCATGCCGATAAAGAGCGCGGTGGCGGTCGATACGCCCGTGATCGTGCGGACGCCGGATGGTTGTTCCTGGACGTAGACACCTGGGTAGGTGAGGCGTGGCGGCATGGCGGATCTCCAGAGCGGTGCCCGGACGACGCTTCTAAGCCCGACGTTGAGTTCAATCTCCTCTGAAGCACGCAAGGATTAGCAGATATTCCGCCGGCTGGGAACGTCGAAACGAATGGAAGTGGCTCACTTTGACCCATCACGATCAGAAAAGAACTGTTCGCCGGCAGACGATGTGACCGGTGGTCCAACACAAACCAGCCTCAAACCGGAGGTCGCACGTCACCCCCGGGACGCGCCCACTAGAACGCGCGCGAGGCTTGCAGGACGCGGAGGTCTCGATGCCTGCAGGCTACGATCTGAAGCCCACCAGCGGCCCCCGGCGGGTGAAGGCGTTGTCAGAGCGAATTGGCTTGAGCCTGGCAGGGACGGTCCGTATCCTTGCCGCATGCGCGACCGCTTCCGCCACTTGAAATGCCGGAACGGACCGCGCGGGCCAACGCGAGGAATTCGGCCGTGCACGCGCAGATCGAGCACGTGTTCGCCGACCAGAAGGCCAGGTGGGCCTGTTCGTGCGCACTATCGGCCTGGCCCGGGCGACGACCAAGATCGGCCTCGCCAACCTCGTGCACAACATGCGCCGCCTGCCCCCGCTGGAACGTCAGCCGGTGCTCGCCTGACCATCCGGCGGCGCCCACCAACGCTGGCGCCGCACCACCTCCGTAACCCGCGCGCCACTCTCCTCCCTAGCCCGAACCCTCAACCTGCCCAAAATCCCGGTAGATGGAGGTTTCCAGGTGCGATGCTTCCGACCGATCCTATTCGCAGTTCAGGGCCTGCGCCAAATGCACCGGCCGCGTCAGGAGCGCATCGCGCCGAACGCCGCGGCACTCGATGGACTCGCACCGCTACGAGCACGGCCAGCGCGGTGCCCATATCTATCGGAACACAACCGTAATCAATCGGCACTCAGTGGCCGAAGGGCCCGGAGTTTGGTGCCGGCGGCAGGACTTGAACCCGCAACCTCCCGCTTACAAGGCGGATGCTCTACCGTTGAGCTACGCCGGCACCGCCTCTCTACTAGAAGCCCGCCCGATCGCACGCAAGACGCTGTGGCCCGACATCACGGGCCGCGGCCGTGCCGCTCAGTTGGTGACCCCGCCCTTCGCCAAAGGTGCGTAGGCGCCATCCTTCCAGACGTACCAGACGAAGCTGTCATGGTCGGTCACATCGCCCTTCTCGTCGAAACCGATGGTGCCGAGCATCGTGTCGAACCGGTTGCTGCGCAGCGCCTGCGCGACCGCATCGAGCACGAATGAGTCCGCCGCTTCGACCGCCTTGGCCCAGACTTGCACCGCGCTGTGCGCGTTGACCACTCCCAGCACGCTCGCACTTTCCGCAAGCGCCGCGATCTTCGGGTCCTCGATCGCGGGAGAGGGCGGCAGGGTCATCAGCGTCCCCTCCGACGCGGGCCCGGCGATCAGGGCAAAGTCCTCGACGGCAATGCCATCGCCCTCGATCAGTTGCGGAGCATAGCCGCGATCCGCCGCCTGGCGGACGATCAGCGCGGCCTCCTGCATGTACCCGCCATAGTAGAGTACCTGGACACCTGCGTTCTCGAGCCGCTCGATGACATCCGAGTAGTCCGCCCTGCCCGGTTCGACCGCGCCGAACATGACTTCGACCACACCGCGCTGGTTGAGCCGCTTCTTCGCCTCCGAGGCCAGGCCCCTGCCGTAGGCTTCACCGTCGTGGAGGATCGCAATCGAGCCGTGAGCCCAGCGATCGGCCAGCAGATCGCCTGCGATCCTGCCTTGCAGGTCGTCGCGGCCGACCACGCGAAACACGTTGTGAAAGCCCTGCTCGGTCAGCTGGGGATTGGTGGCGAAGTCCGAGATCATCAGGATGCCGGCATCAGCGTAAACCCTCGACGCCGGAATCGCTGCGCCCGAGCACTGGTGCCCGATGACGGCCACGACCTCGCTTTGGACCAGCTTTTGCGCGGCGGCCACCGCCTGTTCGCCGTCGCAGTGGTCATCGACCACGATCGCCCTCACCTGCTCGCCCAGCAGGCCACCTGCGGCGTTCAGCGAATTGAGCGCGAGCTCGGCGCCCTTCAGGGTATCTCCGCCCGCCCCGGCCATGGAACCGGTCAGGGGCGCCGCCACGCCGATCAGGACCTCGGCGGCAGCAGTGGAAGCCAGCGTGACCAAGAGAGCGAGCTTGGCAATCAACAGGCCTAAGCGGACCGCCCTCGTGCTGCTGAGCCCCGCTCGCGCTGCGGTCGGCTTGCCCAGGTCTCGTCGAGCGGACACGCTTGTTGATCTATCAAACATGCCAATGAAACTCCGAGAACTTCGGGTAGTATTGAACATGAACGCCGCCTCGGTCCAGCCCCCCAAAGCGCCAGCACAGCCATCATCATTGGCATCCAGGCCCATCAATGCTGATAGGTATCCGTACCACTCGTGCTAATCGGTGCCTTCCTTTGGCACGCAGAGACCTTGGCGCGGCTCGATCGCACAGAGATCGCGATGTTGACCGCCGAGGCGGCCGCGATGCGTAATAGGGATGCTGGGAGATTTCGCAACTCAGGGAGGAGCTGCCGTCATGCCGAGGTCTTTTGGGAGCGCGTTTGCCGTCTTGGCGGCTGCGCTGGCGGTCGCGCCGGCCGTGGCGCAGCAGCCGGGCAACGCCGAGGCCGGGCACGAGCTCGCCTCGAAGCTCTGCACCGCTTGCCACATCGTCGGCAACGAGCCGAGCGGCAGCGATCTGGCGCCGCCCTTCCTGGTGATCGCCAAGGATCCCGATACGTCCCCGATCGAGTTGCATTCCTGGTTGCAGACCAGTCACCCGACCTTGCGCACGCTCGCGCTCAACGCGAAGCAGATCGCCGACATCAACGCCTATCTGGACAGCCTGCGCGGGGTCGCGCCAGCTCCCGAAGAACAACCGGCGCCGCCAGGCCAGCGCACGCTGCCGCCGGCGCCGCCCGACCGGATCGGCCCACCGATCGGGACCCAGCCGTCGCAGTAGGCCGCCGGCACGCGCCGGCAGCCGTCAGGCCGGCAGCCGGACGCTGCCGTCCTCGGCGATCGTCCAGTGCGGGTTCCAGGCGACCTCCCAGAGATGGCCGTCGGGGTCGGCGAAGTAGCCGGAATAGCCGCCCCAAAAGGCATCTTCGGCGGGCTTGTGGATCGTGCCGCCTGCGGCCTTGGCCTCGGCGAGCACCGTGTCGACCTCCTCGCGGGTGCGCGTGTTGTAGGCCAGCGCGATCGCGCGAAAGCCCTCGCCGGCCACGGGCACGCGTGCGTCTTCGGCCAGGGAATCGCGCGACCACAGGCCCAAAATCATGCCGCCGGCCTGGAAAAACACCACTTCGGCTTCCTTGTTGCTGCGCTGCCAGCCGAGCGCCTCGTAGAAGCGCCTCGAACGATCGAGATCGGCAATGCCCAGCGTCACCAGGCTCAACCGCTGTTCCATCTTCGTCTCCCCGTCGGTGTCGACGGCGCTCTTTCTAAAGAAGTGGACCAGTGTCCGTCTTGAACAGATCGGACAGGTCCAGCGTGCTCTGCGTGCCCTTTAGCAGCGCGCGTGGGCTGCGGCCGGTCAGCGCGCGGATCTCCCGGCTCATATGCGCCTGGTCGGCATAGCCCGCATCGAGGGCGATATCGGCGAGCCGCCCGACCAGGGGCTCGCGGCCGGCTTGCGCCAGCACCCGTTGCAGCCGCAGCACGCGCTGAAACGTCTTCGGGCCGTACCCGACCGCTGCCGTGAAGTGCCGGTGCAATCGGCGAGGGCCGATGTCGAGGAACGCCGCCAGGTCCTCGATCCGGCCGACCGGATGCCGCGCCAGCCAGCGAGTCGCGGCGCGCATGCGGCGATCGGGCGGACTGGCATCGGCGAGGCGCGCGGCCAGAGCGGTCTCGACCGTCGCGAACTTGGCCTCGACCGATCGTGCCTCGGCGACGCGGATCGAAAGTGAGGGAGGTTTTAGGGCCCCAGACATGGTCAAGCGGCGTGTCCCGATCCAGCAGCTCATTCGCGGGCGGTCCGAGCACAGCGGATGCCGTGCCCGGGCGCAGGCGGACCCCGATCACGGTCGTGCGCGGCGCGAGCGGCACGACCACCGCGCCTGTCGCCGGCCCTGCCACCACCGCTGGCACGTCGCCGATCCAGACGAGATCAGCGCAGCCGTCGGGCAGCACGCGATGCAGATGAAGGGTCTCTCCGGCGCCGATCACCTGGCTCCAGACGCACAGGACGTAGTCGGATAGCGCTGCGATCGCCGGGCGCTCGCGATAGGTCGACGACGGTACACGCGTCATGGTCGATTGCCGGAGCGCATCGCCAGCGCATAGAGCGCGATGCCGCAGGCGACCGAGACGTTCAGGCTTTCCATGGCCGGGGCGATCGGCAGGCGCGCCGAGAAATCGCAATGCTCGCGCACCAGGCGGCGCACGCCTTCGCCCTCGGCGCCGAGCACCAGCACGCGGTTGTCCGCCTCGGGCGCGGTGTCGATCGTCTGCTCGGCATGGCCATCCAGGGCGATCCGCCAATAGCCCAGCTCGGCCAGGTCGTCGAGTGCGCGGGTGAGGTTGACGACCTCGACCACCGGCACCAGATCCAGCGCGCCCGAGGCGGCCTTGGCGAGGGCGCCGCCGAGCGGCGCCGCTCGCCGCTCGGCCATGATCACGGCGCGCACCTCGAACGCGGCCGCCGTGCGCAGGATCGCGCCGACATTGTGCGGGTCGCTGATCTGATCGAGCATCAGGACCAGATTGCGGCCGGGCTCGGGCGCGCAGGCCCGCCTGAGATCGAGCCTGGGCAGGGGTGCCACCGAGAGCGCGATGCCTTGATGGACCGTCTCGGCGCCGAGCCTGCGGTCGAGCTCGGCGCGCTCGACCGTGACGATCTCGAGGCCGGGCCGCTGGGCGCCGGTGCCGAGCCGCGCACGCGCCTCGGTTGTGACGAGCAGTCGGTGGCAGCTGCGTTGCGGGTTGGCCAGCGCGGCTTCGACCGCATGACGGCCGTACAGCCACAGGCCTTTGGCCGGTGCCTCGGCGGGCCGGTGCGCGCTGCCGCGGCGGCCGTGCCCGGGCCTTACCATGGGCGGATCCTGCGCCGCAGGCATGCGCTGGCGGCGGCGGTTGACAAGCGACCCGCAATATCGATACTCCCGCGCACCTTTTCCCTCCGGGCAGCGGTTTGGCGGGGATTTCAAGGCGTTTCGGAGGGGTGGCCGAGTGGTTAAAGGCAGCAGACTGTAAATCTGCCCGCGTACGCGTACGTAGGTTCGAATCCTACCCCCTCCACCACGCCAGGACAACGGTGAGCGGCGAAGCCTGAGAATGCAAGCATGGGTTTCCTTCGCGGGTGTAGCTCAATGGTAGAGCTCCAGCCTTCCAAGCTGGCGGCGTGGGTTCGATTCCCACCACCCGCTCCACTCCCTCGCCATGTGGCCCAAGTGGGGGCGGCCCAGCTGGGCGTAGTCTAAGGATCCGGGAACGATGTCGAAGGCGAAGTTTCAGCGGACGAAGCCGCACTGCAACGTTGGGACGATCGGCCATGTGGACCATGGCAAGACGACGTTGACGGCGGCGATCACGAAGATTCTGGCGGAGACGGGGGGAGCGACCTACACCTCGTACGACCAGATCGACAAGGCGCCGGAGGAGAAGGCGCGCGGCATCACGATCAACACGGCGCATGTCGAGTACGAGACCGGGAACCGGCACTACGCGCATGTCGACTGCCCGGGTCACGCGGACTACGTCAAGAACATGATCACCGGGGCGGCGCAGATGGACGGCGCGATCCTGGTGGTGTCGGCGGCCGACGGGCCGATGCCGCAGACCCGCGAGCACATCCTGCTGGCGCGGCAGGTGGGTGTGCCGGCGATCGTGGTGTACCTGAACAAGGTCGACCAGGTAGACGACGAGGAACTGTTGGAGCTGGTCGAGCTGGAGGTGCGCGAGCTGTTGAGCGCGTACGAGTTTCCGGGCGACGACATTCCGGTGGTGTCGGGCTCGGCGCTGGCGGCGCTGGAGGACCGGGAGGCGGACGGGATCGGCAAGGCGTCGGTGCTGGAGCTGATGCGGCAGGTGGACGCGTATGTGCCGCAGCCGGAGCGTCCGATGGACCGGCCGTTTTTGATGCCGATCGAGGACGTGTTCTCGATCTCGGGGCGAGGCACGGTGGTGACCGGCCGGGTCGAGCGCGGGATCATCAATGTCGGCGACGAGATCGAGATCGTGGGCATCAAGGACACGCACAAGACGGTGTGCACGGGCGTGGAGATGTTCCGGAAGCTGCTGGACCGGGGCGAGCCGGGCGACAATGTGGGCGTGCTGCTGCGCGGCGTGAAGCGCGAGGACGTGGAGCGTGGCCAGGTGCTGTGCAAGCCGGGGTCGATCACGCCGCACACCAAGTTCAGCGCGGAGACCTACGTGCTGACCAAGGAGGAGGGCGGGCGGCACACGCCGTTCTTCTCGAACTACCGGCCGCAGTTCTTTTTCCGGACGACGGACGTGACCGGCGACGATCGAGCTGCCGGAAGGCACGGAGATGGTGATGCCGGGCGACAATGTGACGATGAAGGTCAACCTGATCGCGCCGATCGCGATGGAGGAGGGCCTGCGCTTTGCGATCCGCGAGGGCGGCCGCACGGTCGGCGCCGGCGTCGTCGCCTCCATCATCGAATAGGCCGGGCTGCCGAGAGCACGACAGACGGAATGCGGGCGCCGACCCTTGCCGTCGGCAGCGAAAGTGCGTAGCTAAGGCGGGCGCGCGGCAAGGCGGCTGCCTCGGAGCGCGAGGCGCCTGGGTTAGGAGTGTAGCTCAATTGGTAGAGCACCGGTCTCCAAAACCGGGGGTTGGGGGTTCGAGCCCCTCCACTCCTGCCAAGCGAGGTGCCCCGCCGGGGCGATCGGTGGCTTAGCCAGTTCACCGGGCATAGAGAGCAAGGGTTGGTAGTCGGAATGGCGAAGACATCGCCGGCGCAGTTCGTTCGCGAGGTGCGTCAGGAACTGGCCAAGGTGACCTGGCCGACCCGCAAGGAGCTCGCGGTGACCACCGTGAGCGTGTTCGTGATGGCGATCGCCATGGCGTTGTTCTTCTTTCTGGTGGACCAGATCATCGCCTGGATCGTCGAGGCGGTCCTGGGATTTGGTGGATAGTATGGGGTTGTTGGTGGAGCCATGACGGCGCGCTGGTACATCATCCACGTCTATTCGGGATTCGAGAAGAAGGTCATGACCTCGATCCGTGAGCAGGCCGTGCAGAAGAGCCTGAGCGATCAGTTCGAGGAGATCTTGGTCCCGATGGAAGAGGTCGTCGAGGTCAAGCGCGGCAAGAAGGTCAGCGCCGAGCGCAAGTTCTTTCCGGGCTACGTCCTGGTCAAGATGGAGCTCAACGACGAGACCTGGCACCTGGTGCGCAACACCGCCAAGGTGACGGGCTTCCTCGGTGGCAGCGGCAAGCCCGCGCCGATTCCCGATGCCGAGGCCGAGCGTATCCTGCGCCAGATGCAGGAGGGCATTGAACATCCGCGCCCGCTGATCACCTTCATGACCGGTGACGAGGTGCGCGTGGTCGACGGCCCGTTCAGCTCGTTCAACGGCAATGTCGAGGAGGTCGACGAAGCCAAGGGGCGCCTCAAGGTGTCGGTCTCGATCTTCGGCCGGGCGACGCCGGTGGAGCTCGAGTACTCGCAGGTCGAGAAGCTGTAGGTCGGACAACGCAGGCGTCCGGCCCCGATCGGCCGCGCATCGCCTTCCGAAGCAAGGAATACATGGTCGATGGCCAAGAAGATAGCGGGCTACGTCAAGCTGCAGGTGCCGGCGGGCAAGGCCAATCCGTCGCCGCCGATCGGACCGGCGCTGGGCCAGCGCGGCCTCAACATCATGGAGTTCTGCAAGGCGTTCAACGCGGTGACCCAGGGGCTCGAGCCGGGTATGCCGATTCCGGTTGTGATCACCGCCTATGGCCGACCGGACCTTCACCTTCACGACCAAGACGCAGCCGGTGAGCTTCCTGCTCAAGAAGGCCGCGGGTCTCGACAAAGGGGAACTCAGACCCCGGGTCGGGGCCACCTCCGGTAAGGTCTCGGTCAGCCCAGTTGCGCGAGATCGCCGAGCAGAAGATGAAGGACCTGAACGCCAACGATCTCGACGCGGCGGTTCGCCATGATCAAGGGTTCGGCCCTGCTCGATGGGCATCGTGGTGGTGGAGTAGCGCTATGGCTGGCAAGTGGGGGAAGCGGCTGCCGCGCCGCAAGAGGCGAAGGTCGATCGGACCAAGGCTGTATCCGCTCGCCGAGGCGATCCGGGCTGGTCAAGCAAAAGCCGCCGGCCAAGTTCGACGAGACCGTCGAGGTCGC
>CAVSVZ010000074.1:0-31033 GCA_963731495.1 uncultured Alphaproteobacteria bacterium
TGGTGCTGGCAGGGGCTGGTGCTGCGCGCCGCAAATGTGCATTACAGTGCCACGGCGCAGGAGAAGCACATGACCAGCATGGACGAGCTCGGCCGGCGGATCGACCAGGGGACCGGCCGGCAGGCGGCCGATCTGGTGATCAAGGGCGCCCGCATCCTCAATGTCGCGACCGGCAGCCTCGATGCCGGCGACATCGCAATCTGCGGCGACTGGATCGTCGGCACCTACAACGAATACCGAGGCGCGCGAGAAATCGACGGAAGCGGCAAGATCGCCGTGCCGGGCTTCATCGACACCCACGTCCATGTCGAGAGCAGCCTGGTCACGCCCGCCGAGTTCGACCGGCTGGTCCTGCCGCGCGGCACCACCACGGCGATCTGCGATCCGCACGAGATCTCCAACGTGCTGGGGCTGGCGGCGCTGCGCTATTTCCTCGATGCCGCGCCGACCCTGCGCATGACCTTGAAGGTGCAGCTCAGCTCCTGCGTGCCGGCGACCGACCTCGAGACCTCGGGGGCGAGCCTCGCGGCGCGTGACCTGGCGCAGCTGGCCGATCATCCCTCGGTGATCGGGCTGGCCGAGATGATGAACTTTCCGGGCGTGCTGGCCAAGGCGCCGGTGGTGATGGAGAAGCTGGTGGCGTTCGCCGGCCGCCACATCGACGGCCATGCGCCGCTGGTATGCGGCTACGACCTCAACGGCTATCTGGCCGCCGGCCCGCGCACCGATCACGAGAGCACCGGTCGCGAGGAGGGGGCCGAGAAGCTCGTCAAAGGCATGCAGCTTTTGATCCGCGAGGGCAGCATCGCCAAGAACGTCGAGGCGCTGGCGCCGCTGCTGGACGAGGCGACCTGGCCGTGCTGCGCGTTCTGCACCGACGATCGCAACCCGCTCGAGGTGGTCGATGAGGGCCACATCGACTACGCGATCCGCAAGGCGATCAAGGCGGGCGCGCCGCCGATCCCGACCTACCGGGCGGCGACGTTTGCCGCGGCGCGCGCGTTTCGCCTGTTCGATCGCGGCCAGATCGCGCCTGGCCGGCGCGCCGACATCGTGCTGCTGAACGATCTCGAGAGCTGCGCGGTCGACCAGGTGATCTGCGGCGGCCGGCCGATCGACGAGGCGGCGTTCGAGGGCCGCGAGACGGTGCCGACGGTGGGCTACGGCTCGGTCAAGCGCGACCCGGTCGGGCCCGAGGTGTTCGCGGCCCGGGCTGCCGGACCGTCCGGCCCGGTGATCGGTGCGATCCAGGATTCGCTCCTGACCGACCACCTGACCATGACCCTGCCGTATCAGAATGGCTGCCGGCTGCACGATCCGGGCCAGGGCGTGCACAAGCTTGCTGTCCTGGAGCGCCACGGCATCAACGGCAATGTCGGCATCGGCTTCGTGCACGGTTTCGGGCCCTTGCGCGGCGCGCTGGCGAGCAGCATCGGCCACGACAGCCACAACATCATCGTGGTCGGCGACGACGACGCCGACATGGCCGCGGCCGTCAACCGCCTGATCGCATTGCAGGGCGGCGGCGTCGCAGCGGCGGCGGGACAGGTGCGGGCCGAGCTGCCACTACCGGTCGCGGGGCTGATGAGCGATCGCGCCTATGAGGACGTGATCGACCAGCTGCGCGCCTTCCGCAAGGTGACCATGGAGATGGGCTGCGCCTTGCCGGAAGCCCTGCTGCAGCTGGCGTTCCTGCCCTTGCCGGTGATCCCGCACCTGAAGCTGACCGACAAGGGGCTGGTCGACGTCGACAGATTCCAGCTGATCGCCGCCTGAGCGCCCCCGCCCGAATGCCCCGAGGAGGACACCTATGGCCTACTGGCTGATGAAGTCGGAGCCGAACGATTATGCCTGGGAGGACCTGGTGCGCGATGGCCGCACCGTCTGGGACGGCATCCACAACCACACCGCCGCGCGCAACATGCGGGCCATGGCCAAGGGTGACCGCGTCTTCTTCTACCGTTCGCAGAAGGACCCGGCGGTGGTCGGCATCATGCAGATCGCCCGCGCGGCCTATGAGAACCCGGATGATCCCAAAAAGAGCTACGCGCTGGTCGACGTCCAGCCGGTAAAGCCGGTCGCCAAGGAGGTGACGCTACGCCAGATCAAGTCGGACCCACGCCTGCAGCATCTGGCGCTGGTCCGCCAGTCGCGCCTGTCAGTGAGCCCGGTCGACGACGACGCCTGGCGCCTGATCTGCGAGATGGCCGGAGTGGAGGCTTAACGGGGTGTTGAGGAAGTCGGGTCGGCGTGATTTGCTGGGGGTAGAGCGGCGGAGGCGCAGAGCAACCATGGCGATGGGGCGGCAAGGGCCACGGCAGGGCGAGATGCTGGTGACCTGGGACGAGCATGCCGAAGTCGCCGGGGCAAGCATTCTACGATCGCTTGCAGGCCGTGCTGATCGAGGCCGGGTTCGACGCCTGGTCGAGAAACTATGCGGGCCCTGCTACGCGGCCACCATGGGGGCGCCGTCGCTGCCGCCCAGCCGCTACTTCCGGATGCATCTGGTCGGCTACTTGGAGGGCATCGACAGCTCGCCCTTGACTTGCTCGGTGCGTGGTTGCGGGCGCATGGGTTCTTTGGGGCCTCGAGGCGCCCGTATGAAGGGTCGAGGGAGTCGAATCGAAGATGAGCCCTCGTTGCCGCAGCGCCCTACCCCTTTGACGCCACCGAGGCGGCTCCAAGGCGGCCGTGCCTCCACCGTCCGCCCGAGCGGCGAGACATGTATTTCCAGCCCGCGTGGCGCACGAGCCGGGAGCCCGAGTGCCGCAAGAAATCCGGGCATTTTCCGGCATAAGGGGCCAGAAGGACGGGCGTGGTGCAGTATGCCTCGTCTCGTGGCGGCGAGCGGAGCGCTATGGCGCCGTTCGATGCACAAAATCCTCGAGCGAGACCGTGTAGGTCTGGTCGTCGGCTCGGTAGCGGATGCAGTAGGTGGTGGGGTAGGAGCCCTCGGTCTCCCAGGCCTGGGGCTGCTTGATCGGCACGCACGTATCGGGCCGGCTCTCGAGATAGGCCAGCGTGATCATCGGCTCGTAGAAGGTGACGTGGCCGTCATAGGCGCCGAAGATGAAGGTGTGGGTGAAGGGCGGGCCGCCCGGCGCCAGCTCCGGGCTCTTCGAATTGATCAGGTGGTTGCCCATGTCGGGCACCGCGGCGCCGACGTCGATGTGGTCGGCATGCACGTAGGCTGCCGGGATCGGGATCTGCGCGCGGGCAAAGTCGTCGCAGTCGATCAGCTCGCTGCACGGGCCCGGCCGGATCTGCTGCACCGCCTCGCGCGGCATGATGTAGAAGTGGAAGTCGTAGTGCGGCACGGCCCACGGCGGTGGTGCCGGCGGCGGGTGGCCTGACGGGTTCCAGTTGACGCTCACCCAGGAGAACGGCGTGGTCCCGCGCTCGACCAGTTCCCGCGGCAGCGCGAACGCGAGCTCGTAGTCGCCGTTGCACTCGCCGTGCGGGTCGACCTGGCCGTTGCCGTTTTTGTCGAAGCAGCGGCTCCAGGTGTTGGGCGTGTCCGGCAGACCCGTGAGCAGGCCCGGATCGAAGGTCACGCCGATCGCGCGGGCGCGCCGTCGGCGTCCAGATCGGCATAGATCCGGGCCACGCCATTGCCCAGCTTCAGGGCTTCGCCATACATCACGTCCGCGTCCACCGTGGCGGCCTTGGCGGCGCACACGGCCAGCGCCGCCGCGCCGATCGAGAGCAACCTGGTAGCATTCATGGAGGTTCCCTCCTGATTACCCAGCTGTCAGCTTCCCGAAGCGAACCATGCGCCGTTGGCGGGCCGTCGGCAAGATCGACCGCCACAGCTTGCGTGCGCGGCGGCGGGCGCGAGGGTCGGCGATCGCGGGCTTTGCGTGTTCTTGATCCGGCCGGCCAGCGGTGCGATAAATCGGCGAACGGTCGGCATGGCCGACGTGCGCCCGGCCGCATGGCGCGGCACGAGCGCGCTCGGGGGAGAGGGCGCCATGGACGATGCGCTTTACGGGCAACGCGACCGGAGGGGCGACTGGAAGCCGTTCCGGCAGGTCGCGTATCCGGCGGTGTTCGTCTGGCCGTTGCAGCCGCTCGCGATCTTGAGGTGGCTGTTCGGTTATCCGAGCTACCTGCTGCCGTGGAACCTGCTCTATGGCCTGGTCGCGGTCGGGGTCTGGCTCTGGCTGACGCCGCCGGTCGAGACCCTGAGGAGCTTTGCGCCCGGCTGGATCGGCTTCGTGCTGGTCCGCAATGCGGCGCTGGTGGTGCTGTTCTTCGGCGCCTTCCATCTGCGGCTCTACATCCGCCGGGCCCAGGGCAGGGCGTTCAAGTACAACCCGAAATGGCTGGACGTCGGCAATCCGACCTTCCTGTTTCGCGACCAGACGCTCGACAACATGTTCTGGACCCTGGCGAGCGGCGTGCCGATCTGGACCGCGTACGAGGTCGTGACGCTGTGGGCGTTCGCCAACGGCTACATCCCCTGGGTGAGCTGGGCTGGGCATCCCGTCTATATCGTCCTGCTGATGCTGCTGGTCCCGCTGATGCGCGAGGTCCACTTCTACCTGGTGCACCGCCTGCTGCATGTGCCGGTGCTGTATCGGACCGTGCACAAGCTGCACCACCACAACACCAATCCGGGGCCCTGGTCGGGCCTGTCCATGCACCCGGTCGAGCATCTTCTGTATTTTTCCGGCGTGCTGATCCACTGGCTGCTGTCCTCGCACCCGGTGCACGCGCTGTTCCACTTGGTGCATGCCGGGCTGTCGCCGGTGCCGGGGCACACGGGGTTCGAGAAGATGGTGGTCGGCAAGGAGGGCACGGTCGACACCGAATGCTATGCCCACTACCTCCATCACAAATATTTCGAATGCAACTACGCCGACGGCTCGATCCCGCTCGACCAGTGGTTCGGCAGCTTCCATGACGGCTCCGATCGGGCCCACCAGGCGATGAGAAAACGCCGCATGGCACGCGCCGCTAAAGCGCGGCGGCCCAGAGCGGTCGCGCGATGAGCGAGATCGCATGCGTCCTCGACGCGAGGGCGATCCTCGGCGAGGGGCCGCTTTGGGACGTGCGGGACGCGCGCTCTATTGGGTCGACATCAAGCGGCGCGAGATCCATCGCTTCGATCCGGCCACCGGCCGCGACCAGCATTGGCCCTCGCCCGAGGACGTCGGCTCGCTGGCGGTGCGCGAGAACGGCGGCCTGGTCGTAGCGATGACCTCGGGCTTTCACTTCTTCGACCCCGCCACCGGCAGCTTCGAGGCGATCGCCGATCCCGAGACCGATCGTCCGGAGAACCGCTTCAACGACGGCAAGCCGGACCGGCGCGGCCGCTTCTGGGCCGGCACCATGCACGATCCCGAGACCAGGGCGTCGGGCGCGCTGTACCGTCTCGACCCCGATCTCGGCTGGCACCGGATGGTCGAGGGCGTCACCGTCTCGAACGGTCTCGCCTGGAGCCCGTCGGGCGACGTCATGTACTACGCCTGCAGCAGCGCCCGGACGGTCTGGGCGTTCGATTGCGATCCGGACGAAGGCACCATCGGCAACCGCCGCGTGTTCATCGAGACCAGCGCGTTCGGCGGCGCGCCGGATGGCGCCACGGTCGACGAGGAGGGCTGCTACTGGCTGACCCTGCCGGCCGCCTGGAAGGTCGTGCGCTACGACCCCAAGGGCCGGCTGATCCGGGTGATCGACCTGCCGGTCGAGCTGCCGACCTGCGCGATGTTCGGCGGCCCGAACCTGGATGTGCTGTACGTCACCACATCGCGCTTCAACCGCACCGAGGCGCAGCTGGCGAGCCAGCCGCTGGCGGGCGGCCTGTTCGCGCTGGAGGTCGGCGTTCGCGGCTTGCCCGAAGCGCGCTTTCGCGGCTGATCGGGCTCACGCCATCATGCCGAGCCGGCGCGAGGTGGCGCGCCGCGCCACCAGGCCGAGCGTGCCGGCGGCGATGATCAGGGCGCCCGTCGCGACGTCGCCGACATCCTGCGAAAAGCCCATCAGCACCAGGCCACTGGTGATCATGCTGATGATCAAGGCGCCCATGAGGCTGCCGTAGATCGTGCCGCGCCCGCCGGTCAGCGCGACGCCGCCGACGATCACCGCACCGATCACGCGGAACTCGAAGCCGGTGCCGGTGGTCGGCTCGGCGACCCGCAGATAGCCGAACAGCAGCGCGCCGATCAGGCCGCACAGCGCACCGGTCAGGATGAACGCGGCGAGCTTGACCGGTTGGTGTCGATGCCGGCAAAGCGCGCCGCCTCCAAGTTTCCGCCCGTGGCGTAGACGTGATAGCCGAAGCGGGTGCGCGCCAGCACGAAGGCGCCGATCGCCATGATCACCAGCATCCAGACCACGTGCCAGGGGATGACGCCGAACAGCTCGCCGCCGGTGAGCTCGTAGAACGGGGTCCGGCCGCGGGTGGTCAGCGGCCGCTCGCCGCTCGCGATCAGCGCAGCGCTGCGATAGGCGACCAGCATCGCCAGGGTGACGATGAAGGACGGGATGCCGATCCGCATGCGGATCAGGCCGTTGACAGCACCGGTCACCGCGCCGAGCGCGATCACCAGGACCATCGCGAGCCACGGGCTCAGCTCGAGCACCACCACCAGCAGGCCCATGATCACGGTCAGAAAGCCGAACACCGAGCCGACCGACAGATCGATCTCGCCGGCGATCAGCAGGTAGGTCATGCCGACCGCGACGATGCCGATCAGCGCGGCGTTGCGCAGGATGTTGATCAGGTTGAACTCGGTGAGGAAGGTGGTGCCGTGGCCACGGAGAAGAACCCGAACACCACCAGCGCCACCAGCGTGATCGCGACGTTCGGGTTGCCCGAAAGCCGCTGCCAGACCGTGGGGTGAGCGGCCAGCACCTCGTCCGGCGCCAGGTCGTCGAGCACCTCGTCGCCGCGGCTCGAAGGTCGGCCGAGTCTGCTGATCGCTGCTCATCGGGCCAGGCTACTCACAGCATCTCGACGCCGACGATCATCTTGACGATCTCGTCCGGTCGCGGTCGCGTCCTTGTCGCGCACGCCGACCCGGCGACCGTGGCGCAGCACCAGGATGCGATCGGCGACCGAGAAGACGTGGCGCATGTTGTGGCTGACGATCAGGACGCCGGTGCCGGTCGCCTTGAGGCGCAGGATCAGGTCGAGGACTTTGCGCGATTCGCGGACGCCGAGTGCCGCGGTCGGCTCGTCCATGATGATCACGCGGCCGTGCTGGGCGGTCGCCCGGCCGAGCGCGATCGACTGGCGCTGGCCGCCCGAGAGCTGCCCGACCTCGGCGGTCGAGCGAAGGGATGTTGACGCGCAGGTCGCGCATGACGCGCCGGGCGCCCTCCAGCATCCGCTTGCGGTCGACGAAGAACCGGAAGCGGGTCGGCTCGCGGCCGAGATAGAGGTTCGCGGCGACGTCGCGCATGATCGACCAGAGCGAGGTTCTGGAACACCGTGGCGATGCCGAGCTCGCGCGCGGCATGCGGGTCGCTGATCCGGATCGGCCGGCCGCCGACCTCGACCTCGCCGCGATCCGGCTGATGGACGCCGCTCAGGATCTTGATCAGGGTCGATTTGCCGGCGCCGTTGTCGCCGACGATCGCCAGCACCTCGCCCTCGAACACGTCGACGTCGACGTCGTGCAGGGCGCGCACGTGCCCGAAGCTTTTCGAGAGCCCGCGCGCCTGCAGGTAGGGGCTCGCCGCTGCTGTGGACATGTCGTCTCCCGCGTCGTCTCCCGGCTGGGGAAGCGGGCGCCGCCCGCTTCCCTGCGCCTCCTCCCCCCGCGGCTTCTTTGATGCGGCTTATGCGAAGCCGTATTCGCGCGCCTTGGCCAGCCAGATGTCGGTCCGGGCCTTGACCCGGTCGAGATCCTTGTCGGTCACGACCTCGCCGCCGGTGCGGATATCGAGATACGGATAGCCCCGCTCCAGCTGGACCCAGGCGCCGGCCGCGCACATGAAGCCCATCACGTAGAACTGCTGGTCGATGCCCCACTGCACCCAGCCCTCGGCGATCTGCTGCTGATGGGCCGGCGGGATGTCGGTCGAGCCGACCGCGATGGTGCCGGGCGCGATGCCGCGCTCCTTGAGCGCCTGGACGATCGGGTTGGGGTTGCCGGTGCCGATCGCCGCGACCAGCTGATCGCCCTTCTCGTCGATCTGCGCGGTCCACTTCTGGATCGACTCGGTCAGCTCGCCGAAGCTGCTGTCCGGGAACGCCTCGAACTGGTAGCTGGTGCCGTTCGCCGCGTTGTAGGCCTCGATGCCCGCCTTGCTGCCGTTCTGGCGCTTGTCGATCGAGGTCGAGCCCGGATTGCCGTTGCCGAGCACGATGATGCCCTCATCCTTGCCGGTCAGCGCCTGGGCGAAGGTCGCGGCCTGGGTGCCGTTGATGATGCCGGCGTTGTACTCGTCCTGGTTGATGATGTGCAGGCCGAGCGCCTCCGCCTCCTCCTGGATGCCCTGATCGGTGATGATCATCGCGATGCCCTGGTCGAGGCCGCGCTCGAACGGCTGCACCAGGCCGACGCTCTCGAGCGAGGTCGCGATCGCGTTGGCCTGCGCGGCGATCGCGTTGTTGACCTGCTCGGCGTGGTTCTGGACCGAGTAGACCGGGTTGCCGATCCGCTGGTACTCCCAGCCGACCATCTCGCAAAAATCCCTGGCGCCGACCTGGAAGGCCAGATCCCAGTCGCCGAGCGCCTGGGGCACCCAGATGAATTTTCGCGGCGGGCCGAACGCGCCGCCTTGCGCCAGCGCTGCCGCCGGCAGGCCCATCGCGCCCGCCGCCGCGGTCAGCGCCGCTGCGCGGCGCACCTCCGGTCATCAGGCCTCGGCGATCGCTCTTAATGTTCTTCAGCATCCCTGGTCTCCCTTCTTGGTTGATCTTTGCCGCTCAGGTGTCGGCGCGGCTGAGCCGGCCGCCCGCGCCCTGGCGCAGCAGCAGGTCGAGCCCGGCCGCCACCAGGATCACCGCGCCGGTCGCGACGCCGTCCCAGAACTGCTTGACGCCCATCAGGATGATGCCGCTGGTCAGCATGCTGAGGATCAGCACGCCGATGAAGCTGCCGAAGATCGTGCCGCGGCCGCCGAACAGCGCGACCCCGCCGATGATGATCGCGGCGATCACCTGCAGCTCGAGATTGACCCCGGCACTGAGCGGCGCGAGGCCGACCCGGCCGAACAGCAGCGCCGCGCTGAGGCCGCACAGGCCGCCCATCAGCACGAAGCAGGTGAGCTTGATCCGTTTGGTGTCGATGCCGTTGTTGCGCGCCGCTTCGACATCGCCGCCGGTGGCGTACACATCGCTGCCGAACTTGGTGCGCGCCAGCACGATGCCGCCGATCAGCATCACCACGGCCATGGCGCACGAACAGGTTGGGAATCGGCGTGCCCGGGAAGTCGGCGCGGATGATCTGGTAGAAGGCCAGATCGGTGTTCTTGGCCGGGATCGGATAGCCGCTCGAGACGGTGTTGGCGGCGCCGCGCAGGAGCGCCAGCATGCCCAACGTCGTGATGAAGGACGGCAGGCCGATCCGGGTCACCAGCAGGCCGTTGACCGCGCCGATCAGCAGGCCGATCACGATCACCACCGCCGAGCCGATCCAGGGATCGATGCCCAGCCGCTCCTCCTGGAACGACATCAGGATCAGGAGAAAGCCGTAGTGCGAGCCGATCGACAGGTCGAGCTCGCCCGCGACGAACAGATAGGTCATGCCGACCGCGAGGATGCCAAGGATCGCGGCGCGCCGCGCGATGTCGATCAGATTGTTCTCGCTGAGAAAGCGCGGTCCGGCCAAGGCGAACAGCGCGAACAGGATCACCGCGACCAGCAAGATGGCGACGTCGCGGTTGCTGAGCAGGCGGCCGAGCCATCCAGGCCTCGCCGCGGGCTCCGGCGCCTCTTCCTCGGCCTCGAGGGCCTCGCGCAGCACCTCGTCGGCGGCGCCGAACCGGTCCTCCGTTGGCGGCGTCGGCGTCATCGCTCCAGCGCGGCGCGCGCGGCCGCGAGCACACCGGAGGCGCCGCCGGCCAGCAGCTCGGTGTCGGAAGTCAACAGCGCGAGGCGCGCGCCGCGCGCGATCCAGTCATGCTGCTGCTCGAGCGGCAAGGTCACGCCGGTGCAGACCGCGACGCCATGCGCCGATGCGGTGCTGAGAATCTTGTCGATCGCGCCCCGTACCACGGGATGGTCGTGCTGGCGCAAAAGCCCGGCGCTGCCAGAGAGGTCGTTCGGTCCGATGCACAGCGCGTCGACCCCGGGCACCGCCAGAATCTCCTCGACCGCTTCGGCGGTGCCGACATCCTCGATCTGCGGGATCACGATGGTCTCGGCATTGGCGCTGGCGACATAGGCGTCGATGTCGCGGCCATAGTCCGAGGCGCGGCGCGGGCCGAAGCCACGGATGCCGTCGGGCGGATATTTGGCAGAAGCGACCAGGGCGCGCGCTTCGGCGGCGCCGCGCACCATCGGCGCAAGCACCCCGTCGGCGCCGAGGTCCAGCACCTGCTTGACATGCACCTGGTCGTTCCAGGGCACACGCACGATCGGCACGGTCGGCATGCCGCGGAAGGCGAGCATGGTGGTCTGCAGGGATTCGAGCGACCAGGGCGCATGCTCGGTGTCGATCAGGACGTAGTCGAAGCCGGCGCCGGCCATGATCTCGGCGACCACGGGGTCGGTGATGGTGAGCCAGGCGCCAAGCGCGGTCGCTCCCTCCCGCAGACGGTTCTTCAGCTCGAGGTCCTCGCACGCGCACTCCGGGTCGCGTTCTGCGACATCGTCTGGGACTGTCTGTCTGCTCCAAACTAGGCGGCCAGGACATGGGGGTTCAAGACGTAGTCGGCTCCCGGGTCCCGTCCTTCCAGGATGGCCAGGATGTTGGCGACGCAGCGCTCGCCCATGAGACGCTCGGCCGCCTCGTCCATGCCGGCGGCGTGCGGCGCGAACAGCACGTTGTCGAGGTCGAGCAGGGGCGATCCTTCCGGCGGCTCGGCCTCGAACACGTCGAGGCCGGCGCCCGCGAGACACCCGGCGGTCAGCGCCTCGTGCAACGCGGTCTCGTCGATCAGCCCGCCGCGCGCGGTGTTGATCAGGAACGCCGTCGGCTTCATCAGGGCGAGCTCGCGCCGGCCGATCAGATGGCGCGTCTCCGGCGCCAGCGGCGTGTGCAGCGAGACGAAATCGGCCCGGCGCAACAGGTCGTCGAGCGAGACCAGCTCGATGCCGTTGGCCGCCGCATAGGCCTGGTCGGCGAGCGGATCGGCGGCCAGCAGCTGCATATCGAACGCGCGACAGCGGCGCGCCATCGCCTTGCCGATCCGGCCCAGGCCGACGATGCCCATGCAACGGCCCCACAGACCCGGATGGAAGCTGCAGCCCCAGCCGCGCGACGCGACGCGGTCGTGGTGTGAGCGGACCTCGACGGCGAGACCGATGGCCAGCGCAAAAGCGTAGTCTGCGACGCTCTCGTGATTGGTGCCGAAGGCCATGGCCACGGCGACGCCATGGCGGCTCGCGGCCTCGACGTCGACCCGGTCGTAGCCGACGCCGAAGCGGGCGACCACGCGCAGCTCCGGGGCGCTCGCGAAGACGCGCTGGGTGTAGAACTCGCCACCGGCGATGGTGGCGACCGTGCCCTGCAGCCGCTCGATCAGCTCGTCCTCGGTCAGCAGCCGGTCCTTGTCGTTCATCACGATCTCGAAGCCGGCCTCGCGCAGCGGCGCCAGGAACCCCGCTGGTCGACCATACACCTGCTGGATGTTGCACAGGACCTTGGGCAAGACCGTGACCCCCTGACGACGTTTTCACTTGGCGGCGATCGATCGCCTTTCCTCCACTATCGCAGGGGTGGCGCGATTTCGGAATAGGGTTCAGGGTGATCAGCGCCGCGACGTTGCAAAAAGAAGCGACGAACGGCCCGTCGCAAGCGAGGTATGAAGTGGCAGAGTGAGCCCGACTCGGGGAAGGGGCACAGCCAGCATGGCCGCAACCTACGACTACATCATCGTCGGCGGCGGTTCCGCCGGCTGCGTGGCAGCGTCACGCCTGGTCAGAGACAAGGGTGCGCGCGTGCTGATCCTCGAGCGCGGCCCCGCCAGGGCCTCCGGCCTCGCCAGATTCATGCTGCCGATGCCCGCCGCCTGGATCAAGAGCATCGGCGGCAGCCCGATCGTCGAGATGCACGAGCCCGTGCCGCAAAAGCATCTGAACGGTCGTGCACCGGCGGTCGGCCAGGCGGCCATCCTCGGCGGCGGTTCGGCCGTCAACGCCATGGTCTACACCCGCGGCCAGCATGCCGACTACGACCACTGGGACGCGTTCCTCGGCGGCGGCCGCGGCTGGAGCTTCGCCGACATGCTGCCGCATTTCCGCGGCATGGAGCACAATCACCGCTTCAACGACACCTGGCATGGCGTCGGCGGCCCGCTGCACGTCTCCGACGTCGGCCAGACCTGCCAGCTCACCGAGGACTACGTGCTGGCCGTCCAGGGCCTGGGCGTACCCTACAATCCCGACTTCAACGGCGCAGGGCAGCATGGCGTCGGCACCATGCAGTACACGACCTGGCGGCACCGCCGCCACGACGCCGTCAGCGCCTTCCTGGAGCCACTGTCGAACGACCAGCGCCTCACCGTTCGCACCGACACGACGGTGGCGCGGATCCTCGTCGAGCGCGGCCGCGCCAAGGGCGTGGTCGTCCGCGCCCAGGGCCGCGAGGAGACGGTCCATGTCGAGGGCGAGGTGCTGGTCGCCGCCGGCACCTACAATAGCCCGAAGCTCCTGATGCTCTCCGGCATCGGCCCTTCGGCCCATCTTGCCGAGCATGGCATCGAGACCCTTGCCGACCTGCCCGGCGTCGGCGAGAATCTGCAGGACCATCACGAGGTACCGGTGGTCGCCGCCACCCGCGGGCACCTCGGCTATTTCGGCGAGGACCGCGGCCTGAGGGCGATCCGCAACGGCCTGCAATACCTGCTGTTCCGGAGCGGTCCCGTCACCAGCGTCGGCGTCGAGGCCTGCGCCTATGTCGATCCCGAGGATCCGACCGATCCGAACAGGCGGCCGATCATCAAGATGTATTGCATCCCCGCGGTCTACGTCGACAAGGACATCAAGCAGGTCCGCCCGCAGGAGGGCGTCACGCTCAACGCCTGCCTGCTGCGACCCGCCTCCCGCGGCACCGTCCGCCTGCGCGGGGCCGACCCGGCGGACCGGCCGGTGGTCGACAACAACTACCTGGCCGAGCCCGAGGATCTCCGCCTCGAGATCGCCGGGCTGCGTTTCGCCCGCGAGATCCTGAAATCGGAGCCACTTGCCGCCTGCATCAAGACCGAGCTCCTGCCCGGACTCGGACATCGACGACGACGCCGGGCTGGCCGAGCACTGCCGACGCACGGTCAAGACCAACTGGCATCCCGTCGGCACCTGCCGGATGGGGCCAGAGCGCGATCCGATGGCGGTGCTCGACGACCGCCTGCGCGTGCGCGGCATCGACGGCCTGCGCGTGATCGACGCCTCCGCCATGCCGTTCGTCCCCTCGGGCAACACCAACGCCCCGACCATGGCGCTCGCCGACCGCGCCGTCACGCTCATGGACGAGGCGTCGCCGCGCGTGTCGCCTGTTCCGGCTTTGTCGGCACATGCCAGGCTGACATCTGGTCCGACGAAGGCCCCGCTGGCGCTACGCTCACAGACTTCCGTAAAGGTAGAGATAAAGAACTCGCGATAGGGCCGTAGTGGTGAAAGCGGTTTTCACCCACAAAGCTGCCTCGATCTACGACGACAAGCCCGAGGAGCGCTACCACTTCCCGGAAACCTACCTGCGCGCGGCGGAGGCGGCGACCGGGGATTTCATCATCTACTACGAGCCAGGTCGCGTGGCGGCGCACGATCGCGGCCGCTACGGCCGGCGCGCTTACGTCGCGGTTGCCCAAATGACCGGCATCAGGCCCGACCCGGCACGCCGCGGCTTTTTCTACGCTGACATCGACCCCGTGACTTATGTGACCTTCGATCGGCCGGTCCCATTCCGCGAGGGCGAGCACTACTACGAGCGGCAGCTTCAACGCGTCGACGGCGGCACGAGCAGGGGCGCGTTCGGCCGTGCCGTGCGGCCGATCAGCGACCAGGAGTTCACGGAGATCCTAGCGGCGGGCTTCGCGGCCGAGCTTTCACAGCAGAGTGAGGCGCGGCCCGACCAGGTCCTGCCTGCCGGTATGATGGAGGCGCCAGCAGACTTCGAGCGGCCCATGATCGAGCAGATCTTGAGCCGGCCGGTGCGTGACGCTGCGTTTCGCCGCGCGATCGAGGTGGCCTACAACTCGACCTGCGCCATGACCGGCATCAGGCTGATCAACGGCGCGGGCCGATCCGAGGCGCAGGCCGCGCACATACGTCCTGTGGCAGAGCGCGGTCCGGACTCGATCCGCAACGGGCTCGCGCTGTCCGGCACGGTGCACTGGATGTTCGACCGAGGGTTGGTCACGCTGGGCGATCCTCCGGACTATCCCATTCTGCTGTCGAGCCGCGCGTTGCCGGACAACGTGCGTCGGCTATTCAACCCGGACATGCGGCTGCGCAAGCCGTCCGACCAGCGCTTGTGGCCCGCTCCTGCCTATACTGAGTTCCACCGAACACAGGCGTTCAAAGGGTAAGTAAGGCGCACCATCAAGGGGCCGGCGTGGCGAAGCTGCGGGTGGGGCCCCGGGGTAGCCAGGGTCGCAATTGACGTTGACGCGCGCCGCCGCCGAATGCTCTACCGGCCCATCTGGTCCAAGTGACTAGGTGAGCGCCATGAATGCTATCCGAACCGAGCACGTTTTCGGCCGGCGGTGGCGCCTGCAGGACGCCAAAGCCCGCTTTAGCGAGGTGGTCCGGCTGGCTCGTCAAGCGAGACCGCAGCGGGTGACGGTGCGCGGACGCGATGCGGTCGTCATCGTGTCAAGCGAGGAATACGACCGGCTGCGCCATCCGGAGACGGGAGTGGCTCTGGTGCGTGCCATGGCCGACCCACGTATGCGCGACCTTGAGATCGAGCATCCGAAGGTCAGACCGTCGGTACGCGACGTGAAGCTGTGAGGGGCTGGCTGCTCGAGACCAACGTTCAGCCGAAACTGCGTCCGGGGCGTCCCACCCGAACACTTGAATTGCGCGACCGCGACGACCTGCTGGACGTGATCGCGCGGAGCTGACGGCGCCATTCGGGACTCGACGGCCGCCGGCTGGCGGTCGATGATGCACCCTCGAGGGACGGGCGCACGTGGTGTTGGTCGAAGTCGAAGATCTCAAGAAGCACTTTCCGGTCACCAAGGGCATGGTGTTCCGTCGCACGATCGGCCAGGTCAAGGCGGTCGACGGCGTCAGCTTCTCCATCCGCAAGGGCGAGGCGCTCGGCCTGGTCGGCGAATCCGGCTGCGGCAAGAGCACGATCGCGCGCCTGCTGCTAAAACTGCTAGAGCCGAGCTCGGGCCAGGTGCGCTTCGACGGCGCTGGCCTCGAGTGCCTCGACAGGCAGGCGACCTTTCGCTTCCGCCGCCGGGTCCAGGCGATCTTTCAGGACCCGTACTCGTCGCTCAACCCGCGCATGAAGGTGCGCGAGATCGTCGGCGAGCCGCTGTATGTGCACGGCATCGAGACCGGCGCCGGGCTCGCGCGCCGGGTCGACCGGCTGCTCGAGCATTGCGGGCTGCCGCGGCGCCTGGCCGAGCGCTATCCGCACGAGATGAGCGGCGGCCAGCGCCAGCGGGTCGGCATCGCGCGCGCGCTCGCCCTGGAGCCGGAGCTGGTGGTCTGCGACGAGCCGGTCTCGGCGCTCGACGTCTCGATCCAGGCCCAGATCATCAACCTGCTCGACGACCTGCGTACCGAGCTCGCCCTCACCTACCTGTTCATCGGCCACGACCTCAGCGTGGTGCGGCATCTGTGTGATCGCGTCGCCGTCATGTACCTCGGCAGGCTGGTCGAGATCGCCGACAGCGACGAGCTGTTCGAGCATCCGCGCCACCCCTACACCCAGGCGCTGCTGGAGGCCGTGCCGCTGCCCGACCCGGCGGCGGAGCAGGCGCGCGAGCACCAGGTCCTGCCGGGCGAGGTGCCGAGCCCGCTCGACCCGCCGCCCGGCTGCGTGTTTCACCCGCGCTGCCGGCTCGCCGAACCGGCCTGCCGCGAGCGCGTGCCCGAGCTCTCGGAGCAGAGGCCGGCCCATTGGGTCGCGTGCCCGGTCGTGGCAAGATGACGCCGGGCCTTGGGGCAACGTTGGCGTGGCGTCTGCAGTGACCAGGCCATGGCCTTGAGGGGAGACGCGCGCGGCATCCGGTTCCGCCGGTTGCGGCGTGCCATCAACGGAGGACCGTACCATGAACGAGAAGCACCGAGTCCTGACGCATGCGGATGACGAGCGGATCCGGGAGGAATTGCGGCAAGCCTACGATTTCGACCCGCGCGACCCGTTGTTCGGCCTGAGCCGCCAGGCGCTGTCCGGCCCGCGGCTCGACCGGCGCACGACGCTTCGTCTGCTCGCGGCCGCCGGTACGCTCACGGCCAGCCAGCTGATCCCGGGCATCGGCACGCGGCCCGCCGCAGCGCAGTCAGGCGGCGAACTGAGCTGCGGCTGGTCCGGCGTCGGCGAGATCCGCACCCTCGATCCGGCCCAGATCAACCAGGTGCTGCAGTTCCAGATCTCATCCAACGTGCTGAGCGGGCTCACCCACATCAACACCGACCTGGTCGGCCAGGGCGACCTCGCCGAGGACTGGACCGTCTCGGACGATGGCACCGAATACACCTTCAACCTGCGTGAAGGTGTCACCTTCCACAACGGCGATCCGTTCACCGCCGAAGACGTGGTGTTCACCTACAACCGCTCCAAGGATCCCGAGAAATCGATCCAATCGACCGTGCTCTCCAACGTCAAGGACGTGGTGGCGGTCGATGACCACACCGTGAAGATCGTGCTCGGCGCGCCGCAGGCCTCGTTCCTGACCAAGACCCTGGAGCGCTCGAGCGGCCGCGCGATGACCATCGTCAGCCGGGGCGGCCTCGAGCAACTGGGCACGGCGCAATACGGCCTGACCCCGGTCGGCACCGGCCCGTTCCGGGTGACCGGGCATCAGCTCGGCCAGTCGGTCGTGCTCGAGAAATTCGAGGACTACTACGATCCCGAGCGGCCCAAGCTCGACAAGGTCACGATCACCCCGATCATCGACGCCGAGCCGCTGGCCGCCGCGATCGAGGCGGGCGACATCCAGCTGATCGGCGGCAATCCGATCGCGGCCGAAATCGTCGACCGGTTCCTCGCCAACCCGGATCTGGTGGTCAGCATCATATCCGGGCCGACCTTCCAGAGCGTATGGATGAACCCCTGGCGCGAGCCCTTCATGGTCTCCGATTTCAACAAGCCGCTCGACGGGCTGATGCAGGAGAACGGCTTCAAGGTGCGCCTGGCGATCGCCAAGGCGCTCGATCGGGAGCGCTACATCGAGCAGGCGCAGTTCGGCCGCGGCACGCCCGCCTATGGCACGATCAACCCGGCCATGGGGTTCTATTTCGACCCCGGTCTCGCCGAGACCAGCAACCAGCGCTTCGATCTCGAGGAGGCGAGGCGCCTGCTCGCCGAGGCCGGCTATCCCAACGGCGAAGGCTTCCCGCCCCTCAAGATCATCCACATCCCGGACCAGCGGCGCGAGGTCCAGGTGATCGCCAACATCCTCAAGACCAATCTCGGCATCACGCTGGAGCCGGACACGCGCGATTTTCCGGTGCTGATCGACGCGTTCGATCACATGGACTGGGACATGGTGCGGCTGGGCTCGGGCGGCGACTACGACCCGGACGATGGCCTGGTCGACTGGATGCAGACCACCTCCAAGTTCAACGGCCGCCTGCGCGACAAGGACAAGATGCCGTTCGGCTTCTTCTCGGACGCCAGAGGTCGACGAGCTGATCGACCAGCAGCGTCTCGAGACCGATCCCGAGCGGCGCAAGGCGCTGGTGCAGGAGGCCAACAAGATCACCTCCGACAAGGTCGCGAGCGCCTTCCTGTTCCACCAGATGGACATCCTGGTGCACACCAAGGGCGTGAACTTCCCGCCGGAGAGCCGCATTCCGGGTCTGGTCGACCTCGACCGCACGACCCTCAGCTAGGGGTGACAGGCGCTCTGGACGATCGCGCGCGGTGGGGCGGTGACGCCCCACCGTTCGAGCCCGCGGCATGAGCCGCTATCTGCTCCGGCGCCTCCTCGGCGCGATCGTCGTGATGTGGGCGGTCGCGACCCTGGTGTTCTTCATGCTGCGCGCGGTGCCTGGCGATCCGATCGCGGCCATGCTGTTCGAGGTCGGCGACCCCGAGGTCGCACAGCAGATCCGCGAGAAATTCGGGCTCGATCAGCCGGTCTGGGTGCAATACGTGAAGTGGTTCGGCCTGACGCTGCAAGGCGACCTCGGCACGTCGATGCTCGGCAG
Source organism: uncultured Alphaproteobacteria bacterium (assembly GCA_963731495.1). GTDB lineage: Bacteria > Pseudomonadota > Alphaproteobacteria > Geminicoccales > Geminicoccaceae > DASUGG01. The sequence goes on from CAVSVZ010000074.1 coordinate 18,449, forward strand.
TCGCCTCGAGGTGTCGCGAATCGTCGCCGAGGCGTTCCCGCGCACCATCTCGCTCGCCTCGGTCTCGTTCCTGATCGCGATCGCGATCGCGCTGCCGGCCGGGCTGATCTCGGCGTTGCGGCGGCACTCGGCGCTCGACCACACGGTGACCTTCGTCGCGTTCCTGGGGCTCTCCATGCCCGATTTCTGGCTCGCGATCCTGCTGATCATTGTGTTCGCCGCCAATCTGCAATGGCTGCCGGCGATCGGCTACGTGCCGCTTGCCGAGGGTTTCTGGCCCTGGTTCTCGCACCTGATCCTGCCCTCGATCGCGATCGGCACGCCGTTCGCCGCGATCATGGCGCGCATGATCCGCTCGTCCATGCTCGAGGTGCTCCAGACCGAGTACATGCAGGTCGCCCGCTCGAAGGGCCTGCTCAGGCCGCGCCTGATCTTTGTGCACGCCTTCCCCAATGCCCTGATCCCGGTGGTCACGGTGATGGGCATCGCCCTTGCCCTGCTGATGGCCGGCACGGTGGTGGTCGAGAACGTGTTCGCGATCAAAGGGCTCGGCCGGGTGCTGATCCAGGGCATCCTCAATCGCGACTACCCGGTGGTCCAGGGCGCGATCCTGGTGGTCTCGGCGATCTTCGTGTTCTCCAACCTCCTGGTCGATCTGCTCTACACGGTGATCGACCCGCGGATTCGCTTCGAATGATCTGTGCGCTGGCATCGCCCTGATGGAACGCTCGGACCTGATCGCGGCGCCGTCGTTCGAGGACGAGGCCGATCTGCCGCCGGTGCGGCGCGGCGCCTGGCTGCGCTTCGTCGCGCGCGACAAGAAGGCGCTGATTGGCCTGATCGTGCTGAGCGTGCTGGCGCTCGCCGGAATCCTCGCGCCGTGGATCGCGCCCTACGATCCGAACGCGATGATGTACGACATGATCGGCTCGCCGTCCTGGGCCCATCCCCTTGGCACCGACGACCTCGGCCGCGACCTGCTCTCGCGCCTGATCTACGGTACCCGCATCTCGCTGTTCGTCGGCATCTCGACGGTGCTGATCGCGCTGGTCGCCGGTGTCTTTCTCGGTGTCGCCGCCGGCTATTTCGGCGGCATCATCGATACCCTCGCAATGCGCTATATCGACCTGCAATGGGCGTTTCCGAACTTCATCATCGCGGTCTACCTGGTCGCGGTGTTCGGCACCGGCCTTTCCAACGTGATCGTTGCCGTGTCGCTCGCCTTCCTCGACGACTTCGCCCGGATCGCACGCGGCATGGTGCTCTCGATCAAGGAGGAGCAGTACGTCGCCGCGGCGCGGGTCGTGGGCGTCTCGGACTGGCGGATCATGTGGCGCCACATCCTGCCGAACACCACGGCACCCTTGATCGTCCAGGCAACCGTCAGCGTGTCCTACGCGATCCTGGCCGAGGCCGGCCTGTCGTTCCTGGGACTGGGCGTGGAGTCCGACACGCCGACCTGGGGCCTGATCCTGGCGGACGCGCGCAGCTTCATCTCGCGCGCCTGGTGGCTTGGCGTGTTCCCCGGCCTGTTCATCATGATCACCGTGCTCTCCATCAATTTTTTGGGCGACGCGCTGCGCGACCTGCTCGACGTGCGCGAGGCCAAGGACCTGGCGCAGGTCTAGTTCGCCTCGACCACCGCCTGGATTTTGGGGCGATCCACACCACGCTTGACCTTTGCCGCCGGAAGGTCGACGCTTCCCTGGTCCGAGGAGGATATCGGGTCATGGACATCCCGCTGCCCCGCGATCTGGAGGAGCTGGTCGAGCGCAAGGTCGAGGCCGGCGAGTACGAGTTCGCGAGCGAGTTGGTCATCGAGGCACTCTATCTCCTGGCCGCCCGGGACCGCTTTCTCGAAGGCGAGCGCGACGCATTGCGCCGCGAGATCCAGATCGGCATCGACCAGTGCGAGCGCGGCGAGGTCGTCGAGGCGGACGAGGTCTTCGCCCGGCTCCGTGCGAGGATGGGCAAGGCCAAAGCACCGGCGAAGTGAGCCGGCTCAGATTTTCACTGCGCGCCGAGAGCGACCTCAGTCTGATCGCGGATTACATAGGGCAGCAGAATCGGAGCGCCTCCGAACGCTCGGTCGATCTGATCGAGACGAAGTGCCGCTCCCTGGCGGAGCAGCCGGGCCTCGGCCGCTCGCGAACCGACCTCCGCCACGATCTTCGAAGCTTGGTGGTCGGGAATTACATCATCTTCTACCGCCCCATCGAGGCGGCATCGAGATCGTACGGGTGCTGCACGGCCGGCGCGATATCGGCGCCTTGTTCTCGGGACGTCGCTGAGTGATCTGCTCGACGTATGCGAGGCCGAGATGACCCTCTACATTCGCGACGATGCCGTGCGGCAGCTCGCCAGTGAGCTGGCCAAGCGCCAGGGACAGAGCGTGACCGAGACGGTCCGGGCCACGTTGCTTCAGGCAAGGGAACGCCTGGAGCACGATCGGGCCATGCGCGACGCGAAGGCGCGCGCGGTGATCGAAGAGCTGCGGTCGATGCGCCGCGGCGCCGTCGGTGAGGACGTGCTGTACGACGAGCAGGGACAGTCGCGCCTTTGAGGCCCGTGGTCGACGCCTCGGCCTTGGTCGCGATCGTCAACGACGAGCCCGAAGCCGAGCCCTGCCGGTCCCATTTTAGCGTGAGGACTTCTCGGTGACCGACGTCCTGCCGATGGGATGATGCGCGCCGCTGCGGCGCGCGGTTCGACGCTCACACCGTCCCGTCGACCACCACGTCCAGCAGCGTGGGCTCGGAGCTCGCGAGCGCTTCCTGGAACCGCGCATCGAACGCAGCGCCGTCCTCGATCCGATGCGCTCGCACGCCGAACGAGCGGGCCAGGCCCGCGACATCGATCGGCGGATCCCGGAAATCCATGCCGATGAACCGGTCGTCGCCGTGGAAGGCCTTGAGGCGCTGCTTGAGAATCCGGTAGCCGCCATTGTCGCAGATCACGAAGACCACCGGCAGCTTCTGGTGGGCAGCGCTCCACAGCGCCTGGATGCTGTACATCGAGCTGCCGTCGCCGATCACCGCGACCACCCGGCGTGAAGGCTGGGCCAGCTGTACGCCGACCGCCGCCGCGATACCCCAGCCGATGCCACCGCTGATATTGCCGAAATAGGCATACCGGTCGCGGACCGCGAAATGCGCGTGCAGGCTGCGTAGCGCTGGTCAGGCCCTCGTCGACGAGGATCGCGTCCGCCGGCAGCTTTTGGCAAAGACGCATCATCAGCCATTCGGGATCGATCGGCGGGGCATCCGCCTTGGCCGCTGCGGCGCCGCGCCGCGCCTCTCGCTGGGCCGACCAGTTGCGATCCGCCAGCGCCTGCACGGCCCTCTCGGCGCGCGCTCGCAGCGAGGCGCCGCCGAGGTCGACGAGCAGCGGCGTGAGCGCGTCCAGGGTCTCCTTGACGTCGGCCCGCACCGCCAATGCCGCTGGATAATTCTTGCCCATCTCCCAGTCGCGCAGGCCGATCTGCACGACCTCGACATGCGACGGCAGCGGATCGACCTCGCTGTGCACCGACATCTGCAGCACGTCGGCGCCGAGGCAGACCAGCGTGTCATAGGGCGAGAGCAGCTCGTGCACCTGTCGCTGATTGCGCGAGAGCTGGCCGAGGAACAGCGGATGCTCGGTCGGGAAGTGGGCACCGCTGATCACGGTCTGCTGGTAGACCGGCGCGCCCAGGACGTCGGCGAAGCGCGCGGCCTGCTCGAAGGCGTCGCTGGTGACGATCTCGTGCCCGGCCAGGATCACCGGCTTCTCGGCGGCCAACAACCGCTCGGCGAGCCCGCGCAACGCCGCATCGGACGGGCGGCTCGCGGCATCGATGCGGGTCGGCGGACCGAGCTCGATCGCGCCGAAGGCGTTCAGGATGTCGCCGGGCAGCGAGATGAACACCGGCCCGGTCGGCGGCGTCGTGGCGATCTTGGCGGCGCGGTGCACGATGCGCGGCAGGTCGGCGAGCCGCGTCACCTCGGTCGCCCACTTGACCACCGGTGCTGCGATCGGCACCAACGGCGCATAGAGCAGCGGCTCGGTAAGGCCGTGGCCCTGCTCCTGCTGGCCCGCGGTCACGATGATCGGCGTGCCGGAGACATGCGCCGTGTACAGCGCGCCGATCGCATTGCCGAGGCCAGGCGCAACATGGACGTTACAGGCCGCGAGCTGGCCCGAGGCGCGGGCATAGCCGTCTGCCATCGCGAGCACGATCGCTTCCTGCAGGCCAAGCACGTAGCCCATCTCGGGGGCATCCGCGAGCGCGTGCATGATCGGCAGCTCGGTGGTGCCGGGATTGCCGAAGATCTGCGCGACGCCTTCGGACTTCAGCAGCTCGACGAAGGCCGTGCGGCCACTGATCTGGTTGGATTGCACCCTGTCGGACATGAGCGTTGCAGACCTCATGAAGGGAAGGAATTACAGAGTCGGGGCTGTCCCCGGCGACGCTTCGATGCTGCCACGTGGGGATGGAACGCGAAAGAGGCTGCGAGAGGGGGGGACGGATGCCGTGGGGGGCGCGCTAGGTCGTCGCCTTCCCTGTCCGCACGAACGCGCGCAGCACGTCGCAGAATTCCTGGGTCGCAGTGAACAGGGGCAGGTGGCCGTAGCCCTCAAAGGGGCAGAGCTGCGCCCCGGGAACACGCGCCGCCAGGTATTCTGCGGCTGCAAACGGCACCTGGCGGTCCTCGGTGCCGTGCACGATCAGGGTCGGCACCGAAATCGTCGGCAGGAGCGGTTTGATGTCCATGTCGGGGTCGCGGTCGTAGAAGCTGAGCGCGCTCTCGCGCGGCATCTCGAGCCATCGTGCCAATCGGCTTTCCGCCAGATCCGCGACGTCGGGCTCGGAAAAGACCCTGCCGATGTGGTAGCGCATCAGGCCTTCGAAATTGCCCTTCTCGATGAAGGCCGCGGTCTCGCTCAGGTAGTCGGCGCGTTGCGCCGGGCTGTCGCTGGCTCCGATATCGGTCGGTGCGCCGACCAGAACCAGGCGGCGCACCGATGCCGGGTAGTGATGGGCGAGCCGCACCAGCAGATTGCTGCCGCGCGAGATGCCGATACCGGTGATGGCGCCGAGGCCGGCCCCTTCGATCACCGCGCGCACGTCCTCGGCGTGCTGGCTCAGGCCATAGGGGCGCTGCAGCGGGTCCGATGCGCCGGTGCCGCGCGGGTCGATCGTGACGATGCGGAATTCCTGGCAGAGCCGCTCGACGATCGGCTGAAACACTTCGAGGCCATAGACCACGGGATTGACGAACAGCAGCGTCTCTTCACCGGCGCCGTGCAGGTAGTAGACGATCCGGGCGCCATCGCGCAGCACGATCCCGGGTCGGTGCCGCTTGCTCTCGATGCGGTGGCGCTCGTCGGTATCGGTCGTGAGCGCGATGGCGGCGTCATAGCTCTGATTTGCGGTCTCAAGCTCGCCCGTGAGGCTGTGCAGGTCGCCCAGCAGCTCGAGGGCTCGGCAGCGGACCGCCTCGAGCGTCGGAACGCGCTCGGTGATGGTTTGCGCCTTTTGCGCAAACTCCAGCGCCGTCGGATAGGTGTATCGCTGCTTCGCTTTTTCCGCCGCACGCAAGGAATACGCAGCAGCCTGCGGCCACACGGCGCCGTGCTCGAAATGATGCGCCAGGATCTCGACCAGCTCGTCCAGATGATCGGCGTGGCGCGAACTCGAGGACTTGGGCGATCTGGCCGTGCAGCGCGCGGCGGCCTTCGTGAAGCATGCCGTCATAGGCGACGCGCCGGGTCAGCCCGTGCCGGAAGGCGTAGGCGATGTCGGGAAACAGACGCGCCTCGTACAGAAGCTCACGCCTGCGCAGATCGGCCAGGGCGCGATGCAGCGTCTCCGCCGGCAGCTCGGACACGGCCTCGAGCAGGTCAAGCGGCACGTCTTCGCCGATCACCGCGGCGAGCTGAAGTGCGGTCTTCTCGTCCGTGCCCAGGCGATCGATGCGGGCGGCGATGATGGCGGCGACGCTCGCGGGAATCTCGATCTCTTCCGGCTGCCGGATCAGACGGTAGGCGCCGCGTTTGCCCGACAGGACGCCGGTGTCCACCAGAATGCGCACGCTCTCTTCCAGGAACAGCGGATTGCCCTCGCTCGCCGCCAGCAGCCGTTCCTTGAGCTCGGCGAGTTCGGGCGCATCGCCAAGCAGCGCTTTGAGCAGTTCGTCGGCGCCTGTCGCCTCGAGCGGATCGATCCGCAACTGCGTATAGTGCGCCCTGCTGCCCCAGCCGTGCCGATACTCGGGACGGTAGTTGACCAGCAGCAGCATGCGGCAGGTGGGCATGCTCTCCACCAGGCTGTCGAGCAGCGCCTGGGTTTCGCCGTCGATCCAGTGCAGATCCTCGAACACCAGGGCGAGCGGCTGGCGCTGGCTTTCGCGCACCAGCAGGGCCTTGAGGCCGTCGAGCGTGCGGCGGCGCCGCTGGGGCGGATCGAGCGACTGCCATGCGGCATCTTCGACCGGCAGATCGAGCAGGGCGAGCACCGCCGGCAGGACCGGCCGGAGCGCTTCGTCCAGCAGCAGGATCTTGCCTAAGACCTTCTCGGCACTTCGCTGCCGATCATCGTCCGGCGCAATGTCGAAATAGGGCTTGAGCAGATCGATTGCCGGCGCCCACGAACTCGCCTTGCCGGACGAGACCGAGATGCCTTCGAGCACCAGCCACGGCCGCATCCGCTCGCGGTGCGTGAATTCGTAGAACAGCCGCGACTTGCCCACGCCCGGATCGCCGACCAGCGCGACCATCTGACCCTGCCCGGCCTCAGCCAGCTCGTGAGCCCGCTCGAGCACTGCCAGCTCGTCCCTGCGGCCGACAAAAGGCGTCAGGCCACGGCCGGCGGCCGCCTGGAGGCGTGTGCGCGCGGCACCAACTCCGACCAGATCGAACGCCTCGATCGGCTGGGACAGACCCTTTACCGGCACCTGGCCTAGAGAGCGCAGCTCGACGAAGCCCTCGGCGAGGTCGGCCGTCGCGGCGGTGAGCCGGACCGTGCCCGGGCTCGCCAGCTGCTCCATGCGGCTCGCCAGATGGACGGTCGGCCCGATCGCGTCGTAATCCATGCTGAGGTCGTTGCCGATCGTACGGACCACGACCTCGCCCGAATGCAGGCCGATCCGGACGCTGACCTCGATACCGAGGGTGCGGCGCGCCTCGTCGGCGTGGGCTTCCATCGCCCGCTGGATCGCCAGGGCGGCGTAGCATGCGCGCACGGCATGATCCTCGTGCGCGATCGGCGCGCCGAACAGCGCCATGACGCCGTCACCCATGACCCGGTTGACCGTGCCCTCGTACCGATGCACGGCATCCATCATGACGCGGATCGCGCCATCGAGGATGCGGCTCGCCTCTTCCGGGTCGGTGCCTTCGATAATGGCAAGCGAGCCTTTGATGTCGGCGAACAGCACCGTGACGTGCTTGCGCTCGCCCGCCAGGAAAGCTTTGGCGTCAAGGATGCGCTCGGCAAGGTGGCGGGGGGTGTAGGCCTCTGGCGGTGCCGCGCTGAGCGCCGGCTTCTGCTGGAACCCCGGCTCGTCGAGCCCGGCGATCGCGGCGAGCAGTTTCTTGCGATGCCCTAAGGACGCGACGCCGAGCTCCTTGAGATCGTCCGCCGTCAGCGTGCGCAGGACCTCGGCGTCAATATCGTTCGACGCGAACACCTCACTATACTGGCCGAGGTCGTGGTCCTCCAGCCAAGCCCGGACGTCCACGGGTGCCCTCTATGCTCTGTTTAGAGGATTGTAGCAGATCAGCGTGAAAAGCGCGCCACTTGTCCGGACACAGACCGGCTGTCAAGCTTCGATCACCACATAGTCCTGGTCGACCTTCACCTCGAAGGTCTCGGCGACATACGGGCCTTCGACCACGCGCCCGCCGGGCTCGACGTGGCTGGGGTAGCTCTTGACCCAGGTGCGCTTGGGATCGACGCGGGACTTGCCGGTGCGCAGGTCGAACTCCCAGCCGTGCCAGGGGCAGCGGATGATCTCGCCGTTGCGCTCGTAGCGGTAGCGGCCGGGGCCGTCGGATTCGACCACGGCCGAACTGCTCGCCCTTGCACAGGCTGCCGCCCTGGTGCGGGCAGCGGTCGAGCAGCGCGAAATATTCGCCGCGCACGTTGAAGACGACGACGTCGCGCCCGCGCACGGAGACCAGCTTGCGTTCGCCCGGCGGGATCTCGTCGGCCCGGGCGACCACGAAGCGCTCCATCAGGGCGCCGTCAGAGGCGGTAGACCTTGCGCGCGTTCTCCGAGCAGATCGCCTTGCGCTTCTCGGGCCCGAGCGAGCGCGGCAGGGCCATGCTCGGATCGTCGAAGTCCCAGTGCGGGTAGTCGGTGGCGATCAGGAGCCGGTCGGGGCCGATCCACTCGATCACGTCCTGCAGCTGGCGGACGCGCTCCGGCTCCTCCATCGGCTGGGTGCTGATCCACAGGCCCTGACGCAGGCTCTCCGAGGGCGGCCGGGTGACATGGGGCACCTCGTCGCGATGGCGCGCCCAGTGCTTGTCGAGCCGCCACATCAGGGACGCGAGCCAGCCGAAGCCGCCCTCGATCATGATCATCTTGAGACCCGGGAAGCGCTCGAACACGCCCTGCAGCGCCAGGCTCGCGATGCCGGCCTGGCAGGCCGCCGAATGCGAGGTCATCTCCTCGAGGTAGTAGGACGGCCAGCCGGCGCCGGTGGTCGGATGGCCGCCATAGCCGAACACATGCACGCCGACCGGCAGGCCGACCTCGACCGCCTTCTCGTAGATCGGCCAGTAGCGCCGGGCTGCCGAGCGGCTCGGCGGTGCGCGCCAGCATCAGGATCTGGGCGAAATCGCCGTCGTCGGCGCAGCGCTCGATCTCGGCCACCGCCGCCGGCGCATCCTCGTAAGGGATCACGATCGAGGCCTTGAGCCGCCGCTCCGGCCGGGTCCACTTGTCGCGCTGCCAGTCGTTGACCGCGCTGCTGATGGCGGCGCTGAACTCCGGATTGCAGTCGCCCTGGCCGGTCGGATTGAGCGGCGAGAGGATGCCGTACTCGACGTTGTAGGCGTCGAGATAGTGGTGGCGCATGAAGGCGAGATCGCTGCCCGGCTGCTTGCCGTCCGGCGTCCAGGCATCGCGCCGCGCCGCCCTCGGCGCCGCCTTGGGGAAGGGCTCGCCCTGCGCGAAGTTGTGCTTGGGCCAGCGCGCCGTAGGTGCGCAGGTAGCGTCCACCAGCGCTCGGTAAGATAGGGCCGCATCTCGCTCATCGAGGCCACGGTCGGGATGCACGTCGCTGTCGATGATCGGCAGCCGCAGGCCCGGCGCCTGGCGCGCTTGCTCGGCCTCCTGGGTGTCCGGCTCGGGCCGGTCAACGTCTCGAGCGTCATGCCGTCGCCTCCCATGCGAGCGTAGGTCTCATGTGGGTTGCCTGTGAGCAGGCGGGAAGTCGAGGCATCGGGAAAACCGTCCGGCAGAGCGTCGTCGCCATCGAACTGCCAGTGCGGATAGTCCGACGAGAACAGCAGCATGTCGTCGGAGCCCAGATGCTCGAGCAGGCGCCCGACGGCCGATCCGCCGACGGCGGTGCGTCGAACGGCTGCAGGGTCAGGCGGACGTGCTCGCGCACGATCTCGATCGGCGCGCGGTCGACCCAGGGCACCTCGATCCGCAGGCCGCGCCAGAATTTCGACATCCGCCAGCAGAACGCGGGAAGCCAGCTCACGCCGGACTCGATCAGCACCAGCTTGAGCTCCGGGAAGCTCACGAACACGCCGTGGCTCAACAGGCTCGCGAGCTGCGCCTGCATGCCCTGGGTCTGATCGACATAGTCCTCGACATGGTAGCTGGGCCAGCCGACCGCGGTGATCGGCGCGGCGATAGGCGCTGCCCAGATGCAGCCCGATCGGCAGGCCGTGGCGTTGCGCCTGCTCGTAGATCGGCCACCAGTAGCGGCGGCCATAGGGCAGATCGTGCATCGCCGGCATCAGCACCTGGACGAAGCGGCGATCGTCGGCCCAGCGCTGGATCTCCTCGACGGCCCGCGCGGGGTTCTGCATCGGGATCACGATCGAGGCGCGCAGACGGGGATCCTTGTCCAGCCACTCGGCCGCCAGCCAGTCGTTGACCGCCGCGCACAGCGCCGCCTCCAGGGCTTCGTCGTTGATCTGCTGCACGCCGTAGACGCAGTTCAGGATCGCGCCGCCGAGCTGCCAGCGATCGAGCAGGTCGGCCTGCAGCCGCTCGACCGATTCGGCGGCGTGGATCTGATCGCCGCGCCAGTCGGGCCGCGCGCTCGCCGGCACCAGCGGCGGGTAGGCGCGGGTCTCGTAACCCGCGATGCCGCGCAGCTCGATCATGTCGCGCCAGTAGTCGTCGAGGTAGGGCAGCAGCGCCGCGATGCCGGGCACGCTCGGATGGACGTCGCAGTCGATGGCACCGCGCAGGCGCGCATTCATGGGGAGTTCCTCGCGGGACGACGGCATTCTAGCCGCACGCCGACGGCGGTCTTGAAAGGGCGACCTTGCGGCCGAGCCTGGCCGAAGTCGCGGATTGCGAGGCCCAGATCGCAGCACCTCGCGGCCTGCGTTGGCCGTCGAACGGCAACGGAAGATCGTCCAAGAGCGCGTCGACCAATTGGCGCGTGGTCGCCTCGAAGCTCGCACCCCAGTCGTCCTCGAGATCGTGGTAGGCGGTCACCCGGCCGTCGCGCTGGACGGTCAGAACCGGCTCGTCGAGCATCCGGCCGGCCGCCCGGTTGACCCGCACGATGCCGGTCTCGCCGGTGATCTCGAAGCGCTCGTCGAGCGCGTAGTAGTCGCTGCGCACCTGCATCTGCGGGGCATAGATCACGTCCCAGATCACATGGACCGGCGGATCGACATGGCGCCAGGTGATCGAGGCGGGCGCATCGATCGGGCCATGCGGGGTGGGCGTGGCATCGATGGTGGCAGCGACGTCGCGCACCGGGCCGAACAGTGTCGAGCGCGGTCGCCAGACGGTGGTGGCCATCGTCGAAGGTCAATCGGCCGAGCCCGTGGTGCTCGAACAGCTCGGCCCGCCAGCGCCAGGTCGCGGCCGGCACCGACCAGGCGCGGCCGGGATCGCCGACCAGGGTGCGCAGGCGCATGTGCAAGGGGCGGCCGATCGCCCCCTGATCGAGCAGCGCCTTGGCCTGCATCAGCGGCGGATAGCGGCCGTAGGTCTCGAACACCGCGAACCGGCGGCCGCAGCGCGCGGCGGCCGCGAGCATGGCGTCCGCTTCCTCGAGCGTGATCGCCATCGGCTTTTGCACGCTGACATGGCTGCCGGCCTCCAGGGCCGCGATCGCCTGCTCGGCATGGACCGGATGCGGTGTCAGGATCTCGACCAGATCGAGGCCCTGGGCCAGGAACGCGCCGTAGTCGGTGAACAGGGCCGCGCCGGGCACCATGGCCGCCGCCGCGCGCAAAGCCTCGGCGTCCCGATCGAACAGCGCCACCACGTCGGCGCGGGCCGCCTCGCCATAGCCGCGCAGGTGGAGATCCGAAAGATCCGGCCGAGGCCGGCGATGCCGACGCGCAATCTCATCCCTTGACCGCTCCGAAAGCAATGCCGCGCACCAGATGGCGCTGCAGGAACATCATGAAGACCACGATCGGCAGCATGATGCCGATCGCGGCGGCGGCCGAGAGCGACCAGTAGTTGATGTCCTCGCCGCCATATTCGGCGATCGCCACCGGCAGGGTCTTGGTGCTGGGGCCGGTCAGCACCAGCGCCAGCAGGAACTCGTTGTAGGCCAGCAGCAGGCTGAACAGCGAGGTCACCCACAGGCCCGGGCGGACCACCGGCAACGCCACCCGGGTGAAGGTCTGCCACAGGTTGCAGCCGTCGATGCAGGCCGCCTCGTCGAGCTCGATCGGCACGTCCAGAAAGAAGCTGCGCATCAGCCAGATGGTGAACGGCTGGTTGATCGCCACCAGCGCCATCACCATGACCAGATAGGTGTCGATCAGGTCGACGAAGCTGGCGATCACGAAGAACGGGATCGCGAGCAGGATGTGCGGGAACATGCGGATCGCCAGCAGCCCGAACAGCACGCCATGGGTGCCGATGCCCCGCATGCGCGAGAGCCCATAGGCGGCCATGGTGCCGATCGGCACCGAGACGCACACGGTGGCGACCGAGATGACGACGCTGTTGATCAGGAAACTGCCAGAAGCCCTTCTCGACCCAGACCTCGGGGTGGAACTGGAAGGTCGGCGTGAACACCAGCTTGGGCGGGACCGCGAACGCGTCGACCGGCAGCTTGATCGAGGTCAGGAACGCCCAGATGATCGGCGTGAGGTTGACCGCGGTGAACGCGCACAGCGCCACGAAGAGCAGCAGCTGCTGCGCATCCTTGGGCGCATCAGAGGCGGCTCCGATCGCGCCCGGTAGACCACGGCGATCATCAGCCGCGACCAGGATCGACACGATCAGGAGCGTCAGCACGCCCAGCGCCGAGGCCTTGCCGACCTCGAGCAGGCGAAAGCCGAGCGCGTAGGTGTAGAGCGTGATGGTCTCGGTCGCGGTGCCGGGCCCGCCGGCGGTCAGCACGTAGATGGTGTCGAAGAAGCGGAAGGCGTCCATC